>NZ_CP124017.1:0-55759 GCF_030439285.2 [Borrelia] turdi | reverse complement strand
TAATAAGTATTTATTAGTATATTAATTACTTATTTTAATATCCTCTTATTAAATTCACATTGTCTTTTTTGAAATTACACTTTATAATAAAAAATCAATCAATCCCCAGCTTATCTTTCAATAAGTCTAATTTTTCAGCATCCATACTAAGCTTGCCTAAATACAAGGCATTAATAATTACTATTATCTCTTTATTTGTGAGAAAATATCTTTCTTCTTAAAAAATGATTTTCAAAACTGTTAAAAGAGGTGGGGAAAATTTCTCTTTACTATACTTGTCAATATCCTGAGCATATTCTCGCATTTCTTTTGGCAAATTCTCTTTAATTTTTTTGGACTATCTAAAGCTAATCGTAATTTAATAAAATAGAAAAGATTATTTAAATCAATTTGCTAATACCATTCAGTATATAAACTTAAAGATAAAACTATCCTTGAAAGTTCTTTTGGAATATTAGAATTAACCATATCTTGACAAAGCTAATAAGAATATTTTTAATGCCGCTTTATTTTATCTAACAAGTCTTTTTATAAGACCTTAATTCTCTTTTATTAAGTTGGCTATTACTATAATGACACCTTTAATCATCCCTTAAAAGGAACATAAAATTCTTCTCTTGCCAGGCTGTAGCATCTATCCAGAAACTTTATTAATTCCTTGCCGCAGCTCTATGTCTCTCATCTATTGCCTTGCAATAACCTATTGGGGGGGCTTTAACATTAAATGTAAAAACCCGCTCTAATGGGCTTGTATATCCATTTCTTATTAAATAGTCAATAGAACTACGCATCTTTTTTCCTTTTAACGCCATCTCCTCGATAAGAAATCCGTACGGCTTCGACTATTCTTTTATCATCTCCATAAAATCAATAAACTTTAAAAACCATTATTCAAAATTTTATATTCTTTATTTAAAAATTGATACTCCTACTTAAAAGTATAGTTATTAATTTTTAAAAACACAAATATTGGAAATGATAATATTTGGAATACAAATACTATATCATAAAATAAGCCTTAATGGGGAGTTTTTAGTGTTAAGCTTACCAAAATAGAAAATACAAAAAAGGTTTGAGGCTATATACGGTCTCAAACCTTTTTGTTTTATCCTTTAATCATTTATAAATCTATATAATAAACTATCTCATATATAAAGAAATAGACATTACCCTTGCAAGATCTCTTGCGCCTTGAGCTACTTTAACAACATTGGAAATAGCCTTTGCAACATCTTTTTTTGCTACTACTTGATCCTTATTTGATGGATTTAAACCATTAACGATGTTGAGAACTTTTTGAGCCTCTTGAGCTGTTTCATCTAAAGCCCTTTCAGAAGCCATTAGGGTTTCTTTAACTTGTTCTACTTTAGCAAATTCTTCTTTTGTCAATTCCAATTCCTTATTATTTGGAGATTTATTTGACATTATTTGCTTCTCTATTAAAACCATTGCTTCACCTGCAATAGAAACAGCTTTTTGGGTTTCTTGAGCAGCCTTCTTAGACATTTCGACAACCTTATTTGAATCCTCAGCAACCATTCCTGAAAACTTTGCTATAATAGTTGCTTCTTGTGATACAACGACAGCGCCTTTGGCAACATCTGAGATTAAAGACATTGAACCTATAAACTTTTTAACCGTACTAACATCATTTGATTCTACCAACTCAAGAGATGATTCTCTAACCTCTTCTAATTTATTAGAAACATCTTCTGTAACCTTGTTAATAGTATCTAAAGCTTTATTAACCTGATCTTTTTGATCTAATTTTTTGTTATCATTTTGATCTGAGTGTTCTAAAACATCGGATTGAGATTGAATAACTTTTACATTATTAGAATCTGCAAAAACATTTAAATTTAAAAATCCAAACAATAATCCATTAATTATTAAATTACTAAATATTTTAATCATTGTTAATTCTCCTTATTTAAACTATTTTATTCTTAATATTTTAAAACATAACTAAATTAGAATCAATATATATATTTGTATTAATGCATTTAATTAACTTTTTTAATTAAAACATCCTACAAAAACAAGAGGTTAAACAAGACTTATACCGATTAAATTTTACATTAAAATGGGGAGAACGGTGTTATTTTATAATAGTTAGATTTATTATTACAAAATAACACATGAAAAGTATAATGCATATCATAAGCAAAAACAAAGCTAATAATAAAAATTATTAAATTAATACAACTTAGAAAGTACAATATCAATATGCTAACAAATTTAAAAACCAAGCGAAACGTTTTAAGTAGCTTTTTTTAAAAAAATATTTTAAATAGTTAATTTATTATCTTTTATTTTAAATGGATAAAACAATCATTGAAAATGAAACAAACTGAAATATACTTACAATAGTAATGGCAAGCTTATTAAATGAGATTAATTAACTTTTTTAAAGTATTTTTAAAGGATTAAGTTTTGAGAAAACCCACAATTTATAAAATATTAACATTATATAAAATAATTTTACTAGCCTCTTGTTCTTTTTATTCTAAATCAAACAACCCAGAAGAAATCGCAAATGAATTACAATCAAATCCCATTCCCGTAATTGAGAAAGAAAATGCTAAAAATATTCAAATCTTACAGAAAAACCAGCTCCTCAGCATTGAAAAGGAAGCGGCAATTAAAAACTTTACACAAAGATTAAATGAAAATGAAAAATTAATTAATAAAATAGAACCATATATAACAATATATGCTCCAAAAATAAATAAAGACATTCAAAAAATTGAACCTATTGATTGCTTTGGAATAAATAAAAACTTATTCCCAGAAAACACTAAAGAAAATTTTCTTAACCTAGACTTAAAAGATAGCCAAATTAGAAGATTATTTTTTTCATCTCTGGATTATGATGAGAATAAAATCAAAAAATTAATCTCAATACTAGCAGAAACATCAAGCTCAAATGGCTACCATTATACTGTTATTGGCTTAGTTTTTTGGAAAGGATTCAAAACTCAAGAATCATTTGAAAAAGCTGTCAATCATTTAAATAAAAATAATCAAAAGCGCTTAATGCTAAACTTTGAAACAAAAAAAGTAAAAGATATCCAAGAAAAATTTGAAAAACTACTTCAACATAGAAATGGGTGGATAAAAATTGTCGATGACATTATTAATGAATATAACAATAGTTTAAAAAACAAACATGATAAAATATACCGAATAATTTTAGGAGAAAAAATAAGGCTTGGATACGAACATAAATTAAACGCAGATGAAAGTATGCAAATTGCACATAAGATTGAAAGGCTACTACAAGACTGTTGTGACCACATACACTACTAATTAATAGTGTATGTGTGTATTAAAAGGAGTAAATATTACAAAACTAAAAACCTAAAAATAAACAATAAAATTTAATCTTTTAATACAAACTAAATAAAATTTAACTTAAGGAGAATATTTTGGCAAAAACTAAATTAAATGCAATTCTTGCTGTAAAAACAAGCTTAATTTACCTCTTATGCGAACTTGCTGATAAAATCTATCCTTACCTAAACAATAAAACTAATCCAAAAGGAAACAACCAAAATTTTTTAAATGAATCTCAAGATCTAAACACTTCAAAGAAAGAAGCTCAAAAAGAGCAAAAAAATATAGAAATAGCCAAAATTGCTGCTGCAAAACTTGATTTTCTAGACACTTTTAAAGCAAACCCTTATCTTCTTTATTTAAAAGAAGATCAAATAAGCATAATAAAAAGAATAATTTACTCATCTTTAAATTACGAAACAGATAAAATAAATACATTAAAAGAAATTCTTAAAAAATTTTGCCAATATGTTGACCATAAAAGAAAACCCTTACTTATATATTTTCTTCATAACACAGCATTTTTTGCTCAAAAAGAAATAGAAAATTATTTAAAATTAATACAAAATGGATTACACACTCTAAAACAAAATAAGTTTGAATTGCTATATGGAGTTTTAAAAACTTACTTAATCTTAAAAAAAGAATTTGCAAAAAAATTAAACAAAGCTATTGAATCTTGTAATCAAAACATTCAAAACAATAATTGCCAACTAGCAAAACGCTTATATAGAAATTACATAGACTTTACTATTGTTAAAAACTATCTAGAACATCTAACATAACTTAACAAAAAAAATACATAGCACTTGATATTTTTTTAAAGAGAAGAGTTATCTTCTCTTTTTTTTTGCCTTACTTAAATCAAAGTCCGCAATAAAAACAACAATCTCTTTATTTTTATTAAAGTTTTAATTTTAAATATTACAAAACAAAACAAAACAAAACAGAAATTTTGTCAAATAATACAAAATGATACTAATATTATTTGACAAATAAAATAATATCGTTGTATTATTAATTTATAATTAATATTAATAGATATTAAAATTAATATAATAAGGATATTATTTTGATAAAAACTAAACTAAAACCGATTAAAACAAATATTATTAAAATGATATTAACTTTAATCTGCATCTCATGCGCTGTTAACAATATCGATCCAAGACGCAAAAACAACACCAAGCAAAAAGTAAAAAAACAAAATATTGAAAAAAAATATCAAGACCTCAGACATTCAACAAATGATGATCAAGATATCGAATATTCAGCAGAAGATGATCAGAATATCGAATATCTTACAAAAGATGGTCTATATCTTGGATATTTAGAAACAGATAATATAGAAGATATAAACTTAAAATTAGAAACAATCCCTAAGAAAATAGAAGAAGAAAAAGAAAAAGAAGATATAGAAATAGCTAAAATTGCTGATGCGGGATTTGATTTTATAAATTCTTCTACGGTTAAGCCTTTTGATACTCTTACAGAAGAGGATCAAATGAAATTGAAAAGAATATTTTACTCATCTTTAAATTACGAAACAGACAAAATAAATACATTAAAAGAAATTACTGGAAAAATTACAAAAAATCTTAAAACCAGGAAGACAGTTATAAAATTTTTCTTTCTGACAGCACGGAGGATTCAATGGCTTATAGAAGATATAAAATCATTACAAGCTAAAGCAAAAAAAGATGAATTACGCACTCCAAACAAAGAGCTAGCCGCAAGGCTACTAATACAATTAGAAAGTAGATTAAAGGTAAAACAAAAATATAAGAAAATTTTAAATAACACTATTAGGGCTTACAATCAAGACTTAGGCGGCATTAAAACCAATAAGGAAAAACTATTAAAACACATAAATGAAAATTATAAAGAATTTGATTATATGTAGATTACCTATTAATAAAACAAAAAAAATTTAATACGTTGCACTTAATGTTTTTCAAAAGAGAAGAATTAACTTCTCTTTTTTTTTTATGCACTTAATTTAAATTCAAGCCAAAAACAATAATGTCTTTTTATTTTTATTAAAGTTTAAATTTAAACTTTAAATAATTTGATATACATTTGTAATATGTACTAAGAATTATTTTGTATTGCATTATTACATTTTTATAAAAGGAGAATATTTTGAAAAAAAATGATTTAATATTAACTAATATTGTCATTGCAACACTTCTTTTGTGTTCTTGTAGTTTGTTTCAAGGACCAATAACACAAAGAATATCAACAAAAATAAAAAGATTTAAAGAAGAAGTAGAAGAATACAAAGACCAAGCTGAAGACTCTGATCAGTTTGGAATGAAATATTCGGTTTTTAATACAGATACGACTGTCCTTAAGCTTTCAAAGCTCAGCTCAGACTCAAAAAAAGAGGAAAGGTTACTATTTTACTCTTCCTTGGATTACAATAAAGAAAGAATTGTAAGCTTCGGGAAAATACTCACACAACTTTACAAACAAAAAGAACACCATAAGCTAATTGAAGAAGTTGTAAAGGTAGGATATTTCAACATTCAAAAAAGCCTTGAAGAGATAATTTTAAAAATATCTGATGATAAAGATGAATTAAAAAGACTAGGCAAAGAAAACCTAAAAACTCTTGAGACTGCAATAAAAGAACTTTTTGAAATAAAACAAAATTGGATCGAAAAGATAGATGAGATTATTCTCGAATACAACGAAAATTTAAAAAAAATTAAAGAAGATGTTGAAAGTCTAGCAGAACACATTAGATATAAAATTAAACCGGAAAAATATGACACAACAGATGCAATTGCAAAAATAAAAGAAATATTAAATCCTAATTATAATTTACCAAACTTAACAATACCTGGGAGTCAAAATTAAATATGCTAAGACTTAAGCATTTTGATTTTATATACATTTAAAATCAAACAATATAATACTTTTTTTTAAAAGGAGAATACTTTGAAAAAATACAAAATAAAGTTTATTAAACTGGCAATAACATTACTTTTGTGTTCATGTAATTTACTTGACTCAAATCAAAAAATTACCCATAAAATAGAAAAAATAATAAAACCTATAGTAGAAAAAATAGAAAGCGACAAAAAAGAAAATGAATTAGGCCTTGGTAAGATAGAAAATATTTTTGTTTTTGTTAGAAAAAAAGATGAACTCTCCAAAGAGTACAAAAGACAATTTTATTCATCTCTTGAGTACAATAAAATAAGAATTAAAAACATATTAGAAATTTTAAATAAAGCTTTAGAAATGGAAAAGAATTCAACACGATGGTTTGAACTTTTAAAGTTAATTGGGTCAATAATCGACAGGGGGTCAATTTTTATTCAAAATCCACTAGAAATTGCTATTCTTGACATATATAAAAGAAAAGACGATCTTATTGATTTTCATAACAAAAAAAAATTAAAAGAGATTAAAGATAAAATAAACAAAATTCTGAGCATGAAGCAACAATGGATTAAAAATATAGACAAAATTATTATTACTTACAATGATGATGAAAATCTTCAAAACAATATTCAAGAATTAGAAGCTTATCTGAAAAAAACCTATGAAAATACATTAAAGCCGGACTCAAATGAAATTTACGATTTAATGATAGAAATTGGAAGGGATTTGCAAGAAGACTTATGAGCAGGCTGCAAAAAAAGAGCAAAAATCTTTTGCTCTTTTTTTATTTATATGTATTAATTATTTCTCAATTTGAACTATCTTTTTATTAATTAGTAATTAATTTTAATTATTAAAATTTATTAAAAAGAAATAAAGGAATAATATCTTGAAAATTAAACCATTAATAAATTTAAAATGCATAGCCTTGTTTTTATTCTCTTGCACGGTTGAGGCCAACCTAGACGAAGATTATAAAAATAAAGTGGCAGAACTTCTAAATAGCACAACAAATGATCAAGCAGAACTAAGTATTAACACAAATTCAAATGCTGCTAAAAATCAAACAAACACCAATAAAGTGGCAAATTCAGCGGGCGTGCAAAAACAAGCACAATCAATAAAAAATAAAGGATTGCAAAACCTCCCGCAACAAAAAGTTGATCTGGCTAATCTAGCCAATCTGCCTAAATCAAAAAATCCGGTTACTCCGATTGCTCCGGTTAATACGGCTACATCAAGTAAAAACACACAAATAAAAGTAGTAATGCCGCCAAAACAAATAGCATCTACACGAACGGTTAAACCTGTGTCTAGGAAGACAACAAAAACTCATAGCAAAAGAATTAATATTCCC
Source organism: [Borrelia] turdi (assembly GCF_030439285.2). Classification (NCBI taxonomy): domain Bacteria; kingdom Pseudomonadati; phylum Spirochaetota; class Spirochaetia; order Spirochaetales; family Borreliaceae; genus Borreliella; species [Borrelia] turdi. The sequence goes on along the minus strand of NZ_CP124017.1, from coordinate 48,174 downwards.
CGAAAACATGCCCTTTATTCTGGGAATAGTCAACCAATAAGCCAGACAAGCTTTAGCGACTTACAAAGCAACAATTTTTCTGCAAATTACAGACAAGCTCAACCAAGCGCTGTCCAAACATTTTCCGGTGATATTAGATTTCAAACGATAAAAAATGACTTTCTTGTAAGAATTTCTGAGGAAAAAAACAAAACACACAACAACGGATTTAGAGAAACTTACGATCAGTTTAAAATGAAAGATTCTGCATTTACTCTATTAGATGTTATTTCAAATGCTCAAGTTTTTGATCGAAGTTACGCACCAAAACTTAGCTCTTACGCACCAGAAGCAGAAAGCAATAGACATAAATTCTATGCGATGATGAATTTTGATCAATCTAAAATCACACAATTTGGATCAATGATGGAAATCCTTTTTCAGGAGGATAAAAATCACAACCTAATCAGATCATTAATAAGATCAGGACTTGGAATACAAATACCTTTAGACTTTGCAATAGAAGAAATAGAGAAAAAAACTGAAACCTTTTTCCAAGAATACTTAAGAAGTGGAACTAATGGCCTTGATTTTAGCAATAAGATCCAAGATCTTGAATCAAAACTAAATTCGATACTAAATAAAAAAAACGAATGGTTTAAACAAGTTGACGCCCTTATTAGCAATGTGCAACATAATTCAAATCTAAAAGATCCCCAATCTTTAGCGCAATATATTGAGGCTAAATATTTAGATAAAATGAAAGATATTCGTCAGTTTGTTCTTAACACATACATTGACATAACAAATTTCAAATAGTTTATTTAAAATAAGAAAACAAACTATTTTACAAAAATTTTAAAAAAAGAAAAGGTCAGACCTTTTCTTTTTTTTATTGTTCAATTTAAAATTTGAACTAAATTTAAATAATTAAGTATTATTTTTAAATAATTAAAATTACTTAAAATTTTTATTAAAGGATTAAATTTTGAATGCGGAAAAATTATCAATATTTATAACATTGGCAATAATAACATTTTTCTCTTGTAAGCTACACTATGAAGATAATCAGAGCAAATTAGCAAGTTTTACAGAAACAACATACGATGAATTAAATTCTCAGCAAACTACAAAAAAACAAGAACATCAAAGATCAACAAAAGACTTAAAAAGCCCAAAAGAGCAAAAAGACATAGTTTGCAAGCTTTTTGAAATCCTAAAAAGAGAAATGGCAATAATAAAAAAAGACAAACTTCAAAAAGAAATACCTAGTCAATTTGGACTAAAAAATAGCATGTTTGAAATAATCAATGTTTACAAAACAAACTTTCAAACTGGAGCAAAACTCAGAGAAAAAATGAACTCAAACTTAATAGACGCTCAAAGAATGAGAAGGCAATTTTATTCATCATTAAGCTACAACACTACTGACATTTTTAATTTATCAGAGATTGTAAACAAGCTTTACAAGAACCCAAAAACTCACGAAACAATAAAAAAAATGTTGGGGGGCGGGGGTATGCAAATTCAACAAAGATTTGAAGTTGCGCTTGAAAATTTAGCAATTAATATGAAGAGATTAAAAGAAAATACTTTTAATAAAAAAACTTTAGAAGAAATTTACACAACAATTGTTGATTTACTTAAAATAAAAAAAGAATGGCTAAATACAATAGAAAGATTAATTGTAAGTTCAAACGCTACTTTAGAGCTGCAAAACAATATAGAAAAGCTTAATGACCATATTCAAAAGACATACAAAGACAAGATTGCTTCTCTTTGCTTTAAATCTGAACAAGCATTAACTTACTTAGACACATTATTTAAACTTAATAATAATTAAAAAATTTATCTAAAAATAAAACCTTAAACCTAAAGGGGAGCTTTTGCTCTCTTTTTTTTTGAATTTTATTTTGTACAATAACAATTTTGAATTAAAGTTATTAATTAGGTAATTAAAATTTTTAATTAAAAATTAATTACTTAAAATTTTTATTGAAGGATACTATTTTGAAAAATAATAAATTATTTGCAATATTTTTATTGCATATATTAAGTGCGCTAATTTTGCTTTCTTGCTCGCTAGAAGTTACCAATGACGATGATGAAAAGGAAAAAAATGAAAAGGCAAATATAAAAATAACTAAAAAAGAAAATAAATCATCAAAGATTAAAAAAATGTCTAAAAGCAGTAAGCATAAAAACTCAAAAGCGAACAATCTGCCTGCTGGGGTTCCTGCTGCTGTTAGTAAGTTAAAAAATCAACATAATGCTAATAATTCAAAGCAAATAATAGATCCTGAGGCTCAAGAGTTAATAAGGAAAATATTAGAAAGAGCTGCGAATATTAATCAAATAATCGACTTTGATTCTAACAGGAACGAACCTGATGACCAATTTGGAATGAAAAAAGACGTATTTAGTAAAATATTTTTCAGTTCAAATGCAACAGTAACTCTTGACAAAAACGAATATCTAGCTGAAAGAAGAATGATTTACACATCTTTAAAGTTTCAAAAAGCCGCAATTTCGGGTATTGGAAAAATTTTATCAAAACTCAGCCAAGATTCAAACTACCTAGACTTAGCTAAAGCAATACTTATAAACAGAGGCTTTAGCATCCAATTAACAATAGAAAAAACCAACTTTAAAATATGGAATGTAAAAGACAAGATACAACAACTAAACAAATCTAACTTAAAAGCACTCTACTATGATTTTAACAAACTTATACAATTTAAAGAAAATTGGATAAAAGATGTAGATGACATGATTACTGAATACAATAATAATCCTGAACTAAAAACTAACATTGCAAGATTAAATGACTACTTAAATTCAAAAAATCCAAAAGCCCTATTAATAAACATACATAATGTAATTTTAAATTTAAAAAATAAAATCACCAATATTCTTGCCCCAATTCAGTAATATTGGTTTGATATTGATATCCACAAAGAAAAAGGCCCTACTGGTCTTTTTCTTTTTTTTTTTAAATAAATTGCTAGAATTGAATTCTTGATTAATTAAAGGTAAAGCTTATTACTTTTTAATTGACTTCATAGGTTGTTTAGTTGATTTCATAGGTTGTTTAGTTGATTTCATAGACTTGTCTGGCATTGGAGCTGTAACTTTTGAATCCTCGTCAATAACATTTTCCATCTCATCTGAGATTGTTGTAGTTTCGCAAGCAATAAATAATATTGCACTCAAAAACATAGCATACATTAATTTTGTCATTATTTAATTCTCCTTATTTAAAATTTATATTATATTAAAATATAATTTTAAAATAATCAATATTAATTAGTTTTTTATTTTAAATAAAAAATATTATAAAACGATTTAGAAACTATTGATAAAATCTGTATAAAATGATATTCTATGTAAATAAATTTGGACTGGGGAATAATTAAATTACTTATATGCAAACAACTTTGAGTATCTTAAAAAAGAATCTAAGCTATTTAAATATTACAAGAGATAAATATGAATGCTATTAAAAATCTAATTTACAAAAGTGAATATACAAAGCCTTTAAACCCTATTTTTTGTACACAATTTTACATTAGAACTTATAACATAGATTCAAATGCAACAATTGAAATAAAATCAGAAGCACAATATTTAGACCAATACGACAAAATTACACTAACAAAAGGTAAGCTAAAATCAATAAGCATACTGGCTCACAAAAATAGTATGGATAAAAGGGGTTTAAAAAACCTGCTTAAATTAAAAAACCATAAAGATTTTATTTATCTTTATGAAAATAATTACATAAGATGTTGTTTAAATTTTGAAGATAAATATAAAAGGGAAATCAATTTAATGCCTTTGTTTCATTACCACAGTCTATTAAGCATAAACAAAGCAATCCTAAACAAAGATAAATCCGGTGATTTGCAATTTGGAAGCTCATTTTACGTATCAACCAACTACAGTTGGAAGTATCTAAGCTTTAGCAAATTTCAAAAAAGCTTAAACAAAGTTAAACTTATTTACTCTCCTTATTCTAATAAAAAATATTACATTAAAATCAGTCAAAACATTTACAATACGCTAAAAATACTAACCAATGCTTTAAAATTAAAAGAATTCATAAAATAGTTTTAAAAAACTAAATTTATCAAACACTTCCCACACACGTTTCAAAGAGGCTCTCTACTGCGAGTCCTCTTTGTATAAATTTAAATAAACATAAAAATTCATCTTCTAAAATATGAACTATACTTTAAAAATATTTATAATTCTATTATCAAAACAGTAGCGTATTAAGAAATAGAAATATACTACTTTTTAACTACCTCCAAAGAAGTTCTTTTATTTTATTAGAGAACTTCTTTTTATAAAGATCAATACCTAATCTTTTTTTTAAAAATTAATCTAATAAAACTTAAAAATTGATTATTAATAATTTGTTAATAATTATATAATGAGTATGTAAAGGATAATGAGCAATAACTGGGGAAAAAGGTTATTTTAATATCACTAGGAATTTTAATCTTATTCTGCAGTCTGTTTACACATAAAAAAGAAAAAACTACAAAACAACAAACCGTAGAAGACATAGCCTAAAAAACCCAATCTCTAAAGTATCAATTAAAAAAGTAGAAATAAGACAATCAAATCAAAACCCAACAAGCATCGAAAATTACTACAAACAAAATTATCCAATTCAAACATTCACTATTAATTTTAGCATCAACAGAGAAAATGAATTCCAACAAGAAGAAGATAAAATCTTATCTACAAAAGGACAAGTAGCGTCTTTGAGCATCTTAATAAATAAAAAATTGTTAGACTCAAAAAACTTGGTAAAGCCAACTTTTAAAAAACTTAAAGAGATAAAAAATATTGAAAATCTTTTCCAAAATCAAGAACTATTTTTTGTTTTGAACCTTAAAAACAAAAATAATAACAATGTTATTAACATCATGCTCAATCCTCCAAACGACATCTTTAAACCTAAAGATTATGTTTTACTAGACATTAAAGATATAATTAAAAAAGGTATAAGTCGGGGGTACTTAAATCCTATTTATAGATTTTAAATAAAAAATAAAAAAGATTACCATTCAATAGATTACAACAAAGTGTCCATTAACGAAAAAAGCATAGAATTAGAACTGTTGCCTCACAATCAAATCTTTAAAATGAATAAAAATTTTATTAAACTCTTAGAAATAATAACAAACATAAACAGTCTAAAATCAATAATTCAAAAAGAATATATCTGAGATATATTAAGCTTGTAATTATACATCATTTAATTGATTAATTAAATTAAATGATGTATAATTACAACTAAATTGCCCAGGTTAAAGGAATGATTAAATGGTTAAAAAATTAATACTTATTTCGTTTTTAGTATTTATAATATCTTGTAGCGCAATTGGTCGCGGGGTTTTAATAGATTATCTTCTTAAGAATGCAGCAAAAAACTTGCAAAAAGAAGAAAAAGAAGAAAAAAATAAAAATTCACACCCAAACTCCAAAGTCAAAGAAAAAGTTAATAACGATCATGAAGAAAACGAAGAAGATGATGATGATGATGATGAAGATGAAGAAGAGTTTGATTAGGGGCAGTAAAATCTTTTTAATATCTTGTCTTGAAAAGATTTTACTATATTGATATTTAAAATATTAAACTTACATTTAAATATATTAATATATTCAAAGGAACATCGAATATCACCCGATGTTCTCCTTTATTGCTAAATCTGAAAATTTTAAAGGATGCTATACACTTAGTACAAAGCAAATATTTTGCATCAATATAAAAAAAGAAGAATGGTACTGGAACTTTTATAAAAGTTACTTAAAACAGCCCTCTACTTCGATACCATATTATAAATAAACCAAAGGCAAAACACTAAAAGTATTAAATTGCTATTTCTGCAAGATAGTAAAAATAAGAAATTTAAAAACAATTAATGCAAAATTTATGATACCCCCTTAAATCCCCTATTAAGGGGATTTTTTAAATTTTAAAATTAAAATTTAAATCAAAATTGAGTAAAATGTAGTATAATGTTGGGATATTCTTGTTTTAAAAGGAGCTTAAAGCTTTGAAAGACAAGCTTAAAGAAGTTTTAAACAAATTTTCAATACCTGCATTGTTACTGATTATTAGCTGTAATGCTAATATGAATACTAATGAGAAAAACAAATCCTTAAACGAACAGAAATTACAAAATATTTCAGAAGTTATTAAAAATAGCTTACAAATTGAATCGGATTTTCAAAAAGAATTAGATTCAAACACAAATCAAAATACACCTCCTATTTTAGAAATTGAAAAAATTGAGCCTGAGAAACAAGAATCTTCTTTAAAATCTGAATCTGAAAGCTTAATACCATCAGAATTACTAAAGGAAGAAAATATAACCAAATCAGAAGAAGAAATTGCAAAAATACAAGAAAAATTATTATTAATTGGCGCTTCTTTAGATGAACCTGCAGAAGGAGAATTGGACTCAAATATGCAAAAATTTTTAAATCCAGCTACAATAGAATTCAAAATTTCAAGCACCTCCGATGAAAAAGCAACGCTCAATCCGATTGAAAAAGAGATTAATGCTAATTACAAAGAAGAAATTTTTGATCAAAAAGAAGAAAACAACACTTTAAAAGCAACTGAAAAAAACACCCCTCAAAATCAATTTCAAAATCAAAACACACATTTAGGTAAAGATGAAAACTTTATAACAAAAGAATACGCAGAAAAAGTTAGAAAATCTCTAGATGAAGCACTAAATGCAATAAAAAGTTTAGAAAAATCTCAAGATCTTTTGGATTTTGAAATTGAGATTGAGAATTTAGCAACAGCAAACAGCTCAATTGCTAATATCATTAATACTGAGAACATGGAAAAAATAAAAAACAGACTACTTAAAGAGCTGGAAAAAAGTGAGCTTATTTTTGAAGACACTAAAGACCCCTTAGGAACAAGTTCCATAAAGCAAATAATAGATACCGCTAATAAATGGCAAGAAAAAGAAAACTTAAGTCAAATAAACTGGGACTTAGGATCAAGGTTTCATCCAAATCTAAAGCTTTACAACGAATCAGTGGCTTGGGAATATAAAGTTTTAGCTGAAAAATTTACCAAAGTAAAAAATGAATACAAAAACACAAAAGAACAACTAGAACAACTAAAAATTCAATCCCAATTAACAACTAACAATATCAGTAAAATAATTGACGCAACAATAGAGTTTACAAATCAAGTAAGAAATTTAATCTTATTGGTAGAAAATAATCATTAGACCTGTTAACAAGCTTATGCTAAGCTACTAAAAAGTTGTGAATTGGTAATTTTGCATCTCCTCAAGCAAGAGGACCCGTTTTCCCAGTTGTAGTTGTTGGAACACCGCTACTATTAACATACATTATAGTGCCGGAACTGTGCATATGATTTTCGAATTTAGTTCCATTAATTTTTAAATTACCTTTAATTTCAATATTATCTACATTAATAATCAATTTTTTCCCTTTTAAGTTTATATTTTCACTTTGTGTGTTAAGCTCTTGTAAACTCATTTTAAACTCATTAAACTTAATACCAATTTTTTTAGGATTAAGAACACTTAAAATGTAATAATAATTTTTGTCAAAATGATTATTATCACTTTCTTGAAAAATATTAAAATTACTTTGAAGTAAAACTACTTCATCTTCTTCTTCTAAATCAAGATTAAAGTTAGATATATTCCTGGTACTAATCTTTAATCCTTTGTACTCTTTAATAGTAACAACCCCCGTTTGAGTTTCATAATCAAAACTTTCAATAACACCTATTCTGCAAATAAAAATATTCTCAAAAAAATACTGCTTAAAAGCACTAGCAGAAGAACTCTTTAAACTGCCTGATCCACAAAAATCATTATGATTCATAATACATTCCTTTTTTATCCTCAGAGTAAAGCTCAAGGTTCAAAACACACTCTCTAGTACTACTTAGTCTAGCACTAGTATTTTTAACCTTACAATAAATATTATTCCCATGCCTGTCTTTAAAACTCAGATTATCTCCAATCTTAATATTGTGAGTAAACATCACCTGAGCTTGATACAAGCTTAAACCAGCATTTTCAGCACCCAAGGCATCTTTTTGAGGTACAAACAAAAGTCCATAATCTTCAAGTCTTTTACACTCACCAGAAATAAATTGTCCAAAATTAGTAAAAATAAATTTAGAATCAACATCTTGCCCAAGATTTCCAATATCAACAACAACAAAATCAACGTATCCTTGTCGCCTTAAGTATTCTATTAATCCTTTTGGTGAGTTGCAAGCAAAGCTCTTGCTAATAACTCTTGTTTTTTCAAGTTCATTCATACAAAAGATTGCTTTGTCCTTAAACACATAATTTATTGCATCAGCAACAGTGCTTCCTTTGAAATTTTTATACTCAAACTTTCTATGTAAAAAGGTAGCCTTAGACAAAAGATAAAGTTCACACTCAAAACTAAAATTCTCAAAACTACCAATTTTTTCAACAGGCGCTCCCAAATATCCAGCCATAATAAATTGATAATCTTGTTGATTTGTAAACTTCTTATAATAAATTTTTACAATATCTGAAGTCTTAAAATAAGAAAAATTTAAAGGCACATTGAAAATTTGAAGTTTAGTTTTTTTCCCAATTATTAAATCATTCTCAGAATATGTATTTTGAATAAAAATATTTAAATCAGGAGCACCATTTTGAGTTACAATAACAACTCTAGGCTTCAAGCCCCCAAGTCTCCCGCCAATGCTGTTCTTAGAATCGACTGCATTGTAAAATTCAATCTTAAAATCGTATTGAAATATTAACATCCTTTTTAAATAAAACTCCTTTTTAAATTAACAAACTAATTAAAAATCAACATTATCAGTAAAATTTAATCTTTTAATCTTGATTTGATTTATAAATCACCATTACTACAACTTCTACCCCTGTGAATAAGATTTTATGATTAATGCCTAAAACATTTTCTGAGCCTATTTTTTGAATAAAAAGCCTTACATCTTTTTCTAATTCTTCAAAAGATCTCTGCTGATTAAGATTAAGATTAAAAATTTTAATCTTAACAATTTCATCATTCCCAACAGTATAGGAATGTAAATTAAAAGCTAAATAATAAAATAAAATAAAAATTAAAAAAACTTTTCTCACAAGTACTACCAAATTAACTTAAACTAAAAACCTTACTAACTTTAAGCTTTTTAGCTTTATAAATTACCATTACAGAAATACCATTAAAAGTTATATTATGCTCAATGCCTAAAATATTCTCAGACCCTATTTTATTAATTGCATTTTGTATTAAACTCTCAACAGACGAAACAGAATGATCTTTGGTTAAATCCCCAACAAACTTTACTTCTTCGTATAAAAACTTGACTGCAATCTCTTCATCATCTTGGAGATTGTAAGAATATAAATTAAAACTTAAAACAAAAAAAGAAATTAAAATTAATTGTCTCATAAATATTCTCCAAATAAAAATTATTTTATCTTTAAAAGCTTTATAAATCAAATAAAAATATTCTAATTAAAAATTAGCTAAAAGTATCTTCTTATAAATCAAAAAGCTCATCTTCGCCTTGAACCACCTCAGAATACCCATCATACTCACTCTCATAATCGTCTGCATACTCACTCTCATAATCATCTGCATACTCACTCTCATAATCATCTGAGTAATTGTCTTTATTATTTAGATCTTGATCTAGCTCATCTAAAGACTCACTATCTGCCCGGTTAAAATTATAGCTATTTAAGGCTCGTTTCTTACTGCATTCTTTTACACCATCTTTTAACCCATTTGATCTTTTTGAAGCTTTGGAGTTTGAAAACTTTGATCTAAGATTACTGTTAGTTCTACCCTTTGAAGGCTTTAAACTGCTTCGATTAGCATCTATTCTTTTTTCAACATCCTCACGGGATTTTAAATCCCTAAGTCTAGACTGAAAATAGTTTTCTAGAAAAAGAATTTTTTTAATATTTCTCTCTACAATAAGTTTTGTATATTCTGGATTTTCAATAAACCTTTTATTTTTATAATTTCTTGTTAAAGATTTATACTTTTTAAAGATCTTAAGTAACGGCAATTCCACCTCGTTTTGGAATTTACTCCTAGTAAGTCTTTTTTTTATTATTTTTTGCAAACTGTCAGAATAAACATTTAACTTGTTAAACTTAGAAAGTATTTCTTGACTTTTAATGCTACCAGCTTTATCTTGAGATTTGGTTAAAACTCCATTATCAATATCATGCATTAATACATAAGCTAAATCTATGTCTTTTTTAAAATTCCATTTTTTAAAATCAAATGGCCTTACAACACCTGCATATACTGTTGAAACAATAAATAAAAAAAATATCAAAATAAGCTTAAATTGTCTCATTAATATTCTCCCGATACTAAGTTGTGTTTATTTAATATTTTAACCTTTATAAGTTAAAATATTAAATGTTTTGCAAATTTTTACTTGCAAACTAACTTCCACCTCTTCTAAATAAACTGTGTCTTTAAGTTTCAATGAATTAATGCTTACCACCTCGTGAAATCCTACTGAAGGGCTATACATACTGTAATAAACCCCTAAGTTAAACCTCTGTCTAAATTGCATTTTTATAAAGTTGCTATTAAATTCTAAAGCACTATTCATAAAAGGGGTTTCTTTTAGCGCTCTTAATAAAGTTTTGTCATAAATAGATGACAAAATTCCTTTATTAATTGTTACAATTTCAGGCCTTGTTGTAATGTTAAAGTTAACATATTCACTTTTTGTATTTGTAAAATCAATTACTGCACGATCTGAGCTTATGCTTGAGAGATTTTCTTCTATTAGATCATGCTTTACAAAAATAAAAAATAGTTGAGGAATGTATCCGAGTCCTTTAAAATCAAGCCTTGGAAAAAGTAAAACAAAATTTGAACTGCTTGCTAAGCTTGAAATTTGATTTACAACATCTTCTATTAACTTAGTAGTTTGCTCTTTAATCACTTAAAACCTCTTTAAATTTGCTAAGGCATTCTAGAATCATCATCAATTCTTCTTGAATTAAATGCTCCGCCATCTCTAATTACATTTGTCATGTACTCAACCAAAGGCAAACTTTCAAATGCCTGTACTAAAAGATTACCAAAATTTGAAAAAGTATTTTTTAAAGGCTCCAATACACTGTTAGTAAAATCATAACCTTTAGCCCATTGCAAAAGTTCTAAAGTTTTTTCTAAGAGTGGATCTAATTTGGGCTCAAAAACACTATTTATTATTTTGTTGCTATTTAAAAACTCAGGCTCAGCTTTTAACTGATCATTTAAAGAACTTGTTGTTGGTCTTTTAAAACTTAAAAATTTTTCTAAATTATTCTCACTGCTTAAAAAATCGCTTATCAGACTAACAACTTTTGAATCATTTTTTGCGTAACCTTCATTTTTCAATTTCTGAGCAAGCTCAACCATAAAAGGAAAATCATTTAAATTTGAATTTTGCGAACTTTTAAGAACATAAAGTTTTTTTAAAAAATCATTTCTTTCAAACTCTGTTTCAAAAGATCTCTGCCTTTTGAGCATTTTATTTACACTTTCTATTTGATTATCTTTTAAAATAAAATTTTCAAGACTTAGCTGGGGAATCTTTTTGTCTTTTAAATTTTGAAATTCCTTTAAAAATAATTTAGAATCATCAAAACCATTATTTAAAAAATCAAACAAACTTGCATCTTTAAAAAGATTTCTAAAAGACACTAAATTTTCCAAAATAAACTGATTATTTTCTTTTTTAAAACCTAATAGTTCTTGAAAATTATCCTTGGCAAAATTGCGCTCAATCTTGTCAAAATTGGAATTTAATTTAAAATCTTTAAATGCTTTATTAGTCTGATCTTTACTAGAATTGCAAATAAAATTTTGTTTAAAAGTATTTTTAATATTTTCAGTTTTAAAATATGAATATTGCCTTTTAGGGTTTAAATCTAATTTATCTGTTTTTAGATTATCTATTTCTGGACTATCTGTTTTTAGATTAAAATAAGAGCCAATATTGTTCTTCAAATAAGGCAAATGCTTGAATGCTAAACTGTTTTTGTCTTTAAAAGAATCTAAATCTTTTAAAACACCTTCAAGACTATTTTTCTTAAAATCTAGATTAAAGCAATCCTTAAAAGGATTACTTTTAAAAACATTCGATTTAAAACTTCCTGATTTTTGAAGATTATCGTTTTTAAGCCTTTCAAGACTTTTTAGTCTTTCAACGCTTAAGGATAAAAAATCCTTACTGCTTTTTAAACTCAAGCCAGTCTGTTTAAAAAAATCTTCTTTTTTTAAACTTAAAAGCTCTTTTTTTAAATTACTCTTAGTGGCATTTCTGTCAAGCACGCCTTCTAATGTAATTGTAAATTTATCATCATTATTGTTTTCTTCGTACATAAAAACCTTTAACGCATACCACTAAAAGACAAAGCCCGTTCGTACATTTCCTTGTTAAGCTTTAAGTTAGCTGCTCGGTTAACTTCTAAAAGCTCTTTGTATCTCATTTTTTTAACATCTTTGTATGTGCATATGCCCATTACAATAGGAAAATAATATTTATTAACTTCTCTTGTCAAATAGTCTATGTATTTAAAATAATTTGTTGCAATCTCTGAATTATTCATTAAAACCTTCTTTTAAGAAAGACTCAAGATTATTTTCTAAAGAATCTTCTTGATCTAAGCCTAAAGGCTTGTTACTTGTAATAATAAAATCATAACTCCACCTTTGATCAATGTAGTCGTACTTAATATAATCGCCGTTTCTATCTTGAAAACTCTCAATGTAAACCAAACTGGGCTGTTTAAACCCTTCTATTGTCTGAAAAAGTGAATACTGAACTGAAAAAAGAATTGTGGGAAGAGCATACTTATAAAGCTCAGAATATCTTCTCTCTTTGTTTAGGATTTCATAAAATTCATCTAAAAACCCTCTTGAGATCATTAATTTGGTTATCTCTTTTAATATTTGCAGATTGTTAAGTTTGCTAATAAGTTCATCTCGCTCAACATCAAACCCTAAAACATTGTCCCACTCGTACATGGGAATATCTTTTAAAATGTATGTATGTGTTTTAACTTTAGTTAATATTTTTAACTTATATCTCATTTTAAATTCTTATCCTTTAATAAAACGTTTTTACTGTTAAATCAACTTGCCTTTTCAACATCACAATTTATTGCATGAATTGTGAACTTAACCGTATCATTATCAGATGAATACTTTCTAGTTGGAATTTCTGCAAAAAATGCACTATTTGAAATAATTTTCAAACCCATTTGATCGTTAAACACTAATCTTTTCAACTTTTTAGTTTTTGGGACATTCTCGTAAAATTGCTCATTGCTTAGCTTTGTTAAGAGCTTGTAATCAAAAGACCCTTTGCTTACTTCTAAATCAAAAATATGAACAACGGTTCTTGGATCTCTAAAGCTTGGAATTGGAAAATTTCTGTCTTCTGTGCTTGCCTTAGCCATTACATTGGGCTCTGTGCTGTACTCAACAGTACCTCTTTCTATTAAATTGTCATTAAAACTAAAAAATATTAAATCTAATGAATAATATTCTCTCATTATGATGCTCTCCTTAAATATTCATTTATCTCTTGTGCAGTGATTATTAAATTAACACTATTAAAGCTGTCATTATACTTAAGCGCAACTTCCAAGCTTAAGCTTAAACCTTGAGAAGAGTTAATTTTAAGTCTAATCTCTTTGTAAAAGACAATAAGACCTCTTTCTTTAAGTTCGTGGAAAAAACATTCAAGCCCTGCTGTATATTCGTTTGGCAAATTACCCTCCAAATTTAAAGCACTAAGTTTACTATTGGCTCTACTATTTTTATTCCAAATCCTAATAAGCTCTTTTATTGCTTCATTTTTAATATAATAAAGTGTAAAAGCCTCATCAATAGGATCGCCTGAGAGACTAACACCTTCTTTTAAAGCTAAAATGCCATCATTACCAGTTTCATTTAAAAGAGAATAAAAATTAATATTGGATTTTCTAAGAGAATCAATTAGAGAATCATCATAAATAGGAGTACAATTTAAAATCATCCCATAAGGATTAACAGCATGAAAAATGCTTGCTTGATGTAAATACATTGCTGCAAACTTAAGATGCAAATTTTCATTGCCGCTGTAGAAAGCAATAATGCTTTTAAACTCACTTTTGTCTTTACCTTTTAAAAAATTTGGCAAGTTATTCTCTTTAGTAGAAATTACAATGAAATTGCAAGTTTTTTTAATAGCTTCAAAATCACTACTAATATTTTCTCCCGCTTCATTTACAAAAACTATAAACGGATGTAAATTAGATTTTAAAAAGTCTTTAATCTCTTTAATCTGATTGTAAACATAAAAATCAACAGACTTAAGTCCGTCTTGGCCAAAAAAATCGCCCATTGATTTTTGTAAAGCGCTTAACTGGTCTTCTGCTATTTTCTTATTAGAAAAATCAGACTCCTTACCCTTTTGTATCCCAAGTTTTTTTAAAAGCTCTTCAAAATTTGTAACACTTAATGCTAAGTATTTACTTGCTAAAACACTGCTTTTGTAGATTAAAAGCGGATTGTAATAATTAATGTTATTGGCAACTAATCTGTTTTGTACCAAACTAACACTTATTGTATCTTTTGGCATTTATCCTCCTTTTTTAATTTCTTTTTTTAAATATTTACCCTTCTTGTTTTAAAGCTTGTATATTTGCAACAAAAATCTGATTAAAACTAAAACACATATTGCTTCTCATATTAGAAACACCAAGTAGCCCATCATTATTTAAATTACTAATAGAGCAAAGATAATAAGTTAAAAGCAAATAAGAACCATCATCAAGCTTTTTTGTAAACTTAAACCTAAATCTATTCTCATGTAAAAATTCCAAAAAATGCTCATACACTTTACAAATGTTCTCATAAGAATCCCTGTGGGCATTTAATAAAGTAAAACTTAAAAAGTAAAGCGAAAACCTTAATCTAAACTCATTAGATGTTTTACAAAAATTTCTACCCCTTAGATTTCTAGGAGTAAGCCCTTCAAAAGATTCGCTTTTTAATACAATTAAATTACTAGTATTTGTGGCAAACTTTTCCAAATAAGGGTGATTGTAGGTATTTAAAATTTCTAATTCTATTTCTTTAAACCTTAAATCATGTTTAAATTTTGTAAGTATTTTTATTAAAAACTGTACAGATTCGTTTAGCCCTACAATCATAATTGTCCTTTTAATTGTCCTTTTAATTGTCCTTTTAATTGTCCTTTTAATTGTCCTTTTAATTGTCCTTTTAATTGTCCTTTTAATTTTGCTTTTAATTTTGCTTTTAATTTTGCTTTTGCTTTTAAAAGATCGAGCTTTTCAATATTGTTACTTAAGCTTTTAAATTCTTTAGCCTTAAATTCTTTAGCCTTGAAAGCTCTTTTTGGATTAAGGTCTGCTTGCCTGCTAAGTAAATAATTTTTAGAAAATACTCTAAACTGCTCTTTTATTTCAACAAGCCCTTTTTTAATAGATTCCCTAAAAGCCATTTTTATTCCTTTGTTTGAAAAAATATTAGAATAAAACTCTTTGTAGGCAGCCTTTATTAGTCTTAAAGAGATTTCTTTATCAAACTCTTCTGATTTTATATTAATGCTATTTTTTTTATTCAAAAAATAAATATCTTTAAATCCAATTTTTAAACTCAACAATAACTCCTTAAAACTAACGTGATGTAATTTAGACCTTCTTTGTAGCTCTTTTTAATTCCTAAGATTAAATAAAAATCATCAAAGACCTTAACCAAATCTCCACATTCAAATTCCAAATTACAAAGAGTATATACCTTGGCATAACTGTTTTTATCAAAAATATTTACACCTTCAACCTCAACTACTTCTTCTGGACTTATTAATAAAAATATTCCTTTAAAAGCAACAGAATCAGAACTTTTAAATTTAGTTTCATAAGATGCATTAATTGGGTCTTTGATTGTTCTTAATTTACAGAAAAAAAGATCTTGCGAATATGTACTTATAATATCACTTAAACTTGTATTAATCATTTCCAAAGAATTCATTTAGCCACCCCTATTAAAGAGCCTTTTACTCTTAACTCTTCTATTAAGCTATCTAAATATTTACAAAAATCACCCCCACAACTGCTACTACCAAGAGCTGTGGGGAAATATTCTAATGATATCTCTTTGAATTTTTCAGACTTAATACAATTTAAATTAAAGCCTTTCAATCTGTTTCGTTTTTTTAACTCGCAACCAACAAAATAATAAATTAGAACAAACATTGTAGAATCATTTAAGCTTTTAATTCTTATTCTTTTAAAAATTAAAATGTTTTCAAGTAAATTTAAATATAAACAAAATTCTTTAATGCTGAGATCTTTAAAATCAAGCATTAAAAGTTCAAGTATTTGCTCATATACTGTTTTTAAAGACGGTTCTAGATTCTCACTGTCTTTTATTAAGCTCGTGCTCTTATTAGCATTTATTTTGCTGTCATTCATTTTTTAGCTCAATTTTATTCTAAGGATTGAATTTTTTGTTGCCAAAATTGTTCCAATAGAAAAATCAAGAAAACTTGTTCTAAAATTACTACTTGAAACTTCTGTGTATGAATTCAATATCGGCTGATGGCCATCTTTTAAAAGCAACAGTTTACTGCTTCTTGGATATATTAAAATTTCATTGTCTAATAAATTTGTAGTCTCAAGCTCAATATTTGCATCATTATTGATTGCGCTTATAAAATCAAAAAGCATGTCTTTGTATGAATAATTGTTGTTTGGAAGCCTCTCAAGTAAACGACCTTTGATTTTACTAGTTGTAAGTATTTTAAAAGGCACTCTTCTCTCATCTTCTAAATTAATCTTTACAAGATCATCATTTATTGATCTTATTTGATCTAATATGTTTGGCTGTTTAACTGTTTTGTCTATTTGGTTTGGAAGATTCAAAAGTCCATACATAGTTTCATTATTAAACTCATCAACAAGAAGAGTTCTTTTATCCCCTTTTGAGAGCGCAAGTCCGCCCTTTAAATAATGAGCACTCATTAACTTTTGTATCTCAATTATTGATCCTAAGAGTCCTTCTTTCATTGTAATATTTGTGTTTGCCTCTACACTAACTTTTCCATCTGGCGCATAGTACTTAAATGCATACTGAAAAGACAAATAATTAATTTTTACTATTTGTCTTTGAAACTTTATTGTTGAGACTGTGTTAAAATCATTAACCTTTAGCGTAGGAACGTCTGTTAAATTAGAATACCATTTTATAATCCTGTCGCTTCCAAGAGAAATATTACTACTTTGTATTTGCTGTGAATCTAAAAAATGATAATATTCAGGAATTGGGCACTCCCTTAGTAAAACATCCCTTACCGTGTTTAAATATTCATCGTTATTTAATATATTCTCATCCATTTTAAATACTCCTATTTTAAATTGCATCTTTTATTTGCTTGACCAAAAAAAGAACTCTAACCCCATAAATATCTCTTCTGTCTTTAAATTCCTTAGCAGATCCTAATGCTAAAGCATGAATAACTGATGTACTCTTACCAGCTTTTTCTAAAAACCCTTCGCTGTTTATTATTAATTTATCTTCTGCTTTAATCGTTTTGTCTTTAGCAATCAAAACACATTCAAAACTACAAGTCATTGGAACAACCGTACCAGTTCTTGAAAAATCATCAAAGTCAACACAAATCCCATAAAGATCGCTGCCGCCTCCTCTTGCTATTTGTAAATGTGAGCCATTGACAATAAGCTTAACTCCACATTTGTAGCAAAAATCTTGAGCTTGATAATTTTCAAACTTATCAACAGTGGAGCTTTTAAGTCCGCCTTTTTGAGCAAAATAAAATTCCTCATCTTGAAATTTACAATTGCTCTCAAACACAGGATAACTGGTGGTATTAATACTTTGTAATTTGTCTAAAACATTTTTTTGAGTTTGATTTTTTTTTAGACCTTCAAGCTGGCTCTCAAGTTCTGCTTTTGATGCTTTTAGTTTTTCTATCTCTTTTTGAAAATCAATTGAATCGCTCATTAATAAATATCTCCTTTTTTTAAATTAATTTTTTATTATTAGCTTAAATTACAAATTTTTAAGCTAATACTTTTTTATTACAATAAAATTCTTGCTTAATCTCTTCCCATTCACTAAGCATTGCTTTTCTTAAATCACTATATGTACCAAAGAAAGCGTTTTTGTTTCTTAAATTATTTTCTTGATTTGATTTTATTTTTTCAAAATTTATTATTTTGTATGAATTTTCTTCATTTTTATTCTGATCAATATTGGTCTTTGCGACTCTTATTAGTATTGCACGAGAAGATGAATCAATCTCATCAAGATTGTTAGTTCCAGCTATTGCCAAGATTTGAGTTGCTTTTACATATTTTCTAATAAGCTCTTCGGCTTGGCCTTTTACAACCTCTTTAAAAGAAAATCCTTTTGCTAAAAGATTCTCTGTATTATACTCAGAACTTAAATTATCATTTGCAAGTTTATTTATCTCAACAGATTCTCTTAGATCATTGTGAGAAAAATTGATTGAATTATTATTAGCACTTTTAAGATTTTTATATTCTAAAAACTCCTGAATAAAATCATTGCTCAAAGCTTCACTGTTTGTACTTGGCTTTTTTAAATCTTCTTGGCAGTTTTTAGTCTTGTAATCTACACTCAAATCCATTTTTTCCATAATTACTCCTTTTAAATAACCAAACTTAATTGTTCTTTTAAATTTTCTCTTGCCTTGTGACTTAGATTTTCATTTTTAATTAACTCTAAATACTTAGAATAAACATTAAGAAGCAAATTATCTCTCTCAAGTCTTTGCTCATAGCTTAAAACTTCAAGCTCATTAAACTTTAAATTTAATCTGTAATATTTGTTAAGCTTAAGATTACAAGCATTAGCAACAGATTCTTGTACGCCTTTTAAATAGTCATAATAATTACTTTTGTCTCCCTTGCCACTGCTACCAAGTCCTTTAACTTGTTCATTAAAACTTCTAGTAAGAGGTTCTTTAGTATCAGCACCAATTTTAGCCTTAACAAGTTCAAATGCATCCTTTAAAAACCCTAAGTCATATTTTATTACCTCAAGGCGTGCATTCTCCGATGCAGTATAAAAAATTCCATCATTGTTTAGAGTGCTTTTAATTTTGCTAAGCTCTCTGCTAAGCTTACTAGAAACACTACTTAATGCTGAGAAACTTTTGTTTGGCTCTTGACCTTTAAAAAAGGTAGAAAATATTTTGCCCTTATTGTTTGTTAAAACGCTAATTTCTTCTTTTGCAAGCTCTAAAGATTCAACAAGTCCTACTAAATGTTCATCTTTGTAAAACAAAAAATTATAATTTCTTATTCTTTTTTCTATCTCTAAATAAATTTGTTCTAAAAGACAAATATTAAGAAGTAAACTTTGCGTATAAGCGGGCTCGTGTGAGCCTAAAACATAATCATAATTTTCATAAACTATTACTCTGCTTTTATCTATTTTTAAAACCCTTGCTTTCTGGTTAACACCATTTAAGTCTTTTGAGCTTGAGAGATACTCTATGTAATCAGATTCTCTTTTGTTAATAATTTTTTGAAAATCTAAATATTTAAAGCCTGTGGGCAATTCGCTGTTAACCTTTTTGCTTAAATCTTCATTCTCGCCTTTGGGTTTTATTAAAATATACCCTGCTCCATTAAATCTATAGCTTATCATTGCTTCAAGAAGAGCCTCTTTTAATTCTACCTTTAAACTTAAAAGAAACTCTCTACCTTTTGTTAAACAAGAAGTTTCAAGTAAGTTTAAATTAATTCCATTTTTAAGTGCGTCTTCTGCTGTACTTTCTATGTAATTTCTAAAAAAAATTGAATACCGGTAAATATCAATAGGATTGATTTGGGATTTATTGTTTTTTATTTCCATTTTAAATTCATTAATCATTTTTTTAAATATCATTATACATTATTATATCAAAAACATTTTTTTATGCAAATCATTATTATTTAATAACAAATATTAAATAATAATGATTTATAAAATTTAAATACTAGAATTCATTTAAAATTTTATAAAAAATTAATACGTTTTAAAATATTTATGCTAATATTAACTTAAGAATATAAGTAAAATTTACAAAATTATTCATAATTACTGTTACACACATTGTTTAAAATAAACATTATAAAATAACATTAAAAAGAATATTAAATTAATACTTTATCCAATCCCAATAAATATTAAAAAAGGTAGAGATTCATTTCTCTGCCTTTTTAATATTCAACACTTAAAAATCAAATTAATACTAGAATTAAATCTAAATATAAAAAAATAAAATCTGTTTGCCTTCTATTCCCCGTTGGGCAATAAAAGATGTCGCTAAAAGAGATGCTCTGATTGCTTTCATTAAGGCCTTGTCTGCTTGAAATGTAAACTTAATAACTAAAAGTAGCTGGCAAAGAAATTCTTTTTCCTTGAAATTTTTAATGCTACTAATCTCTTCTTCTGCTGATCTTATTCCTTCTTCTCCTTTATATAAAAAATTAATCTCTTTAAGCCCTATTGATTCAATTTCATTTACTGTATGAGAATCAAAATTAACTATTGTCCAATAAAATAATTTTAAAATTTTATCAACAATGCTAAATGTTACGGGAATATCAAAATCAAAAGGAATTTTATCGCACTCTAAGAGTAAATGGTTGTTTAGTTTTTTAGCCAGATTAATAGTAGAAACAAGTTTTGATTTTGACTTTTGGGCCTTTAAATAAGCATCTTGTAAATTTTTTGTATTTAAAATTTTATTTAAATTAGCCTCTATTACTAAGGAAGACTCAATAACTTGGGTTGACAATTCTTGGGCAAATTCAATATTATTGCATTTAAAATTCTGAAAATTGATCTTCTCGTTACTATTATCACCCATAACCCAACAAAAAGATATACTATTTAATGGCCATTTAAAAGCCGTTGAAAAAACAATAAGGCAAGTTCTCACTAGAACTTGCCTTATAAGGAATAATAACCCAAATGTTAAACTTTTCCATAACTTTTTAGATCTTCCAATTCATTATTATTATTGCCTTCAGTAAAGACTCTCTTAATTGCTTTAAAAATTTCTTCATTGCATTTCTCAGGTTTTTGGCTATTATTATTATCATCTTTCTTTTTATATCCATCAGGACCAAATGCATCAGCTACTTTTTGGAAAAATAAACTTAAAGCCTCGCCTTTGCTTATTTTAATTTTATAACAAACATATTCTTCAAGGCCTAAAGATTGTTGATTATCGCGAGATCTTTGTCTACTTGCGTCCACTGCTTTAGCCACAATGCCAAAAATTTTGTTAAAAGAATCTATAAACTCTTTCTGCTTGTTAATATCCTTAGAAAGCCAATCAAAAAATTCTTTATAAGATTTGTCATACTCAACTTTTACATTTTCTTCCTCTCTACCATTAGCCTCTATTGCGGTTTTTAAAAAGTCTTTTAAAGACTGTAATCTTTTAGACTCTTCTGATGTTAAAGCGGGCTCTTTCTCAATAATTAGATCTTTACCCGCTACATTATCGCTACCAACAGAAAAATTGTCATTCTCAAAAGCAATTTCTTTTAGTGCCTTAACATCGCCATACTGTTTACAAGAAAATACTAACAATAGCATCAATAAAATACTTATCCTTCCCATTAAAACCTCCCATAAAATAAGTCGCCATTATAGTTCATTTTCTATCATTCTCAAGGAACATAAAAAATCAATTTTATTTTTTTTCTTTACTTTTTAAAAATAAAAAAAACTTTACTTTTTAAAAATAAAAAATATAAGTTTTGTTTCTCAAAAAGGCCTTAAAACCCCAAATAAAGGTTGGGATTTTATTTGAAAAAATAAAAGAGAGATATATACTTGTTTATTGTTATAAATCAACAATTCATTGAAAACTTCTTTAAAACTACAAATAGGGCTTTAGGGCCCTATTTGTAGTTTTAAACCCAATAATAAAATTAATACATTTAAAACTTTCTAGTTTTACTAAGTAGCCTGTTTTAATTATTTTTTCGACTATTTTCTTATTAAAACTTTTCATACTCTAAATCACATCTTTAAACCGTATGTTTTTCATATTTTTTTGAATAAAGAATACTTCTTGCTTTTTATTTAAAGCTTCAATAAATCTTCAATTTCATTTTAATTAAACTATAAACTTAAACAAACAAACAGCAATACACCTTTTAAGGTATTTAATAAAAGCATACGATTTGTTTTAAATAATATATTGCAATATTTTTTGCTATAAATTAAATTATTTATTGAAAATAAAAAAAGGAAAAATGATATGAAAACAAAAAAATTATTACTTTTAATGATGCTCATTATAGTTATAATCTCTTGCACAATTTCTAAAGCAAAAGACGATCTTGTCTTTGGAATTGGAATTGGAAACGAACCAACATCGCTTGATCCACAGTTCTGCAGTGACAAATTGAGCAATTTAATTATAAATGAGCTATTTATTGGGCTTTTAAGAGGTGACCCTAAAACTGGCGGATACAGACCCGGACTTGCTAAAAATTGGGAAATTTCCCAGGACAACACTTGCTATATATTCCATTTAAGAGATGACATTTATTGGAGCGATGGTGTTAAAATAACGGCAGACACCATTAAAAACTCATACATACTAGCCTTAGAAACTGAAGCGAATATACCAGGCATTAACTTATTAACATCAAAAATAAAAAATGCAAAAGAATTTCACACAACAAAATTAAATGCAGATGAAGTTGGAATAAGGGTAATTAATGAAAAAACTTTAGAAATAACTCTTTCTCAACCAACAATATATTTTCTTGATATGCTTACAAACCCGATATTTATACCTATTCCTACACACGTTGTTAAAAAGTTTGGAAATAAATGGACAAGCCCAGAAAATATGGTTACAAGCGGGCCTTTCAAACTAAAAAGAAGAACTTTAAACGAAGAAATATCCCTTGAGAAGAATAAATATTTTTATGATGCTAAAAACGTTGCTATTAACGAGCTTACATTTGTTACTGTAAACGACGCTCGCAGAATTTACAGCATGTATGAGCATGACGAAATAGACGCTATTTTTAACAGCATCCCCTTAAACCTTATTAATGAGCTTATCTTAAGAGAAGACTTTTATTCAACTGACATTAATCAAATTGGACTTTTATCATTAAACACAAACATTAAACCTCTTAACAACAAAAAAGTAAGAGAAGCATTGACTCTTGCAGTTGACAGAGAAACATTGGCCTACAGAGTGCTTGATAATAACTTTAAAGCAACAAGAAAAGTAAGTCCTAATATTAACAATTATAATTATGGGAAAAAATTAAAACTATACAACCCTCGAAAAGCAGAAAAACTTTTAACCGAAGCTGGATATCCGGATGGGAAAGGATTTCCAATTCTTACAATAAAATACAATAAAAACGACCTTGAAAAAGAAGTTGCCAGTTTTATTCAAAGCCAATGGAAAAAAGTCTTAAATATTGATGTAGAAATTGAGCCTGACACATGGAATAATCACATATCAAACATTCTAAAAGGACAGTATGAGATCTCAGTAAGGTCCTGGCAAGGAGATTATTTAGATCCCATGGCATTCTTTAATATATTTGAAACTAAAACCGCACATCTTTCATCTTATGGATATTCAAATCCCGACTTTGACGAACTGATATTTAAATCTGAGATTGAACCGAATGAAAAAATAAGATTAGAACTATTTAAAAAGGCTGAAGAAATAATCATTGAAATTGATTATCCAATAATCCCATTATACAGCGTTGCGGGAAACTATCTTTTCAGAAATGATAAATGGACGGGGTGGAGCACAAACAGCTCAGAAAGATTTGCCCTATCAGATATAAAACCTTTAGAAGAATAAATGATTTTTTTAAAAAATAGAGTCGGAAAATGACTCTATTTTTTAAAAACTTTTTCAAAAAAAAAATTAATAAAGTTTATTTTTATAAAGCTTCTCTTTTTTTTAAAAAAAAAATCCTTTAAAGACATAATAATATTAAATAAAGATTATTTTTTCATTAGTGATAAAGAACTTTCTTTTAAAAGAGCTAAATCCTTTAAAACCTTGTCAAAGTCAATACTGTTGCTAAGAATGTAATTACATATTTCTCTTAATTTTTCATCTATATCTGAATATTTTTGATTTAAAAGCCGTAATTCTGGCTGTGGATCAAGAACAGCATAATTGCCGCCACTTAACACACTAAGCCTGCTTAAGCTATTACTACTTTTTTCCATTAAGCCATACTGTATTTTTAAAATCTCCAATATTTTGTTTAAAAGATTAATTTTTTGTTCACTAGATTCGCTAAAGAAATTGCTAACTTTAATCTCATTATAATTAGAGATTCTAGAACTTATTTTATCAGTAAGACTTTTAAATTTTCTTTGAATTTTTAAAATAGCGCTTTCCCTTTCGGCTAAAGAAAGTTTAGTAAAATTTAAATCGTATTTATTAAGGTTACCTTTATTCATACTACTAGAAAAATCATTTAAATAACAAGAACTTACAAATATTCCTAATATATACACATAAATATATCTCTTCATGTATATTCTCCTAATTAAAATTTAATTTATTTCAAAAACTACAAAATATTTTAAATAGCTGATAAACATACACCTTTTACATAAATCCACCAATCAACTTAAATATATTACTTAATATTAAAATTACTTTAAATTTTTAAAAAGATTAATTTTTTATATTTACCTATCTATTTAATTTAAGTCCTTCTGTTTCTACGATATCGCTCTCTAGCTCTTAATTTAAGTTTTTCCCTGTTCTTCTGATAATACTCTCTGTTATAATTAGAGGTCTTCTTCTTATTGTAGGACAATAAATCTTTATTGCTCTGTTTATTAACAGAACTACAACCCAAAAGCAATATTAAAAAAAAAAGAAAAAAGGCTATTCTCATATTTCTCTCTCCTTGAAATACATTTGAATAGATAAAACCCTGAATGGTCTTTTATTATTTAAAAATTCTTAAATAATACATTTTTACAATAAACTTGTTAAAAATTTCTTAAAATTAAATAAATTCCATTAAGTGGGAATTTAGAGTCAATAAGCGCATTCAATTCGTATACTAATTTTCCAAAATCATTTTTTGTGTAATTAAACTATTTAATCCTAGATTCAAAATCACTTTTTAAGCATCTATTAAATTAGCACTTTTATTTTCTGATTCTTAAAGTTCTGCTTCTTTAGATTTTATATATTCGAATCCAGACGAAAATAACTACAAAATAGCATCTCTTTTATAATCGCCAAACTGCTTAAAATATTTATCAACTCTAGCTATTATTTTTTCAGCATCACCACCAAGCTGGCCTTTAGTAGTATTTAAGGCTTTTAACCTTTATTGGTCTGTAAAATCTAATTTTATTCCATTGTTACCCTCTAATTTTTTCTCTCTTCATCTCCTAAAAGGCATTAAAGCTAAACAGAAAAATTAAAGATGAAAAGAAATACATAAAAAATCTGTTTATCATGGCAATTCCTTTAAAATAAAAATTTATAAAAATTCAATTATAAACCATATCCATAAAATTTCACAAAAAATTAAATTAAAAAAATAATTTTTCAAAACTTTTAAGAGATTGAATCTTGGCCTTTTTATTATTTATAAAAAATTGAATTTATTAAAAACATCTCAATTGCTTTAAATTTATTAAATCTCAACTTAGCTTAAAGCAAGGCAAATCTTAATCAAGATTAACACAAGAAATAAAAAATTTTAAAATGGAGTTTGATCAAAAAATTAAATTAATAACTAAAAACTTAGATTAAATTATAAATATTTAAACTTGCCAAAATGAAATAATTTTTCCTTATAATTTAATGTTAAAAGAAGATAAGCATTTGCAAGAGAATCAAGTGCATCATCTTTTGTTTTTCCGTCTCCTTTGTAGTTGTAAATATCAGCTACTACATTTTTACTTATTATTTTTAAAAACTCTATTTTTCGGCTTTCAAACAAAGGAATTAAAGCACATATTCTTTTGAATTTATTGCTCAAGGGTTTTATTGGCGCAACTTTAAAATAATTAATACTCTTATTTCTTAGAAAAAGAATTGTTTTGGTTAAAATTCCATCTCCTTTAGTACTATCTCTTTCCTCAATATAAACAGTATTTACATTAAAATTCTCTATTAAAACTTGAATAGAACCAAGCATTAAGCTGTCACTTACTGGTTTTTGGTCCTGATAAATATATACATAAAATTTCTCAAAAGCGCGCTCTAAAACACAAATGGCTGTATTGTCTCCACCTACTGAGAATGCAGGATCAATGTACATTATTGGACTTTTAAATTCATAATCTTGATTGAAGATTATCTCATTAAACAATGAAGATTCATTTAAAATCCACTCTCCATAAAGCACACGAGCCTTATAGGCAGGAAAATGTTTGTAAAGCTTTTCTTGAGTTGAAATAAAATCTGCTGAATTTAAAGGGTTGTCATAGGTTGTAAAATTATATGTTTTAAAAACGTCTTTATTCTCAATATAATCTGTTTTAAAAAAATGGGCTGGACTTTCGGGGTTTGTATCAAAAATAATGATTGCTTTGCCTTTTCTAAGTCTTTTTATTACCTCAAGCAAAGTTTCTTTATGTATTACAGTTGCTTCATTTACATAAATTATAGCACTATTGCCTCCTCGAATCTTAGAAAAAGCATCTCTGTTTTTACCACCATAAATATTAAGCTCAAGCCCTGCTATTTTACAAAAAGATTGTCCACTTTTCTTTTTCTGATAATCAATCCCTAAAAACCCACAAATCTTTTCTATTTGCCTCATGGTATTTGTCATTAACAAACCAATAGAATTGCCTATAATAAAATTATTAGTATCTCGATCATAAAAAGATTTGTTTTCAATAAGTTTTTTAACAAGCAAATATGAGGCTAAAAACGTCTTACCACTTGCAATCCCACCACTAAGTATTACTTTTGAATAATCATGACTTTCTATGTCAAAAAGCACTTCCTTTTGCTTAGCGGTTAAATATTTGTTTTCAAAATCTTCAAAACAAATATTAGTTGACTTTGGCTTAATATAATCTAAAATGTTGATATTAAACCTATTTTTAAACTTTTTTTGAAGATTAAGAAACATTAAAGATCTTAAGAATTTCAAATTTTACTCCAATTTTAAATTCTTACTACTTAAAACCGATTTAAGCTTAACAAGAACATCATAATCTTCTCTCATACAAATATTAATAAGCTTTTTTTCAAGATCTTCTCTTTCTTTAATTTTAGCAGCAAGCTCTATTTCAAGGCTTTCATTTCCCTTGTAGCCTCTTTTTTTGTTGCTGTCAATCTCGAGTTGAAGCTTGCTAATTTTTAAATCCAAGATTAATATATCTTTTTTTATTGATTTTAAACTGAGATTTTTATATCTACAATGAGAATCAATAAAAGAACAAGCTATCTCGTAAAATAATCTTTCAGCCTCGTTTTTGGCATTTTCTAAATCAAAAGCCTTTTTTGTGGCAATTAGTACTAATTGATTTAAATTGTCCTCATTAAAAGATGTTCTAGAAATATTTTCTACTGCTAAGTCCACAGGAAAAGGGGTCTTTTTACAACCAGAATTATTAGATTTAAAATATTTGTTTCTCGCTTTTGCTACAAAAGATTCACCAACACCTAAAATTTGAGCAATATCTAAATCTTTTAAGCCTTTTTTAAATAAAAAAATATATTCTTCTTTTCTATTTTTAAATATCATTATTTTATTTTAATTAAGTTTTTTTAAAAACTCAAGAAAAATTAAATGTTTTTTATTGTGAATAATTAATTTAAAGAGATATATTTTTAAATAGAACAAAATTAATAAATGGTAAAGGAGAAAGAAATGTTTAAAGTAAAATATGTTTTGCTACCAGCGCTAATTTTATCCTGTAATATGGACAGCAAGGGATTTACCAAAGATCAGGAAACAAAAATCAGAGAAATAGTTGTTACCGAACAAAATGAAGCATTAAAAAAATTAATAGAAGCTGCCGGCAACAATACATCTAATGAAAGCTTACTAGACATAATAATTAAAGGAAAAAATAAAATAGTTTCTGGAGCACACAAAACAGAAGCATTTTTTAAAGGCTTAAAAGATGCTGTTATGCCTTCCAAACCTGCTACTTCTTCTCCTTAAGAGTAAGTAGTCAAAATAGTCAAAAGAGAAGCCAATAAATTGCGGGAGCATGGCTTCTCTTTTGCTTTAAAGATCTAAATTCTTTTAGATCTTTAATTTAATTTATAAAATAACCAATTTACAAAACTTTGACAAACTGGTATTGAATCTTAAGATCAAAAGTTAGCTTATAGCTTCCAAATAATATTATTGCTATATTTACATAAAACAAGTTTATGTGCCCCAATAAAACTCAAAATAATAAGGTATTAAAAATAAAAATTTTAAAATTCGGTTAAAATTCAAAAATTATGCTAGCTTTATTGACTAATTTATTTTATTTTATTTCCAATAAAATGGACTAAAATTTAGATTTAAAATTAATTACTCTTTTAGTATGGAGGTAACAAAATGAAAAAATTTAATTTAATAATTGTATCTTTGTTTATTGTGCTGTTTACAGCCTGTAATTTTGGATTAACAGGAAAAGTAAAGGCAGTGCTTGAATCGTCTTCTGCAGATGTAAAAAGCAAAATTTCACAAATAAAAGAAGAAGCTGCCAAAAAAGGTGTAAATTTTGTAGCTTTTACAGATACTGCAACCGGCTCTAAAGTGACATCTGGGGGATTGGCTTTAAGAGAAGCAAAAATACAAGCCATTGGCGAAGTAAAAAAGTTCCTCAAGATAATAGAAGAAGAAGCTTTAAAGCTTAAAGGACATGGGAATAGCAGTCAATTCTTGGCTATGTTTAACTTAATGCTTGAAGTTACCGCGTCATTAGATGCAATTGGAATAAAAGGTGTAAAGCCCTATATTTTGGAGGAAGCTGAATGTAGCCCTGTAAACACAGCTGACAGATTGGTTGAGGTTAAAGCTAAAATAGAAAATAAACTAGAAGGCGTCAAGAAAAGACAAAAACTTGACGATGGGGATAAAAAAATAAATAAAAGTAAGAATAAAAAATAAATCTAATATTGTAATTAGAATTAGCTAAAGAATTAACTAAAAATAAAATTTTAGCTAGTCCTAATATTTACAATTTAATATTTATTTACTGCTTTTATTTAAACTTAAAATCAAAAAAAGAGGATATCATATGAATAAATATAATAAAATTTTACTTAAACTAACTTTATTTGCTAGCCTGTTTACAGCATGTGGTTTAACAGGAGAAACTAAAATTAGATTAGAATCATCGGTTAAAAAAATTAAAGATGAAATAGATAAACTTAAAGCTACTGCTAAAGGCAAAGGTGTGAATTTTGATGCTTTTACAAATAAACAAACAGGTAGTAAGGTCTCAGGAAGCCCTGAATTCATACTTGAAGCAAAAATAAAAGCTACTGAGGTGGCAGAAGGATTCGTAACAGCAATAAAAGAAGAGGCTTTAAAGCTTAAAGGAAGCGGTAGCGGTACATTCTCAGCAATGTATGATTTAATGGTTGATGTCTCAAAGACGCTAGAAGAAATTGGAATACAGGCCATGACGGCAACAGTCTCAAAGGCAGCTGAAAAAACTCCTGCAACCACAGCTGACGGGGTGATTGCAATTGCAGAAGAAATGAGCAAAAAATTACAAAATGTTAATAAGAAAAATAAAGAGGCTCTTAAGAAAAAAAAGGAGAATAATACCGCTGCTGCTGCTACTAAATCTACATAAACATTTTTATACCTAATTAAAACAATGTACCAAGCAACTTAAAACCAGTTTTGGGTTGCTTGGCCTTATTAGGCTAATGTAATTCGGCAAACATTACACTTTTAAAACAAAAAAATTAAATACTCTTTTTGATATTATTTCAAATTTTTTTCCTTTAGACTTTAAATCAAGACTGTCGTAAAGCATCTTATTGTTATCCATTGCAACAAAATGAACAAAATCTTGGCCTTTCAACTTAATAGCTGTTATTTCAAATTCTTTGCCAGCCACAGGTAAATAAAGAGAACTTTCATATCTAACCTTAGAAAAGATTTTATAACAACTAAGAATTTTGCATGGATTTAAAATATAACAATTATTTCTAATGTAGCCCAATTTTAAAAACCGCTGATAATTTAAATTAATATCTTTTGCTTTAAAATCAAAACCCGTCAAGATAAATATCCAATAATGCAAAGATAAAAAATAACATCCAGACTTTTGAATGTCTTTAAACAGCTCTTCATTGCTTTGTAATATTTTCTCAATAAACATTTTTTAATTCTCCTAAAACTTTAAATTGCAAAAATGTTTATTATTTAAAATAAAATTTCTCAAACTCCATTAATCAAGTCACTAAAAATATTGATTTTAATACTTTTCATTTGATCATATTCGAACAAAAGACTTAAAACAAATTGCAATTACAATTGCAATTTGTTTTTCATATATTTTAAAATAAACAATTTTTAAATATAATTTTTAAATAAGTAAACATGCCTGCTCCATTTTTGCTTATAAGGAACACACATTTGGGATCTTTTTATTAAGACATGCCCTTAAAATCTCTCAAACATTAAAATCTAATATTTTTTTGTACATTTTAAGGATCTAGGTAATAATAATAAATCCCAATTTAGAATCTAAAAGCCCAATAAGAAAATATTGGGTTTAAGAACAATCTTTAATATTGCTAAAACCAAGTCAATCAAAAAATTGCTTTTAATGGCAAAAGCTTTAATTAAAAACTTGTAGCATTCTTTCCTTTTAATCTTATTAAGCCCTTTCATCTTAACCCCTAATATAAGTTTTTTCTAATATTATAGTATAAAAAAAAATATGTTTTGTAAATACTTTTCTAAATTTTTCTAAAATTCCTATTACAAAAAAAATAATTTAAATCAAAAATTAAAGGGTTTATTGGAATTTCTTTCCGAAGAATTTCCAATAAACCCTTTAAGGTAACAGGTCCTTATATTAAGAGCGACACATTGCGTGTCAGTCTGTACCTATACAGTATACACTAACTTTTTAAGTTTTGCAAATAAATATTTCATTTTTGTTTGTTTCTTGAAGCTTTAAATTCTTCAATTATTTTTAATAAAAAATCTTTTTCCTCAAAAAAAATTTTTTCTAAAAGAAAGCTCGTAAGCTTAGCATTTTTTTTATAAAAAGAATAAGATTCTTCCTTTTTAAGCTGAAATCTTAGTGGTTTTATTGGGTTTTGGTTAGATTTTTTTAAACTAGAATTTTCTTTTGTTTTAATCAAACAAATTGTCTCGTTGATCCCGTTTTTAACTACATACTTTTCTTCAATCAAACCCTTTTCTATTGCTGTTGCAATTTTAAGATACTTATATGTTTGAGTTCTAGCAAGTCTATAGTCTTTTGCAAAATCATCAAAACTAGAATAGTTATCAAGCTTATAGTATTCTTTATCTTTAATTTCTTTTAAAACCTTCATTGCCTCTAGTTTACAATAAATTTCTTTTTGAAAATTGATGTTTAGCTTTTCTTTAAGCTTGTTATAATAAATAAGCGCTTGTTCTTCTTCTCTAACACTCTCAGATAAATTTCTTTTATTTATCTTTATATCCACTTGTGCTCCTCCTTTACAATCGAGTACACTTAGTGTACGTAACCGGATTTACTTAAAAATACATTAAGCGTGTTTTGGTACTCTATTATGTAGTCCTTCGTCAAATCAAATATATCGTTTTTTGCTATCCTTTTATTTAAATCTTCTCTTTCAGAGATTGTCCCTAAAAAATTACTATTTTTCTTTAAAACCTTTAAAAGTTCTTTATGTGTATTATTCTTTTTAAATTTAGTATTAATTAAATACATTGGCAATGTTAATAATAGCTTATTCATAAAAAAAGAAAACAAATCTAAACTTTCAACAGCCCATTTCTCTGCTGTTATTGGTATTATTATATAATTACTACATACAAGAGCATTTGTTAAGGTAAAATCTAAACTGGGATTGGTGTCAAGTATTATATAATCGTAATGCTTGCTTAGTAACTTTAATTGTTCTTTTAATTTAAATTCTTTATAAGGAATAGATTCTGAATTAAATTTATGCAATGTCAAATAGCTTGGAATTAAATCTAAATTTTTATTAATCTTTATTATCGCATTATCTATGTGTAAATTTGATATTAATACCTCGTATATATTTTTATTTATTAAATTTACATTGTTATCTTTGATTTTATTAAAAAAATAGCTTGTTGTTGAAGCTTGCGTGTCAATATCTATTAAAAGAACCTTATATTTGACTGAAAGCAATGTGGCAAAAATTAAACTTGTTGTACTTTTGCCAACACCTCCTTTTATGCTTGCTATTGTTATTACTTTTGTCTTTTTTTTATCCATTCAGGAATAATTCCCCCTTTCGACAATTCTTTATTATAAAAAGTGTAGAGTTCGGTTTCTAATTCTAAAATAATATTTAAAAGCGTATTATAATAAGGGCTATTGGTCCTGTCTTTTTTAAGTAAAATATGAAGGCCATTTAAATAACAAAAAACAGATCCTTTTTTAAACTTAAATTCGATATATTCACATTTTCTAAGAGTATAGGTTTCTTTTTTATTAAAATTCTTTACAATAAAAGCTTTATCAAGCTTTCTTATTCCATAAGAAATTCCTATAAATTTATCATCTTCTCTTAAAGAGAATAAATGAAACATGCTTATTTCTTCTATATTAAAAATTCCTCTCAAAGAAATGAAAAATTTTGTAGGTTCATTTTTGCTTATTCCAAATGTATAAAAGTCATTGAATATTTTAGTGTGATATATTCTTCTTCCTTTAACCTCCTCAATCTTAGAAAAGACATTAATCTTTTTCCCTTTTTTTATTTTTTGTTTATTTTCTGTGTTTAATTTTAATTCTTTTTGTTTTTGCTTTAATCGTTCAAGTAAAGCCGTCATTTTTTTCCTTTTTCCTTAATAGTAGAGCTAAACTATACATTTTCTTTTAAGCTCACTATTTTAATTAAATTATTATAGTAGGAATTATCAAATACCTTGCTATATTTAAGATCAGGCTCATTCTCAATGAATTTTTTTAAAGTAGGAATTAGTTTATCATTGTCTACTTTATGCCTTAACTGTTCTAATAATATACTAAAAATGTTGTTTTTTATACTTTTTAGTTTTATCATTCTGTCTTGTATTTTAGGAATTTCTTTTTTTGCCCTTTTAACCAATTTTTCTAAATCTGGGTATTTTTTTTGTTCTATTATGAAATGTGGCTTTATTTTATAAATTTCGTATGTTTTGCTAAAAAATTTTTCAAGATCTTCTTTTTTATATTTTTCAGTTTCTAATTCTTTGATTTTTTCTTTAAGTATTTTTTTTAAAATTTCTTTTTTATTTTTGTTATTCGTTTCTTTTATCTTATTTATTAGCTTTTTGTATCCATTGTTTTTGAAAAATTTACATAAGTATCCTGGATTATTTTTATTTTCTTTTATTTTGTTTGACAAGTGTTTTTCTATTTTTTGAGGATCTATTTCTTTGAGTTCATTTTCAATATGCTTTAGGTTTCTTAAGTGGTATATTTTGATCTTATTTGTGGTTTCTAAATTCATTATTAGAGCCGGAATTTGGGTTTTGAAATTGCATTTACTTAAATATTTTTTTAATATTTCATTATTTGTTGTTTTTTTAGGATTTTTGTGTATATTTCTATATTCTTTATATTTATTATTAATATTACTAATACACTCCCATTTAACACTCCCATTTATTTGATTAAAAGTTTTTATTCTTTGCATAAATTCATTAATTTTATTATTTGTTTTTTCCTTGAAGTATGTATTAATTATTGAATAACATTTTTCTTTTTTATATTTAAGTTTATAGTAAGTTTCACTTCCAGAATTTTTTCCTAAATGTTTGCAGTAGTTTAGTGTGACTTTAAATTTTTTTTCTAGTTTGTATAAATAGTTTTGTAGTGTTTTGAGTTTTATTGGGTTTTGTTTATTTCTTTCAAGGTTTTTATTTAGAAAATAAAGTATGTTTTTTTGTGTGTATTTTTTAAAGTTTAAGTTTATAAAATTAAGAGTGGAGATTAATACAATTAAATTATGTTGAAAGTTTCTTGTAGTTTTTTTTACCCTTTTTGTAGTGTTTAGTGATTTTTGTTTTGATTTTTTCAATTTTATACTCCTAATATAAGTAATTTCTTTAATTCTAAATTAATTAATAGTACAGTTTCTTAAAAAAGTAAAGTATTTTTATATAAAAAAGATAAAAAAAGTATATTTAATTTATATTTGTTAAAGATACTTTACAAAAGTAAGTTTTTGTAATAAAATAATATAGGTATTTAACTTATATTAAGAGTAAATTATTTTTACGTGTTAATTTTTATTTAAAATAGTGAGCTTATTAGCGATGGGTTTAATTTTATCAAGAATTTAGATTATTTTTTATTTATCCTTCATTCAAGAGTTAAGCTTGAGTGAAGGAATTAGCCCCATTAGTTTTCTTAATTTTTGGCCATGCATTTAGTTTTATTAGAGCTTTTTATTTTGATTTTAAAGGCTTAATGGTCTGATTTGTATAGTATGTTTATTTTCTTTTTTTTAAAAGAGAAAAAGCCCCCTAAGAGACTTTTTCTAGAAGTAACAAATTGAAAAATATAAATTCAATTTTTAAGGTGTAATAAAACACCCCACATTGGCGAATGCTTTGCAGGATGTTTATTTATCTATTATTTTAATTCGTTTGTAAGTTCAGTAAGATTTTTAATTTCAGTTGCTGAGCCTTCAAGCGCAGTGCCTCCTGAGTCGTAGCTTTGTACTGTAATTGTACCATCTGTTAGGAACACAAGATCTTTAGTTTTTTTGCTGTTAGCAGAAATTGTTAATGTATTGGTAATGTCATTCCATGAGCCTGTTTTTTTAGAACTAGATGCAGTATCATTTAAGTAGATTTTTAATTTCCCATCCTTATCAATTTCTCTTGTTAATGTGACAGTACCTTCTGTTATTTTTAATGTTGTTTTTCCACCAACTAGACTGCCTTCAAACTTAATACCATTTTTTAGAGTTTCTACTGCTTTTGTAGCATTTTCTTCATTTGTCATCTCTGAATATTCAAGTGTAGTATCATTTGATCTTGTTAATTTTTTGGAGTCTAATTTATTAGCTTTGTAGGACTCTTCTGTTAGTGACCCATGCTTTTTAAGAACTTTGCTTGAAACTTTTGTATCGCTTGAATCACGTGTTTCTACAGTTATTGTATTTAGATCGTCAGTAATTGACATTTTCACTTTGCTATTGTCAGGTTTTACCCCTTCAAGCTTTCCAGATCCATTATTTTTATCAGCAACTCCTTTAATCTCAACTGTATCGACTATTGCCCTTAACTCATATTTACCATCTTTATTTTTTTCTTTGCTTACAAAAATTTGACTACCATTAAATAAAGTTACTAAGTTTTCTGCTTTTAAAGAAAGATCTTTGTTAGAATTTTCTTCTGCGTTGCTAGCGTCGGAAACGGTTGCATCCTCCCCCCCTTGTTCTAGATTAGCACCTTTTTGTGCACAGGCTATTAAAGCGAATACTAAAGTAAATCCTAGTAAATATTGTTTCATAAATTCTCCTTATTTTAAAGCATCTTTAAGGTTTTCAAGTGTTGTAATTTCGACTGCTTTGCCTTCTAAATTAGTGCCCGCTGAGTCGTAGTTTTGTACTGTTATTGTGTTTTCTTTTGTGAATACAAGTTGTTTAGTTTTTTTGCTGTTTTTACTAATTTTTAAAGTGGAAGTCCCTGAATCCCATGCACCAGTTTTTTTGTCAGCAGGGGTAGTTTCAGTGTCATTAAGATCAGCTGTTATTTCTCCAGATTTTGAAATGTGCTTGTTTAAAGTAACAGTTCCCTCTTTAACTGTCAATGTTGTTTTGCCACTAGCATCTAAAGTTCCTTCAAGAGTAAGGGTTTTTAAAACTTCTTTAGCTTTTCCGCTTCCATCATTTTGCATTTCTGTGTATTCAAGTCTGGTTCCGTCTTTTCTTATTATTACTTTTTCAGTTACGGCAGCACCTTTTGCATCAAATTTTTCTTCTGTTGATGACTTGTCTTTAAGGGTTACTTTTCTTGACACTAATGTTGTGCCATCTTCTTTGAAAATTTCAAATTTAGTTTGACTTAGGTCATCAGCAATTGTTAATTTTGCTTTACTTTTGTCAGCTTTTACACCTTCAAGCACCCCAGAACCATTGCTTTTATCAGAAGTTCCTTTTAGCTCAAGCTTGCCTATTGTTGCCATTAGACTGTATTTACCGTCTTTGTCTTTTTCTTTGCTTACAAGAACTTTCATTTCACCAGGCAAATCTACTGAAACGCTGTTTTTCTCATCAAGGCTGCTAACATTTTGCTTACATGCTATTAATGCTAATATTAGACCTATTCCCAATAAATATTTTTTCATAATATATTCTCCTTTTTATATTATATTAATATAACTTAATACAAATATAATTATAGTATAAGATCAATAAATAGCAAATAGAAAATTAAAAAAAAATGAAATGATAATAAATTTTAAATTATATAAAGAATAACCATAGACTTTTTATTTTTTTAAAAAAAAAGTCCCATAATTGGGACTTTAGGGAAAAAGAAAAATTAAATGACCCTAAGGTATATTTTTTGAGTATTTTTTGTAAATCTGAAGCGCAATTGGTTTTATTTTGTCGATGTGATTTTTTAAATTAGTAATGTTTGTTTTGATTGATTTTAAAGTTTGATCTTTTTCTAATTTACTGGTGTCAAAAAGTTTAAACTCAGGATAATTTTTATTATTTACTTTTTGTTGAGTTTTTACAAGAAACGCTTGTAAGTACATAATATAGCTTGAAAGATGCGCTTCATATAAGCTTAAGGCCTTTAATGTTGGTTCTTTTGGATATGCTGGCTCTTCTGGGAGGCTTGCTATTGTAGAGCATGAAAAGATTATAAGCGCGTTTAATAAAAACAAAAAAGCAAAATTTTTAATTTTCAATTTTATCTCCTTTTAAAACTTGGACTTTTTTAGTAGTGCTGTTTGGCAAATCTTTTGAGAACTTTGTTATTTGCTCTTGGAGAGTTTTGGTTTTAATTGCCATTAGTTCGTTTCTTTCTTCTCGCAAATGCTCAATAATACCTGTATCTCTCTCGTCATTAATGCTTGATATAAGTTGAGTAATTTTATTATTAACATTTTCAATGTCATTTAATATTTTTATTGATTCTTCCTTCTCAAGAGTGCTTATTGTGTCCTTGTAGATGCTCATTATTAGATTGTAAAGATTAAGTCCTAAGTATATTCCCTTTTCTACCTTGACTTCTGTTGGGGAATCGCCACTTTTTAGAAAGTCATATAAATTATTTAAAGCTTCAACGCCAGAGTTGATATTTATTTTACTTTTCATTCTATTTCCTTTTTATTTGTATTTTTTAAGAGGCTCTTTATAATAGAGTTTAAATTTTTTCTAAACTGGGGGTTTATTACTAAAATCATTGGCATTATTGCCAGTACAATAAATCCTCCTAATATAATGAGTTTTGTATTGTCAATTGTTGACAAAAAAATAAGTATTGTATCCATAAATATCTCCTTTTAATTTATTTTTATACTTTGTTTAGTATTGGCATTAATTCACCTTCGATTAGTTTGCCTGCCCCAACGTAGTACCAACCATTGTAAATTGGTGTTCTAAGTGTAGGCATGTTTTGTGAAGAAAATGATGCTATTAGTATTTTGGCAGAGCTTTTTTCAAATTTAAGGTAAAATTTTTTATTGTGATCTTCTGTTGAGCTTGAATACCTAATTTCTGCGTCAATTTGTAAATAAATGTATTTATCTTTGTGTGATTCGTTTATTACAATTGATGTGCTGCTTTTATTTTTAAGTACAATAGTTGTAGCTTTAGTTTTATATTGGAATTCTAATATTGCATCGTCATCAATTATTGTGTGCATTCCTCCAAAACCATGTGGTTTTCCTTGCCACCAAATAGGAATATCTACAATTTGTGGGATTCCGTCTTTATAACAACTTACAATTTGTTCACTTTTTACATCAAAGGTGTGTTTAGGTATTAATTTAAAAGAGTTTTTGAATTGATCTTTAAAATTGCTTATTTGTAAATAATTTATTAAGTCACTTTTGAGTTGATTTATTTCAGATTTTTCTGCAAGAATTTCTTTTAAACTTTCAACAAAGATTTCAAATTGAATAAGTTCAAGATCTTTTGTTGCTGAGTTGTAAATTGAGATTTTATTTGAAGGTAATTTCGTGTTTGTATGTTTTAAGCTTGAAATAAAAGTAGATTTTACTTTTCTAAAAACAATATCAAAATCTATGTTCTCAAGCGGCGTGCTTAGTTTTAAAAGTTCTGAGATTACCTTAATGTAAATGTTTTTTATATATTCTTTGTTTTCTAAGAGTTCCCGGCTAATTACGTCTTTTATTACTTTTTTAAAGCAGGAAAATTCACTACTGTAAAATGTATCGTTTTGTATTTGTTCTAGGAGATGTTTATATGTGATTGCACAAGTATCTTCTACTATGTCATCAATAGGAATAAGATCGCTTTGATTAACTTTTGTTTTTCTGTTTAAATCTTTTATCTGGACACTCTCTTGTGGTTCGTTGGTATTCATAAATTCTCCTTTTAAATTTCTTTTAGTTTTAAATTAATATTTTTAACTTTAGTAGATAGTAGATTTTAAAAAATGATCTACTGTCTAAAATTTTTTTATTCTTGTACTTTTTATTTCTATTTGTTCTTTGTCTATAATTTTTACTATTCTTCCTATAGGAATTAATATTTTAATAAACTCATATACTGAATTTTTGTAATCTTTGGGCATATAGTTGGAAACTAGAGATTTTTTAAATCCAGTGTGTTTTGCAGTTATTTTTTTTAGCTTATTTTGATTTTTTGCTGCAATATTAAATTCAATCGGAGATTTAATGTTCTCAAGCAATTTTATTATTATCTCGCCTGGAGCATCTTCGTTTGAGCTGACTTCTACATTTGCGTGTAAAAAGGCCCTAAAAAGCACAATAAAGCTCTCGTCAGTGCCAATAGATTTGATTGCAAAAATAATGGCGTCTAAAGAGTTGACAAGATTTTTATCTAGCTCTTTTTTAAAGTGAAATGCGTTAAATATTGAAAGCATTAGCAATGCAACGTATTTAGAGTTAATGCTGTCTTTAACATTGATTGTTTTGAAGTTTTCAAGCAGTTCTTTTAGTTCTCTTAAGATTTCTTTTTTGTAATCAAGCTCACTGTAAATAAACTTTTCAATTTGGGTATTTTCTAAAAATTTTGGTATCTCTTTGTTCATCTTTATTCCCTGTTAATAAGCAGTCTTTTGTTTGTATCAAAAATAATAATTTCATTCTCTTTAGTATTTTCGTCTTTATTGAATGTAAAATCACTCCCACTAAGTTCTGTGATTTTTTTTGTGTTATCATTTTTAATGCAAGTTCCAATTCTCAGCTCTTTTATTCCGCTGATAATGCTAACTGGCGCAAGAAAGTCTTGATATCTAAGAGATGTTCCCATTTCAAGGTATTTTTCGGTTAATATTTTATTGTAAATGTCTCTGATTTGAGCATCTATTTCTTTGTAAATTGCGTCTTTTGCTTCTGTTTTATAGATTGCCTTAAGATATGCATATTTTTTCTTGCCTAAGCTGAATTTGTATGTTTTTTTTTGATTGTGTTTGTTCAAAAACTCAATCTCAATATTGCCTTTGAAAACAGTTCCGCTTGGTGCTGTGTAGTATATTGCTTTCCAAATATTTTGTTTAGTTTCAATTTTAATCTGATTTTTTTCTTTGTCTTTAAAACAATCGTCTTTTAGTATTAAGTAAAGGTTAATTGTTCCAGGCCCACTTAAAATATTTATGTGCTTGACCCCGTCAACATTTAACAATGCCTTTCTTATTGCTTCGTAGGTTGAGCTTTTAGGGGTGCTTAAATCTTCTTTGAGTGCATTAAAATAGCTTCCATTTTCTTTTATTTTAGAAAAAAGCTCTTTTAAGATTTCTGATATTTGTTTGTCAATGCTTGAGCTTGGAAAGTTTATTATGTCATAAACTGAATTGTCATTAATATTTATGCCGTATTTTGTTCTCAAAATATGTTTTTTTTCATTTTGAATTTCTTCTATTGTTTTTTCTAATATTCCCAATTTTTTATCAAAAATTATACTCATATTTTAAAATCCATTTTTAAAGTGTCTTTTCCTAAAAAGAAAAATTTTATTGTTATTGTATTGTTTTTAATACTTGGCTTTACATTAATAAGATCTATTTTAAGTTCTTTTGAAAGGTTTAAAAAAAAATTTTTAATAGATTCTATTTTATTAGCTTTGCAAAGCTTAAAGTAAAAGTTGTAGTCAAATCCATAATTTGGATTTCCTTTTAAGCTGCCTTTTGGTGTTTTAAGATAAACAAATAAACGCTGCTTTTGCTCTTCAACGTTTTCTATTAATTTAAGATCATTATCAAATACTATATTAAATTTTTCGTCAATTTTAATTTCCATTTTTAACTACCAAAGTTATTTTAGCATATTTTATTCGATATTACTATAAAGTTTTATAAAATGTTTATTATTTTAAATGTTGAGATATATTATAATTTATATTTTTTTTAAAAAAGTTTAATTTAATTTTTTACTTTAAATATTTATATAATCACGGTGTGGGAGACTGTATGAAAAATTTTTTATTTTTTATTATTTTATTATTCTTTGCTTGTAAAGAATTTAATTATTCTGATCTTAAGAGAAGAACTTCAAAGTCTTTAAACTCTTCTAATAGTGAATTAAATGGAGGTGAATTAAATGGAGGCGAATTAAATGGAGAACTTAAAACGTCTTTTGTAGACTCTTTAAATGATGATCAAAAAGAAGCTTTGTTTTTTATTAAACAAGTGGTTCTTGATAGCAATCCCGATAAGTTTAATCAAATTTTAAGTTTAAATGAAGACAAAGTAAAAGAAATGCTTGCTACTGTTGCTAAGTGTTTGCAATCTAAAAGAAAGGCCAAAATAATCCTTGAGCGTTCAAATGATGTAGATGCTGGCAATGCCAAGCATCAGTTGCTGCAGGTTGAAAGAGCCTACATAGAGAATTTGCGACAATCTTTTATAACTACTAAAACCATTGAACAGGCTTGTAATCTTGTGAAAAACTATGATGCATCTGTTTCGTTTTAACTTTTTTATTTTAATTAATTGCTCGATTAACCCCCAAAAGAGGGTTAATCTTTTTGTTTGTGTTTATTTTTTCCTGTTATGTTTTTAATATATTTGGATTTAAAAATTCAAATATATTAATGATTGTGATTTGCTTGTGAAATTTTATAAGATATTAAAATAATATAGATTATTAATACCAATTTATTTTAAAAGGTATTATTGTAATAATTTAAGCTTAATGCTGTGTTAACATTATTTTAATTCGTTTTTTTATTTTAAAAAAAATATTTTTAAAATAAAAAAAAGCTTAATTCCTTTTATGGTAAGAATTAAAATGGTGCATACATTTAGTGTATGCAAAGTGAGCTATATTTTTATTTAAATCTATAATTAAATAGAGGTAATTTAATTTATGAATAAAATAGGAATTGCATTTGGTATTAGCTTTCTATTTTTTGTTAATTGTAATAGAAAATCTTTAGAAGAAGATTTAAAAACCACCACTTCTAATAATAAACAAAATTTAATCGGAAATAAAAAAAAATCTTTAGAGTTTAAAAACAATAATCTTAAAGATTTTAATTTAAGTAATTTTGAAAGTAAAAAGAATAGCCAAGCAAGCTCAAAAAAATTTAAATACCTTAAAAAGGATTTACAAACTTTGGAAAATTCTGAAAATTTAATGCCTGTAGACTTAGATCAGGCTAACAATAATTTGGCCAATTTAGATAATTCTAAACCTTTGCAAAGCCCCTCTTCAAAGCGCAGTATTGGTAAATCAAGGTACAGTAAAGCTTTGCTGAAAAATGATCGGGATGAGATTTGGATTCCCAATTTAAACTTGGAAGAAGATAAAAATTTTGAGTTTTTCAAGAAATCTTTGCAAAACGATGAGAATAGACATGCTCTTGGTGGGTGGCTTTTAAACAATGATGAAGTGTTAGTAAAGTATAAGTACAGCGAAAAAGATGTTAATCAATTTTTAATTGACATAGGAAAAAAGAGGTGGGGAGATTTGTCTTCTAAAATAAGTATTCTAGTAAGATTGATTGAAAATTATTCTGATAAA
The DNA here is from genome assembly GCF_030439285.2 of [Borrelia] turdi. NCBI lineage: Bacteria > Pseudomonadati > Spirochaetota > Spirochaetia > Spirochaetales > Borreliaceae > Borreliella > [Borrelia] turdi. Next base: position 5,739 of record NZ_CP124017.1, on the reverse strand, counting down.
AGTGACAGAGAAGATGAAATTTCTCTTTTAGATATGAATTTATGCCAGCAATTTTATCTAACCAAGATTAATGCTGGTGGTTCAAATGCAGACATTCTTGTTGCTCTTGAAAAAACAGTTGATCAACAAATTAATAGTGTTAGCAAGGAGCTTCTTGAATTAAAAAATTTTTCTCTTACTACAAAGGCAGAGCTTGATTGGCATTTAAATTGGAAGCGTAATTTAACAGACGAAGAAGACGAGACATTGCAATTCTGCAGGGTTTTGCTAGACGGAGAATTAGATTTTGAGAATCTTGACGATTTATTTAAAAGACTTGGAAAGGAATATTCTAGGTTGATATTGAGAAAGCTAGAAGAAATAACATTAAATTATGATGTTAATGGATTTTTAAAAGAAATGGAGAAGTCACGACAATCTTTCAAACAAGCATCAAGCGCTATTAGGAATAAAAATAAAAGAGTATTGATTCTTAAAGTTAGAAATACTCTTTTAGAAATTTTTAAACTTTATTACAACAATATTGGCAAGAATAAAAAACTTTATGATTATATAAATCGTGTTTTAAATAGCTTAATAAAAGACATTAGTAGACGTTAATTTTTTTATTTTGCTTTTTTTATTAATTGATCTACACTTGCTTCTAATAATATAATTTAAAAATTTTAAATATTAAATAAAAATTAAATAAAAGTTTTAAGGGGGAGTGTTTGAAAAGAAGCATTATATCCGTTGTAGTTTTAATTTTTAGCTGTTATTTAGATAATAATTCAGAAATGGAGAAAGAAAGCAGTGGGCCTGTTGGAAAAAATGGATCAGATAGACTAAGTCAAGGAAAAAATGGTTTAGGTTCAATGAATGTTAGGTCATTCTTAGATTATTCTAGTTTGGTGCCGGATTTTCAAAATTATGATACTTTTAAAGCGATTGAGAATAAAAATAAATTCATTGATTACAACCAAATAGAGTTTTTAGAAGGAGTAAAAACAATCCCTTGGGGGTTTTGGTCGATTCATGCTCGTTGGATTAAAATTAAAGCCAGAAATTTGTGCGATGAGCATGGAAATTGTATTAAAGAGCTTAAGGGGATTAAGTATTCTTATCTTGTTTCTCCTATTGATGGGACCTACATTTCTTATGCTATGCCTATAGTAATTTTTGAGACTACTTTTGAAAGTGATCCTTTTTATTCTGTTTCTCAATTTAAATTAATAAACAAGGGAAGCGATATAAATTTTAATGACAATAGGGGAGGATTTTTAGGAATACTTCCAATGTCTGAAAAATCAGTTGAACCTGGGCTTGTAACTGCGTATCCTTTTGGTTCTAGAGATTCTAAAAGAGTGGTTGAGGCTTTTACTGCTCTTTATAGTAATGGAGTTTGGAGCGATATGATTGCCGAGATTACCATTAAGTCTAAACAAAATCCAAAAAATGAAAAAGTTTATAGAATTGCACTTGATTCTAAGCTTTTTAATGTTACTATGAAAAAAATAATTGAAAAATATCCGAAAATAAAAAGTGAAAGTATTGCATTTAATTCGTTGATTAACTAAAAAATTGTTTAAAAGCTAGTAGGTTAGCCACTAGCTTTTTTAAATTAATTGTATGTAAACTTCAGATTTAGTTTGTGCTATATTGCGTCTTTAAGGTTATTAAATGTAGTTTTGGAATCTGCTTGATTAAAGATTGTATCAAATCCAGCAGCAAGTGTGGTTTTATAAGTATTTAACTCTTCAAGATTTTTTTCTTTTTTGTCTTTATTTTCTTTAATTTTTAAAAGCATTTCTTTTATTTCGGTTTCTTTTAGATCTAATAGGAATTTATGTATAGTCTCCTCTATTTTGCTCTCATTTCCATCGGCATTTTTAAAATTTGAACCAATATTTGGGTCTGTTAGTTTTTCTTTTAATGCGCTTATTAAAAATGTTAGCGTTTCTTTTTCAGAATAGTTTAAATTTAATCCGGCTATTAATTTTTCTAAAGGTGTTGTTTTGCTAAATTCAATTCTATCATCATTAACTAGATTTGATTTAGATTGTAATTTTTGAGATTCTTCATCCCGATCATTATTGGGCTTGTCATCATTAGTTTTGTTTTTGCAATTAAACATAAATGCTAATATGATAAATATAATAATCGTTTTTTTCAAAATAGTCTCCTTAAAAGTAGTTTTAATTATTAATAATAATTATTAATTATATCATTTTAATATAATGTTTAGAATATTTTAATTAATTGAAAATCCTTTATTAATTTAATGTTTACAACAATTTCTTAATTAGGTTAAATATTATAAATGTTTTAATATTTTTTGCTTTTTTCAAAAGAGGTTAAAGATTATTAATTTTCATATTAGATCTTAAAAATTATTTTCTTACGTTTATTTAATAACTTTTTTTAAACAACAGCTGGAATCCGCTTATTCCAATATCAAAATTAGGTTCAAACCCCACAAGTTCAGCGCCTAGCCTTTTTTTAAGATTTTCATTGTACCAATTTGCAAATGTAAATGGAATAATAAATGAGGTTATGTATGATGCTACAGCCATACTTGTTCCTATTCCTATTAGCAGGGATCCGGTTAATTTTGTTTCATGAGCGTTAACAATCATTCCAGTCCCCAAAAGGATTATTCCTAATAAATTAAATCCAAGCACCGAACCACCACCAATATAATCTTCTTGGACAAAGGAGCCTATTCCAAAAGGTAAAAATAAATTCAAAAGAAATGGACCTATTGGATTTTTTTTATTTTTATCATATTTATTGAAAATTTCAATACCTTTTTCAATTTTATCTTGTTTGTCTTTTGTAGCAAAGCTTTGAATTGTCAAGCCAAAAATTAATATTAATGTGAAAATTTTTTTCATATTGATTATTATCTCCTAACAATGGGTTTTGATAAGTAAAATATTAGCGCAATTAACAACAAATTAATATCGTATTATTGTAAGTAAAAAAAGGATAAAGAATATTCTTTAACGAGTTGTACAAATGGTGGGTATTTAAAATCTTTTATGACAATATACTATCTACCAGTTATACATGCTTTTTAAGATTTTTTGACACTAAGAAGTCAATACAAAAAAGTAAATCCCCCAAGTTAATTAATGAAGCCCCAAAGCTTATTTTTGGATATAATAAGTCATTAATAAGTGGTTATACAAGAGACAATATTTTAAACAACTTTATTACTTAAAGCATTTTCAATTAATTGAGAATCAAATTAATTCGTATGTTTAAAAGCAGGTGCTATCTATTTTTGTTTCTTTATAACTAAACCTTTAATTTGTTGCATAATTTTTATTTGTAACCGCCAGTTATTAAAGATAAAATTGGCAAAGTGTAATTAATGTAAATTAATTACACTCAAACATAACCTTTTAATTATATACCATTAATAATATTAATCTATTTCTAAATTACTTTTATTAAATTAAAGATTATAGAAAAAATAGTTTACTTGTTCCAAGTTAAAGTTAAATCTAGGGTTAAAAGCTCTTTGCAATCTTTAGTTAAAACATTAAGCCTTGTCTTTAAGAAAGACAAGGCTTTTATATTATTACAATTTTAATATGGCTTAAAAGTTATTTATTGAAAGTATGTCACTTTTTAGCTTTTCTACTTGTTGTTGTTGTTTTACAAGTTGTTCTACAATTTGTTTCCCATAAAGTTCAAGTTTAGTGGTATTTGTTTTTATGGAATTCGTATCATTTTGATAATCTAATAAAAGTTGTTTTAATATTTTTGAGACGATTTCTTTTGTAGATAAGAATTTTTCAAACAAATCTTTAAGCTTTTCTAAATCCGAAATCTCTAATTTGTCTAGATTGTCTTTTTTAGGATATAAGTAAACAATTATTGCGTCGATATTACTCCCAAATAAGTTAAATGTGTTAAATAGGCCTTCTGTTTCTTTTGACAACATTACAATTTCTGTAAATTCCTTTAATTTATCAGTATCTATATCATTTAGCGTCGCATAAGTTTGTTTTCTATATCTTATAGATCTCTCGGTATTGTCGGATACCCTTTCACCTGGTTTGTTTGCCCAGCCTAATTCTTTGAAGGCTAATATTCCATATTGATCTGGAGATTCTTCTTCAAATTTTTTTACATATTTTTCTCTGTATGTGTTAGCTTCTTCTATGAATCTTCTTAAATCATTAAGCAGCATGTTTTTTGGGTCGTCTGCTTCTTGATTTTGATCTGCTTCTTGATTTTGATTTACTTCTTGATTTTGATTTACTTCTTGATTTACTTTTGTTTTGGGGGTTAATCTGTTTTTATTAGATTTTGGACTCTTTTTATTAGAGTAATACTTTTCATCTTTTTGATTGGTGTTAAAATCTGGATTGCAAGCAGTTAAAAATAGAAAAACAAACATGCTTACAATTATTTTATATTTCATAAATAAATACTCTCCTTATTTATAATAATAATAATAAATATAATTCAATATTAATTATATTTCAATATTAATATAATACAATATTAAATTCAAAATTATTATTAATATTGAAATAATAATAATTTTGTCAGATATTTTATAATATTTTTTTTAAAATCGTTATTATTATCCAATGTTTATGTATGTATTTATATATTTATTTTATAAGGATATTATTTAAATATTAAATTTCCATAAATCAATATGACGATTTGGTATTTAACAATTATTTAGAAAACATAAAATGGGCATAAATTTACACATTATGTTTATTAGTTTTAGAGAAATCTATTCTAGTAGAGCTTTTAAGGTTGGTAAAAATAGTATTTAGATAAACTTTAATATTTATAGATGAATAGATTATTTCAGCAGTAATGTGAAAGGAGGAGTATATGTGAAAACTTTAGCTAGTGGGGGTATTTTAACGATGATGCAAAAGAAAATGTTTTCAAATTTTTATTGTTTTAATGGAAGGAATATGCGTGTCTATTAATAGTAGATAATAGCTAATTAGCAGTTTTTAAAATAATTAATCAAACAATATGAATGAAATTAAAGGATTAAGCAGCTTATCAAAAATAATACATTGAGCTTAGAATAGCTTTTAAAATTGGCAGATGAAGTCAAGACTAAATCTAAAAATCTAGTCAAGACATTAATTTTCATAATAAGGATAATAAAGGTAATAATATAGAAAAAAAGATATTCCTAAGTTAGTAAAATTAATTCAAAATGAATCAAGAGATTAATCCAGTTTAAAAGCTATTGATTAATATAGGTTGTGATATTTAGTATGTGGCTAAAATTAATCTAAAAAGTAAATTCTAAAAATAATAAAATTATTGTATGAGTTGTTGGAAATGTCGCCAACTGCCGATGGCCTGATAATAACCTGGCTAATTATAATAATCTTAAATTAGCCAGATGACAAATTTAATAGTGAAAACCCACTAATAAAAGTATTATTAGGAAACTTAAGCATTAGTAAGTAATATTAAAGTTGAAAGATATATAAAATCCACTATTAAAATATAAATACATATTTTAATAGTGTGTATGATAATAATAAAAATTATGTGGTTACTCATAGTAATAGTGCAGGTAGATATAACATAATAGATAATTGGGGCAAGTAGTTTGTAAAATAAAAAAAAAAGATGAAGCCCAGTGCCATACAGATATTATAGATCTAATAGATGGGATTATTAAGAAATGAATCTAATTTTGAGTTAGGTGTATTGTTAAATCCCTTAGATTATACCTGTTATACTAAAACAATATAAATT
>NZ_CP179620.1:0-27361 GCF_030439285.2 [Borrelia] turdi | reverse complement strand
ATTATAATTATTGTTTAGTATATATGTTTGAATGTCCATAGATTACACCCATTAGTCCGACATTACTTCCTATTAGTTAAATATTAGACCCTATTAGTCTAATATTTAACCTGCACTGTTTTCAAAAATCCACAAATTGACCCCTTTTAGTAGTAGTTTTTATCCCCCCCCAAAAGTCACCGGTTTGGCTTTTAGATTTCTTCGAAAAAGAAGTATAATATATATATGATATTTAGCAAATTTTTTCTAAAATTAAAATCTTATAAGAATAGAGAAAACCCCCTTTACGAAATAAATCCTGAAGAATTCATTCTAATTAGTAAAAATCTTATGGAGACCTCCAGCACTGTCCACAAATTACTTGGAATTATTATGGCTTCTGGAATTCCATTATCTCATTTAAAAAATCTAAATACCAAAACCCCACACAACTTCAAATCCAATAGACTTTCTTACATACTGGACAACGGTTTGATGTTGAAAACATATTCTTTAGTCCCATCTAATGGAATTTCTAAATGCATTGAAAATCTAAACAAAAATGAACTGTTATCTATTGGTGCACGAAAAATTAATTATGTAGCAAAAAATATATTCGACTTCAATATAACTACTAAACAACTGAAAATTGCTTATTCTTTGATCGTAAAGTCTAAAGAAAAGCTAAAAGCTAGCAAATATACCAAAAATCCAGGAAACATCCGAATAACTGAAAATCCATGTATTCTAGATTTAGGCGAAAAACTCGACTACATTAATTTGTTTAAACCTGTGAAGCCTAATGAAAACAATCTAAATTACTACAAAAATAGTATGCACAAAAATACATATACTATTGCAAATTTGATTTCAAATTTTTTTTCTGGAAATGAGCCCTGCAAAAATTTGTATAATCTGAAATTGTACATTAATGCTAACCTAAGAAAATTAGGAATTTACAAAAGTACTAATAAATTACAAAAGCAAATTTTTTCTAAAATCTTTTTGGTTGATTGAAAATTTTTAACGCAACTATGGAAAATCAACTAAGTCAACTAATCAAATTAGAAACACTTATGTTTACAATAGAACAAACTAACAAACAATTTAGTCACTATCATCCAAAAAAAATTTTGGATAAATACAATCAAATAATCCAACATTTTGGTATATCTAAAGATACACTAAAATCCTTAGAAACTAATCTATCCAAATTAGAAGAAATAAAAGTCATAGCTATCTTTTACAGTAAAGATATATACAACAATGTTGTTGTATATTACAAACTTAATTATCCCATAAAAACATGTTACAACAAAATCAAGGAATATTATGGGTAGTAATATGACTAGCTTGAACTAAATATGAGTAAAAATTCTAGTAAATTACAAAACAGAATTATATCTAAAATTTTTTTTCTTAATTAATTGTAGTAAAAAATTACTAGTAATTACTGTTTGAAAAAACCATTAATTAGCGACAAAACAAAAGGTCCTATAATAGCTATAGCAATAGGTACTAATACTATTGACATAATAGTTATTAATCTGTTGCTTGAGTCAAGATTTTTAGACAATAATTGATTATTAATTTCTATTTTTTCCAGTAAAAATTGATTATTAATTTTTAGTTTTTCGTCAAGATTTTGTTTCAAATTTTTTTCTACAGTATCAATTTTAGCGTCTAAATTAGCTATATCTTTTTGTAAATTTTTTTCTACAGTATCAATTTTGGCATTAAGTTCACTTTTCAAAGTGTCTATTTTAAAATCAAGATATTCAAACTTTATACCAAATTGTTTTTCTAAATTCTCTAAATCTCTATAGGTAAGTTCATTATGATAATATCTTTTTGATAAATCTTGTGCTATTAATTGCTCCATCCCTAGTCGCAAAAATTCTTTATATATTTGTTCTTCAGTAATATTTGTTGTCTTCAATACCGATTTCATAATTTACTCGTCCGCTAAATACATTTTAGCACAAATCAAGGCCAAATTTTTATAAAAATTTTGAGTTTTTTTATTTTGCATAGCTCTATTTTGGATAAATATTTATCTACATTATCTATTTTGGCATCTAGATTATTTATTTTCATATTAAGTTCATCTCTTGTAAGAGACAAATCAGCATTTAGAATAGATATTTCAGATACTAAGTTATCTATTTATAATCTAAGCTATTCATTTTAGTGTCTAAGCTATTTACTTTAAAAGTAAATTCATTTTTCACGCTAACTATCACAGTATTCATACTATCTATTTTGTCATTTAATTTATCTTCCAAACAATCAATCTTATAAATAAGATTGTCAAACCTTAGATTGAATTGCTTTTTTAGTTTATCTAAATCTTCAAATATAAGCTTATTTTCACAATATATTCTTGACAGATCCAAAGTTATTGACTTTCCATTCCTAGCTTAAGAAGCTCTTTGTAAATTCGATCTTGAGCAATATTTGTTATCATATTTTCCATAATATTTTATCACTTTTAAATACTCTAAAAATGACCAATTCTACCTAATTTTTTAAGATTTTTCCTCTCTGTAAGCTCCACCACATAGCAAAAGGACCTTCGAAATTTTCCATTTCTCTATCATAAAATTTATAAACTGCATATTCTAAATCTTTAAGTTTGCTATAAAATTGATTGCAAAATTCATTATAATTACTCTTATCTTGAAGCAAATACGCTATTGAATGCATATAGCAAAACACACTGCCCATCCTAAACCTAAACTCAATATAGTACAATTTGAAAAATGTTGCAAATATTTCTTTAGAAAAATTACAAATAGAAGGATAATCCCTAAAAATCACATCGCTTTTGGCATTGCTCCTAAAACCATAAAATATTCCCAAAAACTCATCGCCATCCTTTAAAGAAGAAAATAAGTTAAACCATTTCCTATCTTTACTAATGGAACTTCCAACCAAAATTAACAATTTGCCCGCATGTCGATTCACCTTAAAATCTAATAAAACATTCATTAATTTTGTATGGTACAAAGTTTTATTACCTACAATTTCCTTTTTGAAAAAAACTTGTTCCTTTAAAACTATCTGTTTTCTAGTAATTACTTTAATAACTGTCTTAGCTTTCCTGGAAGATTTTCTTTTAACTATTTTCAAATTGATAAACTACCCTCCTCTTTGGTTTTAGTAGGCTTTGAAGTCTTCCCTTTAGTACTAACTTAGGTTTGTTGTTGTTGGACAATACCCCTCCCTTGTTGGGCTACATCCTCTACTTGAGATTCTGGAGTACTAACAACACGTTTTTCCAATTTACTAAGAAATATTTCTTTATAGTCTTTATGAATCCTAGTTAATATTCTTTTAAGATCAGCACATTTTTTTGCAGTACACACATACTCACAACCATCTACCTTTTCGATAGTGAAATTATTTTTGTGGGGGATACTAGAATATTTTTTTATAATCCAGTCTTTAACATAGCAGTATATATACTCATAATCCAAATCTTCTGGCTTTAATTCGGGAAAATTGACAATTTGCTTATCTTTGCTCTTGACTTGTATTTCGTTGCTGGTATATACTTTCCAAATTCTATCTCTTCTTAAGTATAATTTTCTTGCTAAATTTTTTAACCTTATTTTCATTTTTCCCCCCAAAGCTACTTAAGCTCAATTTTTTTATTAACCAATACCAAGGCTATCAAGTGTAATCCCTTTAGTTGTTTTAAAGCCCAAACAATCCTTAGCAATGTTACTTTCACTATTTCTACTAATTTTTTCTAGCACTTCATCCACACTTTCTTGATTATGATTTCCACTATTCATTTTTGATTCTTGAGTTTGTTCATTTTTTAACTTGTTTAAACGTTCGTTATTGCGCACTTCTATCTCTTTAACCTCCATCTCAAGCACTTTTTTTACATAAGCATTAAGCTGTACTTTTTTCTTAACAAATTCTTTAAACCTTTCTTTCCAAATAACATCGTAATCACTAATACCCCCATCATCACGCTTCATCATCATCCAAACTTTGTATCTATACTTATTAGAAAATTGATCTAAAAAATGCTCCAATACATACTTTAATTTGCTATCCTTGTGATCATTAATCGCGTACTTTAAATTGTAAAGAGAACCTACGTAATTTGCCTGATTATTGCTAAGATCCTTCACTCGATACAGAAAATCATTTGAAACACCCTTTTCAATTAGCCATTTTTCAATATTTTTTTGTTTTTTATCATAATCTAAATCTAAATTGATTTTTCTGTTTTGGACCTTATTTATAAGGTTCTTACCTATTGATTCTTTGTTTTTTATAAATTCTCTAAATCGTTCCTGCCAAATAAGTTTATAATCGCTAACGACTCCATCACTACGCTTCATCATCATCCAAAATTTGTATTTGTATTTACTTGAGAATTGTTCAAAAAAATGTTCTAAAACATCTACTAATTCATATTGTGCATACTCTTTCAATGCAGTTTCAAGGTTATACGATGCATTAATGTAAGTTGTCTGATTATTGCTCCGCCCCTTTACTCTGTGCAGAAAGTTTTCTGGGACATTTCTTTCCATCAAACTATTTTCTAAATTATTTTTTTTTAAAATTAGATTTGTTTTTTTGAGTTTTTGAGTTAAGAATGGAATTCTTTATATTTATATTGCCTATATTAGCTTTGTTATATTGAGCGGAAATTGTATGAGCGGAAATTATATTGACAGGAAGATCTACATTTCCGTTTTGAAAATAATGTTTGATAGATTGTTCCAAATTTTCAACCTTAAATTCTACATCATGAATAGCCTTATCAAAATCGCCTACTATTTTTTTATCTTTTAGGTTTTCTTCAAGTAGTTTAACTAGATGATCCAAAATTATTTGCTTGTGGTACATTATAAGCGACATATTTTGAACGTAATGTGCAATGCTTCCTCCCCCTCCCGCTTTATTTTTACCAAGTTTCAGTATAATTGATCGCAATAAACCCATTTCATTAAACATCTTAACATTGTTTCGAATAGTACGCCAGCAAACAACTTTTTTGTAGTCATTTTTAAGAAGCTTAGCAACAATTCTATAAATACCACATGCTGAATAACACTTTCTTCCACCCGTTTCTTTGTATTCTTTATTTTTGACGTCAATTGCCCAATATACTTTAACAAGTCTATTAAATCTATTAATAACCATTCTTTTAATAAGGAATTTTGCTTTTGACACTGTTATATCATTGATGCTAGATTTTTGGTAATTTAAACTAATTAATTTTTGAATAATTTGATCAATTAATTTCAATTGTACATTGTAATTAATTTTATTTTCTGATACACTGGCTTTTATGAACATTATTTTTATATTGATCTAATCTAATTGCTTTTGCAGTTAAATTTTTTTTACCTCTTATTATTAATCTTATATTAACTTATGTTTAATTTACTAAACAAAAAAGATTTGCTGATCAAACTATGATTTTTAAAATCACAGTACCTAATAACCAAAATAAATTTAATAACGATACAATTGTTTTTATTTTAACACCCCACTCTTATAAATAGAAGATATCAAAGATGACTACTATAGTATTTTTTAAATTTTTTCAAGATCCTAAAAAAAAATATTTTTTGTGTTTTAAACACAAAAAGCTGTATAATTATTTTCCAATAAATAAAATTTTAATCTATCCACGCAATCTTTGAAGATGCCCATTTCTCCGTGGCGAACAATTATGGTGTGGATAGATTTTTTTGAATTCAAAAACATATCTTATTCTTTAATAGTTGCTAAGTATTTGAATTTATCAAAAGAGAAATTAAAAATTCTTATTGATGAATAACAAGCAACAGTTTAATATTTTTAAAATAAAGAGAATCTTTTTTATACGTATCACTTCAACATTAAATTAAGTCCAAAACTTATTTTTTTAGAAATAACAAGATTATCATTAAGTAAAGCTTATTGAGTTCACACATAGCAAAAAAGCCCTAAATGGGCAATTCCGTCTATAACGAATAAATAGTATAGAAATTAAATTTCTAACCTAGTTTAATAATATCAAAATACATATTCTAAATCAATAGGTTTGTTTTTTTATTTTCCTTATTTTTTCATACTCTATTATAAGCTCAGATAAAATATCTTTCTTGTCTTTATAAATTTTTTCAATAATAAAATACAATCTTTTAGTATCTTGTTTACAAAAATTAAACAATTCCTTATCTTTTACTAAAATTCTAATAGGAACACTTTTGTTAACGTCCTTAAATTCACTATCATTATCTTCGTTTAAAAAATTTTTATCTTCTATATCTCTTAGTATAGCCTTAAACCCCACTTCCTTTATTTTACTAATAGATACTTTACCTTCTAAAACTTTTTGATAGATTTTTAAATATCTATAAGCTTGACTTTTAGCAACTTCAAAAGATTTTATAAAATCACTAAAACGGACAAAACCATCATATTTATATAATTCTTTTTGTTTAATTTCATATAATATTTTCATTCTTTGAATTTTATTATTAATATCATCTTTTAGGTTATATTTAAGCTGCTCTTTTAAATTGTTATAATTTGCCAATTCTTTGTCTTGATTCTCATTTAAATTTATCTCTTCTTTATGATTTCCAAAACGATTGCTAAATAATTCTTTTTTATAGTTTTCTTTCATTCCAAATCTCCTTTAATATTCCCCCGGGGGAATATTAAAAAATGTTATAAGTTTAAAATATTTTTTAATACACTTTTTGCTTCTTTATAATATTCACTCTTTAAATCTGGTTTTAAGCGATTTATTATAAAAGCCTTTATACTATTATAATAATGAATTTTGCCTTTTATATAATTGCCATATCGTTTATATAAGGCATCTTCAACCTCTTTAAGAATATTTCTATTTTTAATAAATTGATTGATAACAATTGAAATATTATAACTTTTATCTATAATTTTATGTATTAATATTTCTAGACTTTCTATTGACCATGTTTCAGGCTGGACTGGAATAATAATGTGATTTGTAATATTTAATGCATTTTTTAAAATAAAACTAAAACTAGGAGGTGTATCAAACAAAATATAATCAAAATTATAGCTTAAATCATTTTTAGCTAAACAAAATTTCAATAAACTTTCCTTATTGTCTATATCTTCATAATTAAATTCATCAAGAGAAGGATGTGATGGGATTATCGAAATATAATCATTAATCTTACTCACACATTGATCAAAATAAGCATCGCCTATTAACAAATTATAAATATTATTTTTATCAAAATTAAAAACATACTTTCTAAAATATGAAGTTAGAGCATTTTGTGAGTCCATATCAATAAGTAATACTTTTTTACCTAAATCTTTTAATACATAAGAAAAAAGTATTGATAATGTGCTTTTCCCTACACCTCCTTTAAGATTTGCTATTGTTATGATATTTGATTTTTCTCTATCCATTTATATATTACTCCTATATCTTCTAGCTTCTTGCTGTAAAATTTGTACACTGTATTTTCCATTTTTTTTATATGATCCAAATTAAAAATATAATAGTTAGTACTTTCTTTATCTTTTTTTCTTAATAACGTTCTAAGAGACTGAACATAACACCTAATAGAACCTTTACTAAATTTAAACTCCAAATAATAAAGTTTTTTTATCACATAAGATTTATTATCTTTTTTTAAAAAAAACGGCTTTTCTAATTTATCCCATCCATATTTTATTCCTAAGAATTTATTATCTTTTTTTTCTGAAAAAAGATTAAACGAATAATAATTTTTTATATTATCAAATTTTTGAAAAATCAAATTCAATTTATTTTTTTTATTATTAATTTTAAATTTTATTAGATGTTTAAAAATTTTTGTATAATATATTTTCTTGTTATTTATTTCTTCAACTCTAAAAAAAGCAGTTTTTTCTTTCGTTTCTTTATTTTTATTTTTATTATGTTCTAGTTTTTTTTTATTGATTATTTCTTTATTTTTTGCTTTTAGTTTTTCTATTAAGTTCTTCAACTTAGAATTCCTTTTTTAAAATCCTATCTAAAATATTACTAGTTATGTGTTTTACATGCCCACTGAAATTGGGTTTCTTATCATTTGTTTTCCATTTAGAATTGTATAAGTCTTTAAATTCTCCCGCAAGTATGTAGAAGTCTGTTTTATAAGGAGCATGTTGTCTCATAAAATGAATTTTATTTTTATATTCTTTAAGTTTACTTATAAAAAAAGATAAAATATCTTCTTTTTTATAATCAAATGATAAATAACTAAAAAAATCTTTGCAATTATAAATTGTATTCTTATAAGTTTTTTCAGGATTTTTAGTATATTTTACTATATTTTTTATTTTGTTAGTTATTTCCAAGGATAATTTTAATTTTTTTTCTATAATATTTTTTTTAAAAATAGGTTTAATAGAATTCTTATTGTATATATTATTATGAGGTTTTATAAATACAGTGACATTTTTAGTGACAAGATTATCTTTTTCTTTTTTAACTTTTCTATAAAGGTCTACTTTAGTGTTGTTAAAATAATCATCAATTAACTTATATGCAATAGAGGATATTTTATATATACATAGCTTTCCTTTAAATCCTTTTAGGTTATTTGAAAATGTTAGTATTTTTTTCTTCATCGCTTTTATGTGTATTAAGAATCTTAAGTCTTCTCTTAAGGTTCTTAATACAGTTAGTTTATAACCTTCTTTACTTATATTTGAGTTTAGAACTCTAAGTATATCTCCTTGAGAATGAGGATGAAGTTCTTTTAGTTTTTCATAGTTAAAATGAATTCTATGTATTGAAACATTATATTTATTTTCAAAACTTTTGTTTAAGTAATTAATTACTGAAATAACTTTTTTAAGTCTAGAGTCTCTTGAAAGCAGTCTATTAGATTTTTTAGTATTAGCTTTGTGGCTTTGGTTAAATAAATTTAATTTCATCTTAATCTCCTATTCACTCGTATTAATAAGCATTATTATATATAAAATAATATTAAATTTCAATCCGCATATGTTTTTAAAACATTATAATAGAATACTAATTATTCTAGATAATAGTATACTTAAGAATAAATATAAAGGAATATAAAATTTTTTATATGAATTTTTATATCTTAATTAATAACTTTGCTAATTTAATTAGCGTTCTCTTAATAGGTCATAAGTTTGGATGGAGTTAAATACAATAATGGAAGAGCAAATTAAAATTAAATTTTATTAAGCTAAAATTAACTGGTACAAAGTTTTCTTTATATATGGAAAAATTTTCAAAAATTCTTGATTTTTTTATATATGATAGTAACCATATAAGTATAAAGTTAAATTTTTGGATCATATTTAATAAATGACTGTTTAGGTATTATAAGGGCTCTATATTTTTAATTTAAAGATTAAAGTTATTTGGAATATATGATTCTAATCGGCATTAGATTCTAATATCTCTAAAAAATATTGTTGTTGTTTTTTGTTTATAGAAAATATTGAAAAGAAGATTTTAAAGTAAAAAGGCTAAAAAACAGTAATAATTTCAAAAAATATTTGCAACAATTACATTACAAGTTTAAAATTAAAATATATGTTAAGTAAAAATCTGAAAATGATCCCTGTTTATAAAATATTTATAATCGGTTATTTCTACAAGCTAAGAAATTTAAGAAACTAAAGAATCAAGCTACTATAATAATTTTAAATATGTTAGGAAGAGTTAATATGATAAAATTCTATAAAACCCATATATTAAAGATTCATGCTATAAAGGAATATGAAGATGTCACTATTAAATTGGGCAGAGAATATTCATTATTTAGAAAACTATATGGTGAAAATAAAACGCTTGAAGATTGGTTGGAATATACAAAAAAAGAAGAAAATCAAAAAATTAAAGAATTTGCAAATAAATTTATCCAAAAAATAAAACCTAGAAATATATCTTAGCACCACAGATGAAATAATAGCTTCTTACCTTAGCAAGGGTTGGGACTTTTCAACTTAATTAAAAGGTTTTTATTAAAAATTTATAATAACTAAACATTAATTTTTTTGTATTTTAGTCTTATCGATTCTGTCTAAATCCTTTTTTTGAAGTAGAATTTTTTTCTACTTAAGTATTATAAGATTTTATATACTTTTAATATATTTTCTATTTCTTTTTTGCAGGTGATTCCATGTTGAAGAGAATTAATTGTTTTTTTATATTTTTTATGCAGGTATTTGCATGATCTATTGATTCTTTTGCTAATTTTTTGACATACTCCTTTTAAATTCTTATAAAACCCCCCTCAGTTAATATAATATTCTTTTCTATTTTCATTAAGTATTCTTCTATGTTCTATGAATGAATTGTACAAGTTTGTCCTTAGCGTGCTGCAGCATATTATCGTTAGCTGAATAACAAATTTGATAATATTGTATGATATTTATTTTTTAATATCAAAAATTGCATTGGTTAAGCTATTTTTACGATTAGCAGTACTAATAATCAAAATAGCTTTTTAATTTCCTCAAAAGATTTTTCTCATAATTTTCTTTTATAAGCTCTTCTAAGTTATCTTTGATTTTTTCTTCTGTAGGTAATTGATCCGAGATTTTATGTTCTGGCAAATTATTTTTTGGTTTACCTGTTCTTAGTATATTGACTCTATTTTTCCAGTTTTCTTTTTGTTTATAAAATGAAACACTGTCCTTGTCTTTTCTATTCCTTATAACAGTTCTTTCTATAATAAGAAGGTTTTCAAGGAGTTTAGTATGGTTATATAGACTAATTCGCTTTATTGGTTTTTTATCCCTAGTACTTTAGCTTGTTTTTGTTAAACTTAATTTTTCTTGAGTTATTAACAAAAACTAGCTATAATGCTCTTATAATGAATATAAAGCGTGCTTAAGAAGAATATGAGCTTTTATTTAAAGTTAAAGATAATGATGGACATTATTTAAAAGATACTGAAATTGCTCGTATTTTAAAAGTATCTACATTTGCAGTTTGTTATGCTCGTAAAAAATGGAGAGCAAAAAGTAATACGCTAAATAAAAACTATGAAGTTATAAAAAATGAAAGTAATGAGTCTGATAAAATTACTTTATCAAATAATTCCTTCAAATATTTAATGTAAAAAGTATTAGAAAGTTCTGTAAAACTGAAATACTCTAGAAATATATTTTATAACTATTACTACAAATCTGGGATTTCTTTAGCTAAAGATTAATTTTCTATATTAAAGCTAAAAGAAAATAATTTAGAAAAAATAGAAGAAAAGGAAAAGGAATGTGAATAGTTAATTTAGGCTATAAGGAGCAAAGTATAGATTTAAAGGCCGAAATTCTTAATAAAATGAAAAATTTTGCATTTTTAGAAAAAACTAATTTAATTTAAAAGAGATATTTCTAAGAAATTAAGAAACTAAAAATTAAATAAACTGGGTTGTTCTAAATCTCTAAGTTTTTTTTATATTTATTTAGTTTTATAATACTGGGCATTAAAAACTTATCTTGTTCTTTTTGAGATTTATATTCTTTTGCTCTATGAAGTTTAATATTAAATTTTTCAATTATTATTTTACTTATAATTTCCTTTTTCTTAAATTTTTTCACTTTTCATTAAACTAATTATATAGCAAAAACTATGTTTAAAACTAATAAAAACATATAATTTTAATTATTAGAAACTAAAATAACTAATATAAAAGGAAATATAATGCAAGAAAGTAGACCTATTACAATAATAATGGCAAGTTTAAAAGGTGGTGTAGGTAAAAGTACATTAACAACACTTTTTTCTTATATACTTAAAAATTTAGGTGAAAAAGTACTCTTAATTGATCTTGATTCACAGAACTCATTAACTTCTTGTTTTTATAAATATGTATTCAATATTGAGAAAAATAATGTGTATAAAGTGCTAAGAGGTGAAATTTATTTTGATCAGTGTATTAACAAAATTAATGATAATATGTCTTTAATACCATCTCATTCCGATTTAGATAATTTCAATTTTGAAAATATAAAAAATAAAGAAATTATTTTAAAAAATATTTTAGATAAAAAAATATAAATTTTAACTGTATTTTACTTGATACTTCACCTAAGTTTGATTTTGTTTTTAAAAATGCTCTTTATATTACAAACCATATAATAATTCCAATTCAAGTTGAAAGGCTTTCAATAGAGAGTTTAAGAATTTTAATAGAAAAAATTGTAAACGAGAATATGGGTAAAAACTATAATATTTCTATTGTAGAGAATCAGTTTATTAAACGTAGAAATACCATAATGGATTTTGAAAGCGTATCACATAAAGAATATAATAAATATATTAAAGGTAAAATTCATAATTTTAATAGTATATAAATTTTATGAATGAACTTTTAGAACCTTCTTTAAAAGAAAAATATTATAAAGAAGCTAGTTTGACTTTAAAAAATGTTCTTAATTTGGCTAATAATTTTATTTAAAGAAAAAAATGATATAAATTGTTGTTCCCCCGGGGGGACAGTTTGAGATATTGGTTTTTTATGAATAAGAAAAAAGTAAAAACAAAAATTATAACTTTAAATAACAGAAGTGGAAATTTTTTTAATAAGAATTTAATAGAAAGCATTTATCAAAAAGATAAAGAAGTTTTTATGAAACATGTATCCGAATATGAATCTTATAGAAAAGAAAAAAAAATATAAAAAAAGGAAATAGAATTATAAAATAATTAAACGCCGAGTGACATTTTTAATTTTTAGATAACAATTTAAGAATCATAAATTATAGATTTTAATAAAAGTTAATAATTCAAAAGGATAGTAAAACAAGATAATGAAAATTGATAATATCAAGACAAATGATCCAAACATATCTCTTTATAAGGATTTATCAAAAGAATTTATAAAAAAAGAAGATATTAATAAAGTAAAAAGCTTTTTTCTTTTTTTAAAAAGTAAAATTCAAACTATAGATGATGTTTCAGCAGAAGCAAATGTAGAGTCTACCTTAAGAGATATATTTAAAGAGTTAACTTATTCAGTTGAACAACAGAAAAGTGTAAACATATATGGAAAGCAATCTAGACTAGATATATTACTTTTTGAAAATGATGAATATAGACATAAGTTTAATGAAGCATCAGAAAAAGCCAAGAAAAATAAAGATATACATATTTTAGCTGAAAGTATTTTACTTATAGTTGAAGTTAAGAAACCATCTTTTGAGTTTTCTAATAAAGTAAAATTAAAAGAAGCAGAAGAACAATTATATGAATACTTAAATCAATATCAAAAACATTATGGAATACTTTCAAATGGGGCAATATGGAGAATATATGATAAATCAAAGGTATTTTATGGTGATAGAAAATACATTGAATTTAATCTAATTGAAATTGATTATGATTACAAAGAACAAGAATGGTTTGCTCTATTTCTTTATCTAATAAGAAAAGAAAGATATTTAAAAACAAGTAATATTATAGAACTTGAAAAAGAACAAATAGCTAAAGAGAAAGAGATAATTAAAAAATCTCTAAGAGAGATACTTTATGAAAAACCAGACAACTCTATAGTATTTAAGATTGCAAAAAATATATATGACAAAGAATTTAAGACTTCTGATAAAGTAATTACTAAATTTGACTTAGACGAGATACTTAAAGAATCAATTATCTTTGTTTTAAGAATATTTTTTATTGCATATATTGAAGATAATGACATATTTAAGAAAATATTAGAAGAAAATAAACTATATAGATCTTCTATATCTTTTAGATATTTTTTTCATGATAAAGATACAAAAAATAAATTAGAGTATAAAAAAATAATAACAATTTTTAATTTACTTGATAAAGGAAGTGATTTAATAAAGTTTCCTGTATTCAATGGGGGATTATTTTCAGGAGATAAAGTTAAATATTTAAATAATGAGAAATTACTAAGTATTAGTGAACTTGAGGAAATACTAGTTAAAATACTATTTTTTGAGGAAAAAAATATTGAAGATAAAAAATTTGTAGAGTATTCAAAGCTTGAACCAAAAAGTTTTGGAGAGCTATACGAAACTTTACTTGAATATGACCTTAGAATTGCAGATGATACAGTTCATCGCGTTTTTAAAGACGGGATTTATCTTATTTATACTGATGAAGATCTAAAAACAAATAAAATAGATAAAATTGCTACATATTTTAAAAATAATATTTACCTTACATCAAGATCACTTGATAGAAAGAAAAGTGGAGCATATTATACCCCAGAAGACTTAACTGATTTTATGGTTGCATCATCAATTGAAGAGCAACTTAAAACTAAATCACCTTTAGATATAAAAATAATTGATAACTCCTGTGGATCAGGTCATTTTTTAATTTCTTGTCTAGATTACTTAACAGAAAAAGTATGGTATGAGCTTGATAAATTTGAAGACGTAAAGGAAAGTTTAGAAAAAGAATATGAAATTATTATTAAAGAAAGTGAAGAATACGGCGTTCAGGATACTATAAGTAAAGAATTAGTACTTAAAAGAATGCTACTAAAAAAGTGTATTTATGGAGTAGATATTAATCCCATTTCAGTTGAAATTACTATGTTAAGTTTGTGGATTAATACCTTTATTTTTGGAACACCACTAAGCTTTATTGAGCATCATATAAAAGTAGGAAATGCTCTGCTTGGATATACTAAAGATGAATTTTTTAGTGTTACAGAAAAGAGATTTCAAGCTGGATATTCTTTATTTAAAAAAAGAATTGAAGAAATTACAACTATTTTAAAAGATAATTATCAAAAAATTAAAGGTATTAATGATACTACCAAAGAAGATATAGAAGAGTCTAAAGCAATATATAGTGAATATGATAAAAGTAAAAATACAGATAATTTAAGAATAATATTTTCTTTAATTAAGCTTTATGCACTGTCTTTTAATAAATCTTTAAAATTTAAAGAAAATATAGAACTTAGTAGTACTCCTTATGTGACCGATTTAATCGAGCATATTATAAACAATAAAACTTCTAGTGAAGATGAAGAAAATATAGAGAAAATTAAAAAAATAAGCACTTATTATAAATTTTTTCACTATGGAATTGAGTTTCCTGATGCAAAAGATGGATTTGATATTGTAATTGGAAATCCTCCATGGGAGAAAACTAAGTTTGACGAATCTGAATTTTTCTCAAAACATATTCCAAGTTACAGAAAACTAAGCATATCGGAACAAAATAAAAGAAAAGAGGAAATACTAAGAGATAATCATCCTTTAAAACTTCAGTACAATGAAGAAAAAAATAGTATAACTACCATTAATGATATTTATAAAAGTAATTTTAAAAAATTTACCAGTGGTGGTGATCCAAATCTTTTTAGGTATTTTATTGCATTTAATTTAAGATTAATAAAAGAAAAAGGTAATTTGACTTATCTAACTCCCGCATCTCTTTGGGGTGAATCTAGTTCAAAAGCACTAAGAAAACATATATTTAGCAAGTATAAACTTAATTATATTTACCAATTTCAAAATCAAAAAAGATTTAAAGATGTGGTATCACTTTTTAAATTTGCAATATTTCAGATTAGTAATAACAAAACTTCTACATCTAATTTTAAAGTAAAATTTATGATTCAGGGCAATGATAATATTATTAAAGAAATAACTAGTGATTTAAAAGATGGAAAAGACAATCCTTATAAAGGAATTGAGCTAAATGTAGATCAAATTAAGAAACTATCTCCTATAGAGGAATCAATAATAGAATTTAGAGATAATGATGAGCTTAAGTTTATTAATAAAATGTTTAGTAAGTTTAGCACTATTAGTGAAGAATATATTGATTTTAAACAAGGATTAAATCCTACAATAAATAAAATATTTCTAAAAGAATATAATAATGGTAATTTTATATTTCTTTATTCTGGAGCTAATATACATCAGTTTAATTCTAGATTTTTTAAAAATAAAAATGCAAGAGAAAATTCTAAACTCTTATGGATAGATAAATCAGATTTAGAAAAAGCACTAACTAAAGATGATAGGTATCAAACCGAAAGAATAATATATAGAAGAATTGCAAGAAATACAGACGAAAGAACTATGATTAGCACACTTTCTCCTAAAAACTCATACTGTGTAAATTCAATATTTATAAATTATGGAAAAACACCAATATCTATTTATAAAAAATTATTTATTATTTCTATTTTTAATTCATTTGCATTTGATTATTTAATCAGAAGATTTGTTTTAAGTATCGATATTGTAAAATCATGTCTCTATCAATGCCCTATGCCGCAACCTGGAGAAGAAGAAATTTTAAGTAATCCTTTATATTTAAATCTTGTAAAAAATACTTCTTTACTAATAGCCAAAAATGATCCTGATAATTTTTCTAATTTACTTTATTTAGAACATTTTAAGTTTAGCAAAGAAAAAGTTAATAAAATACTAAGCTTAGACACAGAAGATGAATTTTTTAAAGGAAAAGAAAATGAAAATAATTTTATTGTAGCCAGTCTTTATTCGCTAACTAAAGAAGATTTTAGTATTTTGCTTAATGACTTTAAAGTATTAAAAAACAAAAAAGAAGAAGATTATATTCTTAATTTAGTAAAAGGATATGAAAATTATTTAAGAAAAAATTAAACTAAATCGAATTTAACAAAATTTAACAATTATCTTAACTTGTTAAGTTTAAAAACTTAAGTTTCTTATTATATAAATTTACTTTAGAAGACTAAAGAATGTTAAATTTTTAATAGAATTATGTAATACTTCTTTTATTCGTTTGTTATTAACAAAGTCAAAACTTCGTATATTAAAGTAAAGAGATACAGAATCTTTGCTATTTACTATTAAGTTATGTTTTTTAGTTTTTAAATTGTTTACATCTTTATAAAAAAATATTTTATTATTTGCAGCATAAAACTTTGTATCATGCTGAAAGTTAATAGAAGATAAAAATTCAAATTCAGTTCCTTTAAAGCTAAAGTTTTTAATACTGAAGTCTTAATTAAAGGCAAAAGATTTTTATACCTTTAATTAAAAGGTTAATTAAAAAAGTTAGACCTGTCTTAATAAAAAGACAGGCCACATTATTACAATTTTAATAGATAACTTAAATGATCTCTATTAAGAGTATGTTATTTTTTAGTTTTTTTACTTCTTTGTCTATTTTTATAATTTGGTTTTTATATTATAATAATTCAATATTAATCTAATATTATAATGTTTTTTTTTAAAAATTACTTTTATAAGCTTGCTAGAAAATGAAAATAATGGAGTTAAAATAGCTATTGCTAAAACACTTTTTAATAATCTATTTAATCTATCTTTTCTGGAATTATTGAATCATAAAATAGATTTTTTACTAAAAGTTATTAGTATTCTTTTTTCATCCAACTTTAAAACTCCTGTATTTAAATAATAATTTATTTGATTGTGTAAGTTTCTGGTTTATAGGTAAAATATTGGACTCATGGTCATAAATATTGCCATTTTTATTTTTTTGCCAATAGTTTGAGAAAGCTCATCTACTATTTATTTAATTAAACTATTTAAGATTTTCTATTCTTTGTTACAAATTGAAAAGCATCCATTATTTTTATAAAAAATTATAAACCCATTAACCCAACTTTACCATAAAAAGTGAAAACAAATAGTAATTATAAATGTAATAAAAATTCAGGTTGTTTTTTGATTGGTAAACACAGTTTATAGCAGTTTTTTAATTTTTAGAACTTTTTTTTAAATTACTAAAGAAAGCGAATTTGCAAATAAAATCATATGCAGTGAAAGCAAATTTGGTATTTTAATAATATTGGCATATAATGGTGCTACATATCTGAAATTATAGGAGGAGACATGTGGGTAATAAAATTTTCTATATTTTAGTAGTGGTTTTAATTTTAATGGTTGGCTATGATTGGGATAATATTAAAGACAAAAGTATGGAAATTTCTGAGCTATTAGGAAAGGATAAGGATAAGACTAAAAATCAGAACAGAATAGAATTGGGTGAAAATAATTCTTCTTTATCTAAAAACAATATGTATGTTGTAGAAATAGATATTGCTAGTTTAGAACGTTCAAGAGTGGATTTAATTAATTATCCACAACAAGTTAATGAGCCTGTAATCTCAAATGATAATAAGGATGTAGATGGGGATATAAAACCTGAAAAAAAGAAGAATCTGTAGGACTACCACCTTTAGAACCTGTAGGAGCAGCTGAGAGGGCATCAAATAATGAAGTTAAAATGCCAAATATTTTAATCCATAAAAACCAAAAAAAAGAGATAAAAAAAGAGGATTTAATTCCTTTTCCCAAAGAAGAAAAAAGCGCAGATAAAGCAATTAAAGAAATAAAAAATCTTCTTGGCAGCTTTAGGGGGTTTTCTAAGTTAATTGAGGATATATGTGTACTGAGAAATGAATATGATTTAATAAGAAATGATTTCCATGTGGTTATGACTAAGATTCAAGAGAAAAGAACATCACTAATGAAAAATTTTAATGAAAATAAAGCTAACATAAGGGAACTAGTAAGATTGCAAAATGATTTAAATATAAAGGGGGGGAGGACTTGATGAATTTATAGTTAACATTGATGCTGCAGATCAAGGAATTAAATCCGCATTTTACTTTTTTGATGAAGCTCAGAAAAGTTTAAAAGAAGGTATTATTAAAAGATTGGAGAGTGAGAATAATAAATTTGATTCATCACGATTATCTAAACATGCTCTAAATAAAGCAGAAGATGCTTTATTTAGTTTAAAATCTTCTTCTTCTAAAAAAAATTGAAGCAATGGGGAAACAGAAAATTATAAAAAAACTTATTCAAAATGCAAAAACTATTTTGAGTAAGTTTTAAATAAGAAAACTTATAAAGAAAAGATATTAATATTTAAAAAGAGTCTTCTTTAAAAGAAGACTCTTTTATATTAGAATTCATGCATAGCATATGCTAATACATAGTGATAGTTATAAATCCTTTTCAACACTTCAAAAAATGTTTATTAAAAAGAAAAATTTAGATAAGATAGATTAGCCCCCCGATCTTTTTAATCTAAGCCGATGAATTTAGATTAAATAATCTCTATAATATAGATCATTTCAATTAATTATAGAATACCAATTCATAAAAATTCTTTTTGAATTCCTTCTAATAGCTTTTTAGCTTCTTTTTTATCTGAGCAGCTATATTTAAAGTAGGTAGCTGCATTTTCTAAATAACTAAAAGATTGTTCTGCATTATATTTTGCCTCCTTAGCAAAAGTATCCGCTTGATACTTGTCCTTCCAACTAGCAGACCCACCAATTTAACCTTGATTTCTACTCTCATTATCATACCTTTTTTCAATTACCCGAATTTATTTTTCTATAGACTCTTTTAAAAGAGAATTTGCATTATCCTAGCTATTATCTAGTTTGCTGTTCAAAATAATGGTGATAAATCAAGGTAGGTTATAGAAAAAAATAGAATTATAAAAGCTAG
The DNA here is from genome assembly GCF_030439285.2 of [Borrelia] turdi. Lineage (NCBI taxonomy): Bacteria > Pseudomonadati > Spirochaetota > Spirochaetia > Spirochaetales > Borreliaceae > Borreliella > [Borrelia] turdi. The sequence continues at coordinate 7,936 of NZ_CP179620.1, read as the reverse complement.
CTTAAATAAATTCATTAATAAATAATGTGTTTGAGAGTGAAGTTTTAATTTCTGCTTGAGTATTAGTGATGTAAAACTTTATAAGTTTTTATATTTATAATTTGTAATTGTAAATATTTATATTCAAATAAAATCTTTTAATGTTATTAATAATAAAATACCAATAATGGTATCGATAAAATTCTCATAAAGGCTATTTTATAAATAAAGGAATTAGGTTCGTTGTTGGTCAAAACCTTTATTTAATATAGCCAAAACTTAATTGAGTTATTTAGGACTTGACTTTCTTATAAATAGTATGAAGCTTATCAATAGCTATAATCATATTCTCTACTTCGCTTCCTTTTTTATTGCCGGCAAACATTTTTGCTCTTTTAAACCCCCAATCTTCAAATCCACTATATGTCATTCCAGAAATAGGCCCTACAATAACATCAACAGCATTGTCTCCTTTGTTTCCATTAGCATACTGCTTAGCAGCAATATAGAACTCGTTAATAGCTTGCTTAAATTCGTTACAAGATAAGCTAGACGTTACAGCAACAAAAGCATCAGCATAAGATAGGCAAGCTGTTTCAATAGTTTTTGTAATAATAGGAAGAATACCCCTAATTGTTTTTAAATGGTCAATGTTTTTTTCTTTTGTATTTTTATCAGCACTTTGGGTCTCTGCATAATCTTTCACTGTATTTATTTCATTTTCAGTTTTACTAGCTTGTTCTATAGCTTCCTTATACTTATTTATTGCCTCTTCTAAAGTGCTATTCTTATAACTAGAAACAGCACTCTTTAGCATTTTGCTAAGCTTAGAATACTCTTCTTCTAACTTATTTTTTGCTAGTTCATCAATAGCTTTTTTACGCTCTTCAGAAGGTCTTTTGCTAAAACACCCAATACTATAATCACCACAACTCCCATAGGTAGAAATGGTACCATAAGATCCTGTATATTTATTATAAATAGAATCTAGACTAGATTGATATGTTCTAGTTTTGCTAAAAAAATCCACAAGCTTCTTATTGTCTTCTTCAGTTAATTTATCTATAGTTTCTTGCTTTTCTTCACCATTAGAGGAGATATCAGCAAGCATTTCAGGGACACTCTTGTGTTTTTTAGCTTCGATAGTAGTATCACTTGTATTTTTCTCTTGCTTGCTGCTTGAAGAAGTAGCTATTTTTGAATTACTAATCTTGTTAGCAGTACCAAGCAAAGGAGGCGGTGCTTCTTTTTTTACACTGGAATTTCCAAAAAACTTGCAGGACGCAAACAATATCGTTGTTAGCAGTAAAATGCGTATATTGCTTCTTATAGTCATTAATACCCCCTTCTTTTCTTTTTTTTTAGTTGTTCATTATCCCAAATATTATTTTATTATAAAGCAAATGTTTTATTATAAAGCAAATATAGAGTAGAGACAATAATTTTAAATTATTTTTATTTGTCACACTTTTTTAAAACTGTACTTTTGTTATTTATTAACATAACGTATGGAAGAAATAAAAAGATTTTTATTTGTACTTTTTAGTGGGTAATATGCTAATGTAAGGTGAAGAACGTTATTAACGTTCTTCACCTTACTATTATAAAGGAGGGGTTTTGATAAAGTTGTATTTTACATGCCATGTTTGAGTAAACCAAATATACGATATTCCCTCTATATATTTATATAGGGGATGGGTGTGAAATTTGATACGGATGAAGTTGATGAAATAGGGTTTGGAAAAGCAAGATTATCTATATTCTTTTGAAAAATGGAATATATCATTTTATCTTGCTGCAAATATTTCTTTTAATTTCATTTTCAATGAAGTTTCTTATAATTACTATTCTATTTTTCCAAATATAGATATTCATTTTATAAAATGAAAACGTCTCATTTTATTACCTAAACTTTTAGAAAAAGAAACTATCAAATTCATTTTTATAGGTTTTGTAATGTCTTTTTGAATTATTCTTTTAGTGAACGATTTAATGTTGTTTTTTCCCAGTATCGAATTAACACCAGTTAATATGTCTCTAAGTTGATATGTTTTTCTTTTTTTGTATATACTCATTATATTGTGCTTTTAAAAACCATGATACTTTGAATAGTCTTTGATATTCGATTTCTTTTTTAGCAATGTGGGACTAAGTCTACGTCTACAATTAGAAAGTTTTTTTAAATTTGATTTTTTTTAAACTCATTTAGAAATTTTTAAAAAAATATAATTTTTTAAATTATTGACATTTTTTGTTTTATTTACCAAAATGTTAACTTGATTATTATCATAATAAAAAGGCTCCTTTTTTTCTTTTTCATAAAATAAGGATGTTTTTTTTCTTTTAAATGTTAAGTATGAATCTATCCATTATTAGGAATGTTTTGTAGTTTTGGCTAAAATAGGCTTTTTAAATATAAATAATGAAAACCAATAATATTACAAAAAAAATGAAATATTGGTAAGGGAAAAAGCTTTTTTTGTAAAAAACAAACTTTCTTAAATGTATTGTAATTCTAAGAATACAAATGAAGAGTCTTTATTAGATCTATAGTTTATGAACTAAATTGTTCAGTAAAATAGCGTCAAAGTAGAGAAATGGATGAATAGCAATTTAGAGTAGATATTTTATATTTCAAAAGACAAGTAATTTAATAGAAGTTGAAGAAGAACAAATATCTAAAGAAAAAAAGATAGCCTAAAAAAACTTAAGGCTATACTTTATGAGAACCCCGATGATTCTATAGTATTTAGAATAACGAAAAATATATACAATAAAAAATTTAAAGTCTTGGGGCAAAAAAATTACTCAACATATTTTAGCCAACATTTTTGAAGAATCAATTGTTTTTATTTTAAGGGTAATTTTTATTGCATATATTGAAAATGGACTTTATGCCATACTTTTTCTGTTAAATAATCTAAACAAAAAATTAAAAAATGCCCGAATACACAAGAATTATCAATAATTTTTATATCTAAGGTGAACCTTGACTTGTTTTTTTAAGTTGCTCCTCAATTAATGATGATGGTATCAGCTAGATAAATTTGAAAATGTAAAAAATTAGCTTTATAAATAATACAGCACTTTTTTAAAGAAATTAAAGAATGTGATTTTTTTTCTAAAAAGAATATAAAAGGGTTGATATTATTTTTATTTAGATTTTGGCTTCAAATTAAGAATAAAAATATAAATAGAAATATATCTTGATCATAAAGCTAAAGTTTTTTGAGTTTATATATGTTTATAGGTTTTCTTTCGGTTTTATCTAACTCTGTTTTTTGTGTACTTTAGATTCTAAAGTTTCTATTCTTTTCCCAAATTTTCCTAAGGTCTTTATTAAAAATCTTATTTTTGGTCTAGAAATTATTATTTTATTTATATCCAAGGAGTTTATATAAAGATCAGAAAAGTATTTTTAAACCTCCTTCTTCATCAATAGTAATGAAAATGCCATTTATCCCACTAATTAATCATTTTGTCTATTAGCATTTAAATTTTCTTTTTAAATAATAAAACACCTAATTAAGGGGGGGGGTATGGTTAGTAGAGTAGAGTTGGTGAAAATAAAAAAATGGAAGCTTATAAGTTTCTATCTGTGGAGCATGTAGGGGGTTTTAAAGATTTGCATCTTATTATAACTTGGCTAAGCTCCTAGTTTTAGTTTTATTTTAAAAAATGCATTAAATATTACAAATCACATTGTTATTCCAGTCCAGTCTGAAACATGGTCAATAATCTATTTTATCTATTCAATTTATTTTTTACAACAAAAAGGAAATAATGATTTAATATCTACTTAAAATACCAATATGAATTTGTTTTCCAAATAGGTAACACTTTTTTATAAAAAAAGTGTTACCTATAAAAATAAGGATAAAAATACATTTAATATCAATATTACAGAGAACGGTTAGTAATCTTAATAAAATGATATATGTTTATTTTGTATTTCATGATAATACAAAGAGAGGGGGGTTATATGAAAATATATTCTTATTTATTATTTATTATCATCTTTTCCTTAATATCTTGTAAGTTATGGTATTCAACAGAAAATAACGCTGCGGAAAATTCTGATGATATAGCTTCTGGGGTCGCAAATGTAAAAAGTATGTTTGAGTCTAAAGTGGAAATTAAGGCCTCAAACAAGGATAATTTCAAAGATATGGCTGAGAAGGTTAAAATTGCTGCTAGTGTATCTAAAGACAATGTGTTGAATAGTAAGGGGGGGGGTAAGGATACTAATAAAAAAATACCATTAAAAGATATTCCAACACTTGTTAGTGGTATTAAAAATTCATCTGAAAAGATAGATACAGTTTTAAAGTCATTAATGGCTTCAGGATATACTGCCTCAGAACCTCTTAAAGATAATATGAAAATAGGCATAGACAGTATATGTTTGCTAGAAAAAATATTAAAAATATCTAATGAAAATGGGAGTATTGCTCGTAATAATAATGATGAATATGGCGGTTTACTCGAAAAGGTTAATAAAGTAATAGAAGAATTTAAAAAGGAAAAAGGAGATTCGGTAGCGTTTTCTATTTTAAATAGCTCCAGAAAAGATATTGATGTTGTTAAGGAATGCATCAAGGATTTAATGGGAAAAGCAGAAAAATTTTTTGGTGGTAATAGGGGAGGGGATAGAAATGGTGTTAGCGAGTTACTAAAGGAGAGTGCTAATAGCGTTTCAGAAGGACAGTTTAATGAACCATTAAAATTACTTAGTGAAGCTGCTGCAGATATAGCAGAAGCATGTAAACGTCTTATTTATGATATATTTTAAAAATAAAATTTTTAATTAGTAATTTTATGTTTAAAGTATGCGGGTTTTATTGATATATACTTTATTTTTTAGCCTAAGGCATCTTAGGCTAAAAAAACATAATATCATACAAAGAGTACATCACAAGTAAACTAATAAAAGTGCATAAAATAGAAAAACTTTAAATGGCAAAAATACTAAAAATAAGCAATAATGAAAAAACTTATGTAAATGCATTAAGGAATTTAAACTCAGCAATAGAAAAATATAAAATTTAAAAATAAGTATAGTAAAAAAATATGGATGATGAACGGGAAAACTGATAAAATCAATGATTTTAACGAAATTTGGGAAAAAAGATTTAAAAAAACATCTTTATTATCTTTAAGTAAAAGTTTAAGGGGAAACTATCAAAATGACTATGTAAAAAGCAAAGAAAACATTTGCAATCATAATCAAGGAATAAATATATCTTTTTTCAATAATAAAGGTTTTAAAAAAAATAAGTAAAATAAAAGTTGACTAAAAAAAGCTATCACTTTACAAAAAGTGAAAACATTGGAACTTTATTTTAAAAAAGTAAAAAAAATATAGACAATACAAAAACTAGAAAATAAAACAAAAATGTTTAATAACTTAGAATTAAGAGTAATTATAATGAATTTTGCAATCAATTTTATAGCAAACTTAAAGATTTAGAATATGTAGTTTATAAATTTTATGATAGAGAAATGGAAAATTTCGAAGGCCCTTTTGCTATGTGGAACTTACAGAGGAAAAATCTTAAAAAATTAGGTAGAATTGGTCATTTTGAGAGTGTTTTAAAGTGATAAAATATTATGGAAAATATGATAACAAATATTGCTCAAGATCGAATTTACAAAGAGCTTCTTAAGCTAGAAATGGAGCAGTCAATAGCTTAAGATCTGTCAATAATATATTGTGAAAATAAGCTTATGTTTGAAGATTTAGATAGATTTATCTATTACAAGAGATGAACTTAATATGAAAATAAATAATCTAGATGCCAAAATAGATAATGTAGATAAATATTTATCCAAAATAGAGCTATGCAAAATAAAAAAACTCAAAATTTTTATAAAAATTTGGCCCCGATTTGTGTTAAAATGTACTTAGCGGACGAGTAAATTATGAAATCGGTATTGACGACAACAAATATTACTGAAGAGCAAATATATAAAGAATTCTTGCGACTAGGGATGGAGCAACTAATAGCGCAAGATTTGTCAAAAAGATATTATCACAATGAGCTTACATATAGAGATTTGGAAAATTTAGAAAAACAATTTGGTATAAAGTTTGAATATCTTGATTTTAAAATAGACACTTTGAAAAGTGAACTTAATGCCAAAATTGATACTGTAGAAAAAAATTTACAAAAAGATATAGCTAATTTAGACGCTAAAATTGATACTGTAGAAAAAAATTTACAAAGAGATATAGCTAATTTAGACGCTAAAATTGATACTGTAGAAAAAAATTTACAAAAAGATATAGCTAATTTAGACGCTAAAATTGATACTGTAGAAAAAAATTTGAAACAAAATCTTGACGAAAAACTAAAAATTAATAATCAATTTTTACTGGAAAAAATAGAAATTAATAATCAATTATTGTCTAAAAATCTTGACTCAAGCAACAGATTAATAACTATTATGTCAATAGTATTAGTACCTATTGCTATAGCTATTATAGGACCTTTTGTTTTGTCGCTAATTAATGGTTTTTTCAAACAGTAATTACTAGTAATTTTTTACTACAATTAATTAAGAAAAAAAATTTTAGATATAATTCTGTTTTGTAATTTACTAGAATTTTTACTCATATTTAGTTCAAGCTAGTCATATTACTACCCATAATATTCCTTGATTTTGTTGTAACATGTTTTTATGGGATAATTAAGTTTGTTATAATATATATATGATATTTAGCAAATTTTTTCTAAAATTAAAATCTTATAAGAATAGAGAAAACCCCCTTTACGAAATAAATCCTGAAGAATTCATTCTAATTAGTAAAAATCTTATGGAGACCTCCAGCACTGTCCACAAATTACTTGGAATTATTATGGCTTCTGGAATTCCATTATCTCATTTAAAAAATCTAAATACCAAAACCCCACACAACTTCAAATCCAATAGACTTTCTTACATACTGGACAACGGTTTGATGTTGAAAACATATTCTTTAGTCCCATCTAATGGAATTTCTAAATGCATTGAAAATCTAAACAAAAATGAACTGTTATCTATTGGTGCACGAAAAATTAATTATGTAGCAAAAAATATATTCGACTTCAATATAACTACTAAACAACTGAAAATTGCTCATTCTTTGATCGTAAAGTCTAAAGAAAAGCTAAAAGTTAGCAAATATACCAAAAATCCAGGAAACATCCGAATAACTGAAAATCCATGTATTCTAGATTTAGGCGAAAAACTCGACTACATTAATTTGTTTAAACCTGTGAAGCCTAATGAAAACAATCTAAATTACTACAAAAATAGTATGCACAAAAATACATATACTATTGCAAATTTGATTTCAAATTTTTTTTCTGGAAATGAGCCCCGCAAAAATTTGTATAATCTGAAATTGTACATTAATGCTAACCTAAGAAAATTAGGAATTTACAAAAGTACTAATAAATTACAAAAGCAAATTTTTTCTAAAATCTTTTTGGTTGATTGAAAATTTTTAACGCAACTATGGAAAATCAACTAAGTCAACTAATCAAATTAGAAACACTTATGTTTACAATAGAACAAACTAACAAACAATTTAGTCACTATCATCCAAAAAAAATTTTGGATGAATACAATCAAATAATCCAACATTTTGGTATATCTAAAGATACACTAAAATCCTTAGAAACTAATCTATCCAAATTAGAAGAAATAAAAGTCATAGCTATCTTTTACAGTAAAGATATATACAACAATGTTGTTGTATATACTTCTTTTTCGAAGAAATCTAAAAGCCAAACCGGTGACTTTTGGGGGATAAAAACTACTACTAAAAGGGGTCAATTTGTGGATTTTTGAAAACAGTGCAGGTTAAATATTAGACTAATAGGGTCTAATATTTAACTAATAGGAAGTAATGTCGGACTAATGGGTGTAATCTATGGACATTCAAACATATATACTAAACAATAATTATAAT
>NZ_CP179621.1:0-42127 GCF_030439285.2 [Borrelia] turdi | reverse complement strand
ATCTATCTTTTGTAATCTGTTTCTATTAAATTTTTTAAATCATCAATTGGCATGTTTTTTGTTATTTTGTTAGGATTTTATTTTTGATTTTTATTTACTTCTTGATGGAGGTTGCTTCTATTTTATATTCTAATCCCCTTTTGTCAGATTTTAGGGGAGTTTTTATAAAATTTTGTTTTTTTTTGCTAAGATTGATTCTTAATATCTTTTCTGACGGTGTTAAAATCTGGATTGCAAGTCAAGTATTAAAAGTAGAAAAATAGTAGACATAACTTTACAAATTCTATTTTTAGAATAGCTTAATATAATCATTTTCTTCTATTCTTATTGAGCTTTTTGATTATTATTATTTACATATTATTTGAAATATAGCTGTTATTGCCATATATTTCTATAATATTATTAAAATAAGAGAAGGTACAATGAATGTATTTTTATATTGGAAAAATTACAAAAAAATTCTTTACAGTTATTATAACTTGCGTGTTGTTTGTATTTGAAAGTTGTTCTTCTCAATCTCCATCCAAAGCAACAGAAAATGTTTCATTAGCTTTAAGAGATTCTAAAGGAAATAAAAAGGAAGATAAAAAATATAATAAGGAAATGTTAAAGCCAAATATAAAAATTTTAAAATCAACCCCATACTCGACTTTGTCAGAACAACAAATAGCAGATTACAAAGTTGCAAATGAAAATTCTCTATTACCAAATCTGGAAATGGAAAATAATGATTTAAGAGAAAAAAGTTTGTCAGATGTAAAGGTACAAGATGGGATTATTACTAAAGCAAATCAGCAATTTAAATATACACGTGTTCTACTCACAGAAGATCAAATTAAATCTAACTTGGATAAGTTTGCAGAAAAAGATTATGAGAAAAAATCTCTTATGGAGATTAAAAAAGCAGAACTTATCTTAAAAGATCTATCTAAAAAGAACTTAGATAAAGACATTTCTGATATTAACCTAGATTATAAAAGCTTGTTAGATTACCTTTTTTCCTTTCATTTTTTGTTAGATAAGCTTAATAAAGCTCCTCAGTCAAAAAGATATTTAATCAGACAAATGCAACGCGTTAAGCCCATAATACAGAAAAACTTAGAAGAGATGTATATCCATACCCAAAATGCGCATAATTACTGGGGATCTGCTAAAAACATGTTAGAAAATGCTAAGAATAAATTAGGAGAATCTATTCATAAAAGAATACTTAATGAAAATAGAAAAGAAGATATGATTGATATAGGCTTTAGCAAAAGTGAACAGAAACGTGCAAAAGAATTAGCAAACTATTCAATAGAATATGCAAATACTTGTATAGAAAATATAGAAAAAACAATTAGTTCTCTTCAATATGGAAACACCTGCAAAAAAGAAATAAAAAAATATATATAACGATAAGCCATATAATAAAAGATTCTTAATAAATAAAGAGATATTGAAATAAAATTAGGAATGCGTTATATTCCCTGTATTGGCTTCCTAATATAGGAGCTCTCTTCTTGGATTTTATTTTTATTCGTTTATTTGTTTTTTATAGTAAAATATGCAATCATATACTTATCTGATAAGTATATGAGAGGGATATTGGCAATAAATGCTGAGAATTGTTCAATTTATGTTGATATTGGTGGGGGAGGCATTTCTTCAGAGATTATACAAGAATTTGAGAGTAAAAGGGCAACAGGCTGTTATTTAATTGTGCTACCGGGCTTTTTAATTTAGAGTATTTGATAAAAAAATATTGATGAAATAATAGAAAAAATGCTAACTAGAATTATAGAGCAAGATAAAGAATTCGGGGGAATATATTTTGGTTGAGCAAATAACCTAGGAAGTGTTAAAATTAATGAAAAATCTGTTATAATGATATTAATTTTTCAGAAATTAACTTTAAGCTTTTAACCGTATATTTTTTTCAAACTCTTTGGTTGAATTTTGGGCCTTAAGCTACTTTAGAGAGCATTAAAGAATATAGTAAATAAAAGGGGAAAAGTTTATAAAGAAATTTCAGTAGATTATGTTATATGGGAAAATTTGGTAATTTAAGTGTCATAAACGATAAATATAATAATTTAATTAAAAATCTTGCGGGGCTTGAGTATTATTTTATTATATTTTTCAGCCCATCCTATCTAAAACGTTTTTATTTTTTAGCTATTCTTATAGATAGAATTAATGACAATAGCTATAAAATACTGGATATTGAAGCATCAATAAATAGTATAATGACATTTAAGTCAAAGCTTAAATTTTTAGAGGATTATGGTACAAAAAACATATATATAAAAAAATAAAAAATTTTTTAGATCAAGATCAGCTAGTAACGCGGCATTATCCAAATCTTTTAAAATAAGTAATATAATGGCGATTTATAATAATTTTTAACAAATTGTTATAATTAATGGGTTCTTCTAGACAGCTATAACTATACTTATTATATTAATTCACTTAAATTTTCCTCTTACTTGCCTTGCCTAAAGAAGAAATAGCTATTCTTAAATTACTAATCTTGTTATCACAGAGCATAGCTAATAAACTTGCTAAAGTACTAATTTTAAGCTAAGATAATATTCCTATACTCTTTATATTAAGGAGACTAATATGAAAAAAATATCAAGTACAATTTTTACAATAGCTTTTCTTGTTTTTATCAATTGTAAAAGCGATACTAGAAAAGCTATTAATCCAATCCAAACCCAAAAATTTACTTCCTTTGATGGGCTGATTAACGGCTTTCTAAGCCTTAAGCCAAACCCAAAAAAATCTGAGGTAAAAGATTATTTTAATAGCATGGCCAAAACATTAAATAAGGCCAAAGATAAATTTGCTAAATTTATCAGTGAAAAAGGTGATAAGACAATAGAAGGAAAGAATCCTGATACTGATACAGAAGATAATAGCACAGTAAACCCTGTTGATGATGAAATCAATAAAATTAAAGATATGATAGATAAAATGATAGATGCTGCTAATACTATTGTTGAAACTGTAGCAGAAACTGTAACTGAAGTTATGGGAGAAGTTGTAGAGGTTAAGCATAGTGGTAATGTAACAACCAAAGCTGATGCAAAGAGTGTTATTGCAATTGCCAAAGGAATAAAGAAGATTGCTGGGGCTGCTGGTATTGCTGATAAATTAAAAGCTGAAGCTGATAAAACCACAAAGCCAATCAGCGAAGAAAGCAACAATAGGGACGCGGGCAAAATGTTCTCTGGTAAGCAGGGTGATCAGGGTGGTAGCGTTATTGATAGTGGTGCTATTCCAACTGAGATTGGAGGAGGAGCTAATCCAATGGATATTAATAAGGCTGCTAAAGCTGTTAAAAATGTTAGTGGAGAGCAGATATTAGGAGCCATTATTGCTGCTGCTAAGGCTATTGAAAGCGGTGGTGAGGCGAAAATAGCGGGAAAGAATGCCAATGAGGCTAAAAATCCGATTGATGCTGCCATCGGGGGAAATGACGATTCGGATGCTACTGCATTCACGGGCAATATGGAAAAAGATGCTCAAATTGCAGCTGCTATTGTTTTGAGAGGAATGGCTAAGAACGGGAAATTTGCTGTGAAAATGGGTCGAGAACCAAGTGGTGATGGTAATGCTATAAGAGCTCTTGTTAAAAATGCTGCTAATAAAACTGTTGATGCTTTATCTAAATTAGTACTAAAAGCTATTAATGAAAGCTTAACAACAAAAATAGCTAAGACTATTAAAGCTAGCGGAGAGGCAGCTAACGAGGCAGTTAATTCTAATTCTCCTAGTGTTAAATAAAGAAAAGAGAATAGCAGGATATATATAAGGCATTTCACTGTTTCAAGCGAAAAGATCTAATAAAGCGTTGATAATTAAAAGAAGGAGAAATAGTGCTATTTTATATAGCACTATAAATATAATAATTAATTATGAAAAGCATAGTTGATAATCCTAAACTATACACAAAAGTTAGTAATAATAAACTGCTCAAACCTTGATACAAGAATAAACCCGAGTTACAATTTACTTACAAACAAAACAAAGGTTTACTTGTCCTCAAGATGCTTTATATGAGACATTTTTTTGTGAAATAGATTTTCATATTATTTTATTATTTATTTACTTTTTTAATAAAAACTTATTAAACGTCAAAATTCTATAATTGTTTTACATATAATTCTTCACAATATATGGCAACAATTAATTAATGCTCTAATTTATATGCTTTGTAAGATTGGTTTTTTATAGTTTTATTATTTTGTTATAGTGCTTCAAATGTGATTTATTTTTATCAAATTTGCTTAGATATACTGGGGAATATGCTATACATTCTATTTAAATTGCAAATAGAACACCTTTATAGACTATTATTAGTTGAATTTTTTAGCATTTTTATCTTTAAAATTTAGATATTTTTATTGTTAATATTGATTTGCTATTTTTTATTTTGATTATTATTTTATGAATTTTTGTAGAATTTTGTATGCCATCATTGTTCAATTTTATTGCTTATTTTTGCTTATTTTATTTTCTTTTAAATTTTACATTTGCATGTAATTTTGAATAATAAGCTTTTAGCATTTCTAGAATCAAATTCTTTAAAATAATATTTGAGCACAATAACACTATCTATTGGGTTTACTATGGATTAATACTCCCCTTACTTTCTTTAATCCATTCAAATAAAACATTTCAAGCAACTAAACAAAGATCGCACAATAAAAAATTAGTAATCCATTAGATTAAGGGAAATAAAATCTTGTTTTTAAACTTCATTATTGTTATCTTATTCGCTATTTAAGGCTTAACTTTCTTATAAACAAAGCATAGATTATCAATAGCGGTAATCATACGTTCTACTTCTATGCCACTTTCCCTTTTAGCAAAAATCTTTGCTCTTTTAAATCCATCCTCATATTCACCATGAATACTAGTAATAGCACCCACAATAACATCGACAGCATGGTCTCCCTTTCCATTAGCATATTGATTTGCAGAAACACTAAAATCTTTAATAGCTTTCTTAAATTCCATAGAAGATAAGCTATCTGCTATAGAAGCATAAGCATTGGCATAAGCTATGCTGGCTACTTCTATAGTTTTTTTAATAACAGGAAGAAAATTTCTAACATTTTTTAAATGAACTATATTTTCTTTCTTTTTCTTTTCATCAGCATCTATAGCTTCTTTATAATCTTTTACTTTCTCTATTTTACTTTCAGCCTCAATGGCTTGATTTATGGCTTCCTCATATTCCTTTATTGTATTCTCTAAATCTTTTTTGTCATAACCAAAAGCAGCTTCTTTTAGCATATTGTTAAGACTAGAATATTCTTGGTCTAGATTTAATTTTTTTAATGTATCAAGGGCTTGACTACGCCTTGCAGAAGGCGCTTTACTAAAACATCCAATACTATAACTGTTACAAGCAGTATAGGTATCAATAGTATTATAAGATCCTGTATATTTGTTATAGATATTATCTAGACCATATTGATATGGTCCAGTTTTTTTAAAAAAAGCATTAAGTTTTTTTTCGTCTTCTTTCGTTAACTTAGTATCCTTTTCTTCTTGCTTTTCTGCACTGCTATTGGCAGTAGAATCATCAGCAAACATGGCAAAACTACTGCCACGATCATCAACTTGAGCTAGAGCAGTCTCATCCGTTGTAACATTATTTGTATTTCTTCCTTGTTGACCTGAAGTAACTGAACCTGAATTGCTGATATTGCTAGTAACGTCAAGCAGGAAATCTTCTTCTTTACTTGTAATATTTTTTCCAAAAAACTTGCAAGATATAAATATTATTGTTACTAGTAGTAAAATGCACATATTAATCTTTATCATTAATACTCCTTTTTATTTAGTTATTCTGCTTAAATATTATTTATAATATATCTTAAGTTTAGAAAAGTTTCTAAGAAATTTGTGAAATTTGAATGTGAGTTTACAGAAGAAAATGACCTTATAGCTATACCCCTTAAGTGTTTTATGATTTATATCAATATAATATATTTAATGAAGTCAATGGAGAAGATGTAGCTGCAAGTAGCAGGTATAAAAAATGTCATCGGGTTATTCATTATTCATCAATGGGGAGTTTTAATTTTTCGTTTGATAAATTTGGATACTTAGCAAATATTAGCTTAATAGTATCAGTAAATAGCCTTGGATTTAATGCAATTTCATAGGTTTCATCTTTATTAGTAAAAGGAGTTTACTACACTCCTAGCCCCATTGTTAGTTTTATTGTTAATAGTTTAAATGAAATGCTTAAAAAAGAATTTAAGTTAAATCATGGTCTTACAAATAAAGAAAAAGTTACAGTACTGGACTTTGCAACAGGAACAGGTACATTCTTACTTGAAGTTATTCGTACTATAATGCTAAAGGAAATCCCAGAGGAATCTGGTAGACAAAAAGACTATATTAATCTACATATACTTAAAAACTTATATGGTTTTTAGTTGCTACTTAATTTATAGATTCTAGATAAAGATAAAAGTAATAAAAGTTATTAAGCTGTTATGGTATATTATTTTAATATGTATAGGTGGTAAAATGAAATTAATAGCTAAAGTTTTAATGATAGTTAGTTTAATTAGTAGCAATTTTATGTCGTGTAAGCTATATGAAAAGTTGTTAGATAAAAGGGAAGAGCTTTTAGATAATAAAGGGAAATATTTTAAAAAAAATAAATTAATTGTGGGGCCTACTGATAATGTAGAAACTGATACTTCAACTTATTATGTACAAGATAGTGATAGAGGTGGGCTTAGGACTAGGAGTGTAATTAAAGGAAGAAAAAGTGAACAGAAAGAATATGCATTAGAAAAGCGGATAGACAAGGACATAAATATTAAGTTTTCGGTTGATAGTAGATCAAATAGTAGTAAGAATACTCCTTATAAGTATTATGAACAAGTTGCTAATAAAGTTAAGGAAGCTGAGAATATTAAAAATAAAGCCTCTTTTTATATAGCAGGGGCTGACGTAATGGCTGCTAGTTTAAATAAGATAAAGTTAGAACTTGATGAAATAAAGACTAAGATTGATACTGCTGAATCTGATCTTCATAAAGCAAGAAGAAAATCTGGGATTAGTGAATCTAAGAAAAAATTATTGCCCGACTTGCATAAAGCAATTGTTAGGGCTAAAAATAGTAGGGATTATGCTGACAAAATATGTTATAGCGATGCAGTTGGTGTATTAAAAATTGTCAGGGATGGTTTTGAAAATGCAAAGAAAAGAGCGGTTGATGCTTTAAAAGAAACCCAATATGACGGTTCTTCTATGACATATCGTGATTATTCTTACTTTTATTGGATGGAAGAAGCCAGAGAAGCAATGAATAATGCAGAAAGAATGTTTAATAATGCGAGTAAGTATCAAGAAGATCTTAAAGCTAAGATGGATCAAGTAAATAAAGAATTTGCTCAGTTGGAAGAAAAAATATTAAATTTGGGAAAAATATGAATCTAATATTTATAGGTAATATTTGAGCATTGTATTATATATGTTTTTTGCATTGCTTTTAGTATTAATAGACTTGGCTAATTGATATAATAGGGATAGGACATGTGTGAATAATTTAGCGTATAAACAAACACCAGAATATAAATATATAAAGAAGGCGTTTATTGATAAGGGGGGGTTGAATCTTTTGTTTATAAATAGCATAATTTATTTAATATTTTATTTTAAATATTGAAAAAACTTTTTTAAATTATATGAAATTTAAAATTATTAAAAAAATTTTCACATTAATATTAATTTTTAGTTTAACAATGCAGATCTTTGCACAAGACAAAATTGAAAAAGATGTTGGGTGTGTTGTAGCCAAGATGAAATATGAAAGCAAAAAAACAAGTGCAATTATACCAGTTCACTTTGAATGCAGCTTTAACTTTAGGGGAGTACTTTGTCCTCCAAGAGGATTATATTGGTGGTAACGCGGTACTTGAAACTCAAATATTGGGGGTTGATTATAATTTTAATTATTGTGACTTAAAAATAGATTTAGATCGGGATTAATTAATAGCTTAATTAAATTAACAGAAAGATATAGTATATTAAAAAATGAAGTTGGATTTTTTATGTAAATCATTTTATGCCTTATAATATTTAAGACCGGGAGATCAAATATTAGAAATAATTTAATCAAGCCTAGTCTAAATATTAATTAAATCCCTTACCTAGCATAATCACAACCTCCATTACATTATTATAACTATAAATTATAATAATATGTAGCAATATGCAACACAATAAATAAAAATAATCGACTCTTCAAGAATACTAGCTAAAATAGACCTAGAAATCTATTTGCCCTTTGCTTTGAATTCTTTTTCATATATATTTTGCGATTCTAAATGCTATAAAGTAGCCAAGTCTCTCGTATAGCATATTTCTTAGGGTTTTTTATTATTATATAATAATGTCTCCTATTCTTATGAATTTATTTTTTGCTATAAATGCCGCTGGCAACCCAAGATTCTAAAAATTATGTAAAATATATGATTCAAAATCAACTTATTATTTATAATTTTTTATTACGGTTTTATCTACAAAAACACACTGGATATCGATATTGTCAATTGCTGATTTTTCAAATAAAAATTACGACCTCTATTATTCATCAATAGGAAGTTTTAATTTTTCTTTCGACAAATTTGGATACTTGGCAAATAGCAACTTAACAATATCATTAAATAGTTTTAGATTTAATGCAATTTCGTAAGTTTTATCTTTATCCGTTTCTTTATTTCTTATAGTAAGATATGCCAGCATAATATTACATTTCTTCTTTTTATAAAAAAGTTGAAAAGAATCTGTTAAGGAATTGTCAAAAACACCAAAATTATATGAATTAATGTATCCAACTTCTTTAGAAGCTTCTTTTAGGCTAATTTTAGGAAAACCAATTCTATATTTTTCAAAATTAACATTCGAACCTTCGGAATTTAATTTTAAACTTCTAACTTCGTATTTTTTTTCAAACTCTTCAGTCGACTCAAATGCTATTATCTTAGCTATGGGTATTTCGTAACCAAATATCTTATAATTATCCTCGTTAACACTATAGGTGTAACTATTACTAAGCCATGAAAAAGTTTTGAATCGAATTGGTGAAAAAATATAAGAATACTTAAGTTCTTCAAGATCTTTAATTAAATTATTATATCTATCTTTTAGAACACTTAAATTATTAGATTTTACCCATGTAACATAACCTCCTGCAAGTAATTCAAACACCTTCCCTTCTTTTATCCCAGATTCTTCATAGAAAGAACAAATATTTTGATTGCTTTCTTCCATGTTTTTTTTGATATATTTGCTATATTCTTTAACATCTTCTCTGATTGTCTTAGACTTAGAATAAAAACTTCTGTTTGAATATTTGATACTTTTTGAAGATTTTGGTGATGTCAAAAAACACGAAAAAAATAATAATATAAATACAAATACATTCAAAATGTAAGCATATTTTTTCACAAAATCTTCCCATTAAACTTGACACTAAAAATTTATAAAATGTTTTTTCATTATATCATAAATATCAAAAAATAATTGATAAAAAACAAAAAATTATGTATATCAATATCAATTGAATAACGCTCTCTTGTCCCCATATTTTGAGTGTAATGCACAACGCTACCATTTCTAGTCCTATCTTTTCCAAATTTTATTAGTCTGGTTTTAATCAACCCAAGCTCCGTTAATAATTTTTAAATCCCAATGCACAGTGCGTATGCAAACACCCCTCCCTTTTCCTATCTTTTTGTGAGGAGCAAATAAGCGACTATTCTATACACATATCACAAGCTAAGTAACTCGCAACCCCCAGATGTTTTTTTATAATTTTATTTTTAGTGATAATTGCCCAATAAACTTTTAAAAAGTATATTGCATCGGTTTGATCTCATTTTCTTAATCAAATATTCGACTTGAGACGCTCCAATAGCCTTTGCCGCAACTCTTTTAGGATTTGGTGATACAAATTAAAAAGCATGCTATTTATAGATATATTGTTGTAATAATCAGCTTATGGATATAATGCCTGAAAAACATTTGCCTTTCGGGTTATTAAGTTTTGGGTGCTTCAGCAACACCTGGACTTATTATTCATCCTTCCTTTAATTTTTTCTTAGGATACATTTCTCTATACTAATAGATGTTAAGTATATTATATAGCAATTCATTATTTTATCTAAAAAAATTTTAACAAAAAATTTTATTATATATATAATATTTTTTTTACAAAAACGATATAGAATTATCAAACATCTAATATGGTCAACGCCATATTAGATGTTTGTAAAATAATCTAGCTGCTAATCTAGCTTCTTTTTATTTTTATCCGTAATAAAAATATAGATTTTTTACTGATAAAAATAAAAAGAAGAATTAAATGATAAAAACCAGAAAACAAATAAATATTTTTACTAGCATTGCAGCAATTGACAATATCTATCTCTAGAATAGGAACATACGCTTTTAAAGAAATTCTAGCTGATTTAAAAACCTCAGCCTTGATTTTCAAGATTGAGGTTTTTAAAGAATTTTAGAGCTACTATAATGTTACGATTAAAAACGAATTCGAAGAAATAAAAAATTTTATTAAAGAATATCTCAGAAAAACCACATCTCTTATAAATTCTGTTAACAAAGAAAATCTGGCACTAGAAATTAAAAATATTCTTTCAAGAAAACGAATTAAAATACAAGCGCTGTTAAAAGAAGAGATAGAAAAATATTTTAATCCGGTTAATTTGGGAAAAATTAATGAATAACAAAATGTTTCTATGCATTTACAATTTTTTCTATAAGCTGCTCAAAGACTACTTTATAAAAAGTACAAATCAAAATTATTTAAAAGTGAGCCATGTTTTCAAAGCTCTCACAAATAAAATACAAAAGAAGTTGAAATTAATAGACTTGTGGTGCCACTACAAATGAAATTCAAATAACAAAACAGGATTATATCTCAATTTGGATGTTATTTTCTTTATATTTTGTTCATTTAACCTGTAGTGAAAGAAATTAAAAACAGTGTTGAAAAATGTTTTGATTGTTTTGAAATCGATTTCCTTTTTAAAGGACTTGTAAACAAAGGCTGTTTAAGGGGTGCTAATGCCTACATTAATTCTCTAAATGCTATATTTGCAAATTTGGGTATTGATGAGGATATTTATTTTGACAAAAAACATCATCCCACTTCTTATGTTCCAATAGAATCCAATATTTTGATTGTGGAGTACAAAGATGAAAGTTCTGGTTTTTATCATTTTGCAATATTAAATAATGATAGAACTATAATTTAGAATTAACTTAACAATTCCAAAACCGTTTCTAACGGACACTTAGAATCTTTAACACGAAATAACAAAGAATTCTCCACCTATAGTTTCTATAAAATTTAGGTGGAGATGAATTTGTTAATAAATGGATTTTCTTTGATTTTGAATATATTTTTTGATGATATCAATAGAACCCTCCCCCAGTAGAAATAAGACAATAACTTCTAGACCAAAAATAAGGTTTCCAATAATACTTATATAAATAAGTAGAATATTTTTTTCTTATAAGCCTTGAAGATACTGTTTTTAGATTATTGATAAATTTAGAAGGCTGAATATTGGGAGTAAATTCTAGTAACAAATGAATATGATCTTTATCATGGTTGAATTCATTACGGCTCACTTTCCATAAAGAACATATATTAAGTATTATTTGGTAAAGAGAAGATGAAATCTCAGTATTTATACATTTATGCCTATATTTAGTAACCAATACTAGGTGGTAATTGATAGAATATACTCGGTGATTATTAAAAGTTAGTTTATGCGACATATACACTAATTATAAAATATTATAAAATAATAGAATATATGGGTACTAATAAAGCTTATAAGTACAGAATATATCCTGACACTAAGCAAAAGAAATATTTTTCAAAGGTATTTGGATGTGTAAAATTTTTATATAACAAAATGTTAAGTGATAAGAAAGATTATTTTAAAAAAAACAAATAAGGGCTTATTACTTATCCTAGTAAGTATAAAGAAGAATTTTTCTTTTTAAAGGGGAAGTTGATAGTTTAGCTCTTTGCAATGCCCAAATTGACTTAAATTCTGCATATAGTAATTTTTTTAGAGAAATTAAGAAAGGAAATAGAACGCAAGGATTTCCTAAATATAAAAGTAAAAAAATAGACAAACCTATAGAACTAATAATCAAAAAAACTCTATAAGAATAGAAAATGATTATATAAAGATACCTAAAATAGGATTTGTAAAATTGGCGTTACATAGAAATATTAAGAGCAATGAAGTTATTAAAAATGTAGTAGTAGAAAAAGATGCTAATGATAAATATTATATTTCAGTAGCAGTTGAGTGCTTGGATGTTAAAAATAACGATAAAACTAAAGATAATAAAAAAGAGGTAGTTGGCATTGATATGAGCATGAGGCACTTTTTAGTAAGTAGCGAGGGTGAGAAAATCAATCATCCTAAATATTTACTAAAAAATGAAAGTAAACTTAAGAGATACCAAAAAAAACTATCAAAAAAACAAAAGGGTTCTAGAAATAGGGCTAAATCTAGATTAAGACTTGCTAAGTTGCATAGGAAAATTTCAAATCAAAGAAAAGATTTTTTACATAAATTATCTTATTATTTTGCAGCTAATTACAAAAATATAGTAATAGAAAACTTATCAATTAAAGGTATGCGAAAAGGAATGTTTGGCAAAAGTGTTAATGATTTAGGATGATATGAGTTTGTAAGGCAATTATCATATAAATCAGAGTGGTATGGATCCTACTTGCATAAAGCAGATAGATATTTCCCATCAAGTAAGCTATGCAACAATTGCAGTATTAAAAATACAACTCTAAAATTAAGTGATACTAGGTGGACTTGTAGTGGCTGCAATACTTTTGCATGATAGGGATATAAATGCGGCCCTAAATCTTAAAAATTATTACAAAGAAATAAAAACTAAGGCAGGAACTGCCTGAAGTTAAGCTTGTGGACCATGCTCTAGTGGATGATCGTTCTTTTAGAACCTAAAAAGCTATCATGGGATGAAACAAGAAGCTATTTCTATAATCTTTGATTTAGAAATAGTAGTTCACGGATATTTAAAATTCAAAATAAAGTCATTTTAAGACCAGTCAAAAACAAGCAAGCTAGAATTTTACACTACGAAATTTAGAAGCAATTTGGGGGTAATATAAATTCTTTTAGTAGTGACAAATTAGATATTGTAAGGGGAAAATATGACATTTATAAGCTCAATTTTAAGATTGGTTTTTCTATTAAAGACAAAATCGAAAAAACAATGAAGATAGCGCTGTTGTTGAGCAAATTGACACCCGGCTAAAAAATACAATTGAATATTATATATAAACTCTACATAAATAAAACTGAACCGATTGTAATAGAGTGTTAAAAAAAATACAGTAAAAGATAATCGTGGTTTTTACTAAATACAAGATAATGGCATAGAAAAATCCCAAAATACCTCAGAATTTGAAAATAGTAACTATTCTTTACAAAATTCAACTGCCTTGAAATTATCTAATGATGCAAATATTAAGGCTGATAATTACAATTTAGAAAATATTGATACAAGTTTGAAGCCCGAAGCCTACAATTCAAGTGAAAAAATCTCAAATTTAAAAGAAGACACTTCAAAAAATTGTGTTTCTTTTGGCCCCGATATTGTATTTTTTACAGATGCGGGGAAAGTTTTCAAACTTGCTCCTTTTTATAGATATTGCAAGTATTATTTTATAAGAAAAATAGTTGATCCAACCTTAAAAACAGCTGCAAGCAAATTAAGCTTCAATATAAGTAGACTTTCAGAAGAGTCCTTAAATTTTTTATTTTTTAGAAACGAAGACGTATTTGTGAAAATAAATTATCAAAACAAGCCCCCCTTTTTTAGAGGAATTTTAGAAAAATTTTTCAGCAAATAACTTTTCAATAGTACTAAAAGCGTATCTTTAACGGTTAATGACTATTCAGGTCTTTTAAAAATTGTATTCTAAAATCCAGTTCAATCTCTAATCAATTTTATGCCAGACTGGCTTTTTGTATATAATCCTTTAGTAAAAGAACTTTTACTTGTTCATTTAATAATAGAAAAAACCAAACTAAAAAACCTTATTGATGATGAAGCTAGTGGAGCAATCCTCGACAAAATTCCAGATGTAATTATTGATTCTGGAGAAGATATTGAGACTATTTTCAAGCCTTGTTGTATGAATTTGGATATGCATATACTTTCTCAAAAACAGGTAAATTATAAACTTTACCAATTTGGAAAAGCAAGGTAATTAAGCAAGATGTTGAAATCTGCTCTTTAGATGCGTCTAGTTATATTATGTCAAAAAGTAGTTCTAGTAGTTGCAATTCAACTAGAGTCATTTGGAGAGAAGATAAGTCCCAAAGCAAAGAAGAAGCAATATATCAAAAAACGACCATTATACTCAACGCCAATAAATGTGGCTGGTTCTTACAATTCACCTTAAGTAGCGGTACTTCCAAAAGGTATGGTGTATCCCAACTTTGTTTGTAAAGTCGGCAGCAGCGGTGTTTTTTCAGAATATGACCCTAGTAGCTGGTTAGATACAGTTTACAAATGGACTTCAAAAAACACAAAGTTTAGCACGACCACTAAATCATAAATGAACATTTGGCAATAATTTTCACACATAATCTAGAAGCAAGATTTAGTACTGATTCTACCATCAAGCCTGGTAAATAAAGAATATTTTCCAACTAAAGCTAAGCTTTGATTTAGAAACGCTTCAAATAATCAAGGTTCTCGTTACATCTACTATTTTGACATCTATAGTGACGTTTTTTATACCACAACTATATTGTAATACATAATATTATACATTATAATATATACATATTCTATTAAATAATTCTATTAAATAATTCTATTAAATAATTCTATTAAATAATTCTATTAAATAATTCTATTAAATAATTCTATTAAGTATTAGATTTTAGGCAAAGGAGAATATTTATGAAATATAATACAATTATAGGGATATTTGTATTTTTATTTTTGTTAAATTCCTGCAATCCGGATTTTAATAACGTAAAACAAAAAAAAGAGTTTGATGAAAAAACAGCCCTAAAAAAAGAAGATCTTACTGATAAAGGAACAGCTCCAAAAGAACAAGAAGCGCGTGATAAAGAAGCAACTCTAAAAGAAGAAGAAGCGCGTGATAAAGAAGCAACTCTAAAAGAAGAAGAAGCGCGTGATAAAGAAGCAGCTCTAAAAGAACAAGAAGCACGTGATAAAGAAGCAGCTCTAAAAGAAGAAGAAGAGCGTGATAAAAGAATAAAAAATGAATTGATTGGTGATTTAAGAAATTTAATAGAAATAAGTAATACAGATAGAGAAAAATATGTAAAAAAAATAGAAGAAGAGCCCGAAAATCAATATGGAATAGAAATTTTCAAAAGATTGAATTGGGGCAAGCCATCAAAAGATACGGTAGAGTCTAATAACGAAAAATCTATAGAATATAGAAAATTTGTTTATATCGCATTAAATGATATCGATACTAATGACTTGGGTGAATTTTCAAAAATTTTACTGCTTTCAGGACAGTTAGAAATCTTAAACTATTTAACTGGCTTCGGAAGAGCTTTAGATCCCTCGATTGTTCACTTATATTCTAAAAAAGAGACTTTAGACAAGCTAGACATCTCAGATTTAGAGAAGCTTAAAAATTCTTTTAAAGAATTATGGTCTATAAAGACAGACTTCTCAAAAACGTTTAACCAGCTTTTATTAGATTATCGAAATGATAATAATCTTATAAAAACAGATAATGGCAAGCTTAGATCTTATGTAATTGCATTATTTGATCAAATTAAAGAAAAAATCATAGAAGCAGAGGAACTAGTGGGTAAAATAATTTCAATATAAATTCAAAAAAATACAAATAAATAATTTATAAGCTCAATTATTCGTTGAAATATACCTTTAGTTTGCTTTTTCATTGTTGCTTTTAGTAAAAAAATAAGTAATTTTGGATAGAAAGGAGTAAGATAGATAACAATCTTAATAAAATGATATAAGTCTAACCTGTAAGGAAGTTTTAAATATGGGAAGTATATTTAAATAAATTTAAATATACTTCCCATAACGTCTTGTAAGTTATGGCATTCAAAATTAAACGACATCATGGAAAAGATGATACAAAAATAGGGATAGATGGTTTTTTACTGGAAAAATATTAGAAGTGTTAAATAAGAATGGCAATATTGAGTCTGATAAAAATTGGTTATGATTTATGCGAAAAGTCAAATAAAGTAATAGAAAAATTTACAAAAGATTGCTGTGAAATATCTAAAAAGATTTGAATTACTACCATTAAAGAATCCTTGAAAATCAAGTTTGTAGAATTTGCTAGTTGTATTTGCATTGATTTTTTCTTTATTGTATTCAATAGCTAAAGGCAATTTGTCATTATTTAACACGAAATAACAAAGAATTCTCCACCTATAGTTTCTATGAAATTTAGATGGAGATGAATTTGTTAATAAATGGATTTTCTTTGATTTTGAATATATTTTTTGATGATATCAATAGAACCCTCCCCCAGTAGAAATAAGACAATAATTTCTAGACCAAAAATAAGGTTTCCAATAATACTTATATAAATAAGTAGAATATTTTTTTCTTATAAGCCTTGAAGATACTGTTTTTAGATTATTGATAAATTTAGAAGGCTGAATATTGGGAGTAAATTCTAGTAACAAATGAATATGATCTTTATCATGGTTGAATTCATTAAGGCTCACTTTCCATAAAGAACATATATTAAGTATTATTTGGTAAAGAGAAGATGAAATCTCAGTATTTATACATTTATGCCTATATTTAGTAACCAATACTAGGTGGTAATTGATAGAATATACTCGGTGATTATTAAAAGTTAGTTTATGCGACATATACACTAATTATAAAATAATAGAATATATGGGTGCTAATAAAGCTTATAAGTACAGAATATATCCTGACACTAAGCAAAAGAAATATTTTTCAAAGGTATTTGGATGTGTAAGATTTTTATATAACAAAATGTTAAGTGATAAGAAAGATTATTTTGAAAAAAACAAACAAGGGCTTATTACTTATCTTAGTAAGTATAAAGAAGAATTTTTCTTTTTAAAGGAAGTTGATAGTTTAGCTCTTTGCAATACCCAAATTGACTTAAATTCTGCATATAGTAATTTTTTTAGAGAAATTAAGAAAGGAAATAGAACGCAAGGATTTCCTAAATATAAAAGTAAAAAAAATAGACAAACCTATAGAACTAATAATCAAAAAAACTCTATAAGAATAGAAAATGATTATATAAAGATACCTAAAATAGGATTTGTAAAATTGGCATTACATAGAAATATTAAGAGCAATGAAGTTATTAAAAATGTAGTAGTAGAAAAAGATGCTGATGATAAATATTATATTTCAGTAGCAGTTGAGTGCTTGGATGTTAAAAATAACGATAAAACTAAAGATAATAAAAAAGAGGTAGTTGGCATTGATATGAGCATGAGGCACTTTTTAGTAAGTAGCGAGGGTGAGAAAATCAATCATCCTAAATATTTACTAAAAAATGAAAGTAAACTTAAGAGATACCAAAAAAAACTATCAAAAAAACAAAAGGGTTCTAGAAATAGGGCTAAATCTAGATTAAGACTTGCTAAGTTGCATAGGAAAATTTCAAATCAAAGAAAAGATTTTTTACATAAATTATCTTATTATTTTGCAGCTAATTACAAAAATATAGTAATAGAAAACTTATCAATTAAAGGTATGCAAAAAGGAATGTTTGGCAAAAGTGTTAATGATTTAGGATGGTATGAGTTTGTAAGGCAATTATCATATAAATCAGAGTGGTATGGATCCTACTTGCATAAAGCAGATAGATATTTCCCATCAAGTAAGCTATGCAACAATTGCAGTATTAAAAATACAACTCTAAAATTAAGTGATACTAGGTGGACTTGCAATGGCTGTAATACTTTGCATGATAGGGATATAAATGCGGCTCTAAATCTTAAAAATTATTACAAAGAAATAAAAACTAAGGCAGAAACTGCCTGAAGTTAAGCTTGTGGACCATGCTCTAGTGGATGATCGTTCTTTTAGAACCTAAAAAGCTATCATGGGATGAAACAAGAAGCTATTTCTATAATCTTTGATTTAGAAATAGTAGTTCACTACTTTTTCTATCTTATATAAATTTTTCTATTACTTTATTTGCCTTTTCGCATAAATCATAACCAATTTTTATCAGACTCAATATTGCCATTCTTATTTAACACTTCTAATATTTTTCCAGTAAAAAACCATCTATCCCCATTTTTGTATCATCTTTTCTATGATGTCGTTTAATTTTGAATGCCATAACTTACAAGACGTTATGGGAAGTGTATTTAAATTTATTTAAATACACTTCCCATATTTAAAACTTCCTTACGGGTTAGACTTATATCATTTTATTAAGATTGTTATCTATCTTACTCCTTTCTATCCAAAATTACTTATTTTTTTACTAAAAGCAACAATGAAAAAGCAAACTAAAGGTATATTTCAACGAATAATTGAGCTTATAAATTATTTATTTGTATTTTTTTGAATTTATATTGAAATTATTTCACCCACTAGTTTCTCTGCTTCTATGGTTTTTTCTTTAATTTGATCAAATAATGCAATTACATAAGATCTAAGCTTGCCATTATCTGTTTTTATAAGATTATTATCATTTCGATAATCTAATAAAAGCTGGTTCAACATTTTTGAGACGCCTGTCTTTATAGACCATAATTCTTTAAAAGAATTTTTAAGCTTCTCTAAATCTGAGATGTCTAGCTTGTCTAAAGTCTCTTTTTTAGAATATAAGTGAACAATCGAGAGATCTAAAGCTCTTCCTAATCTACTAAAAAAGTTAAGGGTTTGTGCCTGTCCTGACAGTATTACAATTTTTGAAAATTCACCTAAGTTGTTAGTATCGATATCATTTAATATTGCATAAACAAGTTTTCTATATTCTATAGATCTTTCAGTTTTGGCCGATATTGACTCTTTTGATAACTTTTCCCAATTTAATGTTTTGAAAACCGCCATTCCATATTGATTTTCGGGCTCTTCTTCTATTTTTTTT
The DNA here is from genome assembly GCF_030439285.2 of [Borrelia] turdi. NCBI lineage: Bacteria > Pseudomonadati > Spirochaetota > Spirochaetia > Spirochaetales > Borreliaceae > Borreliella > [Borrelia] turdi. The sequence goes on along the minus strand of NZ_CP179621.1, from coordinate 22,944 downwards.
ACATATTTTTCTCTATCTGTATTACTTATTTCTATTAAATTTCTTAAATCACCAATCAATTCATTTTTTATTCTTTTGTCACGCTCTTCTTCTTTTGGAACTGTTTTTTTATTAAGCTCTTCTTTTTGTTTTACGTTATTAAAATCCGGATTGCAGGAATTTAACAAAAGTAAAAATACAAATATCCCTATAATTGTATTATATTTCATAAATATTCTCCTCTACTTAAAATCTAATACTTACTTAATAGAATTACTTAATAGAATTACTTAATAGAATTACTTAATAGAATTACTTAATAGAATTACTTAATAGAATTACTTAATAGAATTACTTAATAGAATACAATGCTAATACAAGACGCTTTACATTATAATGCATAATATAATATATTACAATATTTAAATATAAGATTGGTGTATTATATTATAATAAGGATTTGCTTGTATTATAATATTGTATTTAAAAGCACATATATACAAGCAAAAATTAAGTTTCAAATAAAACTATTACTTATATTACTTGCCCCATATTTAATCTCAAAAACCAAATTAATGAATTTTTTATTATTCTTTTGTATTCTAATTTTTTTATAATAAAAATGCCTAAAGAGATACAAAATCTATACAACTTATTTTTAATATTAATATTTTGAATATTATTGATAGTTTCCGTTAAAATAGAAAAGCTTTCTATTGGCCATCTTTCTAATTGAACTGGAATTATAATATGGCCTGTAACATTTAAAGCATTCTTTAAAAGGAAATTTCTACTAGGAAAAGTATCTATTATATTTAATATTGGGAATATATTGATTAAAATAAGAAGTTAAAGAATTTTGTGGATCTAAATCAATTAATAGTACTTTTTTGCCCAATTCTTGTAACACGTAAGAAAAAATTATAGAAAGTGAGCTTTTCCCACCCTCCCTTTTTTAAACTTGCCAGTGTAATTATAATTGGTTTTTTTTGATCCATTTATTTATACCCCCCATCTTTTAATTTTTTATTATAAAATTCATATTTTATTATGAAATTCATATACTTTTTTTCCCATTTTTTTAAGTGTGATAAATTAAATTGATAATACTCGGTTGATAATACTCGGTATTTTCTTTATTCTTTCTTAGAAGCGTTATTAAAGATTTAACATATGCTTTAATAGAGCCATTTTTAAAGGCAAATTCTATATAATAGAGCTTTTTTATTACATAGGTTTTATTATTTTCCCTTTTAAGAAAAAAGGGTTTATCGAATTTATCATGCCTATATCTTATTCCTAAGAACTTGTCATCTTCCTTCAAAGTAAAGAGATTAAAAAAAGAAAATCTTTAGCATTATTAAATTTCTGAAAAGTAAGTCTTAGTCTTTCTCCCCTATTTGTAATTCTAAAACCAATTAGATGTTTAAATATTTTTGTGTAGTATATTTTTCTGCTATTTACTTCCTCAATTCTGTTAAATATGATTTTTTTCTATGTTATTTTTTTTGTTTCTGAGTTTTTCAAGTAAATTACTCAAATTTTAATCCCTTTGTTAAAATGTTAGCTAAAATATTATTAGCTATTATACCAGCATGTCCTGAAAAGCTAGTTATTTTATTTATTTTCCATTTGGTAGTATAAGTATCTTTAAATTCTCCTTGCAAGAACATAGAAATCGGGTTTAGAGGGTACAGCTTTTCTCATAAAGTGAATTTTATGTTTGTAGAGATTTAGTTTAAATAAAAAAATTCTTTAATATCTCTTAATTCATAATCATATTTTAGATGATTTTTAAAATCTTTATAATTTAATAAAGTATTTTTCAGTGTTTTAATTGATTCTTTGGTTCTTTAGCAGATTCTTTGGTTCTTTAGCATTAGAAATTATTGATTTAATTTTTTTAAAAAAAGAGTTTTCTATAGAATTCTTATTATATATATTTATATATTGTTTATTATGTACAGTGATATTTTCAGTGATATTTTGAGGTTTAAAAGACCCTTTTTCTTCCTTTAGAGTATTTTTTTCTTCTTTTACCTTCTTAATTAAGTTTGCTTTGGTGCTACTAAAATATGTATCAATTAATTTTATGTGCAATGGGGGACTCTTTATATATGAAAAGTTTTCCTTTGAATTCTCCAAAGTTATTTGAAAATATTAGTATTTTTTTTTCTAATGCTTTTAACTTAACTAAAAATCTTAAATCTATTCTTAGAACATTAATTGTAGTTTCTTTTCTATTTTCTTTATATATATTTGAGGTTAGCACGCGAAGTATGTCTCCTTGACGGTGAACTCGAAGCCCGTTTAGTTTTTCGGAATCAAAATGAATTCTGTGTATTGATACATTATATTTTTTCTCAAACTCTTTATTTAAGTAAATAATAACTGAAATTATTTTTTTAAGCCTACAGTCTTTTGAAAGTAATTTATTAGATTTAATTTAGTAGCTATAATTAGATATAACAGCTTTCATTTTTTTATCTCCTAGTTTAATGTGTATTTAATTATTAATTAACAGTTAAAAACTGTTATATATAAAATAATTAATTTCAACCTCTGTTAAAATTAAAGCTAAAAACTATATTTAAATTAGGGAACAGTTTATTTTTTTGACAAAAAAATGTCGAAATTTAATGCAATAACTAGTATAAACTTTTTTAATGAGCCCGATTAAAAATAGAATTGTAAATAGCCCCCAAAGTATCAAAAATTAAAATAATTTTAAAAATATATTTTCTTTATCTACTATTTATGCAATCTTTGACTTTAAAATAGTTTTTTGTATCGTTCAGAACCGAACGATTTTTGATTATTGACAATTATTTATTATCAATAAATTATAAATATTGATACAAATTCAAGTTTGTGGCAATATTTATTCACAGATTAGTATCATAGGATTTTCTACATGTCTTTTTTTTGTTTCATATTATTAGTAGGAATTTATTTTTTAGATAATAATTAATGGTTAACTATATAGAAATTTATACTTTAAAACAAAAAATAAATGCAGGAGAACAAAATGGCAAATAAAATAAAATAAAAAATAGGTCATTTTAAATGACATATTTAAAGATTTTATTGATAAAAGTCAAAACTTAAATAATAGTCAAGATGAAAATTTAACCATTTATAATGATCTAAAAGATCAATTAAAGCTTAATTTAAAAGATGATATTGATAATAAAATCCAAAGAATGGAAATTCTATATAAAATCAAGCAAAAAGAACTGAGCTTTATAAATAAAATGGTTTTAAAAGCTTTGAGCAATTTATAAAATCTTTTATAAATTGCAAAAACTCAGGCTTATATATATTAAAAAGTTTATGAAAAGGTTTTGGAAGGCATTATTTCTATTGATAAAATTAAGGAAGTGGGTTTTAATAGTATATATCATGCCATACAAAAACAAGGGATATTAGAAATAAATTAAGAAAATATAAATAAAAATAATAAAGGAAATACCCCAATTAGAATTTTAATAGAAGATAGATAATGAATTATATATTTTTTGCAAAAAAAATACCAAAAGAGTCATTTTATTTTAAAGGAGATTTTTAAAAATAAAAAAGATATTTTATCAGAGATCATAATTAAATATGATAATTCTAAAAAGAAAAGGAATAAATAAATTTTCAAGTTTTATTGACTTTAACGTTTAATTAATGGTAACCTATTACTTCTAATAGGCTTAAGTTTATTTTGCCTAGTTTAATGTCGAAAAGATGCCCGGAAAAGGGTTTTTTTCATTTTAAAATCTAAATTTTAGGGCTTATTAGTTTTATTAAACTTTAAATCATTTTTGCATATCTTAAATTTATAATCTCTCTATTGCTGTATTTTTATATTCAACTATAAATCAATAAAATGATTATATGTAAAAAATCTTTTCTTTGATTTAAAATTTTCTTATATAGCTTAGCCACTCTTAATCCAGATTAATTCCAATATAGAGCCTTTTTATTTTTTTTGATATTTCCTTTTAGTTTCATTTTTTATTAAATATTAGGATTATTGGTTTTATTCCTTTCATTATTTACTAAAAGATTGCAAATTATAAGCTCTTACAGTAATTTTTAAATTTTTACTGCTTTCATAACTTTGAATAAAATGTTTCTAGAGAAGAAATTAACAAAGAGCTAGATAATTATGATTTTGAAAATAAAAAGGATAGAAGCTTTTTTGCCCATGCTCCATAAATTAGAAGTTGTTTAAGAAAAATTGGGAAAAATTAAAGAAAAAAGTGTTTTTAGATGCTCTTCATGTCGTGGGGTGCCCCATAGAAAATAATAGAAAATAAATTAATAACTCTAATTATATTTATGAGGCCTGAGATAATAACTTCCTTATAAAGGATTATTTAGATCGAATTTTAAATTATTTAATACAATTCAACTCGCACAAAATTGATTTTGTTGAGAAATATAGAAAAAAGCTAGGAATAAGTTTGAACAATCTTATTGTAGAAATAGAGTAAATAAGGTTAAACAAATATTAAAACAAGTTTTGGCCAACTTACCTAAGATTAGTTTTTTTAACTTTTAAAAAAACTAATCTTAGGATATACTGTGAGTATTAAGAAAAGCTAAAAAAGATTTATAAATAACATAAATAGCTTCTATAAGCATAAATAATGAAAAATAATAACATTATAAAAACAAATGATCCAAATATGTCTCTTTATAAAGAACTATCAAAGAATTTTATAAAGCAAGAGAATATTAATCAACTAAAAGACTTTTTTATTCTTATAAAAAAGAAACTTTCTTCAATAGATGATAATTCAACAAAAGCAAATATAGGGTCTTTATTAAGATCTATATTTGAAGAACTAGATTATTCAGTAGAACAGCAAAAGGTTGGGCAAATAGAAGGAGTGGGGTCTAGAGTAGACATACTACTTTTTGAAAATGATAAAGATAGAGTAGATTTTAATAATAAATTAGAAGAAGCTAAAAAAAATAATGAACCTATTTTAGCCGAAGATATCTTACTTATAGTAGAGGTTAAGCGTTCATCATTTAGTTTTGACACTAAAAATAAAGTAAAAGAAGCAGAAGATCAGCTATATAGATATTTAAATCAATATCAAAAACATTATGGGGTAATTTCAAATGGAAAGGTGTGGAGATTATATGACAAATCTAAAGTTCTTTATGGAGAAAAAAGATATATTGAATTTAATTTTTCTAAAATTAAAGAAAAAGAAGAATACAAAGAACAAGGTTGGTTTATTTTATTCATCTACCTTATAAGAAAAGAAAGATACTTAAAGACAAGCAATGTAATAGAGATTGAAAAAGAACAAATAGCTAAAGAAAAAGAAATAATTCAAAAAACTTTAAAAGAGATACTTTATGAAAGGCCCGACGATTCTATAGTATTTAAAATTGCAAAAAATATATATGACAAGGAATTTAACGTATCAGGCAAAGAAATTACTCAAAATATTTTAGCTAGCATACTTGAAGAATCAATTATTTTTATTTTAAGAATATTTTTTATTGCATATATTGAAGATAATGATATTTTTAAGAAAATATTAGAAGAAAATAAGCTATACAGATCTTCTATATCTTTTAGATATTTTTTTTATGATGAAAATACAAAAAAGAAATTAGGATATAAAAAAATAATAACAATTTTCAATCTGCTTGATAAGGGAAGTGATGCAATAAAGTTTCCTATATTTAATGGGGGATTATTTGCAGAAGACAGAGTTAAATATTTAAATAATGAAAGTTTACTAAGTATTAGTGAACTTGAAAAAGTACTGGTTAAAATACTTTTTTTTGAAGAAAAAAATATTAAAGATGAAAAATTTGTAGAGTATTCAAAGCTAGATCCTAAAAGTTTTGGAGAATTATACGAGACTCTGCTTGAATATGACCTAAGAATTGCAGATACTACTGTTCATCGTATTGTTGAAGACGGGGTTTATCTCATTCGTACCGAAGAAGAGCTTAAAAATAAGAACGTCAACAAAGTTGCTACATATTATAAAGGCAATATCTATCTTACATCCAGATCTCTTGATAGAAAGAAAAGTGGCGCATATTACACCCCAGATGACTTAACTGACTTTATAGTAATATCAGCAATTGAAGAACAGCTTAAAACTAAATCTCCTTTAGATATAAAAATCATTGATAATTCTTGTGGATCGGGGCATTTTTTAATTTCTTGTTTAGATTACCTAACAGAGAAAGTGTGGTACGAGCTAGATAAATTTGAAGATGTAAAAAAAGAGCTTGATAAAGAATATAGAGCTATTCTTAAAGAAAGTGAAGAATATGATGTTAAGGATAATATAAGTAAAGAATTGGTACTTAAAAGGATGCTACTAAAGAAGTGTATTTATGGTGTTGATATTAATCCCATTTCGGTTGAAATTACTATGCTAAGTTTATGGATTAATACCTTTATTTTTGGAACGCCACTAAGCTTTATTGAACATCACATTAAAGTAGGAAATGCCCTGCTAGGATATACCAAAGATGAATTTTTTGATATTACAAAAAAGAAATTTGAAGGTGGATTTTCTTTGTTTAAAAAAAGAATTGAAGAAATTACAATTATTTTAGAAGATAGCTATCAAAAAATTAAAGGCATTAACGATACTACCAAAGAAGATATAGAAAAATCTAAAAATATATACAAAGAATATGGGGAGAGTAAAGATGCGGATAATTTAAGAATAATATTTTCTTTAATTAAACTTTATTCATTATCTTTTTATAAATCTTTAAATATAGAATTTAGTGATATTGCAGCTGTAATCAGTTTAATTGAAAATATTTTGGGCAATAAAACTTCTAGTGAAGATAAAGAAAAAATAGAAAAAATTAAAAAATTAAGTAGCTACTATAAATTTTTCCACTATGGAATTGAGTTTCCAGATATTCAGGAAGGATTTGACATTGTAATTGGAAATCCTCCGTGGGAGAAAACCAAGTTTGACGAATCTGAATTTTTTTCAAAACATGTTCCTGGCTACAGGAAACTAAGCATAAAAGAACAAAACAAAATAAAGCAAGAAATACTCAGTAAAGATAATCATCCTTTAAGCATTGAATACAATGAAGAAAAAAATAATATAAGTACCATTAACAATATTTATAAATTTGATTTTAACGACTTTGCTAGTGGTGGTGATCCAAATCTTTTTAGATATTTTGTTGCATTTAATTTAAAATTACTAAAAGAAAAAGGCAATCTGGCCTATTTAGTTCCCGCAGCTTTTTGGAGTGAATCTAGTTCCAGGGCATTAAGAAAACATATATTTGCTAACTATAAACTTAATTATATATATCAATTTGAAAATAAAAAGAGATTTAAAGATGTGCATTTAAGTTTTAAGTTTGCAATATTCCAAATAAATAATACCAAGCAATCTACATCAAATTTTAAAGCAAAATTTATGATCCAACATAGTGATAATATTTTAAAAGAAATGGTTAGTAATTTAAAAGACAATAAGGATGATCCTTATAAAGGAATTGAATTAAATATAGACCAAATTAAAAAACTATCTCCTACTCAAGAGTCAATAATAAAATTTAAAAATAATAAAGAATTTAGCTTAATTAACAAAATGTTTGATCAATTTAGTATTTTTAGTGAAGAATATATTGATTTTAAAAAAGGCTTAGACCCGAGTATTAAGAATCATAAATCTTTATTAAAAGAATATAATAATGAAAACTTTATATTTCTTTATTGTGGAGCCAATATTCATCAGTTTAATTCAAGATTTTTTGAAAATAAGGAGGCAAAAGAAAGTTCTGAATTACTATGGATAGATAAAGAAGACCTAGAAAAAGTATTAACTAAAGAAAATCAATATCAAACTGAAAGAGTATTCTATAGAGCAATTGCAAGTAATACAAATGAAAGAACTATGATTAGTACTTTGTCTCCTAAAAATTGTTATTGTGTAAATTCAATGTATATAAATTATGAGAAAACACCAATATCGCTTTATAAAAAATTATTTATTATATCTATTTTTAATTCATTAACATTTGATTTTTTGCTAAGAAGATTTGTTGACTCTAATGTGCTAAAATCATGTCTTTATCAATGTCCAATGCCACAACCTGAAAAAGATGAAATTCTAGCCAATCCGCTATTTTTAACTTTAGTTAAAAACACTTCCTTACTAATAGCTAAAAATGATCCTTTAAATTTCTCTAATTTGCTTTATTTAGAATACTTTAAGTTTAGTAAAGAAGAAGTTGGCAAAATGTTAAATCTAGATACCAAAGATGAATTCTTTAAAGAAAAAGAAAACGAAAATAATTTTATTGTAGCTAGTCTTTATTCACTGACCAAAGAAGATTTTAAGGTTTTACTTAATGACTTTGAGGTGCTAAAAAATAAAAAAGGAGAAGTTTATATTTCGTCTTTAATAAAAGGATATGAAAATTATTTAAAAATAAATAAACTTAGCTAACCTTAACAATTTAAGTTTATCCAATTGCTATAAAGAGATTTTATTTACTTAATAAAATATATGTTTTTACTAAAAAAATTACGATTAAAATGATAAAAAAGCTATTCTTAGAGAAGTTATTCTTAAAGAAAGCAGTAGATAAACTAAAAAGCTTTAATAAATTGAAGAAACTAATGTTTATGGATATAATAAAAGATTCTTAATAAATAAAAAGATATTGAAATAAAATTAAGAATACGTCATATTCCCTATATTGGCCCCTAATATGGGAGCTCTCTTCTTGGATTTTATCTTTATTGGTTTATTTATCTTTTATAGTATTTATCTTTTATAGTAATATATTATTTTTAATATTTTCTTAAATATGTCATTATCCATAACAAAAAGCATTCTTAAAATAAGAAGAATTACTTTTTTAAAGTATCTTGTCTAAATCAAATTTAGTACATATTTTTTGCAATTTTAATAAAATAGAATTGTAAAGCATACTTAAACACAGCATTTTTTCTTCATTAAGAGCAATGCCAATCACAACAACCTTTCTATTGGGAGCATTATTACAATCAAGACTCTTAATTTTTTCCAATAAAAATCTTATTATTTATAAGCATAAGAAAATAATTTTTACAATCTAATAATAAATAGGCCCCGTTAAGAAACTTAAATTTAAAAACTATTAACAAAACCTATTACTAGATTTTAAAATTGCATTAGTATGAAATACAATCACTGTTAAGTGAACAAAAATTGTTTAAATTTTGCAAGTAAACACTTATATGTTTTGCTTTGTTTTTTAAAATTATTACATTATACTGTAACTTACAGTATAAAAAGCGATAATCCTTCCCTTTTTTAGGGAAGAGCTTAAAAACCAAAAATTACTAATAATTCAGAGAATTTCAATGAAAAAACCTGCTGTAATTACACATTACATAATAAATAAAAAATAAAGTCCCGCGCCGCGCTTCTTGATTTATCCCCAATAAAAATCTTTTCAATCTATAAGTATCAAATTAGGTAAGTAAAATAACATTTAAACTCGCCAAAGATAAATGTATAAATTATAGCTTCTTATCCTCTCTTTACTAAATAATGCTTAATATACGCCCTTGTATGGAAAATTTTTATAAATTGGCTTACGATAAAGATCATATCCATTTATCACTAAAATTTACTACTGATGTTTAATCTTTTAAATTTATCAGCAATCCAAAAACAACGCCTTAAATTTATAATAAAAATACATTCTACTCATAAATTTTATAAAAATTATAAGCAGAAGATGCTTTGTTATTTTCTTAAGATTAAGATCTGGCGACCATAAAAAATTGCCCGGGGCAAGCATTTTATCGTTTAACATGAAAAGAAAAAGGTTATCTGCCTTAATTCGATGTATATATTATGCAATTTTAATCAAGAGTTAGATTTTTTCTTTTTATTTTTTCTATAATTTCCATACTCAACTATAAGATTTGATAAAATAAAATAAATATTTTAATATCTTTTTTGCAAAAATCATAAACTTCTTTATCTTCCATTAAAATTCTGATTAGGTATACTTTGAGTACTATCACCTTCTTCTACATTTTATTTAACAACACTTTCTTTATATATATATTTGAAAACCTGTTTTTTAATACATATTTATATGTAGCCACTAAATCCATCTCTTTAACTTTTTCTATAGAAATGGTCCCCTCCAAAACTTTTTCATAAATTTTCAAATACATATAAGCCTGGCTTCTAGTAATTATGCAAGATTTTATAAATTGTTTAAAACTTTTGAAGCCATATTGATTTGGATTCTAATGAAGAATTTTATAGTAAGTGTATCATCTAAAATTAAATATTTAGCAATGTAAATAGTGATGGCCCTAAGAAGTACTATATTTATAGGAAAAACAACTAATGCATTTCTCTATACAACTCTTTCCCTAATTGCCTTAAAATTTGAAATTGATTTTATGCCCAATAAATACAGCATTTACTCTAAATTATCAACTTCTTTTAAAAAAGCTATTCTTTTGAATTTAGGAATCTCTACAGATAACTTACATCCTGTATATTCTATTGTTGAACACCCATGATCAGTATCAATGCCTGTTAGATATATATTTTAAAGTTAAATTTTCATTTATAATCCTAATATCTTTGTTAATTACGTCTTTAAAATCCATCACTTCAGACAAATAGTAAACATCATTAACTTCCATCAATTTTTCTACATCTTTATCATCCAATACATACCCCGAAGTTTCAAATTCTGAAGACCGATAGGACACAAAAAGAAGGAGTTCCAAAAAAAATAAATTTAGTTTTTTAGGATTATTTATCATAAAATTAATATCATCAATACCATTAACATTTGATATTTGATGAGAATCGCTAATTATTGCCATAGTACCCGCTGAACTACCAAATAATCAAAGTTTAATGGAATAAGAAAAGAACTTTCTATATACATATGCGCATCAATAAATCCTGACAGGATATACTATACTCATCTAATACCGCATTAATTTTTGTTATATTCATAATACAACTCACTATTACTATATCAAAGACTATAAAATAGTAGTTTACAGTATATCTTTTAAAGCATTTTCAGCTTCTCTATAATAAATTTCTCTCAAAGAAGGCTCTAAAAGGTCGTTTATAAAAACTTTTATACTATTTGAAAAGTGAATTTTTCCTTTTATATATTTACCATACTTTTTATACAGTACGTCCTCCACCTCCTTTAAGGTGTTCCTATTTTTAATAAATTGGTTTTCTATAATAGAGATATTATATTTTTTATTTTTAATATTTTGAATATTATTGATAGTTTCCGTTAAAATAGAAAAGCTTTCTATTGACCATCTTTCTACTTGAACTGGAATTATAATATGGTCTGTAACATTTAAAGCATTCTTTAAAAGGAAATTTCTACTAGGAGAAGTATCTATTATAATATAATCAAAATCAAAACTTTTACTACTTTTATTTAATCTAAATTCTAAAATAATTTCTTTATAATCTATATCGTCTGTGTTAAATTTTTCTAAAACAGGATGAGAGGGGATTATAGAAATATATTCATTAATTTTATTTTCACATTTATCAAAATAGGCATTTCCTTTTAAAAATTCATAAACATTGTGCTTTTTAATATTAGAAATATATTGATTAAAATAAGAAGTTAAAGAATTTTGTGGATCTAAATCAATTAATAGTACTTTTTTGCCCAATTCTTTTAATACATAAGAAAAAATTATAGAAAGTGAGCTTTTCCCAACCCCCCCCTTTAAACTTGCTAGTGTAATTATAATTGGTTTTTTTTGATCCATTTATTTATAATCCCCCCATCTTTTAATTTTTTATTATAAAATTCATATACTTTTTTTTCCATTTTTTTTAAGTGTGATAAATTAAATTGATAATACTCGGTATTTTCTTTATTCTTTCTTAGAAGTGTTCTTAAAGATTGAACATATGTTTTAATAGAGCCATTTTTAAAGGCAAATTCTATATAATAGAGTTTTTTTATTACATAGGTTTTATTATTTTCCTTTTTAAGAAAAAAGGGTTTATCAAGTTTATCATACCTATATCTTATTTCTAAGAACTTGTCATCTTCCTTCAAGGGAAAGAGATTAAAAAAAAGAAAATCTTTGGCGTTATTAAATTTTTGAAAAGTAAGTCTTAGTCTTTCTCCCCTATTTGTAATTCTAAAACCAATTAGATGTTTAAATATTTTTGTGTAGTATATTTTTCTGCTATTTACTTCCTCAATTTTGTTAAATATGATTTTTTTTTCTATGTTATCCTTTTTGTTTCTGAGTTTTTCAAGTAAATTACTCAAATTTTAATCCCTTTGTTAAAATGTTAGCTAAAATATTATTAGCTATTATACCAGCATGTCCTGAAAAGCTAGTTATTTTATTTATTTTCCATTTGGTAGTATAAGTATCTTTAAATTCTCCTGCAAGAGCATAGAAATCGGTTTTATAGGGTGCAGCTTTTCTCATAAAGTGAATTTTATGTTTGTAGAGATTTAGTTTAAATAAAAAAAACTCTTTAATATCTTTTAATTCATAATCATATTTTAGATGATTTTTAAAATCTTTATAATTTAATAAAGTATTTTTCAGTGTTTTAATTGGTTCTTTAGTGTTAGAAATTATTGATTTAATTTTTTTAAAAAAAGAGTTTTCTATAGAATTCTTATTATATATATTTATATATTGTTTATTATGTACAGTGATATTTTCAGTGATATTTTGAGGTTTAAAAGACCCTTTTTCTTCCTTTAGAGTATTTTTTTCTTCTTTTACCTTCTTAATTAAGTTTGCTTTGGTGTTACTAAAATATGTATCAATTAATTTATGTGCAATGGGGGACACTTTATATATGCAAAGTTTTCCTTTGAATTCTCCAAAGTTATTTGAAAATGTTAGTATTTTTTTTTCTAATGCTTTTAACTTAACTAAAAATCTTAAATCTATTCTTAGAGTATTAATTGTAGTTTCTTTTTTATTTTCTTTATATATATTTGAGTTTAGCACGCGAAGTATGTCTCCTTGATGGTGAACTCGAAGCCCGGGTAGTTTTTCGGAATCAAAATGAATTCTGTGTATTGATACATTATATTTTTTCTCAAACTCTTTATTTAAGTAAATAATAACTGAAATTATTTTTTTAAGCCTACAGTCTTTTGAAAGTAATTTATTGGATTTAATTTGGTAGCTATAATTAGATATAACAGCTTTCATTTTTTTATCTCCTAGTTTAATGTGTATTTAATTATTAATTAACAGTTAAAAATTATAATATATAAAATAATTAATTTCAACCTCTGTTAAAATTAAAGCTAAAAACTATATTTAAGTTAGGGAACAGTTTATTTTTTTGTCAAAAAAATGTCGAAATTTAATGCAATAACTAGTATAAACTTTTTTAATGGGGCCGATTAAAAATAGAATTGTAAATAGCACCCAAAGTATCAAAAATTCAAATAATTTTAAAAATATATTTTCTTTATCTACTATTTATGTAATCTTTAATTTTAAAATAGTTTTTTGTATCGGTTCAGAACCGAACGATTTTTGATTATTGGCAATTATTTATTATCAATAAATAATAAATATTGATACAAATTCAAATTTATGGCAATATTTATTCACAGATTAGTATTATAGGATTTTCTACATATCTTTTTTTGTTTCATATCATTAGTCGGAATTTATTTTTTAGATGATAATTAATGGTTAACTATATAGAAATTTACACTTTAAAACAAAAAATAAATATAGGAGGACAAAATGGCGAAAAAAGAAAATAAAAAACAAAATAAAAAAGAGATCATTTTAAATGACAGATTTGAAGATTTTATTGATAAAAGTCAAAACTTAAATAATAATCAAGATGAAAATTTAATCATTTATAATGATCTAAAAGATCAATTAAAGCTTAATTTAAAAGATGATATTGATAATAAAATTCAAAGAATGAAAATTCTATATAAAATTAAGCAAAAAGAGCTTTATAAATACGATGGTTTTAAAAGCTTTGAGCAATTTATAAAATCTTTTATAATTGCAAAAACGCAGGCTTATACATATTTAAAAGTTTATGAAAAGGTTTTGGAAGGCATTATTTCTATTGATAAAATTAAGGAAGTGGGTTTTAATAGTATATATCATGCCATACAAAAAGAAGGGGTATCAGAAATAAATCAAGAAAATATAAATAAAAATAATAAAGAAAATACCCCAATTAGAATTTTAATAAAAGATAATGAATTATATAATTTTTGCAAAAAAGATACCAAAAGAGTCTATTTTATTTTAAAGGAGATTTTTAAAAATAAAAAAGACATTTTATCAGAAATCATAATTAAATATGATAATTCTAAAAAGAAAAGTAATAAATAAATTTTCAAGTTTTATTGCCTTTAACGTTTAATTAATGGTAACCTATTACTTCTAATAGGCGTAAGTTTATTTTGCCTAGTTTAATGTCGAAAAGATGTCCGGAAAAGGGTTTTTTCATTTTAAAATCTAAATTTTAGGGCTTATTAGTTTTATTAACTTTAAATCATTTTTGCATATCTTAAATTTATAATCTCTCTATTGCTGTGTTTTTATATTCAACTATAAATCAATAAAATGATTATATGTAAAAAATCTTTTCTTAGATTTAAAATTTTCTTATATAGCTTAGTCACTCTTAATCTAGATTAATTCTATTATAGAGCCTTTTCATTTTTTTGATATTTCCTTTTAGTTTCATTTTTTATTAAATATTAGGATTTTTGGTTTTATTCCTTTCACTATTTACTAAAAGATTGCAAATTATAAGTTTTTACAGCAATTTTTAAATTTTTATTGCTTTCATAATTTTGAATAAGATGTTTCTAAAGAAGAAATTAACAAAGGGCTAGATAATTATGATTTTGAATATCTCTATAATAAGATTGTTCAAACTTATTCCTAGCTTTTTTTCTATATTTCTCAGCAAAATCAATTTTGTACGGGTTGAATTGTATTAAATAATTTAAAATTCGATCTAAATAATCATTTATAAGGAAGTTATTATCTCAGGCCTCATAAATATAATTAGAGTTATTAATTTATTTTCTATTATTTTCTATGGGGCACCCCACGACATGAAGAGCATCTAAAAAGACTTTTTTCTTTAATTTCTCCCAATTTTTCTTAAATGACTTCTAATTTATGAAGCATGGGCAAAAAAGCTTCTATCCTTTTTAGATAGAGTAAATAAAGTTAAACAAATATTAAAACAAGGTTTGGCCAACTTACCTAAGATTAGTTTTTTTAACTTTTAAAAAAATTAATCTTAGGATATACTGTGAGTATTAAGAAAAGCTAAAAAAGATTTATAAATAACATAAATAGCTTCTATAAGCATAAATAATGAAAAATAATAACATTATAAAAACAAATGATCCAAATATGTTTCTTTATAAAGAACTATCAAAAAATTTTATAAAGCAAGAGAATATTAATCAACTAAAAGACTTTTTTATTCTTATAAAGAATAAACTTTCTTCAATAGATGATAATTCAACAAAAGCAAATATAGGGTCTTTATTAAGATCTATATTTGAAGAACTAGATTATTCAGTAGAACAGCAAAAGGTTGGGCAAATAGAAGGAGTGGGGTCTAGAGTAGACATACTACTTTTTGAAAATGATAAAGATAGAGTAGATTTTAATAATAAATTAGAAGAAGCTAAAAAAAATAATGAACCTATTTTAGCCGAAGATATCTTACTTATAGTAGAGGTTAAGCGTTCATCATTTAGTTTTGACACTAAAAATAAAGTAAAAGAAGCAGAAGATCAGCTATATAGATATTTAAATCAATATCAAAAACATTATGGGATAATTTCAAATGGAAAGGTGTGGAGATTATATGACAAATCTAAAGTTCTTTATGGAGAAAAAAGATATATTGAATTTAATTTTTCTAAAATTAAAGAAAAAGAAGAATACAAAGAACAAGGATGGTTTATTTTATTCATCTACCTTATAAGAAAAGAAAGATACTTAAAGACAAGCAATGTAATAGAGATTGAAAAAGAACAAATAGCTAAAGAAAAAGAGATAATTCAAAAAACTTTAAAAGAGATACTTTATGAAAGGCCCGACGATTCTATAGTATTTAAAATTGCAAAAAATATATATGACAAGGAATTTAACGTATCAGACAAAGAAATTACTCAAAATATTTTAGCTAGCATACTTGAAGAATCAATTATTTTTATTTTAAGAATATTTTTTATTGCATATATTGAAGATAATGATATTTTTAAGAAAATATTAGAAGAAAATAAGCTATACAGATCTTCAATATCTTTTAGATATTTTTTTTATGATGAAAATACAAAAAAGAAATTAGGATATAAAAAAATAATAACAATTTTCAATCTGCTTGATAAGGGAAGTGATGCAATAAAGTTTCCTATATTTAATGGGGGATTATTTGCAGAAGACAGAGTTAAATATTTAAATAATGAAAGTTTACTAAGTATTAGTGAACTTGAAAAAGTACTGGTTAAAATACTTTTTTTTGAAGAAAAAAATATTAAAGATGAAAAATTTGTAGAGTATTCAAAGCTAGATCCTAAAAGTTTTGGAGAATTATACGAGACTCTGCTTGAATATGACCTAAGAATTGCAGATACTACTGTTCATCGTATTGTTGAAGACGGGGTTTATCTCATTCGTACCGAAGAAGAGCTTAAAAATAAGAACGTCAACAAAGTTGCTACATATTATAAAGGCAATATCTATCTTACATCCAGATCTCTTGATAGAAAGAAAAGTGGCGCATATTACACCCCAGATGACTTAACTGACTTTATAGTAATATCAGCAATTGAAGAACAGCTTAAAACTAAATCTCCTTTAGATATAAAAATCATTGATAATTCTTGTGGATCAGGGAATTTTTTAATTTCTTGTTTAGATTACCTAACAGAGAAAGTGTGGTACGAGCTAGATAAATTTGAAGATGTAAAAAAAGAGCTTGATAAAGAATATAGCGCCATTCTTAAAGAAAGTGAAGAATATGATGTTAAGGATAATATAAGTAAAGAATTGGTACTTAAAAGGATGCTACTAAAGAAGTGTATTTATGGTGTTGATATTAATCCCATTTCGGTTGAAATTACTATGCTAAGTTTATGGATTAATACCTTTATTTTTGGAACGCCACTAAGCTTTATTGAACATCACATCAAAGTAGGAAATGCCCTGTTAGGATATACCAAAGATGAATTTTTTGATATTACAAAGAAGAAATTTGAAAGCGGATTTTCTTTATTTAAAAAAAGAATTGAAGAAATTACAATCATTTTAGAAGATAGCTATCAAAAAATTAAGGAAATTAATGATACTGCTAAAAAAGATATAGAAAAATCTAAAAAGATATACAAAGGGTATGAGGAGGGTAAAGATGCGGATAATTTAAGAATAATATTTTCTTTAATTAAACTTTATTCATTATCTTTTTATAAATCTTTAAATATAGAATTTAGTGATATTTCAGATGTAATCAGTTTAATTGAAAATATTTTAGGCAATAAAACTTCTAGTGAAGATAAAGAAAAAATAGAAAAAATTAGAAAATTAAGTAGATACTATAAATTTTTCCACTATGGAATTGAGTTTCCAGATATTCAGGAAGGATTTGACATTGTAATTGGAAATCCTCCGTGGGAGAAAACCAAGTTTGACGAATCTGAATTTTTTTTAAAACATGTTCCTGGCTACAGAAAACTAAGCATAAAAGCACAAAACAAAATAAAGCAAGAAATACTCAGTAAAGATAATCATCCTTTAAGCATTGAATACAATGAAGAAAAAAATAATATAAGTACCATTAACAATATTTATAAATTTGATTTTAACGACTTTGCTAGTGGTGGTGATCCAAATCTTTTTAGATATTTTGTTGCATTTAATTTAAAATTACTAAAAGAAAAAGGCAATCTGGTCTATTTAGTTCCCGCAGCTTTTTGGAGTGAATCTAGTTCCAAGGCATTAAGAAAACATATATTTGCTAACTATAAACTTAATTATATATATCAATTTCAAAATCAAAAAAGATTTAAAGATGTAGTATCGCTTTTTAAATTTGCAATATTTCAAATTAGTAATACCAAAGTTCCTACAACAAATTTTAAAGCAAAGTTCATGATTAAGAGCAGCGATAATATTATTAAGGAAATAACTAGTGATTTAAAAGACAATAAGGATGATCCTTATAAAGGAACTGAATTAAATATAGGTCAAATAAAAAAACTATCCCCTGTTCAAGAGGCTATAATAGAATTTAAAAATAATGAAGAATTTAGCTTAATTAATAAAATGTTTAGTTCATTTAGTATTCTTAGTGAAAAATATATTGACTTTAGAGGGGGGCTGCATTTAACAAAGTATAAAACATTTTATAAAGAATATAATAATGAAAACTTTATATTTCTTTATTGTGGAGCTAATATTTATCAGTTTAATTCAAGATTTTTTGAATATAAAGATGCAAAAGAAAGTTCTAAATTACTATGGATAGATAAAAAAGACTTAGAAAAAGTATTAACTAAAGAAAATCAATATCAAACCGAAAGAGTATTTTACAGAGCAATTGCAAGAAATACAGATACAAGAACCATGATTAGTACTTTGTCTCCTAAAAATTGTTATTGTGTAAATTCAATGTATATAAATTATGAGAAAACACCAATATCGCTTTATAAAAAATTATTTATTATATCTATTTTTAATTCATTGGCATTTGATTTTTTGCTAAGAAGATTTGTTGACTCTAATGTGCTAAAATCATGCCTTTATCAATGTCCAATGCCGCAACCCGAAAAAGATGAAATTCTAGCAAATCCGCTATATTTAACTTTGGCCAAAAACACTTCTTTACTAATAGCTAAAAATGATCCTTTAAATTTCTCTAATTTGCTTTATTTAGAACATTTTGAGCTTAGTAAAGAAGAAGTTGATAAAATATTAAATTTAGATACCGAAGATGAATTCTTTAAAGAAAAAGAAAATGAAAATAATTTTATTGTCGCCAGTCTTTATTCACTAACCAAAGAAGATTTTAATACTTTGTTGAATGACTTTGAGACACTGAAAAATAAAAAAGGGAAAGTCTATATTACATCTTTAATAAAAGGATATGAAAATTATTTAAAAATAAATAAACTTAGCTAAGCTTAACAATTTAAATTTATCCAATTGCTATAAAGAGATTTTATTTACTTAATAAAAATATATGTTTTTACTAAAAAAATTACGATTAAAATGATAAAAAAGCTATTCTTAAATAAATCAGTAGAGAAACTAAAGAACTTTTAGAAATTGAAGAAAATAATGTTTATAAATTTAAAAATGCAAAGTATCATTTTAAGCGTTTAAGCTAAAGACATTAGAAATAAAGAGTTTGTAGTCTATATAAAAGTTATAAAGAGCATATATTAGTGACATTTTGTAATTCTTTTTGTGCTACATATATGGGGCAAAAGAAGATGATTTAGTAAAAATTATTGGTAATTTATAAAAAGAGTTTTATGGTTTTTATATTAATTAACTAGAAATTTTTTTTAAAGGCATATTGTTTTTATAACATATTTTAATAATATCTTCTTGATTTTTTTATATTAAAAATTAATTAAGTATTATTTAGGATAATCTACACTATATACTTCACATTTTATGGCTTTGAAAATTATCTCTTTCTTTCTAGAAGTTTCAAGTTATTCTTCCATTTCTTTTAAATAACTTTTTAATCTTTCTAAATCATCCCGAATATCACCAACTTTTACAGTATTTTATTTATTATTATCTTTTATTTTGCTTTTTGAAGTGCTTTGAGTATCTTCTAAGAGATAAATCTATTTATTTATTCTAAAAGTGAGACATCAGGGTTTACTCTTATAAATGTTGGGGGCAAACTTTATCCTACGCTTGCATATAAAACTTACACTTGACTCGCCTTATAAATCCTATCAAGTTTTGGGAATAACTAAAAACTTAACAGGTTATTTAAAACTTGACTTTTTTTAAACTTGACTTTCTTATTTATAAATATCACTTAACTTATTAATAGCTCTAATCATATTCTTTACTTCGCTTCCTTCTTTATTGCTAGCGAACATTTTTGCTCTTTTAAACTTATCTCTCCAAATCTACTATATGTTATACCAGAAATAGGGCTTTACACAATAACATCGATAGCATTATTTACTTTATCCCAATTAGGAGGGGGGACTGTTTAGCATCAACATTAAATCATTAATGGCTTTTGCTTAAAATTCGTTACGAGATAAACTAGACATTACAGCAATAAAAGTATCATTATAGATATGCAAGGCAAATATCAATGATGCCGTAAGATCTTGTATATTTATTATCAATAGAATCTAATTCTATTGATATGTTTTAGTTTTGCTAAAAATTCATAAGCTTCTTATTGTCTTCTTCAATTAATTTATCTTTGGTTTATTGTTTTTCTTTACTAATGCCGGTGGGGTGGGGTATCAACAAGCATTTTAGGGATACTCTTATTCTTTTTAGCTTTGCCTATAGTTAATGATAATAACTATAAAATATTGGGAAGTAAAGTGTCGATAGCTAAAATAATAGCATTTGGGTCAACCAAAGAGTTTGAAGAAAAATATGAAGTTAAAAGCCCAAAGTTAATTTCTGCAGGATCAAATATTGATTTTGAGAGATATAGAACTGGTGTTGCTACAATTAGTTTAAAAGAAGTTTTAAAAGAGTCTGGATACATTAATTCATATAATTTTGGAGTTTTAATGATGACTTAACAAATTCTTTTAAACTTCTTTATAAGAAGGATGAATATAGCTATATGCTTGCATCCCTTACCATAAAAGATAGTTTTGCCTTTCTTGAAGAAAGGGAGACCATGCTGTCGATGTTATTGTGGGTGCTATTGCTAGTATTCATGGTGAATATGAAAAGAGCAAAGATTTTTGCTAAAAGGGAAAGTGGCATAGAAGTAGAACGTATGATTACCGCTATTGATAATCTATGCTTTGTTTATAAGAAAGTTAAGCCTTAAATAACTAATAAGATAACAATAATGAAGTTTAAAAACAAGATTTTATTTCCCTTAATCTAATGGATTACTAATTTTTTATTGTGCGATCTTTGTTTAGTTGCTTGAAATGTTTTATTTGAATGGATTAAAGAAAGTAAGGGGAGTATTAATCCATAGTAAACCCAATAGATAATATCTTGATTTTAAGATAGATACTTTGAAAAGTGAACTTAATGCCAAAATTGATAATGTAGAAAAAAATTTGAAACAAAATCTTGACGAAAAACTAAAAATTAATAATCAATTTTTACTGGAAAAAATAGAAATTAATAATCAATTATTGTCTAAAAATTTTGACTCAAGCAATAGATTAATAACTATTATGTCAATAGTATTAGTACCTATTGCTATAATAGCTATTATAGGGCCTTTTGTTTTTTGTCGCTAATTAATGGCTTTTTCAAACAGTAATTACTAGTAATTTTTTACTACAATTAATTAAGAAAAAAATTTTAGATATAATTCTGTTTTGTAATTTACTAGAATTTTTACTCATATTTAGTTCAAGCTAGTCGTATTACTACCCATAATATTCCTTGATTTTGTTGTAACATGTTTCTATGGGATAATTGAGTTTGTAATATACAACAATGTTGTTGTATATATCTTTACTGTAAAATCTAGCTATGACTTTTATTTCTTCTAATTTAGATAGATTAGTTTCTAATGATTTTAGTGTATCTTTAGATATACCAAATTGTTGGATTATTTGATTGTATTCATCCAAAATTTTTTTTGGATGATAGTGGCTAAATTGTTTGCTTTCTTGTTTTATTGTAAACATAAGTGTTTGTAGTTTGATCAGTAATTTGGGTTGTTGACTTGGTTGATTTTTCACAATTGCGCTAAAAATTTTCAGCCAATCAGAAATATTTTAGAAAAAATTCGCTTTTGTAATTCACTAGTATTTTTGTTAATTCCTAGTTTTTTTAGGTTAGCATTAATGTACAATTTTAGATTGTACAAATTTTTGCAGGGCGCATTTTTAGAAAAAAACATCACAATTAAATTTGCAATAGCATATGTATTTTTGTTCTTACTTTTTCTTAAGATACTTAGATTCTTTTCATCAGGACCCACAAGTTTAAAAGAGCTAATGTATTTGATTTTTTCACCTAGATTTAGGATACACGGCTTTTTATTTATTCGGATATTTCCTGGATTTTTGGTATATTTGTTATCTTCGGTTGTTTCTTTAGACTTTACAATCAAAGAATAAGCAATTTTCAGTTGTTTAGTAGTTATATTGAAGTCAAATATCTTTTTTGCTACATAATTAATTTTGTCTGTGCTAATAGATAACAGTTCACTTTTGTTTAGATTTTCAATGCATTTAGAAATTTCATTGGAACAGACTAAAGAATAGGTTTTCAACCTAAAGCCGTTGTCCAGTACATAATAAGAAAGTATATTGGATTTTGGATTGTGTGAGGTTTTGATATTTGGATTTTTCAAATCAGATAATGGAATTTCAGAGGCCATAATAATTCCAAGTAATTGTTGAGTAGTGCTAGAAGTCTTCAAAAGATTTTTACTAATCAGAATGAATTCCTTTGGATTCATTTCACAAATAGGATTTTCTCTATTCTTAGAAGTCTTGAATTTTAGAAAAAAAATTTGCTGAATTTCATATTCATATATATTGTATTGCGTTTTTACAATAATCCAAAACTTAAAGTTTACGATTTTGTTGATATAAAAACCACTAGAAAAAGGTATTAATTTACGCTACTACTAAAATAGTAGGCATTAAATATTTCGATAGTGGAGTTATATGTTGAGATAATGGGATTAAATGTTGAGATAGTGGTATTAATCTATAAGTATCCAAGTATTTATACTAAACAATAATTATAAT
>NZ_CP179622.1:0-29844 GCF_030439285.2 [Borrelia] turdi | reverse complement strand
TTACAAAAATATTTGATTGCCAAAATGGATACTTCTCTCTTTATACCCTAAAGACAAAATTAAATATGCCGCAGATATTGCGTCAAGTGCATCATCATGGGTTTTGTTGTCCCCTTTATAAGCGTAAATATCATTAAATACAGAAGAACTACTGTATTTTGCAATATAAAGTTTCTTGTAAGTAACCGGTGTAATTAACGATGTTATTCTACTAAATTTATTGGACTTTGGTTTAATCGGCACAATTCTAAAATAATGACCCATATTGTTTCTAAGAGTCATATATTCACGAGTCAATGCACCAGCACCTTTAGTATTATCTCTATCTTCTAAGTAAAGTGTATTTACATTGAAATTCTCTAATACAGTTTTGACCATATTCATAATATAAGGATCATTGGCTGGTCGTTGGTCTTGAAATACAAAAGCATAATATTTGTCATCAACCCGATCCATAACACATAAAGCAGTATTGTCGCCCCCAATGCTAAATGCTGGATCCAAATATGCTATTGGGCTAGTAAACACATAATCTTGAGTAATATTAATTTGTGTAAAAATTGAGTCGGTGCTTGCTATCCACTCTCCTAGCAAAACTCTTGCCTTATATGCTGGTATATCTTTATAAAGTTTCTCTTGGGTTTTAATGAATTCTTTACTTAAAAGTACATTATCATAAGTTGTAAAATTATATGTCTTAAAAGTCTCTGTATTATCAATATAATCGGTTTTAAAATAATGTTCTGGATGATCCGGATTGGTATCAAAAATAATAGTTTCTTGTCCACATCTAAGTCTTTTTAATACTTCCTCTAAAGTTTGTTTGTGTAAAGTAGTGGCCTCATTAACAAAAATAAGTGCCGAATTACTACCTCTAAACCTTTCAAAATCACTTGCCTTATCCCCTCCATACAAATTAATACGAAGTGAATCAATCATTATATACGAATTGTTTGTATGTCTTGGCATATAAGAAATATCAAGAAGTTTACATAGCTTTTCAAATTGACCCAAAACATTAACCTCAACTGAACGTTGAGAATTGCCTATAATGAAATTATTAGTATCACTAGAATATAAATTTTTATTTTCAAGTAAACTTTTAATAAATAAATAACATGCAAGATATGTTTTGCCGCTAGCTATACCACCACTGAATATAATCTTCTTTTCATTGTTTTTTTGAATGCTTTTTATTACATTCTTTTGCTTTAGGGTTAAATGTTTCTCTTCAAACTGATCAAAATTGATTAAAGAGTTTATTGGCTTAACAAATTGTGATATATCAATTCCAAACTGATTTTTGTATTGTTTTTGAAATGTTTTAAAAAGTTTTGTTTGATATAAGTTCACTTGTGCCCTTTATTACTTTTATAGTTACTTTTACTATCAACTTCATGAGCAGCAGCAAGTCTTTTCATGCATTCATAGTAAAGCTCCATTTCTCTTACTGAACACTCTTTTATAAGTTCATTAAGCTCAACTTTCAAAGAATTAATATTTTCATTAACAACTTTTGCATTTCGTTTGTTACATTTTTTATTTAAAGAGTCAATTTTAAATCTTAAATCGTCTATTTTTGAAATCATACTAGCAAGCTCAATACTAGAATATTGCTTGAATGCACGTATAAATCCTAATTCTAAATTAGAGCGCTCTAAATCCAATTCGCCTTTAACTTTTTTAGCCTTAACTTCAGATTTAAAAGTTTGTGCTACAAGGTGTTCAAAAGTATCTTCACTAATTGTTACTCTAGAATCTTCGTTAACAGAAGTTTCTCCACTAGCCCATTTTTGTCTCATTCTCCATACATTTACTCTAGAAACTCCGAGTTTAGCTGCTATTTCTCCATCATTTAATGAGCCTTCTCTAAAATATGCAACATAATCATCAAAAGACCTTTTAACTCTTTTCAAGAACATTACCCAAAAGTAATAAAATTAACAAATTGTTACTCTAAATAGTAAGGCAATTTAACAAATTATTAACATAAACTATTAATTTACTTATACATATTAGCTACTGATCTATATTTAGAATATTTATTAAATTTAAATACATAAAAATACAACTTATTTATCTTAAATCCTTTTAGATAAGTATGTTTTATTTTTAAAAGGAGCGTAAATCATGTCAAAAGCTTTTGACGAAAAATATTGTCATTCTTGTGGCAAACCAATTAAAAAAGACAATAAAATTCATATTTTTTATGATCAATCTAAAGACTGTAAATATATAGAAAAATATTATCATAAGGGAAGTCCTACTTGGATTTCCTATTTCGAGACTTCGGACACTGATGATTTCTTTGGTGATTTGAATCCAGGAAGTTTTTCTACTCTCTTTATAGGAGAAAATGATGAATGGAATAGTCTTAGTTTTAAAAATACAAAATATGACTCTTCATCTCCTTCAGCTTATAAGCACTTCGAATTGCGATACTTTTATATAGGCGATTATGGCAACAATCAATACCCAATGCTGATCGATACAGACATTACACAAATAAAAGTTAAATTATCTTTTGATAATGAACCAGAAAAAATTACAAAAGAATTCAATAAAGAAACTGAAAATGAAAACCCTATGTGGAATCTTAAAAAAAACGATTCACATTCTATCATAAGTGGAGAATTGATTACTGTTTATTTAAAAACTTCTGATCCGGGTATAGAAAATTTACTTCCAAAATTATTAAAACATAAAACTGTAACAATTATAATTGAGGTTCCTGAAAGTAAAGATCCTGACAAACTAACTAGATCTATGACTTTTGATCTTGATAATTTTCAAAGATTATACAATAAATATAATGCTTATTTCAAATAAGAAGACAAGACTGGTAATTAGTCTTGTCTTTGCTAATTTATGCTTATAAAACTATTTTTTTATTCTTTTTTCTCTTCAGAACCTTTAAGCTCTTTTTCAATCTTTTTAAGTGCACCATCTATAACTTTAGTTGCCAATTCATTACTATTAGCACCTGTGCCGCCAGGATAACTTTCATTTAAACCTAATTTGTTAGCACACTGCCAAGCTTGCAATCCAACACCACCTTGGTTTTTAACTCTTACACCATCAGTTACTCCAATAGCAGCACCAACCTGTTCTTTATATTTTTCAAATTTACTTTTAGCCTCTTCTAAAGCTTTTTTTCTTTTTTCTATTTTTTCCTTTAAAGTTTTATCAAGATCATTTAATTCCTTTTCAAGTTTTTCTTTATCTTCTTTTTTATCTTTTAATTTTTCTTCTAATTCTTTTTTTAATTTTTTTATCTCTTCTTCATACTCATAATATGTTCCAAGAGTAGTTTTATCACCCGATTTATCTATCTTTTCCTTAAATCCTTTTATTTTGCCTTCAATTTCTTCTTTTAATTTTGAATCTTCATCAACACCTTGAGCTAGTTTCTTTTCACCTTGACCTTGCGGTCCATCAGCTTGCATTAATTCTCCAACTTTTGAAGAAACTTCTGAACCAAGCTTTTTTAAACCGCCAAACAACTCTTCTTTTTTTGCCTCTAAAAATCCCTCAACTTTTCCTTTTGCATTTTGTTCTAGATTTTTTAAATCTTCACTAATTGCATAATTCTTGCAAGAAAGTATCAATTCAAAAACAGAACAAATAATAAACATTTTTTTATTCATAATTGCCCTCTCCTATACTTTAATTTCTATTTTAAATTCTTCTTAAGCTCTTCTAGTGATATTGCATATTCAGCAGTTTTGTCTCCTGAGTCTTTAATTTTATCTCCTGAAAATGTAATATATTCAGAACCATTAATAGTTTCTATCTTTGTTATTATCTCCTTATTTTTGATACCATTTGCATCACTTTGTTCATTATTATATCCATAATACAAACTAGTTCTAAATGATCCACCTTTAGTCATTGCTTTTACAAAGTTATTAACTTCTGACTCTTTTAATGAAAAGAATGTGGCTGAATGTCCCCCAACATTTAAACCTGTTTCAACACCGTCTTGTTCTTTTCTTATAACCAAAGTTCCTAAGTTGCTCCAATCCCCATTATTGTCTTTTTTGTTTTTAATATTTACAGTAAATTCAGAGAATTTTATTGTATCACTACTTGCTTGCCCACTTAAGCCACCCTGATCACTTAAACTGCCTTGATCACTTAAACTGCTTCTAAAATTTCCACAAGAACTTATCAGTACAAAAACTGCACAAATAATAAACATTTTCATTTTTTTATTCATAATTTACTCCTACTCCATAAGTCTTAAGGATAATGCAATACCTATTATATACAATTTTTTAAAGATTTAAATATCTAATTTTGTTACATTTCGGATTACAAAGTAACAAAACTCGAATGTAATTTTAAACAACTCTTGAAAATTTCTCCATTGCAAATGGTCGGGTCATTACAAGAGACTACAAAACACATATAAATTAAATTTCAGAGTATTTGCTATATATCAGTTAAAGTATAGTATCTTTCTTATCCGACCTCCTTAGAAATTGTCACTTCTACTCTTTAAAGCTACTCTACATCCCAAATTCTGCATGCAATGAGAAGCACTATAATTTGACTAAAATTTTAAGTTTTTGGTAAAATATAAATTGCAATTTTTATATATTTTTATTACTTTTACTTAATGTAAAGGTAACACTTATAAGGAGAGGATTTTATGAACATTAATAATTATCTTAATTTAAATAAAGGCGATACAGATTTTTTCCTCAAAATATTTAAAGATTATCTAAAAGTTATAGACGAAAATAAAATTCTTAAAAATTCACTTAAAAATTCAACTAAAACAAAAAAAGAAACTCTAAAACCTAGCCCTAAGTTTTATATAACTCCAAAAACTAGCAAACTAATTGTAAAATGTATCAATCATCTAAAACAAATTGATCCAATATCTGGCTGGTTCGTACATCTACTCTCAATAAGTGGATGTAGGGGTACTGAAATTCAAAAAGTGAAAATGGAAGATATTACTACTCTAAGAAGCGAAACTGGTGAAATTCTTTACAATATCAAAGTAAATGTGGCAAAAAAAAGAAGTGTCTCGTGCATTAGAGAAATTGTCATTAGCTCTAAAGAGTACAACGCTATTAAAATAGCTCATAAGAATCATTTTGAAGATAAAAATCTTGATACTAGACGTACTTATCTTTTCCAAAAGATCAAACACAAATTTAAAGATAATCAAATTAGCATTATCAACATTTCTAGAAAATTCAAAAATCTTCTTAAAAGATCAGGATTTAAAGTAAATAAATCGCTCCATTTATGTAGAAACTTGTTCATTTCAAATTTAAAATCTAGTGGCTACAACTCTTTCCAAATAAAAGAACTTATGAAATACTCTTCAACCCATGAAATTGATAATATCTACGGACTCTCTTCCGCTAACAAAATTCAAGCTTATAAATACGCCAAAAATAGCTTAAAGCTGTAGTATAACTACTTAAGCTTAAATATTCGCTTTGAAGTTACTCTAAATATTTTTCCACGAGCCCTTAAATCAAGTGAATCATATAATATTTCTTTCTCTTTTGTAGCAATAAAGTGAGTTCCATTAACCCCCGTGATTTTAACTTCACTTATTTCAAATTCATTTGCAGTTGCAAAGTAACCAAAAGATTCATATCTCACACTAGTTCTAATACCATAGTAATTTAGTATCATGCAAGGATTTTGAATAAAACAATTGCTTTTAATGTACCCAAGTCCTAAAAATCTGCGATAAGCAACATTTATGCCAAAAGCATTAAATTCAATATTCTTGAACACACTTATATAATAATGTAAGCATAAAAAATAGCATCCCCATCTCTGTATTTCTCCGAGTAAACTCCTATTGTTTTGTTTTATTTTACTAATAAGCATTTTTTAAACCTCCTATGTTAAATAATTTTTTTAATTTTTTTATTTTTAGTGCCCCTTCAAAAGGGGACACTATTTGCATATGTTATATTACTCATATTGCTAGGCACAAAGACTTTATTATTTATTGGTATAAGTTCTTTAAATCTATCTGCTATTGCTCTTTTTTTAGGATCATAATTGAATACAAATTGTTTGAATCTGTAATTCTTATGATTTATTAGTGGATACTCATCCATAATCTTATCAATTTTAATTTTGAGCAAATCTTTTATTGGTTTTTCTCTTTTTTTGTTTTCATTTTGAATTTTATTTAGTTCTACTTTTAAGTTATTAATCTCAACAAGATCCTCCTCAAGATTTATGGCAGACTGCTCGGTTTTAATCTCAAGATCTACACACTCAACATATTCTACAAATTCATTTATCCAATCAAACTCAACTCCAGATTGATAAAAATCACTTTTTTCTACTAAATCTTCAATTTCTTCAACAAACTTATTGAATGTATCATTATCAATATTGTTTGATATCAATAACTTATTCTTATCATTTTTAATGATTTTGTTTCTTAAATCGAAAACTTCTTGCTCACATTTTTTAACAAATTCAAGCACTTTTGCTATTAAAGAATCATTTCTCTTTATCTTACAATTAACTGGCGCAGCGTCTATTAAAAAGAACAAATTACAATACTCAAGTCCAGTACATGCTAGTTGCATTTGCGCCTGCACATAGTATTTGAAAAAATACTTACTACTTAAGAAATTGCCATTTTTATTGTACTCTTCAATAGCACTACTCATATAATGAGAGTCGCTACTCTTAATCTCTAAAAGCTCTATATCACCATAAATATTCATAAACCATCCATCAATTGTTGAGCCTACTAAAGGTTCAAAATTATCTATTTTTTTGAAATAATTATATTTATCAACACCGTTAGCATATTTATTTTTATACAAAACAGCAATATTATCACCATACGCCTTAACAAATTCTCTAAATCCTAAATTTTCCAACTCTTTACCTTTTAACATGTATAAATTCTCTTCAAAAGGCAAACTCATACCAAAATATTTAAGCACGCTATTTATCATTACATTTTTAAGACCAGCTCCACCAATTACAATAGTTCCCACTTCACTAGCTCCATATTTATCTAGCTTGCTTCTTTGCAAACTAAAATCAATATTACGATTAAATCTAAAACACTCTTTACTGCTTATTCCTGGCAATTTCTTGCCTATCTTGCTTAATTTGCTTTTTTCTTTAGTGGGAAGAGCCTTTTCCTCAAATACTTCACATCCAATAAAACTTTGTTGCTCAGCATGTATCATGTCGGACACTCCATTTTGTATATTTTTTTGATTTTTTTCAATGTTTGACATAATCGTCAACCTCCTGAATTAGATTTATAAATAAATATATAGCAAAAACTATTTTTGCCAACTTTTTTGCAAAAATTTTTGTAAAAAATGAGGGTTTAGCTAAAGCCCCTACTTAAAGAACTAAGCTAAACCCCCACTCAATTAGATTTAATTGAATTTATTTAAATAATAGCAATCTTTTATTAGCTATATATATAGTATAGCAAAAACCTTTTTTGTCAATTTCTTTATAAGAATTTTTGCAAAAAAGTGAGACTTAACTGAATTCTTTACTTAAAGAACTAGCCAAGTCCCACCAAAATGAAGCCTTTGTTTTATATGTGCGACACGACGAACATATCATGTAATGGTTACTATATTATAGTAACCATTTTTGTCAATTTTTTACAAGAATTTTTACAACAAAATAAAGACTTTATTAAAGTCTCTTATTAAAGAACTTAATAAAGTATAGTGGGATACTTAGCTGAATTTATTTTAATAAAAATAATTCAACAAATTAACTATAGTTTTATTTCGAATTAAAATCAATTTGTCTTTTTCCAACAAAAGAACTTATTTGAATTCTTTTTGTTAAAAAGTTTAAATAAGTTCTAATTTAGAATAGATCAAAAATAAGCTGTTGCTTTTTAATAATATCCATTAGCATTATAATAATGCTACTTAAAAATCAAATTATGAATTATTTCATTATTTAATGTATTGTAAATATTTCATAAATAAAGCATTTAAAATTGGTCCGAGAATTGCTGCTGCGAGTATCATAAAATGTACTAGTCTGTTCCCCATATTAAGATCTTTACGTAAATTCTTTACTTCATTATCTATCTTAGTATCTAACATAGATATGTCCTTTTGTAAATTTTTTTCTACACTATCTATCTTAGCACTTACATTATCTATCTTAGTATCTAACATAGATATGTCCTTTTGTAAATTTTTTTCTACACTATCTATCTTAGCACTTACATTATTTATCTTAGTATCTAACATAGATATGTCCTTTTGTAAATTTTTTTCTACACTATCTATCTTCGTATTTAAATTCTTTTCTACATTGTCTATCTTAACGTCTAAATTAGATATATCTTTTCGTAAATTCTTCTCTACATCAATCAATTTTTCTTTCAAATATTCGAAGTTGTAATTATCATTATGAAGAAAGACAAAATCTATTGCCTCCTCACTAAACCCTATGTTTAAAAATTCATTTTTTATACTTTCTATGTTATATGTTCT
Organism: [Borrelia] turdi; assembly: GCF_030439285.2. Lineage (NCBI taxonomy): Bacteria > Pseudomonadati > Spirochaetota > Spirochaetia > Spirochaetales > Borreliaceae > Borreliella > [Borrelia] turdi. Next base: position 21,355 of record NZ_CP179622.1, on the reverse strand, counting down.
GTACGCTAAATTGTTCATAAAATCCCCATATTATCCTTTTAATTGTTTATACCTTTTTAAAAGTTTATTAACTAAATCTCTTTGACTTTCAAAAAGTTCATCTAATAAAAACCCTGTGAATTTAGCATTACTTTTGTAAAAATCATAACTTTCTTTACTTTTAAGTTGAAATCTTAACGGCTTTATTGGATTTTGCTTTGATTTTTTGAATGTTGAACTTTCTTTATCTCTTAATGATAATAAAGACATAGTAAGTCCATTTTCTATAATAAATGCCTCTTCTAAAAGCCCCTCTTCCATAGCATTGGCTATTCTAATATAGTCATACACTTGAGTTCTTGCTATTCTATAGTTTTTTGCAAAAGAATTAAAACTTGTATATCCATCTAATTTGTAATATTCATTATCTTTTATCTCTTTTAAAATTTTAATAACTTCTATTTTATGAAAAATTTCTTTTTTAAAATTATTTACTAATTTATTTTTTAATTTTTCATAGTATTCTAATTGATGATTGTCCTTTTCTTCTAAATTTCTTTTGTTTATTTTTACTAACATAATAGTACCTCAAATAAAAATTTTTTATCATTAATAAGTTGTCCCGATTAGGGACAAGATAAATTAACTCATTTTATACTTTATCCATTATTTTTAAATAATCCATAAATTTATTAATAGCATTTTTATATTCATACATATAATCTTTTTCTAAAGAAAACCTAGAATTACTAGCTATATTTTTATTTAAATCTTCTCTTTCAGATATAATGCCCAAAAAATCACCCCTATTCTTTAATAAATTTAAAAATTCTTTATGTGTATTATTTTTTTTAAATCTTGTTATGAGCAAAAATACTGGAATTTTTAACCCTAATTTATTTAAAAAGTAATCAAATAGATCTAAACACTCAACCGCCCATTTTTCAGCTATTATTGGAACAATAACATAATCACTACTAAACATTGCATTTTTAAATGCAATGTCAAAACTAGGGGCTGTATCCAATATTACATATTCATAATCACTGCTAAAGCAGCTTAAATTTGATTTTAATAACAAGTCTTTAAATTCTATTTCAATTTCATTAAGCATATGCAAACTTAAATAGCTTGGCAATAAATCCAAATTATTTTCAATGCTTACAATTGCTTTTTTAATATCTAAATCATTGACTAAAACTTCATATATATTATTAAATTTTAAATTTATATTATCTTCTTGTATTTTATCTTGATAGTAACTAGTTACAGATGCTTGTGTATCCATATCTATTAATAATACTTTATTTTTTTTTGATAACAAAAATGATAATGCTAAGCAAGTTGTACTTTTCCCAACACCACCTTTAATTGAGGCAATTGTAATTACTTTTGTTTTTTTTCTATCCATTTTCTAAAAATTCCTTGTTCTGTATATTTTTCCCCATATTTAATCCTCATATAACCTTTTTGTTAAATTCTTCTAGCATTGAAGAATTATTTTCATTTTTCATTATTTCTAATAATTCATGATAATATGTATCAAATACTTTATTATATTCTAATTTCTTTTTGTTATTCAAATGAGCTTTTATAATTGGCTTTATAATTTCAATATTTGCCTTTTCTTTTAGCCGTTCAATAAGTATATTGAAAATGTTTTTCTTTATATTCTCACAATCTTTTTGTGAATTTTCTTTTTTAAATTCAATCGATTTCTCTAATTTAAACGTTATTTTGCTTAAATCGTTATATTTTTGATGTTCAATAATAAAATGCGGCTTATTTTTGTAGTTTTCATATATTTTTTTAAATTCTGTTTCCAATTGTTCAGTATTGTATCCGTTTTTTTCTAATTGTTTTTTGGTATTTTCTAGTATTTCTTTTAATTTGTTTTGTTTATCTTTAAAGCAAGATTTATTAAAAGAAATGTGTTTGTTTTTCGTTAAACCGTTTTCATATCTTTTTACGGTTTTAAATATTTCAATTGTTAAATCTGTTTTAATATCTAATTTTAATATCTTTGAAAGAGTTTTTTTATCGAAAAAGTTGCATTTATTGAAATATTTTGTTTTTTTATATTCTTCTATTTTATTAGAATTTATTTCTTCTTTTATATTATTTTTATTACATAAACATTCCCCTAACTCTACATTACCCTTTTTTGGAGATTTGTCTTTAAGGTAGTTAGACACTCTCGATTTAAATCGAGAGTGTCTTTTTTCTTGAAAATATTGGTTGATTTTAAAGTGGCATTCATTTTTTTTAAAATTAAGTTTATAGTAAATTTCAGTACCACAATTTACCCCCATATGTTTGTAGTAGTTGGTTGTTACTTTTATATCTTTTTCTAATCTATAAAGATATTTTTGTAATGTTCTTAATGTAGTAGTAGCTTGACCATTTCTTTTTAGATTTTTATTAAAGTAATAGAGTATGGTTTTTTGTGTATATTTCTTATATTTGGTGTTTATGTAGTTTAGTGTTGAGATAAGAACTATCAATTTATATTGATGTTTGTTGTAGCAATTTAGACTTTTTTTATTGGTTGATATTGTCATAACCGACAACCTCCTGAATTAGATTTATAATAACTAATATTATAATGCAAAATTTTGAATTAAAAGTAAATACTTTTCGAATAAAATATTAAATTTAATATTTTATAAGTTAGTAAAAGATAAATTGATTTTAATTCTAAATTGGGATACACTACAAGTAACGTAGTTGTTCAAATATTGACATTTGCGACTACCTGAATTAGATAATTTGCAAAAAATGTAATGTAAGGGTTTAGCTTAGTTCTTTGATAAAGAGAATCTAGCTAAGCCCTCATTTTTTTTGCAAAAATTTTTGTAAAAAAGTTGGCAAAAATAGTTTTTGCTATATATTTATTTATAAATCTAATTCAGGAGGTTGACGATTATGTCACACATAGAAAAAAATCAAGAAAATATTCAAAATAATATACAAGCAAAAATAAGCTTCAGAAAAGATATGAAAACCCTAAAAAGGAATTTACCAGGTATTGACAAAAGTCTTAAAGGATATGGATACAGATATCAAAATTTCAATGACATAGTAGAAGAAATTGATAATGTTATTGAAAAGCACAATTTGGAGCTTGATTTTGAACAATATCCAATATCTAAATTTGTAGACGGGCAAAAGGAACATGTTATTAGGACCACATTGTACAGTACAAGTACTGGATATGAATTTTCTTTTGATACACCAACGCTTACAGAAAATTTACAATGGAGCAATGAAAATGGATCTAAAGTTGCAAATACAGTGCATCAGCAGTTTGGTTCAGCTATTACTTATGTCAAAAGGTATGCTTTAGTTGCATGTCTTCACATAAAAAGTGAAGTGGATACTGATGCAGCACCTATTTACAATAATTATGAAAACGGAAATTCTGTTCCTAGCAAGCAAAATAGTGTTAATCAAAAGCAAGAAGAACAAAAAAAAGGCATAAATCAAAATCAAAATAATAACACTATTCAAAACCAAAAAATAGATATTAAGCAAGAACAAAAAAAAGATAGGCTTTATTATTATGGGATTTTTAAAAACGCGTTATCTAACATGAAAAATTGGGTAAATAACCCAACAACAAAAGATAATATAAACTCAATTATTCAAAAAATAAGCTTTATTCAGAAAATAGACCCCAATAATGTTGATGATATCAAGAAAATTGAAGCCGATTTAATCGCGCATTTTGAGAAAAATAGTGATTTTAAGAGTATAAACTATTGGGCAGAGATTATAAAAGACTATTTTAAGAAAAATAATAGATTAAAAGATTTACAAGATTTTGAAAAGTTTATGGCGTTTAAGAGGACTTCTTATGGCCCTAGCCCGCTATTATTCTTTTGTACGTTGAAAGAAGATAAACAATTTGATTATATATTTGCAGCATAGCAATATGTTTAAAGCCCCCAAATAAGGGGGCTATTAGTTAGAATTGATTATTACAAGTTGCTTGACTCGTAAAAGTATCTATACCACCGCCAAGGGCGCCTTTAACTATTTCTTTAAAGGTTGTTTTTTGTTGATCTGCATGTTCCCCACTACATTTATCAAGCTCGCTTTTTATATGATCAAGTGCTGTTTTTATTTTTGCTTCATCATATCCTAAAAATTTATCAAATTCTTCACCAGCTAAGGCGCCTTTTAGCCAATCAAGGTGTGTTTTTTGATCATCAGTTAGTTTTTCTTTAAGCAGTTCTTCTTTAGATTTGGGGTTTTCTTGTGTTACTTCTTTTTGGGTTAAATCACGCTTTCCCCTACTTTTTGTTTGACTTGTATTTGTGTCATTAGAATTACAGCCGTTTAGCATTAATAAAAATAAACAAAATAATATGTTGATAATTTTCATTGTTAGTCCTTTTTTATTAATAATGTTTAATAAATCAATTATTGATACTAAATTTTGGATAAACAATTATTATTTGAATTGATATTCTTGAGGTGAGGTAGTAGCTATTTAGAGATTAAAGCAAATATTAGTCCCGCTATCATTGTTATATCCATTGCTCCCATAATTCCTAATCCCCATTTAAGCATTTCTGTAAGTGGCAGTAAATTTTTTTCTACACTATCTATTTAGCATTAAGATTGGAGATATCTTTCTGTAAAGTCTTTTCTACACGATCTATTTTAGCATCAAGATTAGATATATCTTTCTGTAAATCCTTAAATATAAGATCAAGTCTATCAAACCTTAAATTAAATATTTTTTTCTAAATTTTTTAAATCCCTATATGTAAGATCATCGTGAAAATAGCTTTTGGATAAACTTTGCGCTATTGTCTGTTTCATTCCTAGTCGAATAAACTCTTTATATGCGTGCTCTTGAGTTACCCTTGCAATATTTGTTGATACTGTTTCTATAAAATTTTCCTTTATAGTCATATTATACACTATTTTAGTTTAGTTCGTGGGGTCTATCTACACATATTAAGTATATTTTCTTGCAAGAAAAACCTTTTTGAAATTTACATTTTTAACTGAGAATATTGATTATAGACTTTATTTGCTATAGGCTTTGTTTTTTTAATGTACTCTAAAAGTAGTTTGATATTATGTTTTACTGAAGTTATAGAGTGTTCGTCTTTTAGTTCTGATAAGTCGGGATAAGTATATGTTGGGTAATTTGGATCATTAATTTTAGATTTTGTTTTGGTTAAGAATGTTACAAGATACATAACATAATCTGATAGTTGTGCTTCATATTTAGCTAAAGATTCTAATGTTTGAATAATTGGCGGTTCCGGCTCTTCTGGCAAACTAGCAATAGTAGTACAACATAGTAGTAAAGTAATTAATAAGTAGTTTACTAATCTAAGCATTTTCACCCCTTTTAAGTATATTAACGTATTCTTTCATAATTTTGTTGCGTTTTGCTTTTAGTGAAGATATGATTCTTTTGCTTTTGCTACTAGAAATAGCCTCTATTATATCAATATTGTATTTTAATATCTCTTGTATTTCTTCAAATATTTTCATTGATTCGGCTATTTCCATAGATTTTAGTGTATTAATATATGTTTTATAGAAAAAATCTATTACTTTATTAAAAGTATTAATGTAGTTATGATCTATGTTTGTATCGGTTTTAGCTATGTTAGTTAAGCTTGATAGTAAATTTAATCCTAATTCTATAGTATTATTTTGCATTATTTATTCCTGCTTGATAGATAGGTTTTCCTTCCTCATTGAATTTTAGATTATTAGATATTTTTAGATTTTTTTCATTAGAATTAACCAGATCAATGCATTGATTGATTTTCTCATTTACTGGAGCTAGTGTTTTAGTTATTGATGGACTTAATGCATTATCAAGCCTTTCCATATTTGCTTTATAGATTAATTTATAATGAGAATACAATTCATAAACCAAAAAAAATCCTTTATGAGCGATTTCGCCAAATTCATCTTCAAATTTAGAGAATACGTCAATAAGGTTTGATATGGATTTAAGTCCAATCTCAAGATTATCTTTAGATAATTTCACGAATTAATCTCTTTTTTTAATATTATTATTGCCATTGCCATTTTTAAAAATTTTACCTATTACTATAGATAATATGTCTTTTAGTAGTGGTTTTAGAAGAATCAACCCCCCTAGAACTAGTACTGTTACAAAAATCATTACGGCTATAAGTTTTATTTCGTTTAAATTAATTAGAAGTTCTGTTATTTTAATATCCATTTTTCAATCCTTTATTTTAATTTTTTATCTGTATATACAATATATACCAAAACTTTAATTTTTGCTAAAAAAGTTCACAGTTTTAAAAGATTGGGGACTGCGCCCCCTGATATGTACCGTCTTTTTTGGACATACCACCCCTTGCATAGGGGAATTATGGTAGATGATCCATTAACCCCTGTGTGTTCATATAGTATGGTTTTTTTAGATTCATCGGAATACCTTAGATATATCATTTTGGCCATAAGATGGCTATGGTGTTCTGCGTGAATATCAATATCAAGGTAAATGGGATCATTATCATTATTTTTGTAAAAAATAAGAGTTACATCGTCGCGATACTCCAAGTGAATATATATTGATTTATTCTTGTATTCATACGGATATAGCGTATTACCATAAGTTGTGCCACTATACTCATAATCAGATGGTACTCCTAGTAATTGTTTGGGGACGGGTGTTTTTTGAATGCTGCTTGAATTAGGCATTATCAAAAGATTGTCACTTCTAGATAGAGTAGCTGATGATATACTATTTGTAAGTTGTAATTTTATTTTGCTAAAAAGGCTAGAAAGATTAGTAGAATCGTTGTTAATTAGTTTGTCTGTTATTTTAGTATAAATTTTTTCTACAAAATCTGTATTGGCTGCAAGTTCTTCAGCAATTGTAGACTTGATTATTTCTTTAAAATAGCCTAGCCCTTCTCCTTTAAATGTCTTATCCTTAGTGGTTTTTAAAAAATTTTCATAAGTAATAGCATTGCTACTTGCTACTCCATCGTCAAGCAGTAAAAGATCAGTATTTTTAACATCACGCACCCTATTTAAATCTTTAATTTGAACCGTTTCCGCTTCATCAATTAATAATTTTTCTTGTTCTAAAGCCATAAAGCCCCCTAATTGTTAAAAGTAATAATATTTTGACCATCTTTGTCATTAATTTTAAGAACTCTACCTATGGGAATAATTTTTTTTATAAAAGCATAAATTGAATGATCATAGCCTTTAGGAAGTAAGTTGAATACTAAAGCTTTTTTAGATGCGGCATATCCCGATTTTTTTTCTTTAATTAGTATTTTTTTAGGCCTCTTGCCTTTTGCAGTGCTAGGAGAAATAAATGTGATAAAGTTTGTTTTTATTGCCCCTTTTAGGGAAATATCAATAACACCAGCTTCTGGTGTAGTAACTGAAATATCCACATTCAAAAAAGCCTTAAAAATCAGTCTAAATGACTCATCAGTACCAATATGACGTAAAGCAAAAATCACACTATTGATATTACTTGTAATACTTTGTAGGGTTTGAGTTTTTGCATAAAAAATTGATAAGACTTGAGATATCCATATGGCAATATATCTTGATTTGATATTTTCTTTTGCATCAATGGATATAAAGTTAGAATTAAGCGCTTTAAGCTCATTGAGCAGTTTTTGTGCGTATTCAGTTTCTGTAATTAGAAATTTATGAACTTGAGTATCTTTCAAAAAATTGGGTATTTTCATAATTTTTAATTATCAATGTCAATAAGCAGTCGATCAGTTGTATTGAAAAGTAGCATTGTATCAGCAGTAACGGCAATATCTTGATTTTTTTGAAAATCGCCATCGCTGATGCTTGAAATACTTTGAGTATCTGTATCTTTAACACAAACGTTTATTTCCATTGACCTAATTCCTTTTACTTCATTGACTGGAGCAAAAAAGTCTTGATATTCAAAGCTAATTCCCATATCAGAATAGTTATTTGAAATAATCCTAGAATATATGTTTCTAATTTGGGAGTCTATGTTTAAGTAGAGATAGTTTTTAAGATCCAGTTTGTATTTTACTTTCATGTAAACATATTTTCTTTTCCCAAGTGATATTTTGTAGGATTTAAGTTGCCCGGTTGAGTTGAGTCCATCAATTTCTATGTCTCCATCAAGTAAAGTCCCACTAGGAGTTGTTAGATATAATGTTTCCCAAAGTTTAGCCTTAAATTCGGGGTTGTTAATATTAGTTTTATTAGTGTCTAGTAAATCTTCTTTTAGAATCAGATATATATTAGCTTTTCCAGCTGAACTTTTAATATTAGCATGTTCTATCCCATTAAGATTAAGTAAAGCATTGCGAACTGCGCTGTAAGTTGTGCTTTTAGAAGAAATGTGCTCTTCAATAGCAGCCCAATAAGCACCACCCGGCTTCATTTTCGAAAAAAATAGATTAAGTTCATTAATTATTTCTTCTTCAATCAATGCTAAAGAAGATGCAATTATGTTGTAAATTGAGCTGTGATTATCATCAATATTAATGCCATAACTTACTCTTAAATATTCCCGTTTGGATTTTACTATATCCTTAATTGTACGTTTTAGAATGCCAAAATCAGAATCAAAAACAATGCTCATAAATCAAGTTCCATGTTTAAAACATCGCCCGGGAAAAAAAAGGATATATGTACTTTACGGTCTTGTATTTCAATTGAAATATTGATTATATCTAAGTTAAGATCTTTAGATATTTCATAAAAATAGTTTTTTACAGCTTGAAGATTGTTAATTTTTAAAAGTTTTAAAAGCAAGAAATAGTCTAGTCCCCAATTAGTAGCATAGCTTAAACTGCCTCTTAAGGTTTTTAGGAATATAAATAATTTTTGTTTTTGCTCGTCAATTCCATCAACAAGCGAAAAATCTTTATTAAATAACAATTCAAAATTATTTCCAATTCTTAAATCCATACTAATAATTATAACATATTTAGCAAAAATTACTTAAATAAGCTGTTGATATTAGCAGAAATTCTAGAGGTTGCTATTCTTAAGCTCGCCTCGTCAATTACTGAATCTCCTATGATAGTTATACCGTTGATAGCACTTATAATACTATCTAGAATTTCTTTCAAGCTAGTTGTTTGGTTGGCTATTTCAATTCTACTATTTGCTTTTATCTTAACAGTATCAGAAATTAAATTTAAAGTTTTTGGACTAATTGCGCTAAGTATATAAAAATGATGTTTGTCAAAATGAATATCATCATTTTTATCAAAAATATTAATGCTCGATTGAAGTAGTAAAACAGAATCGTCTTTTGATAGTTCAAAACTGATATTAGATATATTTTTTGTGTGAATTTCTAAGTCTTCAAATTCTGGTATTGTAACTACAGCCTCTTGTGTTTGCTGTTTAAATTCCTTTACAGTGCCAATTCGAGTTATGAAAATATTTGAATAAATCCAATTTTTCATGTCTTCTTGTGCCAATGCATGGCCATAAAGGCGCTGATTCATTCTGTAAATTTCATAGTCTTCTTTACCCATCCTAACTTCCTTTAGCTTTTACGTTTTTTCTATTAGAGTCATCCTCTAGCTTAAGTATCAGTGAACACTCTCCCGTGTTACTAAGGCTTGCGCTTGTTTCTTTTATGGTGGTTTTTATCATTTTCCCTAGCCCATCAATAAATGAAACTTTATCACCAACATTTAGCTTATGTGTGTAAAATGTTTTGGCGTTCCAAAATATAAGATTTATTTTGAGTGTGGTTCCTAAAGTAATTTCTTGTTGTGGGATAAACTCAAGTCCATAATCTTCTAATGCCTCGTAGTGAACATTTCCCCCCTTTTTTTTATAATTAGTAAATATAATATTGCAATCATTTCCCTTTAAACCAGTACCAATATCAGCTATTATGTTATGAACGTATACCCCTTTTATTTTTTCAATAAACTCTTTTGGTGTTGTGGCATAAATATTTTTGTCAATGACTTTAAGTCTATCTTTTTCATCCATACGAATGATATTGCGATTAGGAAATACAGATTCTATTGCCTCTTGCACCGTTTTACCTTTAAAGCTTTTACCCCCTTTGCCCTCCAATTTGCGATTGAAGAAGTTGCTTTTAGTTAATAAACGAACATCAAGCTCTACACTAAAATCTCCACCGGGATAATCAGTGCTCATGGGAGTTCCCAAAGTCCCTGCCATTATAAAATCAAATTTTTTCTCATGAGCAAATTTTTTATAATGTATTTTTACTATATCTCCGAATTTGATATGGTCGTTGAAGTCTAAGGGCAAGTTCCAAAGTACAATTTTTGCTTGTTTGGAACTTATAGTATGAATATTTGAATACACGTTGGATATGGAAATATCAACATGAATTCCATGTTGTGTATTGATTATAATTTTAGGATTTTCTTCTGGAAAAGGAATTCCATAATTTGATTTTTTTGATTTATTTACATCGTAAAATTCAATTTTAAAATCATAACTTAGTAACATAGATTATCCTTTATATTTTTCTAATGTAAATGTTTTCACTACTTCTATTGAAAGACTTACTTCAACTTCATCAATAAAGGGAGTGTCTGTAAACGTAAGACTTGTAATTATAGCTAATTCTTTTAGGCCAAAAGTTGGACTGTAGATAGTAAAAGGAACTTGAGCTTGCAGCCTATTTGCTAATTGTTCTTTTACAAGATGTGTGTCAAAACGGAGCAAAGAATTACCAAAAACAGTCATTTTGAGTGGGGAAAGCATTTCTTTATATAATGACGTTAGCACTCCACCGCTTAAAGAGATATTTTCACCTGTCATTACTGGGTTGTAACTTACATATTCTGCTTTTCTATCATAATAGTTGATAACCGGTCTTTTAGAGCAGCTGGTATTATAAGTCCGCGATATTAGCTGATTTTTTGGTTTCACAAAAAACAATTGGGGAACATATCCGAATCCTCTAAAATCTGGTCTTGGAAATAGTACTAAAAAGTTATCTGCTCCAAAAAGAGCAAATATTTGGGTTGTTACATTTTTTACTATTTGAAAAATTTCTGCAGACGACATTTGTTTATTGTTAGTATTTTCGTTGTTAATAGCCATAAGCAATTACCTTGTTTATAAATTATGGGGTACTGTTTGCCATATCTTCAGATTTAGCTCCAGAAGGCCCACCAGAGTTGTTTTTAGGAGGAAGAGGAGGATCATCTCTAAAAACCCAACCAATATATGGCAATTTGGCAAAAAGACTTTTCAGGCCTTTGAAAAAAGGCTCAATAACATGTGTTTGAAAAGTAAAGCCATTAAGGTAATCGGTGACCATTTTGATGAATTTAAGTAGTGGATCTAAAACAGTGTTGGTTAAGTTTGAAAGAGTTTGCTCAGCTGAGGCCAAATTGCTATCAATCTCTTCCTTAGTATCGGCTTTTTTTGCAATACCTAAAGTTTTGAAATCATTCATCATTTCAACCATCTTAGTAATTCTAGATTCTAGATCTACTTCAGCCCCGCTTTGCCAAGCTTTTTTAGCATCTTCTATATATTTGTCGCCAACTCCCGACCTTTTCAGTAAATCAAAAAGTTCATCTCCTTCTCCACTAAGCAGACTATTAACAGCTTTTACAGCATCCTCACTGCTCATAGCACCGCTAGATTTTAGCATCGCTGAAAATTCTACTGCTTTTTTCAAATTATCTGGACTTAACTTATCTAAATCCCTCAGAGTGCCTTTAAAGACACTTGCTTGATGTAAAAACTCTTCTTTTTCTAAGTCGCGCTCAAATCCCCTCATTCCACTAAGAATCCCCCTTTTACCTTTAGTTCCCATGATCTTATCACGTTCTTCTTTTGTAAAAAACGCGCTATTGAGAAGTTTCGTTCTATTCGTTTTGGATGTTTCTTCAACCGATTTTTTAGCAAATCCTAAAAGTCCTCCTGCTGCTTTACCCATAGCATTGCTAATAACATTTCCCAGGGCGCTACCTATTGCAATTTTGGCAACAAGTCCTTTTCCTTGAGAATCCGCTAGCATTTTACTTTTTGTTTTTGATTCTTTTGCAAGTTCTTTATACTCAAGACGTCTTTTGTCTCTATCCGACATTAAGGATCTTTTGAATGCCTCTTTTCTAGCCTTTTCAAAGCCCATACCTTGTTTTATGAGCTTTTTAGTTTGTGTCAGTCTATATTTCTCAACACGTTCTCTCAAGCTTTCAAATTTAGATTGTCTGCTAAGTTCTTTTTTCTTATCCGACAAATTATTTTTTACAATATCTTTAGTACTACCCAAACTAGATTTTCTAGGCTTAAGATATTTTTCCATTTTGGTAATATCTTGTTCAATAGCCTTTTTTGTTGCAGCATGATCAAGAATCCCCTTGAATGTAATGGTGAATTTGTCGCTCATTAGGGCCTCACTTGCTTAGAATTAATTCATACAATTCTTTTTCCAATTTAAGATTAGCAATTTGGTTGACTTCAATAAGCTCATCATAAGGCAATTTCTTAACCGTGTCGTACGAGCAAATATTCATAATTATTGGGAAGTAATATTTATTGTTTTTTATCTCCTCAACCAACTTAAAATACTTTTTTCTGCTATCATTAAGATTTTCAATAGCTTTATCAATATCTCTATTTTTGTGCTTTAGCATTGACTAGTGTCCAGCTCATTGAAATTAGGTGTAAGTAAAGCTGTTACTTTTTCATAATCAAAATTATCATCAATATAGTCAAAAGCAACAAAATCACCAACATTATTTTCATATTCACTCAAATATACTAAGGCGGGTTTTTTCAAATCATTGTCCATGTGAAAAGTATTGAATTGCGCGGTGTAAATAATAGCAACAAGATAGTCTTTATAATAGGCAATAAATTCTCTATTCGCATCTAGAATCACATAGAATTCGTCTAAAAATTTTGGACTTATCATTAAGCTTGTAATTTCTCTTAGGTATTTTACTTCATTAAGTTTAGAAATGGCGTCATTTTGATTGAATCCTAATACTTGATCCCATTCATAGACTGGCAATACTCTTAGTGGGTATTCGTAGGTTTTGTTTTTAGTCAAAATTTTCATTTTGTATCGCATTATCATGATATTACTCCTTTTATTTTTTGTTTGGGTTGATTTTTTGGCAATTAATAGCTCTAATTTCAAAAGTAACTTTTTCGGCCTCTGCTGAATAACTTCTGGAGGGTTCTTCAGTAAAAATTGCATAGTTAGTAATAATTTTGGTAGCAATTCTGTCATTGAATACTAAATCAAGCATCTTATCATATTTGCTAACATCCATATTATAAAACTGATCGTCTGAAATTTCAGTTAACAAAATATAGTCATGACTACCTAGGGTAACTTCAATATTGAAAATATAAGTTATGGTTTTAGGATCCCTCAAGCTTATTACGGGCATTCCTTTGTCTTCATTACTAACCACTGCCCTTGTTGTAGGCTCGCTTGTAAGCTCTAACTTACCACTATGTAGTTGTCTACCACCGATTGAAAAGTAAACTTCCCTTAAATCATAAAATTGCATAATTTTTCACTCCTTATACCCTTAAACTATTTTGATAATCAACTATATCTTGAGAAGTAATTACTAAAGCAACAAAATTAATACTAAAGTTATAAGTAATATTCACGCTAAGTTCCAATTTTAGAATTGAAGATGGAGATAATATAAGCTTTAAGTCTTTATACTGAATAATCAATCCCCTATCAATAAACTTTTTAAGTAGGCATTCAATTGCAGAAGTATATGCATTGTCCCTAGCCCCACTAAGTTGAAGTGCAGATAATTTACTGTTTTGTCTATTGTTTTTGTTCCAAATCCTAATAAGCTCAATAATAGCCTCATTTTTTATATAATGATAAGTGAAAATCTCGTCTATTGGGTTACCAGCAAGATCAACTCCTTCTTTAAAAGCAGGCATGCCATCAAGACCGGTTTCATTAAGAAGTGAGTAAAAATTGATTTTTGCATTCCTTAGTTTTGTAATTTTAGTGTCATCAACAAGCGGTACAGTAGCTAGTTGCATTCCATAAGGATTAACTGAATGAAATATACTAGCTTGATGCAAATATTGACTTATAAATTTGAGATGAAGATTGTCCTGATTGCTACTATAAATAACAATATTTCTTGCTTTATCGGTATTGCTTTTACCATTATTAAATAGGTGTTTTATTGTATCTTCTTTAGTTGAGAATACAAAAAAAGTTGAGGGCATTTTGAACGTATTATAGTCGTCCTTGTAAACGGTCAGTCCATCATCTGAACTCCCATTATCACTTTGAGTATTAATAAGCACAACAAAAGAGTGCCTATGTTCCTTAAGGTAATCTTTTAGTTTTTCAGGCTTGTCCTTGTAAATGAAAAGAACAGCTGATTTTAATGATTCTTCACTTGAATTGAAAAAATCTGCCATTGCGGTTTTTAGTAGTGTTTTTTCTTTTTCAAACTGATCTTGTCCATTTCCATTATCTTTTTCTAAAGTTTCAATTTGTTGCTCATAGTTATTAATAGTTAAACTAAGTATTTTAAAGTCAGCTGCATTGTTATTAACTTTAATTTTAGCTGCTTTATATACTAAAAGCGGACTATAATAATTTGGTTTACTAACTTCAATTCTAGAGTCAATTAAACTTACACTAATTGTATCTTGTGGCAATTTTATATTCCTCCTTTAAAATTTCAATTACTTTTACGCTAGCATTACATGCTACAGATGAGCTATATGCATGGTTGCTATACTTTGTTCCTAAAGTTATCATGCCAACTGTTTGCATATTTGATATTGGATAAATGTAAAAGCTTATTTTAGTCATATATTCAGATTGATGTGGACTAGACAATGTATAATTGTGTATTTTATTATGCATAAACTCACTAAGTAGCCCATAAAGCACTAACATACGTGAATTTGCATCAAAGTCTCTAGCATTTAACACTATTGCAATAACATATATTTGAAAATTAAAATTAAACTCCAAAACATTTTGATAAAATTCTCCATTTCTAGAATTATGATCAAATAAATTCTGTGTACCATCAAATTTCAATGCTATTATATTAGGACTAGTAGTTGTGATCTTTGAAAGATATGGATGGTTGTAAGTATTTATGATGTCGCATTCAAAATCATTTAAAGCAGCATATGCCTTAAATCCTTTAAATATCTTAATTAAATAATTTAAAATCGTATCTAAAGTCACAATCATTCAAGTGTTACCTTATAATCAAGCTCTGATAACATTTTAGATGTATCAACAAGTGGAATTGCTGCGGTGCTACTACCTTTTTTAAATTTTCTTTTGATTGTATTATCCTTTAAGCTTGGCACAACTTGCCCCGATAGTACATAATTCTCATAGTATCTAATAAAAGCTTCGCCGATAGCATGCATTCCAGATTTAGGATCAATATTAAACTTAGAATTTATATAACTGTTATTGATATATTCTCTAAATTCAGCGCTACCAGCAATTTTGGTTAAATGTTTTCTTATCGGTAATTTAGTGCTCCCTTTTTCATGCATTCTAGCAATATTAGAACGACCCCCAAACCAGCCAATTTCTAATTGAATACTTATCTTTAAGTCATCCATATAAATTCCTTTAAGACAAGAGTGAAGTACCCAATTGAAGAGTCAATGCTAAATATTTCATAATAAACTAAATCTGAAATTGATATTCTATCCTTTAGTTCATAGTTGAGATTTGCATATGTGTAAAGTTTAGAATAACCTTGAATATCGGATAAATTAGAATCATGTAAAGCCGCAAGTTCTTGTGGCTTTATATCAATAATAACCCCAATAAATTCAGTGTACTCATTTTTGTTAAATATTCGCTGATAAGACTCATCTCCTTCAAGTTTTATAATGTTTGCTTTATAGAACCTTAAGGGCTCAGGATCCTTAAAGACATTAATCATGCGGAAAGACATATCCGCTAGTCTTTTTCTAACACCATTCACTAGATAACCCCCATACAAGATGGTGTTGAAGTATCTCGCTTGAGCTTTTCTAAAAATGAATCAAGCTGCAAACAGAAGTTTTTACTTGATGCACAACTTTCACCGCCTTCTTCTACTCCTTTACCACCTGGATAATAGTCAAGCTCAAGCTCATTGAATTTTTCTTTTTTTATTCTTTCAAATTCAAATTCACGAACAATCCCTTGCTTTCTTAATTGACACCCCATGTGGTAGAAGGTAAGCAAAAATATTTGTTCATATGTAAGCGAACTAGAATCAATACCACGTGTTACTAGAATTGCTTGAAGCAGTGATAAATGAAGTAGAAAATTTTGCCTACTTAGTGCAAATTTGTCTATTCCCAATAGTAACAATACTTCAGAATGCAGTTTGGTTACTAAAAGCTCTTCTTCACTTTTAATTTGAGCCTGCAAGTCTTTTTGTTCACTCATTTCACTTGCCCCATGTGTTTAATTTTGTTTGATATTGACTTGCAAAATAGTATTTTTAGTAGCTAACAACCCTCCTAAAACAAAATCAATGTATGAATGAGCAATATCAGTTGAATCTCTATCAACTTGTTCATTCGGAGTAGGCAACATATACTTACTAGGCTTGAACTTAATAAGCTCCGGATTTAATGGATAGACGAGTACTTGGTGCTTTAGTAAGTTTGAAGTTTCAATGTAAACATCTTCTCTATTATTAATAGCCTTAATAGTCTGAATCAAAATATCTTCCCATTTTTCACAACTAATTGCAGGAGCTTGTGTTGCTGCATATGGTTTTACCAATTTTAATGAAGTCGCGGGGTCAACTATTACCATCATAGGTGTAGAAAATTCATCCCCCAGCTCTAGTTTTGAAAGTCCAGATTCAATTTTTTCAAATATTTTATCCATCTTGTCCTTATTGCCATTATCAACTTCTTCTTTTACTTGGTATGGCATATTAAGGAGCCCATACATATTAGGAAGTAGACGTTTTTGATTTTTACCATCTTTTTGAATTGAAACAGTACCCGTTAGTACAAAGTGATTAATAAGTTTGATAATTTCGCTGCTTGCAAGTTTATAAGCTTGTGCAAAAGGTAGTAGATTATTATTAATGTCGCCAATATAAGAATCTGAAGTGTAAAATTTTTCAGAAGCCTGCTTTAGGTGTCTAAATTTATACTGTAGTTTCAAATAATTAAGCCGCACTACTTCAGAACTAAATCCAATAGTTGAGATAGTATTAACCTCATTAGCAATTGTTGTAGGGTTGGCATTAAGAAATGCATCCCATTTTACAGTTTTTTGATAACCCATTTGTAGATCAACATCTTCAATTTGTTCGGGCAAAAACCATTTATACATTATAGGATCCTTAATTTCCCCTATAATATTTGCTACAGCTTTTGCATAATAATTTTCATCAAATAATTCCATATCAAATCCTCCTAAATATCATTAATTTTGACTTATAGCTTTATTGCCAAATACTATTACTTTTATCAAATAAACATCATTGCTAATTTTTACTGCATTAGACAATGCTATTGCATTAATATTTGCTTTACTTGGGGGTGCTCCTGGGGCCTTTTCAAGCGCACCGTCTTTATTGAAAATAAGCTTATCTTTTGCTTTAGGCGTAGAATCTTTTGCGACCAAATATCCCTCAAAGTTATTTGTAATTGGAACAATAGTAGCGGTTTTGCTAAACTCGTCTATATCTATGCATATTCCATATAAGTCTTCACCACCACCAGCCTCAACATAAGGCTCATAGTGAATTTCATTTGCTTTTTCTTCTTGAATAACTCTTTTGATCCCACGCTTGTACGGATACCCCAAAAATGGGTGATTTTCCAGTTTGTCAAACTTACTGGTTCTAGTACCTCCAGAAGCAAAAAATTGCACGTTTTTGTCTCTAAACTCTAAAGAATTACTAAGCAAACCAGCATAATGATGTGGATTTTTCATAAACTTTTCCAGTTTATTACGACTTTCTTGATAATCTTTTACTAATTGTGTTGTATTTGCCATTCAATTACCTCCTTTTTATCCCCCTACGCCCGAAACAGCATGAGCAAACACTTCTTTTTCAAGTCCTCTATTGCCAAAAACTGTAACTTTTATCAAATTGATGGAATAATTTTCTTTGGGCCCTCTAGCTTGAGCCTGCTTTGAACCCTTATCTTCAGATACAAAATTGATTGTAAATGAATCAGATAATGCATACGCATTAATTACAGTTGGACGTCCACCTCCAGCCTTGATAATAACCCCATCAACATTAATGTCTAATATTTCTCCTGCTTTTATATTTGGGTTTCTTGTTACAAGGTATCCTTCAAAGTTATTGGTAATTGGCAAAACATATGCTATGCAACTAAACTCACATACATCAACACATATGCCATATAGATCAGTATCAGCACCAATCTCAACATATACAGAATTCTCTTTTGGAACAAGTTTGACCCCGCGCTTGTATGGAAAACTATTTTTTGGATCGTAAAAGTATTTCTCTATTTTGTCTGTAAAGCTTGAACATGCAAATATATAAGCATCAAAGCGCTCATTTTTTGACCTAAAACAACCATTAGAACTGCTAAAAACTTTATTTTCAATCGAACTCATTGATTTTGCATATTTTTTGAATTTCAAAAGGATATCATCAAGTTCATTACCTGAATCTAGATAATGATCTTTTGCCTGGTCATCTTCGGCTTGTCTTGCTTGGCGTTTAGCCCTGGGAGCAGTCGGTGAAACTTCTGGTTCTAAACTTAATTGCGAAATATCATCAATCTCAAGACTTTTGCCTTGCCCCTTACCTTTTGCCACCATAATTTACTACCCCTTTATAGCTCTATTTCCAAAAACACTAGCAAGTACTATAAATAACTCTTCGGTTAATTTCTGTACTTTTGATAGCGCTATGGCATTAACAGTTTTATCAGCTCCAGTAGTCTTTTCAAGCTCACCATGTTGATTAAAATGCAGCTTATCACCTGGATTTACTCCATTTTGCCCATTTTTCTTAAATGTTAAATAACCCGTAAAGTTATTAGTAATTGGAATTACAGTTGCCATGCCACTAAACTCATCTATATCAGTGCATACTCCATATAAGTCATCCCCGCCTCCAGCCTCAACTTCAAGTTCTGATGCTCCATCATCACTAAAACTAAGTTTTACTCCGCGCTTGTAGGGATACCCTTTTACAGGATAATTTTCTATTTTGTCTTTACTACTGGTACGAACACCATCAGAATTTGAAAAAATTAGGTTTTTATCTCTAAACCCTAAAGAATTCCCTAATAAACTAGCATCCTGCTTAGGATTTTTCATCAATGCCTTAATCTCAGCAACTTTTTTATCAAATTCTTGTTTTATTTTTGTAATATCACTCATTAAAAACTCCTTTAAGCAATACTTGTTCTTTTGTTTCTTTTCAAGTTTTCATAAAACTGAACTCGTCTTTGCTTATACGTATTACTTACAGCTTGTACAAACTCCGTGAAATTAATTGGAACAAAATTGGGATCAAGTAAACTTACTCTCTCTTCTGATTTAGCAATAATATTGCCCTTTATAGACTCAACAGATGAAGAATTCCCATTGGCATTCTTTCTCAGTTTAATATTGACTTTGGCTAAAGAAACAAGTTGTTCTAATATCTCTCCATCAATGTGGCTTATATCTGGTGATTTAGAAATAGCTTTAATTTGCTCAATTGGAACAAACTTGCGAACAAGTTCTCTACGCTGTGCCTGCATAATGTCTTTTAAAGAGTATCCTTTTGCAAGTAGTGTCTCCTTATTAAAATGGCTGCTAAGATGCGCTTTTGCAAGCGTATCAATTTCATTTATACGCTCGGCTTCTAGTAATAATTGCCTTTCAACACGTTCTCTCTCTTCAACTTCAGCAAGTTCTTTTGTTATTCGCTCATTTATAGTTAAATCACGAGTTGTCTCTTTAGGTTTTGCATTATTTGATTGTTCCTTTAAGCGCATATACTCTTCAAATTCCTCAGCACTTATAATTTTAGTATCAGATTGAATTTGAGATTCTTCTTTAACTTGTGCCTCACGTTCTTCTTTTTCTTCATTTTTAATCAATTTTTAACTCCTTTTCTCAAAATGAGAATAATTTTTCTTTTAAAAAAGATCGCTCCTCATTAGTGAAAGAACTGCTTTGCATAAGCTCGTTATATTTGCTGTAAAGTTCAATTAGCTTTATGTCTCTTTCTACTTTTTGATCTTCGCTCAACATAATCAGTGAATTAAATCTCATATCAAGGCCAAAATATTTAGCAAGTTTCAAATTACAAGAATTCTCAACCTGTTCTTGTACGCCTTTTAGAAAATCATAATAATTGCTCCTATCACCTTTGCCATCATTTCCGAGTCCTTTAGCCTGCTCGTTGAAACTTCTAGTTAGCGGTTCTTTAGTATCAGCACCAATTTTTGCTTTAATTAATGCTAGGGCTTCTTTTAGATAGCTAAGATCATACTTAATAACCTCCAAACTAGCGCTAGGAGTTGCTGTATAAAACATCCCCTCATTGTTAAGATTGCTTTTAAGCCTAGCAAGTTCGTTAGCTAAAGAGTCATTAAGGCTGCGTAAATTAGAAATATCTTTACTATGATTGCTTGAATTCTGTTTTCTTAAAAATCCAGATAAAATACCACTTCCTTTATCACTACTGCTTTGAGTAAGTGCACTTAAAGAAGTTGTAGCACTTGAGAGTGCATCTTGTAGTTGTACTAAAGATTCATCTTTATAAAATAAAAAATTGTGGTTCTCAATACGTTTTTCTATTTCAACGTATATCTTTTCAAATAAATAAATATCTAACAAAAAACTTTCCGTATAACACGGAACATATCTTTTTAAGATATAATCGAAATTTTCATATATTATGAGTCGGCTTTTGTGTATTTTAACTGCATCTAAAGAATTGCCATTATTATTGGCTTTTACTTTATAAGTTATATGATCAAAATCAACCCCCAAATCTCTTACAGATTCATGATCAAGGTATTCAAATCCAATAGGTAGCTCTATATTGACGGGTTCTTCAAGGTCTAGTAGTGTATCTTTGGTTTTAACTAAAATATATCCAATTCCATGAAAACGGAAGCTTATAATACAATTTAAAAGCGCATTCTTAAGTTGCACCTTTAATCTAGAAAGTTCCGCCTCACTAACATTGCGACCAGTACTCTCAAGAACAAGTCCGTTCTTGAGACAGTCTTCTGCTACATTTTCAATGTAATTTCTAAAAAATATCGAATATCGATATAGTTCTAATGCACTTACTTTATCTACTAGTTTTGCTTTTCTTAAATTACACACTTTTTTATTTCTTATTCTTAATTTTCTTAATTAAATTACGTGTATAATAGCAAAAACTAATATTTTTGTCAATAAAAT
>NZ_CP179624.1:0-27715 GCF_030439285.2 [Borrelia] turdi | reverse complement strand
TTACAAAAATATTTGATTGCCAAAGTGAATGCTTCGCTCTCTATATCCTAAAGACAACATCAAATATGCAGCTGATATTGCGTCAAGTGCATCATCATGGGTTTTGTTATCCCCTTTATAAGCGTAAATATCATTAAATACAGAAGAACTACTGTATTTTGCAATGTAAAGTTTCTTGTAAGTAAACGGTGTAATTAACGATATTATTCTACTAAATTTATTGGACTTTGGTTTAATCGGCACAATTCTAAAATAATGACCCATATTGTTTCTAAGAGTCATATATTCACGAGTCAATGCACCAGCACCTTTAGTATTATCTCTATCTTCTAAGTAAAGTGTATTTACATTGAAATTCTCTAATACAGTTTTGACCATATTCATAATATAAGGATCATTGGCTGGTCGTTGGTCTTGAAATACAAAAGCATAATATTTGTCATCAACCCGATCCATAACACATAAAGCAGTATTGTCGCCCCCAATGCTAAATGCTGGATCC
This sequence comes from [Borrelia] turdi, assembly GCF_030439285.2. Lineage (NCBI taxonomy): Bacteria > Pseudomonadati > Spirochaetota > Spirochaetia > Spirochaetales > Borreliaceae > Borreliella > [Borrelia] turdi. Next base: position 27,213 of record NZ_CP179624.1, on the reverse strand, counting down.
AAATATGCTATTGGGCTAGTAAACACATAATCTTGAGTAATATTAATTTGTGTAAAAATTGAGTCGGTGCTTGCTATCCACTCTCCTAGCAAAACTCTTGCCTTATATGCTGGTATATCTTTATAAAGTTTCTCTTGAGTTTTAATGAATTCTTTACTTAAAAGTACATTATCATAGGTTGTAAAATTATACGTGTTAAAAGTTGCTACATTATCAATGTAATCAGTCTTAAAATAATGTTCTGGATGGTCCGGATTAGTATCAAAAATAATAGTTTCTTGCCCACATCTAAGTCTTTTCAATACTTCCTCTAAAGTTTGCTTGTGTAAAGTAGTAGCCTCATTAACAAAAATAAGTGCCGAATTACTACCTCTAAACCTTTCAAAATCACTTGCCTTATCCCCTCCATATAAATTAATCCGAAGTGAATCAATCATTATATACGAATTGTTTGTATGTCTTGGCATATAAGAAATATCAAGAAGTTTGCACAACTTTTCAAATTGGCCCAAAACATTAACCTCAACTGAACGCTGAGAATTGCCTATAATGAAATTATTAGTATCACTAGAGTATAACTTTTTATTTGTAAGTAAACTTTTGATAAATAGATAACATGCAAGATACGTTTTGCCACTAGCTATACCACCACTGAATATAATCTTCTTTTCATTGTTCTTTTGAATGCTTTTTATTACATTCTTTTGCTTTAGGGTTAAATGTTTCTCTTCAAACTGATCAAAATTAATTGAAGAGCTTATTGGCTTAACAAATTCAGATATATCAATTCCAAACTGATTTTTGTATTGTTTTTGAAGTGTCGTAAAAAGTTTCGTTTGATATAAGTTCACTTGTATCCTTTACTACTTTTATAATTATTTTTATTCTCAACTTCATGAGCAGCGGCAAGTTTTTTCATACATTCATAGTAAAGCTCCATTTCTCTTATTGAACACTCTTTTATAAGTTCATTAAGCTCAACTTTCAAAGAATTAATATTTTCATTAACAACTTTTGCATTTTGTTTGTTACACTCTTTAGATAAAGAATCAATTTCGAATCTTAAATTCTCTATTTTTGAAATCATACTAGCAAGTTCAATACTAGAATATTGTTTGAATGCACGTATAAATCCTAATTCTAAATTAGAGCGCTCTAAATCTAATTCGCCTTTAGCTTTTTTAGCTTTAACTTCTGACCTAAAAGTTTGTGCTACAAGGTGTTCAAAAGTATCTTCACTAATTGTTACTCTAAAATCCCCATTATCAGAAGTCTCTCCACTCTCCCATTTTTGTCGCATTCTCCATACATTTACTCTAGAAACCCCTAGTCTAGCTGCTATTTCTCTATCATTTAATGAGCCTCCTCTAAAATATGCAACATAATCATCAAAAGGTCTTTTATTTTTTTTCAAAAAAATTCCCCCTAAAGCAATAAAATTGACAAATTGTTACTCTAAATAATACAATAAGTTAACAAATTATTAACAATAACCAGTAACTTACTTATGTCTATTAACTACTATGCTTATAATGTTTGTATTTTGGTTTTCACAACTTTACAGATTTTATCTGTCTAGCCATGAATTGGGTTTTACATTTACATTTATATCTTTTCTTTTTACTTAATACGTAAAAAAACAAGACTAGCTGTTAGTCTTGTTTTTCATAATTTTTGCTTTTAAAAGCATTTTTTTATTCTTTTTTGTTTTCCAACTTTTTAAGTTCTTCTTCAATCTTACTAAGTGCATCATCTACAACTTTTTTTGATAATTTATCAGTATCAGTATCAGTACCAGTATTGCTAGAATAGCTTACATTTAAACCTAATTCTTTAGCGCACTTCCAAGCTTGTACTCCAACCATCCCTTGGTTTTTAGATTGATCACCAGTAGTTACTCCACTTATAGTATCAACTTGTCTTTTAAACTCTTCAAACTTCTGTTTAGCCTCCTCTAATTCTTTTTTTCTTTCTTCTTTTTTAGTTTTTAAGATATCTTCAAGCCCTTTGAATTGATTTTTCAATTCTCCTTTACTTTTTAATTTTTCTCCTAATTGTTTTGTTAGTTCCCCATAGCCAAGATATGTTGCAAGAGAAGTTTTTTTAGAATTGGATTTATCTATTTCATCCTTTAAGTCTCGAACCTTTTTTTCAATATCTTTTGTATTTAATAAGTTTAAATCTTTTGTATCTAAAATATCTAAAAATCCTTTAACTTGTTTTTTTAAATCTTGTTCGGCTTCAGAAAGTTTAGAAGCTGAACTTTTTGAATCTCGCAACAAACCTTTTAAATCTTCATCACTTGCATAATTTTTGCAAGAACTTATCAGTGCAAAAACAGCACAAATAATAAACATTTTTATTTTTTTATTCATAAGTTACTCCTACTCCATAGATCTTAAGCTTAACGCAACACGCCAATAATTACAATTTTTTTAAAGATTTAAATAATTTATTTTGTTACATTTCGAATTACATAGTAACAAAACTCAAATGTAATTTTAATCAAACTCATAAAATCTCTCCATTGCAAGTAGCCAACTCATTACAATCGATCACAAAAGACATACAAATTGAATTTTTAAGTCTTTGCTATATATCACACAAAGTATACTATCTTTCTTGTGTGCACCCCTTGAAAATTGCCACTTCTGCTCTTTACAACTACCCTACATTCCAAATTCTGCATGCAATGAGAAACACCACAATTTGACTAAAAATTTTGGTTTTTGGTAAAATATAGAATGCAATTTCTATACATTTTTATTACTTTTACTTAATGTAAAGGTAACACTTATGCGGAGCTGATTTTATGAACTCTAATAATTTTTTTAATTTAAACAACGCTGGTTCAGATTTTTTCCTCAAACTATTACAAAATTATCAAAAAATACTAGATGAAAACAAAATTCTAAAAAATTCACTAAAAAATTCAACTAAAAATAAAAAAGAAAATCTAAAACCTAGTCCTAAGTTTTATCTAACTCCGAAAACTAGCAAACTAATTGTAAAATGTATCAATCATCTAAAAGAAACTGATCCAATATCGGGCTGGTTCGTATATTTACTTTTGATAAGTGGGTGCAGGGGCACTGAAATTCAAAAAGTAAAAATGGAAGATATTACCCAATTATCAAGTAAATCTGGAGAAATTTTTTACACTATAAAAGTAAACGTAGCAAAAAAAAGAAATATCGCTTGTATTAGAGAAATTGTCATTAGCTCTAAAGAATATGGTGCTATTCAAACAGCTCACAAAAATCATTTCGAAGAAAAAAATCTTGACACAAGGCGTACTTATCTTTTCCAAAAAACTAAACACAAATTTAAAGACAATCAAATTGACATTATCCATATTTCTAAAAAATTCAAAAATCTTCTAAAAAAGTCTGGTTTTCGTGCAAATAAATCGCTCCATTTATGTAGAAACTTGTTCATTTCAAATTTAAAATCTAGTGGCTACAACTCTTTCCAAATAAAAGAACTTATGAAATATTCTTCAACCCATGAAATTGATAATATATATGGACTCTCTTCTGCAAACAAAATTCAAGCCTATAAATGCACCAAAAATAGCTTAAAACTATAACGCAGCTATTTAAGCTTAAATATACGCTTTGAAGTTACTCTAAATTCTTTTCCACGAGTCTTTAAATCAAGTGAGTCGTATAATATTTGTTGATCTTTTGTAGCAAGAAAGTGTGATCCACCAACACCCTTAATCTTAACTTCGCTTATTTCAAATTCATTTGCAGCTCCAAAGTACCCAAAAGACTCATATCTCACACTACTTCTAATTCCATAGTAATTTAGTATCATGCAAGGATTTTGAATAAAACAATTACTCTTAATGTGCCTAAGTCCCAAAAATCTGTAATAAGCTGCATTTAGCTCATAAATAGTAAATTCAAGTTTCTTGAACACGCTTGCATAGTAATGCAAACACAAAAAGTAACAACCCCACCTTTGTATTTCTGGGTGCAAAGCCTTATTGTTTTGTTTTATTTTATTAATAGGCATTGATTAATCCTCCAATATTAAATTATTTTTTTAATTTTTTTATTTCTAATGCACCCATTCACATGGGGACACTCACACTATTTGTATACGCCACATTGTTTGGTAATAATACTTTGCTACTTATTGGTAAAATCCCCTTGAATCTATCTGCTATTGCTCTTTTTTTAGGATCATAATTGAATACAAATTGTTTGAATCTGTAATTCTTATGATTTATTAGTGGATACTCATCCATAATCTTATCAATTTTAATTTTGAGCAAATCTTTTATTGGTTTTTCTCTTTTTTTGTTTTCATTTTGAATTTTATTTAGTTCTACTTTTAAATTATTAATCTCAATAAGATTGTGTTCAAGATTTATAGCAGACTCCTCAGTTTGAATCTCAAAATTTACACACTCAACATACTCTACAAATTCATTTATCCAATCAAACTCAACTCCAGATTGATAAAAATCACTTTTTTCTACCAACTCTTCAATCTCTTCAACAAGCCTATTAAACGTATCATTATCAATATTATTGGATATTAATAACTTAACCTGATTGTTTTTAACAATTTCGGCTCTTATATTGAAAACTTCACGTTCACATTTAAGAACAAAATTAAGAACTTTTGATATTAAAGAATCATTTCTTTTTATCTTACAATTAACCGGTGCAGCGTCTATTAAAAAGAACAAATTACAATACTCAAGCCCAGTACATGCTAGTTGAATTTGTGCCTGCACATAGTATTTGAAAAAATACTTACTACTTAAGAAATTGCCATTTTTATTGTATTCATCAATAGCACTACTCATATAATTAGAATCACTACTCTTAATCTCTAAAAGCTCTAAATCACCATCACTATTAATAAACCATCCATCGATCGTTGAGCCTACTAAAGTTTCTGATTTACCCATTTTTTTGAAATAATTATATTTATCAACACCATTGGCATATTTATTTTTGTACAAAACAGAAATATTATCACCGTGTGCCTTAACAAATTCTCTAAATCCTAAATTTTCCAATTCTTTACCTTTTAACATATATAAATTTTCTTCAAAAGGTAAACTCATACCAAAATATTTAAGCACGCTATTTATCATTACATTTTTAAGACCAGCTCCACCAATTACAATAGTTCCCACTTCACTAGCTCCATATTTATCTAGCTTGCTTCTTTGCAAACTAAAATCAATATTACGATTAAATCTAAAACACTCTTGACTACTTATTCCTGGTAATTTTTTGCCTATCTTGCTTAATTTGCTTTTTTCTTTAATTGGAAAAGATTTTTCCTCGAATACTTCACAACCAATAAAACTTTGTTGCTCAATATGCATTTTGAATTCTCCCTTTATTTTTGCTTGTATATTTTCTTGTGGATTATTGTTTGAAACATTTATCATGTTTTCCTCCTATGGCTATAAATAATTATATTGAAAAAACTGTTTTTGTCAATTTTTTACAAAAATTTTATGTAAAAAACTTGGGACTTAGCTAAGTTCTCTAATAAGAGAATATGACCAAGTCCCACATAATTGAACTATATTTGATATAACAATTTTTTTCAGCTATACATATATAATATTATAAAAATTATTTTTGTCAACTTTTCTGAAAAAATTTTTTACCATTCAATTTTAAAAAAATAAATTGTATATTATTTCATTATTTGACGCCTTGTATATATTGCATTAAAAATGAATGTATGAATGGCCCAAAAATTGCTGCTGCAAGTATCATAAAATGTACTAGTCTGTTCCCCATATTAAGATCTTTGCGTAAATTCTTTTCTACATTATCTATTTTAGTATCTAAATTAGATATATCTTTTTTCAAATTTTTTACTTCATTATCTATCTTAGTATCTAAATTAGATATATCTTTTTGTAAATTCTTTACTTCATTGTCAATCTTATTAGTAATTTCACTTTTTACATTATCTATCTTGGTATTTAAAATAGATATGTCCTTTTGTAGATTTTTTTCTAAATTATCTATTTTAGTATCCAAACTATCTATCTTAGTATTTAAATTAGTATTTAAAATAGATATGTCTTTTTGCAAATTCTTTTCTACAGAATCTATCTTGGAATCTAAATTAGATATATCTTTTCTCAAATTATTCTCTACATCAATCAATTTTTCTTTCAAATATTCGAAGTTGTAATTATCATTATGAAGAAAAACGAAATCAATCGCCTCCTTACTAAATCCAATATTTAAAAATTCATTTTTTATACTCTCTATATTATATGTTCTGTGTGCTAAATTGTTCATAAAATCTCCATATTATCCTTTTAATTGCTTATACCTTTTTAAAAGCTTATTAACTAAATCTCTTTGACTTTCAAAAAGCTCATCTAATAAAAACCCTGTAAATTTAGCATTGCTTTTGTAGAATTCGTAACTCTCTTTGCTTTTAAGCTGGAATCTTAATGGTTTTATTGGATTTTGTTTTGACTTTTTTATTGTATCTGAATTACTATTTCTTAAAAAAAGTATAGTTTCTTTAATTCCGTTTTCTAATAAAAAAAGTTCTTCTATGACGCCATTTTCTATAGCTGCTGCTATCTTTAAATATTCATAAGTTTGGCTTTTAGCTAGCTTGTAATTTTTTATAAAAGCATCAAAAGTTTTATAACCATCAAGCTTATAATATTCATTATCTTTTATTTCTTTTAAAATTTTCATGCTTTCTATCTTATTATAAATTTCCTTTTGGAAATTAGATTTCAAACGCTCTTTTAACAAATTATAATGCTTTATTATTTCGTCTTTGTTTCTTAATTCCTTTTTTATTTCTTTTTTTAATATTACCCTGTCGTTTATTTTTATTCCTGCGTCCATAATTAACCTCCTATCTTTTTTGTTAATAACATTTATCCAACTATCGGACAAATTTCATATTTTTGAAATAAAATTATTTAAAACATTAACATACTCCTTTATATAGTCTCTATCTAGATCAAATTTATCATTTTTTGCTATTCTCCTATTTAAATCTTCGCGCTCTGATATTATCCCCAAAAACTTTTCTTTTTTTTGTAATATTTCTAATAAATCTTTATGCGTTTTATTTTTTTTAAATTTTGTTACAAATAAAAATACTTTTGGTTTAAGTTTTAATTTATCTGTAAAAAACTCTAATAATTGTAGGCTCTCAATAGCCCATTTCTCCGCAGTCATTGGAACTATAGCGTGTTTACTAACAACTAAAGCATTGGATAATGTAGAATCTAAATGAGGATTTGTATCAAGTATTATAAAATCATATTTAAATTTTAAATATTTAAAACTATCTTTTAACCTATGTTCCTTATATGGCAAAGGCTCTTCACTAAAGGTGTGTAAGCTTAAATAGCTTGGCAATAAATCAAGCCCACTATCCACATTGATAATTACATCATTGATTAATTGATTTCCTTTTAAAACCTCATATATATTTTTTTCAAGTAAATCAAATTCACTTTCCATTAGTGTTTTATAGAAATAGCTAGTAACTGATGCTTGTGTATCCATATCTATCAAAAGCACTTTATAATCTTTTGCAAGTAATGTTGCAAATATAATTGCACTTGTGCTTTTACCAACACCGCCCTTAATTGACGCAATTGTTATTATTTTAGGTTTTTTATTATCCATTTTGTTAGTGGTCCTTGTTCTGGGTATTTTTTCCCATAAAATTCATATACTTGTTTTTCTAAATCTGTAAACATATTAAACAATATTTTGTTGTAGTGATTATTCATTTTCTCTTTAAATAATAAGCGGTATAATCCCTTAAAGTAGAAAAAAACACTTCCTGCTTTAAATCTAACTTCCATATAATATGCCCTTGCAAAGGAATAAGATTTTCTTATTCCTTTTGATTCATACTTTACAAAAGCTTTTTTAATTGGTTTTCTAAATCCATAAAAAATTCCAATAAATTTATCCCCTTCTTTAATAGGGTATAAATGTGTTTCCTCAACAATTCTTTCTCCATTAAACAATGCCCTTAATGACACTCGAAATTCATTTTTTTTCTTTTTTTTATTCTCATAAACTCCAAATTTGTATAAATCCATCATTATTTTTGTATGGTACATTGTTTTACCATTCTCTTTTTCAATTTTTATAAATCGTTCTTTATTTTGACATTCAACTTTGCATTTACCTTTTTTTATAGGTTCAACTGCGGTTTCCATGTTTAATCCTTACATAACCTTTTTGATAAATTTTTTTAATTTTAAAGAATTGTTTTCATTTTCTATTATTTCTAATAATTCATAATAATAGGTGTTGTCAAAGACTTTTTTATATTCTAATTTATTTTTGCTATTCAAATAAGTTTTTAGAATTGGCTTAAGAAATTCAATATTTACCTCCTTTTTTAGTTGATCAATAAGTATATTAAAAATGTTTATCTTTATATGCTTAAAATCTTTTTGTAAATTTTCTTTTTTAACTTCAATTGATTTTTCTAATTTGAGTTTTATTTTACTTAGATCATTATATTTTTCATTTTCAATAATAAAATGAGGCTTATTTTTGTAATTTTCATATATTTTTTGAATATTTGTTTCTAATTGTTCGGAATTATATTCTTTTTTTTCTAATTCTTTTTGAGTATTTATAAGTATTTCTTTTAATTTGTTTTGTTTATTTTTAAAGCAAGATCTATTAAAAAAAATATGTTTGTTTTTTGCTAGACTGTTTTCATATCTCTTTACAGTTTTAAATATTTCAATTGCTAAATCTGTTTTAATATCTAATTTTAATATCTTTGAAAGAGTTTTTTTTTCGAAAAAGTTACATTTATTGAAATATTTTGTTTTTTTATATTTTTCTATTTTATTAGAATTTCTTTCTTCTTTTATATTATTATTATTATTACTTAAACACTCCTTAAAATCTACATTACCCTTTTTAGTAAATTTATCTTTAAGATAGTTATTAACTCTAGATTTAAATCTTTTGTGTTTTTTTTCTAGAAAAAATTTGTTTATCTTAAGATAACATTCTTTTTTTGGATAATTAAGGTGATAGTAAATTTCAGTGCCACAATTTACCCCCATGTGTTTATGGTAGTTAGTTGTGACTTTTATTTCTTTTTCTAATTTGTAAAGATATTTTTGCATTGTTCTTAGTGTAGTAGTAGCTTGACTATTTCGTTTTAGATTCTCATTAAAGTAATAGAGTATGTTTTGCTGAGTATATTTTTGATATTTAGTGTTTATGTAATTAAGTGTTGATATAAGAACTATTAATTTATGTTGATGCTTGTTGTAGCAATTTGGATTTTTTGTGTTATTTGAAAAATTCTTCATAATTTCTATCCTATGGTAATTAATAATAATTATTATAATGCAAAATTTTGATTTAAAAGTAAAGGCTTTTCTAAAAAAAATAATAAATTTAATTATTAATCTCATTGATTTAATATACTTTTTCTAATTTGGTAAAAAGACCAATTGATTTTAGTTCTAAATTGCTCTAAAATACAGGTAGAGTAGTTATTTGAATAAATTTCAGTTTTACTACCTATGGTAATTTTCAAAAATCGTAGAATGGGGACTTAGCTAAGTTTTTTACCAAAAGAACTTAGCTAAGTCCCAAGTTTTTTACATAAAATTTTTGTAAAAAATTGACAAAAACAGTTTTTTCAATATAATTATTTATAGCCATAGGAGGAAAACATGATAAATGTTTCAAACAATAATCAAGATATGCAAAATAATATACAAGCAAAAATAAATTTCAGAAAAGATATGAAAACCCTAAGAATGAATTTACCAGGTATTGACAAAAGTCTTAAGGGATATGGTTATAAGTATCAGGATTTCAATGATATAGTAGAAGAAATTGAAAACGTTATAAAGAAACATAATTTGGAGCTTGATTTTTTCCAAAATGCAACTTTTACACACGATCCATATGGTAGAGTTCATGTTGTTAGGACTACATTCTATAGTACAAGTACTGGGTATGAAGAATCATTTGATACACCAATACTTACAGAAAATTTACAATGGAATAATGAAAATGGCTCTAAAAATGTGAATACAACGCCACAACTAGTTGGTTCAGCTATTACTTATTTCAAAAGGTATGCTTTAGTTGGACATCTTCACATAAAAAGTGAAGTGGATACTGATGCAGCGCCTATTTACAATAATTATGAAAACGAAAATTTTGTGTCTAGCAAGCAAGTTAGTGTTAATCAAAATCAAGAACAAAAAAGGGAACAAAAACAAGAGATTCGTCAAATTCAGAAAAATAACACTATTCGAATTCAGAAAAAAGAGATTAAGCAAGAACAAATAAAAGACAATAATCAGCAGCAAAGAAAAGATAGATTTTATTACTACGGTATTTTTAAAAACGCGTTATCTAACATGAAAAATTGGGTAAATAACCCAATAACAAAAGATAATATAAGCGCAATTATTCAAAAAATCAGTTTTATTCAGAAAATAGACCCCAATAATGTTGATGATATCAAGAAAATTGAAGCTGATTTAATCGCGCATTTTGAGAAAAATAGTGATTTTAAGAGTATAAACTATTGGGCGGAGATTATAAAAGACTATTTCAAAAAAAACAATAGATTAAAGGATTTACAAGATTTTGAAAAGTTTATGACGTTTAAGCAGCCTATTTATGGCGCTAGCCCACTAATATTATTTGGTGTGTTAAAAGAAGATAAACAATTTGATTATATATTTGCAGCATAGCAATACTTTTACATAGTAAAGCCCCCAAATAAGGGGGCTGTTATATTATTATTGTGACTTAACTTGCAAAAGTATATTTTCTTGCAAGAAAAACCTTTTTTTAATCTACATTTTTAAATTCGAATATTGATTATAGACTCTTTTTGCTATAGGCTTTGTTTTTTTAATGTACTCTAAAAGTAGTTTGATATTATGTTTTACTGAAGTTATAGAGTGTTCGTCTTTTAGTTCTGATAAGTCGGGATAAGTATATGTTGGATAATTTGGATCATTAACTTTAGATTTTGTTTTGGTTAAGAATGTTACAAGATACATAACATAATTTGATAGTTGTGCCTCATATTTAGTCAAAGATTCTAATGTTTGAATAATTGGCGGCTCCGGTTCTTTTGGCAAACTAGCAATAGTAGTACAACGTATTAGTAGTAAAGCAATTAATAAGTAGTTTACTAATCTAAGCATTTTCACCCCTTTTGAGAGTGTTTACATACTCTTTCATGATTTTATTGCGTTTTACTTTTAGTGAAGATATGATTCTTTTACTTTTGTTACTAGAAATAGCCTCTATTATCTCAATATTGTAGTTCACGATGTTTTGTATTTCTTCAAATATTTTCATTGATTCGGCCTTTTCCATAGATTTTAGGGTTCCAATATATGTTTTATAGAAAAAATCTATTACTTTACTAAAAGTATTAATGTAGTTATGATCTATGTTTGTTTCAGCTTTAGCTATGTTAGTCAAGTTGGACAGTAAATTAACCCCTAAACCAATAGTGTTATTTTGCATTATTTGCTCCTTCTTGATAGATAGGTTTTCCTTCTTTGTTAAATTTTAAATTGTTGGATATTTTTAGATTTTTTTCATCAGAGTTAACTAGATCAATACAATGATTGATTTTCTCATTTATGGGCGCTAGTGTTTTAGCTATTGCTGGAGTTAATGCATTCTCAAGTCTTTCCATATTTGATTCATAGATTAATTTGTAATTAGAATATAGTTCATAAACTAAAAAAAATCCTTTATGTGCAATCTTATCAAATTCACCTTCAAATTTAGAAAATATGTCAATAAGTTTTGATATAGATGCAAGTCCAATTTCAAGATTATCTTTAGATAATTTCATAAATTAATCCTGGTTTTTAACATTATTATTGCTATTGCTATTTTTAAAAATTTTGCCTATTACTATAGATAATATGTCTTTTAGTAAAGGTTTTAGAAGAATTAATCCTCCTAGAATTAGTACTGTTACAAAAATCATTACTGCTATAAGTTTTATTTCATTTAGATTTATAAGAAGTTCGGTTATTTTTATATCCATTTTTTTAATCCTTAATTTTAATTTTTTATTTACATATATATTATATACCAAAACTATAAATTTTTGACAAAAAAAATTATAGTTTTGCAAGATATGGAATCGGAATTCCCGAACTCATAACTCTTTTTTGGACATACCATCCAGTATATATAGGAACTAAAATTCCTAGGTCCTTGATGGCGTTTTCATGTGCATAGACCAAATGTTTTTCAGATTCATCAAAATATTTTAAATATGCTAATTTGTTTGAACTATCGTTTTTATGTATTATATTAAGCTCAATATCAAGGTAAATGGGCTTATTGTCAGTATTTTTGTGAAAAACAATATTGATTTCGTCAGAGTCTTCCATTACAATTGTTCTTTTTTTATTTGTGTAGTCCTCAGGATAAAGCCAAATACCCCTATAATTGCCGCCAAAGGAAAAATCTGATGGCACTCCAGTTAATTGTTTGGGAACTCGAGTTTTTAGAATTTTGTTTGAATCGGGCATTATCAAAAGAGAGTCTGATTCAGATAGAGTAGCTAATGATATACTATTTGTAAGTTGTGATTTTATTTTACTAAAAAGGTTAGAAATATTAGTTGAATCGTTGTTAATTAGTTTTTCTATTATTTGAGTGTAAATTTTTTCTATAAAACTTGTATTTCCTGCAAGTTCTTCTGCGATTGTGCTTTTGATTATCTCTTTAAAGTAACTCAGTCCTTCACCTTTAAAAGTTTTGTCTTTAGTGGTTTTCAAAAAATTTTCATAAGTAATAGCGTTGCAACTTGCAGCGCCATCATCAAGTAGTAAAAGGTCCGTGTTCTTAACCTCATTAACCCTATTTAAATCTTTAATTTGAACCGTTTCTTCTTCATCAATTAGTAATTTTTCTTTATCTATGGCCATTAAGCCCCCCTTTAATTGTTAAAAGTGATAATATTTTTACCATCTTTGTCATTAATTTTAAGAATTTTTCCAATAGGAATAATTCTTTTTATAAATGCATAAATTGAATGATCATAACCTTTAGGAATTGAGTTGAATACTAAAGCCTTTTTAGATATAGCGTATTCCGGGTTCTTTTCTTTAATTAGTATTTTTTTAGGCCTCTTGCCTTTTGCAGTGCTAGGGGAAATAAATGTGATAAAGTTTGTTTTTATTGCCCCTTTTAGGGAAATATCAATAACACCAGCTTCTGGTGTAGTAACTGAAATATCCACATTCAAAAAAGCCTTGAAAATCAGTCTAAATGATTCATCAGTACCAATATGGCGTAAAGCAAAAATAACACTATTAATATTACTTGTAATGCTTTTTAAAGTTTGAGTTTTTGCATGAAAAATTGATAAGACTTGAGATATCCATATAGCAATATACCTTGACTTCACGTTTTCTTTTGCATCAATGGATATGAAGTTAGAATTAAGGAACTTGAGTTCATTAAGCAGTTGTTGTGCATATTTAGTTTCTGTAATTAGCAATTTATGAACTTGAGTATCTTGCAAAAAATTGGGTATTTTCATATATATTAAGTATCAATGTCAATAAGTAGTCGATCAGTTGTATTGAAAATCATTATTGTATCATCAGTAATGGAAATATCTTGATTTTTTTTAAAATCGCTATCACTAATTTTTGAAATACTTTCAGTGTCTGTATCTTTAATACAAACTTTAATTTCCATAAACTTAATCCCTTTTACTTCGTTAACTGGAGCAAAAAAGTCTTGATATTCAAAACTAATTCCCATATCAGAATAGTTGTTTGCAATAATCCTAGAATATATATCTCTAATTTGAGAGTCTATGTTTAAGTAGAGATAGTTTTTAAGATCGAGTTTATACTTTACTTTCATGTAAACATATTTTCTTTTGCCGAGTGATATTTTATAAGATTTTCGTTGTCCAGTTGGATTGAGCCCGTCAATTTCTATGTCTCCATCAAGTAAAGTACCACTAGGAGTTGTAAAATATAATATTTCCCAAAGTTGAGCCTTGAATTCAGAATTGTTAATATTAGTTTTACTGCTATCTAGTAAATCTTCTTTTAGAATTAGATATATATTAGCTTTACCAGCTGAACTTTTGATATTTGCGTACTCTACTCCATTAAGATTAAGCAAAGCAGTGCGCACTGCGCTATAAGTTGTGCTTTTAGGGGAAATGTGCTTTTCAATAGCAGCCCAATAGGTACCACCCGGTTTCATTTTAGAAAAAAATAGATTAAGTTCAGCAATTACTTCTTCTTCAATCAATGCTAAAGAAGAGGCAATTATGTTGTAAATCGAGCTGTTATTATCATCAATATTAATTCCATAATTTACGCTCAAGTATTCCCTTTTGGATTTTACTATATCCTTAATTGTACGCTTTAGAATGCCAAAATCAGAATCAAAAACAATACTCATAAATCAAACTCCATATTCAAAACATCGCCCGGAAAAAAAAATGATATGTGTACTTTACGGGTTTGTATAGTAAGTGAAATATTAACTAAATCTAAGTTAAGCCCTTTAGATATTTCATATAAATAGTTTTTTACGGCTTGAAGATTGTTAATTTTGAGTAATTTCAAAAGTAAATAGTAGTCCAGTCCCCAATTAGGGGCATAACTTAAACAACCCGTGAAAGTTTTTAAAAATATGAATAATTTTTGTTTTTGCTCTTCAATCCCATCAACAAGCAATGTATCATTATTAAATATCAATTCAAAATTATTGCCGATTCTTAAATCCATACTAGTAATTATACCATATTTAGCAAAAATTATGTTAACAAGTTGTTGATATCAGTGGTAATTTTAGATGTTTTTACTCTTAAACTTGCATAGTCAATGGTTGAGTCCCCTATGATAGTTATACTATTAATAGCACTGATAATATTATCTAAAATTTTTTTTAAGCTAGTTGTTTGATTGGCTATTTCAATTGTACTATTTGTTTTTATCTTAATATTATCACAAATTAGATTCAAAGTTTTTGGGCTAATTGCACTAAGTATATAGAAATGATGTTTGTCAAAATGAATATTATCATTTTTATCAAAAATGTTAACACTTGATTGAAGTAGTAAAACGGTGTCGTCTTCTGATAGTTCAAGATTTATATTAGATATATTTTTTGTGTGAATTTCTAAATCCTCAAACTCGGGTATTATAACTATAGCCTCTTGAGTTTGCTGTTTAAATTCTTTTATAGTGCCAATTCGAGTTATGAAAATGTTTGAATAAATCCAATTTTTAATGTCCTCTTGTGTTAATGTATGGCCATAAAGGCGCTGTTGCATTCTGTAAATTTCATAGTCTTGACTCATTTAAACCTCTTTATTTTTTTAGTCTAATGCTATTAGAATCGTCATACAGTTTAAGTAACAATGAACACTCCCCTATATTGCTAAGTTTGGCGGTTGTTTCTTGTATGGTGTTTTTGATAACATTTCCCAGCCCATCAATAAATGAAACTTTATCCCCAACTCTTAGTTTATGTGTGTAAAATATTTGAGCGTTCCAATATATAAATCTTATATTATATGTTGTGCCTAAACTAATCTCTTGTTGGGGGATAAATTCAAGTCCATAATCTTCTAAGGCCTCGTAGTTTGCGTATTTTCCAGTTGTTGTATAATTGCTAAATATAAAATTGCATTCAACTTCATCCGTACTAGTTCCAATATCAGCTATTATGTTATGAATATATGTACCCTTCATTTTTTCAATAAATTCTTTTGGTGTTGATGCATAAATATTTTTGTTAATGATTTTAAAACGGTCCTTTTCATCCATATTAATAATATTGCGATTTGGAAATGCCGATTTTATTGCATTTTCAACTGTCATTTCTTTGAAGTTTTTACACTTCAGCTCGCGATTAAAAAAGTTGGTTTTAGATACTAAACGAACATCAAGTTCAACACTAAAATCTCCACCAGGATAATCAGTGCTCATAGGAATTCCCAAATAGCCTGCCATTATGAAGTCAAATTTTTTTTCATAGGCAAATTTCTTATAATATATTTTTACTATGTCTCTTTCCATAATGTTGTTGGTGAAGTCTATAGGCAAGTTCCAAAGTACAATTTTTGCTTGTTTGGATTTTACAAAATTGTAATTTGAATACGTGTTGTATATTGAAATATCAACATGAATTCCATTTTGTGTATTGATAACAATTTTAGGAGTTTTTTCTGGAAAAGAATCTCCATGAGTTGATTTTTTTGACTTATCTATATTGTAAAACTCAATCTTAAAGTCGTAACTTAGCAACATTAATTATCCTTTATATTTTTCTAAAGAGAATGTTTTTACTATTTCCATTGATAGACTCACTTCAATTTCATCAATATAGGGTGTATCTCTAAATGTCAAATTTGTAATTATGGCCAATTCTTTAAGGCCAAAAGTTGGGCTGTAGACACTAAAGGGAACTTGAGCTTGTAGTCTATTGGCTAGTTGTTCTTTTACAAAATGTACATCGAACCGTAGCATAGAATTTCCAAAAGGAGTCACTTTGAGTGGGGAGAGCATTTCTTTATATAAGGACGTTAATACTGCGCCATTTAATGATATGTTTTCTCCTATCATAGAAGGGTTGTAGCTAACATGTTCTGATTTTCTATTATAATAGTTAATAACCGGTCTTTTAGAGTAGGTAGTAGTATAAGTTCGTGTTATAAGTTCATTTTTTGGTTTTATAAAAAACAATTGAGGAACATATCCAAAACCCCTAAAATCAGGCCTTGGGAAAAGCACTAAAAAGTTATCTGCTCCAAAAAGGGCAAATATTTGGGTTGTTACATCTCTTACTATTTGAAAAATCTCTGCAGAAGATATAGACTTGCTATTAATATCCATAAACAATTACCATTTTATCAAAATCATGGGCCACTTATATTATTATCTTGTGAAGGGCCGCCGTTTTTATTGTCATTTCCAATGATGTTACTCAATGTATTGTTCACCCTATTAACTACTTCATTTGCTATATTTGGAAATAACTTTGAGGGATTAAGAAATGCAAAAATATCTTTCATTCCCCGAATTAAAGGATTCACTATATGTGTCTCTACATTAAAATCAGTAAAGTATTTAGCAATGGTGTTAATAGCGTTAAGCAGTGGGTTTAAAACAGAAGTGGTCAATTTTGCAAGAGTTTCTTCAGCTGTAGCCACATTGCTTTGAATACTATCATAAGCGTCAGAAGCTTGCATAATATTTAAAGAATTTAAATCATTTAACATTTTATGAAGCATAGTTATTCTAGATTCTAAATTTGTTTGAGAATCTAATTGCCAATTTAATTTTTCCGTTTCTAAATAGGCTTTACCAATTCCTTCGAATTGTTTCATTAACTCAAAAAGAGAGTCTCCATTTCCCCTAAGTAATTCATCAACAGTAGCAACAGCGTCATCGTTACTAGCTGCAGCGCCACTAGCTTTAAGCTTGGCTGCAAACCCTACTGCTTTTTTTAAACTATTTGTGTCTTCAAAACCCAATTCCATTAGAGAACCTTTTAATGTGCTCGCTTTACGCAAAAAATCTTCTTTTTCTAGGCTGCGTTCAAAACCTTTCATATGTCCAATAACCCCAAAAAGCTCATTGCGCTCCTTTTTTGTAAAAACTGCGTTATTAAGAAGTTTCATTTTGTTTGTTTTAGTGGCCTCCTCAACTGAATTTTTAGCAAATCCTAAAGCCCCACTCGAAACTTTGCCAATAACGTTGCTAATAACATTTCCAATGGTGCTACCTATAGCAATTTTGGCAACAAATCCTTTTCCTTGAGAACTCGATGACATTTTACTTTTTGCTTTTGATTCTTTTGCAAGTTTTTTATACTCTAGTCGCCTTTTATCTCTATCAGCCATTAATGATCTTTTGAACGCCTCTTTTCTAGCTTTTTCAAAACTCATACCTTGCTTTATAAGCTTTTTAGTTTCTGTAAGTCTATATTTTTCAATACGTTCTCTTAAGTTTTCAAATTTAGATTGTTTGCTAAGTTCTTCTTTCTTATCTAATAAATTACTTTTAACAATATCTTTAGTACTACCCAAACTAGATTTTCTAGGCTTAAGATATTTCTCCATTTTGGTAATATCTTGTTCAATAGCCTTTTTTGTTGCTGCATGATCAAGAACGCCTTTAAATTTAATGGTGAATTTTTCGCTCATTAGGGCCTCATTTGCTCAAAATTAATTCAAACAATTGTTTTTCTAATTTTAAATTGGCAATTTGATTGACCTCAATAAGTTCGTCATAAGGCAATTTCTTAACTTCGTTGTACGAGCAAATATTCATAATTATTGGGAAGTAATATTTATTGTTTTTTATCTCCTCAACCAACTTAAAATACTTTTTTCTGCTATCATTAAGATTTTCAATAGCTTTATCAATATCTCTATTTTTGTGCTTTAGCATTGACTAGTGTCCAGCTCATTGAAATTAGGTGTAAGTAAAGCTGTTACTTTTTCATAATCAAAATTATCATCAATATAGTCAAAAGCAACAAAATCACCAACATTATTTTCATATTCACTCAAATATACTAAGGCGGGTTTTTTCAAATCATTATCCATGTGAAAAGTATTGAATTGCGCGGTGTAAATAATAGCAACAAGATAGTCTTTATAATAGGCAATAAATTCTCTATTCGCATCTAGAATCACATAGAATTCGTCTAAAAATTTTGGACTTATCATTAAGCTTGTAATTTCTCTTAGGTATTTTACTTCATTAAGTTTAGAAATGGCGTCATTTTGATTGAATCCTAATACTTGATCCCATTCATAGACTGGCAATACTCTTAGTGGGTATTCGTAGGTTTTGTTTTTAGTCAAAATTTTCATTTTATATCTCATTATCATAGAAAGAATCTCCTTTTAATTTTAATTTTTGTTTGGGTGTGTTTTTTGGCAATTAATAGCCCTAATTTCAAAAGTCACTTTTTCAGCTTCTGCAGAATAACTTCTTGATGGTTCTTCAGTAAAAATTGCATAGTTAGTAATAATTTTGGTAGCAATTCTATCATTGAATACTAAATCAAGCATTTTTTCATATTTGCTAATATCCATGTTGTAAAACTGGTTATCTGAAATTTCAGTTAACAAAATATAGTCATAACTACCCAGGGTAACTTCAATATTGAAAATATAAGTTATTGTTTTAGGATCCCTCAAGCTTATTACGGGCATTCCCCTATCTTCAGTGCTAAGCACTGCTCTAGTTGTGGGTTCACTTGTAAGTTCTAACTTACCACTATGCAGCTGTCTACCACCGATTGAAAAATAAACTTCTCTTAAATCATAAAATTGCATAATTTTTAACTCCTTATCCCCTTAAACTATTTTGATAATCAACTATATCTTGAGAAGTAATTACCAAAGCAACAAAATTAATACTAAAGTTATAAGTAATATTCACGCTAAGTTCCAATTTTAGAATTGAAGATGGAGATAGTATAAGCTTTAAGTCTTTATACTGAATAATCAATCCCCTATCAATAAACTTTTTAAGTAGGCATTCAATTGCAGAAGTATACGCATTGTCCTTAGCCCCACTAAGTTGCAGTTCAGATAATTTACTGTTTTGTCTATTGTTTTTGTTCCAAATTCGAATAAGCTCAATAATCGCCTCGTTTTTTATATAATGATACGTAAAAAGCTCGTCTATTGAATTTCCAGCTAGATCAACCCCTTCTTTAAAAGCATTTATGCCATCAAGACCAGTTTCATTAAGAAGTGAGTAAAAGTTGATATTTGCGGTTCTTAATTTTGTAATTGCCGTATCATCAATAAGTGGTACAGCGGCCAATGGTATACCATAAGGATTAACAGAATGGAAAATGCTAGCTTGATGTAAATACACGCTTACAAATTTTAGGTGTAAATTATCTCTATTGTTACTATAAATAACAATATTTCTTGTTTTATCAGTATTGCTTTTACCATTATTGAAAATTCCTTTTATTGAATCTTCTTTAGTTGAGAATACAAAAAAAGTTGAGTGCATTTTGAACTTATTATAGTCTTCTTTATAAAGAGTTAGTCCATCATCGTCTAAATTGTCATTTTGAGTGTTAATAAGCACAACAAAAGAGTGTCTATGTGCTTTAAGGTAATCTTTTAGTTTTTCGGGCTTATCCTTATAGATAAAAAGCATAGCTGATTTTAACGACTCTTCGCTTGAATTGAAAAAATCAGTCATTGCGGTTTTTAGTAGTGTTTTTTCTTTTTCAAACTGATTGTTACTATCCCCAGTATCTTTTTCTAAAGTTTCAATTTGTTGTTCATAGTTATTAACAGTCAAGCTCAATATTTTACAATCATCATTATCTTTATTAACTTTTATTTTGGCTGCTTTATAAACCAAAAGTGGATTATAATAATTGGGCTTGCTAGCTTGAATTCTAGAAGTAACCAAACTTACATTAATTGTATCTTGCGGCAATTTCGTATTTCTCCTTTAAAATTTCAGTTATTTTTACATTAGCAGTGAATGCTACAGAAGAACTGTATGCATGGTTGCTATATTTTGTACCTAAATTAATCAATCCAACTGTTTGCATATTAGATATTGGATAAATGTAAAAGTTAATTTTATTTACATATGCGGGTTGATATGGACTTGCTAGAGTATACTTATGGGTTCTATTGTGTAGGAATTCGCTAAGCATAGCATAAAGTATTAGCATTCTTGAATTAGCTTCAAAATCTTTAGAATTTAACACTACTACAATAATATATACTTGAAAATCTATGCTAAATTCCAAAGCATTTTCATAAAATGCACCAGTTTTAGAATTATGATCAAATAGATGTTTTGTACCATCAAATTTCAATGCTATTATATTAGGGCTAGCAGTTGTAATTTTTGAAAGATAGGGGTGATTGTAAGTATTTATGATATCACATTCAAAATTATTTTCAGTTGCATAGATCTTAAATCCTTGAAATATTTTAAGTAAATAGCTTAAGATTGTATCTAAATTCAAAATCATTCAATTACCTTATAAGTGAGTTCTGATAACATTTTAGACGTATCAACAAGTGGAACTGATGCGGTGTTACTACCTTTTTTTGACTTACTTTCGATTGTGCTAGCCTTTAAACCCGGTGTAACTTGCCCTGATAGCACATAATTTTGGTAATATCTGATAAAAGCTTGTCCAATAGCATTTATTCCCAATTTAGGGTCAATATTAAATTTTGAATTTATATAACTATTGTTGATATATTCTCTAAATTCTGTGCTACCAGCAATTTTAGTTAAATGTTTTCTTGCTGGTAAATTAACGCTCCCTTTTTCATGCATTCTAGCAATATTAGAACGACCCCCAAACCAGCCAATTTCTAACTCAATTGTAAATTTTTCTATGTCCATATAAATTCCTTTAAAACTAAAGTAAAGTAGCCAATTGATGTGTCAATGCTAAATATTTCAAAGTAAACTGAATCTGAAATTGATATTCTATCTTTTAGTTCATAGTTGAGATTTTGATATGTGTAAAGTTTAGAATACCCTTGAATATCAGATATATTGGAGTCATAAAGCATTGTAAGTTCTCTTGGCTTTATGTCAATAATAACGCCAATAAATTCAGTGTACTCATTCTTGTCAAATATTCGTTGATAAGAGTCGTCATTTTCAAGCTTTATAATGTTTCCTTTATAGAATCTTAGAGTTTCAGAATCCTTAAAGGAGTTAATCATACGTACAGACATATTTGCTAGTCTTTTCCTAACACTATTCACTAGACAACTCCTAAACATGATGGTGTTAGGGTTTCTCTTTTTAGTTTTTCTAAAAATGCATCAAATTGTAAGCAAAAGTTTTTGTTTGAGCTACAACTTTCTCCACCACCTTCACTTCCCCCATTACCACTAGGATAATAATCAAGTTCAAGTTCATTGAATTTCTCTTTTTTTATTCTTTCAAATTCAAATTCACGAACAACCCCTTGCTTTCTTAATTGACAACCCATATGATAAAAGGTGAGTAAAAATATTTGTTCATATGTAAGTGAACTCGCATCAATACCACTTGTTACTAGAATTGTATTAAGCAAGGATAAATGAAGTAGGAAATTTTGCCTGCTTAATGCAAACTGGTCTATTCCTAATAACAATAGGACTTCAGAATGAAGTTTTGTTACTAAAAGTTCTTCTTCATTCTGAAATTGTGTTTGCAAGTCTTTTTGTTCGCTCATTTTATTTGCCCCATGTATTTAGTTTTGTTTGATATTGACTTGCAAAATAGTATTTTTAGTAGCAAGCAATCCGCCTAAAACAAAATCAATGTATGAATGAGCAATATCAGTTGAGTCTCTATCAACTTGTTCATTTGGTGTAGGCAACATATACTTGCTAGGTTTAAACTTAATTAGTTCTGGATTTAATGGGTAAATCAGTATTTGGTGTTTTAGCAAATTTGAGGTTTCAATGTAAACATTCTCTCTATTATTAATAGCCTTAATAGTCTGAATCAAAACATCTTCCCATTTTTCACAACTAATTGCGTTAGCTTGTGTTGCTGCATATGGTTTTACCAATTTCAATGAAGTTGCTGGGTCAACTATTACCATCATAGGTGTAGAAAATTCATCGCCCAATTCTAACTTAGATAGGCCCGCCTCAATTTTTTCAAATATTTTTTCCATTTTGTCCTTATCAGCACTTTGAACTTCTTCTTTTATTTGTTCAGGCATATTAAGAAGTCCATACATATTAGGAAGTAAACGTTTTTGATTTTTTCCATCCTTTTGAATAGAAACAGTCCCAGTTAGCACAAAGTGATTAATAAGCTTGATAATTTCGCTGCTTGCAAGTTTATACGCTTGAGCAAAAGGCAATAAATTATTATTAATGTCTCCAATATACGAGTCCGAAGTGTAAAATTTTTCAGAAGTCTGTTTTAAGTGCCTAAATTTGTACTGCAATTTCAAATAATTAAGCCTTACTACTTGAGAACTAAACCCAATAGTTGATATAGTATTAACCTCATTGGCAATTGTTGTAGGATTGGCATTTAGAAACGCGTCCCATTTTACAGTTTTTTGATAGCCCATTTGAAGATCAGCATCTTCAATTTGTTCTGGTAAAAACCATTTATACATTATAGGGTCTTTAACTTCTCCTATAATATTAGCTACAGCTTTTGCATAATAATTTTCATCAAATAATTCCATATTTATTTCTCCTTAACATCATTAATTTTGACCTATGGCTTTATTGCCAAATACTACTACTTTTACCAAATAAACATCATCGTTAATTTTATTTGCATCAGATAATGCTATTGCATGAATAGTTCCCTTATTTGCTGGTGTTTCGGGTGCTTTTTCAAGAACACCGTTCTTATTGAAAATAAGCTTGTCTTTTGCTTTAGGCGTAGAATCTTTTGCTACCAAATACCCCTCAAAATTATTAGTAATTGGAACAATAGTAGCTGTTTTGCTAAAATCATCTATATCAATGCATATTCCATATAAGTCTTCACCACCCCCAGCTTCAACATAAGGCTCATAATGAATTTCATTTTCTTTTTCCCCTTGAATAACCCTTTTAACTCCGCACTTGTATGGATATCCTAAAAATGGATGATTTTCCAATTTATCAAGTCTACTGGTTCTAGTGCCCATAGGGGTAAGAAATTTTATGTTTTTGTCTTTAAATTCAATTGAATTGTTAAGCAAATTAGCATACTGCTGTTGATTTTTCACAAACTTTTCCAGCTTACTTTTTTTGTCAATATAATCTTTTGCTACTTGTGTTGTATCTACCACTCAATTACCTCCCTTTTATTCTTCTATATCTAAAACAGCGTGGGGAACTATTTTTTTCTCAAGGCCCCTATTGCCAAAAATTGCAACTTTTATCAAATTGATAGAATAATTTTCTTTAGGCTTGATGATATGAGATTGATCCAAGTCCCCTTTTTCAAGCTCAAAATTGATTGTAAATGAATCAGATAATGCATAAGCATTAATTGCCGTCGATGGTTCACCATCAGCCTTGATAGTAACCCCGCTATTGTTAATATCTAATATTTCTCCTGCTTTTATGTTCAGATTTCTTGTGACAAGGTACCCTTCAAAGTTATTTGTAATTGGCAAAACATACGCGGTGCAACTAAACTCACATACATCAACACATATGCCATAAATATCAGTACTAGCACCAACATCAACATGTATAGAGTTCTCTTTTGGAACAAGTTTTACCCCACGCTTGTATGGAAAACTATTTTTTGGATCGTAAAAGTATTTCTCTATTTTGTCTGTAAAGCTTGAACATGCAAATATATAAGCATCAAAGCGCTCATTTTTTGACCTAAAACAACCATTAGAACTGCTAAAAACTTTATTTTCAATCGAACTCATTGATTTTGCATATTTTTTGAATTTCAAAAGGATATCATCAAGTTCATTACCTGAATCTAGATAATGATCTTTTGCCTGGTCATCTTCGGCTTGTCTTGCTTGGCGTTTAGCCCTGGGAGCAGTCGGTGAAACTTCTGGTTCTAAACTTAATTGCGAAGTATCATCAATCTCAAGACTTTTGCCTTGCCCCTTACCTTTTGCCACCATAATTTACTACCCCTTTATAGCTCTATTTCCAAAAACACTAGCAAGTACTATAAATAACTCTTCGGTTAATTTCTGTACTTTTGATAGCGCTATGGCATTAACAGTTTTATCAGCTCCAGTAGTCTTTTCAAGCTCACCATGTTGATTAAAATGCAGCTTATCACCTGGATTTACTCCATTTTGCCCATTTTTCTTAAATGTTAAATAACCCGTAAAGTTATTAGTAATTGGAATTACAGTTGCCATGCCACTAAACTCATCTATATCAGTGCATACTCCATATAAGTCATCCCCGCCTCCAGCCTCAACTTCAAGTTCTGATGCTCCATCATCACTAAAACTAAGTTTTACTCCGCGCTTGTAGGGATACCCTTTTACAGGATAATTTTCTATTTTGTCTTTACTACTGGTACGAACACCATCAGAATTTGAAAAAATTAGGTTTTTATCTCTAAACCCTAAAGAATTCCCTAATAAACTAGCATCCTGCTTAGGATTTTTCATCAATGCCTTAATCTCAGCAACTTTTTTATCAAATTCTTGTTTTATTTTTGTAATATCACTCATTAAAAACTCCTTTAAGCAATACTTGTTCTTTTGTTTCTTTTCAAGTTTTCATAAAACTGAACACGTTTTTGCTTATAAGTATTACTTACAGCTTGTACAAACTCCGCAAAATTAATTGGAACAAAATTAGAATCGAGCAAACTTACTTTTTCTTCTGGTTTAGCAACAATATTGCTTTTAATAAAGTCAATAGAAGAAGAATTGCTATTGGCATTTTTTCTTAATTTGATATTCACTTTAGCTAAAGAAACAAGTTGTTCTAATATTTCTCCATCAATATGGCTTATATCTGATACTTTGGCAATAGCTTTAATTTGTTCGCTTGGGACAAACTTGCGAACAAGTTCTCTACGTTGTGCTTGCATAATGTCTTTTAGCGTGTATCCTTTTGCAAGTAGTACTTCTTTATTGAAATGGCTGCTAAGGTGCGCTTTTGCTAGCGTATCAATTTCATTTATACGCTCAGCCTCCAACAGTAATTGCTTTTCAACACGTTCTCTCTCTTCAACTTCAGCAAGTTCTTTTGTTATTCGCTCATTTATAGTTAAATCACGAGTTGTCTCTTTAGGTTTTGCATTATTTGATTGTTCCTTTAAGCGCATATACTCTTCATACTCTCCAACACTTATAACTTTAGTATCAGATTGAATTTGAGATTCTTCTTTAACTTGTGCCTCACGTTCTTCTTTTTCTTCATTTTTAATCACTTTTTAGCTCCTCTTTTTCACAATGAAAATAATTTTTCTTTTAAGATCGCTAACTCCTCATTATTAAAGGAGTTACTTTGTATAAGCTCGTTATATTTACTGTAAAGCTCAATTAACTTAATATCTCTTTCAACTTTTTGATTTTCGCTTAACACAACTAGCGAATTAAACTTCATATCAAGCCCAAAATATTTAGTAAGTTTTAGGTTACAAGAGTTCTCAACTTGTTCTTGTACACCTTTTAGAAAATCATAATAATTGCTCCTATCACCTTTGCCATCATTTCCAAGTCCTTTAGCCTGCTCATTGAAACTTCTGGTTAAGGGTTCTTTAGTATCCGCACCAATTTTTGCCTTAATCAAGGCTAAAGCTTCTTTCAAATAACTAAGGTCATACTTAATAACTTCTAAACTAGCGCTGGGGGTAGCCGTATAAAACATCCCCTCATTATTAAGATTGTTTTTAAGCCTAGCAAGCTCATGTGCCAATGAGTCATTAAGGCTGCGTAAATTAGAAATATCTTTACTATGATTGTTTGAATTTTGTTTTCTCAAAAAAGAAGATAAAATGCCACTTCCTTTATCATTATTACTACTGTGCGTAAGTGCACTCAAAGAAGTTGTGGCACTAGAAAGTGCATCTTGTAGCTGAACCAAAGATTCATCTTTATAAAACAAAAAATTGTGGTTTTCAATACGCTTTTCTATTTCAACGTATATTTTTTCAAATAAGTAAATATCTAGCAAAAAACTTTCAGTATAGCATGGAACATATCTTTTCAAGATATGATCGAAATTTTCATATATTATAAGTCGGCTTTTGTGTATTTTGACCGTATCAAAAGAATTGCCCTTATTATTGATTTTTACTTTGTAAGTTATATAATCAAAGTCAACCCCCGAATCTCTTACAGATTCATAATCAAGGTATTCAAAACCAATAGGCAACTCTATATTAACGGGTTCTTCAAGATTCACTAGTGTATCTTTAGTTTTTACTAAAACATATCCAATTCCATGAAAACGGTAGCTTATAATACAATTAAGTAGGGCATTCTTAAGCTGAACCTTTAGTCCAGCAAGTTCAAGTTTACTAACATTATGACTAATGCTCTCAAGAACAAGTCCGTTCTTGAGACAGTCTTCTGCTACATTTTCAATGTAATTTCTAAAAAATATCGAATATCGATATAGTTCTAATGCACTTACTTTATCTACTAGTTTTGCTTTTCTTAAATTACACACTTTTTTATTTCTTATTCTTAATTTTCTTAATTAAATTACGTGTATAATAGCAAAAACTAATATTTTTGTCAATAAAAT
>NZ_CP179626.1:0-31754 GCF_030439285.2 [Borrelia] turdi | reverse complement strand
TTTTCTAAATTTTATAAATCCTTATACTTGCAGTATTTGTTAGCACGGGTTTCGCAATATTTTTCCTTTATAGCTTTATTATACACTAGTTTAATTTGCGGAGTCTATTTACACATATGAAGTATTGAAGTATATTTTCTTGTAAGAAAAACCTTTTTGAAATTTACATTTTTAACTTATAATACTGATTATAGACTTTTTTTCCATAGATTTTGTTTTTAAATGTACTCTAAAAGTAGTTTATATTATGTTTTATTGAAGCTATAGAGTGCTCATCTTTTAGTATTGCTGAGTTTGGATAAGTATATGTTGGGTAATTCGGATCATTAACTTTAGATTTTGTTTTGGTTAGGAATGCTATAAGGTATATAACATAATCTGATAGTTGTTCCTCATGTTTAGCTAAAGATTCTAGTGTTTAAATAATTGGCGGGTCTAGGTCTTCTAGTGAATTAACAATAGTAGTATTACATAGTAGTAAAGTAATGAATAGTAGTTCGCTAATTTAAGCATTTTAACCGATTTTGAGAGCGCTTACATATTCTTCTTTCATGATTTTTTATGCTTTGCTTTTAGTGAAGATATGATGCTTTTGCTGTTAGAAATAGCCTCCATTATCTCAATATTGCAGTTTACGATGTCTTGTATTTCTTCAAATATTTTCATTGATTCGGTTATTTCCATAGATTTTAGTGTTACTATGTATATTTTGTAAAAAATATATTACCCCACTTAAATATAAGAGGGCGACTTTGGGGGCATGCCGTATTTGGTTCTTATGTCTTCTATTTTTTAGTAATTGAAAAAATTAGTATTCTTTATTAGATATGGACTATTAGTCTCTTCTGAATAGCTTAATACTTTGTCCTGTTTATGCTGGCCGTCTTGACTACAGGCCGAAATAAAAATTAAAAGTGTTAAAAATTCCATTTTATGGTAAATATTTTTTATTTTCACTTTATTCTCCTTATATAATAATATTAATAATATAATTATATAAAATAATTTTTTTTAAAAAAAAAAGATTAATTAACCGCGATGAATGGCTTTTTATCAAAAAATTAAAAAGAATACTCCACCCTAAATATAAAAGTAAGAAAAATAGACAAACTTTTAGAACCAATGATCAAAAAACTCAATAAGAATAGAAAATGATTATATAACGCTATCCAAAATAGGATTTATAAAATTTGCTCTACAGGAATATTAAAAGTAATTAACTTATTAAATAATGTAGTATCAGTAAAAGATCCTGATGATAAATATTATATTTCAATAGCAGTTGAGCGCCTATACGCTAAAATAACGATATAACATTAGTGTTAGGATAAATTTTGTATGTATAATCGCTATTAGTACTTATTATTTTTTCTAATATATAATAATAAATGAAATTGTAATTTTTGTGGCTTATTTATTTGAAATAGTATTTTTTGAGCCAAAGTTTAATTATTTCTGCTTTTTTAATTTTTGACTTTTTTATTATAAATCTATATTTTGATTTGTATTATTTACACGTACTTTTAGCTAATAAAATAGATTTTAAGCTCTTTGCAAAAAGTTTCCTATTTTTGTTTGCTCATAACCATATAATACTATATAGAAAGTATATAAACGACTGCTAAATTAAAATGGGAAATATCCACTTATGATATATATTAATATATCATTCTTTTTCATTAATTTGTATGACTTTATTTAGCTTATAGAAGCCAAATAAAGTTTAAATTTGATTTGGGGATAGTTATCTCATGTAATGATTCTACGGTTCAAGGAGATTCTTTATATTCCTTCAATTGTTGCATTTATTGCTTATTTATTTATCTTTATTTTTAGACCTAACTGTATTATAAGTAGAGCCTAGTTTATCAATAGCAGCAACCATTTTGTCTACTTCTCTACCTGTTGTTTTATTGGCAAACATCTTTGCCCTTTTAAATCCATTTTCATATGTATCAAAAGCCATGCCAGCAATAGCGCCCACAATAACATCAACAGCATGATCCCCTTTATTTCCATTAGCATACTTCTTGGCGGCTTCTTTAAATTCATTAACGGCTTCAATAAATTCGGGAGAGGACAAAGTAGATACTATAATGGCAAAAGCATCGGCATAGGCCACGCTAGCGGATTCTATAATCTTTTTAAAAACAGAAAGAATATCTCTAACTTTTTTTAAGTTATCTACACTTTTTTCCCCTTCTTCCTTATTATTTTTTTCATCATCTATAAAATCGTTTATTTTTTTTATTTTATTTTCAGCCTCTTTAGCTTTTATTATAGTTTCTTTATATTCTCTGATTGCATTGTCTAGGAGTTTGGGGCAATAATCATGTGCAGATTCCTTTAGTATTTTATTAAGGGTAGAATACGTTTCATCTAGATTGTTACTTTCTAAATAATCAAGGGCTTGGCTGCGCTTTTTAGAGGGGGCTTTGCTAAAACATCCAATACTATAATCAGCACAACCAGAATAAGTTGCGATAGTGTTATAATAGCTTATATTTTTGTTATAGATAGAATCTAACATCCCTTGATATGCTGTTGTTTTGTTAAAAAAGACTTTAAGCTTACTCCTATCTTCTTCGCTTAATTTGCCAGTAGCCCTTTCTTGGTTGTATTCACTAACACTAAAATCAGGATCGTTATTAAATATAAGCTCACTACTGCCAGCATGTCCTATAACTTCAGCCAAAGTAACTTTATTTGTAGCAGCATTACCTTTTTTGTTTCTGCCTTGTTCTAAAACAACTGAACCTATATCGCCAATCCCTTTAGTAGCGCCACTTAAAGATGTATTTTTTTTATTTATATCATCACTTCTATAGAATTTACATGATTCGAGTATTGTTGTTATTAATATTAAAATAAGCATATTACCTTTTATCATTCTTTTCTATTTTCCTCTTTAGTTTATTTATTAAATTTAAATATATAAGTTAATTAATACGATATTATATATTAAAACATATTATATCTTTTTTTGTATAAGGAAAGTTAAAATATTATTTTTAATAGGTGTTTTGTTGAAGTGTAAATAGTATGGCTGTTTTGTATCTATTTTTTACCTAATACATAGGAGAGGATAAGACTAGAATGGATACATATATGATTTTTTTAAAAAAAGATAACCCTAATAGTATTAGGAAAAAAGGGGGGGGGAATAGGGAAGCTTTTATTTGTTGATTCTAGTGGTTCATTAAGGAATGATGTAAAGCGATTAAATTATTAGTTTGAGGTATATGGCTTTAATAGTTTTATAGCTAATATCATAGCATTTTACTTGAATTCTATCATCATTATTGGTTTGTAATATATTGGGGAGTTGTGGTATAGAAAATGTCTTACCATAGATGTCAAAATATTAGATGTAGCGAGACCCCTGATTATTTGAGGTATTTTCCACCCAAAGATGTATAAATGGTTTTTACCCAATCAAATTGAAGAAGATGTTGATTTAAAAATGGGCTATCAAAAAACTGTAAAATGGGATGCATTTCTTAATGCCAATCCTATAACTATTGCCAATGAGGTTAATACTATTCCAACTATTGGGTTTAGTTCTGAAGTAGTGAGGCTTAATTATTTAAAACTACAATATAAATTCGGGCATTTAAAGCAGACTTCTTAAAAATTTTACACTTCAGATTCGTATATTGGCGACATTAATAACAATCTACTACTTTTTGCTCAAGCTTATAAACTTGCAAGTAGCGAAATTATCAAACTTATCAATCATTTTGTATTAATAGTAACTGTTTCAATTCAAAAAGATAGTAAAAATAAAAACGTTTACCCCCCAATATGCACGGACTACTTAATATGCCCGAACAAATAAAAGAAGAAGTTAAAAATGGCAATAAGGATAAAATGGATAAAATATTTGAAAAAATTGAATCTGGACTTTCAAAACTAGAGTTGGGGGATGAATTTTCTACATCTATGATGGTAATAATTGACTCCACAATTTCTCTGAAATTGGTAAAACTATATGTAACAACACAAACTTCCGCAATTAGTTGTGTAAAATTGGAAGATGCTTTGATCCAAACTATTAAAGCTATTAACAATAGAGAAGATGTTTACATTGAAACTTCAAACTTACTAAAACACCAAATACTCGTCTATCCGTTTAATCCAGAGCTTATTAAGTTCAAGCCTAGGTACATACTGCCTACTCCGAATGAACAGCAACAGAATTAATATTAAAATTATAAGTAATATTCTTACTAAGTTCCAATCGGTTTTAAATCTTTATATTCGATAATTAATTTCCTATCAAAGAACCACCTACGCTTTCACAGAAGCTATATAATCAGGCCTTTCTATGTGATGTCGTTTAAATTTTGAATGCCATAGCTTACAAGACGTTATGGGAAGTATATTTAAATAAATTTAAATATACTTCCCATATTTAAACCTCCCTTACGGGCTAGAAGACTTATATTATTTTATCAAGATTGCTATCTATCTTGCTCTTTTCTATCCAAAATTACTTATTTTTTTGCTAAAAGTAACAATGAAAAAGCAAACTAAAAGCATATTTCAACGAATAGCTGAGCTTATAAATTATTTATTTGTATTTTTTTGAATTTATATTGAAATTATTTTATTTATTCTATTTCTTAGTTTCTCCGCTGTTATTTCTTTTCCTTTAATTTGATTTAATATTGCAGACGCATAAGACCTGAGCTTACCATTATCTGTTTTTATAAGATCATTATCGTTTTTATAATCTAATACAAGATTGCTCAACATTTTTGAGAAGACTGTCTTTATAGACCATAATTCTTCAAAATAATTTTTGATCTTCTCTAAATCCGAGATGTTTAGCTTGTCTAAAGTCTCTTTTTTAAAATATAAGTTAACAATCGCAGAATCTAAAAATTTTCCTAATCTGCTAAAAATGTTAAGGATTTCTGCCTGTCCTGACAATATTAAAATTTTTGAAAATTCACCCAAGTCATTAGTATCGATATCATTTAATATTACATAAACATGTTTTCTAAATTCTATAGATCTTTTGGAATTAGACGATATCCACTCTGCTGCGTCCACCCAACCCAACATTCCGAAAACCCCCATTCCATATTGATTTTTAGGCTCTTCTTCTATTTTTTTTACATATTTTTCTCTATCTGCATTACTTATTTCTATTAAATTTCTTAAATTACTGATCAAGTCTTTTTTTATTTCTTTATCATGTCCTTCTTTTTTTGGAGCTGTTTTTTCATCAATATCTTTTTTTTGTTTTACGTTGTTAAAATCCGGATTGCAGGAATTTAACAAAAGTAAAAATAAAAATATACCCATAATTGTATTATATTTCATAAATATTCTCCTTTGCTTAAAATCTAATAATTGTTTAATAGAATTGTTTAATAGAATTGTTTAATAGAATTGTTTAATAGAATTGTTTAATAGAATTGTTTAATAGAATTTAATACTAATATAAGACACAACTATATTGTAATACATAGTATTATGTATTACAACATAGTTGTGGTATAAAAAACGTTACCATAGATGTCAAAATAGTAGATGTAACGAGAACCCTGATCATTTGAAGTGTCTCTATAAACCAAAGTTTAGCTTTAGTTGGAAACTATTCTTTATTTACAGGCTTGATGGCAGAATCAGCATTAAATCTTTCTTCTAGATTATGTGTAGAAATTATTGCCAAATGTTCATTTATGATTTAGTGGTCATGCCAAACTTTGTGTTTTTTGAAATCCATTTGTAAACTGTATCTAACCAGTCGCTAGGGCAATATTCTTAAAAAACACCGCTGCTGTCGACTTTGCAGATAAAGTTGGAATACACCACACCTTTTTTGAAGCATCGCTACATAAAGTGAATTATCAGGATTAGCTACATTTATTGGCGCTGAGTATAATGGTCGTTTCAAGGTATTCAAATCCAATGGATAACTCTATATTAACGGGCTCTTCAAGATCCAGTAGTACGTCTTGAGTTTTTACTAAAACATATCCAATTCTATGAAAACGATAGCTTATAATTCAATTCAGTAAAGCATTCTTAAGTTGTACCTTTAATCTATTAAGTTCAAATTCACAAACATTAT
Source organism: [Borrelia] turdi (assembly GCF_030439285.2). Classification (NCBI taxonomy): domain Bacteria; kingdom Pseudomonadati; phylum Spirochaetota; class Spirochaetia; order Spirochaetales; family Borreliaceae; genus Borreliella; species [Borrelia] turdi. The sequence continues at coordinate 25,669 of NZ_CP179626.1, read as the reverse complement.
AACTGATGCTCTCAAGAACGGATTTGTTCTTGAGACAGTCTTCTGCTACATCCTCAATATAATTTCTAAAAAATCTTAAATATCTATATAGTTCTAGTGAACTTGTTCTATCTACTAATTTAGTTTTTCTTAAATTACACAACTTTTTACTTCTCTTTATTAAATTATATTTAATAATATCAAAAACTAAAATTTTTATCAATAAAATTTACAAAAATTTTTGATTACCAAAGTGAATGCTTCGCTCTCTATATCCTAAAGACAACATCAAATATGCAGCTGATATTACATCAAGAGCATCGTCATGAATTTTGTTATCCCCTTTATAAGCGTAAATATCATTAAATACAGAAGAACTACTGTATTTTGCAATGTAAAGTTTTTTGTAAGTAAACGGTGTAATTAACGATGTTATTCTACTAAATTGATTAAATTTTGGTTTAACCGGCACAATTCTAAAATATTGGCTCTTATTGTTTCTAAGAGCCATATATTCACGCATCAATGCACCAGCACCCTTAGTATTATCTCTATCCTCTAAGTAAAGTGTGTGTACATTGAAATTTTCTAAAACAGTCTTGACCATATTCATAATATAAGAATCATTGGCTGGTCGTTGGTCTTAAAATACAAAAGCATAATATCTGTCATCAACCCGCTCCACCATAGTGCATAAAGCAGTATTGTCGCCCCCAATAATAAATGTTGGATCCAAATATGCTATTGGGCTAGTAAACACATAATCTTGAATAATATTAATTTGTGCAAAAATTGAGTCGGCGCTTGCTATTCATTCTCCCAGTAAAACTCTTGCTCTATATATTGGCATATCTTTATACAGTTTCTCTTGAGTTTCAATAAATCCTTTACTTAAAAGTAAAGTATCATAAGTTGTAAAATTATATGTCTTAAAAGTTGCTACATTATCAATGTAATCAGTTTTAAAATAATGTTCTGGATGGTCCGGATTAGTATCAAAAATAATAGTTTCTTGCCCACATCTAAGTCTTTTTAATACTTCCTCTAAAGTTTGTTTGTGTAAAGTAGTAGCCTCATTAACAAAAATAAGTGCCGAATTACTACCTCTAAACCTTTCAAAATCACTTGCTTTACCCCCTCCATACAAACTAATACGAAGTGAATCAATCATTATATACGAATTATTTGAATGTCTGGGAATATAAGAAATATTAAGAAGTTTGCACAACTTTTGAAATTGACCCAAAACATTGACTTCAACTGAACGCTGGGAATTGCCTATAATAAAATTATTAGTGTCACTAGAGTATAGCTGTTTATTGGAAAGTAAACTTTTAATAAACAGGTAACATGCAAGATACGTCTTGCCACTAGCTATACCACCACTAAGCATAATCTTCTTTTCATTGTTCTTTTGAATGCTTTTTATTACCCTATTTTGCCTTACGGTTAAATGTTCTTTTTCAAGCTGATCAAAATGAATTGAAGGGTTTGTTACTTTTACAAATTGTGATATATCAACTCCAAACTGATTTTTGTATTGCTTTTGAAGTGTTGTAAAAAGTTTTGTTCAATATAAGCTCACTTGTACCTTTTACTACTTTTGTAGTTACTTTTACTATCAACCTCATGAATAGCGGCAAGTCTTTTCATACATTCATAGTAAAGCTCCATTTCTATTATTGAACACTCTTTTATAAGATCATTAAGCTCGCTTTTTAAAGAGCTAATTTTTTCATTAACAACTTTTTCACTTTTTTTATTATTTTCTTTATCTAAAGAATCAATTTTAAATCTTAAATCCTCTATTTTTGAAAACATGCTAGCAAGTTCAATGTTAGAATATTGCTTAAATGCCCTTATAAATCCCAATTCTAAATTGGCTCGCTCTAAGTCTAATTCACCTTTAACTTTTTTAGCATAACATAACTATTTAAAAGTATTTACTATAAGTAACTTGTATTTTTGTATGTTTTACCTTAATAAATATTTAAAATATAGATCAACATGATAGATATAAAGAAGTTAATGGTTTTTATCACAATTTTTTAACTTGCAGTATTATTTAGAGTAACAATTTGTTAATTTTGTTACTTTGGGGTTTTGCTTTTGAAGAAAGTTAAAAGATCTTTTGACGATTATGTTGCGTATTTTAGAGAAGGATCATTAAGTGATGGAGAAATAGCAGCTAGACTGGGAGTTTTTAGAGTAAATGTGTGGAGAATGAGACAAAAATGGGAGAGTGGAGAAACTTTTGGCAATGAAGATTCTAGAGTAACAATTAGTGAAGATACTTTTTAACACCTTGTAGCACAAACCTTTAGATCAAAAGTTTATGCCTTTAAAAGGAGCTTATAATTATGCCCAAAGCTTTTGATAGAAAAAATTGCCGTTTTTGAAAAAAACTATTAAAAAGAATCTGAAATTTGTTTTGATTGTGAGGTTAATATCCAAAATAAAACCCCTAATAGAATATTAGGATTATCATTATGTTTGTTTTTTGGTTGTTTGGGTATTTGTGGATTTTTTTGTTTACTCCTAAAGTGGGTTTTACATTTATACTTATATCTATTCTTTTCTTTTCCCTCAATATATTAATATATAAAAAGCAAGACTTTTTACTAGTCTTGCTTTTTTAAATTTCATGCTTATAAAACCATTTCTTTTATTCTTTTTTTTCTTCTACCTTTTTAAGCTCATCATCAATCTTTTTAAGCACACCATCTATTATTCCTTTAGCCATATCATTAGTACCAACACTACTGCCAGAATAATTTACACTTAAACCTAATTCTTGTGCTTCAGTCCAGGCTTGTACTCCAACCTTACCTTGGTTTTGAGCTTTATCACCATCAGTAACCCCAGTTGTGCAAGTAAATTGTTTTTCAAACTCTTCAAATTTCTTTTGAGCATTTTCTAATTCTTTTTTTCTTTTCTCTATTTTTTCTTTTAAAGTCTTTTCAAGGGTTTCTAATTCCTTTTCAAGTTTTTCTTTATCTTCTTTTTTATCTTTTAATTTTTCTTCTAATTCTTCTCCTATTTTCTTTATCTCTTCTTCGTACTCAAAATATGTTTCAAGAGAAGTTTTTTTATTCGATTTCTCTATTTTATCCTTTAATTCTCGATTTTTTTCAATCTCTTCTTTTTCTTTATCTTCTTTTTTTACTTTTCGTTGATCACTACTTTGTGCCATTTTTAATACAGGCACTTTATCGTGATGACTTGCTGGCAATGTTGCAGGTGAATTAAATAAGATGTTATTGGGATAGTTTCCCTGCACTAATTCTTATTCAACTTTTGAAGAAGCTTCTCCCACAAGCTTTTTTAAACCGCCAATCAACTCTTCTTTTTTTGTATCTAAAAATCCCTTAACTTTTCCTTTTACATTTTGTTCTAGACTTTTCAAGTCTTTATTGTTTGCATAATACTTACAAGAACTTATAAGTATAAAAAAGCACAAATAATATAAATTTTTTTCTTCATAATTATCCTCTCCTATAATTTGGAATTCTATTTTAAATTTTTCTTAAGCTCTTCTAGTGGTATTGCATATTTGGCAGTTTTATCTCCCGCACCGCTATTAATTTTATCTCCTAAAAATGTAATATGCTCAAAACCATTAATATTTTCTATTTTTGTTATTATATTTTTATCTTTAATACCATTTGTAATGCTTTGTTCATCCTTATATCCATAATACAAATTAGTTTTAAATGATCCACCTTCAGTCATTGCTTTTATAAAGTTATTAACTTCTAGCTCTTTTAATGAAAAAAATGTAGCTGAATGTCCCTTAGCATTTAAACCTGTTTCAATACCGTCTATTTCTTTTCTTATTACCAAAACTCCTAAGTCTGTCCAACTACTATTAGTATCTTTATTTTTAATTTTTACAGTAAATTCAGAAAATTTTATTGTATCACTACTTACTTGCCCCCTTAAACTACTACCTTGCTCACTTAATCTACTTGTAAAATTTTCACAAGAAATTATAAGCGAAAAAACAGAGCAAATAATAAACATTTTTTTATTCATAAGGTACTCCCTAAGCTTTAAAAATACCACAATCTCTAGTATATACAATTTTTTTAAAGATTTAAATATCTAATTTTGTTACATTTAGGATTACAAAGTAACAAAACTCAAATGTAATTTGAATCAACTCCCAAAAATCTCTCCATTGCAAATGTCAAGCTCATTAAAAATGATTACAAAATAGATACAAATTAAATTTCAGAGTATTTGATATATATCACTTAAAGCATTCTGTTCTTTCTTAAGTGCCCCCTTCAAAATCACCACTTCTATCTAATACATCCATCCTACAGCCCAAATTCTGCATGCAATGAAACTACCCTCAATTTGACTAAAATTTTAAGTTTTTGGTAAAATGTAAATTGCAATTTTTATACATTTTTATTACTTTTACTTAATTTAAAAGTAACACTTATAAGGAGAGGATTTTATGGACATTAATAATTATCTTAATTTAAATAATAGTAGTACAGATTTTATTCGCAAACTATTAAAAGATTATCAAAAAGTAATCGATGAAAATAAAATCCTAAAAAACACTCTAAAAAATACAACTAAACCCAAAAAAGAAAATCTAAAACCAACTCCTAAGTTTTACTTAACTCCAAAAACTGAAAAAATAATTGTAAAATGTATTAAACAATTAAAACAAACTGATCTAATATCTGGTTGGTTTGTACATTTACTGTTAATAAGTGGGTGTAGGGGCACTGAAATTCAAAAAGTAAAAATGCAAGATATTACCCGGTTATCAAATAAACCCGGAGAAGTTTATTATAATATAAAAGTAAATGTGGCTAAAAAAAGAAATGTTGCTTGTATTAGAGAAATTGTCATTGACTCTAAAGAGTTTAATGCTATTCAAATAGCTCACAAAAATCATTTCGAAGAAAAAAATCTTGATACTAGACGTACTTATCTTTTCCAAAAAACCAAACATAAATTTAAAGACAATCAAATTAGCATTATCCATATTTCCAATAAATTTAAAAATTTACTTAAAAAGTCGGGCTTTAAAGCTAATAAATCACTTCATCTATGTAGAAATTTATTTATTTCAAATTTAAAATCTAATGGTTATAACTCTTTTCAAATTAAAGAACTTATGAAATATTACTCAACATCTGAAATTGATAATATCTATGGACTCTCTTCTGCAAACAAAATTCAAACTTATAAATGCGTAAAAAATAGTTTTAAGCTGTAGTATAACTACTTAAGCTTAAATATTCTCTTTGAAACTAATTTAAATACTTTTCCTCGAGGCTTTAAATCAAGTGAGTCATATAATATTTCTTGCTCTTTTGTAGCAATAAAGTGTGTTCCATTAACCCCCGTGATATTAACTTCGCTTATTTCAAATTCATTAGTAGCTCCAAAGCAACTAAAAGCCTCATATCTCACGCTAGTTCTAATTCCATAGTAATTTAGTATCATACAGGGATCTTTAATAAAACAATTGCTCTTGATGTATCCAAGTTCTAAAAATCTGTAATAAGCTGAATTTATTCCAAAAACAGTAAATTCGGGCTTTTTGAAAACACTTATATAGTAATGCAAACACAAAAAATAACATCCCCATCTTTGTATTTCTCCACGTAAGCTCCTATTGTTTTGTTGTATTTTACTGATAAGCATCTACCAATCCTCCAATATTAAATAATTTTTTTATTTATAGTCCCCATTCAAAAGGGGGCACTATTTTCATACGGAAATTTTATGAGTAACTTAGCGCATAGGACATACAATATAAAAAGTATAAAAAATGAATTTTTGAATATAGGGTTTAGTGAGGAGGCAATAGATTTTGTTTTACTTCATAATGATAATTACAACTTTGAATATTTAAAAGAAAAAATAATTGATGTGAATTTAAGAAAAAATATATCTATATTGAATTCTAAAATAGGTATCATAGGAAAAGATTTAGATACCATGATAAATAGTGTAAAAAAATAAATCGAATCCCAAAATATGCAATGTAACTAGAAATAGTGTGTATACTAGTTTTAATAACCCATGGAAAGATCTATCAACAGCAACTAGAAGAAGAACTATAACAATATGTATTTCTGTCATAGTATTAAATATATTAGGCCCATTTATACATTCTTTTTTAATGCAATATTTACAAAGCATAAAATAATAAATAATATTTAATTTTCTTTTTTCAAACATTGTATTATAATACTGGTGAACATTGTTAGAAAATAACATTTTATTTTTGCTCTTTTATAGATTAAAGCTTATTTAAACTTTTAAACAAAAGAATTTAAATAAGCTTTTGTTTAATAAAAATCTAAATTAATTTTAATTCTAAATTGAACCATATTAAATTTTGTATAAACTTTACAAAAATAATTTTAAAGCTATATATATGTGTATAGCTAAAAATTTTTTGTTATCAAAACAATCCATTTAAACTTTAGGTTTAGCAAAATTCTTTAGTTGAGAATTTAGTTAAACCTTTATTTTTTGCAAAAAATTTTTGCAAAAAATTAGCAAAAATAATTTTTGCTATATGTTTATTTATTGTAAACAGGAGGAAAACATGAACAATGTTTCAAACATAGAAAAAAATCAAGAAAATATAAAAAATGAAGTTTCCAACATGATAGATGCTTAGCAACAAAGTTTTATTGGTTGTGAAGTATTCGAGGAAAAATCTTTTCCAATTAAAGAAAAAAGCAAATTAAGCAAGATAAGCAAAAAATTACCAGGAATAAGTAGTTAAGAGTGTTTTAGATTTAATCGTAATATTAATTTTAGTTTGCAAAGAAGCAAGCTTGATAAATATGGAGCTAGTGAAGTGGGGACTGTTGTAATTGGTGACACTGGTCTTAAAAATGTAATAATAAATAGTGTGCTTAAATATTTTGGCATGAGTTTGCCTTTTGAAGAAAATTTATACATCTTAAAAGGGAAAGAGTTTGAAAATTTAGGATTTAGAGAATTTGTTAAAGCGTACGGTGATAATATTGCTGTTTTGTATAAAATAAATATACTAACGGTGTTGATAAATATAATTATTTCAAAATAATAGACAATTTTAAACCTTTAGTAGGCTCAACAATTGATGTATGGTTTATGAATATTTATGGTGATATATAGCTTTTAGAGATTAAGAGTAGTGACTTTCATTATATGAGTAGCGCTATTGAAGAGTATAATAAAAATGGCAATTTTTTTAAGTAGTAAGTATTTTTTCAAATAGTATGTGCAGGCGCAAATACAGCTAGCATGTACTGGGCTTAAGTATTGCAATTTGTTCTTTTTAATAGACGCTGTACCAGTTAATTGTAAGATACAGAGAAATGATTCTTTAATATCAAAAGTGCTTAATTTTCTTCTTAAATGTGAACGGGAAGTTTTCAATATAAGAACCGAAATTGTTAAAAACAATCAGGCTAAGTTATTAATATCCAACAATATTAATAATGATACGTTTAATAAGCTTGTTGAAGAGATTGAAGGGTGGTAGTAAAGAGTGATTTTTATCAATCTGGAGTTGAGTTTGACTGGATAAATGAATTTGTAGAATATGCTGACTGTGTAAATCTTGAGATTAAAACCGAAGAGTCCGCTATAAATCTTGAGGAGAATCTTATTGAGATTAATAACTTAAAAGTAGAACTAAATAAAATTCAAAATAAAAACAAAAAAAGAGAAAAACCTATAAAAGATCTGCTTAAAATTAAAATTGATAAGATTATGGATAAATATCCATTAATTAATCATGTGAATTATAAATTCAAACAATTTATGTTCAATTATGATCCTAAAAAAAGAGCAATATCGGATAGATTTAAAGAACTTATACCGATAAATAATAAAGTATTTATGCCGAACAATATCAGTAATTTTCCCTTGTTATCCTTTTAATTCTTTATACTTCTTTAAAAGTTTATTAATCAAATCTTTTTGATTTTCAAAAATCTCATGCATCATAAAACTTGTAAATTTGGCATTTCTTTTATAAAAATCGTAACTTTCTTTGGTTTTAAGTTGAAATCTTAACGGTTTTATCGGATTTTGTCTAGATTTTTTTATTGTTTCATTTGTTTTACTTTTAATGTATCTTATGGAGGCCCTTATTCCATTACTAGTGATATAATTTTCTTCTAATAATCCTGCCTCAACTGCAGTCGCCAACTTTATATATTCATAAGATTGTGTCTTTGCTAATCTAAAATCTGATAAAAAATCGTTAAAATATTTATATCCTCCTTCTAAATAAAGCTTCTTATCATTTATTTTTTTAAGGATTTTCATGGTATCAATAATATTATAAATGTCTGATTTAATATTATTTTTTAATTGCGTAATTAGTTGTTCAAATTCTTCTTTTCTTTGATTTTCATTACTTTGATCAAGGATGTAATTTAAATTATTTTCTGAAATTCTTTTATTAATTTTTAAATTAATATTTTTTTTATCCATATTTACTCCTATATGCTCAACAAGTTCAGCGTGACGAACTTGCTGAGTTTGTTGATTTTTATAGCTTATCCAAAAAAGTTTCCAATATTTTTCTATATTCAATAATATAATCTTTTGAAAAATCAAATTTTTCATTACAACATATTTTTTTGTTTAAATCTTCTCTTTCATTTATACATCCTAAAAACCCATTTTTCATTCTTACTATTTCCATTAATTGCTTGTGGGTAATATTTTTTTTAAACCTTGTTATTATAATAAATACTGGTATTCCAGCCACTTCTTTTATAAATTTCCTCAATGTTTCAAATCCTTCGACTGCCCACTTTTCTGCCGTCATTGGAGATATTACACAATGACTACTAATTAGAGAAATTTTTAATGTAAAATTCCTTTTAGGATTAGTATCAATTAATACATAATCATAGTCATTAATTATGGAATTTAATTTTGTTTTCAATGAAAATTCGATAGGCAAGTGTCGATTGTCATAATAATAATCTCCATTTAGTTCATCAACTGTTATGTAGCTTGGTATTAAAGCTAGATTATTATCAACATTAATAATACATTTATTAATGTCTATATTATCTTTTATAACATTTCCTATATTTATCTGAGAAACATCAAAATTTTTTATTTCTAATTTATTATAATAATAACTAGTAGTAGCAGCTTGATCATCTGTATCAATTAAGAGTACTTTGTACTTCTGTGACAATAAATTTGCAAGTATTATTGAGGTTGTGCTTTTACCAACACCTCCTTTGAGACTTGCAATTGTTATTATTTTAGGTTTTTTATTATCCATTTTGTAAGTGGTCCTTGTTCGGGGTATTTTTTCCCATAAAATTCATATACTTGTTTTTCTAAATCTGTAAACATACTAAATAATATTTTGTTGTAGTGGTTATTCATTCTCTCTTTATCTAGCAAGCGGTATAGTCCCTTAAAGTAGAAAAAAACACTGCCTGCTTTAAATCTAACTTCCATATAATATGCCCTTGCAAATCCATAAGATTTTCTAGTTCCATTTGCTTCATACTTTACAAAAGCTTTTTTAATTGGTTTTCTAAATCCATAAAAAATTCCAATAAACTTGTCTCCTTCTTTTATAGGATATAAGTGAGTTTCTTGGACAATTCTTTCTCCATTATGTAAGGCTCTTAATGACACTCGAAATTCATTTTTTTTCTTTTTTTTATTTTCATAAACTCCAAATTTGTATAAGTCCATCATTATTTTTGTATGGTACATTGCTTTACCATTTTCTTTTTCAATCAAAATAAATCGTTCTTTATTTTGGCATTCAACTTTGCATTTTCCTTTTTTTATAGGCTCAACTGTGGGTTCCATGTTTAATCCTTACACAACCTTTTTGATAAATTCTTTTAACTTTAAAGAATTTTTTTCATTTTCTATTATTTCTAATAATTCATAATAATATGAATCAAATACTTTATTATATTCTAATTTCTTTTTGACATTCAAATAGTCTTTTATAATTGGTTTTAAAATTTCAATTTCTGCAGTATTTTCTAGGCGCTCAATAAGAATATTAAAAATGTTTATCCTTATATGTTCGTAATTTTTTTGTGAATTTTCTTTTTTTATTTCAATTGACTTTTCTAATTTGAGCTTTATTTTATCTAAATCTCTATATTTTTGATTTTCAATTATAAAATGGGGTTTTAATTTGTAATTTTCATATATTTTTTGGATATTTGTTTTTAATTGTTCAGGATTATATCCTTTTTTTTCTAATTTTTTTTGAGTATTTATAAGTATTTCTTTTAATTTGTTTTGCTTATCTTTAAAGCAAGATTTATTAAAAGAAATATGTTTGTTTTTTGCTAGACTATTTTCATATCTCTTTACGGTTTTGAATATTTCAATTATTAAATTTGTTTTAATATCTAATTTTAATATCTTTGAAAGAGTTTTTTTATCGAAAAAGTTACATTTATTGAAATATTTTGTTTTTTTATATTCTTCTATTTTATTAGATTTTTTTTCTTCTTTTATATTATTATTTTTATTATTTAAACACTCCTCCAAATTTACACTCTCCTTTAAGGGAAATTTGTCTTTAAAGTGGTTATTAACTCTTTTTTGAAATCTTGAAAGTTTTTTTTCTTTAAAGTATTTGTTTGTCTTTTTGTAACACTCTTTTTTTGAATAATTAAGCTTATAGTAAATTTCAGTTCCACAATTTACCCCCAAATGTTTATAGTAATTAGTTGTTACTTTTAGTTCTTTTTCTAATTTGTAAAGATATTTTTGCATTGTCTTTAGTTTAATGGGGTTTTGACCATTTCGTTTAAGATTTTCATTATAGTAATATCGTATGTTTTGTTGTGTGTATTTCTTATAGTTTTTGTTTATGTAGGCTAGTGTTGAGATAAGAACTATTAATTTATGTTGATGTTTGTTGAAGCAATTTGGACTTTTTTTATTGGTTGATATTGACATAATCGTCAACCTCCATGAATTTGTTTAATAATAATTAATAATATAATGCATGATTTTGATTTAAAAGTAAATACTTTTTTAAGAAAAATATGAAATTTTAATTCTTAATCGTATTAATTTAATACACTTTTTATAATTTAGTAAAAGAAAATTGATTTTAATTCTAAATTGGGATACACTACAATCAGCGTAGTTGTTTAAATATTGACATTTGCACCTACCTGAATTTGTTAATTTGCAAAAAATAGTAATATAGTGGGTACTTAATGAGATTCTTTATAAAGAGAGTTTGGTTAAGTCCCACTTCTTTTTACAAAAATTTTTGTTAAAAAGTTGGCAAAAATAGTTTTTGCTTTATAATTATTTATAAACAAATTCATGGAGGTTGACGATTATGTCACAAGCAAATAATCAAGATATACAAAATAATATTCAAGCAAAAATAAACTTCAGAAAATATATGAAAACCCTAAGGATGAATTTATCAGGTATTGACAAAAGTCTTCAGGGAGATAAGTACAAGTATCAAGATTTCAATGATATAGTAGAAGAAATTGAAAACGTTATAAAGAAACATAATTTAGAGCTTGATTTTTTTCAAAATGCAACTTTTACATACGATCCATATGGTAGAGTTCATGTTGTTAGGACTACATTCTACAGCACAAGTACTGGGTATGAAGAATCATTTGATACACCAATGCTTACAGAAAATTTACAATGGAAAGATGAAAATTGGTTCAAAAATGAAAGGACATTGCCACAACAAGTTGGTTCAGTTATTACTTATTTCAAAAGGTATGCTTTAGTTGGACATTTTCACATAAGAAGTGAAGTGGATACTGATGCAGCGCCTATTTATAATACTTATGAAAATGAAAATTATATGCCCAACAAGCAAGTTAGTGTTAATCAAAAGCAGAAAAAAGAGATTAAACAAGAAGAAAGAAAAGATAATAATCAAAATCAGATAAAACCTTGGTTTTATCATTATGGAATTTTTAAAGAAGTGTTGTTTAACATAAAAAATTGGGTAAGTGACCCCGAAATAAAAGATAATATAAACTCAATTGTTCAAAAAATAAATTTTCTTCAGAATGTAGACCCCAACAATATTGATGATATCAATAAAATTCAAGGCAATTTAGCCGAGTATATCAAGAAGAGTGATTTTAAGGAGCCCAAACTATTGGTCGGAGCTTATAAAAGACTATTTCAAGAAAAATAATAGATTAAAGGATTTAGAAGATTTTAAAACTTTATGAACTATAAAAAGACTAATTATGGCGATAGCCCGTTATTATTCTTTGACGCGTTAAAAAAAGATAAGCAATTTGATTATATTTTTGCAGCATAGCAATATATTTAAAGCCCCCTTTTGGGGGCTGCTATATTATTACGGATAAATGTCGCACAAAGAAAGTGCCTGTTGTACTTGATCTATATCATTACCGTGAAGTGCCCCTTGAACTATACCTTTGAAAGTGGCTTCCTGTTGAGCAACAGTTTGTTTTCCCTTGCATTTATCAAGTTCAGTTTTTATGTGGGCAAGTGCTATTTTTATTTTGTTTTCATCATGTTGTAAAAATCTGTCAAATTCTCCTTCACCAGTCAAGGCGGTTTTTAACCAATCAAGGTGTATTTTTTGATCGTCAGTCAGTTTTTCTTTAAGAAGGTCTTCTCTAGATTTTGGGATTTCTTGTTGTGGCTTTTTTAGGAGCCCTTTTTGTAGTTCTTTTTGCCCTAAATCATATTTTTCCTTATTTTTTGCTTGTTGGGGTTCAATAGGTTGATTTTTGTTTTTTAAAGTGTCGTTATCATTAGCATTGCAGCTGTTTAAGATTAGTAAAAATAAACAAAATAATACATTGATAATTTTCATTTTTATTCTCCTTTTTTATCTTTAGTACAATATATTGAGTAATAATAAGATTTATTTTTATAAATATAGCTCTTATTTTTAAAAATATTGTTAATTTACAAGGATTAAAACAGAGTGTTTAGTAATTACTGTTTTTAGGTGTGTTATTTAGAAATGATAAATTATATGTTTTGAGGATTATTTATAATTTCTATTTGAATTGTATAAGTTCTTGCAAGAAAAACCTTTTTGTAATTTACATTTTTAAATTATAATATTGATTATAGACTTTTTAGCTATAGGTTTTGTTTTTTGAATATACTCTAAAAGTAGTTTGATATTATATTTTATTGAAGTTATTGAGTGTTCGTCTTTTAGTTCTGGATAAATAGGGATAAGTATATGTTGGGGAATTTGGATCATTAATTACACACCCAAAAATATAAAATATTAAGAAATTTTTAAAAAATAGAAAAATAAATTTTCACTAAAAATTAAATAGGCGGTCTGTGAATTTAATTATTTTACTGTAAATCAATTTATTTTATTTTTTTCATTATTGTATTTTATTACAATATTAATGTCCATTTAGTACATTGTTTGTATGTGCGCCATCAAAACAAAACATTAAAGAATTATAATATTTTTTATAACACTCATTAATGGGAGTTAAAATATAGTTCAACTGGCAACACTATTGACGATATTAATAAAGCAAATAATTTAAGCCTGTCTAAGATTGAAAACTTTTTTTTAAAACATGGATTTAGTGAAGATCATATAAAAATGGGATTTATGGACTTTATTGAAGATACGTATAAAGAATCGCTTTATAAGTATAGAGCCTATATATCTTTTAATATTCATACAAAGAATATTGAGAAGATGGAGGCGGCAGAAAAAAATATTATGGATCTTTACAATCAAGGAATATTGATTAGTAATAGCGGAGGGCCAAGATATTACTTTGATAATGTTAATGACATAAAGCCCAAAATGTTGGCAGATTCAATTAGAAATGCAAAATTAGCAGCTTTGGAATTTGCAAAACATTCAAGCTCAAAATTAGGAAAAATTAAAAACGCAAATCAAGGATGTTTTGAATTTCTTCCCATTGATAGAAGCTTAGGTCCCCAAGAACGCTATCCAAAAAAAATATTAAGGATTGTTCCAACTATTTCTTATTATTTGGATTGATATTTAGAAATTATTATTTTTCTAATTCTATTTAGAGATAATAGTTAGCTTTATTCTAATTACATCCATTGCAGCTTTTTGGGATCTAAGAATTGCGTAATTCAATATGAAATGATCTACAACTTGCCTCTTGTCTGTTACTTATCCAATTCTTTATATACTATCATATCTTTAAAAATCTTATTAATGATTAAACTTCGCATACTCTTTCCCAAGAATTTAAAAACAGATAAAAAATTGTGTCAATTGAAGTTATTATTAATATAAGAGTTAGAGATCCATTTATAAGTCCTTTTACCCTTACTTCAGGATAAAATTTTAATAATCCATTTATAAATATATGACTTGTTAAACCAGTTAAAAATACAGAAATTAGCCTCGATAAAGAATGAATTATCCATAAAGATTTTATTTTAATTTTTAAATAAACATACAAAATTATATTAATATATTGAAATAAAAAAACCAAATATGTTCCAATCAATATTATTGTTATGTACTCAAAATTATAAAACAGTATTTTCAAATGAATTTCTAATTGATCTGATTTGCTATGATCAAATCTTAATGTAAATTGAATCATGATAGTAAAGGTCATTTTTAGCAAAAAACACAATATTGATGAATCTATTGCTTCATTCTTGTCATATTTTTCTGTTATTAAATTTAAAGAAAATAGTGTTGATAATAAAATAATTCCTGATATATTTAAATGCATTTCAAATGCTTTTAATTTGTTTAGTATAACAATATTTGATATTACTGAAAATATTGCATTAAAGCAAAAAAGACCTAATTTCCCAAAAAATAGATAAAGTATTCCTAAGCTTATGTATATAAAAAGTGATATTCCTGTCCACAAACTTAAATCGAATAAGTTGTTAGCCATAATAAATTATATCAGATTAATACTTATATACAATATTGAATTGATATTTTGATAACTTTAAATAAAAAGCAAAAGAATTGTGTTAGAGATATAAATGAAACTATAAATCTAAAAATTCTTTTTATAGTTCAAAATTCATCTTAGATTAAATTTTGAAGCTTTTGCAATTAAAATATAAATACATATAAAACACCATAATTGACACAAGTTTAATTTAATTGATGAGTTCACATCAAATCATTATGAGTTCACATCAAATCATTTAGTAATATTGCTATCAGAAATATTACTAAATGATAAAAGTTAAATAGTATCGGGTAATAAGGTGGTGAAATTATATTTATCAAATAATGTCTTTAGCTTCTCATCGCTGCTTTCTTTAACTAATTTAATTAGTTTTGAAGCTTGAGCCACATTTAAAATATATCTTTTCTTTTTCATAAATAATAAATTTGATTCAATTAATAGCTTGATATTTAGTTTTACTAAATATTTTGTTTTACCCGATTTTTTACATATATTTCCCATGGAATTAATTGTAACTTGATCGTTTTCTAAAAAATTTAGAATAAAATCAAGGGTATCAAATAGTTGTTTCCCTAAATTATTAACACCGGCTTTATTTTGTGTAATTATTTTTTTATCAAAATTAGAAAGCTGCTCATGAGAATTGAATATTGGTGCAATATTAAATTTTGTATTATTCTTTGCTTTATTAACAACTATCGATTTTGGGCTTAATTGAATATGCTCTGTAATATACTTTTTTCTAGCGCAATATACAAATGGCAGTAATGACCCTATAAGCAAATCTAGTGTACTAGATACTAATAAAAAAAACATGTTCTTAAATTCTCTACATGATCTTCTTTATCTATAATTGAAGAATTTTTAAACAAAACGTTGACACCTTGTGTTCTAATTATTTCTTATTTCTTTGCAGGAATAAAATCAGACAACTCATTATCTAGTTTGTCAATTTCATTTTTAAGATTCTGTAATTTTGCCAATAAAACCTTATTTTTATCTTCAATTTTATCAATTGCTTTTTGTAAATTACTTGTCATCGTAATATAAGAAGGATCTAGTTCTAATTGTCTGTTTTCAATCTTCTCTATCATTAATTTATTTTCCTTTATTTTATTTATCAGCTCTTCTTCATATACCATCAAATTTTCTTTACTTTTTTTATAATATTCTTTTTTTTCTGAAACTTCATTTTGAATTTTATCTTTAAGAGTTTTGATGCGTGAACTATAGAATTTTTTGAAAAAACTTTCAAAACTGTACCATGTGCTAGGAATTTGAGCCGCCAATGTCCACAACAGTAAAAATGAATTAATATAAATTTCTTAATCTTGCTATCTACGCTCATATGATTAATAGCCAAATGAAGTAAAATAGAAAAGATAGTGGCCGGAATAGTAATAATAAAAATAGCAAGTACTACATTAGAGTAAAAATCAACATTGTTAGTCTATTTTAAATTTTTTCCATAAAGAATCGAGCTTTCATAAACAATCAAACCGTTATACGTCATAGATAGACACATGGGAGTGAATTGTGGAACTGAAATTTACTACAAGCCTAAATACTCTAAAAAAGAATGCCATCTTAAGATTAATCAATATTTTAAAGAAAAAAACCACTTCCGATTTAAATGTAGGCTCAATAATTATCTTAAAAACAACTACGCTAAAGAAAGGAATGTAAATTTAGGGGAGTGTATTAATAATAAAAATAATATAAAAGAAGAAGAAAAAAGTAATTCTCAAATAAAGAGAGATCAAATAAAAAAATATTTCAATAAATGTAAATTTTTATCAAAAAATTTATTTCCTATTCTTAATTTAAATATTAGTAAAGATAATTTGATTGAAATACTAAAAATCTTTAAAAAGGCCGAATTTGATATTGCCAAAAATAAAAATTTACATATAAAAAAATTTTATTTAATAGAAAAACAAAGAAAATTAAAAGAAATATTAAAAAACGTTCAAAAACAATTAGAAAAAAGTGGGTGTAATGTTAAACAATTAGAAACAAGTATTAAGGAAATATATGAAAATTATAAATTTAAGCCCCATTTTATAATTGAAAATCAAAAGTATAAAGACCTAAGTAAAATCCAACATAAATTAGAAAAACAAACTAAAATAAAAGAAGAAAATTCACAAAAAGATTATAAGCAAATAAAAACAAACATTTTCAACATACTTATTGATTGGCTAAGAAAAAAAGAAAAAATTGAAGTTCTAAAACCAATTGTGAAAACATATTTGAATGGCGAAAAAAAATTAGAATATAATAAGGTATTTAATAATACCTATTATTACGAATTGCTAGAAATAATAAGAAACAAAAAAAGTTTCTACTTTATTGAAAGTAAATAAAAAAACTATACAAGAGTTGAATATGGAAAGTGTGTTAAGGCTTATACAAAAAAATGAGCAAATAGTTAATAAAAAGAAAAAAGGGATTTTCTTAAAGAAAGAACAAATAAAAGAGAGAACCATTTATCATACAAAAATAATGAAAGATCTTCACAAATTAGGAATTGATGTTAAAAAAAATCAATGTCGCATATCATTTAAAGAATTGTTATGTCAAGAAGAATTTCAAGAGTTTCGTCTTTATCCCTTAATAGAAGGGGATGGGTTTTTAGGAATTTTTTATGGAGCTAGAAAACCAATAAAAAATATATCTGTGAGATATGAAATAGGAAGGATTAAAAAATCGTATACATTCTCAACGACATATTACATAGAATTTAGATTTATAAAGGGCAGTGGTTTTTGTTATTTGAGAGGATTGTTCCGTTTATTAAAAAGAGAAAAAATAAATACACCATATAATAAATCACTTGTAGATAAATTTATAGCTTTAGAAAAACACATGTATGGGTTTTACAATAAAAAATACTTAGACGAAGCACTAATTGTAAAGTGGGTATTAAAAAACTTAAAAAAGTAACAATTTGATTATTAAAGTAAGTATGAAACAATAATTATGTTCACTAAACTGAATATAAAAACCATTTAAATTAGTTGTGAAAATTTATTACTATTTTTTTAAAAATTGGTTGATATTTTATATTTTTTGCTTTTTAGTAAAAAAGCAATCTTCCAATAAAAAACAAGTAAAAATTTATATGTATTTGTTTAATACGCATTTTTATAAGGTTTTAGTTAGAAGTGGTAATTCTAAATTTAATTTATTGAGGCATATATTTTTATTAATAAAAAAGAGAAATTATGTTAATTTTACGTTAGAATTTTCTAAAGATAATATTAAAGATTTTTTTATTTTTTTAAACTGTTGACTAATCGTGGAAGCAGGATCATCAAAACAATTATAATCCTCATTATCAGAACAAATATGCCCAAGCCCTATCAAAAACAAAAGATTAACTAAGCACAGATTATTAATGAAAAGATAGGATAAAAAATCCTTGGTTTCAAATGAATCATTGTTCAACCTGTTTTAATTTTGAGAAACAAGTTAAGTAATTCTTTGGATCTCTTAGAACCCAAACTTAAAAAAATTGTCAAAATCTTTTTATTATAGTTTTCAAATAATAGGCGGAAGATGATTTAGGGCTAAATCATCTTCATTTAATTTTTCAATAATCTTCTTCATATCGCTAAAAAACAATATTCAACTGAATTTAATCTCAAGCCAAAGAGCATGTTTTTTAGTCAAAAAATTATTTAATGCAGTTCAAAAAATCTCATATTTTTGTTGTTAAAAACACTATTTTAATATCATAAAAAAACAAGGCTTAAAAGAAGGAGAGGTTTTTGAATTGTTTATAGTAGGTTATGTTATATGGGTAAAATCTGGTAATTTAAGCGTTATAAAAGATAAATATAATAATTTAATTAAAGATCTTGAAGGACCACTATATTTTTATAATTAGCTACAAAATAATAAGATAATTTATGTATAAAATATTTTCTTAGATTTAAAATTTTACTATGCAACTTGGCAACTCTTAATCTAGATTCGGCTCTATTTCTAGAGCCCATTTGTTTTTTTGATAGTTTTCTTTGGTATTTCTTAAGATTACGTTCATATTTTAGTAAATATTTAGGGCGATTGGTTTTCTTGCTCTACCACTTACTAAAAAGTGCCCCATGCTCATATCAATACCAACTAGCTCTTTTTACTGTATTTAGTTTTATTGTTATTTTTAACATCTAAGCACTCAACTGTTACTGAAATATGATATTTATCATCAACATCTTTTACTACTACTACATTTTTAATAAGTTTATTGCTTTTAATATTCCTATGTAGAGCTAATTTACCAATCCTATTTTGGTAGTTTTATTTATATAAATATTACAATTAAAAAAGAAAGAAGGACTTTACTAGAAAAAGTAAACCCGGTTTAGATTTGCTTACATAAAGAGTTATCAAACTTTAAATAATCTTGTCATTATTCTTTTTAAAAATGTAATTTTTTTAAAAAAGAATTTTAATTTTTTTAGAATTAAAATTAGATAAATTTATTTATTGAATTATCCTTAATCATAAGGTGGTAAAAGGTTATGAAATTTTTTTTTAATTGTCTTTTTTTTCTAATTTTAAATTTTAGTTTTCTGCATGCTAATTTTTTTGAAGATTTGAATATAGAATATAATGATATTCTAGAAAGTTATTATTCTGGTGATAGTAACAATAAACTTGCTTTAAAAGATCAATCTGATTATATAAACTTTTATATAGATGAATTTAAAACTTTAGATAAAAAATTAGAATCATTTAATGATACTAGAAAAAATTATCTTATCAGTATTGTTAATTTTCAGATTGCATCTTTAGTTCAAAGCGCAACTATCAAAAATTCTTCTGATAGTTATTCTATATTTTTGAATGCGAAAAGCGTTATTTTAGATTTTATTTCTTCTCCATTTTTTAAAGATTGTCAAAAATCAGTTAGAAGTGATGCATATAGGATATTAGGGGATTTGAATTTATCTATTTTAAGATATATGGGGGGGATGCAATTAGTTAAAATTTCAAATGAAGCTAAAAATGCATTAATTAAATCTTTAGAAATCGATAATGAAAATGCATTTGCCAATATTTCTTTAGCAACATGGTATTTATATTCTCCAAGAATTGCCGGGGGTAGCCCTAAGCAAGCAATAGAATTTTTGCAAAAGGCTCTTAAATATAGTAAAAGAAATTTAGAAAAATATCTAACGAATGTATGGTTAAGTCAGGGATACTTTCGACTCAAAAAAGAAAATGAATATAAAAGATGTTTAGATGAGGCTAAAAATATATTTCCTAGCGGGCTTTTCCATAAAATAGTCATTAAAAGAAATAATTTGGGCGAGTTGCCTTGATTTTGCTACTTTTTTATAGGGATAAATTCTATGAAACTGAAAAGTGGTTTGTTTATCTTTTTTATTTCATTTAGCTTGTTTGCTTTTGACAATGATATAGGAAAATATATAGAAAAAATTGAAGAAATTCATACTAATTATTATTCTGTTGAGCTAAGGGGTGCTGTTTATAATTATGCAAAGATATTAATATCTTCTCTTTCTAAAATTGAAAATAACATCTTATCTAAATATGATAGAAGCAGTTTTAAATTTAATTATTTAAATTTGCTTATTTCCTTAGTTTTTTGTGATATTGCTTATTTAATAGATGATGTTAATGAATACAAAAATTTGATTAATAGGGTTTTACTTACATATAAGCATAGTATTAAAGCCTCTTTTAATTTTCTTCATGAATTTTCTGATTATTTTAGAGCTTTAGGGGAACTTGCTTTGAATTTAATCACCCACGATTCTTCAAACTCTTATTTTTATATTGTAAATGGAAAAAGATTTTTGGACAAAGCTTTAATTATGGATAATCAAAATTATAAAGTTAATCTACCATTAGCAATGTTTTATACATCAGGAGTTACAAATAAAACTTTTAGTAGGAATTTGTTTGCTCTTTATTATTTTAATAGAGCAGAAGAAGTTTTTATGAATAAAAGGCAAAGATATTTAAAAGAAATAGCAAAAAGCTCTTTTTTTATACGTATTAATAGAAGAGTTGAAGCAATAGACTGTTTGAAGTCTGCTTGTAAAATATTTCCTAATGGATATCTTACAGAGATTGCTTTTGAAAAATTAAAGAAAGGCTTACCTTTCTTCTGATTATAGTTAAGTTAAGGTTAGGGATATGAAACTAAGTATCAATAGTATTAATAAAAGCTACAAAATTTTTAAAGAAATAGTTTATGCAAACAAAGATATATCTTTTAGTCTAAAATCAAAAGACATGGTTTGGCTTTCAGGTCCAACAGGAGGCGGCAAGACTACTTTAATCAATTTAATTTCAGGTATAGATATCATAGACAGTGGAGAGATAATATTAGATTCTTTTATTTTAAGTTCTATGAAAGAGAAGCAAAGAACGCTTTTTAGAAAATGTAATATGGGGCTTATATTTCAACATTTTGAACTTATTCCAAGTCTTACTGGGTTTGAGAATATTTTGTTACCTTTAAAATTTTCGAGTAAGAATTCGAAAGAATGTAAAAACAAGGTAGATAGCTTGGTAGAATTGTTTAATCTTGAAAATTTTATAAAAAAGCGTCCTTCATATATGTCTGGGGGACAAAAACAAAGAATAGGAATAGCCAGAGCATTTGTTTATGATCCTAAATTGATTATTGGAGATGAAATAACAAGTCATTTGGACTGTGTAACAGCAAGTTTTATTTATTCTGCAATAAAAAATTATATAAAAGAAAATGATGCAATAGGACTATTTGTTTCGCATGATTCTAGTTTAGAAAAATTTGCTAATAGGTTTTTCAGAATAGAAGATGGTAAATTATTCTATTTTTAGAGGTAGTTATGCTTAAGTTGGCTTTTTTTAATATTTTTAGAGATGTAAGACGATCTATGATGATTTCATTTCTTTTGGTGAGTTCAGTAGTGTTTTTATTACTTTTTATAGGATATATGAATTATAGTAGTGAGGGCATGGAAATAGGGCTTGTTTCATCTACAGGGCATATTCAGATTGCTAGAAAAAATTATTTTAATCCTAAGTTTAGTAGCATTAAAAATAATCTAATCTTAAAGGATTGTGAAATATTTCAAATCAAAAACGAGATAAACAAATATTCTGAGTTTAAATCTAGCAATTTAATAGTAAATTTTGAAGGTCTTATTGGTAATTCTTTTTTAAGTAAACCCTTTTTTGCTACTGCATTTGAAAATCCTGATTTTGCAACAAAAAATTTGTCTTTGGTAGATGGGAATCCTCTTTTTGATAGTTCTGTTGGTGATTTTTTAATTGGAAGTAGTTTGGCAATTTCTCTTGGCATAGAAAATTTAACAAAAGAAAATTCTAAGTTAACTCTGATGACAGATATGTTGGGTGAAGGTCTTATTTTACAAGATATTAGATTGTCAGGAATTATTAAATTTCCAGTTATTCAAACAGATAGCATGGTTGCTATTACTAGTATAAATACATTGAAAAGTTTTTTTGATTTTAAAGACGGTGCGCATGTAATTCAAATTTATTTAAAAAATAATTCTTTTTTAAATAAATTTAAAAATAAGTTGGAGGTATTAAGAAATAAAAGCAATATAGATTTTGAGTATAGTGATTGGTATGAAATTAATCCGTCTTTCAAATCTATTGTAGGAATTAATAAAATGATGTTTAAATTTTTGTCAATATTAATAATATTGCTAATATTTATATCATTTTTTCAAATAATGACAGCACTGAGCCTTGAAAGAACTAGAGAGCTTGGAACTTTAAGAGCAATCGGTCTTACAAAATTAGAGCTTTTTTGTACTTTATTTTTGGAAATATTTATTCTTACTGCTATAAATATAATTTTAGGCATTGCTATTTCTTATTTTTTAAAATTGATAATTGGATTACAGCAGATAAGATTTTCTCCTCCAGGATATACAGAATCTTATTTTATTAATTTTTCATATTATTTTAGTGATATTTGTTTTGTTTGTTTATTTATTTTTTTAGTTGCAATTATTTCTTCAGTTTTGCCCTTTATTAAGGCAAGTAAAAGATCAATAGTGGAGGTGATAAATAATGTTTAAAGCTTTTATTGTTATTATTTATTTTTATGTTGCTAGTTTTTTATATTCTAATGAATCAAATTCTTTAGAAAAAAATTTTTCTAGACTGGCTTTTCCTAATATTGAGCCAGGGATTTATGTTGTTAATTTAGTTTATGAAATTTATTTGGATGGAGTTTTAAAAGAAAAAAGCAAAGGGTTCTCAATTATAAATTCTAATAATTCAAATTCTTGCTTAGTATATACGGAAGGGAAAAAATCGGACATTGCATTTCTTGTAATTAGAGACACAGGTTATTTTATGTTAAGCAGCAAATCTTCAAATCCCATTAAAGTTAGTCCCTCTTATAAAGTTAAGGGCATATCTTCATTGCAAGATATTATTGGATTAAGGTTTGAAGAAGATTTTAGCTTGCTTGAGAAAAGAAATAAAAATCTTTTAAAGTTTAAATCAAAAAAAGCATCTCTTTATCCATTTGTTGATTTAATTAGATATGATTCAAATAAATTTTCGACTTTACACAAAGATAGGAATTCTCATGTTTTAAGAGAGGTGATTTATAAAAAAGGCCTTATTAGTGGTGTTAGTGCTTTTGCTAATATTGAAGTTGTTGATAGAATTTTTGAGAATCATCGTACAATCGTGTATACAAAAAATTTTTCCAAAACCAATTTAAATAATTCTATCTTTACTATGAAAGGCTTTTTAAGAGTATTTGATATTGCTAAAAACTATTTAAAATAAGGATAAGTTAAAAATGGAACTTGCCAAATTTTTGTTGTTTTGGTTTTTATTAATAATTCCCAGTGTTTTATTTTCTAGTGTTATTATCAAGGAACAGCTTGGGTTGAGTAGTAATTTTTCATATTTTTTTTCAGATTATGATGAGAAAGATTTTCTTGGTACTGGAATATTCAGTTTTGAAAATGAATTTTATTTAGGGGCTTTTATTAATCATGGTATTTTTGAATTTGGAGTTGCCCCTTCTTTAACTATAAAGAAGGGGAATCATTATTTAAGTTTTAAAAATTTGTTTTTAAATTTTTATTTTGATAATTTAATTTTTAAATTAGGAAAACAAAATTATCATTTAGGTAGTGGATTAATAGAGAATATTATTTTAGATAGAATAAAAGATTCAGAAGAATGGTTGGCAGAGATATATTATTTTGTCTCAAATTATATTTTTTCTTTTGGTGCTATATTAGATGAATTTAGTCTTGATGGACTTGAAAAATCAAAATATTTATCACCCTGGACTTATTTTCAGTTATCATTTCCCAAGTTGGATCTTCTATTAATGGTAGAAGCCCCTTTTAATCTAAAAAATGGCAATATGGATATCAAATTTATTTTTGATTTATCTGTTGAGATTTATAGTGGACTATTTTTTTATTCTACCATAAGACATGATTTGCTTTATGATCTAGATTATGCATTTTGTAGCGAGAATAATAGATATCTTTTGGGCTCTAGGTATTATATTGATTTTGAAAATGTAATTTTTAATTCCATTGCCTTTGTATTTGAAAGTTATTCAAAAAACAATAATCATTTTATATCTACAGGGCTTATTTTAACTTGGATTGAAAGTTTACTTAAAACGTCGTGTTTTTTAAAAACAAATTTAAATGATAATGCTTGGCAAATTTATTTTGAAAGTACTTTTGATATTACTAAGGGGTTTTCTTTAAAAATTAAAAGCATATTTGAGCCTTTTGAAGAAAAGATTTTATTTAAAAATATGCCTTTTAATCAAATATTAAGTATTAGTATGAGTTTTAAGGTTTAAGGGAATAATAAAAAACAATGAAAAAGGTAATTATATTTTTAATGTGTTTTAACTTATTTTCAAGAGAACTAAATAGCTTAAAGATTAGTGGTATGGGCTTTGATTTTGATATGGATTATTTATCCATACCAAATACATTTGATTTGTCTTTATATTATCTGCTAAATGATTCTAAAATTTCCCCTTTTATTGGGCTAGGGTCTGATTATTACAAAACCATTTTATTTTCATCTGGTTTTAATTATTTTTTTAGGAATTTTTTCTCTAAAATATTTTATGAAATTAGGGTACCGTTTAATTTTAATAAAAAATATATTGAACATGAGGGGAATTTTTTATTTGGATATAATTTTAATTATTTTAAATTTGAAAATACTTTTACTATAGGATTAATTAACAATTTACTTAAGGTTGATAACATTGAAAATGTATATTTCAATACACTTACTTTGAAGAATAAAATTAGTTTATTAGTTCCAATCTATTATTCGGAATTTCAAAGAATGGATACCAAAGTGATTTTTGTTTATAGGTATTTATTGGGTAACGAAGATCAAATTTATAATGTGCATTGGAATTTTAAATATCTTTTCTCTTTGCCTTTTGGAGAGCTAGGCTTTAAGTTAGATTTTTTAAAATCCGATTCTTTATTTGATACTGATTTAGAAACCAGAATAGATTACCATGTTTTAAATTTATATCCGGTGGCTTTTCCCTTTTTTGATGATCCTAATAGCATTTTTAATGCAATTTTTAATTTTGGATTTGAATATAGAGTATTTTTTCTTGAATACTTAAGAAATTCGTTTTCTGATTTATTTTTATTGATATCTTTTGATATGGGATATGGATTTGATGGTGTTTCCATTGATAATGGAAAATTTCTTTATATTTCTAGTTTTGGTATTGGTTACAAATT
>NZ_CP179625.1:0-35000 GCF_030439285.2 [Borrelia] turdi | reverse complement strand
AAACTCAACTTTCTCAACTTCCTTACCAGCAGTTATCAGCTTCTCCAGCAAGTCACTAACTTCTTTAACAACACCCCCAATGGCACTTCCTGTATTTTTTCTTCTTCTGAGTTACTTTCTCCTTTAGGTAATCCGTCAATACCTTTTTTTGTATCTTCTAACTTTTTAACCATAGAAGAAAAATAATTTTTTACATCAGATTTTTTTGGGTCAGCTTTAAGTCCAAACACTTCTGCAACTAATCCTCCAAAAGAGTTGAATACATCTAAGAATCCATGTCCTAGATCTATAAGCGACTGGTAAAATCTATTTGTTGCATCGTTATTGTTAGCGTTATCAGCTTCTCCTGCATTGTTTTTGCAATTCATAAAAACAAGAAAAGCTACTAAAGATATTACACTTGATATTTTCTTCATATTAGTCTCCTTAATTGAAAAATATAAGATATAATCTTATATCAAAAATCAGCTTTAACAAGTGTAAGTGTTAAAAAATTTAAAACTATTCTTTGTAACAAAGAATAGTTTTAAATTTTTTAACACTTACACTTGTTAAAGCTGATT
The DNA here is from genome assembly GCF_030439285.2 of [Borrelia] turdi. Classification (NCBI taxonomy): domain Bacteria; kingdom Pseudomonadati; phylum Spirochaetota; class Spirochaetia; order Spirochaetales; family Borreliaceae; genus Borreliella; species [Borrelia] turdi. Next base: position 34,437 of record NZ_CP179625.1, on the reverse strand, counting down.
TACAAGAACACATAATTAGTAATTTAATCAAATTACTAATTAATAATACTAATTATAATTCAAAATAAAAACAAAGAGACAGAAATACTTTTTTAAAAGTATACCCATTCAATTCATTCAAGATGTCTCTTTAAATTTTAAAGTTAAATTTATAAATAATAATTAATAAATTTAACTTTAAATGTTATAAATGACAAAGTTATTTTTTTAAAAAAAATTTGATTATAAACTTATCAAAAATTTTCTTTTATAAAAAATTTTAAAAAAAAATTGAGATATGAATTGCAAAAACAATGCAGGAGAAGCTGATAACGCTAACAATAACGATGCAACAAATAGATTTTACCAGTCGCTTATAGATCTAGGACATGGATTCTTAGATGTATTCAACTCTTTTGGAGGATTAGTTGCAGAAGTGTTTGGACTTAAAGCTGACCCAAAAAAATCTGATGTAAAAAATTATTTTTCTTCTATGGTTAAAAAGTTAGAAGATACAAAAAAAGGTATTGACGGATTACCTAAAGGAGAAAGTAACTCAGAAGAAGAAAAAAATACAGGAAGTGCCATTGGGGGTGTTGTTAAAGAAGTTAGTGACTTGCTGGAGAAGCTGATAACGCTAACAATAACGATGCAACAAATAGATTTTACCAGTCGCTTATAGATCTAGGACATGGATTCTTAGATGTATTCAACTCTTTTGGAGGATTAGTTGCAGAAGTGTTTGGACTTAAAGCTGACCCAAAAAAATCTGATGTAAAAAATTATTTTTCTTCTATGGTTAAAAAGTTAGAAGATACAAAAAAAGGTATTGACGGATTACCTAAAGGAGAAAGTAACTCAGAAGAAGAAAAAAATACAGGAAGTGCCATTGGGGGTGTTGTTAAAGAAGTTAGTGACTTGCTGGAGAAGCTGATAACTGCTGGTAAGGAAGTTGAGAAAGTTGAGTTTGGCGGCAATGATAGCATTGGGAATGTTGTTGCTCAGGCTGAGGCTGCTGCTGCTAATGGAGACAGTGTCAAAGGAATTGCTAAGGGGATAAAGGGGATTGTTGAGGCTGCTGGTAGAAAGTTGGATGATGTTACAGATGCTACTACTGAGAATGGCGTGGATGCAGGGAAGTTGTTTGGCAAAAATGGTGGTAATGCGAATGCTGAAGCTGCCAGCAAGACTGCGACGGCTGTTAGTGGGGTTAGTGGTGAGCAGATATTAAAGCAGATTGTTGCGGCTGCTGGTAATGGGCAGCAGCATGGTGTTGCGGCTGCTGATGCAGCAAATCCGATTCAGGCTGCTATTGGGACTGATGATGCGGCAGCGTTTGCTGCGAATGGGATGACAAAGGATGATCAGATTGCAGCTGCTATTGTTCTGAGGGGGATGGCTAAAGATGGGAAGTTTGGGTTGAATGCTGCTGATGATACTGGTGGAAAGGGGGGTGTGAAGAATGCTGTTGAGAGTGCTGTTAAGTTGCTGGGAAAATCTGATAACTGCTGGTAAGGAAGTTGAGAAAGTTGAGTTTGGCAATGATAGCATTGGGAATGTTGTTGTTCAGGGTGAGGCTGCTGCTGCTGCTAATGGAGACAGTGTCAATGGAATTGCTAAGGGGATAAAGGGGATTGTTGAGGCTGCTGGTAGAAAGTTGGATGATGTTACAGCTGCTACTACTGATACTGGCAAGGATGCAGGGAAGTTGTTTGGCAATGGTGGTGCTGCGGGTGCTGAAGATGCCAGGCGGCTGCTGGTAATGGGCAGCAGCAACAGGACGGCGTGAGGGCTGCTGATGCAACAAATCCGATTGCGGCTGCTATTGGGACTGGTGATAATGCGGCAGCGTTTAATACGAATGGGATGACAAAGGATGATCAGATTGCAGCTGCTATTGTTCTGAGGGGGATGGCTAAAGGCGGGAAGTTTGGGTTGAATGCTGATAATGATACTAATGGAAAGGGGGGTGTGAAGAATGCTGTTGAGAGTGCTGTTAACTGCTGGGAAAATCTGATAACTGCTGGTAAGGAAGTTGAGAAAGTTGAGTTTGGCGATGATAGCATTGGGAATGTTGTTGCTCAGAATAATGGTGGTGCTGCTGATGGAAACAGTGTCAAAGGAATTGCTAAGGGGATAAAGGGGATTGTTGAGGCTGCTGGTAGAAAGTTGGATGATGTTAAAGATGCTACTACTGAGGCTAACAAGGATGCAGGGAAGTTGTTTGGCAATAATGGTGCTGCGGGTGCTGAAGATGCTAGCAAGACTGCGACGGCTGTTAGTGGGGTTAGTGGTGAGCAGATATTAAAGCAGATTGTTGCGGCTGCTGGTAATGGGCAGCAGAATGGTGCTGCGGCTGCTAATGCAGCAAATCCGATTCAGGCTGCTATTGGGACTGGTGCTGGAGCGGCAGCGTTTGCTGCGAATGGGATGACAAAGGATGATCAGATTGCAGCTGCTATTGTTCTGAGGGGGATGGCTAAAGATGGGAAGTTTGGGTTGAATGCTGCTGATGATGCTAATGGAAAGGGGGGTGTGAAGAATGCTGTTGAGAGTGCTGTTAAGTTGCTGGAGAAGCTGATAACTGCTGGTAAGGAAGTTGAGAAAGTTGAGTTTGGCGCTGATAGCATTGGGAATGTTGTTGTTCAGGGTAATGGTGGTGCTGCTGATGGAGACAGTGTCAAAGGAATTGCTAAGGGGATAAAGGGGATTGTTGAGACTGCTGGTAGAAAGTTGGATGATGTTACAGCTGCTACTACTGAGGCTGGCAAGGATGCAGGGAAGTTGTTTGGCAATGATGGTGGTGCGAATGCTGGAGATGCCAGCAAGACTGCGACGGCTGTTAGTGGGGTTAGTGGTGAGCAGATATTAAAGCAGATTGTTGCGGCTGCTGGTAAAGGGGAGCAGCAGCAGAATGGTGCTGAGGCTGCTAATGCAGCAAATCCGATTGCGGCTGCTATTGGGACTGGTGCTGGAGCGGCGTTTGCTGCGAATGGGATGACAAAGGATGATCAGATTGCAGCTGCTATTGTTCTGAGGGGGATGGCTAAAGGCGGGAAGTTTGGGTTGCAGAATGCTAATGATGATGCTGGTGGAAAGGGGGGTGTGAAGAATGCTGTTGAGAGTGCTGTTAAATTGATGGAAAAATCTGATAACCGCTAGTAAGGAAGTTGAGAAAGTTGATTTTGGCGGCAATGATAGCATTGGGAATGTTGTTGCTCAGGCTAATGGTGGTGCTGCTGATGGAAACAGTGTCAATGGAATTGCTAAGGGGATAAAGGGGATTGTTGAGGCTGCTGGTAGAAAGTTGGATGATGTTAAAGATGCTAATACTGATACTGGCAAGGATGCAGGGAAGTTGTTTGGCAATAATGGTGCTGCGGATGCTGGAGATGCTAGCAAGACTGCGACGGCTGTTAGTGGGGTTAGTGGTGAGCAGATATTAAAGCAGATTGTTGCGGCTGCTGGTAATGGGGAGCAGCATGGCGTTAAGGCTGATACTGCAACAAATCCGATTGCGGCTGCTATTGGGACTGATGAGGCTGGAGCGGCGTTTGATACGGAGGGGATGAAAAAGGATGATCAGATTGCAGCTGCTATTGTTCTGAGGGGGATGGCTAAAGATGGGAAGTTTGGGTTGAATGCTGCTAATGATGCTAATGGAAAGGGGGGTGTGAAGAATGCTGTTGAGAGTGCTGTTAAATTGCTGGAAAAATCTGATAACCGCTAGTAAGGAAGTTGCGAAAGTTGATTTTGGCGCTGATAGCATTGGGAATGTTGTTGATCAGGGTGAGGCTGCTGCTGCTGATGGAAACAGTGTCAAAGGAATTGCTAAGGGGATAAAGGGGATTGTTGAGGCTGCTGGTAATGGGGAGCAGAATGGCGCTGCGGCTGATACTGCAGCAAATCCGATTGCGGCTGCTATTGGGACTGATGATGCTGGAGCGTTTAATGCGGAGGGGATGAAAAGGGATGATCAGATTGCAGCTGCTATTGTTCTGAGGGGGATGGCTAAAGGCGGGAAGTTTGGGTTGAATGCTGCTAATGATGCTAATGGAAAGGGGGGTGTGAAGAATGCTGTTGAGAGTGCTGTTAAGAAGCCGGAGAAGCTGATAACCGCTAATAAGGAAGTTGAGAAAGTTGATTTTGGCGGCAATGATAGCATTGGGAATGTTGTTGCTCAGGGTAATGGTGGTGCTGCTGATGGAAACAGTGTCAATGGAATTGCTAAGGGGATAAAGGGGATTGTTGAGGCTACTGGTAGAAAGTTGGATGATGTTACAGCTGCTAATACTGAGAATGGCGTGGATGCAGGGAAGTTGTTTGGCAATAATGGTGCTGCGAATGCTGAAGCTGCTAGCAAGACTGCGACGGCTGTTAGTGGGGTTAGTGGTGAGCGCAGATATTAAAGCAGATTGTTGTGGCTGCTGGTAAAGGGCAACAGGATGGTGTTAAGGCTGCTAATGCAGCAAATCCGATTGCGGCTGCTATTGGGACTGGTGATGCGGCAGCGTTTAATGCGAATGGGATGAAAAAGGATGATCAGATTGCAGCTGCTATTGTTCTGAGGGGGATGGCTAAAGATGGGAAGTTTGGGTTGCAGAATGCTAATGATAATAATGGAAAGGGGGGTGTGAAGAATGCTGTTGAGAGCGCTGTTAAATTGCTGGGAAAATCTGATAACCGCTGGTAAGGAAGTTGAGAAAGTTGAGTTTGGCGCTGATAGCATTGGGAATGTTGTTGCTCAGGCTGAGGCTGCTGCTGCTGATGGAAACAGTGTCAAAGGAATTGCTAAGGGGATAAAGGGGATTGTTGAGGCTGCTGGTAGAAAGTTGGATGATGTTAAAGATGCTACTACTGAGGCTAACAAGGATGCAGGGAAGTTGTTTGGCAATGGTGGTAATGCGGGTGCTGGAGATGCCAGCAAGACTGCGACGGCTGTTAGTGGGGTTAGTGGTGAGCAGATATTAAAGCAGATTGTTACGGCTGCTGGTAATGGGCAGCAGAATGGCGCTGCGGCTGCTGCTGCAACAAATCCGATTGCGGCTGCTATTGGGACTGGTGAGGCGGCAGCGTTTAATGCGGAGGGGATGAAAAAGGATGATCAGATTGCAGCTGCTATTGTTCTGAGGGGGATGGCTAAAGATGGGAAGTTTGGGTTGAATGCTGCTAATGATGCTAATGGAAAGGGGGGTGTGAAGAATGCTGTTGAGAGTGCTGTTAAGAAGCTGAAGAAGCTGATAACTGCTGGTAAGGAAGTTGAGAAAGTTGATTTTGGCGCTGATAGCATTGGGAATGTTGTTGTTCAGAATAATGGTGGTGGTGCTGCTAATGGAGACAGTGTCAAAGGAATTGCTAAGGGGATAAAGGGGATTGTTGAGGCTGCTGGTAGAAAGTTGGATGATGTTAAAGATGCTACTACTGAGGCTGGCAAGGATGCAGGGAAGTTGTTTGGCAATGGTGGTGCTGCGGGTGCTGGAGATGCCAGCAAGACTGCGACGGCTGTTAGTGGGGTTAGTGGTGAGCACAGATATTAAAGCAGATTGTTGTGGCTGCTGGTAATGGGCAGCAGAATGGTGCTGCGGCTGCTGCTGCAACAAATCCGATTGCGGCTGCTATTGGGACTGGTGCTGCTGCGGCAGCGTTTAATACGGAGGGGATGAAAAAGGATGATCAGATTGCGGCTGCTATTGTTCTGAGGGGGATGGCTAAAGATGGGAAGTTTGGGTTGCAGAATGCTGATGATGATAATAATGGAAAGGGGGGTGTGAAGAATGCTGTTGAGAGTGCTGTTAAATTGATGGAAAAATCTGATAACCGCTAGTAAGGAAGTTGCGAAAGTTGAGTTTGGCGCTGATAGCATTGGGAATGTTGTTGTTCAGAATAATGGTGGTGCTGCTAATAAAGACAGTGTCAATGGAATTGCTAAGGGGATAAAGGGGATTGTTGAGGCTACTGGTAGAAAGTTGGATGATGTTAAAGATGCTAATACTGATACTGGCAAGGATGCAGGGAAGTTGTTTGGCAATGGTGGTGGTGCAAATGCTGGAGATGCCAGCAAGACTGCGACGGCTGTTAGTGGGGTTAGTGGCGAGCAGATATTAAAGCTATTTCTAGATACAAAATTATCTTCATCCAATTCTATTCCATCTTGATTTTTAGTCTTATCTTTGTCCGTTCTTAATAGCTCGGAAATTTCTGTACTTTTTTCTTTAATAGTCCCCCAGTCGCAACCAACTATTACAATTAAAACTACTGAAATATAAAAAATTTTATTTCCCATACACTTATCCTTCATTTTTAGATATTTAGGTGCCATTAAATATAATTTAATGGAAATTTCAAATTTAATTTCAATACGTGTAATTTTATTTACAAGTTTAATTATCTTTAGTAATTAATAAAAAAGACTTTTTAAAATTTAAAAGAGCCACTTTAAGCTGTTTATAATAATAAAAAATAGCTTGCATTTTATTAGATTTATAATTACTATTTGTGTTTGCTTTTGTGGTAGAGTGGTTATGATCAATTTTACTTGATTTTTTGTAAGTGTTGTAATGGTGGTATATCAAATCTTAGAAGCTCCCACATAGAAACTCTATGACTAGAAGAAGACATTAGATGAATCAACCATATAAATTATATGGCTATTGGTTTATAAAAAATAACGGATGCTTTTTAATTTATAATAAATAATGGAGAATTGAATGGTTTAATTAAATAAATAGTAGATAGGCTTTCTCATTTCTCAGGTTATTAGCAATAAAATAAGAAATAGAGATACTTTTGATTGTGATGTCTAATTACAATTTGTCATTAGTTGTGGGGGATATTTAAGATAGTATTAAATGTAAAAACTAAATTGGAAGACTTGGGAAATAAGTAACATTTCTTAGGAGCTAAATCAGAAATTTAAGGACTTTAAGGCAAGCAGCTTAGAAGGTTAAGCTAAGCAATTGATGGCTTGCTAGCCTTTTTTGTTTACAAGTCTAATAACTGATACAATCACAGAATTTATAAACCAATAAGGAGATTTTAAGTTATATGAAAAAAATAATAGTAATGCTTTTGGAAAATAATCTGTTTGTGATTCAATAATTAAAGAAGATAAGAGTTATTAAAAAAGTGTTTTGGTGGGATCTATGAACTCTATTATTTTGTTTTTTTGCGATATTAATCATTGTTAATGAGTTTGACAAGTAAAGCCAAAAATAAAATTATGTGGCTAAAAATTTTGAAGATGATCATCAAAAAGATAAAAAATAGTAAGTAGATGTCTTTTTAAGACTTGCAGAAAATGTAGGGATCAATCAAAAAAAGTTGCAACAAGAAAAGTCAAATAAGTCATTAATGAGTCAGATGTTAAAGTAGACATACTTTTTTTAAAAAAAGAAAGCAAAGCTTCGGTGTATGTCTCAAGTTAATGACAATGAAGGGAATAAAGCAGTTTTTTTTTATGATTCTGGGGCTAATATATTATGTACAAAGTTATTTTGATGGTTTAGAAAGTTCACCAAGCATTGATATTAAGAGTTTTAAAAAAATAAATTTTATTAGATATAAAGCGCTTAGATCTTTAAGTACTTATTTGTTTTTAATTTTTAATTATCAAGATAAATTGCCAAAATATCAACGAATAAAATAATTTTTTTAAAAACTGAATGTAAGGTGGGCAGTGAGCCTAATAAAGTGATATAAGTTTTTCTCATAAAGAGGGATAATATGAAAATATATTTAGTTTGCGTGCATTATATCTGCTTTATGAGATTTTTAAGGAAATGTTCCGATATTTGACTTTGATTTATGTTAGTATATATAGTAGGTGAGTGAATTATGAAAGCGGTTTTAGCAACGACAAATATTACCGAAGATCAAAATACAGAGAGTTTCTGAGACTGGGAATGAAACAGTTAATAGCCCAAGATTTGTCAAAAAGATATTATAACAATGAGCTTACATATAGAGATTTGGAAAATCTAGAAAAACAATTCGGTATAAGGTTCGATAACCTTATTTCTGAGATTTCTTGCTTAGAAAAGAATTTATAAAAAGACATATTTAATTTAGCACAATCTCTTAAAAAAGAAGTGTAAATTAATTGCTTTTTAAGCAGTAGTTCATATGGTTTATTTGAAAACATTGAAGAAGAGCTTTTATTATAAAAAATTAATTAGCAAATAAAGTCATAGGTGATTGAGAAATTCCGAGCTTAAGAGTATAGATTTTTGAGAAAGTTTTATAAAAAACTTTCTCAAAAAAACCAAGTTTAATAAAGCAGAGTTTTTTCAAAGCATATTTCTAACTACATAAAACTAATCATAAAAGAATAAAATAAAGTAAGAAATACTTAGTAAAGATAATCATCTTTTGAATGTTGAATACAATAAATAAAGAAATGGTATCATTACAAATTTAAAAAATGATACTAGATCTTTAAATCTTTTTTGATTTTGAAATTGGTCAATATAGTTAAGCATATACTTACTATAAGCATATGCTTTCTTAGTACCCTATAGCTAAATTCACTCCAAAGAGCTGCTGGGGTTAGATAAGTTGAATTATCTTTTTCTGCTATCAATTTAAAATTGAATGCAACAAAGCATCTAAAAAGACTGGGATCACTACCACCAGTAAAATCTTTAAAATCGCTTTTATAAATATTATTGATGGTAATTTTTTAGCTTAGTAATACCAAAGCTTATAAAACAAATTTTAAAGGGAAATTCATGATTCAGAACAATGATAATATTATTAAGGGAATAGTCGGTGATTTGAAAGGCAGTAAATATAATTCGTATAGAGGGATTGAATTAAATATAAATCAAATTAGACAATTATTTCCTATTTAGGAATCAACAATAGAATCTAAAGACGATGAAGAATTTACTCTTATTAACAAAATGTTCAGTTCATTTAGTACCCTTTGTGGGAAATACATTGATTTTGTAGGAGGACTTACATTTAACAATGTATAAAGCGTTTTATAAGAAGGATTAAATTTCTCTAATTTACTTTACTTAAAACATTTTGAAGGCAGTAAAGAAAAAGTTAATAAAATGCTAAAATTAGACACCAAAGATGAATTTTGTAAAGAAAAAGAAAATGAAAATAGCTTTATTGTAGCTAGTCTTTATTCAATAACCAAAGAAGATTTTAGGATTTTACTTAATAATTTTGAGGTACTAAAAAAAATAAAAAGTGAGAAGGTTATATTTTATCTTTAATAAAAGGATATGATAATTATTTAAGAATAAATAAACTTAACTAAGCTTAACAATTTGAGCCTAGCTTATTGTTTTAAAGGATTTATATTCATTTAATGCATATATGTTTTTACTAAAAAATACTATAAAATGATGAAAAAGTTATTCTTAGTGAAGTGATTCTTAAAGAAGGTGATAGAGAACCTAAAAAATTTTTAGAAATCTAAGAAAATAATGTTTATAAATATAAAAATGCAATAATGTATCATTGTGGGTGTTTAAGCTAAAGATATTAGAAATAGGGAGTTTATAATCTGTATAAAAAGTTCTGAATAATAAATCCTTACAAACTTAACCAATCTCTTATCTCTCTTCCTAAAATCAATAAGCTTTAAAAATCCATTATCCAAAATTTTATATTCTTTATTCAAAAATTGATACTTACTTAAGATAAATTTATCAACTTTTTCAGAATACAAATACTATCTCATAAACACAACCTGGAGAAGGGTCAATATTAATTTAAGCAAAATAAACACAATCAAAAGGCGCAAACCAATATAATTGCTTTATACCTTTTTGTTTTAATCTTTAATTATTTATAAATCTGTATTCAACTATCTCATATGTAAAGAAATGGTAATTACTTTTGCAAGAAATCTTGAGCCTGGAGTCACTTTAACAACATTAGAAATGGACTCTATAACATCTTTTTTTTTATTAATGCTTGATCCCTATTTAATAGACTTAAATCATTTAACAATATTGACCCTTTAGCCCTCTTAAACCGCTTCATCTAAGACACCTTCAGAAGCTATTAAAGCTTTTTGACTTATTCTACTTTAACAAATTCTTTTTTTTGTTAATTCTAATTCCTTATTAGAGAAAATAAAGTCGAGTTCAAAAATCGTGCTTTTAGCTTACTTATAGATGCTACTTTTTTGACCAATATACTTACTCTTCCCCCGACAAAAAAATCAAATGTAAAAGTGTTAAGACTTTATTTGGTACTTACACGGAAAATACTAAAAACAAAGAAAAAGATACTTGGGTGATAAATGACTAGAGTTTTGAAAATATCATAAAAAACTTCAAGCCAATAATATCAAATTATAATTTGGTGCTGGGAATATGAAAAAAACAAAAAATTATGTTGACAAGCTTTACAAACCTATTATTATCAAAATATAAAGAATTATTTGCTATTTACATCGAAAGAAACAATACTAACAAAAAACATTGTCCTTTAAATAAGAAAAATAAAACTCCTATCGGCTAAAAATAGATAATTATCTCAAAAATTTAGTGAACTGGCGTTTAGAGCAAACACTTATCCTGAATTTTTGACCACCAAATTTGCCAAGAGAAAGAAACACTTACAAAAAGCACCCTGGCAAAAGCTTTTGAAAATACCAAAATTTTGCATTCCAAATAATAGAAGTCTTCCTAATAATCATTTTGTAAAAAAATAGACATGATATTGATAACAGCAATCTTAATTTTCAAGGTGAACAAATTAGCAAAATTGAATTCATTCATTTACCACAATGCTGGTTGGCATTAATTAACAGATAACGCTAGATTTTGATCAACATTATTGATCTTGATGATCACATGAGTAATAAACATTTATTTATAGATTTAGAGTACACAAATTACAAAGAAAAAAAAGACCTAAAAACATCTGCTGCTTAAATGCTGCAATTATTACTTAGCTTTATAAAAGCTTATTATTTGATTTTAATAACAGTTTACACAAATCCATACCAACGCCACATAGTGTAGCAGTGCCCCTATATCAGAAAAAATTTACTCTAGAAAAACACTTGTTTACATCTGCTTGAACAAGTTGGAAAAATGTAACTATTTAAAGTAACATCTGCTGTTGATATTTTAGAAGTAATAAAAGAATGACAAAAACAATCCGTTCTTAATGACAGTAAAATAAGGTATTCATAAAATTTATAAATTTGTATTTTGGGTTTTATTTTTTATATTTTCAAGCATCGTTATATCTAAATAATTCCTTACTCAATATCTATAAAATTAAATTTAACGAATCATTGAAAACAAACTTCCCTAAAATTATCTTTATAGATGATGCTGAAATATATACTTAACATAATATTGTATTTATTTATTATTATATTTTTTCATAAGTGAATGCAGAGAAAGAGAAATACAAAGAATAAAAATATAAGACTTTAACTGTTTGATACATTTTTCAAGAATTCGATGTTATTCAAACAGCGCACAAAAACTATTCATTTCAAAGAAAAAATCTTAATACCGGTTAACTCATCTTCTCCAAAAAACCCAAAAAGAAATTTAAATATAATTAAATTAGCATCAATTAACATTCCTAAAAAATTTAAAAACCTTCTTTAGGAATCTGGGATTTCGCGTAAACAAATCAATTCATTCATATAAAAATTCTTTCGAAATCAAAAACTTATGAAAGATCGCTCAAAATATGAAATTGATGACAAGAATTTAAGGTGACTTCAAGGCGTATTTTAAAGCTTAAATAGACTGCTAAGGTGTGAAATTACTTTCGAAGAGAAGAGTATTGATTTGTAAGCCTGAATTTTGTTTTCAGAAGAGCATCCGTAGATATTGTAAATCATAATAATTCTAAGTCATTGATAAATGATGCTAGAGTAATTGATAAAATGTTTACTAATTAGAATGAATTTATTGATATTAACTTTATAAAAGTTAATATTTTTTTGCTTAGTAAACTTAGGATTGTAAAAAAGTTGCGTAAAAATCCAAAATTTGAAGTTTAATTTTATTAAATTAAGAGTAAAATTATTAAATTAAGAGTAAAAAAATTAAAATAAATACAAAAATAAATGGTTTTTTAAATCTCAACAATACTATTAAGGTAAAGATAAATATTATTGTGTGCTTGAAGTAATCTATTCTATTTCTATAGATGTTATTAAGCTTATTTTTAAATAAAATATGATATTGCCCGTTTTGACCAAAAATGAAAATTCAGATTTCAAAAACCAAAAATAACGCAATTTATTTTTCCTTTTTATCTGTAAACCTGTTACGTGTTTCTGTGTATTTTTATTAATATAAAAATACAATTTATTAACATTAAAATTTTTATTTTCTGTGATATAAGAGATTGTCATTAAAGTTGAAAGACTCATTAAATTAAAATTTAATAAAAATAAAAAATTTTATGAAAGAATTATTATTGATAAAAATTCTACTAAACCCTAAAAATTGAATTCAATAAACCTTTTACCAGATTCAATAAAAAGCATAAATACTTAATAGAAGATTAATCTTATAGGAATACTTTAACAATCTTTTGTTTTGAATTTATATCTACCCAAATTTTATAGAAATTATAAGCAGAAAATACTTTATTATTTTTTATTAATATCTAGTAGACACAAAAAAAGCCCCCTATGGGCAAGTATTTTACTACTGAACACGGAGAGAGAAAAGTTCTCTAACCTAATTTGATGATAATATATTATACAATTTTAATCAAGAGTTCACTTTTATCTTTTTATCTTTTTATCTTTTTATCTTTTTATCTTTTTATCTTTTTATCTTTTTATCTTTTTATCTTTTTATCTTTTTTATAATTTTCATACTCAATTATAAGATCTGATAAGATATTTTTTTTATCTTTAATCAGCTTCTCTAAAATAAAATAGATTCTTTTGATATCTTTTTTACAAAAATCATAAACTTTTTTATCTTTCATTAAAATTCTAATAGATTTATTTTGGGTATCAATACCTTCTTCTACGCTTTCTTCAATCATATTTTCTTTATATATCTCTGACAAGTTGTTTTTTAGTATATTTTTATATGTAGCTACAAAACCCATTTCTTTAACTTTTTCAATAGAAATAGCCCCTTCCAAAACTTTCTCATAAATTTTCAAATACATATAAGCTTGGCTTCTAGCAATTATATAAGATTCTACAAACTGTTTAAAACTTTTGAAGCCATCATACTTATAAAGTTCTTTTTGCTTAATTTCATATAAAATTTTCATTCTTTGAATTTTATTATTAATATCGGATTTTAAATTTAATTTCAACTGCTCTTTTAACTCATTGTAATTTCTCAATTCCTTATCTTGATTATTGCCCAAATTTAATTCTTTGCCTGTTGAAATTTCAACCCTTTTATATAAAGTTACCTTCTTTTTATTGTCTTTTTTTCTCATTTTTATCTCCTATTTTTAGATGATTTTTGGCAAAATTATCTGTCCGATATCGGACAACCCTAAATAAGTACTAAATAAGTACCCTTATAGTTAATAAAAATGCCAACTATAAAGAAAAAATATTTTTTAAAGTATCTTTTATTTCTTTATGATACATTTCTTTTTTAGAGGGCTCTAATCGTCCGTTTATAAGAACTTTTATACTATTTGAAAAATGGATCTTGCCTTTAATATATTCTCTATATTCTTTATAAAGCAACTCCTCCACTTCTTTTATTGTGTTTCTATTTTTTATAAACTGGTTTTCCACAATAGAAATATTATATATTTTCTTTCTAAATTTTGTAATATCATTAACTGCGTTAATCAAAATAGTAAAACTTTCTATTGACCATATTTCCACCTGAACTGGAATCACAATATAATCCGCAACATTTAAGGCATTCTTTAAAAGAAAATCTAAACTGGGAGGAGTATCTAATAAAACATAATCAAAATTATAGTTTTGCATATTTTCATTTAAATGATGTTCTAAAATAATTTCTTTGTAATCAATGGCTTCCGAATTAAATTTTCCCAAAATGGGGTGAGAGGGAATTATAGATATATAATCATTAATTTTTTTAATGCATTCATTAAAATGAAAATCTCCTTTTAACATACTGTATGTATTATATTTTTCAATATTTGAAATATATCTATTAAAATAAGAAGTTAAAGAATTTTGTGGATCTAAATCAATTAGTAGCACCTTTTTGCCCAATTCCTTTAATACATAAGAAAAAAGTATAGAAAGTACACTTTTTCCAACTCCTCCCTTAATTGAAGCCATTGTTATAATATCTGATTTTTTAATATCCATTTTTTTAAAATTCCTCCATCCGGTGATTTTTTATTGTAAAATTTGTATACCTTACTTTCCATTTTTTCTAGATGATTTAGCGTAAACTGATAATACTCAGTGTTTTCTTTTTCATTTTTTCTCAACAAAGTTCTTAAAGATAATATGTAAGCCTTAACAGATCCTTTTTTAAACCTAAACTCTATATAATATAGTTTCTTTATTGCATAAATTTTATTATCTTCTTTTTTAAGAAAAAAGGGTTTTTCAAGGTGATCCCATCCATATTTTATTCCCAAAAATTTATCATTTTTTTCCAATGAAAAAAGATTAAAAAAATAATAATCTTTATTATTATTATTAAATTCTTGAAATACAAGTCTTAATCTTTGTTCTTTGTTAGTAACTTTAAAATCGATTAAATGTTTAAATATTTTTGTATAGTATACTTTTTTGCCATCTATTTCTTCTATTTTGCTGAAAGTATCTTTTTTAATTAAAATATTGTCAATTTTCATTAAAGCTTTTTTTTGTTTTAGCTTTTTAAGTAATTTACTCAAATTTTAATCCTTTTGTTAAAGTGTTAACCAGAATATTATTGGCTATTATCCTAGCATGTCCTGAAAAACTAGTTATTTTATTTACTTTCCATTTAGTAGTATAAGTATCTTTGAATTCTCCTGCAAGAGTATAAAAATCAGTTTTATAGGGTGCGATTTTTCTCATAAAGTGAATTTTATGTTTATAAAGATTTAGCTTAGATAAGAAAAATTCTTTAATATCTTTTATCTCATAATCATATTTGAGATAATTTTTAAAATCTTTATAGTTTAATAAAGTATTTTTTAATGATTTAATTGGTTCTTTTGTATTGGAAATTATTGATTTAATTCTTTTAAAGAAAGAGTTTTCTATAGAATTCTTATTATATATATTTATATGTTGTTTATTATATACAGTGATATTTTCAGTGATATTTTCGGGTTTAAAAGATTCTTTTTCTTCCTTTACTTTTTTAATTAAGTCTACTTTAGTGTTATTAAAATATGCATTAAGCAATTTATATGCAATAGGCGACACTTTATATATACAAAGCTTTCCTTTAAATTCTCCGAAGTTATTTGAAAATGTTAGTATTCTTTTTTCTAATGCTTTTAGGTTAACCAAAAATTTTAAATCTAGCCTTAGAGTATTAATTGTAGTTTCTTTTTTGTTTTCTTTATGTATATTTGAGTTTAGTACGCGAAGTATATCTCCTTGATGATGAACTCGAAGTTTTTTTACTTTTTCAGAAGTAAAGTGTTCTTTATTAATTGAGGTATTATATTTTTTTTTAAATTCTTTATTTAAGTAATTTATTACTGAAATAATTTTTTTTAGTCTGCAGATTTTACCAATTAGTTTATTTTTATTGGTTTGGTGGTTATGGTTAGATATGGCTGGTTTCATTTTTAATCTCCATGTTCAGTGTATTTTTATCAATAATTGTTTTAATTATATTCAAAATATTTGAATAATTTCAATACCCAACTAAATATTTTATTATTTTCGGCTACTTACAGTTTTAAATCAAAGATTATAGAAATAGTGGTTTAAAATAAAATAAAGCGACTATCAGAAAAAGCCAAAGACCTTTTTCAAAGGTGTTTGTATTTAACACAGTAAATTTAAAATTTGAAAAAGGATCTAAAGGGATATCACAGGATAAAGTAAGAATCTATTTTTATAATTTTTAATTTTAGAAATAGTAGTTTACAATGTCTCATGCCGGGTTATCAGCTTCACTCATTTTAAAGACTGAAAAAAAACATTTTAAATACATGTAAACCTATTGCTTAGTGTTTTTTTGTTTAAAAATTTAAATATTTTATTGACAAACAGTTGAAGCAAAGCTTGTTGTTAAAATTGTTTAAAACCTGACTGTCAAAAGAGGGTTTTTCTTCAATTAAATTTAAAAATCGGCATCAACTTTTCTTCTAAATATCGTATCTGTAAAAACATAAGATAGATTATTGCCTTGCAATAAAGAATACGTAAACCATTTATATGGTTTAATTTCGATAATGCAGTACATCGGTAAAATAAATATACAATAGTAAAATAAATATACAATTAAATTGTATTTATTAAAAATCATATTCTATTGATATTAGATTGATATATTCAATTTTAATATATTGTATTACATGATATTACAGGATATAAAATAATACAATGTAAAATTTTAAGTAAGGAGAATATATATATGAAATATTATACGATTATAAGCATATTTGTTTGTTTATTTTTAACTGCTTGCAATCCAGATTTCAACACAAATGAGAAAAGAACTCCAAGTAAGGGGATAATTTCAAATCAAGATGCAGATTCTGATAAAAGAATAAAAAATAAATTACTTGATGATTTAATAAATTTAATAGAAAAAGCTAATGCAGATAGAGAAAAATATGTAAAAAAAATGGAAGAAGAACCTTCGGATCAATATGGAATGTTGGCTGTTTTTGGAGGTATGTATTGGGCAGAATCACCACGGGAATTGATATCTGATACAAGTAGTGAGAGATCTATTAGATATAGAAGGCATGTTTATAGCGTTTTATTAAACGCTATTGAAACTAATGAATTAAAGAAATTTTCAGAAATTAGAATATTGTCAATAAAAGTACTAGAAATATTTAGTCTATTTAATCTATTTGGAAGTACTCTTGATGATGTGGTTGTGCACTTATATTCCAAAAAAGACACTCTAGATAAACTAGATACTTCAAATTTAAAAAGACTTAAAAATTTGTTTGAAAAATTATTATCTATAAAAACAATCGTTTCAAAGATATCAAAACATCTTTTATTGGATTATCAAAATAATAAAAATTCCATAAAAACAGATAACACCAAGCTTGGATCTTATGTGGTTGCACTTTCTAATCAAATTCAAGAAAAATATAATGAAGCAGAAAGGCTTAAAAGCGAGATAATTTTAATATATACCCTTTAAAGGGTATATATATTCACTTTCTGAGGTCCAATTTTTATGGAAATTAAAAAAGGAAATAGAACACAAATAATTAAAAAATCCATCTTATGGAGGTACTTGCGGCATTAAAGCCATCACCAGTACCGAAAGAAAAACAACGGTTCTTTTCTCCTTTTCCACGATTTCTAACAGCCCCCAACAGAACTTTTTATAACATTGTGCTGGCATTCTCCTCTCAGCATTACACATTCCCGAACAGCAAACTTTTTACCCTTAGCAATCTCCTCTTCTCAGAATAATAGTAATCTCAATTGGCATCCTTTCGCACAGCAGCATAACCAAACGCTTCACCACCATCAACACTTCTAATATCAGTTAGTATCAATCGGATTATTATTTGTACCAGCATTAGCACACCATTATCACCTTTATCAACATCCACAATAATCACATTTAATATCTGCTCCCCACCAATCTTCTTGGTGGCAGCATAAGTCAAGTTTTGCATTTACAATTTTTATAGATTTAAATAAATAACCTTATTGCATTTTGAATTATATGGTAACAAAATTTAAAAAAGATCATGAATATGAAATAAAAGCTAAGACAGGCCTGTATGAGGTTGAATTTATGGATTTTTTTAATAAATGATCGTTTCAATATATTTGATATTATTATTTGTAGTAATAGATATACTAGAGTTTTTATGAATAAAAAGTTTTTATAAGGGTGACATCCTTAATAAGGAAATTTATCTAGCTAGTATAACGATTTCAAATGATCATGATTATATATTCTTTTAAAAAAGTATATATAAAAACAATTGGCTTAAAAATCAATTACACTTTTATTTTTAATAATTGATGGTTGCAAATAGTAATAGTTAGTGAACTGCTATTTCTAAATTAAAGATTATAAAATGTAGCTTCCTTCTTCATCCCATGATGGCTTTTTAAGTTTTACTCTACTACAAGAAGCGGGCATCCATTACGGCATTATCCACAAGCTTTGCTTCAGGTAGTTCCTGTCTTAGTTTTTATTTCTTTATAATAATAAGCCTTAAGATTTAGAGCTGCATTTATATCTCTATCATGCAAAGTGTTACAACCAATACAAATCTACTTAGTATTTACTTAATTTTAGAGTTGTATTTTTAATGCGACAACTACTGCATAGCTTACCTGATGGAAAGCATCTCTCTAATTTATACAAAGTAGGAACCACACTATTTTGATTTATATGGAATTGTCTTACAAGCCCATACTATCTTAAAGCATTAATACTTTTTTCAAGCATTCCTTTTTGTATGCCTTTAATTGATAAGTTTTCTATTTACTATGCTTTTATAATTGGATACAAAGTAATAAGATAATTGTGTAAAAAATATTTTTTTTGATTTTAGATTTTCTTATTTAGATTAAAAATTCTTAATCTAGATTTGACCCTATTAGTATGACCTTTTTGTTTTTTGGTTATTTCTTAAATTTATTTTTATATAATACATTAAAGATTTAATTATAAAAGGTGAATCAATATTAAAATTGTTAATTTACTTTATTATTATTAATTGTCAGAATATTTTATTCTATAAAAAATTGTAATATTCTTTTAAGTTATAAAAGAAAGAATGAATTCAACAAAATATGTAATTAAAACTCAAAAATAAATTAATAAAACAATATTAAATATAAAAGAATTCAATTAACCAGCATAGTTTTCAGCTTTTAAAAGCTTTTTAGAACGCAAGATATTTTTTATCTTATAGAAAAAATATGTGGCACTAAAATCGGTAAAAAATAAACAATAAAGCAATAAAAATCTAGCAAAACCAAAAAGCATAATAAAAAATAATCTAAGCCCCAATAAAAAGGAGCTCTAGAATGATCCTCAATAAAATTGTTTCCTTAATTTAAAAAAAAACATTTACTAAAACACACGCTCTAAATACAAATTAGTTAGAATGTCTTCTAAAATTCAATGAAACATTGTCTACTAATAACTAAATAATAGCTTTGTTATGTTTTTATTATTTCTAAAATTTAAAATTGGAGATTATTTCAAATAAAACTAGTAAAATGGGTTATGTTTTTTCCTTAAATAAAATAAAATAAAAAAATAATTAATAAAAAACTTTAAATATAAATCTATAAATTTTTTTAATAACAAATATATTAAAAAAATTTACTATAGAAAAAAAATACACTTGGCTAATGTCTATACAGCTCTTTTTTACTTAAATTATTTAAGTAAAACCAAGCTTTATAAATATCTAAAAATAGACTTTCCTAAGATTATTTTTATAAATTAAATAGAAGCATTTGAATAATTAAATAAACTTTGAATAGAGTTTATTTAATTATAATTTGCTAAAAGTTGTTCTAAAACTAGATTTTAAAACTTATTTCTAGCTTTTTATACACATTCCCAAATTAGATTAAATTTTTATGAGTTTTAAGTATTTAGGAATATATTGTTTATAACTATACAGTTGTCAAAAAAGAGAAGAAAATCAATCAACCTTAAATACTTACTAAATACCTCTGATAGCGTAGTGCTTGGATCTTAGGTATTTGGAGTAAAATAGTTATTTTAACTGAATATAGCATCGGCATCGTGCCGTCAAAAAACTTCCTAACGGGAATAATTGTATTAACCTTAGTGGGGGAGTAAGGGGGGTATAGTTATAACATCCTATATAACTTTTCAACTTTTTATAAGAAGAGTAAATGTAACTATATGCTTGCATATCTTACTGTAAGGAATAAAGAAACTGGTGAAGATAAAACTTACGAAATTGCATAAATCTAAAGCTATTTAATGACACTGCTAATTTAATATTTGCCAAGTATTCAAATTTATCAAAAGAAAAATTAAAAATTTTTTTTATTAATAAATAATTTCGGCTTTGTAATTTTTATTTGAAAAAACTAGCAATTGGTAATGTAGTCATTATTGTTATTGTAAATCAAACCTTAAGAAAAAATTATAAATAATAAGGTATATTTTGAATCATATAGTTTACACAATGCTCAAGAATCTCGTAAAGATTTTTGTCTCTTTATATTCACAAAAAGAACAGAAATGGAGTGTTTATGCGTTCATATAGATCTCTAAAAAAATATAGCGCTATGTATCAAGGCAAGGAAATTAAAATGAGTACAGAGATAAATAGGTTTTTAAATCTTTTCAATTTGGATAAAATGAAGATAAACCTTATACTTTCTTTGGAACAATTTATTTTATTTCTACGAATTCTATTAAGATTATTTTTAGAGAAAATGAAGTATTGCTAGCTTTGGCTGAAAATAAAAATTTATATGCTATTAAATTAAATTTAAGAAAAATTCAAATTCCAAAAATAACGAAACTTATTTGCCTATGAAGCTTTTAGGTATTCCTCTATATTATTATAATAATAGAGGAATACAATTTATTAATATTAGAGGTTTAACTGCTTTGCCAGAAGAGATTGCTATTAAAATTAGAAAACTAATTGAATTAAAATTTTATCAAAATCATAGAATTCATGAAAGAATTGTTATTGATAAAGGCTTTATTCAAAAGTTAAAAATTAATTTTGATAGATTTTTTGTGTACTACTATTCTAAATCAAAGATTATAGAAATGGCTTTTTGGGTTCTAAAAGAACCGGCATCCACTAGGGCATGGGACCCACAAAAGACTTTACTTCAGGCTTCCCACCTTATTAGTTTTTATTTCCTTATAATAAATAATAATCTTTAATATTTAGAGCTGCATTTATATCTCTATCATGCAAAATATTACAACCGTCACAAGCAGCCCACCTAATATTACTTAATTTTAGAGTTGTATTTTTAATACCCCAATTGTTGTATAGTTTGCTTGATGGAAAATATCTATCAACTTTATGCAAGAAGATTTAGACCAATCTGATTTATATGATAATTGTCTTACAAACTCATGCCATACTAAATCATTAACACTTTTGTTAAACATTTCTTTTTGCATACCTTTAATTTATAGGTTTTCTATTACTATATTTTTATAATTAGCTACAAAATAATAAGATAATTTATGTAAAAAAAATATTTTCTTCGATTTAAAATTTTCCTATGCAACTTGGCAACTCTTAATCTAGATTTGGCTTTAGCTATTGATTTTCTTGCCCCACCCACTACTTACTAAAAAATGCCTCATGCTCATATCAATACCAACCAGCTCTTTTTGTTGTATTTAGTTTCATTGTTATTTTTAACATCTAAGCACTCAACTGTTACTGAAATATAATATTTATCATCAGTATCTTTTACTACTACATTTTTAATAAGTTTATTGTTTTTAATATTCCTATGTAGAGCTAATTTTACAAATTCTATTTTAGGTAGTTTTATTTATATAAATACTACAATTTAAAAAGAAAGAAGGGCTATGCTAGAAAAAGTAAACTCGGTTTAGATTTGCTTACATAAAGAGTTATCAAACCCCCAAATAATCTTACCATTATTCTTTTTTAAAATGTAATTTTTTTAAAAACATAATTTTAATCTTTTTAGAATTAAAAATAGATAAATTTATTTATTGAATCATCCTTAATTATAAGGTGGTAAAAGGTTATGAATTTTTTTTAATTGTCTTTTTATTTCTAATTTTAAATTTTAGTTTTCTGTATTCTAATTCTTTTGAAGATTTTGATATAGAATAGAATGATATTCTAGAAAGTTATTATTCTGGTGTATAATTTTTATAAATTAATGACTACTACCCTATAAGCTCAATTTTACCATAAAAGTAAAAACAAATAGTAGTTGTAAATTTAATAAAAATACAGGTTGTTTTTTTATTAGTATAAACAGCTTGCAGCAGCTTTTTTAAATTTTTAGAAGTTTTTTTATTCTTACTAAAGAAAGTAAGCTTGTAAATAAAACCATGCGTATTGAAAGTAAATTTGGGATTTTTATAATGTTTGCATATAATATGTTATATATCTGAAATTGTAGGAGAGGTATGTGGGTAATAAAATTTTCTGTATTTTAGTAGTTTCAATTTTAATGGTTGGCTGTGATTGGGGGGCTATTAAAAATAAAAGTATAGAAATTTCTGAGATATTAAGAAAAGGTAAGGATAAGACTAAAAATCAAGATAGTATGGAATTAGGTAAAAATAATTCTATGTCTAAAAACAATATATCTACCGTAGATGTAGATGTAGATATTGCTAATTTAGAACGTTCAAGAGTGGATTTAATTAATCATCTAAAACAAGTTAATGATCCTGTAATTTCAAATTATAACGCCGTAATTTCTCAAGCAAAAGGAGAGATAGATTTAATAAATAATATTAATTTTGCTACAATAGATTCAAAGCCAGCAAAACCAGCTCAAAATTTAGGAGATTCTTTAAGTAATGCCACTGCTAGTGGTACGGAGTTTTTACAGATTGAAAATCAAAAAGAGCCTAGTAAAAGGATTTTGCCTAGTAAGTTAGAAGGTTTAAAAAGTTTTATAAATTCATCTTATGAGAAGGAAGCCTTTAGAGAAGCTAAGGCCACACAAAGTCTTATTGGCGATTCCAACATGGGTAAAGAAATTGCTAAGTTTAAGGAAGAATATGATCAGCTTAACAATTTGTTTTGGGATATGCAACAAAAATTTCATAATCAAAAAGATTCATTTATAAAGAAGGATATTAAATTTAGAAAAAATAGAGAAAAAAATAGAGTTATATTTAAATCTTTTTCATCTATAGAGAAAAAAATCAAGAATTTGAATCATAAGTTGAATGAAATCCAAAGCAATTTTCAAATTGCATATAATAACTGGAATAATGCAACTTCTCTTTTGAAAGAATCTATAGAAAAATTAATTCTGGCAATTGAAAAAAGGCATGACAATGAGAGCAGAAATCAAGGTCAAATTGTTGAGCCTGTTAGTTGGCGGGACAAGGATCAAGCTGATACTTTTGCTAAGGATTCAAAATATAATGCAGAACATTCTTTGAGTTATTTAGAAAATGCGGCCGTCTACTTTAAATATAGTTTATCAGATAAAAAACAAGCTAAAAGGCTGTTAGAAGAGATTCAAAAAGAATTTTATCGAATTGGCATTCTATAAGGAGAAATATTTAAACATTTAAGCTTTATTATGTATAATCTTATAGGTAATAGAACAAGTTATGATTCTTTTAATTACCTTGCTAGGTATGTTTTAGCAAAAACAAAAGCCAAATAACAGTCATATTTTTCAAATCAAACAACTCTGTTGCTACTTAAAATCCAATTTTATTAGTAATTATCTAAAAAGGATGGATGCGGTATTGCTGCAGTAATAAAATCTAAGATTCTGATGCTACTACTAAATACTTGGATTGCTTTTTTCTACTTTGTTGTCAAAAGATTATGGTTTGCTAATCGGGTAGCTATAGATAGACTTTTTTAAATCTTTGTCTTTTTCTTTTTTGCTTAAATCTATTTGCAATAGAATCTTTGCCAGAAATGTATTATGAATGTATGAATATTTTAACAAGGATAAATCAGATCTTGTGGATTTGGAGAGATTTTTATATGAATTCGATTTTCAAACTATTCTAAAAAATAGAAATTTATTTATTGGAATTATAGATTAATGAATTTTAAGAAAGGTGTTCAAGGGCTTAGTATTGGATGATATCAATAAGAATAAAAAAGATTAATCCGATTGGTATAATTGTATCTATAGAAAATTTAACTGAGTAGACAAAGGGTTGATTGGTGCAATAAAAATCATATTGGGTATGATATTTTTACCGATATTGATAAAGAGGGGGGTAGTTGGTAGTTTATATTAATATAATATTTAATGAAGTTAATGGAGAAGATATAGATCAAACATCGGGTATAAATATTCTAAAAGTGAGTCATCGTGGTTGTTTAATCCTGCTTTAGAACTTGATGGGTTTTTAAAAGGCGGACCAAGCGGAAGTTTTATATGTAGGTGCAGGATAGAGTTTGACTTCAACATTTTTTATAAAAGTAAGGCATGTTTCTTAAACATTACTAAAGACATGTATTAAAGTAAAAAATCTTAGTTTTTATGTCTTTTAAAGCTTATTTATTGCTTATCTTATGCGATTTTAAGACTCAACTTTTTTTTTATAAACAGAGTATAGATTATCAATGGCAGCAATCATTTTTTTTACTCCCTTCCTGTCTTCTTTCTAGTAAAAATTTTTGCTTTTGTAAATCCATCATCCCCATATTCACCATGAATACTAGCAATGGCGCCACAATAAACATCAGCATCGAGGTCTCCTTTTTCATTAGCATATTGATTTGTAGTAACACTAAAATCTTTAACATCTTTCTTAAATTCTATAGAAGATAAGCCTATCCGCTATAGAAGCATAAGCTTAGCATAGCTTATGCTATATTTCTATAGTCTTTTTAATAAAATAATAGGAATAAGATTTCTTATTATTTTGTAAATGAACCATGTTTTTTCCTTTTTCGTTTCATCAGCTTCTATAGTATTAATAGTATTATAAGATTTTATATTTTTGTTATAGATATATCTATACTATATTGATATGTTTTAATTTTTTAAAATTAGTAGCAGAATCATCAGTAAACATGGCAGAGCTACTATCATGATCATTAACTTGGGCTAGAGTAGCTTTACCTGTAGCATATCCCTTTTTATTTAGTTATTTTACCCAAATATTATAAGTTTATAAAAGTTTCTAATAAATTTGTGAAGTCTGCTTGTGAATTTGCAGAAGAAAATTATCTTATGGCTATTTGGTGTTTTATGTTTATATCAATATAATAGTTAATTAAGTTAATAAAGAGGATGCAAGTGCAGTATCTTAGCAAATAAACTAAATATAAGATGTGTTTAAATTAACAAAATAGTATTAAGAGGGCAATGAGAAGCAAAGTTTGATTTAGTTGCTACTTAATTTATAGATTTTCAAAGATAAAAGCAATAAAGTTAATTAAGCTGTTATGGTATATTATTTTAATATGTATAGGTGATAAAATGAGATTAATAGTTAAGGTTTTAATTATAATTAGTTTAATTAGTAGCAATTTTATGTCCTGTAAGCTATATGAAAAATTGGTAGATAAAAAAGAAGAGTCTTTAGATAATAAAGGGGAGTATTTGAAAAAAAATAAATTAATTGTGGGATCTGCTGATAGTGTAGAAACCGATATTTCAACTTATTATGTACAAGATAGTAGTGACAGAGGTAGGTGTAGGACTAGGAGTGTAATTGAAGGAGGAAGAAGCGACCAGAAAGGAGATGTATTAGAAAAGCAGATAGGCAAGGACATAAATATGAAGTTTTCGGTTGATAGTAGATCAACTAGCAGTAAGAATGCTATTTATAAGCATTCTGAACAAGTTGCTAATAAAGTTAAGGAAGCTGAGAATATTAAGAATAAAGCCTCTTCTTATATAGCAGAGGCCGGCGAAATGACTGCTAGTTTAAATAAGATAAAGTTGGAACTTGATAAAATAAAGACTAAGATTAATGATGCTGAATCTGATCTTCAGAAAGCAAGAAGAAAATCTGGGATTAGTGAATCTAAGAGAAAATTATTGCCTGACCTGCACAAAGCAATTGTTAAGGCTAAAAATAGTAGGGATTATGCTGACAAAGTATGTTATAGTGACGCAGTTAGTGTATTGAAAATTGTCAGGGATGGTTTTGAAAATGCAAAGAGAAGAGCAGTTGGTGCTTTAGGAGAAATCAAAGATGACAGCTCTTCTATGGCATATCATGATTATTCTTACTTTTATTGGATGGAAAAAGCTAGAGAAGCAATGAATAATGCAGAAAGCATATTTAAGAATGCCAAAAAGTATCAAGAAGATCTTAAAGCTAAGATGGATCAAGTAAATAAAGAGTTTGCTCACTTGGAAGAAAAAATATTAAATTTGGGAAAAACATGAATCTAAGTAGTAGAATAGAGGCATAGATTTAACCAAAATGAAAGTCTTCTGGGAGGGTAAGAAAGAGGTTTTTTATTATAGCTCTATGTTATTCTCTTAGTTATAATGAAATCTTTTTGTGTTTTTGTTGTAAAAAAAAGATTTTTCCCAATTGGTATTTATAGGTAATATTTGAGTATTATATTATATGTGTTTTTGTATTGCTTTTTAGTATACTAGGCTTGACTAATTGATATATTAGGGAGTAGAACATGTATGAATAATAATTTAGCATATAAACAAATACTAGAATATAAATATGTAAAGAAGGCCTTTTATTGATTAAGGGGTTTAAAGAGGAGATAATAGATTCTTTTTTACTGTTAATCTAGTATGTGGTGGAAATCTACCAAACAAAAAAAATTTTATAGAATAAAAAATTCCAATGAATTCATTCTAATTAGCGAATATCTTGTCAATTCTTTTAGCAATAATCACCAATTACTTGGAATTTATTATGGTTTCTGGAATTCTATTAACTCATCTAAAAAATCAAAATATTAAAACTCCTTGCAATTTCAAATCTGATATAATTTCTTATAAATTGTACAACGGCTTACAAATACTAAGATATTGCATAAACAATGCTAGTATTGCGCTCACAGCAAGTTTTGATGACACAACGCTAACCCCAAATTATCCAATAAAGTGGTTTTATTATCGCCGAGTATATCTTGCTACCAAGCCCATTTCTTATTTCCGTTATCTCCTATCGAAAACTTTATTGCATCACTTTCTTTATCAAGTAAATTGAAAGTTGCTATTATTTTTTTATATCCCAATTTCTTTTTTATACTTTTCCCGTAAAAAATATATGGAAGATTTGTATAGCCTATTTCCTTATAATATTTTCTTAAAAATATCATTATCTTCAATAAAAGCTTAGAGGGAAATAATAAGCATTTTTATACTAATTATTTCTAAATCAATGTTTAAAATATTGGTACATATAATATATAAAGAGCTTTTTTTAAAGCACAGGTTAGAAAGAGTATTGCCCAATTATAATTTTAATTATGTGATAATTGACACCCCACCCAATTTAGATTCGCTTTTAGATAATGCTCTTAATATTACAAATAAGCTTATTATTCCCATTCAAGTTGAAAGATTTTCTGTTGAAAGCTTGTCTATCTTGATGAAATATATTGATAAAGTTTCAATGTATCTAGATAAGGATATTGATATATCCATAATTGAAAATCAATTCATGAAAAACAGAAATACTTTCAAAAGTATAGAAAATTCAATTAAGGATAAATATGGCAAATATATTAAAGGAAAAGTTCATTTTTATAATAAAGTAAAGGTTTTTACAAACAATTTACAAGAGCCCGATGTTAAAGAACCTTATTATAAAGAATGTCTAGAAGCCTTGAATAATATATTAGCCATTTAATTTTATTTTTGCCCGTTTGTTCGCCTGCGAACAAACGGTATTTAGCATTTAGTAGTTCACAGGAGGTTTTAGGCGTGTCTAAAGATTTAATCATTTTGAATGATAGAGAAGAAGGATTGATGGGTATTTCTGAGGAAGAAGAGTATGAAAACTATAAGCATGCTTTAAAAAAGAGTATGGTTAATGATATTGAAAATAAAATTAAAATAATGGAAATATTGTATAACATAAAAAGCAAAAAACTTTATCGTATTGACGGGCATGTAAGTTTCAAGTCTTTTATTGAAGAATTTTTAATTGCCAGGACCCAAGCTTATTTATATTTAAAAATATATGAACAGGTTTTAAAAGGAAATCTAAGTATAAAAGAAATTAGAGAAAAGGGAATGATAGAAATTTATAGAAATATAAAATCAAAAGAGGTCGTCGATAAAAAGTCAATACAAAATTCAATAAAACCATTAAGATTTCAGCTTAAAAGAAAAGATAGTTATGATTTTTATAAAAGAAATGCTAAATTTACGGGGTATCTCTTAGACAAGATTTTTTCTAGCGATAAAGATTATTTAAATCAGATATTTAAAGAGTATTCTGATTTAAATTTAAAAAAACAAATCAAAGCACATAAGTAATTACTTGCAAAATTTAAGCAATTTTTGCACAATTATTAGTGGTTGATTTTATTGCAACCCTAATTGTCAATTTAAAACCTAGCAATAGGTTTTGTTGATCGCTTTTAAATTTAAAGTTCTCAACAGAGCCTATTTAATGTCACATTATTATTTACATTCCGAGCTTGAAGCAAGTAAGTCGTCTCGGGGAACTACTATTTCTAAATCAAAGATTATAGAAATAGCTTCTTGTTTCATCCCATGATAGCTTTTTAGGTTCTAAAAGAACGATCATCCACTAGAGCATGGTCCACAAGCTTAACTTCAGGCAGTTCCTGCCTTAGTTTTTATTTCTTTGTAATAATTTTTAAGATTTAGGGCCGCATTTATATCCCTATCATGCAAAGTATTGCAGCCACTACAAGTCCACCTAGTATCACTTAATTTTAGAGTTGTATTTTTAATACTGCAATTGTTGCATAGCTTACTTGATGGGAAATATCTATCTGCTTTATGCAAGTAGGATCCATACCACTCTGATTTATATGATAATTGCCTTACAAACTCATATCATCCTAAATCATTAACACTTTTGCCAAACATTCCTTTTCGCATACCTTTAATTGATAAGTTTTCTATTACTATATTTTTGTAATTAGCTGCAAAATAATAAGATAATTTATGTAAAAAATCTTTTCTTTGATTTGAAATTTTCCTATGCAACTTAGCAAGTCTTAATCTAGATTTAGCCCTATTTCTAGAACCCTTTTGTTTTTTTGATAGTTTTTTTTGGTATCTCTTAAGTTTACTTTCATTTTTTAGTAAATATTTAGGATGATTGATTTTCTCACCCCCGCTACTTACTAAAAAGTGCCTCATGCTCATATCAATGCCAACTACCTCTTTTTTATTATCTTTAGTTTTATCGTTATTTTTAACATCCAAGCACTCAACTGCTACTGAAATATAATATTTATCATTAGCATCTTTTTCTACTACTAAATTTTTAATAACTTCATTGCTCTTAATATTTCTATGTAACGCCAATTTTACAAATCCTATTTTAGGTATCTTTATATAATCATTTTCTATTCTTATAGAGTTTTTTTGATTATTAGTTCTATAGGTTTGTCTATTTTTTTTACTTTTATATTTAGGAAATCCTTGCGTTTTATTTCCTTTCTTAATTTCTCTAAAAAAATTACTATATGCAGAATTTAAGTCAATTTGGGCATTGCAAAGAGCTAAACTATCAACTTCCTTTAAAAAGAAAAATTCTTCTTTATGCTTACTAGGATAAGTAATAATATAGGCATAAATGTATAAATACTGAGATTTCATCTTCTCTTTACCAAATAATACTTAATATATGTTCTTTATGGAAAGTGAGCCTTAATGAATTCAACCATGATAAAGATCATATTCATTTGTTACTAGAATTTACTCCCAATATTCAGCCTTCTAAATTTATCAATAATCTAAAAACAGTATCTTCAAGGCTTATAAGAAAAAAATATTCTACTTATTTATATAAGTATTATTGGAAACCTTATTTTTGGTCTAGAAGTTATTGTCTTATTTCTACTGGGGGAGGGTTCTATTGATATCATCAAAAAATATATTCAAAATCAAAGAAAATCCATTTATTAACAAATTCATCTCCACCTAAATTTCATAGAAACTATAGGTGGAGAATTCTTTGTTATTTCGTGTTAAATCTAATATCTTGAGATGACTATTGTAGCTCTATTAACAAATATATGCTATTAGCTTAAGCTAATAGCATTTTTCAATAGTATTGACAGCGTTAATAAAATACATTAACGACTAAAATAGATAATTTTAGAAAAAATAAATATTAAATAGTAG
Organism: [Borrelia] turdi; assembly: GCF_030439285.2. Classification (NCBI taxonomy): domain Bacteria; kingdom Pseudomonadati; phylum Spirochaetota; class Spirochaetia; order Spirochaetales; family Borreliaceae; genus Borreliella; species [Borrelia] turdi. Next base: position 4,406 of record NZ_CP179625.1, on the reverse strand, counting down.
TCAGGACAATTATTCTCTATACTTCTCTATATACTTTCTATATAATAAGTATTGTTTTATAAAGCAATTTTTTATGTAAAAAAGCTAATATATGATTAATGCTATATATTTATAATCTATATAATAAGATGGGACTTCAACAATATGAATAAAGTTCTAATGTTTAATAACAATCCAATAATAACCTTTATCATTGGTGCTTTGGGCACAACTATGCTAATATGCTTAATTATAATATTCATTATATACGCTATAATAAAGCCCAATGTTATAGAGAAATTAAAATTTCTAACAATCAATCTAAAAAAAACAACAAAAAAATTGGAAGAAATTGAAAAAAGGATAGAAAAATTAGAATCCAAATCACAAAAAGCAGAACTAGACAAAACTGTAAAAAAATCTATAAACTTATATGGGCTCAAAAAACGCTAAATCTAATGTAGATGGCAGTGCTTATTTTATTTTTAACACGAAATAACAAAGAATTCTCCACCTATAGTTTCTATGAAATTTAGGTGGAGATGAATTTGTTAATAAATGGATTTTCTTTGATTTTGAATATATTTTTTGATGATATCAATAGAACCCTCCCCCAGTAGAAATAAGACAATAACTTCTAGACCAAAAATAAGGTTTCCAATAATACTTATATAAATAAGTAGAATATTTTTTTCTTATAAGCCTTGAAGATACTGTTTTTAGATTATTGATAAATTTAGAAGGCTGAATATTGGGAGTAAATTCTAGTAACAAATGAATATGATCTTTATCATGGTTGAATTCATTAAGGCTCACTTTCCATAAAGAACATATATTAAGTATTATTTGGTAAAGAGAAGATGAAATCTCAGTATTTATGCATTTATGCCTATATTTAGTAACCAATACTAGGTGGTAATTGATAGAATATACTCGGTGATTATTAAAAGTTAGTTTATGCGACATATACACTAATTATAAAATATTATAAAATAATAGAATATATGGGTGCTAATAAAGCTTATAAGTACAGAATATATCCTGACACTAAGCAAAAGAAATATTTTTCAAAGGTATTTGGATGTGTAAGATTTTTATATAACAAAATGTTAAGTGATAAGAAAGATTATTTTGAAAAAAACAAACAAGGGCTTATTACTTATCCTAGTAAATATAAAGAAGAATTTTTCTTTTTAAAGGAAGTTGATAGTTTAGCTCTTTGCAATGCCCAAATTGACTTAAATTCTGCATATAGTAATTTTTTTAGAGAAATTAAGAAAGGAAATAAAACGCAAGGATTTCCTAAATATAAAAGTAAAAAAATAGACAAACCTATAGAACTAATAATCAAAAAAACTCTATAAGAATAGAAAATGATTATATAAAGATACCTAAAATAGGATTTGTAAAATTGACGTTACATAGAAATATTAAGAGCAATGAAGTTATTAAAAATGTAGTAGTAGAAAAAGATTGCTGATGATAAATATTATATTTCAGTAGCAGTTGAGTGCTTGAATGTTAAAAATAACGATAAAACTAAAGACAATAAAAAAGAGGTAGTTGGCATTGATATGAGCATGAGGCACTTTTTAGTAAGTAGCGAGGGTGAGAAAATCAATCATCCTAAATATTTACTAAAAAATGAAAGTAAACTTAAGAGATATCAAAAAAACAAAAGGGTTCTAGAAATAGGGCTAAATCTAGATTAAGACTTGCTAAGTTGCATAGGAAAATTTCAAATCAAAGAAAAGATTTTTTACATAAATTATCTTATTATTTTGCAGCTAATTACAAAAATATAGTAATAGAAAACTTATTAATTAAAGGTATGCAAAAAGGAATGTTTGGCAAAAGTGTTAATGATTTAGGATGGTATGAGTTTGTAAGGCAATTATCATATAAATCAGAGTGGTATGGATCCTACTTGCATAAAGCAGATAGATATTTCCCATCAAGTAAGCTATGCAACAATTGCCGTATTAAAAATACAACTCTAAAATTAAGTGATACTAGGTGGACTTGTAGTGGCTGCAATACTTTGCATGATAGGGATATAAATGCGGCTCTAAATCTTAAAAATTATTACAAAGAAATAAAAACTAAGGCAGGAACTGCCTGAAGTTAAGCTTGTGGACCATGCTCTAGTGGATGATCGTTCTTTTAGAGAGCCTAAAAAGCTATCATGGGATGAAACAAGAAGCTATTTTTATAATCTTTGATTTAGAAATAGTAGTTCACGTAGAGAGATAGATTTTATTATGATTTACATTATTATAATTTATAATTATAATAATGTAATGGAGGCTGTGATTATGCTAGGTAAAAAATTTAATTAATATTTAAGACTAGGCTCGATTAAATCATTTTTAATGTTTGAGCGCCTAGTCTTAAATATTAGAAGGTATAAAATGACTTACATAAAAAATTCAACTTTATTTTTTAATAAATCAACTTCTGGTAATCTTGTTAATTTAGGCAAATTTCAAATTAAAGTAAATGATAACATTTTTGAACATTTGCTAGATATCGCAATATTTGCAAAAAATAAGAAAACATACAAATAACTAATATTATTTGCTACTGAAAATAATATTAGCGATAAAACTATAAAATTGGCATTAAAAAATAAAGTATTAATTCCTTTTTATGAATATCCAAAAAATAGAGGTTACTTAAAAAATAAATATTTTTTGGATCTTTTGCTTGCACATCCAGAAAATTTTAGCTTAGAAAAAGAGCATATCATTATAATTGGGTGTGGTGGTATTGAAAATTTTATGACCTATTCCTTTTCTACTTTAGGATTAGGGGCTATAACTTTTATAGATGAAGACAAAATAGAAGAATCTAATTTAAATAGACAATTTTTATTTAGTTATAATGATATAGGATCTGAAAAAGTAGATATAATTAAAGAAAAAATAGAATCGCTAAATAAAACAATTCAAACTAGAGCTTATAAGGAAAAGGTTTCAAAAAAATTATTAGAGAATATTTTTACTAACTCAAAAATTAAACCAGCATTAATAGTGCTGTCAGCAGATGATGATTACTGTTTGCCTTTAGTTAATAAATTTTGTGTTGAAAATTCTATTCCACTTATAAATATTGGATATCTTAATGATTTTTCAGTTATTGGTCCATTTTATATTCCAAATATCTCATCTTGCTACTACTGTACTGATATAGGAGTTATAAAAAAGACATCATCTTCTAAATTAGAAAGTAAAATAATATTAGCAAATAAAGACTATCAAGCCCCCTCTTTCTTTACTAATAATGCAATTGCATCGAGTATGGCTATGATTGATATCATATTTTACTTTGGTAATGAATATAAAAAAATTAATTCTTTAAACAAACGAATTGGTATCAATAATCATGATTTCTCGTTTCATTTTATTGATGTTATTAAAAATAAATCTTGTAAATGTAATAAGGATCTATGATAGAAAGCAAACATAAAAGATATTATTTTTATTCATTGTTTTCGCTAGAACTTGCAAGAACATTGCCCCATGCTGTACTAACTATTATTTTAATAAATAAAGGGTTATCGCTAAAAAATATTGCTATAGTACAAATTTGTTATATGGTAGCAATTATTATTTTTGAATTTCCATCAGGCGCAATATCAGATATTTTTGATAGAAAAATTGTTTATTTAGCATCAATTTTCTTGCTAATGATTTCTTATTTTATTGTTTTTAAAGCTTCGTCATTCATACTTATTTGTATTTCGTGGTTTATATATGGGATGTCGGCTGCTATTAACACCGGGACAATCGATATTAGTTTTACTAAAATATATCAAAATAATTCAAAAAAGCTAAAAGCTTTTATATCATTTGTAAAAATGATACTAAGTATTAGCGCTATTTTAGGTGGATATATCGGAAGTGTGCTATATTTATACATTGATATAAAAATTTACCTAATTTCATTATTAATATATTTAATATCCTTTTTAATTACAATTTTTTTTATACCAAATGATATAAATACAGATCATAAGCATAATGAAGAAAATTTAACTTTATATCTTATGAAATTTAAAAAAAAAATAATAACATTATTAAAATCTAAAGAACTTTTAGAGTTATTTATTTTAAATGGCGTCATTCAATTTTTTTATCAACCTTTTTATTTATACTGGCAAGCAATTTTTATTGATAAAAATATATCTATTAATGTATTCGGAATTATATATGTACTATTTCGCGTATCAGATATTATAGGAGCATGGATATTTAGAAAAATTAAACATTCAAAATATGATATTTATGTTATTTTGGCTATGATATTTTTACTATCAGTTTTAATAAAAATAGTTTCACATATTTACATATTTATTACTATAATAATATTTTTAGTAATTTCAATTTCTGTTTATTCTAATAACTTAGAATATTTTTTAAGAAAAA
>NZ_CP179623.1:0-25891 GCF_030439285.2 [Borrelia] turdi | reverse complement strand
TATTTATTATTATTAGTATATTGACTACCTAAATTAAAACTACCTTTTAGCGGTTTATTTATGTCTAGTTGTGTTTTTATAAAAAACTACTGACAAAAAGCTAAAAATAATAAAAGTGCCCCTGAAATGATTGCTGGTGCCCTAGCCGATAGGTAAATTTTTGAATTTAAAATTACTGTATTAATAAATTTATTTGAATCAAGCTTTTAATTCTAATGTTTATTGAATATCTCAGTTCTTGATCATATACCAAGTTGCCAATAATTTATCTATGGTTGTTTTCAGAATTTTAATAGATCTCATATTTTTCAATACATACGCTCAAAGAGATTGTAATATTGAAATTATTTGTAAATCAAGATGAAAAAGATCTATTTATGATATATATATATATATAATAAATAACGTTTTTTTTATTAATTTGTAGAACTTTTATAAGTTATAAATTAAAAACAATTATCCGGGATGGCAAAATCTTTCCATTGCTTCTTTAACTAGCTATCCTGGATTAACTTATTTTTTTTCTAAAAAAATAGAAAAATAAAGGTACTATTTAAATTTTTATCCTAAAATTAGAAAATGTAAGTTTAATAATAAGTTGATCATGTCTTATGGTCAGCAAACCGAATATGCCTCCCTTTATCAGGGCAATTATTCTCTATACCCTTTTTTTATATACTTTCTATATAATAAGTATTGTTTTATAAAGAAATTTTTCATGTAAGAAAGCTAAATGTATGATTAATGCTATATATTTATAATCTATATAATAAGATGGAGCTTGAACAATATGAACAAAGTTCTAATATTCAATAACGATACAATGATAACCTTTATTATTGGTGCTTTGGGTACAACTATGCTAATATACTTAATTACAATATTCATTGTATACACTATAATAAAGCCCAATATTATAGAGAAATTTAAATTTCTAACAATCAATCTACAAAAAACAACAAAAAAATTGGAAGAAATTGAAAAAAGGATAGAAAAATTAGAATCCAAATCACAAAAAGCAGAACTAGATAAAACTGTAAAAAAATCTATAAACTTATATAAGCTCAAAAACCCCTAAATCTAATGTAGATGAAATCATTGGCAAGTTACTCAAAATAACAAACATCCCCTTATAACTATTTTAAAATATTTGGTTTTTTAAATTTGAGTTCTATATTATCAATATTTTCCTCATCTAAATTAAGTTCTAAATTTTCTTTTATAAGTTCTCTTAGTATTCTAGTTTTACTAGCAAGCAATACTAGTTAAAACTTTAATGTTTTTAATTTTTTCAGCAACAGCTAAAAAGAAATTATCCAAAATACCAACAACTTTATTTAGCTTTATTGTATCAATTTCAATTTTTTCCTTTTCCAAATCTTTTAAATCCATTAAAGATTCTCTTAAAGTAACAACACCACCTTTTATCAAAATAAATTCAATATACTTTGTAAGTAAAATATTTTTTGATAATTTTTTATACCTTTTAATTTGAGGGCTTTCAAGAATTTTATATAGATCTTGACCGGGATCCTCAACCTTAATATACCCCACTATAATTCCGGTTTTTTCGATTAAGTAGTCAGGGGGGGGGCGGGGGGCCTAAGCGTTTCTTTACTTTCTTTTGGTTTGCATTGAATAATGCTGCCATCATCGGGTTTAATTCTATCAAACAAATTTTTTAAATAAACTCTATGACTATGTTCTGGTTTCTTTTCCCTCAAATTTTCCTTTAATTGAACAACATATTCTTTAAGTACATCTAACAATAATAACATCATATTTTCCCTAAGATTTAATGATAAATTAATACTATTTTTGATTTCTTTTTATTTTAAAAATCTATTAATAAAAATATTCAATTCCGAATTGAATATAGCAAAGTCTAAAAATTTCAATTTTTGTATAAATCAAATAAATAATTTTTTGAATTTTTTTAAAAAAATAGCAACAAGACTAAAATACAAAAATTTTACCAAAAACTCTTATTAATTTTTCGTTATAATTCAAAGATGAATAAAACTTTCTTCGTATATAGTAAGTCCTAACTTCATCTGACAATTTTGAAAGCCCTTCTTCACAAGAATACTTAAAATCTGGAGGATATAAATCCCTTATACATAAATACAGCCAACAAACTCCCCTTTACCCCTTTAAATTTATTATTCTGCAGCCTATCAAACAACTTAATCAATTCTTTAGACATTCATAACCTAAATCTAAAAAGAATTTACTAACGTGCTTCTCATTATAGCCACGCAATAGCGCATATCACAACTACCACCATGTTTTAAAACTTATGTAGGGCCTTTTCTGCATCACTTAGCAAACGATGTTTATCCACATATATTCTAAATTAGAAAATATGCCTTCAACAATAAACTCATCAAAATCCATTTCGTAACTTCTCAAATTCTTGAAAAAATTTTTAACATATTAATCCTGCTTAGCATATAAATAACAACCCAATAAAACTAATATTATCATACAAGCTCCAACCAAAGCTCTCATATATACCCTTACCTATACTACTACCAAAATAACCCGTAAAATAATAAGTCTATCTAAATACTATGCTTTTACTAAGCTTAAAAAGCTCTGATAAGATAGATTTCTCTAGAACGAATAAACATAATGTGCAAACTTATACCAACTTTATCTTTTCTCAAGAATTGTTAAATACCAAATCATTATATTGATTTATAGAAATTAAATATTTAAATAAAATCTTTATAAAATAAATTTATAAATACATGCATAAAAATTAAATGATAATGATAATAATAATTCTAATAAAATTAAATTTTATTGTATTAAAAATACCTACAAAAGAATTATAAGTCTTAATATTTGGTTCTGTCTAAGTTCATTCAAATTGGAATGTTTTGCGCTCAAGTTAACACCTTTAGTCGATTTTTTCAACCTTGTTGTTATTATTAATTTTTACTTATATTGCTTATTTTTGTTTTTCAAACACAATATTGATTTGTTCCTTTTTATCATTTGTTAAGACCTTAAAATTAATAAAAAAATTTAATCAAAATTATATCAAAATATATTTTTAAAAAATCTTAAAATATTATAAAGCTTCTGGCAATGGAAACATAATTGTTATTATTCCAATAATCTATATTTAATACAATATAATACAATATTATATTTAATATTGTATTATATTTAATATTGAATTATATTTAATATTAAATTGTAGATTTTAATTGAGGAGCATATTTATGAAATATAATATAATTGCAAGCATATTTGTTTTTCTGTTTTTAAATGCTTGCAACCCAGATTTTAACACCAATCAAAAAGACATAAAACATAAATCAAAAGAACTGAAATCCAATAAAAAGAAATTAAAACCCAAAACAGCAGCAATCTTAAATCAAGAAAAAAAACCAAATCAAGAAGAAGGCCCTAATGAAAGAACAAAAAACACACTGCTTTATGATTTAATAAATTTAATAGAAACAGCTAACTTGGATAGAGAAAAATATGTAAAAAAAATGGAAGAAGAACCTTCGGATCAATATGGAATGTTGGTTTTCAAACAATTGGGTTGGGGATCATCACCTGGTGAAATGGTATCCGATAATAGCGAGAGATCTATTAGATATAGAAGAAGAGTTTATGATATCTTAAGTACTATTGATACTAATAAATTAAAGGCGTTTTCAAAAATGATAATATTATCAGGACAAATACAAGGCCTACTTAACATCCTTAATTTATTTGGAGGTACTTTAGACGACGTAATTATTCGACTATCTTCCAAAAAAGATACTCTATACACACTAGCCACTTCGAGTTTAGAGAAGCTTAAAAATTCGTTTGAAAAATTATTATCTATAAAAAAAATCGTCTCAAAAATGTTACACCAACTTTTATTAGATTATCAAAATAATAAAAGTCTTATAAAAACAAATAGAATTAACCTTGAATCTCATGCAAACACACTTGTCAATCAAATTGTAGAAAAAAACAAAGAAGCAGAAAAGCTAAAAAATAATATATTTTCAATACATTAAACCTTTAAACTATTTAAAATTGTAATAATGTAAAAGCCTATCTTTTATTAAAGATAGGCTAGATTACAGGCCTTAAAGAAATGAATTAAAAATTTTATTTTTCTGTTTTGCATTGCTTTTAAATATATACAAAAGCCATTCATTAATTCTTGGAATGTGTATTGATATCTTGTTTAGTTTTTTTATTTTTTTGCAATTTTTTTAGTATTTAAAACTAAGTTAACAGTTTTTTAAAATTGATTATTGTCAATATTTTTTAACATTTTTTACTTCTATAAATGAGTAATAAGAACAGCTTTTGTCAACTTTTTGAAAAACCTGATTTGTAAAAAATCTAAAACATAGCTTGATTTTTAATTTTGAATTATAAGCTAGTTATTGACATTTTTAAAGAAAATATACGTTATTAGCAATAATAGTATATTATTTGACTATTTGATACTTTATAAAAATTTTAACAATTATAAATTTGATAAAATATAAACACATTGTCTCAAATAATTTAATTATTTATTACTTATTTCGAAAGGGGTGTTTTAGTTGCATATTTTAGCATGGAAAGTGAAGTGAATACTAATGTAGCATGCAAATTTAATTATAAAAGCAGGAACTCTATGCCTAGTAAGCAAATTGGTGTTAACCAAGAACAAAGAAAAGATAGGTTTCTATTGCTATAGAATTTTTTAAAGAAAAGTAGCTTTTTATAAAAAATTGGGCAAATGAACTTCTAATAAAAGACAATATAAATTCAATTGTTAAAGAAAAAAGAAATAGGCGTTAGCAATAATAAGGCTGATTTATTCAGGCATTTTATGGAGAACTCTGGTCTCTTAAGCGCTTAGATTACTGGACTGCCTCCTTCTTGATAGCTATATAATAAGTTACTAGCATTAACTATTATGGCTATCAAGAAGGAGACAATCCTATAAGCAAAAAAATAGTAACAAAAATAGAAACTATTAATAATTCTCAATACATTACATTTTTAGGAAAAAGCAATTCATACGCAATCCCATTAGATGAGCTTAAAAAGAATTTAAAATAAAAGCTAAACTAAAATTTATAAAATATACTGAAGTCTCTCAAGAGGCTATTTCTTTAACAATTGAATTTATATTGTCTTTTATTAGAAGTTCATTTGCCCAATTTTTTATAAAAAGCTACTTTTCTTTAAAAAATTCTATAGCAATAGAAACCTATCTTTTCTTTGTTCTTGGTTAACACCAATTTGCTTACTAGGCATAGAGTTCCTGCTTTTATAATTAAATTTGCATGCTACATTAGTATTCACTTCACTTTCCATGCTAAAATATGCAACTAAAACACCCCTTTCGAAATAAGTAATAAATAATTAAATTATTTGAGACAATGTGTTTATATTTTATCAAATTTATAATTGTTAAAATTTTTATAAAGTATCAAATAGTCAAATAATATACTATTATTGCTAATAACGTATATTTTCTTTAAAAATGTCAATAACTAGCTTATAATTCAAAATTAAAAATCAAGCTATGTTTTAGATTTTTTACAAATCAGGTTTTTCAAAAAGTTGACAAAAGCTGTTCTTATTACTCATTTATAGAAGTAAAAAATGTTAAAAAATATTGACAATAATCAATTTTAAAAAACTGTTAACTTAGTTTTAAATACTAAAAAAATTGCAAAAAAATAAAAAAACTAAACAAGATATCAATACACATTCCAAGAATTAATGAATGGCTTTTGTATATATTTAAAAGCAATGCAAAACAGAAAAATAAAATTTTTAATTCATTTCTTTAAGGCCTGTAATCTAGCCTATCTTTAATAAAAGATAGGCTTTTACATTATTACAATTTTAAATAGTTTAAAGGTTTAATGTATTGAAAATATATTATTTTTTAGCTTTTCTGCTTCTTTGTTTTTTTCTACAATTTGATTGACAAGTGTGTTTGCATGAGATTCAAGGTTAATTCTATCTGTTTTTATAAGACTTTTATTATTTTGATAATCTAATAAAAGTTGGTGTAACATTTTTGAGACGATTGTTTTATAGATAATAATTTTTCAAACGAATTTTTAAGCTTCTCTAAACTAGAAATGGCTAGTAAGCCTAGAGTATCTTTTTGGGAATATGGGCGAATAATTACGTCGTCTAAAGTACCTCCAAATAAATTAAGGATGCTAAGCAGCCCTAATGTTTGTGCTGATAATATTATCATTTTTGAAAACGCCTTTAATTTATTAGTATCAATAGTACTTAAGATATCATAAACTCTTCTTCTAAGTCTAATAGATCTCTTGCTATTACCGCTTACATATTCAGTTGGGGATCAATTAACTTCTCCGAAAACCAACATTCCATATTGATCCGAAGGTTCTTCTTCCATTTTTTTTTACATATTTTTCTCTATCCAAGTTAGCTGTTTCTATTAAATTTATTAAATCATAAAGCAGTGTATTTTTTGTTCTTTCATTAGGGCCTTCTTCTTGATTTGGATTTATTTCTGATTTAGACTTTACGTCTTCTTGATTGGTGTTTAAATTTGGATTACAAGCATTCAAAAATAGAAAAACAAAGATGCTTGCAATTATATTATATTTCATAAATATGCTCCTCAATTAAAATCTATAATCTAATACTTAATATAATGTTATCTATACTACATATAGTATAGATTTTAATACAATATAAATACAATATTATATTGTATTTATATTGTATTAAATATAGATTATTGGAATAATAACAATTATGTTTTCATTGCCAAAAGTTTCATAATATTTTGAGCTTTTTAAAACAAAAATAAATAAATAAGTAAAAATTAATAATGGAAGATATAACAACAGGATTAAAAAATCGACTAAAGGTGTTAATTTGAGCGCAAAACATTCCAATTTGAACTAACTTTTACAGAAGCAAATATTCGGGCTTAGAATCCTTTTGTACGTATTTTTAATACAATAAATTTTAATTTTATTAAAATCATTATTATTATTTAATTTTTATGCATAATAATTATAAATTAATTTTATAAGAATATTATTTAAATATTTAATTTCCATAAATCAATATAACGATTTGATGTTTAACAATTCTCGAAAAAAGATAAAGTCAATATAAATTTGCGCATTATGTTTATTTGATCTAGAGAAATTTATCTTAGTAGCGCTTTTTAAGTTTAGTAAAAATAGTATTTAGATAAACTTGTATATTTGCAGATTTTTTAGTAACAAGATAGGCAGGGATATACATATATATATGAGGGCTTGGATGGGCTGTATGGTAACATTGGCGTCATGGGATTGCTATTTGTATGTTAATCTAGATTCAGATATTAAAATTTTTAAGAATTTGTAAAGTTGCGATATGGGTTCTGATGAGATTATTACTGAAGGCATATTTTCTGATTTAAAATATATGTGGCTGAAAATCGTTTGCTGAGTAATGTAAAAAAGGCTCTCCATAGTTTAAAACATAGTGATAGTTGTGACACACTCTATTTTGTGACTATAATGAGAAGCATTTTAGTAAATTCTTTTTAGATTTAGGTTCTGGTAGATTTAAAGAATTGGTTAAATTATTTGATAGGGTAAAAAATACTCAGAATAATAAATTTAAAAGGGAAGTTTATTGGCTGTATTTATGAATAAGAGTTTTATATCCTCCAGATATTAAATATTCTTGTGAAGAAGGATATGAGTATAATGTTGTTATATTCATATCCACTATTGATTAACAATATTTTAAAGTGAAGAAAGAAATAGAAAGAATACTTTGAGATGATTGCCATCTATTAATTGTAAAATAATTTTTATTTCGCTGAAGAATCAATTGACAAATAAACAAAGATTATGATTTCTAAAACTAACAACATTTTGTGTATGTTTTGCTTTTATTATATTGCGCTAACTTTGTATTTCACTATTAATAAATATGTGAATAAAAAATGAAAAGCATAACTATAGTAGAAATTATTTTGGGACTATAAATATGTGAGAAGGGGTGTTTTAACACTAACTCAAAAGCCTTTCCATTAAGCATCGGAAATAACGCTTAAACTTTTTGATTTGCCTTTAATAAAAAATCTCTTTATCCATAAATTCAAAACTAAAAATCAAACCAATTGTATCTTTCTTACATCCCCATAATCAAAATAAGCAATCACTAAAGCACCTCCACAAGATAAGTCTTTTATTTGGAGCATTTATGCTTTGATCCATTAAACTTAATAAAAAGTTTATCAAAATCAATTTTTAACCTTCTAATAGAATTTTTATCAAAAAAAATCCTTTCATAAATTATCTGATTTTTTACAAATTTTAATTCGAGAAGTTTTTTTTACTTTAATAACAATCTCTTCTATACAGAAGATAAAAATTCCAATATTAATAAATTGTATTCCTTGCCTTGATAAGAATAAGCAAACACACTTAATAGCTCTACAAACAATGAAGGGAAAAAGCTGAGCTATTTTTAGAATCTAAATTTTTCTTAAGCCTAAAATTTAAAAACTATTTATTCCTGTGCTCATTTTAATCTCTTTGCCCTTATACTTAGCTCTATAAACTCTTGTTTTTCTAGATAAAGGCATAAACATCCTCTTTATCTTTTTTTTTAGAAGATAAAAATTAAAAATACTAAATAATGCTCAAAACAGGTTTAAGCTATTCTACACCAGTAGAACTTAAACCTGTTTAAAAAGCCATTAATTATGCTATAAAAACAAGCTTTTTACTTAATAAGAAAACGCTAAATATGATGTTATCAAGATATTTATTATTAGTAACAATCCCCAAAAGCCCTTCTTTTAACTTTTTAAAATATGATTAGTTATGCAGTTTTGTTGTTTTCCAAATTCTATTGAAATTTTTTTAATATTTCCTTAATAGCTTTACGTAAAAATGTCACAGTACTAGTTGCAAACCTTAGCACTGTAACTGTATCTTTGGTAGCAAAACCTTTTTCTTGGGCAAATTCTTTTTTCGGCACTTCATGTAAGCTGCGCTCAATAAAGCTAACTGCTTAATGTGGTACATAATAAACCCCTTTTATTTTTATTAAAAATGGATTTATCTTTATAAAAATAAAGATAAAAATCTTTTGAAAATTATTTAGCATTAAAAAATGAAAATTTTTGAAAAAGAGGGTCAGTGTTGAGCGAACTATTCCTTATAAATCAAAATTATAAATAATAATAGTTCACGATCTGGTATATATACACAAAAAAAGCCCTTTTACTGGGCAGGTCTATCATGACACTTACAGGAAAGATAATATTTTCTAACCTAAGTTAAGGTTATCACATTATAACAATTTAAATCAAGATAAATTATTTATTTTTTTCTTTTTTTATTTTTTCATATTTAGATATAAATTCTAATAAAATGTTTTTTTTATTTTCAAAAAGCTCTTCTAGTATAAAAGAAACTCTTTTTGTATCTTCTTTACAAAAATTATATAGATCTTTATTTTTTATTAAAATTCTGATAGGTATATTTTCATTATTATTTTTATTTACATATTTTTGACTCATGTCATATAAATCATTTTTTTGTAAATATTGATAAACACTGGTAAATCCTATTTCTTTAATCTTATCTATAGAAACATCGCCTTTTAAAACTTTTTCATAAACTTTTAAATACATATAAGCTTGAGTTTTTGCTATTAAAAAAGATTTAATAAACTGTTCAAAACTTTTAAAACCATCATATTTATAAAGTTTTTTCTCTTTAATTTCATATAAAATTTTCATTCTTTGAATTTTATTATTAATATCATCTTGCAAATTTAATTTTAATTGTTCTTTTAATTCGTTGTAGATTGTTAGATTTTTATCTTGATTATTGTTTAAGCTTGACAAACTGCTTATTAATTCTTTATTTAAAGAATTTTTAGTTTTAATCCTACTGTTTAATAAGGGTTCTTTTTTGTTCATTTTCCTTTCTCTTCTAATTTTAATTTCGTTCGGGTACCCGAACGAAATTTGGTATATAATACAATTATTATATACTAAGCATATTTTTTAATGCAATTTCTGCTTCCTTATAATATTTTCCTCTTGGAGAAGGCTCTACAAGATCATTCATAAAAATTTTTATATTATTGGAATAATGAATTTTACCCTTAATGTATTCTCCATATTCCTTGTATAATACTTTCTCGAAGTCTTTCATAGTATTTCTATTTCTAATAAATTGATTTTCAACAATAGAAATATTGTAATTACTGCTTTTAAAGCTTTGAATTCTCGACGTAATTTTATCTATTAATATTTCTAAACTTTCTATTGCCAATCTTTCAACTTGAACTGGAATTATTATATAATTTGTAATGTTAAGAGCATTCTTTAAAAGAAAATCAAAACTGGGAGAAGTGTCTATTAAAATATAATCAAAATTATGGTTTGAAATGTTTTTATTTATATGATGTGTTAAAAGAGAGCCTTTATAGTTTATATTTTCAAAATTTAATTTATCCAAAACAGGATGTGCTGGAATGAAGTAGATATTGTCGTTAATTTTATTTATACATCTAGAAAAATAAATTTCTCCTTTTAAAAGGTTATAAATATTATTTTTTTCAATATTATTAATATATTTTTTAAAATATGAACTTAGAGAATTTTGTGAGTCAAGGTCAATTAATAATGTTTTTTTATTTAAATCTTTAAGTATATAAGAAAAAAGTATTGATAACGTACTTTTACCAACACCTCCCTTAAGACTTACCATTGTTATAATATTTGGTTTTTTTGTATCCATCTATCTATAATCCTGTTTTCTGATAGTTTTTTGTTGTAAAAATCGTATACTATTTTTTCCATTTTTTTTAAATGTTCTAGATTAAATCTATAATATTCAGTATTTTCTTTTTCTTTTTTCCTTAGCAATGTTCTTAAAGATTGAACATAGCACTTAATAGAGCCTTTTTTAAATTTAAATTCTATATAATAAAATTTTTTTATTGCATAAATCTTATTATTTTCTTTTTTTAAGAAAAACGGTTTTTCAAGATTATCCCAACCATATTTTATTCCCAAAAATTTATCATTTTCGTTTAATGAGAAAAGATTGAAAAAACTAAATTTTCCAATATCATTGTGTTTTTGAAAAGTTAATCTTAATCCTTTATTAACAACTCTAAAATCAATTAGGTGTTCAAATATTTTTGTATAGTAAATTTTTCTATCATTTATTTCTTCTACTCTGTTGAAAGTGTTTTTTTGTTTATTGTTTTTATTGCTTTCTATATTTTCTACATATTTTTTTCTTTCTTTTAATTTTTCTGTTATATTGTTCAAATTTTTTTCCTTACGTAATTTACTAAATAATCAATTGTAGAGTTGTTTTGATTTAGTTTCCATTTAGAGGTATGAGTATCCTTAAATTCTCCTACAAGCTTGTAGAAGTCTGTTTCATATGTTGCTTTGATTTGCATAAAGTGGATTTTGTTTTTGTATTTTAATAGTTTTTTAATAAAAAAGTTGTCTATGTCTTTTATTTCATAATCGTTTTTTAGGTGATTTCTGAAGTCTTTATTGTTTAGAATAGTATTTTCAAATGATTTTTGTGGGTTTTTAGTATATTTTAGGATATCCTTTATTTTTTTTATTTTTTCTTTATCCAGATTTTTTTCCAGTTCTTTAGTTTTTTTGAAATAAGATTTCTTAGAATTCTTATTTATATTTTTATATTTATATATTTTTTTATATATAGTGACATTTTTAGTGACATTTTTAGTGACATTTTTAGGTTTTAAAGAGTCTTTTTCTATTTTTATCTTGGTAATTAACTCTATTTTGACACTAGAAAAATAAGAATCGATTAAGCCATGTGCATTACTCTTTACCTTATATATACAAAGCTTACCCTTAAATTGATTTATATTATTTTGGAAAGCTAATATTTTCCTTTCTATAATATGGTTGCGAATTAAAAGCCTTAGATCTTCTCTTAGAGTTCGAAGTGTAGTATCTTTATACTCTAATTTTCTTAAGAATGAATTTAGTATATTTAATATATCTGTCTGATGAAAAATGTTAAGTTCTTTTGTTTTTTCATTCATAAAATAAACTTTGTGAATACTTATTCCGTACACGTCTTCAAACTTATTATTTAAATAATTTATTATACTAACTATTTTTTTTAGACGTTCGTTTTTCGGAAGTAATTTTTTGACTTTAGGTTGGTATTTATGGTTAGATAAATTTAAATTCATTTTATTATCTCCTTAAGTGTTTATGTTTTATATTATATTCATAAAATTTAATAATATTCAACCCCCTTGTTAACTACTATTTAAAATCAAAGATTATAAAAATAATATTTCACGCCTTAAAATTTTTATAGAAAATTAACAAAAAAATAAGAATTATAACCGCAAATGCCAAACAACCAGAAAAACTCTTAAAACGCATTTCTAAACTACAAAAATTTTAAAAATTATTTAAAATACGATTATCAAACGGAAGACAGCAAAGAATTTTACTCAAAAAATTTTAAAAAATATAAAAACAAAAGTCATTTTATGAGACAAGATTTTCTGTACTAAACATACTTTTTTAAAC
The DNA here is from genome assembly GCF_030439285.2 of [Borrelia] turdi. Taxonomy (NCBI): domain Bacteria; kingdom Pseudomonadati; phylum Spirochaetota; class Spirochaetia; order Spirochaetales; family Borreliaceae; genus Borreliella; species [Borrelia] turdi. Next base: position 13,305 of record NZ_CP179623.1, on the reverse strand, counting down.
TTGTAGGAGAGTTTAAAAACACTTTATACTTCTTAAGTGAAAGCTAAATCAAAACAAAACATTAATTGATTATCTAGCTATTTACAAAAGGAAGAACGCTTGAACAATTTTTTAGAAAAATTTAAAAATCGTAAAAATAATATAAAAAAAAGAATTCTTTTTAATAGAAGAGAGGAAAAAGATAATAAAAAAATATATCACGCTGTAATCTTTAAGAAGTTCATTAACTCTGGGGATCACTAAAAAGAGATTTAGAATAACTTTTCAAAAATTTAATGATTGGGGGAGATGGAATTTTTTCAATTTATTTCCACTAAGAGAAGTTGATAAATTTTTGGGCATAAAATACGGTTGGGATAACCTTGAAAAACTTTTTTTATTATAGGCAGCAACAATAAAAGATATGCAGCCAATAAATCATATTATGTAGGGGATAGATTTAAAGAAGGATCTATGAAGTTTTATGTGCGGTCTTTATGGACATTCTTAATAAAAGAGAAAAGACACAGAATATTATCGGGTTACATTAAAACATACAAAAAATAGAAAGAATGTTGTATGAATTTTAAAATAAAAAAAATAAAAGAATAAGGAATAATGAATAAATGGATACAAAAAATTAAATGTTGTAACAATTTCAAGCTCTAAGGGGGGGGGGGATAGTCAAAACTACATTGTCAATATTTTTTTCTTGTATGCTAAAAAGATTTGAATAAAAAGGTACGTATTGATTGACCTAGATCCACATAACTTTTTAGGCTCTCATTTTAGTAAAAATATTTTAATCTTGAGAAAGATACTGTTTACAGTATCTTTAAAAAAGATCTTTATTTTGATCAATGTATAAATAAAATTAATGATTATATTTCTATAATCCCATCTCATCCTGTTTTAGAAAATTTTAATTTGGAAGTTTTAAATTATAAAGATGTTATTTTAGAGCATCATTTAAATAAAAATATTTCAAATTATAATTTTGATTATATTTTACTTGATACTCCTGCCTAATTTGGGCTTTATTTTAAAAAATTCTTTAAATGTTGCATTATATCATAATTTCATTCCAAGTAGAAAGATTTTCTGTAGAAAGCTTAAGTATTTTATAGTACCTATTAATTGATATTAGATAATATTAGATATTTTTGAAATAAAAGCTATTCTATTTCTATTATAGAAAATCATTTTATAAAAAATAGAAACACATTTAAGGATGTAGAAGATTTACTTTATAAGGCGTATGTTTGTTATATAAAAAAAATTTATCAGGCATAAAAGAAGATAATTTGAGTGAAAGAGATAGTAAAAACATCTTTATTAAGATTTTTATAAAAAATAAAGAAGTTTATAAATTTTGTAAAGAAGATGCCAAAAGAATATATTTTATTTTGAAAATACTTTTTTCACTAAAAAAGAAATCTTATCAGATTTGATAATTGAATATGAAAATTACAAAAGATAAAAAAATAAAAAATAAATTATTGATTTTAATTATATAAAATGCATTTATAAAGACTTTATAATAAAAAGCCGGTTCTTTTACTACTTTTTTACCAAATTTATATAAATCCACATTTTTAATTAGTACCCTAATAGTAACCCCAAAATTATCACTATAATTCCCCAGCTTATCATCTGTATCATTTAAATTATAAGTTGTAATTTGCCTTTTAATCTGTTTAAATACATTGGTAAACCCGATTTCTTTATCTTGTCAATAGTGATAACATCATCAAGAACTTTTAGGTTAACTGCTGCTTCTATAATCTTTGATTTAGAAATGGTAGTTAACATGATGTACTTAAAAAGATTGAAGAAAAGCTTAAAAAGAAATGAATTGGTAAATAAAGCTATAGAGGATTTAGAATCCTAAGCTTAAGAGCGTAGACTATTGGACAGGGTCTTATAAAAGACTATTTTAAGAAAAACAATAGATTAGATGATTTAAATAATTTTGAAATGTTTATGCTATTTAGGCAGCCTGTTTTTATGGCATTAGTCTATTAAAATTCTTTTGCTCGCTAAAAGAAGAAAAACAATTTGATTATATATTTGAGCCATAGTAATATATTTACATAGTAAAGCCCCCCCACAACAAGGAGACTGCTATATCGCTTGGGGGGGATTATAGCACGTACTACTTGTACTAGTTATAAAATTATCTATGTCACCTTGAAGGGCATATCCTTGACCATTTCTTTAAAAACGTTTTCTTTGTTTATTTGCGTCTTGTTAAGTACACTTACTAGGTTCAGTTTTTATGTGGTCAAGTACTGTTTTTATTTTGAATTTATCATATTATAAAAATTTATCAAATTATCCGGCTTGCTTTAAGGCTTCTTTTAATCAGGCAAGTTGTGTTTTTTGATTATCAGATAGTTTGTCTTTAAGAATTTTTTCAGGAGACTTGGCTTTTTCTTAGTTAGAATTACATTGTCCCCTACTTTTTGCTTGCTTGGGCCTGTTGGATTTATTATTTTCCTTAAAGGTGTTATTATCATTAGCATTGCATCTGTTTAGTATGAACAAAAACAAGCAAAATAATATATTGATGATTTTAATTCTTATTCCTTTTTCTCATTTCTACTACAATATGTTGAGTAACAATAAAGGTTATTCTTGTAATTATAAATTCCATTTTTAAAAATATTGCTAGTTTATAGGGATCAAAATAGGGCATTTAGCATAATTATATATTTAAGAACTAAGGAAAAAATATTCTCTTCTTTTATAAGAAAAGTATAGAACCCAAATAATAACAGGCTATTATCATAAAATTCTTTAGCTTTAGGTCTTAGTTGCTTATAAATAGTAAAATATACTATCATACGTATAAAATCTTGTTAATTTTTTTCCTTTTTCCTTCAGTGAGACTTAGCATTTTATATGAGGTGTTTAAATATATTTTAGTTTTTTCCTAGCCAAGATCATTAAATAATTTGGCAATCAGATCTTCATTGTATTCAATTTTAATAAAAATATTATTTTTTTAAAAAAGTCATTTTTCCCAAAGTTTAGATCTTTATCTGTTTTTAAAGTATTTTTAATAAATTTAAACCCAGGGTATTCTTTTGGGGTTAAATTATTTAAAAAGTTAACATAAAGATTAATATTTGCAAAAATTAGAATATTAAATAGTAAATATTTCATTAGTGTCTTTAAATAAGCAATTTATCGTTAACTGATTAATACTTCTATTTATTTGATAAATAATTATTATTGAATTCCTGTTTTTAAGGGCACCATTTTAAAAATTATAAATTATCATAAATTATGTATCGAGGATTTTTTATAATTTATATTTGAAAAGCCCAGTAATTAGAAATAAACAATAGTTGTTATTGTAGATATAATGGGATTACTACCGATGGGAATAGAATTTTTATTCTGTTTTTCGCTTTTAGTTGTTCTGCAATAAATTATCTCGTAATTTGTATTTCTTTTTTGTATCTTGTGCCAAACCAGACATCTCTTTTTTAAAGATATTGTGTCAAAGCAGACAGATTCTTTTCTAGATAATCAATCCTAGTATCTAAACTGTCTATTTTGGCATGTAAATTCTTTTTAACACTGGCAGTCGTCTTAAAATTAAGTACACTTTTTAAGTACACTTTTAACACCATCCCCTATAAATATTAGAAATAAGATTATAAAACTTTATAACAAATTGTTTTTCTAAATTTTATAAATCTTTATAGGCAAGTTCATTTTGGCAATGTTTTTTAGATAAATCATTTGCTATTGTTTTATCCCTTCCTAATTTTATAAGCTCGTTATATGTTTGTTCTTAACCCGCATTTGTAATATTTTTATCATCTTTGATTAGGCATAAAGAGTCCTTTAAAATATTTTTTTGGTTAGTCTAATAATCATTTATCTATTTTTTGGCCTTTCTTCAATAAATTTGACAAAATATTCTCAAACTATCTCTTTATATGTGATTACAAGCTCTGTGTTTTTTATGTAATGCGCTATGCTTTCCTATCCAATTTTGTCTTTTCTAAATTTTTTTAGTTTAGTTTGGATTAAATCCACTTCATTAATCATTTTTATATCACATTGTGTGGTATTGTGTAAGCAATATTTTTGCTCTCTTTTTTTCGAGAAGTTTGGCAATTGTTCTGTAAATATCAATTAAATTAAATTAGTGTTTAATTATGGAGCTTTTATGATAAAAATATAAATGCAACCATAAATCTAAAATTATTATTATAGTTAAAAATTTATCTTTGATTGGATTTTAAAGCTTTTACAATTAGATTATAGGTGTAGCATTCTTTTTCTTTTTTGTTTAAAATTATCAAAACATCAATTCAATATTGTATATAAGCATTAATCTGATATAATTTATCATGGTTAATGACTTAATTTGATTTGAGTTTGTGGACAGGAATGGTGATTTTTATGTACATAAGCTTAAGAATTCCCTATCAATTTTTTGGAAAAATTAGGTTTTTTTCTTTAATGTAGTACTTTCAGTAATATCAAATATTGTTGTACTAAACAAATAAAAGCATTTGAAATACATTTAATAAATACATCAGGAATTATTTTTATCAATACTATTCTCTTTAAATTTAATAACATAAGAATATAACAAGAAAGAAGTAATAGATTTGAGAACATTGTTTTTTTACTAAAAATGATCTTTACTATCATGAGTCAATTTGTATTAATATTTAATCATAGCAAATCAGATTAATTGGCAATTCATTTAAAAATAATGTTTTATAATTTTGAGTACATAGCAACAATATTGATTGGAACATATTTGATTTTTTTATTTCAATATATTAATGTATTGTTATGTTATTAAATATATTGTCTTTATTTTAAGTAAAGACAATATATTTATGGATAGTTAATCCTCTATCAAGACTAATTTCTGAATTCTTAGTTGGGCTTGACAAGCTACATATCTTAAAAAAATCGGATTATTGAAATTTTACTCTGAAGTAATGGTAAAAGGACTTATAAATGGATCTCTAACTCTTATATTAATAAGAATTACAATCGACACAATTTTTTATCTATTTCCAAATTCTTGGGAAGAGTAAGAGAAGTTTAAGCATTGATAAGACGTTAAATAACTTTATACATTTTCAATGCTAAATATTCTTAATACTAGAACAAAAAACCAATACCAGTCAAGTTTGGTCAAGTTAAAGTTCTAATAACTTGGAAGATTGCTAGCTCTTGCAAACAATTGATTCTAATTTCATTAAAAAATTTTAAGTAGATTTTGACCAAGTTCTAATATTTTATGCATAAAAGATTTTTGATTTTTTTATAATAATTTTTAATATTCATAGTTTAATTTATATCTCTATCATATATGATCTTCTATTACTATATTTTTTTTCTAGACTAAAAATAAGGTTTCCAATAATATTTGATTAAATAGATAAAATGTTTTTTCTTATAAGCTTTAGGACACTGTTTTAAAGCATTTATTTGTTTTGCAAATAAATGCAAAATGTTTTGTTATCTACTAGGGAAATTTCTACTGATATTATCAAAAATATGTATTCAAAAATAATAAATTGACTTTCGAATTCATATCTCCCTAAATTTAATATAAATTATAGATAGGTGGAAAATTCTTTGTAATCTTTATTTAAAAGTTGAGAAAATAAATTTTTATATTTTAATCTATAAGATTTTGATCTACCAAAATGTCTTAGGATTTATTAATATCAAGTAATATGTTAGAATAAATTTAAATGCATCAATTTAAACATAATAGGAGAGAGATAATCTATGTTTAGGAGAAAAGAAATATATTTATTGTTATTTGCTTCACTTTTGTTTATATCATCAATTATAATTTCTCACGGAATAAAAAATATTGGTATTAAAAATGAAAATTATATTACAGTTAAGGGTCTTAGTGAAAGAGAAATTTTATCAACATCTTCTAGTTGGGAGTTAAGATATAGCTTGATTGGCAATACTATTAATGATGTTAATAAAGCAAATAATTTAAGCTTGTCTAGGATTAAAAATTTTTTTTTAAAACATGGATTTAGCGAAGATAATATAAAAATGGGATTTATGGAATTTAATGAAGAAAATTATAAACAATCTATTTATAAATATAGAGCATATGCATCTTTAAATGTTCATACAAAGAATATCGAGAAAATGGAAGCTGCAGAAAAAAATATTGCTGAGCTTTATAATCAAGGCATATTGATTAGTAATAGTGGGGGGCCAAGATATTACTTTGACAATATTAATGATATAAAACCCGAAATGTTAGCAGATTCAATTAGAAATGCAAAATTGGCAGCTTTAGAATTTGCAAAACATTCAAGTTCAAAATTAGGTAAAATTAAAAATGCAAATCAAGGATATTTTGAATTTCTTCCCATTGATAGAAGCTTGGGTGCCCAAGAGCATTATCCAAAAAAAATATTAAGGGTTGTTACAACCGTTTCTTATTATTTGGATTAATATTTAGTGAATTATTATTTCTAAATAAAATCATAGAAATAGCTCCTGAATTCTCTCCATAACAGCTTTTTAGATTCTATAAGCTGTATCATCCAATAATGAAGGATCCGTAATCGCAACTCTTTACTGTTGCTTCCCCACTTTATGATTTCCTTTATATGCTATTTAGGTGGAAAATACATTTTCACCTAAATTTATAAGTCTTTGCAGTTAAATTATAAATGGAGAATTCTTTTGATTTTGGTTAATTAGTTAAAATGTTTTGATTTCATTTAAAGTCATATCAAATTCATAGTTTCCATAATCAGAAAAATTAAGATTTAATGTTTTCTAATTACATTTTTTCAAAATGTTTTTTTCTTGCTTAAAACTATTTTTATAAAATTTAATCTCCATATTTCAAAGACTATCTAAATTTCCCAAAAAAGTTATTTTGTGTTACCAGTAATTTTAAGGTATTGTTTTTTGTTCGGCTTTTGAAGTTTCATTTCAGTTTCAGGATCTTTCTATATTAATATTACTTTCAGTTTGTTTGCGATTATTGAAAACAAAACAGATAAAAAGATTGGAACTGGCTAGAAAATAAAAGTATCCCATTATCAATTATATTAATCAAAACCACTTTGATCTAAGATTTTATGAAAAACTTTATTATTTAATATAGCAAAACAAATATAATTACTTCCTATAATTTGATTATATTAAAATGTCAAAACAATCAAAAATTTTAAAAAATTATTATCATATTGTAATAAAGATTTAGATAATAGTATAAAGAATTTAATAGAAATAATAAATTTTTAAATAACAAAGCTGTTAATTACTAAAATAGATTGATAGAAATCTATTTTAGTAAAAAATTTACCAACTATCCTTGTAATATAATTTATAATTCTTAATTTTTTTAACAATAAACATATTGTCTGCAGATATTAGATATGGCATGAAACAAGAATTTTTAGTTGTATAAAGGAAATTTTCTTTATATTTTAGTGTGTGGTTGGCCATTTTTGCCTTTACCCGCTTGAACTTTTTTCGAAAAATCTTAATGGTAATAAAATATTATCAAAGCCTGTAAGACTTGATATAAGTTCAAAATGCCGAAATATCACCCCTATATCATACCTCTTAAATAAAATTTTATCTTTTTTTATCTATTAAATTTAAAATTGTTGAATTAAAACATATTTCTCATGTGTCAAGCAAGCCTACTCCAGAAAGCAAATTCATCAAAATAGTCTACCATTACTGCAGATCCCTGAAATCCAAACTATACCCCCTTGCTCTTAAATAAAGTGAAATATTCTTATTTACATATACAATCTATTGCCCAATTTTATACCTATTATTAACAGTTTTTATCCAGATCAATATTTCCTCTCATAATAACTCCTTTACATCACCCCCCATATGCCATTATAACCATATATAACTTAAAACAAATTTATGAAAAACATCAAACTAAAATCACTCAAATATTATTAAATTCAACAAAACCCCAAATGATTCAACACTCCCCAAATGATATTTTTTTTATTTTAATCAATGCCAACTTTAAAAACAAAAGAAATTTTCTTAAATAATTTATAGCCCCAAAATCGGTAGAATTTTTCGATCTTTTAAGGTTTTTGGCAAAAATCTAGATATATGTCTGGAGGGCAAAGATAAAGGAGGGAATAGCAAGGATTTTTGTTTATGATCCCGTAGTGATAATTGGAGATAAAACAACTAGTAATTTGGACAGCGAAACAGCTATTTTTGCTTATACTTTAATAAAAAATATCTTAGAGATAAGGATGTGATTGGAATTTTTGTTTCTTATGATTACAATTAAAAAAATTTAGCTAATAAACTTTATAGAATAGAAGATGGAATTCTTTATTTGGCAGGAGATCAATATGTTTAAGTTGGAGTTTTTAATATTTTTATTTTTAGGGACTTGAGACGTACAATTAATAAATCTGATAATAGCAATTTTGAAAGATAAAAATATTTTAATTAGCATTTTATAGATAAAGGCTACAGCCTTAAGGCTGTAACAAACTGTGTTAGCATGGCTATGCCAAGATCAGAGCTTGCTTTATCAATTTCAGTTTTCATTTTATCAAGCATTGTCTTTTTTTTACAAATTTTCAGAAGTTTTTCTACTATTTATAAAGAAGAACCACTTTATCTTCAATATTTTTAGTTTTTCTATATTGCTATTCAAATTGTTTAAGGATATCCCTTTAAACATTAGTTAACACATTTTAATCAATATGATAAAGTAAAATCAAGATTTTATATTATATTTGTATATAATGTATTATATGTTTGAAGTTGAAGGAGAGTTATATGAGCAATAAAGTTTTCTATATTTCAGTAGTTTCAATTTTAATGATTAGTTGTGATTGGGGAATTATTAAAGATAGAAGTATAGAAATTGCTGAGTTATTAAAGAAAGGTGAAACCAAGACTAAAAATCAAGACAGAAGAGAATTATGTAGAGATAGTAGAGATAATTCTGTATCCAAAGGTAATATATCTACTGCTGATGTAAATGCTATTAGTTTAGGACGTTCAAGTATGGATTTAATAATTAATCACTCACAGCAGATCAGCGAACCTATAATCTCAGATGAGAAAGCTATGGTTCCTCAAGCAAAAGTAGATTTAATGAAGAACATTGATGTTGCTGCAATAAACCCAAAACTAGCTCAAAACGTAGAAGATTCCTTAAACAATGCTACTATTGGCGGTAGTGTGAAGTTTCTACCGATTGAAAACCCAAAAGGGCTTAGTAAAAAAACTTTGCCTAGCAAGTTAGAAAACTTAGAAAGCTTTTTAGAAACACAACATGAAAAGGAAGCTTTTAAGACGGCTAAAGCTACACAAAGTCTCATTAGTGATTCCAATATAGGCAAAGAAATTATTAAGCTTAAGAAAGAATATTACGAACTTTATAATTTGTTTGGAGATATGCAGCAAAAATTCCATAGTCAACGGAATTCATTTATAAAGGATACTAAATTTGAAGAAAGTAAACAAAAAAATGCAGTTATATTTAAATCCTTTTCATCTATACAGAGAGAAATTAGTAATTTAAATTATAAGTTGAGTGAAACACAAAGCAATTTTCAAATTGCAGATAATAGTTGGAATAATGCAAATGCTCTTTTAAAAGAATCTATAGAACAATTAATTCAGGCAATTGGAAAAAGGCATAACAATGAAAGTAGAAAGCAAGGTCAAATTGGTGGGCCCGCTAATAGATGGGATAAAAATCAAGCTGATAATTTTGCTAAGGATTCAAGGAATAAGGCAGAACATTCAGCGAATGATCTGGAAAATGCAGCCAACTATCTTCGATATAGTTACTCAAATGAAAAAGAGGCTAAAAAACTGTTAGCAGAAATTAAAAAAAGATTTTTCCAAATTGGTATTCTATAAGTAATGTTTGTTTATTTTAAGTTTTATTTACTATATAGTATGAAATGTAATTTACTTTTAAAAGATATAGGTGTTTTATGAGTAAAATCGGAGAATATATTTTAGTTGTAATAATGTCTTTATTTTTCTATTGTGTCTTGTCATATATTAGACAGAGGGCGGGGGGAAATGATTTGAATCGGGAGAAAGGTATTTAAAATCAAGCTGAAAAAAAGATGAAGGAAATATCAATAGATTGGATCAGAGAAATATTGTGATTAGCTTAAAATTTTTGCTAAAAAGATTAAGCATTATTCTATAAAACTAGACACTATTTATAACGAATTTACAGCTGTATATAATGCTATTATAACTTATTAGGGTATCAGTTGTGAAGGCCAAGATATTGGTAAAAGTAATATTGATGCAGTTTTACTACCTTGAGCAGTTACATCTATTAATGTTAGGTTGGAAGGAAACATCTTCTATATCAAAGCTTTGATTTGGAGAATCGAAAATAATATCTTCAAGCAGAATTTTTTTTGTTTTTTTGGAATGAAGTGCTTTGTTTAGAGAACAAATGAATGTGACATTTTTGATGTACACAAAGCTTGCATCTGTAACATAGAGTGATGATCTAGCATTTTCTTGGAGCGAATATGATGAGCAGAGCACTAAATCAATAGATCGAGTAAAGCTCTTGTCTTCCAGATAAGGAGAAAGTTCTTCTTGATTTAGATCTCCTCCATTAATGTAAAGCTCGCTCATTGGTTGTTGGCATATCCGAACGCCGGAGATTTTAAATGATTTTTCTGATGTAAAAATATGTTTAGAAAAACCCGCACTTCTTATGTAAACTTCGTCATCGCCTTCAATTTCTAAATTGTTTAGCTTTACTTGATCGTAAAAGTAGGAATCACCTTTTAGGAGTTTGATTTTGTTAAGTCCGGCTTGTTTTGCAAATTCAATTGCGCCATTCAAAGTGTCTTCGTCTTTAATGGAGAGACACATGGCTATAAAGTTCAAAAACAGGGCAATATTGGATATCAAGCTTGGCAGCGTATTCAAAAATTGGATTTAAATATAACATATTCTAATATTAATGGCACTAATAGTGATGAATTAGCAAATAAAGTTATGGATGATGCGATTCAAAAGATTGATGAAGAGCTTAAAAAACTGGATATTAATAAAAAAATAAAATAAAATAAAATAAAATAACAATTTATTTTAAAATAGTTTAAATATTAAAATGTTACTCATAGCATATGATTAAGTAAGAGGTTATTTTTAAATCAAAGTAGTATTTCAAAAAAAGGAGAGGAAATTTGTGTAATGAGTTACAAGTATTTTTTTGTTAGAAATAGTACACTTTCTGATTTGAAATTGAATGGGATTGAATATGGCGTTTTAAACGATATAAAAAGAGTTATTTATGAATGTAATGAGAATTGTTCTAATTTTGTCCCGTTATTTGAAAACTATAATGAAAAAGATTTTGACGAGTTCTTTATGAGTTTAGGCTCTAAGCGAGTGAAAAGGTTGATGTAACTCCCAAAAAACAGATATCTTTTGAGAATCATTCTTTTTTCAAAAAGGAGATTGTTGGCGATAAAACTATATACCATACAAGATTGATGAATATTTTGAAGGGTTTCAAGGCTCGCAAAGATAAGCTTTCGGTATATTTCATTAATTCTTTTAATAAAGAGAAAAGGTGGATTAATTTGTTCCCAGTGAAAGATGGAGATGCGTTTTTAGGGATGTTTTACGGATTCAAAAGGGTCAAATTTGATAAATTTTACAGTGACTATGTTTCTGTTTGTAAATTTTCTAAAAAAAAATTCAAGACTTTCAATAAAGCTTATTACATTGAGTTTAGGTTCAAAAAGGGTAGTGTGTTTTTCTATGTTCATACCATAGCTTATTTGATTGGGGGGCGCAATATTAGATTTACTAGAAAATTGTATAAGCGAATTTTGGATTTAGAAAAAGAAGTATTCAAGTTTTACTCTAAAGATTTGGATCCCCCAGGTATTATAACCAAGTGGATTTTGAGAATTAAGCAGAAAGAGGCGGAAAGACTAGATCAAATTGGTAATCTGATTAATTTCCCCCCTCCCCGTCGTCGCGTCCGAAGCGACTTTAGGAGATTTTGAAAATGTGCTGTTATTTGCCTTTGATTTGTGTTATACTACACTTAGTAGGTGAGTTATTATGGAATTAGTGTCAACAACAAACATTACTGAAGAACAAATATATAAAGAATTTTTGCGACTAGGGATGGAGCAATTAATAGCACAAGATTTATCAAAAAGGTATTATCATAATGAACTTACCTATAGAGATTTAGAGAATTTAGAAAAACAATTTGGCATAAAGTTTGAAAGTCTTGATTTTAAGATAGCTACTGTAGAAAAAAATTTAAATACCAAAATTGATACTGTAGAAAAAAATTTACAAAAAGATATAGCTAATTTAGACGCTAAAATTGATAATGTAGAAAAAAATTTAAATACCAAGATTGATACTGTAGAAAAAAATTTACAAAAAGATATAGCTAGTTTAGACGCTAAAATTGATAATGTAGAAAAAAATTTGAAACAAAATCTTGACGAAAAATTAAAAATTAATAATCAATTTTTACTGGAAAAAATAGAAATTAATAATCAGTTGTTGTCTAAAAATCTTGACTTAAGCAATAGATTAATAACTATTGTGTCCATAATATTAGTACCTATTGCTATAGCTATTGTAGGGCCTTTGGTTTTGTCGCTAATTACTGGTTTTTTCAAATAGTAATTACTAGTAATTTTTTACTACAATTAATTAAGAAAAAAAATTTTAGATATAATTCTGTTTTGTAATTTACTAGAATTTTTACTCATATTTAGTTCAAGCTAGTCATATTACTACCCATAATATTCCCTGATTTTGGCGTAACATGTTTGTACGGGGTAATTGAGTTTGTAATAGACCAAAAGATTCTTGTCTTTCTTTCTGGTGTAAAATCTAGTTATCAAGTTCATTTTTTCTAGTTTGATGGTATTAATTTCAATTTCTGTTATTGTATCTTTGTCTAGAAGCAATTTTTGAATTAGCTCGTTATATTATTCAAAAATTGTTTCCGGATAATAGTGGCTAGATTGTTTGTTCTTTAGATTTATTGCGTATATAAGTGTTTCTAATTTGATTCGGAGTTTGGGTAGTTGACTTAGTTGATTTTTCACAATTACACTAAAAATTTTCACTCAATCAAAAATATTTTAGAAAAAATTCGCTTTTGTAAATCGCTAGTATTTTTGGCAATTCCTAGTTTTTTTAGGTTTTCATTAATGTAAAATCTCAGATTATGCAAATTTTTACAAGGTTCCTTTTCAGAGAAAAAATTCGAAATTAAATTTGCAATAGCATATGTATTTTTGTGCTTACTTTTTCTAAAGA
>NZ_CP179619.1:0-32910 GCF_030439285.2 [Borrelia] turdi | reverse complement strand
TATTTATTATTATTTAGTATAATTGCACTTTAAATTACAAAGCAAATTTAAGTAAATATATCTAGCCTCAAAACTGTTTAATTTACATAACAGTAATTAAAATTTTTATTTTTCAATATTGTTGTGCCTATATGCATCTATAGGCACAACAATATAATAATTATTTAATATCTATATCATAAATATTTTCTCTTAGATTTTTTTGTGGAATGTCGAGAGAGAGGTAATTCTTTTGTAATTTGAGTTTATTTGTGGGCCAATATAAACTAGGTATTTGTTTAAGTATATTTGTTTTTGTATTAAACATATAAATTTTATAAAATTATATTTCTCAAATAATCAAAGAAATGAATGTTTTATAAAATTACTGTTTATGATGATGTGTTGACTAATTTTGACCAATATTTAAGAGCAATTTTTAGAAATAAATATGCAGTATTAAATTTATTTTTTTTATTTCCTTAAAAGTATAATTTATTGAGCTAAATTTTTAATGGAGTAATTATGAAAGGAATTAGTCATTGTTTTTTATTATTAGCTATTAGTGTTGGTTATATATATTCATTTAATGTTTCAAATAGAGAATTTTATGGGATATTAGAAGGATATTATTCGGGCAAAATTGAAGAATTGTTAAAAAAAAATGATGAAGATGCCTATATATATAGACTTAATAAGTTTAAAGAGACATTGGGTGAAATAAGTTCTGGTATCAAGCTATATTTTATTAATCTTATTGATTACCAAATTGCCAGACTTCTTCAGAATAAAGAAGGAAGAAAAAATTCTTCTAAAAGTTATTCTGTTTTAAAATCTACTAAAAAATCTCTTTTAGAGCTAATTGCATCAATGGATTTTAAAAGTTTAGAGAAAAGCATTCAAAGTGATGTTTATAGGATTTTAGGAGATGTTAATTTAATGCTCTTGAGATATGCTGGTGGTTCAGCTTTAAGTAAGCTTGCAAATGAAACTAGAAAATATTTTGAAAAGTCTTTAAAAATTAATAGTAAAAACTCATTTGCTAATACCTCTATTGCAAGTTGGTATTTATATGCTCCAAGGATTGCGGGAGGAGACCCAAATAAAACTTTATTATTCGCTCAATTGGGATTTAAACATGGTCAAACAGATGTAGAAAAATATTTTGCAAATATATGGATAAGCCAAGCATATTTTCTACTTAAAAATGAAAAAGAAAGCCTTAAATATATACTTAGAGCCGAAGAAATATTTCCTAACGGAACTTTTCACAAAATAGTTCTAGAGCAAAACAAAGGTGGAAATTTGTTTATGGATTTTCCTATAAAAAATTAGTTAAATAAGAGGTTAATATAACTTATTTAAGATTTATAAGTTAGTTTTTATATGTTAAAGTTATTGTTAATTTTTTTGGCAAACATCAGTTTATTTTCTTTTGAAAAAGATGTAAAAGCATACATAGATAAAATAGAAAGTATTCATACTAAATATTGTTCTGGTAATTTTGAGTTTGATTTTTTTGCACCCGATAAAATTTTTAAAAATGAACTTAAAAGCATAGAAAACAATATTTTACTGAAATATAGAAGGGAAAGCGTTCAATATAATTACTTGAATTTGCTTATGTCCTTGGTTTTGTGTGACGTTTCTTACTTAATTAATGATCCACATAAATACGATGATTTGATTAAAAAACTAATTCAAAATTATAATTATGCTTTTAAAATTTCCTTAAAAGAAAATGTTCCATCGGATTATTTTAGGGCATTGGGCGAGCTTGCTATAAATTTAATACCCCATGATAGAAACAGATTGTATTCTTATTTTGTTAATGCTAAGAGACATTTAGAAGAGTCTTTAAAAACAGATGTCAATAACGTTAAAGTTTTTATTCCTTTATCTATTTTATATACAGTTAGAGCGTCAAATAGAGATTTTTATAAAATTCTATTGGCAAAAAGCTATATTGATAAAGCAGAAAGCAGTAATCTTAATTCTAGACGAAAATATTTGAAAGAATTGGTAAAAAGCTCTTTTTTAATTCGTACTAATAGAAGATTAGAAGCAATTGAATGTTTAAAAAAAGCCAGGGCCATATTCCCCAATGGAAATATGGCTGTATTGGCAATTGAAAAATTAAAAGAGGGTAATTCTTTTTATTACTAGAAATGATTTTGAATTTAATTTCAATAAAGATTTAAGGTATTCATGAAAAAGTTTTTGTTTTTACTATTTACCTGTTTTGGAATATTTGCAAATGAACTAGAGGATGAACTAAGTGATTTTGTAATACGTGGAGTAGATTTTGAATTTCATCTTGATTATCTTAGTGTTCCAAATAATTTTGAAAATAATTTTGATTTTATTTTGAACATTAAGGAGAATGATTCAAAAATTTCACCTTTTTTTAGATTGGGAACTGATTATTCTAAAATGTTTTTATTTGGTTATGGACTTGCTTATGATTTTAGGAAATTTTTTTCTAAGGTGTTTTATGAGATCAGAATCCCATTTATTTTTAATTCTAAAAATATTGAACATGTTGGTAATTTTGAGATTGGTTATAATTTTGATTATTTAAGACTTGAAAATAGATTTAGATCGGGGTTGATAAATCATTTAATCAAAGAAGCTGAAGTTAGTGTTGATAGGTTATATCATAATGCTTTAACCTTGGAAAACACGATTGCAATTTTACTTCCAATTTATTATTCAGAATTTCAGAGAGCAGATATTAGAACATCTTTTTTGTATAAGTATTTACCAGACAATAATGAGCAGTTTTATAGAGTACATTGGAATTTAAAATATCTTATTTCTATTCCTTTTGGAGAATTGGGATTTAAAGCCGATTTTGGAATGGCAGGCGATTTTAAAAAGTCTTCTATCTTTGAAACCGGATTTGATTATAATGCTTTAAATTTTTATGCTTTGACTATTCCTAAAATGGATCAAGATAGTCTTTATTTTAACGTTGTTTCTAATTTTGGATTAGAGTATAGATTGTTTTTCCTTGAAACATTGAGAAATCTTGCTTCTGATTTATTT
The DNA here is from genome assembly GCF_030439285.2 of [Borrelia] turdi. Taxonomy (NCBI): domain Bacteria; kingdom Pseudomonadati; phylum Spirochaetota; class Spirochaetia; order Spirochaetales; family Borreliaceae; genus Borreliella; species [Borrelia] turdi. Next base: position 29,883 of record NZ_CP179619.1, on the reverse strand, counting down.
TTAGTATTGTCTTTAGATATTGGATATGGTATGAAAGAAGATTTCCTTTTAGATAAAGGAAATCTTCTTTATATTTTGGGCTTTGGGATGGGTTATAAGTTGTTTAAGGAAGTACCTTTTGTCTTTAAAGTTGGTATTAACCAGGATAAAAAGTTATCATTGGGGTTTTTATTAAGTTCAATAATTTTTGAGTGATATCATTTTGAAAAATTTTTTAAAATGTACAATTGAATTTAAAAAATAGGAGGTTTTGTGGGAAATATTAGTCTAGATTTAAAATTGGTTAATAAAAAATACAAAATTGGGCAGGAAATTGTTAATGCAAATAAGGATATCTCACTTAGTTTAAAATCGAGGGATATGGTTTGGATTTCAGGTCCTACGGGGAGTGGCAAGACAACTTTAATGAATTTGCTTTCTGGGATAGATTCACTTGATACAGGAGAGATACGTTTCAACTCAACTCTTTTGAGTTCTATGAATGAAAAGGATAGAACTTTATTTAGAAGATATAATATCGGGTTAATCTTTCAACATTTTGAGCTTATTCCAAGTCTTACAGGATTTGATAACATTTCATTGCCCCTAAGATTTTCAAGAAAAAGTGCCAAGCAATTAAAGTCTAAAACGGAAGAATTAATAGAATTCTTTAAACTTTCAAAGTTTGTTAATAAAAAACCTAAATATATGTCTGGAGGACAAAGGCAAAGAATAGGAATAGCAAGGGCTTTTGTTTATGATCCCAAATTAATAATTGGAGATGAAATAACTAGTCATTTGGACAAAGAAACAGCCATTTTTGTCTATACTTCAATACAAAAATATCTTAAAGATAAGAATGCAATTGGAATTTTTGTTTCTCATGATTACAATTTAAAAAATTTGGCTAATAAACTTTATAGAATAGAAGATGGGGTGCTGTCTTTAGTAGGGGGTGAATGTGTTTAAATTGGCGTTTTACAATATTTTTAGAGATTTGAGGCGTACAATCTTATTGTCTTTGCTTCTAGCAAGTTCTGTAGTATTTTTATTGGTTTTTGTTGGATATATGAATTTTAGCAGAGAAGGGATGGAAAAGAACTTTGTCAGTTCAACTGGTCATATTCAAATTGCTAAAGAAAACTATTTTAATCCTAAATTTAGTAGTCTTAAGAACGAGTTGTTACTTGAAGAAAAGGATATCAATCTTATACGAGATGAAATAGTTGGTTATGATGAATTACAATCCACCAATTTAATAGTCAATTTTGATGGGCTTCTTGGAAATTCTTCGACAAGTAACCCAGTTTTTGCATTTGCCTATGAAGACCCAGACATAATTACAAGCGGTCTATCTTTACTAGAAGGCGATCCTATTTTTAATGATTCTAATGGGGGTGAGTTTTTACTTGGGAGTAATTTAGCGGCTTCGCTTGGTATAGAAAAAATAATGGAAAACAATTCTGATCTTACACTAATGACAAATTTGCTTGGCAAAGGTTTGAATTTTCAAAATATTAAAGTTGCTGGAATTGTAAAATTCCCATTTTCAACAGCAGATAATATTTTTGCAATTACTACTATTAAGACTTTAAAAGACTTGTTTGCATTTGAGGGTGGAGCACACGTAATCCAAGTGTTTTTAAAGAAAAATTCTACTTTAGAAACTTTTAAAAAAAAATTAGATAATCTTAAAAAAAATAAAGGGATTGCATTTGATTATAATGACTGGTTTGAGATTAATCCTTACTTTAAATCTGTTTTAGGAATGACTAGAACAACATTTATGTTCATATTGGTTTTAGTATCTCTTCTTATATTTATTGCATTTTTCCAAATAATGACAGCATTAAGCATTGAGCGCACTAGAGAACTTGGCACATTAAGAGCAATTGGTTTAACCAAATTGGAACTTTTTTACTCTCTATTTTTAGAAATTGTCATTATTTCTGTCATAAATATCGGGATAGGGGTAGTATTGGCTTATTTTGCTAAACTTTTTATACAGTTTCAAAAAATTAGTTTTACTCCTCCGGGTTATTCAGAAACATATTATATCAACATATTTTATTATGCTAGTGATATAATATATGTTTCAATCTTCATGTTAGTCCTTGCTATTTTTTCTTCTATTTTACCATTTAGCAAAGCAAGTAAGAAGTCGGTAGTAGAGGTGATAAACGATGCTTAAAATTTTTGTAATTGTTTTTAATTTTTGTGTTTTAAATTTATTAAATGCTGGAGATGAAAAAAGTTTAATAAAAGAATTTGAAAACCTGTATTATCCCCAATTAAAAAGCGGAATTTATGCTTTCAAGATGAATTTTAAAATTAATGTAAAAAATAATTTAGAAGAAAGTGTAGGTCTAAGAATTATTAATATTGATAATAGAGATGTCCGTTTAATATATATGTCGGGATCAAAAACAGATTTTGCCTTTTTATCTATTAGAAATAAAGGGCATTTTATGTTGGGAAGACAAGCTAAAATTCCAATTAAGGTAAGCGCATCCTATAAGGTTAAGGGTGCATCTGAACTTAAAGATATTTTGGGTTTAAATTTTAATACAGATTTCGTTTTATTAAAAGCCGAAGGCAATAGGTTTGAATTTCAATCAAAAGATAAATCAATCTATCCATTTGTAGATTTATTAAAAATTAATAAAAATGATTTTAAAACTTTACACAAAGACAAAGAATTTAAAACTTTAAAAGAAGTAATTTATAGAAAAGGAAATATTAAAGGAATCAATGCTTTTGTTTATTTTGAAATTAACGATAAAGCTTTTAACGATTCTAGTACAAAAATTTATGTAGAAGATATTATTAGTACGAGTCTAAACAACTCTATTTTTAGTTTAAAAGGATTTAATAGAATATTTGACATATATTCAAGTTATGTGAATTGAGAGTATATGTGGGATAGTTAATAGTGGGATTTTTTAAAAAATTTTTTTTAATTCTTTTTTCGACTTTTCCTAATTTTTTGTTTTCTGAATCTTCTTTGGTTTTTAAGGAACATTTAGGATTAAAAACAAAATTTTCTTTATTATTCCCCGATGAAGATAAAAAAAATTTTTTTGGCACAGGGGCTTTGCAATTCGAAAATAAAGCTTATTTGGGATTTTTATTAAACTATAAAGTGTTAGAATTTGGCTTTGCTCCTTCTTTTATTGTACAAAATAATGATCAATATTTTAGTTTTAATAAATTATTCTTCAATTTAAGCTTTAATGATTTTATTTTTAAATCAGGTAAGCAAAATTATTATTTGGGAAATGGACTAATTGAAAATATTGTTTTAAAAAGGACCACAATAGAACCGGAGTGGTTTTTTGAATTTTATTATTTTATTTCCAATTATTCTATCTCTTTGGGTTCTATCTTCGACAAAGAAAGCTTAAATAAATTTTTGTCTCCTAAATATTTATCCCCCTGGCTTTATTTTCAAGCTTCTTTTGATGAAATAGATTTGCTTGCAATGGTTGAATTCCCATTTAATATTGAAAATAAAACTTTTGATATCAATATTATTTTTGATTTTTTATTTGAAGTTTTTAGTGGAATATTTTTTTACTCTACAGTAAGACAAGACCTGCTTTGGTCTAAAAATTATAAATTTGATGATGATGACAATAGATTTTTGCTTGGCCTTAGATATTATATTAATATTGAAAATGATGTTTTTAATGATTTATCAATAGTATTTGAGAGTTATTCGAAAAATAATAATTATTTTTTGGGATCTGGGATTAAACTAACATGGATTCGTGAATTATTGCAAACAACGATTTCCTTAAAAACCAATTTAAATACTAATTCTTTACAATTCTATTTTGACAATAATTTTTTGATTATTAAAGGATGTTCTTTGAAAATGACAAATATATTAGAATTTAATAAAAAGATAAATCTTAAAGATACTCCTTTTTATAATATGTTTAGTATTGAATTAAAAATTGAATTATAAAATTTTTAGTTGGCATATTGTATTTTTCCATGTTCCATTCAAAATGAGTATATTATAGAGCAAGGTGTAAATGAAATATAAGACAAAAAACAGATACTCTAAAAAACTCAAGCCAATATCTAGTATTAAATGCATTTTTTTAAAAAACTAAACCTGGGGGGGGTGTCAAGTAAAATACAATCAAAATTGTAGCTTAAAGCATTTTTATCTAAACAAAAGCTTAATAAATTATAGATATTATTTTTATAAAAATTAAAAATATATTTTCTAAAATATGAAGTTAAAGCACTTTGTAAATCCATATCAATAAGTATCACTATTATCTCCCTATATCTTTTAGCTTTTTACAAAACCCTTTTAAAAATTTAAAGAAAAAATGTTTATAGTTATAAAAATGTATTTAAATACGAAAAAGTTTTTGTGGATAAAGATGTCAAAAACTAAGAAACAAAATAATTTTAGCATTAAGATAAGTGGTTTTAAAGAATATATAAATTTTAGAAATGCCTTGTAAATAAAGAAATAAAAAAAGAACTGCTTTTTCTAGAATTAAAGAAATAGATGATAAAAAATATATTATACAAATATGTTTAAACATTTAGTAAAATTTAGAATTGTTAATAAATTCTTTATTGATTTTTTTAATCATCTTAATAAGAAGAATTTTTTCACCAACTTATTTGGCTATTTTAAGCATAGTTTTAATAAAAGACGATACAATGAAAATTATTTTATTATTTTAGTAACGACTTTTGCTTTCACCTTTAAAGGCTTAAATTTCAATTAAAACTTGAATATCAGAAAAAGTAATAGAAGGGGGAGAAAAAAGAAAAAGGGAGTTATCAAAAGTATTAGCTAGAGAAAAAACAAGACTGTTACTTGGTTAATTTATAATAAAAGGTATAAATTTTTATAGAAATAGACTTTTAATTGAATTTGCTTTTAATACTGGCATGAGAATATTTTAATCTGTTAACTAGACTGATATAGAATGTAGTACTAGTAGAAATCATATAAAAAGCAGATATTTATTAAAAAACCAAAGACATTTGCCTTGTACAGAAAATTGTAATGTATTTAGATATTTCAACTACCACGATGTATACTTATATACCACCTAATATGATAAAAAGAAGTTATGATTAAGAAGAGTAGAATTTTGTATTAATAAGAATATTTAAAATGAGATTACTAGATGATAAAAATACTATAAAAAAATATTTAATAATAAGATTTATATACAAGAACATTATATTGTATATCATAAAAGTAAAGAATATAATCCTAAAAAGGAGCAAAGTAAATACTTGCTTTTTTTCGTTATAAAGTTAAGAATATATAAACGGCTTTTTGAACTAGAACAATCAAATTAATTTGATTGTTCTAGTAAACTCAAAAAAAACCAAAAATTAGTTTAAGATTTAATACAGATTTTAGTAATTTAAAATAAACAAATAACCAAAAAAGAAATATAAAAAAAATAGCAATAGATGTTTGATGGGGATGAAAATTTAACTATTGAGAGCCTAGATTTAATATATTAAATTAATGATTATTTAATGTATTTTGCTATGTTTTGAAACTATATTAGTATAGCTTTGTTTAATAAGACTTTTGATTTCTTCAGCGTTAGAATTTTCTTTGCAAGAAGTCTGAACATTTCCATTACCAAGCTTACCAATATTACTAACATCTTTGGTAGAACCCTCTTTTAGGGTTATCTGATTTAGAGTAACAGTAATATTTATTTAACTTACTTTGAAAGCAAAATCTGCAAAATTCTTATCATATACCTTAAATGAGGTATAATGCTTGTTTTCAACTTTTTCAATTTCGCTGGAATTTAAATCAAAAATAAACCTTTCTAATTTTTGATATATTGATTTTATATCAGAGTGTAGTCTTTCAAAATTTTTTAAATTTTCAGTTTTAATATTATTGCTATTACTACTATCTATAGTAAATTCTTTATTATTTTTTTTATTGTTTATTAGCGCATCGCCTTTTTCATTAAAGACGTTAAAAGTATTTTTAATAATGTTTTTGCATACTTCATCTGAATATGTTTTATTAAAACCAATTTTAGTTTTAAAAAAATCAAGAAAATCATCACTTATGTTTTTTATTTCTTTTTTTAAATAAACCAAAAGTCTGTATGTATATTTTTTTTCTAATGCAAAAGATCTAGTTTCTTCAATATTTAAAGAATTTCTAAAAAACCTTTTAAGACATTCAAAATCTTCAATTGTTAATTTCTCTAAATTAACAATTGAAAAAGGTTCTTTGTCTAGAATATTATCTTTATCTAAATCCGCATAGAATCTATATTCTATGCCATTTGTTAGTATGCCAAATTCAATTTCATATTTATTGAAACGAAGACTATAAAAATAATCTGATAATTGACTTAAATAATTTTCAAGATTTTCCTTACAATTCTTAGCTTCTAATAAAATAGTAGGCTTTTTGTCTTTTGAATAAAGAATATAGTCAGCTTTTTTTTCATTTTTAACATTACCAATTGCAACTTCAGCTTTAACACATGAAGGATAGGTGTGGCAATATTCTAATGCATCTAAAAATGGATTAATAAAAAATTGTTTTGTTTCAGCTTCGTTTTTAACAATATCCTTATGGGTTTCTATTTTTCTTCTTTTTTTTCTTTAAAACTCATTTTAACGAGATCCCTTTTTATTTTTTTATAAAATTTGTATTTAAAGCTTTATCTTTGCTTGCAATATATAAATTATATTATCAATATTGTCAATAGAATTGAAAAATATTAATTTTTTGGTCTCTTTTTTATATTAGGTGATATACTTGAGTATAAACCGTGGTAGTTGAAATATCCAAATACACTACAATTTTTCGTACAAGGCAAATGCCTTTGGTTTCTTAATAAATATCTGCTAAACAAATATAACAAAGCAAATAAAAAAGATACCTTTTTTAAAAAAATCCTAATTTTAGCCACCATGTAATCTGCTGAGCTCTATAAAATGAATTGCCATTATAGCCTAAAAATCATAGCTATTATTTTTTAAACAAGATTTAAAGTGTTTGGTAGATTATTTTAATTTACATTAACGACTAAAATAGATAATTTTAGAAAGAATAAATGCCGGACAAGTAGCAATCTTAATAAAATGATGTAAATTTCTCATGTAAAGAGAGGTTTAAATATGAATATATATATATATTTAATATCTTTTTTATAATGTCTTGTAAATTATGGTATTTAAATTTAAATGACACTATGAGAAAGGGAGATCAATCGAATTCTGAGGTTGTGGGTGTAAAAGGGATGCTTGAATCTAAGATAGAAGTTAAGATCTTAAGCAAGGACAACCTTAAAGATATGGCTGAAAAGGTTAAGATTTCTGCCAAGGAATCTAAAGATAAAGTTTTAAGTAAAAGGAAGAATAACAAAATAGCATTGGGAAATGCCCCATCACTTGTAAGAGAAATTAGGGAATCAGCTGAAAAGATCGATGCAGCTGTAAAGTCATTAATAGATTCAGGATATAGTGCTTCAAAGACTCTTAAAGATAATATGAAAACCGGAATAGATAAAATCCGCTTGTTAGATAAGATATTAGGGGTAGTGCCAAAAATAAATAGTGATGATATTGATTTTAATAATGATAACAGTATCTATGATAAAATAGAGAAAGTAATAGACGAGTTTACTAGTAAAGAGAAGAATGAGTATGGTTATTCTGGAATATGCATGGATTATTATCCCAAAACAAGCGGAAAAGATTTGGTTAAGAAATGTATAAATGAGTTAATGAAAGATATAGATAAATCACTTAGTGATGTTAAGCGCAACGGAAATGGTGTTTCTGGTGAGTTACTACAAGATAGCGCCAAAAGTAAATCAAAACAATTTAGTGAGCCATTGAAATTATTAAGCGAAGCTGTTGAAACTATAACAGAAACTTGCAATCGTCTTGGCCATAACATAGATGAAAAATAATTATTTCTATTTTTGTATTATTAGTACTTTATTTATAAGCAGAGAGTTTAAAAAATAGAAATTTTAATTACTGTTTTAGATAAAGTATACCATTATAATTTTGATGCTCTGAGCTAACAGTATCCAATGATTACTTTTAACAGCTCAAATCCCAAGGCAAATTTTTCAATTTCTTTACTATATTTCTATTTTTTAGAAACTGGTTTTCTAGAATAGTAATGTTATAGATTTTATTTATAAATTTAATGATATTATTCATTATATTTAATATATTGCTATTTATATAGAACTAAATTTAAAACTTCTTTCTTAAAAACAAACGTCTTAAAATTACTCTTGTAAATGGTGATAAAGTATTGGTAATTCCCAGTAAAATTAAGACATAATTGATTAATTCACAATTTTTTTTAATAAACCCTTTAAAGCCTTTTTCAAAGGATTCAACACCCCTAAAAAGCTCTGTGAGTGCTCTCTGTGAGAGTGCCGAATCAAAAAAACTTCTCCAAAAATGGAGAGAACTGGAGAAGCCATTAAAAATATAAAATTTATACCTTATAATATACACCATATAAATATATATGTCCTATTTTGAAGTTTTTTTATTAATGAATTAATCTATATTTATTTTATGAGAATAATAGAAGGATATTTATTTTATAAAGTTTCTGAAGCGCAAGAAATTCTTAAAAACAAATTTGATTATAAAATTACAAAAAGCCATTTAAGATATAAACTAGAGGTTTTTGAATGTTATATTAGAGTAGGGAATATAATGATGATTCCAGAAGATTTTTTAAAATATTTAACACTTAGTTTAGTCTTATTTAAAAAAAACGAAAAATATAAAATAGAAATAAAAAAAGAAATTAAAGAAAAAATGCCTAAATTTAGAGAATTAATTAATAAAAATAAATGAATTCACTTGTAAAAGCACCCGATATTCGAATTTTAAAACCAAGAAACTTTGCCTTATGATATACTGTACATAAACTTTTTTTAAAAAAAGTTTTAGTTTCTAATGATTAGAAACTTTTATATTGTAAATCTCTATTAGCTTTATCAGATTAACGATGGTGTGAATAATTTAGAAAAAATATCCAATTTGTTAATAAAAGTCCTATTATTTATTTTGTTATACATTTTAAACTTCAACTTGTACCTGTAAATTATCCATCTTACATTAATTATGTTTAACAAAAGTTATTTTATAATATTCAAATATAAAATAATTTTTTAAAATTTTTTCTTTTAATTATATTCATCTAACTCAAATTACACTTGCCCTAGTTCCAAAAGGCATTCTTCTTAAATACTATTTAAATGTTTCCAATCTTTTAGAATTACCATATTACATACAATTTAGCCATAATATAATTGTAATTATTGTTATTATTTTTTTATTTTATATTCTCCATTTATTAACAATCTTCCTATATTCCGGCATTTAAAGTGTTTGTACAAACAAAATTTAATAAAAAGCGTTTCGGCCCTAATCAAAAATCTACTATTAAAAAAATTTAGATTAAATTAAAGATTATATTTTAGTAAAAAATTTTCTATATCTATTTTATATTCTCTATCTTCATTAGAAATTAAAGTAATCTTCAATCGTTTTATTTTTTTTATTTTCTTAAAGAATCCTTTAGAAAGGGTAACGCGTAAATTATTTTTTACTACAAAAGGAAATTTTAAATGAAAAAATTTTTTATCTATATTTGGATCTCCAATATTAAAATCCTTTATTAGCTGCCATTTTTCACTTGGCAAATCATTTTCATGCCTTGAAGCTCGAGCATCTTCAAACCCTTCAAAAATTACATTTTTAAAACCTAAAATTTTATTGTCATGCACTTTAAAATCAAATTTATACCCAGGATTCATAGCCCTATAGGCATCTACCAGATAGCCCGTCATATTCTTATTTTTTATATTTTCTACATAGGGCATCATAAACTCTGATTTTATAAAAACCAACTCTTTTAAATTGTCATCTTTTAAAAGAGATGTATAAGTCTCATTAATAAAGACATTATCGAGTGACTTTTCAACATTTTTATTATAAATAACATTATTTTCTTTTTGTTGATAAAATAAGGAAACCAAAAAAATACAAATTAATAATAGCCATAGCCCGAAAAGTACCATTTTGCTCAATATATTTTTACTCATTAATACTCTATCCTATCAACAAAATTGATGAAAATAGTATCAAATGCATTACAATAACGCATAACATTTTCCCTGCTGACCTTGAAAGAATATTTTTTTTTCTCATTATTTATCTCATCAAAACATTCAACGTATACATCAATTCCATTTACATTTACCAACTTTTTTAGCTTATTTACCCTTTCATCATCTTCATTAAACATACTCATCCAAAATTTGAAATTATTAACCCCATTAACAAAATGGGTATAAATTGGAGATGCCACCACAGAAACCCCATTAATATGCACCTTTTTAAGCACAAGCTCCGAGTTATTTATAATTTGGACTTCAAAATTTGTAGTAGCATCTAATTCTATTTGCCCTGAATAATAATGCCTTAAAATAAAGGCCCCAAATTTGGTTTTTGAATTAAGAGATACCCCTAGTCCAAATCTATTGCTTTCATTACTAAGAATAACCTCTTCAAATACTTCACTGGAAAAAATAAACCCGTTGGGAATTAATAAAAAAATTAACAATATTAACACTTTCACGCCTTTTGTTATTATACCACTAATCAAGTCAAAGAATAAATAGGAAAAATTTAAATTGCTATTGTTTTAATAATAAATCATTTAAATATTTAAAAATATTAAATATTTATTAAAAAATATGATTATCCCTAAAGACTAACATCCAATTTTATACACACCACATTTTAATATCTTAGTCGAAAATTTTCCCGACAAAGAATACTTACAGAATAAATATTAATACAACTTATGCTAAAAACTAGCAATCCATAAGCAACTAATTTAATACTTAATTAAATAATTAATATCGCATAACTATTCCTTTAAATACTATATCAAAGATTTATAAATAGTAATTTCCAGCAAGTATTTATTAAATAAAACATACTTACTGGAATATTTATTTTTTATCCTGACTAATTGTAATGCAAATCTTAATATCAAGAATTAATCAAAAAAGAAATAAAAATGGGTTTTATGCTTTAATTTAGATAATTTTAGGGTAAAATTAATTACTGATTTTAAAACCCCACAATTATTGAAAGGTTATATCAAGAGATATTAACTAATATAGCAGAACTATATTCTGAGATTCAATATCTTTTCAAGGAGGATTTTATCTTAAAAAGATCAGAAAATAGCGCACTTATTTTAATAGATATACAAAATGATTTTTTAGAATCGGGCGCTTTGCCAGTAGCTAATAGCAATGAAATAATTCCCTTGGTCAACCAACTTCAAAATTATTTCAAAAACATTATCGCTACAAAAGATTGGCATTGCAAAAATCATATAAGCTTTTCAAGCAATAAAAACACCGGTATTTGGCCCGAGCACTGTGTAAAAAATACCTGGGGATCAGAATTTCCTAACAGCCTAAATACAAAAAGAATAAAAAAAGTTTTTTTTAAAGGCACAAATCGCTATTGCGATAGTTATAGTGGATTCTATGATAATTACATCAAAACAAAACAAACAGGGCTCTATCCTTACCTAAAAAACAATTCTATAAATACATTATTTATAGCGGGATTAGCATTAGATTTTTGCGTAAAAGAAACAATACTTGATGCAATTAACTTAAGATTTCAAGTATTTCTAATAATAGACGCTACAAAAAGCATAACACCCACTCCTGAATTAATAATCCAAGAGCTTAAAAAGCTTAATATATCAACTTGCTTTTCAAAAGACATCTTCAACAGCCAAAATAAGCTTTATTAAAAAAATTTGCCTAATAAATTCCCACTATATACTTCTGTAAAGAAGTATAAAAGCATAAGATAATTCATATAAAGGAGATATAAAGAAATTAAAAGGTACTACTTATAAAGTTATGAGCTAAAAGCTGCTAAACTTTATAGAAATATTTTTAATCAAAAAATTTCTTAAAAATATTTCCACTTTTTAGTAAAAATTGCGAATGGTTGATTTTCCCGCTCTCACTACTTATTAAAAATAGTACATCTCATATCAAAATTAATTCTAGACAGTTTAATATAATTATTTTCTATTTTTTTTAAACCCTTTTAATTATTAATTCCTATGACTCTGTTTATTTTTCTTATTTTGATACTTAGTGAAACTCCGCAATCCGATTGCCTTTATTTAGCTTTCTAAAAATCATTATGCACAAAGCTTAAATCAAACCAAACATTACAAATAACTAGATTGCCAAATTACTTTAACACTGGAAATTGGTTTTTATATTTACCTATAAGAATGATAAGACTTTTCTTACTGTTTTAATAATATTTTTTTATTAGCCAACATTTTATTAAACATAAAAATTTTATATAACTAAACATTTTGCCAAAATATTTTTGATAAGCATTAGGATATTATTCAATATTTAAAAATCCTATTAACATTCACATCCTTTATTGTAAATAATATTTATACTTAATTAAATATTGAAAAATTGATCTCCACCTTATTTTAAGGTCCAAAAATGAAATTACCAATCTTATTAAAGATAAATATACTACAATACCCCTTAAATGGCTAATTATTTAAACATAATATAAAAAATAAGAAATAACTTAAATTCATCATGCATTACAAAAAAATCTTCCCAAAATACTAAAAACGGCAATTCTAATACAATTCCCTAACAATCAATGAATTTTACTTAAGATGTTTAAATATCAAAAATTCAATTATAATAAAAAGATCTTCTCATAACGTTTTTCAATATAAAAAAAATATTTACTTTTCATTTTTTAGTGATAACCTTTACTTATCTGAAAAATTGCTTTACTATGTAATAAAGCATAAAAACAGCCGAAGTTATGGAGGCCCAAATGAAAGTTAATAAATCACTACAAATAAAAAGTCAATATCAACACAAGCTTATTGCTTTAATAGCGACACTCGAATATATTAATAAAAACAAAAAAAAATACAACCAATCTGATATTCTTTATTGTTTTAATAGCAACTTAAAACGTAATGGACAAAAAGAAGTTTCAATTAAAACGCTTAGAAATTACGTCTATAAATTAGAAAAGCTTAACATTACTATTAATTATTATAGGCACCTGGGTGTTAATATGGGCACTGAAATCTACTACTCCCTTAGAAGCTCCAAAAAAGACTGTTACAACTTGCTAAACCAACACTTCAAAAATAGAAAAACAGAAAGATTTCAGAAGCGCGTTAATTCATACATTAAAATAAATTATAATAAAAAGGGCAGTGTAAAAAACGAGGAGTGTTTTAATAATAAATATAATAAAGAAGAAGATAAAGAAAATCAAAAGAAAAAACAAATTGATAAATTAAAACTAGAAAAGTATGCAAAAAAATGTAATTTTAGCATCAAAATTTCCTCTTTTATTATTAATCTTGATTTAAAAAAAGAAACAACTATAAATCTTTTCAAAGCTTTAAGTAGAGAAAGATACCACTTTAGAAAGGAAAATGGATTTTCTTTTAAAGAAAATTTACAAAATAAAAGAAAAAATTTAATTTTAATACTAAAGAAAGAGCAAAAAAATTTAATAAATGAGGGTTACGATAAAGAAACATTAAAGATATATATACAAAACATATATCAGAAATATAAAAATAAACCCCATTTTATATTAGAAAACAATAAATATCAAGACTTTAATGAAATTATAAAAAAAATAAAGAATAATATTAAAAAATTTAATATTCAAGAACATGATGATAATATAAAAAACAATATATATAACATACTTTTAGATCAATTAAATTGTAAAATAAAAAAAATTAATTTGAATTCTGAAATTAAAAAATATTTAAACAAACAAAAAAAATTAGAATACAAAAAAATATTTAATAATCAATATTATAATGAAATTATCGATTTAATAGAATCACAAAATAATTATAAAGATAACTATTTAAATTAAGAGTTTGAAATGAAAAATGTATTAGAAAAACTTAAAAATAAAAAAAAAGAAATAATGATAAAAAGTAGAAAGTCAGAAATTTTTGTTAAAAAAGAAATTCTTAACGAAAGAACAATATATCACACTAAAATGTTAATGGATTTATATAAATTTGAAATAAATAGATACAAAAAAAACAAATTTTTAATTCTTTTTAGAGAATTATTTAACCAAGAAAAGCTGGAAGGACTCAATTTATTCTCTACAAAAGAAAATGATAAATTTATAGGAATTTTTTATGGTTACAGAAAACCTATAAAAAACATTATTACAAAGTATAAAATTAATGGTATTGTAAAGTCATATACCTTTTCTAAGGTCTATTATATAGAATTCAAGTTTAAAAAAGGTAGTGTGTTTTGTTACTTAAGAAGTCTTGCTAGGTTAATCAAAAAAGAAAAAATCAATAAAAAATATTTTCAAGTGTTTATTGATATGTTAAACAGGTTGGAAAAAGAAGTATATAAATTTTATTGTAAAGAACTACCAAATGGAGGAATTGTAAATAAATGGATAGAAAAAATACTAAAATAATTTCTACCGACTAAATTAAGAATACTTTTAGTAAAAAGCAAAAATGCCATTATCTTTTAAAACTTCTATCTAAAAATATAAATTTCTTTTAATTAAGGTTAATTTATAAGAATTAACTAATAGCTATTTGTCAAATCCCCCATAAAAACTACGATCAAAATTTATAAAGTAAAACATTTATGAAGTAATATAATTTTAAAAAATTCAAACTTTTTCACTTTTGAGATAAACCATATATTTAAGAATGGAAAATGTAATAGAAGACGGGCCAATTTAAGAGAAAGATGCAATTAAAAAGGTGTACTAAATGCTTTATCCTTTTTTAAAAAAGGATAAAGAAAGAATTAGAAATAAAAAATTTTGAGAAAACTTCTTTGAAGTTGACAAAAATAGTATAAAAATAGCAAAATCAATTCGGATATCTTTAGATTATATGGCATTTTAATTATTTTTTTGATAGGTCTTTTAACTCTAATATATAAAATTTGATTTAATTAACATCGCCTACAATAAATCAATATTACAGATTGTATCCCGCTAAAAATTCGTATTCAAAAAGAGTTAATATTGGGATTAATCTCATTGTAATAATTTTATTTTTAAAATAGTTTAAGATCGTTAGGTAAAGGTTTTTATAATCAAAATTGTATTGCAAATTAATTATTCTTTTAAATCCATTTAAATTATTTATTAAAACCAATAATTTGAGACAAAAGTAATTGTAAGATGTCTATGTTTTTAACAAATATTCATCTAGATTGATATTATCAATTAAATCTCTAGTTCTAGTATTGATTTATTTAAATATTTTTTAAAGCTTTTATATTTTTATATATCAAAAACCTATTTTAGGAGTCTTTTTGATAGCGATTTCTGTATAATTTTATTATTGTCAACATAAAATCACATAGGGCCTAACCATAAATACTCTTAAATTAAGAATACTTATCTTAAGCCCTATAAATTAGACATCGACCAAAGTTAAGGATGCTTATAGTTAATAGCACCACTTATCAATATTATACGTTATATATAATATTAAAATCAATATATTATTATTAAATAATATGCTTAATTTATTTCTATTTATAAATTATTTTTATAAAATTTGCCTTACAATAACTCATTATTTTTTGACATTTCTTATACTTTTTATAATATCGTTAAGTATTTTTTTATCTTTAAATAATTTTTATAATAAAAACCAGCTAATTTTGCTTTTAATTTTCAATATATGTATACTTTTTGCTTCAAGCTGAAATCTTAATGGGCAGATAAAGCTTTTATTGTATTTTTTTATTGCTAAAAGTATTTTACTTAAAATAAGTATATCAAAATTCATTGTTTAATTAAGTATTTTAATTGGTTGTTGGGGGCTTTAGTAATTTATAGTTTTTAATGTAATTGTATTGGTATTTGCTTTGTAAATTTCTTTGTTGAAAGAATATATTTAAATATTTAAATTTTTATCTGTTTATTTCTTCTTAAGAAGAGTATAATAATAAAAGATATGAAATTAACATTATTATTATTATTATTAATTTCCAATGTATTGATTTTTCCTAGTGAAGCATCTGAAGAAATTTTTATTACAAATTGCAGTAATAGATTTGATTATATTTTATTGCTTAAATCAAAAACCAAATTTGGATCCTTTATTTTAAGCTATTCTAGTAGAGGATACATAGATTTGAGTTACGATATTCAAATTATAAATAACATAGAGCTTGTGCTTAAAAAGATATATATTAATGGGATTTCTATAGCAGAGTCCCTAATTAATACTTATTTTATTGACGGGGTTAATCATTTTGATTTTTATATGACTTTATTTTCTGAGAGTGAAAAAGTAAATAAAATAAGAAAGTTGGCAGAAATAAATGGAATTGATATATACGTTGAATGTTTTGATGAGATAAATAATGAGAAAAAAAAATATTCTTTTAAGGTAAGTAGGGAAAATAGTGTGCATTTTTATCGTGCATTTGATATGATTTTATCATAAATAGGGATAGACTTTTAATGGGGAAAATATTATTTTATGGGTCATTATTAATTTGTATTTTTTTGGCTTTCTTGTTTTATAAGCAAAAGGAAAACAAAGTTATTTACAATAAAATTGTTGAAAAGTCAGGCAATAGTGATTTTATTGAAGAGACTTTTACCTATCCTTTAAAGGATGACAATTTGAAAGAGTTGGTTTTTATAAAATCAGAGTTTATGGCGCCCTATAATATGAATTATGAAAAAAATGAGAATATAACAGGTTATCTGATAGATGCCTATAGGGCTATGAATCCTGGGTATAAATTTGATTTTAAAGTGTACGACAATAAAATTTTAGGTTTTAAAAATGTAATTTTTGAAGGATTTGAAGATGCTCGAGTTTCAAGGCATGAAAATGATTTGCCAAGTGAAAAATGGCAGCTAATAAAGGATTTTAATATTGGGGATCCGAATATAGATAAAAAATTTTTTCATTTAAAATTTCCTTTTGTAGTAAAAAATAATTTACGTGTTACCCTTTCTAAAGGATTCTTTAAGAAAATAAAAAAAATAAAACGATTGAAGATTACTTTAATTTCTAATGAAGGTAGAGAATATAAAATAGATATAGAAAATTTTTTACTAAAATATAATCTTTGATTTAAGTTATACTTTTTAAATAGTAGATTTTTAATTAGGACTAAAACGCTGTTTATTGAATTTTGCTTTATATGGCAATGCAATGAGACTTTTATTGATAAACTAACAAATGCTTTTTTAAATTATTTGCTTCATTATTACTCAATAAAGGTAATTAAAATTTGAAATATAAAAGTTGTAATAGTAATTGAGAATTACTAAGCTATTAATTAGTAATTCTTACATAAATCATTTCTTTGTTTTGTTTTTAATTATAAAAATATAGTAATAGAAAATTTAATAGTTAAATTATGTAAAGGGAGATATTTGGGAGACGTGTTCAATATTTAGGGATATGGGCTTACTAGACAATTATCATATAAATCGAATGATAATCTTACTTTATATTAAAGAAAATAGATATTAGTAATATACAAGAATCTATTCCAATAATCTTTGATTTAGTAATAATAGTTTACTTATTTGTTGTGTAGCTAAAAAAAGATGCATAAATTTAAATTTTAAAATTAACTTTATAAACCTATTTGAATGGCAAAAGGAAATTAAAATACTATAATTTTACATTTTTATTTATGTCTCGTTTTCTTTTTTTATTATCTACAATAATTCACATCATTATATTAAATATATATAAGTATATTCAAAATTAAAATAAATTTATTTATTCCCAATTCATCTTCATCTAAATTTCTACAAAATTATATGTAAATAATTATTTTTTTTTAATAAAATGGCATTCAATATTTAATAATTTTGTAATGCTATTTTCTTTTTTTATATTTTTGTTCTTTTCTATAAGATTCATACTTTGACGCAAGCTCTAAAAAATATATTCTATTTTCCTTATAAAGACTTTCTAATATAAAGCTTATTCTTTTATTACTTTCTTTGCAAAATTTATACAAATCTATATCATTAATTAGTATTCTAATAGGAATTTCAAAATTATTATTAGAATTTCCCAATTTATTATTTGTGTCATTTAAATCATGTGCTTTGGTGTGTTTTTTAATCTGTTTAAATACATTAGTAAATCCAATTTCTTTAATCCTGTCAATAGTAACAACGCCATCAAGAACTTTTTGATAAACTTTTAAATATCTATAAGCTTGGGTTTTGGCAATTACAAAATGCCGTGTAAACTGATCAAAACTAGTAAATCCATCGTATCTATAAAGTTCTCTTGTTTTAATTTCATATAAAATTTCCATTCTTTTAATTATGTTATTAACCTCATTTTTTAAATTAAATTTTAATTGATTTTTTAAATCATTGTAGTTTGCCAAGTCTTTATCTATATCATTTCTTTCTAGAGAAAATGAAACTCCTCTGTCGCTTATTATCACTTCTTTTTTATGTTCTTTTTTTCCTTTTATGCTCATATAGTTCCTTTTTTTGAATTTTTGTTGATTTATTAGTGCACTAAGTGCACAATTTGATGCTACAGAATAAGAATATTTTTTAAAGCATTTTCGGCCTCTTTATAGTATATTTCATTTTTAGAAGGTTCTAAAACCTCATGTATAAAGATTTTTATACCATTATAATTATGGATTTTACCTCTAATATAGTTTTCATATTTTTTATATAATGCACTTTCTATTTCTTTTAATGTGTTTCTATTTTTTATGAACAGATTTTCTACTATAGAGATATAATAATTTTTATTTTTAATATTTTGAAATTTACTAATAATTTCCATTAAAATATTTAAGCTTTCTATTGCCCATTTTTCAACTTGAACTGGAATTATTACATAATCTGTGGCACTCAAAGCGTTTCTAAAAAGAAAATCTTTACTAGGCGGCGTGTCAATCAAAATGTAATCAAAGTTATAATTTAGTATATTTTGACTTAGATGATTTTTTAAGCAATCTTCTTTATTTTCAATATATTCCCAATTAAAATCGTCCAAAACAGGATGAGATGGTATAAAAGAAATATGATCATTAATTTTATTAATACACTGTTCGAAATATGTTTCTTCCTTTAGTATTCTATATATATTGTATTTTTTGATGTCATTAAGATGTTTTTCAAAATAGGAGGTTAAAGAATTTTGTGGATCTATATCAATTAATAATACTTTTTTATCCAAATTTTTAAGTATGTAGGCAAATAGTATTGCTAATGTACTTTTACCAACTCCACCTTTTAAGCTTGCCATTGTCATAATAGTCGGTCTATTGTGTTGCATTGTATACCCTTTTTGTTAGTTAATTTTTAACAATTAAATTATACCAATATTTTATGTTTTTGTTAATGGTTATGGTTTTTATTGTTTTTTAAAAATTTTGCTCTCATTTAATGCTTTTTGATAATCTTTGGATAATTTGAGTGTTAAATCCATACGGCCTTTATATTAACATAATTATTAATATCTGTAGAATTAATTCTTATGTGCTATTTTTTAGATTAAAAGAAAGCAATAAAATAGATCTAAATTATATTTAGTGTTTTACTAAATATAATTTAGTAAGCTTAGAAAGCTTCTAGTTGTATGTAAAATATGTGTTTTATAATGGCTTAGCAAGTATAAGTGATAATTTTGAGGTGGGGTCGCCTAATAAAGATAGGATCCTTTTATGGCAGTATAAGTGGTAGGTATTTTGAAATTTAAATCTTTATATGTTTTATAATTCATTATAATGAGCTTATTATTTGCAATATAGAGATTTTATATTTTTCTAATCTAAGAAGTAATAGACATTAATACAAAATGTTTATTATTTGTGTTATTTTTTACCGGCGATTTATTACAAGAATCAAATAGACTATAAAGATAAAAAATTTATAAAGTTCAAAATAAGGTTGATAAAGACAAGTAAAATAAGGTGTAAAAAAATAAGTTAAACAAATTTTAGATACAAAAGAGTCAATAAAAGAAGAAAGTCTAGCTAGTTGTAAGCTTTGGGAATTCTGGTTTGAAATTTTATTCAAAAATTGAGAAAATTAATATAAAACAATATACGGTCATAAGGATAAGTTTAAGATCTAGAATGAAAGGAGATTGTAAAAAAGAAAAAAATGATTTATTCTTTTATTTTTTAAACTTGCTAAATCCATTTTAAAATTTTTATTAATTTATTAGGCCATTTAATTCCTATTTTATTGTCTTCAACTCTCTTTATACTCACAATATATACTAAAAAAGTTTTAAAAAACATTATCTATTTTATATATAAAGTCATCTAAAACAGGTTTTGCAAAATTATGTCTACGTAGGAACATTAAAAATAATAAACTTATTTAAAATGTAGTATTAGAAAAAAATATTAATGATAAATATTATATTTTAATAGCATTTAAGTGTCTAGATATTAAAAATAACAATAAAGGTAAAGATAATAAAAAAGAGGGCAATTGATATTGATAATAAATATCAAGGATTTTTAGCAAGTGATAGGGGGTTAAAAAATTAATTATACTAGGTATTTAATGTGGAAAAAAGTTTAAACTGAAATCTTAGTATAAAAAAAATAAAGTAAATATCTTTGGGAAAAGATATTTACCAATAAATTCGTAAATAAAGCTATAATATAAAAAAACACAAATTATATAATATCGGGTAGGATCTTTTTATAATTATATTAATTTAATTAATTTTCCCACTATTTTTGCTGAGTTGGAAGAAGCTTTTTTTAAAAATTTTTTATAATCATCATAGTTATTTTCATTATTAACTATATCAGATATTCCCCGGATGATTATAAAAGGAATTTTAAAATTATATGCTACTTGAGCCATTGCGGCGCTTTCCATATCTATTGCAATTGCGCTTTCAAATTCTTCTGGAATTTCTTGAAAATTTTGGTGGTCAATGAATTGGTCACCGGTAATTATTAACCCCAGATAAGACACCACGTTGCTTATTTTTATTTTAGAAGCTTTTTGTATAAGTGTGGTGTTTGCTTTAAATTTTTTGGGGTGTTCTGGAACATGTCCAATTTCATAACCAAATCTATGTAAATTAAAATCATAGCTTATTGCTTCTGTAGATATTACAACGTCTCCTATTTTTATGAATTTATTTTTGTTGCTATAAATTCCACTAACAACCCCAGCATTAATTATATGGCTAATTTTATATTTTGATATAATGTAACTTGTCCAAAGGGCTGTGTTTATTTTTCCAACTCCAGTAGCTATGGTAATTATATTATGATTGAATACTTTACCAAAGGTAATCTTTTTTTTTCTTTTATGTTCTTCTATTGAAATAGATTTTTCATTTTGAATGATTTTATTTATTTCAGCTATTTCTGTTTTTGTGGCTGATAATATTAAAATATTGCTTTTAGAATTTTCATTTATTTCATCTCCCCAACTATTTAAAACAATAAATGAAAAAATTGCTAATATGTTTGTTATATTTTTAATCCTCATAAAGAAAGCTCCCTATATGTTTTTTATTAATTGATATTGGATATTGTAAATTAATATTTTCATATTTTTATTACCAGTTTAAATAGTATGTCAATATTTTATTATTTATAATATATGTGTTATATATCATTATCAAATAACACCAAACTAATTTATCAAAAACAAACTTATTCGAAGTCTAGAATACTAATAATATCATAGATAATACTTTTGAAAGATTCAAAAATTAACAATCCAATTAAGTTGCGATGCTTAAAAAGAAATAAAAATTAATTCTAAGCCAACTGTCTAGTGCTGATATAGCAAAATTAGTAAATAAAGTTATAGATGATTTGCTTTTTATAAAAAATAAGATTAGTTGTCGGTTTTGTTTTTTAAATTTACATTGAACTAACATTTCTAATGTTTTTAAAAATTTTATTATCTCTCAGTGTGTAAATAAGCTTATTGTTATTATTCAAATTGAAAAATTTCTTATTGAAAGCTTGTTTATCTTGATAAAAGATATTTAAAAAGTTTGGATATCTATAGATAAAGATATTGATATATCTTTATCTATAGATATCGTAGAAGTTAGTTAAATGAGGTGGGTTTAATATACCCACCTCATTTAAGGTTTATGAGTTAATTTTAGTATGTTAAGGTTAGTTATTAATATTTTATAGCATTTTTAGCTTTGGTTAAAAGCAAAAATTTAAGTTCTATTTAGTTTAATAAAAATTTAGATTCCAAGAATAACGAGAATTATTTTCCTTTTTATCTGTGAAGATATTAATTGTTTCTTTTCATTTTTTTAAGATAAAGAATATAATTTATTAGTATTGAAATTTTTATTTTCTGTTCTGGAAGAGATTGTAATTAAAATTGGAAAGCTTTTTGAATTAAAATTTGAGCAAAATTAGAGAATTTATGAGAAGTTTATTGTTAATAGAAATTTTATTAAAAAACTAAATAAGAAATTTAAGTGTTATCCATACTTTAATCGGAGGGTTTTTAGCTTGACATTGTTTTAGACTAAGGATAATAAAGAATTCTCTGTTTATAATTTTTATTAAATTTAAGTAGAGGTGAATTTTTCAATAAGCGAATTTATTTTTACTCCAAATATATTCTTTGATGCTATCAATAGAGGAATATCTTAATTAAAAGAAATATTTTTTAAAAGCATTAGGATATGTAATATTTTGTATAGCAAAATGTTAAGAGGTGGGAAGATTATCATGGGAAAATAATAAAAGCTTGAATAAGTATTGATGATTTCTTTATAATAAAGATTTTGAAAAATGAAAATATTTTAATTAATATTTCATAGATGAAGTATATAATTTAGAATTATGGCAGTTGTATTAATATGGCTATGTTATGCAGGAGTAGAGGTTCAATTTATTAACGTAATTTAATTTTTATTTTATTAAGATTAGCTTTTATTTCTATTTCAATCTATCAAATGTTTTGTTCACTATCTTTATATAAGGATCACGTCATTTTTAATATTCTTAGCTTGCTTATTTAATATTTAAATTGCTTAATATTATCTTTTTATCATTAATCAAAATATATTAATTAATATTTTTTAAGTAAGTTGAGATTTTCCATTTTATGTACATATAATTACATTATAAGGCTTGTCCAAGCTATCTTTATGCTTAAAAAGATAATAAAATTGTTAATAAGTTGGGGAGCTTGAAAAGATTATAGAAAGATACAACCTATACAGTTAGATGCATTAATTAGTGATTTTATTACAAAATTAAATCAATCTGTAAATAACGTGGATAATACCGGATATGTTGCTGATTCTTATAAAAAACTTAGTAAATGTGCTGCATTGGCTTATATTGAGAGTTTTAATGTTATATTCTCTAAGTTTATTGACAATAAGTTTATTGAAGCTTATAAAGAATTTGTTAAGACAGCTAAAGAGTTTGTAGAGGAGGATGAAATTATAGATCTTGGTTATATTGTGAGTGCCATTGGAGATATTGTTAATGAGATAAAAATAAATTCAAGCAACAGGTCTAATAATTCTTATAAAAAAGAAGCAGATTTTTTGATTGCTGCTATAAAACTTGAGAGGGCTTATAAAGCTGTTAAGTAAACTTTATATGTAACTTAGGCATAAGTTTATTAACTTAAATTATATATAAAAAGGCAGGTATCTCTTTTTATTTTTTCACCTTTTCTTTTTTCTATTGCTGTTAGTAAAGTTTATAAGCCAAAACTTAATAAAAGGTTAAGTTTTTTAAAATTTCTAAAAAACGATTCCACTTACTTTTTTATATGGATTTAATAATTTTTTATTATTTTTTCACTATAAACTTTTAATAGTATCTGATTTGGAATTGCAATTAATCTCCACTGCTTATTAAGCCTAATAATATAAAATAAGATATTATGGCATTAGTTTTATTCTTTTGGAAGCTTTCTTTATAAGAATAGATGTTTGTCTTAAATTTTTTAAGGTGTTCTGTAACATTGGTTTTTTCTTTTTTTTATAATTACCATGTAAATTAAGTATATATGTATTTTACTTAATATGTAAAATATTACTTATTAAATACACATTTGTGAGATTTTTTGAATTTCTTCTAATAACCTTTGAGCTTCTTTTTTAACTGAGTAATTGTATTGAAAATAGTGAGTTGAATTTTCTAAGTTATTCATAGAATATTCTGCATTGTGCTTTGCATCCTTAGCAAAATTATCAGCCTGATTTATATCTCGCCAATTAACAGGTCCACTAATTTGACCTTGCTTTCGACACTCATTATCATATCTTTTTTCAATCGCTTGAATTAATTTTTCTATAGATTCTCTTAAAAGAGAGTTAGCATTCCTCCAATGACTATCTGCAATTTGAAAATTGTTTTGGATTTCATCCAACTTTAAATAAAAATCCTTAATTTTTTTCTCTATATATGAAAAATATCCAGATATAACTTTATATTTTTCTGTATTTTTTTAAATTAAATATCTTTTTTAAGTAAATCCTTTTATCTGGCTTTGAAAATTATTGCAGTAATATTATTTATCACTGGCTCTGCTGCTTCTACTTTTATTTCAGAAGTTATATCTTCTTTTATTTGGGATTATTAATTAATTTTTGAAACCTTTTTTTTATCAATGACTAAAGAACATAAACTTGCAAATGAATTTAAAGATGGGCAAATATTCGTAATATTTTAATATTTCCTTATGTTCAAGCATCAAAGCTTAAAATTAATTTAAAATCAAAGAATTAAAGTGAGACATATTGAAAGTAAAAGAAATTTTAATATACTTGCATTATAATACTATATATCTAAGACTAGAGGAGAGGGATGCATGATCAATAAAATTTTCTATGTTTCGAGTGTTTTTTTAATTTTAATGATTAGTTGTGATTGGAGAACTGTTAAAAATAAAAGCACAGAAATTTCTGAGTTATTAAAGAAAAGTGAAGAGGAGACTAGAAATCAAGAAGGGAGAGACTTGGATAAAAACTATATGTCTAGAAATAGCATATCTAATATTGATGTAGGTGCTGTTAATTTGGGAAGTTTATTAAATGTGAATTTAATCAATCATCCATATCAAGTTGACAAATCTATAATCTCAAATGGGGAAGCTATAGCTCCTGAAGTAAGAGTAGAAGTAGAATCAATGGATAATATTAATGTTAGTGCAATAACCCCAAAGCCAGATAAAAATTTAGAAGATTCTTCAAGTAGCTCTGCTATTGGTGTGGGGATTTTGCCTATTAGAGTTCAAGAAGGATTTAGTAAAAAAACTTTACCTAGTAAATTAAAAGATTTGGAAAGTTTTCTGAAAACAACGTATGAGAAGGAAGCCTTTAAGAAAATTAAAGATATGCAAGATAGAATTAGTAATTCTAATATAGGAGAAGGAATTGTTAAGTTTCAAAAAGAATATGGGAGCCTTTTTAGTTTATTTTGGGACATGCAAAATAAGCTTCATACCCAAAGGGATTTACTTAGAAAAGATATTAAATTTAAAAAAAATATAGAAAAATATAAAGTTATGTCTATATATTTTTCATATATAGAGAAAAAAATTAAGGATTTTTATTTAAAGTTGGATGAAATCCAAAACAATTTTCAAATTGCAGATAGTCATTGGGGTAATGCTAACTCTCTTTTAAGAGAATCTATAGAAAAATTAATTCAAGCAATTGAAAAAAGATATGATAATGGGTGTCGAAAGCAAGGTCAAATTAGTGGATCTGTTAATTGGAGAGATATAAATCAGGCTGATAATTTTGCTAAGGATGCAAAGTACAATGCAGAATATTCTATGAATAACTTAGAAAATGCAGCTCACTATTTTCAATACAATTACTCAGTTAAAAAAGAAGCTCAAAGGTTATTAGAAGAAATTCAAAAAAAATTCTCACAAATGGGTATTTAATAATTAATATTTAAATATTTTAAGTGTGTAATACATATATTGATTCATTGCTAATATATGTATTTATAAATCAATGTCAAAAACATTATGGGATACTTTCAATAAAATGGAAGAGTATGGAGTATGTATGACAAAGAATTTAAAGTATTAGACAAAGAAATTACTTGGCATTTTTAGCTAAAATACTCAATTCTTTAAATATTCTTATTTTAATAACACTATTATTAAATATTCGTTCAGAAAAATTAAAGCCAAATATATAAGCAGGTTCTAAGTAAGAAGAAGATTTAAATAAAAAAATAAAAAACACACTATTTAATGATTTAAGAAATTTAATAGAAACAGTTAATGCATATAAAGAAAAGTATACAAAAAGAATGTAAGAAGAACTTGAGAAGCAAATATGAAATATTGGCTTTCAAAGAAATGGATTTTAGCAAACTAAAAATTCAGAAAAGATATCCGACAATTCTGAAAGATCTGTAAAATATAGAAGACATACTTATGTCAATTTAAGTGCTATTGATATTAAACCAATTTTATTATTAACGAGTAAAATATTATCTAATTGCCAATTATAATTAGCTATATAAAATAGTTTGAATTTTTTAGTTAAAGTTTAACCGTTATTATGCAAATAATATAAAAAATAGCTAAAAAGACATTAATTAAATATTTTTTTTTATATAAATTAATTATATTATTTTATAAAATAAAATAATATAATTAATTTATATCATGACATTAGTTATCATATAAGGAGAATAAAATGAAAATAAAAAATATTTATCTCAAAGTGGCATTTTTAATACTTTTAATTTTTATTTCGGCTTGTAGTCAAGACGGCCACAGTAAAAAAGATAAGGTTTTAAGCTATTCAGAAGAAGATAATGGTCCACATCTACATCCAGCTGTTAGAATTGCTGTTGACTTCCATTCTGGGTCATTATTCTTAAACAGTATTAAAGCCTCTCAGGAAGCTCTTTACAGATCTGGTTTGTTAAAAAGTACTAATTTATTAAATTACGAAAAAATAGAAAGCCTAAGAGAAAAAAATGGTATGCCCCCAATGCCACCTGCTCATATTTATTATGCAGACTCGCCTACTGAAAGCACATTTTTTACAATAGGAGTAGCAACTCCTCACGTTGGTGGTCCACACTTGGGACGACTGGAAATAGTCGTAAGAGCGGACGATCTTGTTCCTCAAGGATTCTTGGTTCACAGAGCCAAACATCATGATCGTAGAAATCTTAATAAACGATATTATAGATTTTTTGGTTCTACAATAAAAAATATTTATAGAGCAGAGACTAGTAGTATAAAACTAAAAGATCTAAGTGGGGATTTAGACAGCAACAGTAAAGAATTTAGAACTACATTGCATGATAGAGGCAAAATCACTAAGCTTGTAAATATAATTCTTGATGCATTGCAACACGAACCCGAAGACGCTTCACAGCTAACTTCCTATTTCTCAGAAGCTGTGTCTGCGGTACTTTTTTTAAGTCTTGCTCCTTTATTGGACTATAGAATTCAAGGTGCTGTTTTAAATCTAGTTAGAACTGATCATTTTTCATCATCTCTGACAATTTCTGATTATTTACACATGATAAGACAATGGGGAACAATAAATTACTTACAATACATTGCAATGTATCCATCTAAAGATGTAAGACATGGTAAACCAAGTATAACCCCCGAAGCACCATTGGTTTATATGAATATAATCAGGAAATAAATAATTTTTTCAAAAAAAAATAAAGAATACTCTACCTATCTCCCTATGGGATTTAGGTGGATGTAAATTTGTATATACTATGAAAGTATAAATACTTTAAAATCTAAATACTAAACCTAAAACGAAATTTATTCGGCTTTTCAAAGGTTAAATTACTCACTTACATAATTTATGCTTTTTTAAAACACGATGTATATGACATAATGCATAAAAAAGGAGAAATTAAATCTATCCTTATATCTAAAATAATTATTTTTTTGCTTAGATACTAAAATGAATAGCTTAGATTATAGAATAGATAACTTAGTATCTGAAATATCTATTTTAAATGCTGATTTATCTATTACAAGAGATGAACTTAATATGAAAATAAATAAATTTAGATGCCAAAATAGATAATGTAGATAAATATTTATCCAAAATGGATAGTTCACTAATTAGTTTTGAAGAAAAAACTAAGATAAGAAATAGATTATTTATAGTTGTATTTGTAGGGATTGGACTTTTTTGCCAGATTGTCGGAGAATTTTTGAAAAAATACGTTTTGGGCATGTAATTGTCAAGTTTTTTATTTATAAATAAAAATTTATTTTTATTAAACGGTTATTCATAAATTCATGCTTCTTTTTTTAAGAGTAGAGCTATGCAAAATAAAAAAACTCAAAATTTTTATAAAAATTTGGCCTTGATTTGTGTTAAAATGTACTTAGAGGACGAGTAAATTATGAAATCGGTATTGACGGACAACAAATATTACTGAAGAGCAAATATATAAAGAATTCTTGCGACTAGGGATGGAGCAACCAATAGTGCAAGATTTGTCAAAAAGATATTATCACAATGAGCTTACATATAGAGATTTGGAAAATTTAGAAAAACAATTTGGTATAAAGTTTGAATATCTTGATTTCAAGATAGATACTTTGAAAAGTGAACTTAATACCAAAATTGATACTGTATAAAAAAATTTGAAACAAAATCTTGACGAAAAACTAAAAATTAATAATCAATTGTTGTCTAAAAATCTTGACTCAAGCAATAGATTAATAACTATTGTGTCCATAATATTAGTACCTATTGCTATAGCTATTATAGGGCCTTTTGTTTTGTCGCTAATTACTGGTTTTTCCAAACAGTAATTACTAGTAATTTTTTACTATAATTAATTAAGAAAAAAAATTTTAGATATAATTCTGTCTTGTAATTTACTAGTATTTTTGTAAATGCCTAATTTTCTAAAATTTGCATTAATGTATAATCTAAAATTATACATTAATGCAAGACTCATTTTCAGAAAAAAATTCGAAATTAACTTTGCAATAGTATACGTATTTTTGCGCATACTATTCATGTAATAATTTAGATTGCCTTTATGGGGCTTTAAGATTGTGAATGACTTAATGTAGTCGAGTTTTTCATTTAAATTTAGAATACACGGCTTTTTAGTTAATGAGATATTTTCTGGATTCTTGGTATATTTGTTAACTTTTAGTGTTTCTTTAGATTTTACAATCAAAGAATAAGCAATTTTTAGTTGTTTAGTAGTAATTTCAAAATCAAATATTTTTTTTGTTATATAGTTAATTTTGTGTGTACGAATAGATAGTAATTTCTTTTTGTCTAGATTGTGGATACATTTAGAAATTTCATTAGAGCCAACTAAAGAATATGTTTTGATTAGTAACCCGCTATCCAATATGTAAGAAAGTATATTGGATTTAGAGTTGTAGGGAGTTTTGATATTTTTACTTTTCAAATGAGATAATGGCATTCCAGAAGCCATAATAATTCTAAGCAATTTGGTGATTGGTGCTAGCAGTATCCAGTAGATTTTTACTAATTAGAATGAATTCATCGGGATTTATTTCGTAAAGGGGCTTTTCCCTATGCCTAGAAAACTTGAATTTGGGAAAAAATTTGTAGAATATCATATATATATATGATGTATCTTCCCTCAAGAAAATCAAACTTAAAATTTTATTTTTTATGGTTAAAAATTGTAGTTAATTAGGTTAATATCTAATTTTTAAAAAAGTTTTAGTAATTTGGGTTAATTAGTAAGCTATATAAGTTAAATGTTTAGATAACGAGGTTAATCTATATATAGACAATCATCTATACTAATTAATAATTAATAT
>NZ_CP124015.1:0-28643 GCF_030439285.2 [Borrelia] turdi | reverse complement strand
ATTTTTCTATTGGATTAGCTGTTTTTATATTATAAGTTAAAGCTTTCACATAAGCTTGTCGATTTCCATTTTTATGTTATCGGACAATCCTCCAAATACAATTTGGACACTATTTCCTTTTTTTAACATTCCACTAGCACCTAAATTTTTGAAATAGGCATCTGATTTGATGAATTCTATTTGTTTTAAATTAACTCTTAGTCTTGATGCACATGCGTCAATGTATGTAATATTATCTTTTCCCCCAAGACCTTCTAATACCTTTGTAGCAGTTTCTGATAAATTTGTTTTTTCTGAACTTATTTTATCTTTTTCCATTTCTTCATCTTCTCTTCCTATTGTTTTGAAATTGAATTTCATAATTGCAAATTTAAATACAAAGTAAAATCCAATAAAGTAGAAGATTCCTAAAATAGGAATTGCTATCCAATTTGTTTTGCTATTTCCCTGAAGTATTCCAAATAGAAACATATCTATAAATCCTCCAGAAAATGTTAGTCCAACTCCCACGTTTAAAAGGTGCGTTAAAAGATATGCCAATCCAAAAAGAGGAACATATATAAGGTAATAAAGCGCTGGTGCTGCAAAAAGGAATGCAAATTCAAGAGGCTCTGTAATTCCTGTTAACATTGACGTAAAGCTAGCAGATAGTAATAATGAAGCTACATTTTTTTGATTTTCAGGTTTTGATGTGTGATACATAGCAAGCGCAGCCCCAGGTAATCCAAAAATCATAACAACAAATTCTCCGCTAAAAAATCTTGTTCCTTTTGCAACTTCAAAGTGTACAGTATTTGGATCTGCAAGTTGTTTGAAGAATATGTTTTGTGCCCCTGATATTAGTTCTCCATTTATTTCCAATGTTCCACCAACAGCTGTTTGCCAAAATGGTAAATAAAATATATGGTGAAGTCCAAACGGAATTAAAGATCTTTTTATTGCCCCATATGCAAATGTTCCAAAAAGTCCAGATTGTTCTACAATGTTTCCAAATGAAGTCATTGCAGTTTGGACAAAAGGCCAAGTAAATGTTAAAAATATTCCTACTACAAACATTGTTATTGTGGTTACGATTGGTACAAATCTTGTGCCTCCAAAAAATGCTAAGAATGTGGGTAATTGAATATTATAAAATCTGTTATGAAGAAAGACAGCAAAAAATCCCGCTATCATCCCCCCCATTACGCTCATTTGAAGAGAAAATATTCCAAGCACATTTGTATATTCCTGACTTTTTGCAGTTGCAGCTGCTTCAGGCATTCCTAATTCTAATAGTGCTTTTAAGCTTACGCTTTCTGGTGTTATTCCTTGTATGTACAAGATTCCATTTATAGTTTGATGCATAACTAAAAAGCCTACTACCCCTGCTAAAGCAGCTGTTCCTTTTTCTACTTTGGCAAGTCCGATTGGAATTGCTGCTGCAAACATTAAAGGTAAGTTAGCAAAAATTACTTCTCCTGTATATTTCATAAGATAAAGTATTGAGTTTGCTAGAGTTCCTTTCCCAAGTGCTGCTTCTAATCCATAAGCCTGAATCATTGTGTCGTTAGTAAATGCTCCTCCGATTCCCAATAAAATTCCAGCTGCTGGTAAAAGTGCTATAGGAAGCATAAAAGCTTTTCCTATTTTTTGCAATACTGTAAATATAGATATAGATGCGGATGATGTTGACATAATTTTCCCCTTTTTATTAAATCCAAATTAATTAATTAAAATAATTAATTTGAATAATACGCTTAATATCTTAACAAGATTTTTTAATCTTGTAAATATTGGCACTGAATAATTAATAATATATTAAAAATTGCTGTTTGTAAAATTTTATATTTCTAAAAAGAGCTAAAGATTATTTTCAATTTAATCTCGTATATCATTATTACTAAAGTTCAGGTTTAACCTTTTTTCTTCATTGAATTATTACAAATTAATTAGGGTTTTAGTAAATTGAATCAATTTAGTTTAGAATGCTATTGTCATGCTAATTACTGATTTAATTAGCATGACAAAATTAAATGTTAATTAAATATTTATAGATTTCACTAGTTTTATTAGAGTAATCTATAGGGAGTTTGTTGTCGCTATCTCTGATATTTGGATTAGCGCCTTTTTTAATAAGTGATTTAATAAATTCTAAATCATATTTTTGAATTATGGCATTATGAAGAGCTGTTTGAGAACTTTGATTTTTTAAATTAATATTAAATTCTTTTGTGATTAAATAATTTATGATATTTTTTGCTTTTACATTTATGGCATAAGTAAATATTGGATGGCCGTTAGAAAATATTGTATTTAATGAGAAAATATTATTATTTTTTGCTAAAAATTCTTTAAAATCATTAAGTTTATCATTTTCAACTAAATGTTGTAGTTGCTTTTTTTTTTCAATGTATAAGCCATATTCTTTTTTAATTTTTATTGCTTTAAGAAAATTGTTGTTATTCTCTTGCAAGTCTATGTAATAAGGGCTAATCTCTATATTATTGTTATAATATTTTATAGGAATGATAGTATTGCTTTCATTAAGATAATAAACATTTATTATTTCCTTGAAGTGTGTATTTTTATTTTCTGGGATTATATCAAATCTAACTTTGTAGTTTTCAAATTCTCTAAAGGGAATTAAATTATAATTTTGATCGTAAAACAGTAATTCCGTTATTTGTCCATTTGTATTTTTTATAACAGGAATAATATTCCCATGCTTATCAATACTTATTTCTGTATTTTCTCCATTTAAAATGGGTAATTTATATTTATTATAAATAGGATTAATATTTTCTTTTATTTGTTCTAATTTTTTTTTAATTTCTGAATTTGTTGCTTTGACATAATTTTTATAATTTGTTTGAATTTCATAAGAACTTTTGCCAATGTTTTTAGAGTATTTCTCAAAACTAGCATTAAACACCGTATATATTGGATCAAATTTTGACATCAATTCCATTCTTATTGGTACTGGAAAATTTAGTAGGTATTTTTGAAAAAATTGTTCATTTATTTTATGTATTTCAAGAAATTCTTTTTCAAAAATATTAAAATTTTCTAATAACTGTTTTTCAGTATAGTAATAAGATAAGTTTGAACTAATAATAAAAAGAATAAAAAAAGTTAAATAATATAAAAAGTATAAATTTTTTAATTTATCCCTGATCTTGTTTCGTAAGTTTTTATTAAAAATCGTAAAAGATAAAAATCCAATAACAAGGTATCCAAAATATAGAAATATCTTGCTTAACGCATAAGAGCTCATTATACATCCTTTTAAAGTTTATTTTTATATTATATCAAAATATTTATGTATTTTATTTACTTTACTTTATTTTACTAAAAGCATACAATTTAAACATTAAATGAAGAAGTTTTTAATTTCTATTTATTTTTTATTTCTTTATGGGTGTTCAACAATTTCTTTGGTTACAATACCAGAAAAAGATGAAATAAATTTAGCCGTTTTAACATCTTTGATGAATTATCCTGATTTGAAAATTTCAAATTTCAAAATCAAAGACTATGAACATTTGCATCGTTTATCTGATTTTGAAAGTTTAAATGATATAAAAAATAGTGTTTATATTTACATTGATGAATCTAATTTTAATAGTAATATTAATTTTATTAAAGAACTTTTTATTTATAATAAGAAATTATATAGTATCCTTATTGCTTATAGCTCAACCCAAGGCGCATCTTTTAAAGCAGAAGTTTTATCTTATCTTGAAAGACAAAAAATTATGAAAAATTTTTCATTAAAAATCAATTTCCCAACTACTAAGAAATTTATGAATAATAAGTATTGGATTGTAATTGCAAAAACTCATTTAGATTCTCTTATTAAAAGTAAATATTATTTGGCCTTAGCTAATGTAAAGATGGAATATATACTCAAAAAGTTCTCAATTTAAAAAGGCTTTTTATTCTAGATCTTCAAATATTTTTTTAATTCTTTCTTTTTTTTCAAGTTCGTATTTTTCCAAATCAAGAGCTATTGATTCTTTAATTCTATCTGTATTATGGAGGCAAATCTTAGCTTCTACTTTATGTTTTGTATTTTTAATTTTTAAAAGGTTTTTATTCTTTTTTATTTTTTCTATTTTGCTAAGTTCATTAAGTATGCTTAATTTTAAATAAATTGTATTTTGGGTTACTTGAAATTCTTTTGCTATTGTTTTTTGAGGGTACTCTTTAGATTTATATTGAGATAATTTTAATTTTAATGTGGTTGTTGGAATTAAAATGTTTGTTGCAAATATATTAGCTTCTGTTATCATTTGACTATCTTTAATATCATTATAATGGTTTTCATTTTTAGCTAGATTTTTGATTTGATCTTGATGCATCAAATAATGTCCTAAGTGTTTTGCTATTGTAAATCTTTTATTTTCAAGACTCATGTTTTCATTTATATACAAAGATTTTTCATTTAATTGAATATATCCTGAAAAATCTTTATGTTTATCTTGAAAACTTATTTCAAAAATTTTAAGATCTTCTTCCATAGCAATTTTTATTATAGGAACCGGAATAAGTAATATTTTATGTTTTAATATTATATAATCTGAATAGACTTTGGAATTTTCAATATAAGCACCGAAGTTATTTTTATTCATTTAATATAAATACTCTCCTTTTTGTATTGTATAATATAAGTTAATTATGAAATATAGTTTTTCTTTGATTTTAATGGTTTTTATTTATTCTTCTTGCAAGGTTTTAAATATTGCTGAAGATTTAGAAAAGAATTTTGAAAAAATTGAAAGAGCAGATTATTTTCTTTATTTTTATCCAGATAGTCAAATCTACATTAAAAAAGATAAATCTAATGATAAATTTACTGTTTTTTTAAATGTTATGTTAGATTCAAATTTAAATTTTACTAAAGGATATTTAAAATTAATTCAAGACAATAAATATATTGGAAGCATAGCTATTTCTAAGGTAGTTAGCATCGGAAATTTTAAATTTTTATACATTAACCTTAATAAAGACAATTTTACTCTTATGTCAAAAGCTTTAACCCCTTATAAAAAGCTAGTATTTTTGTTTAACGATGATTCTTTTCAAGTTTGGACTAAAGAGACTTTGCAATATGATCCAAGATTTATTGATGTTAATTTCAAAAATACAAAAAATACTTTAGAATATGCATTTAAAAATAAAATTCTATAAAAATCTTCACATATCATTGACTGTCTTTAAATTTTTTAAAAAATATTTATTATTTTTTAATCTAATATTATTAATATTGTCTTGTTCTACAATCTATTTTGACGGTATTCCCGAATTAAAAAAAGATTCCAAATATATTAAATTAATTCAAGAGAATAATAAAATTTCTTTAAGACATTATTTTACTGTTTCTAATAAGTGGAATTTAAGATACAAAGAACCTTTATTTTTAAAAGTTGGAAATG
Source organism: [Borrelia] turdi (assembly GCF_030439285.2). Classification (NCBI taxonomy): domain Bacteria; kingdom Pseudomonadati; phylum Spirochaetota; class Spirochaetia; order Spirochaetales; family Borreliaceae; genus Borreliella; species [Borrelia] turdi. Next base: position 23,229 of record NZ_CP124015.1, on the reverse strand, counting down.
ATATAACTGCCATATTTTTATTTAATCATCACAAGCTAATTGATCATCAATATCTTCAAACCTTTTTTAGTGTTGGAAAAGATATTTCTTTAAAAGCTTATTTAAAGCTTATTAAAGCCAGAAAATTTGTTATTACAAATAGTTCTGAAAGGGTTATTAAAACTATTGTATTCTCAAATTTACCCGACAGCGAAAATATTCTTTTTCAGAATAATATGATTAATAAAATTCAATAGCTTATTAAAAAAATTAGAGAATTAATGGTTATTATTAAAGATAGTTTTAAACAATAAAAAGGAAAGTTTTATGGGGAAATATGTAAAAAGTTTATTTTTTCAATTTAAAAACAGTGATATTAACTACAAAAAGGAAATTTTTGCAGGCATTACTACTTTTTTAAGTATGTCATACATTATAGCTGTTAACCCGGCAATACTATCTAAAACGGGTATGCCGATTGGTGCACTAGTCACCGCAACCTGCCTAACAGCAGCATTCTCTACAATATTAATGGCTCTTTATACTAATACCCCTTTAGCATTAGCTTCTGGAATGAGTTTAAATGCATTTTTTGCATATTCTGTAGTAATTGGCATGAATATTCCTTGGCAAGTTGCATTGGCCGCTGTTTTTATTGAAGGACTAATTTTTATTTTTCTATCCTTTTTAAGAGTAAGAGAGCAAATTATAAATTCTATTCCAATAAATCTAAAATACTCTATTACAGTTGGAATCGGGCTTTTTATTGCTTTTATTGGGTTTGTCAATGGCGGCATCATCATTAAAAATGATGCTACATTAGTTGGAATTGGAGCATTCATTGATTTTAAAGTTTTATTTACATTTTTAGGATTATTTTTTATTGTAATTTTTGAACAATTAAATATTAGAGGAAGCATACTTTGGGCAATTAGTATAGTTACTGCCACAGCATGGACATATGCAACATTTAACCTAGAAGGTGCTAAATCTATTGGAATACATCTTCCCAATGGGGTTTTAAAATTTGAATCTATTAGGCCAATATTTAATCAATTAGATTTTTCTTATGTTTTGAGTGAGCATTTTTGGACTTTTATATCAATAGTTTTTATTTTCTTGTTCAACGATTTGTTTGATACTGTGGGTATTTTAATAAGTGTTACAACAAAAGGTGGTATGTTAGATAAAAACGGAAAAATTCCTAATGCAAAAAAAATTTTATTAGTAGATGGAATTGCTACTACTTTTGGATCAGTAATGGGAGTTTCTACTGTTACTACTTATATTGAAAGTTTTACTGGAATTGCTGAGGGTGGCAAAACGGGTTTTACTTCAATTGTAACTGGATTATTATTTTTAGTTGCAGTGTTTTTTGCTCCTCTTTTTATTGCTGTTCCTGCTAGTGCAACTGCTGCAGCTTTAATATATGTAGGATTTTCAATGTGTAGAGAAATAATAAAAATTGATTTCTTTAATATTAGAGAAAATATTTCTAGCTTTTTAGTATTTTTTTTGATTCCCCTAACTTATAGCATTTCTTCAGGATTTTTTGTTGGAGCAATATTTTATATTTTATTAAATTTATCATTTAATCTTTTTAGTAAAGAAAAGACTAAGATTTCTCCTATAATGTTAATATTGTGCTTAATTTTTATTATTAAATTTATTTATGGCTATTAATGTTTTCATAAAATTTAATTTATCACCGTATTTTATTAGTAGGCAAAATCTAATAAATGGTGACGGTTTTATTTTTGATATAAAATAAAATTTGAGGAGGAATTGTAATGAATCAATCCAAAGAAACATTATTATTTCAATTTAAAAATAACACCATCGATTATAAAAAAGAAATTATTGCCGGTATTACCACCTTTTTGAGTATGGCATACATAATAGCTGTTAATCCAGCAATATTATCTAGCACAGGTATGCCAATTGGGGCATTAGTTACTGCAACTTGTTTAACATCAGCATTTTCTAGTATATTAATGGGACTTTATACTAATACGCCTATTGCACTAGCACCAGGCATGGGTCTTAATGCATTTTTCGCATTTTCTGTAGTAATTGGAATGAATATTCCTTGGCAAGTTGCATTAGCTGCTGTTTTTGTTGAAGGATTGATTTTTATTGTATTATCTCTATCAAGGGCTCGAGAAAGTATTGCAAATTCCATCCCGGTAAATTTAAAATACTCTATTACAGTTGGAATAGGTCTTTTTATTGCTTTTATTGGGTTTGTCAATGGGGGAATCATCATTAAAAATGATGCCACATTGGTTGGAATAGGAACATTCATTGACTTGAAAGTTTTATTTACATTTTTAGGATTATTTTTTATTGTAATTTTTGAACAATTAAATATTAGAGGAAGTATACTTTGGACAATTTGTTCAGTTACCGCTATAGCTTGGATATATGCAATCTTTAATCCAGAAAACGCAGTTGCTGCTGGAATACGTTTCCCAGACGGAATTTTAAGGTTTGAATCTATTAAGCCAATATTTAATCAGTTGGATTTTTCCTACATATTAAGTAAACATTTTTGGAGCTTTATTACAATTGTATTGATATTACTGTTTAACGATTTATTTGACACTTTGGGTACTTTAATAGCAGTAGCAGCAAAAGGTAATATGTTGGATAAAAATGGAAAAATTCCTAATGTCGGCAAAATATTTTTAATTGATGCCATTGCTACTACTGTTGGAGCAATAATGGGAGTTTCGACTGTAACAGCATACATTGAAAGTTGCACAGGAATAGAAGAAGGTGGCAAAACTGGACTTACAACAATAGTAACAGGGGTAATGTTTTTTATTGCAATATTCCTTTCGCCATTATTTATTGCCGTTCCTGCTAGTGCAACTGCTGCAGCACTAATATATGTGGGATTTTCAATGTGCAAAGAAATAATAAAAATTAATTTTTCTAATATAAGAGAAAATATTTCTAGTTTTTTAATACTTTTTTTAATTCCCTTGACATATAATATCTCTTCAGGAATAAGCATTGGAATAATATTTTATGTTTTAATAAATATAATACTTAATTTGCTAGAAAATAAAAAAAATAAAATCTCTCCAATAATGATAATGCTGTGTATAATTTTTATTACTAAATTTATTTATGGTTATTAATTGATTTGCTATTTATAAAAAAAATTTAAAAATTTGTAATTTGAAATAAAATAAATTTCAAATCATAAAAAAAAATTATCGTCAAAATATTCCGCTTATTGTTAACTTTATAAAATCCATCCTCACAAGATAAACCTTAAGAAACTACTTTATTATCTTTAAAGCCCTAGCAAAACTTTTTAAGCCTTTAAAAAATCAAAATTTGTAATTTATAAATCAAACTGCCATCCTCCAATTTTTTATATTTAGACTACTTAATTTCAATTTATTACCAGCTTTTGAAATAAGCTTTCTTTTAAAGAACTTAAAGTTAAAATCATTTAATCCTTTTTTAAAATGAATTTTAAAAAATTTTTTCAAAAAATTAAAAAATAAAAAGCCAAGAAAGATCTCTTGGCTCTATATTGACTTTATTTTTTCCAGTTACTTTTTTAAAACAAGTTAATCCTATAATATTAATATTGATCTTAATTAAGGTTTTTTCGGACTTTCTGACACAACAGGATTTGTAAGCTCTCCAACTGAATTAGTTAGTGCTTCTTGAGCTGCTTTTGACAAACTTTCCACTGATTTAAATAACTCTTCAAGTTGAGCAGCGCCCTTATCCTTAGCAGAATGTGTTTTTAAAATAGCTTTTTTTGCATTATCATCAGTAGCATCATACTTACCAAGGTCTGTATAATTCTCTTTTAGTTTTTTAGTAAATTTTTCAGAACATTCCTTAGCCTTTTCAACTTCTGATTTTAATTCCCCTGAATCTTTGATCAAGCCATCTAATTTTTTTGTTATTAGAGTTGATATTGCATAAGCTCCTGCTAACAATGATCCGTTTCTATCCGCTTCATTAATCAAGCTATTATTGTTATCTATTTTTTTACCAATAGCTTTATTAGCAATTTCATCTATAGATGAAATCAAGGTCTCAACTTCTTTCACGGCCAGTACAAATGCACCAGAATCTGTAATTTTTTTGCTTACTTCTATAAGATTAGGCCCCTTAACAGATTCATCAACAGAATTGGTAGATACAGAATCCCCCCCTGAATTATTACAAGATATAAATAAAAATAAAGTCATTAATATCGCACTTAATGTATTCTTTTTCATTAATTTGTGCCTCCTTTTTATAAATTATTAGTCCAACAATTTTTCTTTTCAATTTTTTATATAAAAAAATAATTTTTCAAATTGTAATATTTTAAATAATTTTTCAATAAGTAAATTTGAAAAATTATTTAAAATATTACACTCAATTTAAGAAGATTTGGTTGTAATATTGACAGAAACAAAGCTTAATATGCTAAAATTAAATTAAATATGCTTTATTTATTTAGCATTTAAGGACTTTTATAATGAATGTTCATGCAATACTTGTATTAGATTTTGGATCCCAATATAGTCAACTAATTGCAAGAAGAATTAGAGAGATTGGCGTTTATACAAAACTAATACCTTACTTTACTCCTGTAGAAGAAATTAAAAATATGAACATCGCAGGAATCATATTAAGTGGAGGTCCTGCCTCTGTTTACTTAAAAGATGCCCCTACCTTGGACATGGAAATTTTTAATTTAAAAATACCTGTTTTAGGCATATGTTATGGAATGCAATTAATTGTTAAATTATTTGGGGGCCTAGTATCCAAAGACTTTAAACAAGAATATGGAAGCTCTGAGCTCTTTTTAAAAAATGAAAAATCTCTTTTATTTTCAGAACTTCCAAACAAATTTCAAATTATTATGAGTCACGGAGATAGTATTGAAAAACTCCCCAACAATTTCAAACAGTTGGCTTTTACAAAAAGTTGTATTGCTTCTATATCAAATGAAGCTCAAAAAATTTATGGTCTACAATTCCATCCAGAAGTAACTCATTCTGAATTTGGTGATCAAATACTTAAAAATTTTGTTTTTAAAATTTGCAAAGCACAAACTAATTGGTCATTAGAAAGCAGTATAGAAACCATTGTGGAAAAAGTTAAACTTAAAGTAGGCAGTAAAAAGGTTATTTTGGGATTTTCTGGTGGTACAGATTCTTTAGTTTGTGCATTACTTATAAAAAAAGCAATAAAAGAAAATTTAAGCTGCGTTTTTGTAAACACTGGTTTGTTGCGCAAAAATGAAGATAAAAAAATTTTAGACTTAAAGCATCAATATGATTTAAATCTAAAATACATTGATGCTTCTGAAAAATTCTTGAATCATTTGAAAAATATAAGTGACCCTGAAGAAAAAAGAAAAATAATAGGAAAAGAGTTTGTAAATGTTTTTGAAAAAATTACTATAGAAGATCAAAATATAGAATATTTGGCTCAAGGAACAATTTATTCTGATGTAATTGAATCTAAATCAAAAAATAACGCTTCTTCAAAAATTAAATCTCATCACAACGTAGGGGGCCTTCCAGATAAGATGCGTTTAAAACTTTTAGAACCTTTGAATGAATTATTTAAAGATGAAATAATTCAAATCGGAATAAGTTTGGGGGTTAAAAAAGAAACTCTTTACAGACACCCATTTCCAGGCCCAGGACTAGCCATAAGAATAATTGGAGAAGTAACGCAAGAAAAGATAAATATCTTACAAGAAGCAGACAATATTCTCACAGAAGAGCTTTTTGCAAATGATTTATATTTTGAAATAAGACAAGCATTTATTGTATTGCTGCCTGTCAAATCTGTAGGCGTAATGGGAGATCAAAGAACATACGAATATACAGCTGTCATTAGATGTGTAAATACTCAAGACTTCATGACTGCAGAATGGGCTGAACTTCCTTATAATTTTTTAAAAAAAGTTTCTTCAAGAATAATTAATGAAGTTAGGGGTATAAATAGAGTTTGTTATGATATATCTTCTAAGCCTCCAGCAACCATAGAATGGGAATAATAAAAAAATAAAAAGGAACCTTTTATGACAAACAAGATAATAAAAGAAGCTTTAACCTTTGATGATGTATCTTTAATTCCAAGAAAATCCTCTGTACTACCTAGCGAGGTTAGTTTAAAAACACAATTGACAAAAAACATATCCTTAAATATTCCTTTTTTAAGTTCGGCCATGGACACTGTTACAGAAAGCCAAATGGCAATAGCTATTGCCAAAGAAGGAGGAATAGGAATTATACATAAAAATATGTCAATAGAAGCTCAAAAAAAAGAAATAGAAAAAGTAAAAACATACAAAATCCAAAAAGCCATTAACACTAATAAGAATACAAATGAACAAACAACTAAAATACTTGTAGCAAAACAAAATCTAGAAGAACTCAAAATATATAAAAATGCAGAACATAAAGAAGATTTCCCTAATGCTTGCAAAGATTTAAATAGTGGGCTAAGAGTAGGCGCTGCTGTTTCCATTGATATTGATACAATAGAACGAGTTGAAGAGCTTGTAAAAGCACATGTGGATCTACTTGTCATAGACTCTGCTCATGGGCATTCTACAAGAATAATAGAGCTTGTCAAAACAATTAAAAACAAATACCCGGGCTTAGACCTTATTGCTGGCAACATAGTAACTAAAGAAGCTGCATTAGATTTAATAAATGCAGGAGCAGACTGTTTAAAAGTAGGGATAGGTCCAGGTAGTATATGCACAACAAGAATAGTTGCGGGGGTTGGTGTTCCCCAAATAACAGCAATCTGCGATGTTTATGAAGCTTGCAAAAACACAAATATTTGCATTATAGCAGATGGTGGAATCAGGTTTTCAGGAGATGTGGTTAAAGCCATCGCAGCAGGAGCTGATAGCGTAATGATAGGTAATCTCTTTGCGGGGGCAAAAGAATCTCCTTCAGAAGAAATAATTTACAACGGAAAAAAATTCAAAGCCTACGTCGGAATGGGGTCTATTTCTGCTATGGAAAGAGGCTCTAAATCAAGATATTTTCAACTCGAGAACAACGAGCCTAAAAAATTGGTCCCCGAAGGAATTGAGGGCATGGTACCGTATTCTGGAAAATTAAAAGATATTTTGACTCAACTAAAAGGTGGATTAATGTCTGGAATGGGCTATTTAGGAGCAATCACAATATCTGATTTAAAAATCAATTCTAAGTTTGTAAAAATAAGCCATTCTTCATTAAAAGAATCCCATCCTCACGATGTCTTTAAAATCCCATAAAGATGCAAAAATATTTATCAAATAAAATAACTATCCTCTTTAAAATATTAAAAGATTGCATTATTGTTTAAAGAAACAATAATCTTGGTAGGAGAGGAATAATGAAAAACATAATAATGACATCTATTTTTGCAATACTTTTTCTAGCATTAATGCACTCAGCATTTATTCTATTGAAAAATAATAATTCTAAATTAATTAAATTAATAAGAAATGAACTCTTCTTTTAAAGATTCATTTCTTATTTTTGTTTATAGCCACCTAAAAAACTTTAACTATAAAATAGTTAAAATTAAAGATTTATTTTCAAAAAAAATAAAATACAATATAAATTATTTAATTGGCTTTATTTCAGATAAATCAAATCTTTCTGAAATATTTGGCTCCCAACCTTTCCACTTATCGTTTCTAAAAAGATAACTAGAAGAAGTTATATTAATAAATATGGCTGGAAAATCTCTTTCAATTATTATTGTCTCTGCTTTCTTTAGAATTTTTTGTCTTTCAAAAATATCTCTTTCATGATCTGATTTTATTAAAAGTTTATCATATTCAGAATTTGAATATCCGTAAGATGAAAAAGCTGTGTTTTCGGTTTTAAAGATACTTAAAAATGTCATAGGATCAGCATAATCTCCTGACCATCCTGCTCTTATTATTTCATAATTACCATTTACCCTACTATTTATATATGTTGACCATTCTTCATTCTCAAGCTGGACATCAATATTTAAATTTTTCTTCCACTGATTTTGAATAAATTCAGCAATTTTTCTCTGACTATCATTTACATTATACTTTACTTTCAATAAAGGAAAATTTTTACCATTAGGATATCCTGCATCTACCAAAAGCTTTTTTGCCATTTTAGCATCAAATAAGCTTAAATTGCTTTTGTAAGAATAATCAATATAATCTGGAGTTGCTCTTCTTGTAGGAATAGAGCTATCATTAAGAACACTTCCTGTTAAAGTTTTTCTATCAATAGCAAGAGATAGCGCCTTTCTAACGTTAACATTGTCAAGAGGTTTTACTTTGGTATTCAAAGAATAAAAATAGGTTGAATTAGTCCCTATTGAATAATAATCATCTCTAAGCTTAAGATCTTTAAGTAAATCTGGTGGAACATTGTTAAAAATTGCATCTAGCTCATCATTTAAATACATATTATAAGCCGTAATGCTATTATCTGTGATAAAAAATATAATATTGTCAAGAGCAACATCTTTAGATTTGTAATATTTATTGTTCTTTTCAAGAACAACCTTTTCATTTATAACTCTAGATTTTAATTTAAAAGGACCGCTAACAACCATATTTTCAGGATTAGTCCATCTTTCTCCATATTTTTCAATAACATGCACTGGTACAGGAATAAATGTTTGATGTGCTAACATATCAAGAAAATATGGCTTTGGGGATTTGAGCGTTATTTCTAAAGTTTTCTCATCAAGAGCTTTAATTCCAAGATCAGACTCACTAATCTTCCCGTCAAAATACTCTTCTGCATTTTTTATAGCGGACTTAATAATATTAACAGTAGATGAATCGGTCTCTTTGTCTAAAATTCTAAGATAAGATTTTCTTATACCTTCAGCAGTAATGGCAACACCATCGCTCCAAACAAGATTATCCCTTAAATGAAAGGTATAAACCATTCCTTCATCAGAAATGTCCCAGCTTTTAGCAAGTCCTGGCCTGTATCCTCCAGTTTTAGGATCTCCAACTAAAATTCCAAGAAACATTTGGCTTACAATCTTTGATCCAACCGAATCGTTTATCAATTGAGCATCTAAAGTAGCAGGTTCACTTCCAATATTTAGCTTAAACACTAATTTGCGCCCATCATTTTCACTAACACAAGAAATAAATAAAATTGCATTGAAAAATAACACGGCTTTTAACTTTTTTATCAACATTTTCATATCAATCATCCTTACAAGTTTTTATAAATTAAAATTTTGCTTATATTTTTATTATATATGAAATATAGTTTCACGCTGAAATTATTAAAAACGTTTAAACTACTCTCAAAATAAAACATTTATATTGATTCTTAATTAAATAGAATACCTATTATCTTTAAATTTTTAACTAAAAATAACAAAGAATTCTCCAACTGTAATTTCTATGAAATTTAGGTGGCGATAAATTTGCTAATAAATAAATTTATTTTGATTTTTAATATACTTTTTGATGATATCAATAAAAGCTTCTCCAGTAGAGATAAGGCAATAATTTTTAAACCAAAAATAAGGGTCCCAGTAGTATTTATGTAAATAGGCAGAATATTTTTTCTTATGAGCCTTGAAAATACTGTTTTTAGATTATTGATGAATTTAGAGGGTTGAATATTGGGGATAAATTCTAATAATAAATGAATATGATCTTTATCATGCTTGAATTCATTAAGGGTTATTCCCCACAAATAACATAAGTTAATTATTATTTGGTAAAGAGAAAATAAAAGCTTAGTATTTATGCATTTATGTCTGTCTATATTTAGTAATTAATGCTAGATAATAATTAATAGAATATGCACAGTGATTATTAAAAGTTGGCTTATGTGACATATACGATAAATATAAAATAATAGAATATATGGGTACTAATAAAGCTTATAAGCATAGAATATATCCTAACACCAATCAAAAAAAATATTTTTTAAAAGTATTTAGATGTGTAAGATTTTTATATAACAAAATGTTAAGTGATCAAAAAGATTATTATGATAAATAAATAAAGTCTTATTACCTATCCAAGTAAACATAAAGAAGAATTTCCCTTTTTCAAGGAAGTTAATAGTTTAGCTCTTTGTAATACCCAATTTTACTTAAGCTCTGTGTATAATAATTTTTTAGAAAAATTAAAAAGAGAAATAGAATATAAGGATTTCCCAAATATAAAAGTAAGAAAAATAGACAAGCTTTTAGAAGTAATAATCAAAAAAACTCAATAAGAATAGAAAATGATTATACAAAGCTATTTAAAATAGGATTTGTATAATCATGCCTACATAGGCGCATTAAAGATAATTGCCTTATTAAAAATGTAGTAGTAGAAAAAAATACCGATGATAAATATTATATCTCAGTAACAGTTGAGCGCTTCGATACTAAAAAATGAAAATAAACTTAAGAAATATCAAAGAAAACTATCGAAAAAGCAAAAAGGTTTTATTAATAGGTCTAAATCTAGATTAAGAGTTGCTAAGCCACATAAGAAAATCTCAAATAAAAGAAAAGACTTTTTACATAAATTGTCTTATTACTTTATAACTAATTATAAAAACATGGTAATAGAGAACTCATCACTTAAAGGCATGTAAAAAGGAATGTTTGTAAAAAGTATTAATGATTTAGAATTGTATAAGTTTGTAAGATAATTACCATATAAATCAGAATGGTCTAAATTTTATTTGCATAGAGTAGATAGACACTTTCCACTAAGCAAACTATGTGATGGTGGTGGTTGTCGCATTAAAAATACAGCTCTAAAATTAAGTGATACTAGATGGACTTATAGCAATTTTAACACTTTGCATGATAGATATGTAAATACGGCTTTAAATTTTAAGGCTTTTTATTTTAAATAAATAAAAACTAAGTCGGGAACTGCCTAAAGTAAAATTTGTGGACCATGTTCTAGTAGATGCCTATTCTTTTAGTACCCAAAAAGCTATCATTAGATGAAACAAGAAGATATTTCTTTAATCTTTGATTTAGAAATAGCAGTTCGCCTTTTTATAAGGATATATTCAATTATTTTAATGTTAAATTTTTCTAAACCAAAATTCGTATTTTACATTAATATATCCTTTTTTTAAAAAGGATATATTAATCCATAAAAACTAATCTTTTTAATGAAAACTAAAAATCATTAAAATAAACAAAATAATTAATTTTATATTAAGAAGATTATGATCTTTAATTGTTTTCTCGCTAATGATTGTATATGTAATAATTTTGAAATTTTAACTATTTATTTATAGATCTAATTCAATATTATTTTTTTAATAAAAAAAATAATATTGAATTTTAAAAAATTTGAATTAAATTGTAACTTGTAAATTAAATTTCATATTTAACACTTCCTTTGTGACAATAAAAATTCTTTATAAAGAATTTTTAGCTTTTAAAGCACCTTTAAAGGTGCTTTAAAAGCTAAAGTTTTTCCTTTTATTTATTGAAATACTAAATAAAAGTTTTAAACAAAAAATCTTAAAATAAGATCTCTAAGATTATTAACAAATAAGTTAAATTATTTGTTAATAATTAAACTTTATACTACCTCTATCAAAGCTTTATTCTTAATTAAATTATCCGGTACAATAATAATTATTATTAGGTTAAATTTATCTAAACTAATAATAATTAATGTTTAATCTCTTAGATAACTTTGTTTAATTAACAGATAATCAAATTATTTTGATACCAATATTTTAAAAAATGAATTATGTGTAACATAATTAACTGCACAATAAATAGTTTAAAAATAAAGACAAATTTGAAAAATTTATAAACAAAAAAGATATTCATAAAAATAATAATTAATTTATTAAAAATTGTTTGCAATGATCTGACAAAAAATATATTATTATGTTCATTAATCTATAATTTTTTTACCAAAGGAGAGGAATATGGGATTATTCCAAGATCAATTAAAATTTTTAAAATTGTTAGTATTTTTTTTATTAATGTCTTGCACTTCCTTAAATGTTGAACATGATCAATTTGCAAAAACATTTAAAATATACCAAAATTTAAACAAAAATGCAGAACTTAAAGGAATTTTTAATTATAAGACAGGAATAACTAAAATAGTTTTATATACAAGGTTTAGAAATCATAGTATAACAGAACACACTCCTTTATTATTGTCAGATGGAACTAGAATTGAAGGAAAAATAAGCCATAAAAGAGATAATAACCATTTTTTTGGCAATTGGATTAATTATTCTTCATTTGTTTTGTCCAAATTTTTATTAGAAAAGATGATAAAAGAAGAAGATGCTTCTTATAAGAACGATGAAATTAAAATTAAAATTGGATTAGAAGATCTAAGTTTAAAAAAATATAAAATTTTGGATTTCTTAGTAATGGTTGAATCAATTGAAAACAAAGATTATAAAAATTAATTTTTATAATCTTTGTTTATTTTTTATTTCCCGTTTAAAATAAATATTTTACTATAGAATAAAATTGATATAAAAGATACATAGATCCTATTCTAATAATTTTAAAATGACAAAGGCTACCGTAAGGTAGCCAACTTATTATTCTAATCAAACAACAAGAGCGAGACATTGCATCTCAATCTATATAGATTATTATATAGTATTTTATTTTTTTGTAAAGTATTTTTGAAACATTTTTTGTGTGTAACACTAATTAATAAATTCAAAATGTTATTTTTTATTTCTTATTTTGTCATATTTATTTTTAATATTTGTTAGTAATTTTTGATTTTCATAATATAATTCTTTTAACAAGAAATTTACAAAGTTTGTATTTGATTTATAAAAATCAAAACTTTTTTCATCTTCAATTTTTATCTTAAGGAACCTTTTTAAGGTCCTTTTAGGATTAGCAACAATCTCATTATTTTCTAAAATTTGTATAGCATAATGTATCCCTTTTTTTAAAATTAATTCATAATTAATTTTGCCACTATCAATTCCTATTGCTAATTTTATATATCTATAGACAGTAGTTTTTGCCATATTATAATCTTTTATAAAATGATTAAAGCTTTTATATTTGTCTATGACATAATATTTGTTGTCATTAATTTCTTTTAAAATTCGTGCTGTTTCAATTTTATTATAAGATTCCTCTTTTATCAAAATTTTCAGTTTTTCTTTTAATTTTAAATATCTAGATTCTCTATTATTTTTAATTTCATTTCCGTTGAGTTCAATCCTTTTGACAATTTCTATTTTTTTGTTTAATTTCATATTTTATTTTTGCTCCATTGCATACTTTCAAATTAGTTCCATACGGAACTGACAGTTCCGTATGGAACTAATTTGAAAGTATGCATAAAAAAGTTTCAAGTATGCTCTCATATGCTTTATAGTAGTCTTCATTAGTATTAAATTCTTCTCTATAAAAAATAGCCTTACGTAAATTATCTCTTTTAGGAACACTTCCTAAAAACTTTCCTTTATATTCAAATTCAATGAATTTTTTAAGTTCTTTGTCAATGTTTTGTCTTTCAATAAATTTAGTTATTAAATAAAATATTGGCAAATCTTTTCTAAAAAGATCGTGAAGTCTACTTGTTATTAGATCTAGACTTTCAATTGCCCATTGATCTGTTGGTAAAGGTATAATTAAATAGTCTGTGACTATAAGGCTATTATTGAGCAAGCTTCCCAATGTAGGTGCCGTATCCATTATGATAAAGTCATACCTATTTTGAATAAAGCTTAAAAAAATTTTAAGTAAATTTTCCTTTAATGAAATACTTTCTTCATTAAACTTGCTTAAGTTTATATGACTTGCTATAAAATCAGTATTGTTATTTATTTGTATTATTGAATTTTCTATGTCTATTTCTTTTTTAAGAACTTTGTATATATTGATATCCTTTATATTAAGATTTTTTTTTCTTATACTATTAATATAAAAACTTGTACTACTTGCTTGTGGATCCAAGTCTATCAATAATATTTTGTTATTTTTTTTTGAAAGTATGTTTGTGAACATCAATGATGTAGTACTTTTTCCAACTCCACCTTTAATTGAAGCAATTGTAATTATTTTTGATTTTTTTCTATCCAATGTAATATTCCCTTATTACTTTCATATTTCTTGTTGTAAAATTTATGTATTTCCTCTTCGATTTTTAAAGTCCTTTCTAAAAGAGATTTATAAAAAATTTTATTTTTATTTTTAGTTTTGGTAAGTATATATAGACTTCTTAAATAGCAGAAAACACTTCCTTTTTTGAATTTAAATTCCATATAAAACATTTTCTTTAATCTTATGGTCTTTTTTATTCCGTTATCTGAATAATTTATGATAAATGGTTTTGAAAGATTTATGAACCCGTAATAAATCCCTAAGAATTTATCATTTTCTTTTATTGAAAATAAATGAAAGCTTTCATATTTTTTATTGTTAAAGACATTTCTTAAACATAACCAAAATTTCCCTTTTTTTGGTTTTGCTTCAAAATTGTTTATCATACTAAAGATTTTAGTATGATAAACAATTTTGTTTTCTAATTTTTCAATTTTTTTAAAAAAGTTCTTTTTTATTTCTTTATTTTTCATTATATTTCTTTGATTTTGGTTTGTAATTTTTTTTATCATATTTTTGTCTTTTTATTAGATTTTTCATTAATACAATAGCATTTTTTATATTGTTTGATGAATAATTTTGGCTTCGTTCTTCAAAATTTTTTTCCCTTTTGTTTTTATTTTTAAATTCTTTTATTAATTTATTAAAATCTGTATTTTTAAATTTTTTTGCCATAAACCATACTTTTTTTTTCTTTTTTTCTAAGGTTCTTTTAAAGAATTTTATGATTTTTATTTCTTCATATTCATGTAATTCTTCTATAAAATCTTTTAAGTTCCATAATGAATTTTTATAACTTATAATGTTTTCTGTGATTTTTTTTATTTCTTCTAGATTTATTGCTTTCAATTTTTTTTTGATTTCTTTTTCCAAGAAGTCTATGGTTTTTTTTATGTTTTGTTTTTTAAAGAAGTTTCTAGAATTCTTATAATTTTTACTTATATCATCACTTAATAGATGTGAAGTTATTTGATATGAAATTTTATATTTTTGAGATGCTTCTATTATTTTATTTTTTTTTAGTTCTTTGTTTTTTGATTTTTCATGTTTAATTTTTTTATTAATAAAATATGCTGTACTAATAATTTTTTTAGCTAATTTTTCAAGGGTTTTATTTATTGTATAGTAAGTAAAGCTGCCATTATTTTTTCCAAGTGGATTGAAATGACTTTTAATTAATCCTAAATTTTCAAAGATTTTTATGTCATTTTGTATTGTTCTTTTAGTAACCTTTTTAAAACCTTTTCTTTCCAATATAGAATTTGTCATTACTACAACATTGCGTAGAGAATATTTTTTTTTTGATATGAAGTAGTTAGCACTGAGTTTTTGAATGACCCAAAATATTTTTAATCTTCGGTCTACTACTTTATTAAAAGGAATCTTATTGGTTGTTAATTGACACATTTTAAGCCCCTATCGTTTGATCTTTTATTGCATTAAGCATTGCAATTAATAATAATATACTTATTTAAAAAAGTAAAGTTTTATTTGTAAATTTAAAATCAAGTAGGCATAAATTTTAACTTATTGAATCTTACCTATTTGATTGTAAATTTTTTATGCAATGATCCACTTCTTTTAAGAATTTTAGAAGAAGTGGTTTATATATTTCAAATGTAAATTCACCCTTTTCTCCATAAGATTTTAATTTTAAAGTAATATCTTTTTCAATATTTTTTGACAGCTCGATTATTTTTTGTGGACTTAATACTATATTTAATGTTTCTTTTATTGTTTTTGAATCCTTTAAAGTTCTCACGGGAGGTTCAATTTTTAATTTTCTATCATTTTCATCATAAATAGAGTTTAGAAAGCGCAATTGATTAGAGTATAAGCTTAAATTTAAAAAGAGAATATTTAAATTTTCACAAGGGTAATAATTTGCAATAATAAATGTTTCGTAAGCCTCTGAGGGCGTGTTTGATTTTTCAAATAATTTTGGAATTTTCATACTATATATGTAATAATCTTCTGTTTCATTATATTCGGTTTTAAGCTCTGTTTTTTCAATTTCAATTTTTCTATTATCAATACGTTTTTGTAATATATTTTTAGATATTTTAGTTTCTTTATCAAAATCAGTTAAATATCTTAGAATATACTCCTTATTAAATTTTGTGCTATAAGATACATTCCAATTGTCCTGAAGGTCAATATTAATGTATTCTCCTATACTTTTATCGTAAATATAGGTTAATAGATCTCTTGAATTAGTTAGTGAAATACTAATAATGCTTTTATTGAAGCTGGATTTTACCTTGAGCTCTGCTTTATATTCTAAATAATTAATTTTTTCTTCATTTATCAAAATACTTTCAGGATTTATTTGCAATCCTTTTTTTTTGATGTAAATATTAATTTTAAAATTTTCTTTTTCTGTTAAAGGGTTGTATACCCCCATAATAGATATTTTATTGTCATAATTTCTGCTTATTATTGAGTCTTCTTGAAATTTTAGTTTTCCTAATTTATGGCTTGTATCATGCAGGTTGAAATTCCCATTTGGAATGGATTTGCAACTCAAAATTAATAAAAGCAAGGAAATGTTTTTAAGGTACTTCATTTTTTTATTCCTTAAGTGATTTTATATAAATGTAATTCTAGTACAATAATTATATTATTTTTGATTTTAATTATTGAAGAATTTGTTATACTTTTTATGTAAGCTTTTCATTAATTATTAGTATATTTCTTGAGAAATCTTAGATGAAAAAAAAAATAATTTTCTTTTTGCCTTTTTTCTTTTTTTTATTTTCATGTAATATTAGTGCTTCTTCAATTTTTATTAGATCTTTAGATGAAGCAATAAAAATTGAGATTGGTTTATATAAATCGTTAGGAAATGGCAAATTTAAAACTGCTATTCATACTAAGGATTACTTTAATTCTATTAAAGATATTAGTTATTATTCTTATTTTTTTATTTTAGATAGATTTAGTAATAATATTGTAATGAAATTGGTTTTAGGTTCTAAAAAAGCAAGTTTATTAACCTATGATTGTGGTATTTTTTTTGATCATAAATTTAAATTAACAATTTCTAATTTAAATTTAAATGAACCTGAATTTAACGCTATTAGTAGCTTTAATAATAAAATTGCTTTAAAAAATAATATCAATAATAATATTCAAAATGTTGTCACTATTGTTTTTAATTTCAATGATATAAAAGCTATTAATAGAGAATTTGAACTTAAAAATTATATTGATGATCTTAATTCTGCTACAAATGAATTTATATATTTTCTTGATAGTTCTAAAAATTTTTATTTAAAAGAGTCTTACATTTCTATTTATTATTATGTCCTTAAAGCAATTGAAAAATTTTTACAATAAACATTTTTATTAAAATATTTATTTATTTTCTATTATTTTGAATTTTTCCCAAGGTTCTATTTTTTCAAGCAGATATATTTCGTCATTGACTATTTTCCCAACTACGTTTATAAGGCCATTATTTTCGGTATCTTTTAGTGATATTTGAAGTTCACCTGCATAGCCTAAATATTCTGAAGAGTCTATTAAGATGTCTCCTTTTTTGATTTCGTTTGGAGAATGTACAGGAAATTTTTTATTATTGTAGTATACTCTTGGCATAGTTGATCGAATTCTATAAGAATTAATATCTCCTCTATTAAAATGTAAATTTTCAAGGATTATTTCTTTTTCTACTGAAGTTGCTTTTGGATTTAGATCTGCTTTGAGCTCTAAAACATTTCTGTTTACCTTTGATACTTTTTCTAATTCTGTTTCACTTGGAAAACAATTAGAAATTAGAACAGTGTCTATTCCTTCTTTGAAAAGATCTTTTGCTTGGATTTCTATATCTTTAGATCTGTGTGATTCTAGTGTGGGAACACCGTCTGTTTCTTTTCCCCTTGCACATTCTTTTGCACTATTAGAACTAATAAATGCAGCTGTTGGGATTGAATAATGTTTAAATATTTTTGTTGTCTCTTTAAAGAAAGTTCTTGAAAGTCCTGTATATTTATGGGGATAAAAATTATGACATCCAAGTAAATTTTTTATATTGGGCTTAAAATACATTATTGTATCAATATGTTTATTTATATTGCTTATATTAAGTTGAATCTTAAGCTCAGAATCGTTAAAAGTCATTAATGATTCTTCAATGCCTGTAAATGTATTGTCTAATCTAATTGCCCAAGCACCAAGTTTTTTAAAAAAATCTAGTTTTGGACAATTCCTAAGATTTGAAAGGTCGATTTCCAATTCTTTAAAAATTTTAGGACTTACATCAATAATAGGTTTCATTCCATTCTTATTTGCAATGCTGAGTAATTCTTTGAACATGTCAAATTCGTTTCCGTTAATATAGAGCAAAGAGGTAAATACTTGAGTAAATCCAAAATGAGCGCTTTTCTCAAGATATTCAATAATTTTATTTTTAGAGCTTACATTAGGATATATAGATATTCCAATTTCTTTCATTTTAACCTTCTTTAAAAAGAGCTTTTGTTTTTAATTGCATTAATTGCAAGTTGTAATACTTTTTCTCCATTCATTGTTCCATAATCGATTGTGTTAATTATTTCGATTGGAATTCCTTTAGGCTTTGTGATTTCTTCAAGTCTGGTTTTATTAAATCTTGACTGTGGTGCAAGTAAAACAACATCAAAGCCGTCAACAACTTCGCCAAGTCTTGTCTCAGCAATAGCTTCAATTTTTGCATTTATATTGTTTGCTTTGGCATATTTTTCAATTCTTTGTACCAGCATACTTGTGGACATTCCAGCTCCACATACAAGTAGTATGTTCATATTTTCTCCTATTTTTTTATTTCATTTATTATTTTATAAACATTAATTAATTCCTCAAAAATGCTTAATTCTGAAATTGCAGACATTAAATGATCTTCAGCATGAATTAAAATAAAAGGTGTTTTAACAGAGTCTGGATTAATGGCTGATTGTTGTATTATTTTTCTATGTGTTTCATGAGCCTTTGCAATAGAGTTTTTACTTTCTTTTATAGCAAGCTCTGCTTTTTCATAGTCTTTTTTTTTAGCGTATTCTAAAGCTTCTCTTAGAAAGCTTTTAGCTTCGCCAGAGTAGGCTACAACAGGCATACTTATTTTATCTATTAATTCTTCTATGCTGTATATTTTTTTATTCATATGTAAAATATTCTCCCTTTATTTATTAATCGATAATTAATAATGTTTAATAAATCTTATATTATATTATATTATAAGATTTATTTAAAATAAATAATTTTATTTTAAATAAATCTTATAAGGATTTTGTTATAATGGTATTAATTAAATTATGTTAGTGATTAATATTATTAGTCGTTAATTATAATTTTAATTAGTTTTTATTGGAGGATGGTTTTCATGAATTTTCAAAATTTTATCGAAACTAATTTAGTTCCTATTGCTAGTAAAATTGGTTCAAATAGATATTTAATTGCTTTAAGAGATGGTTTTACTTTTTCTATGCCCTTTTTGATAGTTGGTTCTTTTATTTTGCTTTTAGTTAATTTACCCTTTACAGATTCTGGAACATTCTTAAATCAACAGTGGTATGTTGATTTAATGGCTAAATATAAAGGAAATCTTGTCCAGCCATTTTATGTAAGTATGGGAATTATGTCCATATTTGTTGTTTTTGGTATTGGTTATAGCTTATCTAATTATTATAAACTGAGTGGGATTACAGGAGGATTTTTATCTCTTTATACATTTTTAATTTTAGCTGGGCAATCAGATTGGATACCTTATGGGGGGGATGCTGCTAAATGGGGAGTTCAGCCTAATACATGGTTTCCTGTAATTGATGCAAGATATTTTGGTGCCCAAGGAGTATTTACAGCTATTATTTCTGCTATTTTTTCTGTTGAAGTTTATAAATTTTTAGTTCAAAGAAATATGGCAATTAAACTTCCAGAGTCTGTTCCGCCTGCTGTTTTAAAATCTTTTGAAGCTTTAGTTCCCGTGATTGTACTTTCAATTGCAGCGCAAAGTGTTAATATTGCTATTCAAAGTTTATCAGGAAGCCTTTTCCCTGAAATAATTATGAGTATGTTTAGACCTATTTTACAAATTAGCGATACTTTAGTTGGGACTTTGATGATTTGTTTTATTGTTCATATATTATGGTTTTGCGGTCTTCATGGTACCAATGTTATTGTTGCCTTGCTTAATCCCATAATTCTTTCAAATCTTGATTCTAATATTAGGGCTCTTTCTGACAATCTTCCACTTCCTCATATTTTAGCGGGAGGTTTTCTTGATTCGTTTGTATATATTGGTGGTGCTGGTGCAACTTTAGGGCTTGCTATTGCTATGATGCTTAGTAAATCTCAACATTTAAAGGCTATAGGGAAGCTTTCATTTGCTCCTGGTCTTTTTAATATCAATGAGCCCATTATGTTTGGAGCACCAATAGTTTTAAACCCTATACTAGGGATTCCCTTTTTACTCATTCCTATGTTTAATATAATTGTCGCATATACTCTTACTAATTTTGGAATTATTGAAAGAGTCAGAACCCTGACTCCATGGACAACTCCTGCTCCTATTGCGGCTTTTTTATCTACAGGGCTTGATATTAAAGCTTTTGTTCTTGTTTTATTAACATTGATTATTTCGGTCTTTATGTATTTACCCTTTATAAAAGCATATGATAAGGTTCTTCTTTTACAGGAAGAAGAAGAGTAAATTTTTTTTGAATTGCTATTATAGAAATTGTGATAAAAATATCAAAGAGCTATTTATAAATAGCTCTTTTTTAGGTAATAAAATAATTTATTTAAAATTTAAATTTTATTGATTTATGTTTTAAATCAATAAAAAGATTGGCTAGCATGAATAGAGCATCTTTTTGGTGATTTTTATATAGTCTGGTGCAATATTGTATTGATTAACTCAATAAATAGGAGTTTTTTAGAAAATCAAAATTTTCTACTTAGCTAAAAATTTTAAACTTGGTATAATTAAATTAATATGCCTCCAAAAGTGAAGATAAAAAATGATCTTGAAATATTTAGAAAAGAATTAGAAATTCTATATAAGAAATATCTCAATAATGAGCTTTCGTATTTAAAATTGAAAGAAAAAATAAAAATTCTTGCAGAGAATCACAAAGCAATTCTTTTTAGAAAAGATAAATTTACAAATCGTTCAATAATATTAAATCTTTCGAAAACTCGTAAAATAATTAAAGAATATATTAATCTTTCGGTAATTGAAAAGATTAAAAAAAATAATACTTTTTTATTTTTTTGGAAATCCAAAAAAATAAAGGAATTAAAAAATATAGGAATTAAAGATCAGGAAAAAATAAAAGAGTTAATATATTTAAATCAAATTGATAATGAGAAGCCCTATTTTCAATATTTTATAGATTTATTTGTGACTCCGAAATGGCTAAATGATTATGCTCATAAATATAAAATTGAAAAAATTAATAGTTATAGAAAAGAACAGATATTTGTTAAAATTAATTTAAATACCTATATTGAAATAATTAAGCTTTTATTAAATCAAAACCGAGATATTAGATTGAAATTTTATGGAGTTTTAATGGCAATAGGTCGTCGTCCTGTTGAAGTAATGAAGCTTTCTCAATTTTATATCGCAGACAAAAATCATATTCGTATGGAGTTTATTGCAAAAAAGCGGGAAAATAATATGATTAATGAGGTTATTTTTCCAGTTTTTGCGGATCCTGAATTAATTATTAATTCTATAAAAGAAATACGCTATATGGAGCAAACCGAGAATCTTACTAAAGAGTTAATTTCTTCAAATCTTACATACAGTTATAATAGATTGTTTCGTCAAATTTTTAATAATATTTTTGCTCCTGAAGAATCTGTCTATTTTTGCAGAGCTATTTATTGTAAATTTTCTTATCTTGCATTTGCTCCTAAGAATATGGAAATGAATTATTGGATAACGAAAGTTTTAGGTCATGAACCAAACGACATAACAACAGCCTTTCATTATAATCGGTATGTTTTGGATAATTTAGATGATGAGGCAGACAACAATTTATTAAAATTACTTAATCAAAGAATTTATACATATGTTAGACGTAAGGCTACCTATTCTACTCTTACAATGGATCGTTTAGAAAGTTTAATAAAAGAACATCATATACTTGATGATAATTATATTAAAACGTTGATTGTAATTAAAAATTTAATGTTGAAGGATAATTTAGAAACTTTAGCAATGATTAGGGGTTTGAATGTTAAAATTCGCAAATCTTTTAAAGCTACATACGGATACAATTATAACTACATAAAACTTACAGAATACTTATCAATAATTTTTAATTATAAATTATAGTTTTTGCTTTTTTAATTTCAAAGATTGTTAATATATATAGAGAGAGAAAATATTAGGAAATATTTTATTAATAATATATTATATAATTAATATGAAAATAGGGCTTAGTTATTTCTTTAAAAAAATTTTAAAATCTAATAACAATAGGACGATTTATATTTCTTATCTTTATGATAAGTTGGTTTCAGTTAAGCCAGAAGGAGATTGGCTTAAAATTTATTTTAAAGATTCTAAAAGAGGCAAAAAATATTTTATTCTTTTTAATAGGAATGGTTCAAATGGTAGTTTTATTTCATGTAGATTTTTAAAAACAGGTTGTAATTGTGGTCTTGATATTAAATTTTCTGATGGAAATTTGAATATTTTCTGTAGAGATAGGAAGTCTTTAGAATTTTTGAAATTTAAAGTTGAACATTTTTTTAGAGCTGTTGTGTCTTGCTCTAAGAATAGCAATTCTAATGTTGTTGACAATATTAGACTAAGGACTAAAAAAGTTAAGGTACTTGTCAAGCGAGAAGCAAATTCTAATAATAAATCTTAAAGTTATTAAATTGAAAAGGATAGGTTTCGTCTAAAGTTTTTTTTTCAATATTTTCAATATTTGAATACTTATTTCCATTTTTCAATAATTTTTCAAATTTTTTCATTTGTTCGTTAGTATTAAAGAAAGCTACAATTTCTACCCTTCCATCGTTTAGATTTTTTACAAAACCTTTTAGTCTCATATTATTTGCTATTTGCTCTGTGAAAAATCTAAAACCAACACCTTGTACTTTGCCAGAAATAAAATATTGCTGTTTATACATATTACCTTCTTTGTATAAGAATCTATCCAATAGAAAAATTTTAAA
>NZ_CP124016.1:0-16573 GCF_030439285.2 [Borrelia] turdi | reverse complement strand
AATTTATAGTTACTTAGTTTGAATCTCAATTTCCAATTACAAATCAAATAAAATAACCGCCTTCGCCTTTCATTTGACACATTGACTTTCTTATAGTAAACTACATACAACTATAAAAGGGGTGTAACAATAACAATGTTTATTGATGATAAAAATCAAGAATATTTTACTTTCAAAGAAATACAAATCATGCAAAATAAAAGCACAAAAAAAAATACCATTTATATAAAACTGCTTAGATTAGAAAAACAGGGGAAAATTATTCCCTATAAACCATCACAAAATATAAAGGCTTTCAAAAAATATGGTAAAAAGAGTATTAATTTATACCCCAAAGAACAAATTTTAAAATATTTTATAACGCCGGGCTCTTTAAAAAACTACAATCCCAATAAATATTTCCCCAAATATAATCTATTAGAATTAGTCAAAAATGCTATAACGTTTGAAGAGTTTGCAATAAAAATATATAAAAATCCGATAATATTGCCTAGCAAGTCCTATTATTTTAAAATTTTAAAAAAAGCAAATCCCAATTATGTTTTAGATCTAGATCAATATGGCTTATTTAAAACATTGAATAAAGATTATATAGATAATATACTTATTATTTTTAATGCAAAACCTAGAGAAAAAAGAATCCCTATTAAATGGGATAAATTAAGTATAAAAAATAAAAAAAAGGAAACAAGAAAATTTTTGGGATGGAAACTTTTCAAAAAATAACATCGCTAAACCAATAATACAAAACTATCAATAAAAAATGGAATTTTTGCAGAATTGAGATAGACTGGAATTTATCAAAAATTAAGGGAGAATTAAAATTTTATGACAACGATAATAGTGTATTCATGCTTAACCATGTGTATAGTATATTTTCACATGCAACTAAAAACATTTTTTACAATATTAATCGGATTTTGTAAAAAATGTTTTAATATTTTTTACTTATTAATAGAAATGTTAAAATTAATTTTTTATCTATTAATTACTAACAATAAATTTTATATATTTATTATAATATCAATAGCTTTAATTACAATTAATACAATAATTTAAGTTATTGTATTAATTGTAATTAGATGAGGAAAATTTTTATAAAATGAAGTATTTTAATAAGCTGCTTACTAGCTACAATATTTATTTTTAAACATTTCTATTTTATTTATGGGTTAGAATTATATAACTTTAATAATAAAAGCTTCAGATAAACTTGAAAATAGAATAATAATATATAGCAAATTATCAATAATTAAATATTTTCTTATTTCCAGCCCTTACATTGAACCCTTAAAGGACATTAAAGCTTTAAATAATAATTTAACTGTAAAAAATTATTATTTATTAGAAGTTTCTATATATTCCATAATTAAAGATCTTATAAAGCCAGAAGCTGTTAATCCCTTTTTATCTAAAATAGAATAAAATTCGACCCAATATTCATATTTCAGCCCTACACTTATTTGTTTGATTGTCATCTTTGATCTACTACCAGGCTTAACATTTGAGATCTTATTACCAATAACATCGTCCGAACGAAAAGCAAATTTAGATTTGCTAACATTTTGTTTAATAATTTCTTCTAAATCAACCTCTTTGCTTATAGGCATAAAGCATCCCCCAATCTTGAAAGCTCCAAAATAGACTTGCTCTCGGGATAATAATCAAAAATCGACTTTTTATATAGCTGAGATTCTGCTATTTTAGCATCTTGTCCAATCTCATAAAGATCATATCCAAAGGTTTTAAATTGCTCTAAGTGTAAATTATGTCTTTTAAAACTTTTATTAAGCATATTACAAACAATCTTCTCATGCTTAACCTTTTTTCTATAAGATTTTAACAAAGAATCAAACTCTTCCTTAAAAATATTAATTCCTTCAAGACTTAAAAATTCTAAAGTCACTGGAGTAACAACCTCACACATTGCAAGAATAATTCTTCGCTCCCAAAGCTCAAAACTGGGAGATAAGTCGAAAATAGCAAACTCAAATCCCAATTTTTCTAATTCTAAGCAAAAATCATCTATCAAATATGGAAAATCTTGCAATTTATGTTGCACATCTCTCCTAAAGGTTCCGCTTGGCACACATGGCAAAATATAAAAATTTTTTTGTATTTGTTTTAATATTTGATCTATATCTACTTTCTTTAAAAGAGAATCTTTAATGTCTGCCCTAAGAATTTCATGATTAAGAAACCATGTAGAAGAACTTCCTTGCTGTATATCACAATCAACTAATATAACTTTTTTTGTTTTAGATAAATAGCTTGAAATATTCCCACTTAAGGTAGTTTTGCCAACACCACCTTTTTGAATATGAAATGCTATTTTTTTCATGCAAACTTCCTTTTAATTATTTTATATCATATATTAATTATTTTATATCATATATTAATTATTTTATATCATATATTAATTATTTTATATCATATATTAATTATTTTATATCATATATTAATTATTTTAATGCAAACCAACTTTAAAGGATTAAAAATAATTTAATCCTTTAACAGTGACGCTACTCTTTTATAAAATTTTCCAATGAATCAAATCCGATCTAGTTTAAAAACGCTTAAAAGCAAAAAGAATGGTAGATGCTTTATATTCCCCCCTCTATAAAAACATCAACTATAAAAATTAAGCTAATCTTCTAATTAAGCACAATATATTATAGCCAAAAATTTTGAACTTTAAATTTATCAAAATTAACTTTTTTTTACTAGAACAAACAAAAAATGAAAAATAAAAAACGAAATCTATATTTTTTATTTAAATCTTCAAAACCTTCAAATAATTTATAATTTTTAAAAACTTTTTATTATTTTATTCACTTTTTACAAATAAATTATTTACTAATATATCCTAATTTAAGCTTTTATTAAGAAAAATAAAATAATAGTAAAAGAATATTTACTACATAATAAATTTAATATAAAGACCCTATCAATATTATAATGAACTTATTATTAAAAATTGCTTTATTATGAAATCTAAATTGTCTATATCTAAAAAACAATATTATTATCATATAATCATTAAAAAATCATGCTGCATTTACATAACAAATATAAAATCATCACAACATAGCTACCCCATAAAACAACACTAAAATAAAAGCCTTGATTATATTAAATAACAAAATTTTATTAACAAACTCTTTAAATAGGAATTTAACCAATAAAAAGTCCTAAGAAATTTCTCTCTTAAGGACTTTTTATAAATGGTTAAAGGTTAAAGATAAGTTTAAATTTACAACAATTTAGGTAAAAAACAAAATTATAAATATTTTTTTATTTGTAATGTATATTAATTGATATATAATATTAATTGATATACATTATAATATTGTAGTATGCAGATCATAATAATATATTTTTAAAGGATAAAAATGCAAAAAGAAATACCAAGAAACTATAATGAATATGTAATTGGGGAAACAAAAGGAACTTTCTTTGGAAATTCCCAATATGAAGCTAATTATCGAGCAAAAATAAATGGCTTTATAATAGATTTTTTTAAAATTCCAATAAGTTTAAAGAGCAAATATGCACTTAATATTAAAGCCCTTAGTGATCCTAATTCTTCATCCATAAATATCACAATGAATTGTATCAATACTTTTAAACTTATAGTTGACATTGTTAATATGCAAACTGGAGAAAATTACGATTATGATAAATTTATTACAGAAACAGAAACAGAAAAAATGCTTAAATATGGAACAAAAATAATTGCCGCACTAGCAAGACACTTCGACGAACAAAACAGAACTAACTTCAATGAAAGCTACTATGAATGGGAAAAAGGCTGGATAGATAAAAAATGGATAAATTATGAACCAACTGAAACAGAAATTAAAGAAATTCAGGCAATGAACCAAAAATTAAACCCTTTAAAGCTAAAATATGAAGAAAAAACCCTTAACAAAGGACAAATAAGGCTTTTAAAGGCCATCAATAAAATTGAAAGCCAATCACAACAACATCAAACTAGACCAAACAAAAAAACTAAAAAGAAATCATAAAAAAGAGACTAAAATTTAATACTTTTCATAAAAACACTATATTTTATTTATTATTATTATTATTAAATAATATTTACAAAATTAAAAAAATAAAATATTATATATATAAGGTAGAAAACGATCTACCAACAGTCCCCAACACCCCTATTAATCCTCTCCAAATAAGATTAGGGGTAGGGACTTCTTTTTTACTAAAAAAACATTCAGCACCTAAACCAATAAGTTTATAGCAAATAAAAAAAATGAAAATCTAAAAAACATAAATTAACTAAAAATTAAATTCCTATTTAAATAGGAAGCATTAAATATTAATACGATAATTGATATTTAAATCATAAACTCTAAAAATAACTGTACATAATTAACCTTAGTGATAAATAAAATTTAATCTTAAATAGAATTAGATTTTCTATGAAAAAATCTAATTCTATAAAAAAATTTTAAAAAAACATGGGAATACTCAATTATTGAACTAATAATTGAGTATTAAATATTCTCCTTTTTTAAAATTAAAAGAATTTATTATCAATATTTACTTCATACCATACATTCTTTTAAATGAACCTCTTATTTTTAAGAGGTTTTCTTTTTATATGAGGAAAAATCAAAAGTCAATTAAACTATTTGAAACAAAATTTTTGCTAAGCAAATATACAAACTTTTTACTTATTTTAATGAACAACTTTAATATCTGAAGCAAATCTCTAAAAATATCGAAAGATATTTTCCTTGAACAATCAATAAAAATATTTATATAGCTAAAATTTTTATAAATTTCAGACTTAATAATCAAAACAGTTTACTAAAATTATTTAAGCCTGCTATCATATAATAAGTTCATAATGAAAAGTAAAGCTTTTGTATTATTAATATTTTTGATTCAAAATTTAACAATATATTCTCAAAGCACAAACTATGAATTTAAACAAGCTAAAATTAAAAATATAAAAGGAATATTTATTAATTATAAAGTCTATATAACAGAAAATATAGCAATTGATAATGTAAAAACCTTAAATCATATTTCAACATTTAAAATCAATCTTGTTGTTGACAAAAAAATTGCGACTTCTATTAAAAATGAGCAAGATGTAATTAAAGCTGGAAATGAATGTGGAATCTTTTTAGAATTTCAAATTAATAACCGCATATACTATGCCAAATTTTCATCAATAAAATATATTTTAAAAGCAATTGAAAGTTTTACCAAAATAAAAAATACAATTAATAATTTAGAAATTAAAAGCCTTGAAGATAATGGAATTTTTTTATATAAAAATGGCCTCTCATATAATTTAAAAACAGATTTTCAAGAAACAGCAATCTTTGTAAATTTTCTTGGCTTTAAAGATAATACCGGAAGGCCTTACTTCATCTTTTACTATGACAATATAGACAATAAAGATAAAAATTTAAAAACAATCTTAATTTCCTTTGAAGAGTTCCACAATGGAATAAGAGAAGGTCTATTCTTGCTGAGGAATGAAAAAGCTATACTGGAATTCATCAATCTTTCAAAAAGATTGACACAATAAATAATCCCCTATAAAAGGGTCGATTAACCTGAGCTTAAAAAGTCTTAAGCTCAAGTTAACTCTCACTAAGTCTTTTAGCTTTTAAATTAAAATCGTCCAAAAATTTTTTAAAAGGTATCTTGCTAAAATTTACAACAACATCATTCATAAACGCATAAATTCTAAATGCCGCTATATTATCACCACCCAAAGCAACAAATTTCATAAATTCGCTTTCTGAAATACTAAATTTATAAATTTCTACCTTAATGTTTTTTTCAGTAATCACTGTTGTATAATCATAGGGAAAATATGAATCATAAAAATCGTTATAATAAACAACACGTTTACTATTTTCTAAAACTAACTTACCTTTAGACTCAAATCTAGTATCTGTAATTATTTTTTCAAGCTTTATTTGACTAGAATTTCTAGACTCAACTTTGACTAAAATAAAATATTCCTTTTTATTTTTTAACTTATCATATCTAATAGAAATTACAGACCTAAATGTCCCATCTCTAGAATAATTTACCCCAATATCATATTGTGAATCTAATACTTGAGAAAACCTATCATAAGCTATTTGATAAGTTTGACAAGAAATTAAAAATATTAAAATAAAATTTTTTACAATAAATTTTGCATTCATCAAAACCTTCCTTTAGTTTATCTTATATTTATTTTTAAAAAATTACTCAAAATTAAAAAATTAAATAATATAATCAATTCAAATAAAAACATTCTAATTTTACAGCTTGAATTAAAATTAAAAAACCATTATTATTAGGTATTGTTCTAACAAAAACCAATTTAAAAGATTAGACTATATCTAATCCCAATTTTATATAAATTTCAAAGTGCATCTATAGGAGAAATTGTGTATACTGACCCACAGTCAATTATCAGTACTTACTTTGTAAAAAATAAAAAAATATTCATTATCAACCCGATAGCTTTTAAATTTGAACTTAATTTTGAAAAAACTATTCAAACAAACCCAAAAAAGAATATAACACTCAAAAAATTTAAAGGTGGAATTATTAGTTTAAAATTAAGATCAGATGAATTCTCTAAATTGCCAAAAGAAATTCTAAAAGAGAACCTTGAGTTTTATATTAATTATGTGAGTGAAGAAAGACTTAAAATAGTTTACGATATGATGCCAGTTAAAGTCTATACGATTGATTTAAAAGCTAATAATAAAGATAAAATTTACCTAATTGGGCTTAAAATACTTGGCTCTATTTATAGAAAAGAAAATATAGAAAATGCATTTATTCCTATTATAAAAAATAACAATACTTACCTTTTTGGAAACAAAGCGAACAACCAAAAAGTTAATTTACTCTTAAAAGGGATCAACAAAACCATTGAACTTCCTTTTTTAACAAAAATCAGCTATTCTAATATCAAAATTATCAATAACGCCGATATAAAAACTAGTGAAAATTTAAATGTAAGCATTAAAACAACAAATAGAATTTTATTAAATCTAAGCACAAAAATCTACGAAGAACTAATCTTGACAAATTCAAATCAAATAAAAACTATCAACAGTAAACAAAAAATTCTAAAAACGTTAAGATCTTTTATTGAAAATGAGAATGGATTAGGGGGCAAGATAAGATTAATCTTCTTAGAAAAAACAAATTTTTTGATCAAATATTTAAACTCAAATAGCCTGGACTTTATCTTAAATGACATCAATATTATACAAGAAAACAGCTGTATTAAAATTGATATCACTTTATTAGAAGATGAAATTGAAAAAAAATACTTAAACCAAACCCCAAGTATAGCCCCATTTCTTAAAAATATCACCTTATTATAACTTTTTTTGGATAGACATAAATTACTGTAATAAGCCCTAGATATATCATCTAACACCTGTTGGCAAATAATCTACTAAAAGTATTCAACATATAACCTACCTCCTTGAAACTAACACACAATATATAATAAAATTAAACTAATGAGGTATTTATGTTAAGTATTAACGGAGTAAGGCTTTATTCTTTAAAAGAATTCCAAAATATATTAGAAGATTCTTATAATCTTTCAATTAGCAAAAATACTATATCTAAGAAATCAAAAATTTTAAAATGTGCAATTCATGTAGACAACCGTCCTTATCTTTTAGAAGATTTTTGTACATATTTTCTAATGGATTTTAGAAGGCCAAAGCCTATAACAAATAGCATGAAAGAAACAATTCAATTAAGAATTGAGCAAGCAAAAAAAATAATGAACCGAAAATCTACAAAGCATGAAATACAAACTGTTTCTAAACACATAGGTCATATTTTATAATCCATTATATTGACATTTCAAAAACATTATTATAGAATATGTTAAAAGCTAATTATTTAGTTTGTAACACCGTAAAAATTCAAATTACAAACTAAATAATTGAAAAAGCTTCTGAAACTACAACAAATTTCACTTCAGAAGCCAGGATAATATAATGATAATAAAAATAAAAAATAATGTCAATAAAAATTTTAATAATCTCATAACATTAGAAGAACTTATAAAAAACAACCAAAAAAACACAAACTCTAATTTAATAAAATTAAAGTACTCAAGATTAAAATCATATTTAACTAAAAAAAGGGCAATATACCAAAGGATGCTAAAGGTATGTTGGGCAATTGAACTTAAAAATAAAGAATACTATAAATCTAACAAACTTAAAACATATTCCACAACAGAAATATATAATATAGTTAACAAATGTCTTGCAAAAGATAATCAAAAAACATCAATCAGGACCTTGGAATATGATATATCATTTTTAAATCAAGTACTATTAATAACAACTAAACTAAAACATTTAGGCAAAGATAATGGAAGCTTTGCATTTTATATACAAAATAAAAATCTTTGGAGACACCGCTTTACAGTTATTCAAGAAGCAATTAATAAAGAAATCGAAGAATATTTAAAAGATAAAAAAATAGTATCTGATTTTTCTAAAGAAATTGACAATACTAAAAACAAAAATAATATAAAACCCAGAAGCTCAATTGCAGATGAATCAATTGCAGATGCTATACCTAAAGGTATAGAAGATATATATAAGATAAAGAATTCTATAAGAAAAAAAGATAATAAAATACATAAAATTTCCTACAAAGAATATATCGCAAGAAGGCTGGTGAAAGTCCATAAAATAGAAAAACTTCAAATAACAAAAATACTAAAAATAAGCAATAATGAAAAAACATATATAAATGCACTAAGAAACCTAAGTTTAGCAATAGAAAAATATAAAAAAGAATATAGAATTGAAGATATTTCAAATCATTTTATAAAAGAGTTTAAAAATAAATATAGTAAAAAAATATGGATGATGAATGGAAAAACTGACAAAACAAACGACTTTAATGAAATCTGGGAAACAAGATTCAAAAAAACTTTTTTAAATAAAAGTTTAGAAGAAAATTATTATAATGACCATGGGAAAGATAAAAAAAATATTTTTAATAACAAGAAAAGAATAAGTCTGACTTTTTCTAACTATAAAGGGATTAAAAAAATAAGCAAAATTAAAATTAATTGAAAATTATTCATTTATATAATATGCTAACAATTTATAAATAAAAATTTCTTTAACTTAATAGGTGTATTTCGGATTAAATGTATTTATAAATATACAAAAGCCCCCCCCATAATAATATGATAGTTTAGATTATATCTTAAAAAGATATAATCACACGTCATATGAAAAGCTTTTTGTTAGATATTTGTTCATTTTAAAAAATATACATTGCTATAGAAAAACATATTAAAAGCTACAATTTTTATAAAACCAGTCTTTAGTTCAGCTACAAGATGTAGACTCTTCTTACTACAACACCTTCTTTAAGTATGATTACTCAGAATAGTAATAACGAGAAAGAAAGTAATATTTAAACAGGATTTTTGAAAAACAAAACTCAAGCAACAATAATAATAATAAAGATATTTCTAATTTATGAAACTTTAATATCTAAAATGACTTATTGACTCATGGTTAAGCCAGTAGCTAATAAAAACGAAAATTTAGACCTTGTTTGACTAGCAATATTGTTAGTAGTCTTTAATAGAGCCCAAACACAAGCTCTTATATTCTTTAAATGCATATTTAAAAATAAAGAATATTTAAAAAAGATTTAGAGCAATCAAGAAAAGATTATTTAGAAAATTTAAAAAGAGATTCCTGAAATCCTAACCCACAAAAATAAGCTTAATTGGGAAATTAACTGTAACTATGATGATAGTATAATAAAAAATTATTTTTGCTCAAACTTACAAATGATGTCACTAAAATTTAACGTAATGTGATGAAAATCTTATAAGTGTGTCAATATTAATAGATTTTAGCATGAGGTGTAATTGTTGGAAAAATTTTTTAGCGACATACCCACTGTAAATCAAAAACCAAACACTAAAACATATAAAAGGTAACATTGTACCTTGAATTCTTTATTATAACAATGGTGTTGGCAATATAGAATTTTTCTTTCATATTCTTTGAAAGAAAAATTAGAAACTTAAAGTTAACTGTTTATTATATATAGTTTTTGAAAAAGGTCCATATAATGAACATTATTATTAAATAATAAGTTTCTTAAAATAAAATAATTTTATATTTATTTAAGGAAAGCGGTGTTACTTTTTTATTCATAAATAGAATATAAAACTATTGCTGTGGAAACTTCTACTAATTCTTTTTCTATAAGATCAATGAAATAAGATAGGTTAAATTAGCCAAAGTTTATTAATTATTTTATCAGTATAAATTAAAAATAAAGAAAAAAGGGAAAAAGAAAAAAAATAATTAGGTATGAAAAAGATAATATGAGGAATGATTTTTATTTTTAATAATAAGTGTTGTAATAATATCTTATGAAGGGGTTTAAAAGTCTCGATGTATAAAAAAATAAAAAGCAGACAAAGCTAATGAGAAGGTGATTGATTTAGAAAAAGCAAATAAAAAGATAAAAGATTCGATTACTTTTGCAGTAAGTGCAGAAGTAATCGAATCTTTAGTTAAGCTAGTAGACTTTCGTATTAATAAGAAGCCCATATGTACAATTTCATAGGAATAGCAATAAGTTTATGCTCTATTAAAGCCATGAATATATAAATATTCTAGAAAAAGAAGGTATGGAAAAAAATATTTTGACAATAATATTTATGTTGGTAAGTTTATTATTATGTAATAATAGTAAATCTTAATGAATTAATGGACAAAACAAAAGAAAAGTATGTAGAAAAAAAAAGAAGCCAAGAAAGATTTAGACTTTATAGGAAAAACCCAGGAAGGCAGAGAAGCTATTGAACAACATATTAGAGAAAGAGAAAAACAAATTGCAAGCGTTAGTACAGGACCCGTCAATGTAGAGAGTTTGGCGATTTTAAATTCCCTCCCTGTTACTTTCAAGAAAAAATAGAGATAAAGGAAGAAGAATTAGTTTCAAGTACTGATGAAGAAAAGAAAGCAGAAAAATCAATTAGCAATGTAAAGAATGTTCTTAAAGATTTAGAATTTACTGAATTAGTTGTTAACGTGCATAAACTTAAAAACGAATTTAAACAATTAAAAACTTCTTTCTCTAATATGCCTGAAACGATGGGAATCAAGAAAGAGATAAAAAAACTTATTCAAAAGAAGCAAAATTTGTACTAGTAAATTTTAAGAGATGATAGAATATATTGAGAATTTTTTCTTAAAATTGAATTATACGGATAAGACTGGAAAATAAAAGATTTAACAAAAAATATTTAAACGATTATTATCTTCAAAATATATACTAGTAAAAAACGGTATAAGAACATAAATGACATAAGCATCTATAATATTTTCAACCTTTTTTGATTATTTCAAATATTACCTTTTTTCTTTTGTTAATTTATAACCAACTTATTCCCTTACTAATAGAAGTATTATTCTTTCTTTAATAGTAAGTAAATATCCTAAAACTACCCCATCAATAGCAGAATACTTAAAGTATTTGTATTTTATTAAATTAAAGTTTTAAAGTTTGGATTTTATAGTTTTTTATATGCAAACATAAAAAATGAATAATTTTAAGAAACTAGTAAATAAAGATAAGCTGAAGTTAAGTTAAGAATAAATGTGAAACAAAAAATGAAATGTTTTAAAGAGTTAATAGATTTTCTTAATAATAAGTCATTATATTCTTCTTTAAATAAGAAAGAGGAAAAATTATTTCATTTCTCTTCATTTATAATGAAAATAAGATAAAAAATTTTGTAGAAATTCTTAAAAATAGAATCAGATAGCATAAAATATGGTTTGTAAACATAAAATGCCATATTAATGCAATTGGATTTTAAAGAAGTTATGAATGGATTAGAGGAGAATAAAGAAAAACCCGATCAATTAGATCTTTATGATTTAATAGGATTGAAAACAAAGCTTGAAGATTTTTGCAATAAAAAATTAATAGTACATCTTAAGAAAAAATTAAAAATCTAATTATAGTTGAAATTCTAAAAATGAGATCGGCATATAATATGTCAAGTTATCTTTCTATTTGTATTTAGATTAAATGAAAATACTATTAATAGTAAAATTAGCTTAGTATTTTGTGAATTAAAATTGTAATAATTTTGTCTCTTTCAATAAGAATAGTTTGTTAAATTTTGGGATCCTAGTTAAAATGATCTAAAGTTAGTACTAACTTTAAAGGAGAGGAAGCATGAAAGTTCAAAGTAAATATTTAGCTTTGGGATTACTTTTTGGTTTTATCAGTTGTGATTTATTTATGAGAGATAAAATGAAAGAGGAATCTCTTGATTTGTTTAATGAGGGGAGCTCTATTTTAGATTCTGGTGGCAAAAAATCTGTTAAAAAGTATATTAACAAGCAAGGTGAAGACAAGGTTAATAGAAATAAAGGCAAAGATAAAGTTGTTAAAAAAACTTCGCCTACTCATAGTATAAAGATGGAGTCTACCAATAATAGTAATTTATTACAAAAAAATATAATTTCAGAAAAAGAAAATTTAAAAACTGAACTATTAAGAGAACAGCCTGAGCTTAGAAAAGAAAAAATACAAAAACAACAAGGGGTATATAAAGGGGCGACTCAAGGAAGTTTAAGTTCCCTTAAAGGCGAAAGTAGTGAATTGAGGGAGGAGACTATTCAAAGCAATGAAATTGATTTTACTATAAGTTCTTATCAAACTATTTCAGGCTCAAACTCTATTTCGTCAATATATGAAATAGAGGAAGAAGATTATGATAAGTCTTCTTATTTAGAAGAAGATTATGAGTATAATGATGAATATGATGAAGAAATAAGATTAAGCAATCGATATGAATCTTATCTAGAAGGTGTTAAATATAATGTAGATTCAGCAATTAAAACAATTGTTAAGATATATAATAATTATACATTGATTTCAATAAAGCAAGCCCAAATGTATTCTACACGACTTGACTACCTTACTAAAGATAAGGCTAAAGAAGAGGCTAAAAAGTTTACAAAAGTAAAGCTTGAAAAAGATCTTAATGCCCTATTGACTTATATTCAAGTGAGTGCAAAGACCGCAACAAATTTTGTATACGCAAGAGAAGTATATGCAGAGAAGATATTAAATGGTATTGAAACAGGAATAAAAAATTTAATTTCAAAGGTCAAAGAAAAATCTAATTCATACGAAGCATATAAAGCAATAATAAGTTCAATATTATCAATAAAAGATTCTCTTAAAAGAGTGCAAAGTGTCATTGATAATAATGGTGTTTGGTACTAATACTTAATATTATTTGAATTTGAAACAGGTTGCAAAAGTATGTAGCTTGTTTCAAATTAAATAAAGAAAGTCTTAGTTTAATATTGTTTAAAACATTGTTACTGTTACTACTAAAATACCAGAAACACTTAAAAAGTTGCTAAGCAAAAATTTAAAAAGCTTGGGAGATTTGAAGTTAAGATTAGAGAAATTTTCTACAGCTAAGACCAATTTTGAAAACATTTACAAAGCCTTGAATAAAAAGTGCTTAGATTGCTAGTAAAAATTTAAAATCTATTTCAAACTTTCTTGATTATGCAAATTTTCAATCCAATGGCCTAAAAAACCTAGAAGAAACATAATACATATTGAAAAAACCTCTTTGGCGCCGTTAAAAATTAGTATAAACTTCCTTAGTTACAATGGAGAACATGTTTTTATCTATCTTGTATCCACTTTGTGTTGTGGTTGACAACCCCACATATTTATTCCAACACTAGTTTATATTAATAGCAAATATTAGAAGTATACTAAAGAAATATAATTTATTACTTTTCAACTTTTTTGGAAAGCGCTTTAACTTTTGTTAAAGTAAGAAGAAATTTTACTTGTCATGGTCACAATTTTTTTAAAAGTTTAATTATTGGATTGAGCGCGGTTTTGAAGCTCTCTACAAGCTTATCAAAGGCCGCAATATAAGTATTATGTTGATTTTTTATAATTGAAATGTGATTGATGAAATCAGTGTTGTTAAGGGTCTAAAATTCCTTAAATAAAGGATTGTTTTGTTCTTTAAAATACAATCAATCACTATTGATTTTAAAACTTTTTAAATACTAAGGAGAAGCTTTTACCCTGTTTTGCACTTTTTTGATATTAAGATTGTTCGTGTTTTTTATCCTAGCAGCAGTTTAATACCTTAAAAAGAGCCTTATTTAAGGCTGCAAATTCTATTTCGTCCTCCCCCCTAACTTGCCGCTTTCAATAATGCTCTTATCTAATTACACCAGCTTTTTCCGACAAAATCTCTTTAATTCAACAAAGTATTCCATAACTTTTTGATAAAAACATGTTAATTTTAGTTATAAATTAAGCTTTGCTACACATAATAAGAATTATATGAAAAGGCTTGTGCCTAGATTTGCCATTCATTCGTGACATTTTTAAGTAAAATTGAGAGGCAATATTTATGAACAAAGAATGTGTTATTTTATTATTATATGCAATATTAACCCTCTTATTAAGTATTGAGTTGTGATTTATTAGAAAATAACGCTCAAACAAAAATGAATGATATTGCTAATTTATAAAAAAAGTATATTAATTTGGATTACGGATGCTTAAGTAAAAAAGAGTCTACAAATTAAAAATTATCAAGTTAGGTTAGGTGTAAATAATAATAGGAATCACTTTTTTTATTCTAGAGTATCTAATTTTAAACGTCTCAAACGTCAATGTAAAGCCTCTTTATCTTACAAAAAAATAATTAATCTTGTTTGAAAAAAACAAAAAATGATATATATATAATATATTTGTTAAATTTTTTAATTTATGCCCATATTTGTATAATGTATTTCTGCTGTAAACTTTTTCTGATTTGGCAATTATTTTCATAGATTTATTTATTTTATCATAAAATGTAAACTCAACTTTTTGATAATTTTTATTACTTGTAAGACATTTTTAATGTTTTTAAATAATTTTTTGATTTGTATAAATCCTTATTAATATCACTGACTTTTACAATTTCTTTTTTGTTAATATAATCATTATATATTTTTTTAAACTTTACTCTAGTATCTTTTAAATCAGAAAATAGATCTTGTATTTCATCATCAAACTTTCTCTTCCAATTCTTTGCTTTATAGAATTACTGCTACTTACAGAATAGACAATATCATCATATATGGCATGTATATTTTATCTTCAATTTCTTTTCCCAATATTTCATTTTATTTAATATTATCAATATCTTTAATTATTTTATTTATTTGATTTTTAGCTTTTAAAATCTTATTTTTGGTTATCTTATCAAGATAATTATCTTTTGTGTTTTCTTTTATTCGTTTTTTATTCTCTTAATTTTCTCTCTGTTATCTTTTCTTTTTTTCCTTGTATGTTTTGTATTCTTCTTCTTTTTTTAAAGAGCTTTAGATCCTACGCATTTGTAATTATTTATTGAAAATTTATTAGTATTTTTATGTTTATCTTGTGTTGGCGCAGATTTTCTATTATTATAAATTTAATATCTATCTTTAAAAAAGGTTTTTATTACTTTTTCCGTTTTTACAAAAAAATTAATCCCTGTTTATATTTCGTGTGTTTATACTTTGTATTGCTTGTTTTATAAATCTTGTTTTATTTGGAATAATAATATCAATAATAATCAAGACCATTTATTTAAAATGTATTAATTATACTCTTGAAATCATATTAAAAAAGTAATCTTAGATTGGTTATGAAGAGCTTAATACATTAATTTTTTTATTAATGCGCCATTTTTAGGATAATTGTCATTTTTATTATTAATTTTGTTCTTCTATGGAGAACTAATTAATGAATAGCTAAAGATTATGATTTCCTAAAACCAACGACATTTTATATGTGCTTGGTTTTTATGATATTGTTTTAACTTTCTATTGAAACAGATTTAGTATACAAGGTGTGGTTATTGGAAAGATGTTTTGTGAATTAGAGTTGCATTTAATTTTATGTAGTGGTTCTTTTTAACTGATAATCAAATAGCAATCAATTTAAAGTTGTTTAGTTGTAAAGCCAAAACCAAATATATTATTTACCATAGAATTAATCTTGGACGCATAAATAGATAGTAATCTGTTTATGTTTAAATTTTCAATAATCTGGAAATTTAATTGGATTGAATTAGAGAATATGTTTGAATTTGTAAACTGTTACCTAATGTATGAAAAAGTATATCAGATTTGAAATTGTAAAAGGTTTTGATATTTAAATTTTTTAGACGAGTTAATAGAATTCTAAAAGCCATAATAATTTAAATTAAAATTGGCTAACAATGCTAGAAGAATTGATAAGATGTCAACCAATTAGAATGAATTCATTTGGATTAATTCTATATAAAATTTGGCTATTAGTAGATTTGGGCGTTTAAAAAAATTATATAAAGCAGCATATAAACATTGTACATGTTGCTCTATATAAAAAATTAAAAATTTGGAGTATGAATTTTTAGGTTAAATCTTAAATTATTGAGGTTAATCTTTTTTGGAGCCAAAATTTTTATACTATTAAAAAATTAAAA
>NZ_CP179627.1:0-8968 GCF_030439285.2 [Borrelia] turdi | reverse complement strand
AACTACAAATGATGTAGTGTAACTTTTCAGTTTAACTACCTATATGGAATTTACAAAAAATAATGATAAGGGTTTAGCTTAGTTCTTTTGATAAGAGAATATAGCTAAACCCTAATTTTTTGAAAAAGTTTTTGTAAAAAATTTGGTAAAAAAAAGTTTTTGTTATACAATTATTTATAACCATATAGGAGGTTGACGATTATGTCACACATAACAAATAATCAAGAAATACAAAATAACAATATAAACATAAAATCCAGAATAATACATGTTAATCAACAAAGTTTTATTGGCTTCGAAGTATTTGAAGAAAAATCCACTCCAACTAAAGAAAAAAGCAAATTAAGCAAGATAGGTAAAAAATTGCCTAAAATAAGCAGTAAAGAATGTTTTAAATTCGACCGCAATTTTGATTTTAGCGCGCAAAGAAACAAACTTGATAAATATGGCGCTAGCGAAGTAGGAAATATTCTTATTGGTGGCGTAGGTCTAAAAGATTTAATGGTAAATAGAGTGCTTAAATATTTTGGTATAAGTATGCCTTTTGAAGAGAATTTATATATGCTTAAGGGCAAAGAGTTAGAAAATTTAGGATTTAGAGAATTTATAAAGGCACACGGTGATAATATTGCGGTTTTGTATAAAAATAAATATGCCAATGGTGTTGATAAATATAATTATTTCAAAAAAATGGAAAATTCAAAAACTTTAGTGGGCTCAACAATTGACAGTTGGCTTATTAATAATAATGGTGATTTAGAACTTTTAGAAATTAAAAGTAGCGATTCTAATTATATGAGTAGTGCCATTGAAGAGTACAATAAAAATGGCAATTTCTTGAGTAGCAAGTATTTTTTCAAATACTATGTACAAGCGCAAATTCAGTTAGCATGTACTGGACTTGAGAATTGCAATTTATTCTTTTTAATAGGCGCTGCACCGGTTAATTGTAAGATAAAAAGAAATAATTCTTTAATAGCAAAAGTGCTTGAATTTGTTAAAAAATGTGAGCAAGAAGTTTTCGATTTAAGAAACAAAATCATTAAAAATGATAAGAATAAGTTATTGATATCAAACAATATTGATAATGATACATTCAATAAGTTTGTTGAAGAAATTGAAGATTTAGTAGAAAAAAGTGATTTTTATCAATCTGGAGTTGAGTTTAATTGGGCAAAAGAATTTGTAGAGTATGTTGAGTGTGTAGACCTTGAGATTAAAACCGAGCAGTCTGCTATAAATCTTGAGTGTTCTCTTTTTGAAATTAAAAATTTAAAAGCAGAACTGAACAAAATTCAAAATGAAAACAAAAAAAAAGAAAAACCTATTAAAGAACTACTCAAAATTAAAATTGATGAAATTATGCGTAAATATCCACTTATCAATCATGTAAATTATAAATTTAAAGAATTTATGTTTAATTATGATCCGAATAAAAGGGCTATATCAGATAGATTAAAGGGCCTATTACCAACAAGTGAAAAAGTATTCTTTTTTAACAATATAGCGTTTTCAAATAGTCCCCGTGTCCCCGTTGAATAGGGACACGGAAAAAAAAATTGCCAAAGAAAATTGGTTGGCATAGATTATATGTCAAAAATAAAGATATTCATCATTTAAGCTTAAATGGGTGACTTATAAGCCAATACTATCCTTTACGCACTCATACGCTTGAATTTTACTTGCAGAAGATAGTCCATAAATATTATCAATTTCATATGTTGAAGAGTATTTCATAAGTTCTTTTATTTGAAAAGAATTGTAGCCGCTAGCTTTTAAATTGAAAATAAACAAATTTCTACATAAATGGAGTGATTTATTGGCCCTAAACCCCCACCTTCTAAGTAACTTTTTGAATTTTTTAGCAATATGGTCAATGTTAATTCGATTATCTTTAAATCTATGTTTGGTTTTTTGAAAAAAATACGTACGACTTGTATTAAGATTTTTTTCTTTAAAATAATCTTCATGCACTTTTTGAATAGCATTAAATTCTTTTGAATTTATAACAAATTCTCTAACACAAGTATTAATTCTTTTTTTTACTACATTTACTTTTATGTTGTATAAAGTTTTTCCGGTTTTGCTTAAAAAGGATGAAATATCTTGCATTTTTACTTTTTGCAGTTCGGCGCCCCTACACCCACTTATTACCAATAAATGTACAAACCAACCAGATATTGGGTCAATTTGTTTTAAGGTTTTAACACATTTTTTAATTAATTGATTGGTTTTTGGATTTAAGTACAGTTTAGCGGGGGGTTTAGAATTTTCTTGTTTATTTTCAGTTGATTTTTTTATACTGCTTTTTAAGGTTTTATTTTTACCTATTATTTGTAGTATTTTTTGATAATCTTCATGAATCTTAAGTATCGCTTGTGCAGTGTTTTTTTTAAAATCTAGATAATCATTAATTTCCATTTTTTAACTCCACTTTTAAATCAAACAAAATTAAATATCAAAATAAAATAATATCAATTTATATTAATTTTACATCAAATTTTATCAAGAATTACCAATATTAGTCAAACTAAAAAAGTTTTAATTGTATGCAAAATTCGGGCTAGAATAACTGTAATAAGCAAAAAAGCAATTTTTAAGTGAACATAAATGTAGCTACATAAACGTTATTCTAAATATAACAAAAACTTTAAAATGAAGTGATAGAATATATTGCATTTATATATTTTTGACTCTATATCTTTGATAGATACTGTAGGGTATACCCTATAAAACAAAAATATTTTTGTGGATTTTAATACTAATTTTTTGTTGAAATCTATAAAATTTGAAATAATCTCCATATAAAGACTAATAAAACTGGTTATTAATTAGTTTTGTTAGTTTATTGCAGCAATACGGCAAGAAAAAATCAATAAAAATTAAAACTAATTTTGATTTTATTTTCTAGGCCCAAATTATTAAGTTTTAGGCAGCCAAAATATACGCACAGTAAAAATTTATTAACCCACAATAAGATTGTTTATTTTGTCTATTTTTAGCCCTACAAGCGACACAAATTTCGTCATAATTTTTAATTAATCTTTTGTAAGAAAAACGCTGTATATCAGGATTAAAATATCTGGTCAAAATTAATTCTTCAAACAAAAAAGAATTTGTTTTTATTTAGTGGTTTTTGTTAATTTTTACTATCTTTGTGTGGGTAAATTTGCAGTGGTTTTTTTTAAAATCAAATAAATATTGATGTATGCAAAATTGAATATATTCTAGGCGTTAGTAACAAATTAATAAAAATTACGTTGAATTACAATTCAAATTATAGAAAAAATAGTAAAGTATTTTTAAACAGAAGTGCCGTTCAATAAATAAAAAATTTGGGCTATAAGGTTGCTAAAATAGCAAGAAGTTAGGATATTAAGGGTATTACACGGCTTATAGTATATACTACGTCTAATATATATAAAAAACTCAAAAATTTGCTATGTATGCCCTTTTTAATCCGCTTTAAAGAAGCTAATTTTTATGATGGAGAATTCTAAAAAATTTCATTAGTATTACATTTGCAGTTTGTTAATATGTAATGGGAAATGTAACAAGTTAAATTAATTAAATCTATAAAAAATTGAAATTTAATTGTTTCAAAAACAATTAAACTGTTTCTTGAAATTTTTTTTCTTTTGTATTTTAAAAAAACATATTGTAATTATATATATTTGCTTTACTTTTAAAAGTTTGGAGAAGGTTCATAATAAAAAAATGTTTATTTTTTGTGTTTTTGTTGTGTTTATAAATTCTTGTAAAATACATTTTGGAACAATAGACAAGCAAACAACTTCTTGTAAAATTCATAAAAAGACAAAAAATGAGCTACTAATGTCTTGTATTCATCGATATGAGCGTCAAGGACTCATAATTCGCAATTTAGAAAATTAATGCTAGTTATTCATACAAAATTTGAGGCTTTTTCTAATGTCAAATATTAACAAATATAATTTGAATTCATATGATAAAAAAAATATTTCACAAAATAATATTTATAATAATGTAGAAAATATAAAAAAAGAAATATCCATTATAAAAGAAAATACATCAAAAGACACTTCACTCCTAGGTAATAAAATTTTTAATTTAGAAGCCCAAATGAATGATTTAGAAAATGATATAAAAGACATTAAAAAAGAATTTTACAAAACTAAAGCGCTTATAAATACAATATTTCAAGAATACTATATAAAAAGTATTTTTGTTTTGATAACAGTACCACCCTTTATCACCACTATTTTTATTAGTATTGTTTCGTGGATATTTGCTAAGCTTAGCAAATAGTACAGAAATTTATGAATCCAGGCCTACTTAGTAATTTTCCCTTTTTAGACAACGCTAAAACAAATAATTCTAATATTAATTGCACTATATAAAATAATTTACAATAAATATTATTATTTATATATCCTTATAAGGATAATAAGGGGATTTTATGAAGAATTTAGAGAATAAATTATTAGATATAGAAAACACAAAAAACAAATTTACAAAAATGGGTTTTGGTGAAAAGATAATATATTTTCTTTTTTCATAATACAATTATGTTATTAGGGGCTAAAGCGTAAAATAGTGGATATAAAAAAAAATTTAAAGTTGCTAAAAGATAGTGTAGAAAATAATTTAAAGCTTGCGCTAGATACTATAAATTACAAAACAGAAACTTTAGAAAATAATCTTAACAAAAAGACAGATAATTTAATTATTA
The DNA here is from genome assembly GCF_030439285.2 of [Borrelia] turdi. NCBI lineage: Bacteria > Pseudomonadati > Spirochaetota > Spirochaetia > Spirochaetales > Borreliaceae > Borreliella > [Borrelia] turdi. The sequence continues at coordinate 4,257 of NZ_CP179627.1, read as the reverse complement.
ATTCAAATTTAAGAATGGACAATATAGAAAAAAATTATAACTACAAAATAGAAACTTTAGAAAAAAGTTTTAACAAAAAAATAGATAGTTTAATTTCCAAGATAGAAACTTCAGAAAAAAATTTACATAAAAAAATAGATAATTTAAATATTAAGATAAATGATTTAGAAAAGAATTTAAATAAAAAATAGATAGTGTGAACTATTATTTCTATAATCTTTGATTTAGATATATAATAGTTCAACAATCAGTTAATATTTCCCTAAATAAGGGAAATATTGGTATTAATCCAAATTATTACAATGAAAATATATCATCAAATTGTCTTTCTTCTTTTAACATACAAAAAAATTTTAATACACTTGTTTCATAAATGGACTCTTTATCAAGCATAAATTTTTCAAACTTATTTAGATCATCCAATTTATTAGTTTTATTGAAATAGTCTTTTAAAATTTTTGCCCAATATTCTATGCTTTTAAGCTTTAAATCTTTTTCAAAAATATTATCTAAAACATCATCATTATCAACACATAACGCCCTTATTAAGGCCTTTATATTACTTTTTTCTGTATCTTCATTTACCCAATTTTTTATATTAAATAACGCGTTTCTAAAAATTTCATAGCAATATGATTTTCCAATTTTCAACTTTTTATTAAAATTTTTTATTTGATTTTGGTTTTGATTTATGTCTTTTTTTTGTTCTTGATTAACACTAACTTGTTTGCTAGACATAGTAGAATTTTCATTTTTATAACCATTATTGTTTATAGGCGTTGCATCAGTGTCCACTTCACTTCTTATGTTAAGATATGCAACTAAAGCGTATCTTTTGAAATAAGTAATTGATGAGCCCACAAGTTGTGGCGTTGTATTAACATTTTTAGAACCATTTTCATTATGACATTTTAAATTTTCTGTAAGTATTGGTGTATCAAATGAGTCTTTATACCCAGTATTTGTACTATAAAATGTGGTTCTAACAATATGAACTCTACCATACGGATCGTGTGTAAAAGTTGGAAATTGCTTAAAATCAAGTTGTAAATTGTGCTTTTCAATAACGTTATAAATTTCTTCTACTATATCATTGAAATTCTGATATTTATAGCCATATCCTTTAAGATTTTTCTCAATTCCTGCTAAGTTCATCCTTAGGGTTTTCATATCGCTTATAAAGTTAATTTCTGCTCGTATATTATTTTTTTGATTTTTTTTTGTGTGTGACATAATCGTCAACCTCCTATATGGTTATAAATAATTGTATAACAAAAACTTTTTTTGTCAACTTTTTTACAAAAACCTTTTCAAAAAATTTAGAACTTAAATTTCTCTTTAATAGGAAAAAATTAGGGCTTAGCTATATTCTCTTATCAAAAGAACTAAGCTAAACCCTTATCATTATTTTTTGCAAATTATCATATATAGGTAGTTAAACTAAAAAGTTACACTACTACTATTTGTAGTAGTAGCTTAACTTAAGCTTAAAATCAATTTTCTTTTACTAAACTATAAAAAGTATATTAAATTAGTGATAATAATAATTAATATTTTTTAGAAAAATATTTACTTTTAAATCACAATTTTGCATTACAATATTAATATTAATTATAATTATTTATTGAAAATAAAAGGAGTAAGTTTATGAAAGAAGTTATAACCCATAAAAACCCCAACTTGATATTACATATATTGCATAATAGCTAACTTGCGTTGATCTAGAATTATATTTTTAGTTCGGAATATTTCTTCATAAGCTTATGAATTAAATCTTTTTGATTTTCAAAAATTTCGTTCATCATAAAATTAGTAAATTTAGAATTGCTTTTGTAAAAATCATAAATAATTTCTTTAGTTTTAAGTTGCAGCCTTAACGGTTTTACTGGGTTTTGCTTAGATTTTTTTAACAATGGACTTTCTTTATCTTTTATATAATTAAAAGAATTATGAATACCATTTTCTATTACATAATTCTCATTAAGAACACCGTCTTGCAGTGCTGCTGCTAATTTTAAATACTTATATGCTTGACTTTTTGCGACATAAAATTCTTTTGTAAAAGCATCAAAACTTCTATATCCATCTAATTTATAGTATTTATTATCTTTGATTTCTTTTAAAATTCTAATATTCTCCACTTTGTGGACAATTTCTTTTTTGAAATTGGCTTTTAACTTTTCCTTTAGTGTTTTGTAATAAGAAATTTTACTTTCATCAATAATTGAATTTTGTTCAACACTATTATTTATTTTTTTTGTTACAACTTTCATTTTTTTTTTGAATTTTATTGCCATAAAAAATCCCCCTTATTTCTAGAAAGTTTTTATAAAAATAGATTTTACATACATATAAAAATTTTATCAAGAATGCCCTTAATTGACACAATTGTTATTATTTTAGGTTTTTTATTATCCATTTTGTAAGTGGCCCTTGTTCTGGGTATTTTTTCCCATAAAATTCATATACTTGTTTTTCTAAATCTGTAAACATATTAAACAATATTTTGTTGTAGTGATTATTCATTTTCTCTTTAAATAATAAGCGGTATAATCCCTTAAAGTAGAAAAAAACACTTCCTGCTTTAAATCTAACCTCCATATAATATGCTCTTGCAAATCCATAAGATTTTCTATTTCCGTTTACTTCATACTTTACAAAAGCTTTATTTATTGGCTTTCTAAATCCATAAAAAATCCCCAAAAATTTGTCCCCTTCTTTTATAGGATATAAGTGAGTTTCTTGGACAATTCTTTCTCCATTATGTAAGGCTCTTAATGACACTCGAAATTCATTTTTTTTCTTTTTTTTATTCTCATAAACTCCAAATTTGTATAAATCCATCATTATTTTTGTATGGTACATTGCTTTACCATTCTCTTTTTCAATTTTTATGAATCGTTCTTTATTTTGACATTCAACTTTGCATTTACCTTTTTTTGTAGGTTCAACTGCGGTTTCCATGTTTAATCCTTACACAACCTTTTTGCCAAATTCTTTTAGCTTTAAAGAATTGTTTTCAATTTCTATTATTTTTAATAATTCATAATAATATGTGCCAAATACTTTTTTGTATTCTATTTTATTTTTGTTATTCAGATAAGTTTTTACAATTGGCTTTAAAAATTCAATATTTGCCTTTTCTTTTAGTTGTTCAATGAGTATATTAAAAATGTTTATCCTTATGTTTTCATAATTTTTTTGTGGATTTTCTTTTTTCAATTCAATTGATTTTTCTAATTTACGTTTTATAGTACTTAAATCATTGTATTTATGATACTCAATAATAAAATGCGGCTTATTTTTGTAATTTTCATATGTTTTTTGGAAATTTATTTTTAATTGTTTGGCACTATATCCATTTTTTTCAAATTCTTTTTGGGTATTTTCTAAAATTTCTTTTAATTTGTTTTGCTTCTCTTTAAAGCAAGGTTTATTTGAAAAAATCTTCTTATTTTTTGTTATTTCAATTTCATATCTTTTTATGGCTTTAAATATTTTAATCAATTTATCTTTCTCAATATTTAAATTCAATAAAAGAAAGAGGGATTTTTTAGATAAAAAGTTACATTTATTGAAGTACTTTATTATTTGAAATTTTTCTATTGAATTATCTATCTCTTCTTTTTCTTCTTTTATATTATTATTTTTATTACTTAAACACCCCCCAATATCTACACTCCCATTTTTAGTAAATTTCTCTTTAAGGCCTATTTCAACCCTTTTCTGGTATCTTAAATCTTTTTTTTCTTGAAAGTATTTATTTATCTTTGTATGACAATCTTTTTTAGAAAAATTAAGTTGATAGTATATTTCGGTCCCAAAATTCACCCCTAAGCGTTTGTGATAATTGGTTGTAACTTTAAATTGTTTTTCTAATTCATAAAGATAATTCTGCAGTGTTTTTAGCTTAACGGGATTTTGACCATTTCTTTTTAAGTTTTTATTAAAGTAGTAGAATATGTTGCTTTGAGTGTATTTCTTATAGTTTTTGTTTATGTAGTCTAGTGTTGAGATAAGAACTATTAATTTGTATTGGTGTTTGTTGTAGCAATTTGGACTTTTCTTATGGGTTGTAACTTTTGTCATATTTTTTCTCCTATATGGTAATATATGTTTAATATTATAATGCATAATTTTTATTTAAAAGTAAACACTTTCCTAAAACATATTAAATTTTAATTATTAATATCATTAATTCAATACACTTTTTACGATTTAGTAAAAAAAAATTGATTTTAAGCTTAAGTTAAGCTA
>NZ_CP124018.1:0-908244 GCF_030439285.2 [Borrelia] turdi | reverse complement strand
AATTTATAATTTTTTAGTATAAAACAACTAAGAACCACAATAAATAAATTAAATAAATAAATTAAATAAATAAATTAAATAAATAAATTAAATACTCTGAATTTAAATTTTCTATTTTAAATTAATTATTTTTTCAATAGTTATTGTGTTTTATAGTAAAGATTATATAGACATAATATCATGCAAAACAATTTTCGATATAAATATAAAGTATTTTATTATTTATTTAATTTATTATAATTTCTTCCATATTGGATACGCAATTAATAGCAAAATTTTCAAGGCTTGTTTAGGTGAATTTGTTCAATAAGCGTGTGTGATTTTAGAATTAATAAGTTTTAATAATTTTATGAAAATTTATAACATACCTTCTATTTTTTTTGAATACCAAATTTGATTTGATTAACAAATTTATACTTTGTCTTATAAAATGCTTTGTTTTGTTTGTTTCATTATGTATGACTTCCAAGGATTTAATTGTAGTTTTATAGCTTTCTAAAGAATTTAAAATAAAAGAAAATGCATCAAATAATTCTTTTTTTAATTCTAAACTAAATTTAGTTGTATTTTTTACCTAAAGAAGATAGAGAAAAATATGTACAAAAATTAGAAAAATAACCTGACAACTAATATGGAGTACAGTCTTTCAAACGCTTGTTTTGAGAAGACACATCTGAAAAAGATGCCACAGGCTATAAGATTGATTTTTAGCTATTTTAAAACATATTTCTAAAACTTTAGAGCATTATCGACAAAATTGCTTTACTATATTTAGAATAATAATTTGTTAATTTTAATTTGTAATATTATTTAGTATTTAGCAATATTGTAATTTTATTTTCTTTTCTGCATTTTTCATATCTTGATGCAAGTTACTAAAAATAAATGCAATGAAAATTATTTCAATAATGTCAAGTTGCCAATATCGGTGTCAATAAAAATCAAATAAAAACAAGATAGAATAATAGAAATATGAGTACTAATACTTTCTTTACTAGTACTCAGTACTCATATTTCTATTATTCTTTTTTTACTATTCTTTAATAAGATGCTTTTTTTATTGTTATAATTGAAGATTATAATCTTGCAATAATAATTTTATCTTTGATATTTGTTCTTGTGAAGATCATCAACGGGTCCTAATAAATAGATCAAAATATATTTATATATTTGACATTCTAACAGGAGAATGTTGTTTTAACATACTCATTAATTAAGTATAAATAAATAGAAAAAATAATAATATAGCAAAAGTTTTCTATACTATAAAAGTAAAAAAATTAAAATGAACACAAAAATAAATAGTTTTCCAATTTTGGCATTTTTATTTTTATCCATTAAAATCTGTATTTTTTATTTTAATAGAAATAAAAAGAAATATTTTAGCAGCGTTACAGATAACAGAGGAAGAAAACTGAGCTGTTCTCTTAGAACTTTGAATTTTTTATTTGAATAAAGCCCAAATTTTTATTTTTAACTAAATCGGGCAATAGCCAAGTTCAGTGATATTGAACTTTTTTCTTTTCTTAATTCATTTTTTATTTTTTTATAGTCACTAACTAAATCTAATATACTCAGATTATTGTTTTTTGATTTTTATAAGAAGGATTTTCCCTAATATTACAAGTATTCTACATAGAATTAAGCAAAAAAATTTATAAATATGAATATTTTTTAATTTTAAAAAATTTATTAATTTCTTTACTTATCAGATATTCTCCAAATGATTAAATAAATAAAAAAGTATAAAATATAAATTTTTATTTATATTTTATTGCAATTAAAACAAAATGATATATAATCTTAATTAGTAATTAATATTTATAATATAAGTTCTAAATAAATAGAAAAGGGGAATATTTTTCATGCAAAAAAATTTGTTTTTATATACATTGTTAACGATAGGATTGATATCTTGTAGTCTAGATTCTAAATTATTTGGTAATAAAGAACAAAAAAATAAAAATGATATAAAAAATGCCTTAGATAGTATTCAAAAAAATACTCTTAATAAGTTATATGATAATCAAGAAGAAAAAAAAGGTTTAAAAAATTTTGAGGAATTGAAAGATGGGAGTTTAATTTCCCCCACTCCCGCAGAATCCTTAGCGTCCACAAGGCCCACTATAGAGAAGGAGAATATAGGTCCTGTGGTATCTTTAAAAACATCTAACAATAAAGCTAGTATACCACCAACAACAACCATTCCAATTGAGCATAATCAAAAAAAAGAGATAAAACAAGAACAACTTTTCCCTTCTACTAATGAAGAAAAGAGAGCAGATAAAGAAATAGAAAATATAGAAGATGCTATTAGGGGCTCTGGATTTCCCAAGTTAATTGAGGATATTAGGTCACTTAAACGTGAATATACTTCGATAAAAAGTGATTTTTATGATGTAATAGGTAAGATTAACAATAAAATAACATCACTAATGAAAAATCCTCGTGAAAATAGAACTAAAATAAAGAAGCTGAGACAATTGCAAAATAATTTAAATACAAAAAACGAATTTGATGAAATCATGAATCACATTGATATTGCAGAACAAGATATAGGATCTGCAGCTTTATTCTTTAACGAAGCTAAGGAAAGTTTAAAAGAAGGCATTATTAAAAGATTGGAAAATGAAAATAAAACAGCACTACTATTATCTAAACACGCTTTAAATAAAGCAGAAGATGCTTTAAGTAAATTAGAAAATTATTCTTCTAAAAAGAATTTCGCAATGGGAAGAGATAAAATTATAAAAAAACTTATTGAACAGGCAAAAATTGCTTTAAGTAAGTCTTAAAATAGATAATAAAATATATAAATATATTAATATTTAAAATTAGTTAGAGCCAGAGCCTTTTCTTAAAGAAGGCTCTCTTACTTATGTCTTGATAAAATACCAATTATAAGCCTTTACTTTATCTATCAATTTTGACCTTTATTCTTTTGTTTTCTAGCTTTTTATATACTAGGAAGTTTTTTTATATTTTACTTTTAATTTTTAATTTTTAATATATTCAGGGGTATTAAGTTAGTTATAATAGTTATATCTTTTATATTTAGCTTGCATGTCGTTTAATCTTTTTTGAAATTTTTTTTAGATATTAATTGTGGTTCATATTAATTATAGATTATAATTTTTTTTATAATCTATAATTAATACTCTAAGCCTATCTTTTATTATAGATAAGCTTAGAGTATTTCAATTTTAATACACAACCCAAAGGGTTTTTATTGACAATAAATCATTTTTTAGCTTTTTTGCTTCGTTTTCTTTTTCTTCGATCTGTTTTTGAATTTTGGTTACATGAGATTGAAGCGTAGTGCTATTATTTGTTTTTATAGAATTTTTATCGTTTTTATAATCTATTAAAAGCTGGCTTAACGTTTTTGAGACGATTATCTTTATAGATAAGAGTTCTTCAAACCAATTTTTAAGCTTATTTAAATCTGAAATGTCTAATTTTTCTAGAGAATCTTTTTCAGGATATATACGATCAATTACTTCGTCAAAAATACTTACAAAAAGAGTAATAAGATTAAAGAATTTTGCCCCTTGTTCTAGCGATATCATCAGCATCATTTTTGAAAATTCTTTTAATTCATCAGGATGAATGGTATTTAAGATCTCGTAGGTCCTTCTTCTAAATTTAATAGATCTTTCAGTATTGTCAGATGTTAGTTCATTTGCTGGTGGTCCCCACTCCATTGCCTTAAAGATTGACATTCCATATTGATCTTTAGGTTCTTTTTTCATTTTTTCCATATATCTTTCTCTATCTTTGTAAGCTGTTTCTATTAAATTTTTTAAATTATCAAGCAGTGTGTTTTGGGTTTCTTTTATTGGGGTCTTCTTCTGGATTTTAACTTACTTCTTGATTAGGGGTTTCTTCTATTTTAGAGTTTAGGCTTTTATTATTAGATTGATGCTTAACGTATTTTTGATTGGTGTTAAAATCTGGATTGCAAGCAATTAAAAACAGAAAAACAAATATACTTGCAATTATATTATATTTCATAAATATTCTCCTCGTATTAGATCAAAAATTAAATATTCAATATTCAATATAATTCAATATCTAATATTTAATTATCATAATAATATTTTCATTGCTAAAAATTTTATAGTATTTTAAACTTTTCCAGGAACATATTAAATTCATTTCTATTGATTTTTATAAAATTAAGTTTTTACATAATAATAAAGCTTTAAGATTTAGAGATGAATTTATATCTCTATCATATAAATATTACAACTACCACAAGTGTTCACCTAGTATCACTTAATTTTAGAGTTGTATTTTTAATACCACAATTGTTGCATAGCTTGTTTAATGAAAAGTGCCTATCTAATTTATGCAAAAAGGATCCATGCCATTCTGGTTTATGATAATTGTCTTACAAAATAAGACCATACTAAATCATTAATACTTAGGTTAAATGCTATGAAACTATTTATCTACTAAATCAAACCGATTAATCCAAACAAAAAAATTAATATTCTGCGCTTAATATTTTTAAAAAGAGAAGTTAATTCTTCTCTTTTTTTTCATATAAGCTAACCAAGCCCAAACCAAAACCATGAAGTAGAAATTAAATTTTTAATGTCAAATAAGTTTTGATATCATTTGAAAATAATATCAAATTATTATATTATTTTTTATATTAAAATTAATAAATACTAATTATAATATAAAAAGGAGAATATTTTGAAAAAAAATAAATTAAATATCATTAAGCTTAACATTATTGCAGCAATATTAACATCAATTTGTATATCATGTGCACCTCTTAACAAGGTTAATCCAAACAAGCTAAAGAGCCATACCAATCCTAGAAAGCTAAAAAAAACAAAAAGCCGTACCAATTCAAAAAATCTAGCAGAAAATAATCAAAATCTTGAAAATGAATCTCAAAATTCAAAATTTTCAAATCAAAATTCTCAAGAAGAAATCTTACTCCTAAAATTAGCAAAAATTGATAAAGATCTGAAAGATCAAAAAAAACAGGAAGATATACAAATAGCTAATATTACAGAATATGATTTTCTAGAAACTTTTAAACTTCAAAGAGATGAAACTTTTATGTACAATACAAAAATGATATTAAAAAGAATAATTTACCCATCCTTAAATTACGAAAAAGAAAAAATATTGCTATTAAAAGAAATTTTTGAAAAACTTGATAACGATTATCAAAACCGAAAAATAGCTCGTACGCTTCTTGAAACATCTAGGGATATTCAACTTTATATAGAAAAAATACATTCAATAAAAATAGAAGATTTAAGCAAAAAAAAATCCGAAGAGCTGCTACAAGATATGGAACGTAGTTTAAAGGGAAAACAAAATTTCGCAAAAACCTTAAACGCAACCATTGAAGCTTATAGCAAAGATTCCAACAATCTTAAAACCAATCTAAAAAATCTAGCAACTCACATAAGAAATAAATACTACCATATTACTCTTTATATACCAAATAAATTCTACGGTTACAAGTACGGCAAATAAATTTAAAATTATTGTCTCTACTCTGTATTTGCTTTATAATAAGATAATATTTGAATAATGAATAACTAAAGAACATAAGGGAATATTAATGATAAAGATAAAAAGAAGTACTACAGGCGAAACCAAAAAGAACAAGAGTAACCCTGAAATACTTGCTGAATGCATCATTGATACCTACGGTAGTTGTTATGATTATAATAGATATTGGATGTTTTAGTACAGAGCCTTTTTAAAAAGCATAAAAAAGCTCTTGATGAACTAGAAAAAATAAACTTAGAAAAAGAGTATTCTAAGCTTAGTAAAATGCTAAAGAGTGCCTGATTGTTTCTAGTTATAAAGACAACACTTTAGAAAACGCAATAAAGAAGTATATGAAAGCTATAGAGCAAACTAGCAAAGCTTGAAAATAAAATAGAAAGGTAGTAAAAGATTGTACAGGGGCTAAAAGTGTTGCCGAAGAATAGAAAAAGAAAAAAAGCGTAGACCATTTAAAAACAGCTGGGGATATTATTCCTGTTATTAAAGAAACTATTGAAACAGCCTGCCTGTCTTATGCTGATACTTTTGTTACTGGTAACACCAGCTTATCTTGTAACGAATTTAAGCAAGCTATTAACGAGTTTAATGCTGCTGATATAATTGTGGGTCCTATTTCTGGGATGACATATGGTGAACTACTAAGAACTCAAATAAACGTTGGCTATAATAACTAAAATGGAAATAAAGAACTCAATAACAAATAATGGCAAAACAAACTTAAACCAAGTAGCATAACTTAATTTAGATATCCCTAATACAGCCATTATAACTCCGCTTGTAGGTGTTATTAAATTAATAAGTCCAGATGAAGTCTGCATAGCAATAACAACCGAAGACCTTGGCATTGACAAAAAATCGACAAGTGGCGCCATTATTGGCATAGTTAGACTAGCATGCCCTGATGAAGATGGAACAACAAATCCTATAAATATTTGAATAATTTCATTTAAAATGATAAAAAAAGGCCTGGGAAGATTATATAAAAAATTAGTAGCAGCGTTTAATATAGTAGCTGTAATCAAACCATCATCGCACACTATCATAACACCCCTAGCAAGCCCAATAATAAGAGCTGCTGTCATTACACTTTCAGAGCCTTTTACAAAAGCATCCCACATTTCAGATTCATCTAACCTACAAATAAAAGCGGCTATAATGGCAACTCCAAGATATAACATTGTCATTTCTTGCATCCACCAACCAAGCTTAACAATACTAAATACCAAAATCAATATCATAAGTCCAAATAAAAGTAAAACTAGTTTATGAGCAAAAGTAAAGTTAATAACATTCTGGGTATTGTTTCTAACAGAAAGCTCATTTTTTTCAACAAAATGTTGATAATGTTCATTTTTTTGAGAATAAACAAGTGATTTTGAAGGATCCTTTTTAATTTTAGATGCATAAACAGAAACATAAATTATAGCAATTAATACTGACACAAAATAAAGAACAATTCTAAAATAAAACCCATCCTGCAAACTAATAGAAGCTATTTCGGATGCAATTCCTGTAGCAAATGGATTTACAGTAGAAGCCATAGTACCCACCCCAGCTCCCAAAGCAATAATAGACGCTCCAACAAGACTATCATAACCCAAAGCCACTATCAGGGGAATAATAACAAAATAAAAAGGAAGGGCCTCTTCGCTCATTCCTGTTACAGTTCCACCAATTGAAAAAATAAACATTAACAAAGGAATAAGCAACTTATCCTTATGTCCCAACTTCTTAATTAAACAATAAATTCCTGCATTTATTGCTCCTGTTTTCATAATAATCCCATAAGCACCTCCAACAATTAAAACAAAAATAACAACTTCGGCCGCATGTTCCATGCCTTTTGACATTGCGGTTAAAATAGTCATAATAGGGTGTAAAAAACCTCTGGGACCTCGATCTATAGATTGATAAGTTCCGGCAACGATTATTTCCCTTTTAGAGCCATCACTTATTTGCCTAAATTCTTTATCAAACTTACCAGCAGGAATTATATATGTTAAAATAGTAACAAATACAATTAAAGAAAATATCATTGTAAAACTACTTGGCATTTTGATCATAACGTTTATTCCTTCTAAATAATTTCATATAAATAAATTACCATTATCCCAAAGTCGATACCATAATAGCCTTAATAGTATGCACCCTATTTTCAGCAACATCAAAAACAACTGAATTTTTACTTTCAAAAATTTCTTCTGTAACCTCAATTCCATTAAGTCCATATTTATCAAAAATATCTTTACCAACCACAGTATTTAAGTCATGAAAAGCGGGTAAACAATGCATAAATATTGCATCATCTTTTGCTATGCTCATCAATTCTTTATTGACCTGATAAAACTTTAAAAGATTTATTCTATCTTCCCAATTACTCTCACCCATAGATACCCAAACATCCGTATAAACAACATCAGCGCATCTAACAGCCTCTTCTTTAGAATCTGTAATTGTAATTTTACCCCCACTCTTTAAGGCCAAAGACTTGGCCTTAAGCGTCAAATTGGGATCTGGAAAAAGCTCTTTGGGGGCAAAAATTCTGAAATCAAGACCCATAATGGCGCAGCCTTTCAATAAAGAGTTGGCAACATTTCCCCTGCCATCGCCACAAAAAACTATTTTAATTCCTTTTAAACTTCCCTTGTGCTCTTTTATTGTCATTAAATCGGCTAATATTTGAGTTGGGTGAGAAACATCTGTCAATCCATTGTAAACAGGAACATTAGAATAATTAGCCAAGCATTCAACACTTTGTTGAGAAAATCCTCTAAATCCAATGGCATCATACATGCGCCCCAAAACTCTAGCAGTATCTTTAATAGACTCTTTTATGCCTATTTGACTGCCTTTAGGTCCTAAATACGTAATATTTGCTCCTTGGTCATACGCTGCAATCTCAAAAGCACACCGAGTTCTTGTTGAATCTTTCTCGAAGATTATAACTATATTTTTACCTTTAAGCTTCTGCACCTCAATTCCTGCATATTTTGATTTTTTTAAATCGATCGATAAATCAAGTAGATATTCAATATCTTTGCTTGTAAAATCTAAAAGATTTAAAAAGCTCCTATTTCTTAAATTATACATAATAACCTCTAACCTTTACAATTAATTAATTTTTAAATCTTATTTAACTAATTTAGCCCAAATATTAAATATCTTCTCTTATTAAAGGCATAGACATACATCTTGGACCACCACGCCCCCTTGAAAGCTCGCTAGACGGAATTCTATGAACCTTAATACCATTTTCTTCAAACAACTTATTAGTCAGGTGATTTCTAGAATACGCAATTACTTCGCCTGGAGCTATAGCTAAAACATTAGCACCGTCACTCCATTGTTCTCTTGCAGCATGTATTAAATCTCCACCTGCACATTTTATTATGTCAATCCTTCTACCAAGATAGAAGCTCAAAACATCTTTAAGTCTAGCCCTTTCCTTTTTAATATGAATTTTACTGGAACTTGAATTATAAGTTAAAACATAAATCGAGAAATGCATATCATCACTCGTAAAACTTGTAAAAACGCTATAATCAATTTGAGTAAAAACTGTATCTAAATGCATATAAGCCCTATTCTTTGGAATTTTAAAAGCCAAAATTGTGTTAAATGAGGTCTTATTTTCAAAAAGACTAGTAGCTAATTTTTCTACAGACTCTGCTGATGTTCTTTCAGAAATCCCAATAACCAAAAGATCTTTATTTAAAACAAACTCATCTCCACCTTCTAAAGAAGTCTTTTCCCATCTGTTAAACCAAATTGGAACATTTTTTTTATAAACGGGATGGTATTTGAAAATATATTCCGCAAATATTGTCTCTCTATGTCTAACTTTAGTAAACATTTTATTTATTGTAATTCCATTGCCAATACTAGCAAAAGGATCCCTAGTAAATAAAACATTAGGCATAGGATCAATAATAAAAAGACTTGCTCCATTAACCATATCATCAAGAGAAGATACATAATTTTTAAGCTCCTCTCTTGCAACACCCGAAATCATTTTAGAGACCATAATATCGATAGTCAAACTAGAAAAATAATCTTTTAAAAAATCAATTGTACAATCTGTTTTTACTTCTGCCTCCAGAATAAATTGAGATATAAATTTATTTTTGAGCGATACAGAAGAAGCAAGAACCTCACTAACAAGATCCTCAACATACTCAATTTCAACTGAATTATTTTTCAAAATACCTACAAAGACTTCGTGCTCTTGTCTTGCAACTTCAAGATAAGGAATATCATCGAATAAAAAATTTTTCATAACAAAAGGCGTTAAATTTTCCAATTCTTCTCCTGGTCTATGAAGCAAAACTTTTTTCAAACGGCCTATCTCAGAAAATATATTTATTGGGTTTAAACATCCTTTCATAGATTTTCCCTTTATAAAATTGCCATATATTGAAATATTATACTTTATATTCAAAAATATCAATTATATATTAGGTAGAAAACTTACTAAAAACAAAAAAGCTCTAAAATAAAGCTTTAAATCAAAAACATTGATAAGAATTATGCTAAAATACTACCATGAAGAAAATCAATGGATTAATATTAATATTAGCTATACACATCTTCACATTCTCTTGTGCTTTAATTGCGAATAACAAACCAAAAAATCTAAGCACATCAGAAATCATATTAACACAAAACACACCACTAGAAAGCTCTTTAATAAAGAATCCTTCTAGTACAGAATATCGAATACCAATATCTAGCATCCAAGAAATTTTGAACAATAACAATAGTTCTTTTTTAATAAAACAAACAGCAGCAAAAATAAAAATAAGCCCACAAAAACTAGAAGAAATCAAAAACTATTTAAATGCTTACAAAAATTATTTAAACAATGAAACAGAATGGATAAAATTTATAAATCAAAGCAGCGTCAATGGCAATCTAACAATTAAAATTGATACTGCTTTTGAAAAAAAAACAAATTTTAATCACACAAATTCAGATAATGAAAAATTGATAGCATTAATAGAATTACAAATGCATCTAGAAAAAGAAATTTTAAACCTAATTGAACAAACATTCCATGATAAAAATTTGGGATACATACAATTAAGCCATATCAATTCATTTTTCCCTCAAAAAAATATAAATTCAATAACAAAAGAAATAATAGATGGGGAAGAATATGTTGCACCGCATACAATAGCAAATCAATTATTAAAAATAAAAGATAAAAAATATTTTGAACAATTTATGTATTTTTTAAAAGTTGAAAACAACATAATAAAAACAATACTTGAAAAACAAAGAATTGCAGATCTTCACAATGAATTGTATTATTCAAAACAACCACCAAGAAGAAGGAAAAGATCAACTATTGATAATTCCGATAATAAAAATCAATATGATCTAATACCCAAAATAATAGACCCAAATACAGGCATTGAAATAACCCCTAAAAAATTAAGATCTCTTTTATCAAATGGCGATATAATATTAATAAAACCAAAAATAGATTGGACAGAGTTTTTTTATTTTTGGCAACATGTAGGAATATTTGATGAAGAAAAATACGAAGCTACTAAAAAAATTGCATTTGATGGAAATGATAATTTTGATATAAAGTCAATAATTACAAGCAATCAAATCAAATTTGATACAGCATCTACTCAAGGATCAGGATATGAAAAACTTTCAACATACGTACAATCAAGAATATTAAAAATATTCTCACCAATAACAGACACAAGAACAATTCAAAAAGCTATTAATTTTGGAAGAAGCAGATACATTGACAATAACTTTGGATATATGATTCCATTAATATCCTCTAATTTATGGACAGATTCATTTAATCTTGAAGAAATTCATAACAAAACCTATTGTTCTTTAGTAGTTGATAGAATATATAAAATAGCAGGACTTAATGTATCAAGAAATTACGAAATTTCAGGAATAATTACTCCTGGAGAAATAAATGCAGCCGCTTACAATTTTTACATGTCTTATACGATTACAGGAATACTCCCAAGCGTGCTTCCAAAAAGACTCATTAAACCAAGCTTAAAAGAAAAATTCATTGGTTATAACAAAGAAATAGTAGATACAATGGAATTTAAAAAATCGAAAGAAAAAATCTTTGGAAGAGCTTGCAATATAATAAACCTCTGGTGTTTAGGAAGTTAATACTACTATCCATATGAAAAAATATTATGCATGCATTTTGATCAATAGTAATGAAAAAATTATTTTCAAATCATGGGAAGAATGCAAAAATACCATTAAGGGGAAAAATAATAAAATAAAAAGTTTTAAAACAATAGAACAAGCTCAAAATTGGTTATTCTATAATGGGAATGAGGATAAAATTCATCATCACCCAATTGGTATATATTTTGATTCTGGAACAGGAAGAGGAAAGGGTGTAGAAATTAGGGTTGTAAACGAAAAAAAGATTTCAATATTGGATAAAATCCTAGATAAATCCTTGATTAATGAATATGGCAATCATTATGTCAAAGATTTTCAAGGGATTAGTAATAATTTTGGAGAACTGCTTGCCTTATATGCAGCACTCAAAATAGCATTAAAAGAAAATGTAACAAATATATTTGGCGATAGTAAATTAATAATTGACTATTGGTCAAAAGGAATCTATAATGGCAAAAAATTAAAACAAATTACTATTGATTTAATCAAAAAAACAGTTAAACTAAGGAAAAAATTTGAAGAACAAGGTGGAAAAATTTCTCTTATTTCAGGAAATGAAAATATTGCAGATCTTGGTTTTCACAAAGCTAAGTAAAAATAGTACCAAAAAATACATAAAAACAATATTCCTGATTTCAATGGCTTATTTTTATTGTTGCACTACAATAAAAATAAGCCCAGATGATTATGAAACTAATTTTAAAGTTTTAGATTCTCCCTTTAAATACATTGACATAGATATAATCAAAGGAACAAATGAATATATTTATATTCAAATTACAAACAATAGCTTAGACCCAGTAAAAATAAATTGGCAAAACACTAGCCTTAACAATAATAAAATTGTCTTAAAAAAAGAAGATCTTACAATAAACAATGAAACAAGGTATAAAAATAAATATAGTGAATTTTTTATTGGCCCCAAAACTTCATTTAAATTTGAAGCATATCCACTAAAAACTTTCTCTAAAGACAAAAATAACAATATCTTAAACTTAGCTATTAAATATCCATCTATTTTTAAACTCAACATAACAAAAATAGGTATTGACACAAAAAAAACAATAAATATTTTAATAACAAGAACTATAAAAACCAATGTTACCAATATATAAAAACCGTTATTATTTTTTTGCTTTTCTATTAATGATAAGATCGTAGTTTGTGTCTTTATTGTTTTCAAATGATGCTTTTACAGGAGCAAAAAAATTCCAAGAAATATAAATTGTAAAATTATTTCTCCAAATGGGAGAATAAATCCCATCAGATCCTTTTATCAAATCTGGCTCTAAATGATATTCGCCAACAAATTTCCAATCATAAAAATTGAATTTAAAGCCCGATGAAAATTTTTTAATTTTAAAAAGTGAATTTTTTCTGTCTTGAAGATTAAAGAAATTAAAAGATTTCAACAAATCAGTAAAGATATTAACGGTTTCAAGACCAATTTGATCCATATATACTTTGAAGTATCTAAAAATCTTAGTATTGACAGAAAAAGTAGAAAAGTAAATTTCTAAAAATTCTGTATATTTAAATTTAAAAGTTAATGCAGACCAAAGTTCATTATCAGTAAATTTCTGCAAATTTATTTTCCAGCCAGCATCTATCCCCAAAGTAAAAGAAAGTTTCTTATCAAACAAATTTAAAACGCTAAACTCCTTCTTATAACTAGAATCTAAAGAATACGGAACAAGTTTAGTCGTAATACCAATCTTAGAAAAATCCCCTTTTAAAGAATCATAATTATATTCAAAATCATCTTTCATAGCAAACAAAACCTGAAAATCAAAAACATTAAGTTTAAACGAAAGTTCAGAAATTCTATTTATCAAAGGATCATAAGCAGCTAAAAAAACAAATTTAAAATAGTTTAAATATTTCGGCTCAATTTTATAATACAAAGCAGGAGACATTTCTAAATTTTTATAAGGTGATGATGGCTTTTGAGGCTCCAAAGGATTCAATAAAGATTGCTTAACAGAAATTTCGGAGTTTTTAATGGGGTCTTCTTTAAATTTTTTATAATATTTAATTCCAATTCCAGCTTCTTGTAACAAATAAGGAAAATCTAAAGAAAATTTAAGCTCAGAAGAAACCTTAATATCTTCAAAACTATTTTTTAATTCACCTGAAAGATCAGCATTAAAATAATTATAATCATAAACAAAAGAAGCTGTTAAGCTTTGATAAAAAGTTTCCGGATCAGATAAAAAAATACTACCATTCTTATTAACTAAAGATTTTGCATCAGTATCATATTTCTTATTAAATGAATACAAAGTAGACTTATTTTCAAACTTTAAAATACTTCTAGAAAATAAAGGATACCTAATAAACGGAAGCAAGTTTAAATTTATTTGATTAATAATAGAGTGTTCACTTTTTTTATCTTTATCTTCAACTTCAAAGTTTTTATTTAAAGGATTGTACTCAACAGTATTAAGATATAATGAATTTTCAAAAGTAATTAAACGATTATAAAAATCTGCATGAATTTTTATATCCGTTTTATTTTTTATATCAAATAAATAATTTTTTATCTCATAATTAAAGTCCTTTGGACTTGTAATACCATAATTATTGAAAAAAACATTATTTCTTAAATAAGGATTAATGCTAAACCTAATAAAAAAAGAATCAAATTGATCAGTATTTTCCAAAGTAATTAGTTCTGGGGGAACATATAAATTTTTATTTAAATCTTTTATTTTTTCGGCCTTTTTGTCTTTTGCACTCTGTTTATTATTATCCTTATCTTTTAGATTTTTAATTTCTGGGCCCATTATCATTTCTTTAGTATCAGCTGAAAATGTCCATTGATTATTGTAAAGGTCTTTTTGAAAATTCAAATCAATATATGGGATATAAATTCTCTCTAAATAAAACCATTTTCTTGTAGGATCATTAATCCCTTTTGGCTTCTCTAAAGGAGATCTAATATAAAGATTATCATAATCTGACAATTTGAAACTTAAGCCCAAATTATTTAATTTGTAATCTAAAATTGAACCATCATCAAATTTCCGACTATAAAAAGAAGATAAATTCCAATCAAAAGTGTTAATTTTAGTTTGCTCTTTAACCAAATCTTTATCTAAATTTAAAAGAGAAAAAAATGAAGCACTCTCTATTCTATCTCTAAAATCAATATTAACATATGGATCAGAATAGTGTTCTAAAACAACTGAAAAAAGTGCATCGCTTAAAAGGAATTCTGTTTTTAATTTAAGTAAATATCTAAAAGGAACTTCAAACCCCAATATATCTCCTTTGTTAAGATTAGAAAAACTAAAAAGGGATTGTTTTAAAGTTCTATTGTCAAAAGGATAATATCCTTCATCGTAACTATAAACATTCCTAGTAAAACCTAATCCAAAATTTACTTCCAAAGTTTTAAAACGCCCAAAAGTATTGCTTAAATCAAAATCAATTCCAGAATAAAATCCTAAATTAGCATAAATATCAAAAATCACCTTAACATAATCTTTATTAAGATTATGTGCTAAATTTTCTGCAAAAAAATAAGTTAAATATCCATTTCTTATATAAGGTTTTTTACCTGAATTATAAACAGAATTAAAATCAAAATCTAAAAAAGAAGAATCTTCACTTGAAGATTTATTGCCAAAAAGATAAATAGTATTAAAAACAGAAAAACCTTTTCGTGGATTTAAACCTAAAGATGGATTAAAAAATAAACTATCTCCCGGCCTGAAAAAAAAAGGAATATAAAATACTGGGACTCTTCCCATATAAAATATAGCATTTAAAAAGCCAAAATCTCCTGAAGGCAATACCCATATTTTAGCAGCTTTGATCGAGTAGTAAGGTTCAGGAATTTTACTAGTTGTTGCAAAAGCTTGCTCCAAAATAGTAACATCATTGTCTATCTTTTTTATAACCTTTCCTCCAAACGAAAGAATATGATCTATTTGATTTTTTTGCATTTTTTTTTGAAGAATACCATCTTTTAATAGAAAATTTTGAGAATCAAAATCAACAAAAAATTCATTACCATAAAAATAAAGCTTTTCATTGCTATCTATATCAAGAATATATTCAACATTTCCAATAGAATAAAGTTTTTTAGAATCCTTATTAAGGACTATCCTATCACCTTTAATATTATGTTTCTTATTCTCTTTAATATCTTCAACCAAGATATTAACTCTTCCTTCGAAAACAATACTTTCGTCCTTAGTAAGCCCATAGGTAAAATTTTCAAGATTGTCTGTAGCTTCAATTATTATTTTATATCTACCAGATCCAACAAGTCCTTTTCCTTTGACAAAAAGCCCAGGATCTATTCCAAACTTTTTTAAAAGCAATTCTCGTATTTTTAAAACATCCGTTTCTTCTAGGCCTTCTTGTAAGGCCCATTTTTTCAAATCTTCATCAGTTGAAAGCTCAAGTTCTCTTAAATAAGATTTTTGACTTAAAGTCAGCTTACTTCTTTTTTTAGAATTTTCGTCATTTACAGTTTGAGCAAAAATTACATTAGAAAATGTAAAAAAAATTAACAATATTACAAAAAATTTTTTAAAAACATTCCTGTATAGGAATTCTCGCATTTTGCAACCTCTTCAGGAATACCAGAAACAACAATATTTCCCCCTGCCAATCCACCATCAGGCCCCAAATCTATTATATAATCTGCCTGTTTAATTACATCCAAATTGTGTTCTATTAGTACAACTGTATTGCCATTAGAAACTAACTGCTGCAAAACCTCTAACAACTTCTTTATGTCATCAAAATGCAATCCAGTTGTAGGTTCATCAATAATATAAAAGGTTTTGCCTGTACTCTTTTTGCTCAACTCAAAAGCTAACTTAATGCGTTGAGCTTCGCCTCCTGACAAAGTTGTTGCAGATTGCCCTAACTTAATATATTCAAGCCCAACTTCAATTAAAAATTTCAAATAATGGCTAATTTTTGGAACATTCTCAAAAAAATTTCTAGCTTCAAATACACTCATCTCTAAAACATCATGTATATTCTTTCCCTTATACCTAACTTCTAAAGTTTCCTCATTAAATTTTTTTCCCTTGCACAAATCACAAGGAACAAAAACATCCGGTAAAAAATGCATCTGAATATTAAGATATCCGTCCCCTTGGCATTTCTCACACCTTCCACCTTTAACATTAAAAGAAAATCTACCAGCTTTAAAACCTCTTGACTTTGCTTCCGGTAGTCTGGCAAAAAGCTCTCTAATTTCTGTAAAAAATCCTACATAAGTTGCTGGGTTTGATCTTGAAGTTCTGCCTATTGGTTTTTGATTTATTTGAATAATTTTATCGATTTTTTCGTATCCAACAATATCTTTAAAACCATCACAATACTTTTCATCAAGCTTTAATCTGCTATCAAGAGCTAGAAAAAGTACTTCGTTAAGCAAAGTACTTTTTCCGCTACCAGAAACACCTGTTATTACAGTAAAAACTCCTAAAGGGATGCTTACATCTATATTTTTAAGATTGTTTTTATTAGCTCCTAAAAGCAAAATTTCTCCCTTATTTGTCTTTCTTCTAGAGTCTGGAACATCTATTTTAAACTTACCGCTTAAATATTGCCCGGTTAAACTATTTTTACTATTTAAAATATCAATTAAAGCTCCCTTTGCAACTATTTTCCCCCCAAGAATTCCAGCACCGGGGCCCATATCAATAATATAGTCTGCGGTACGCAAAGTTTGCTCGTCATGCTCAACAACAATTACTGTATTGCCAAGATTTTTAAGATTAACAAGAGTAGAGATTAATTTTTCATTATCTTTTTGATGAAGCCCGATACTTGGTTCATCAAGAACATAAATAACACCCGAAAGTGCTGACCCTATTTGAGTAGCAAGCCTAATGCGCTGAGCTTCACCTCCAGATAGACTGCCTGATATTCTATTTAAATACAAATAAGAAAGACCAACATCAATTAAAAATTTAAGCCTACTTTTAATTTCCTTTAAAATTTCTTTAGATATTTTTTCATCCACCAAATCAAGCTGTAAATCTTCAAAAAACATATAAGAATCAAATACAGATAAATTACTAAGATCTTGAATGTCTCTCCCATTGATTTTCACAGTTAAAGCTCCAACGCTTAAACGCTTGCCCTTACATGAATTACAGATTTTTTTAGACATCAAATTTTCATAAAAAATTTTAGTACTCTCTGATTCTGTTGTAAGATATCGTCTTTTTAAAAGAGGTAAAAGCCCTTCAAACTTTTTAGAATAATGAAACCCTCCATCTACTGCCTTTGCTTCCATTTCTTTAGACTGGTAAATAAAATCTATTTTTTCATTTGAGCCGTATAAAATTTGTTTAAGAACTTTGTCTGGAATGTCTTTTACAGGAGTATTTAATTCAAAATTAAAATGCTTAGCAAGTCCTTTAAAAATAGCCAAGGACCAAGATGAACTTGTCTTAAACGTAATAAAAGCATCATCATTAAAAGAAAGGCTAGTATCAGGACAAATACTCTCAAAATCAAACTCAAGTGTAACACCAAGGCCAGAACACTCACTACAAGCACCAAATGGGCTATTAAACGAAAAAAGCCTGGGCTCTATAAAAGGAAGCGAAAACCCACATAAAGGACAACTATTATGCTCTGTAAAAAGCTTATCTATTTTTTCCAAATCATTCTCAATTTCCGCTCGCAAATATCCATTAGAAACAAGAAGAGAAGTCTCAATAGATTCTGCAAGCCTAACTCTAGCATTATTGTCAAGTTTAATCCTATCAACTATAATTTCAATGGTATGTTTTTTATTTTTATGCAAATTTAAATTAAGTGCATCTTCTATTAAATAATCTTCAGAATTTATTCTCACTCTATTGAAGCCTTGATTTAATATTTTTTCTAAAACTTTTTTATGAGAACCTTTAGAACCCCTTACAATTGGTGCAAAAAGTATAACCTTAGATCCCTCAGAATAACTTAAAATAGTATTAACTATTTTATCTAAAGATTGCTTTTCTATTAATCTACCATCATTTGGACAGTATGCTTTGCCTATTTTGGCAAATATTAGTCTATAATAATCATAAATCTCAGTAATTGTTCCAACAGTAGAACGAGGATTATTGCTTATTGTTCTTTGCTCAATAGCTATAGAAGGAGAAAGTCCATCTATATAATCAACATTGGGTTTTTTCATTACACCCAAAAACTGTCTTGCATAAGCTGAAACAGACTCCATATACCTTCTTTGCCCTTCTGCAAAAATAGTATCAAAAGCCAGAGAAGATTTACCAGAGCCACTCTTGCCAGATATTACAACTAAACCATCTTTTGGAATATCCACATCAATGTTTTTCAAATTATGTTCTTTTGCTCCCCTGACGATAATTTTTTTTTCCAAATTTTTTACCAAAGATTATACCTCTCTTTTATTTACTACTAGCTGCACTAATTTTGCTACTAAGCTCTTTTATTTTATCTCTTAAAACAATTGCATCTTCAAATCTTTCATCATTAACAGCTTCTTCTAGCTCAAACTTAAGCTTATCAATAAGCTTTTTTTTAGACAATCTCTTGCCTGAAATAATTTTTTCAAGGTCATAATTAATATTTTTATTTTTATTATTAAGTTCTTTTTCTAAAAAATTTTGAATCTTCTTAACAATTGTCTTAGGAATAATATTATTCTTCTTATTATAATCAATCTGAATTTGACGCCTTCTATTAGTTTCTTCAATTGCCTCCTGCATAGCTAAACTTATTTTGTCGTAATACATTATTACAAATCCATTAGAATTTCTAGCAGCCCTACCAATTGTTTGTATTAATGAAGTAGTAGATCTTAAAAACCCCACCTTATCAGCATCTAATATTGCAACAAGAGATACTTCTGGAATATCTAAGCCTTCTCTAAGCAAATTAATACCAACAATAACATCAATTTCAGATTTTCTAAGCAATGAAATAACTTCCACTCTTTCAAGAGCGTCAAGTTCTGAATGTAAATATCTTGCCTTTACGCCAAGATTTATTAAATATTCAGTTAAATCTTCAGACATTTTTTTTGTCAAAGTAGTAACTAAAACCCGCTCTTTAAGAGCTACTCTTTTTTTAATCTCGCTATAAAGATCTTCCATTTGACCATCAGAATGCCTAGTAATAATTTCAGGATCAACAAGCCCTGTAGGTCGAATTATTTGATCAATAACCACACTGCTCTTTGAAATCTCTTCAAAGCCTGGAGTTGCAGATATAAATACAACCTGATTAATCAATGTATCAAATTCATCATATCTAAGAGGTCTATTTTCAAGTGCTGAAGGAAGCCTGAATCCGAAGTTAACAAGATTTAACTTTCTAGAATAATCTCCATTATACATTCCCCTAAATTGCGGCAATGTAACATGAGATTCGTCTACAAATAATAAGTAATCTTTTGGGAAAAAGTCAAAAAGACAATAAGGCCTTCCCATTGTACTTCCACTTAAATACTTAGAATAATTTTCAATACCCGAACAAAATCCTGTTTCTCTAAGCATTTCCAAATCATATTCTACCCTCTGCCTAAGCCTCTTAGCTTCTACAAGCTTACCATTATCTTTAAAATATTGACATTGAAGATCCAAATCATAAGATATTTTAGGTATTGCTTCTAATACTTTTTGATAAGGAATCACAAAATAAGATTTAGCAAAAAGAATAAAACTATTTGTGATTCCTAAATTTTTTTTAGAAAATGAACTAATCCTGTATATTCCAACAATTTCATCAAAATCTAAACAAATTCGATAAGCAAACTCTCCGTGCTCACTACTAGGCCAAATTTCAACAACATCTCCCTTAATTGAAAATTTATCCCTTTCTAGATTAATCAAAGTTCTCTCATAATAAAGCTCTACAAAAATATCTGATATTTCTTTAATAGAAATTTTTTGGCCTACAAAAAATTCCCGCGCTGATTTTTTAAAAAAATCTGGAGATCCAAGAGCATAAATCGAAGATACAGTTGCAACAACAATAACATCTCGTCTTTTAGCAAGAGACGTTACCGCCCTTATTCGCTTAATTTCTATCTCAGTATTAATAGTAGCTTCTTTTTCAATAAATAAATCTTTTGAAGGCACATAGGATTCTGGCTGATAATAATCATAATAAGAAACAAAATATTCAACAGCATTGTTTGGAAAAAAATCTTTAAATTCTCTATAAAGTTGTGCCGCTAATGTTTTGTTATGACTGACAACTAAAGCAGGCCTATTTAGATCTTTAATTATATTTGCAATTGTAAAAGTCTTTCCACTCCCTGTAACACCCTTTAATGTTTGATACTTATTCCCCAGCAAAATAGAATTTTCAACCTCTTTTATTGCCTTAGGTTGATCACCAGCAGGAAGATATTCAGACTCCAAAAAAAAATCTATCATTAATTTAACGACCAAAATTTAATACACATTCTCATAAATTATCTAATAATAAATTCTATATCAAGTATATAATTCATTATAAATCAATATAATTTAATTAATCTTTATTAAAAAAATAAAAGGAATAATTTATGCAAAAAATCGAAGCCAAAAAAAAATTGAAAAACTATATTCTGCTTGAAGAAGATTTGCATTTTAAAGAAGAAGCAATAAAAATTCAAAAAACAAATAATGAGACAGAAATTCTAAACAGATTTTATAAAGATCTAGAATTTGGTACTGCTGGAATGAGGGGTATTATTGGGGCTGGAACATGCTACATAAATACATATAATGTAAAAAAAATAAGCCAAGGAATATGCAACTATGTACTTAAAGTAAATCAAACCCCCAAAGTTGCAATAAGTTATGATTCAAGATACTTTTCAAAAGAATTTGCTTACAATGCTGCTCAAATTTTTGCCTCAAATAATTTTGAAACATATATATATAAAAGCTTAAGACCTACCCCCCAACTATCTTATACAATAAGAAAATTTGATTGTGATGTTGGTGTTATGATAACAGCAAGTCATAATTCAAAAGAATATAATGGCTATAAAGCATATTGGAAAGGTGGAATTCAAATGATGCCACCTCATGACACACTAATAACTGATGAAATTAAAAAAGTGAAAAAAATAATAAATACAATTACTATAAAAGAGGGTGTTGAAAAAAAGATTATCAAAGAACTAGACGATGAGATCGACCAAGAATATGTGGCAACAATCAACAAAGAATTCCCTGATTTTGAAAAAAACAGTAGAAAAACAAACTTAAAAATAGCCTACACAGCGCTACATGGCACCGGTGGAACTATAATAAAAAAACTCTTTGCAAATAGCAAAATACAACTTTTTTTAGAAAAAAGTCAAATAATGCCTAACCCTAAATTTCCAACAATAAACTATCCTAATCCAGAAAAAAAAACATCAATGCTTAAAGTAATAGGGCTTGCAAAAAAAAAAGATTGTGACATTGCTCTTGCAACAGATCCAGATGCTGACAGAATAGGGGTCGCATTTAAAGATCAACACGAATGGATATTTTTAAACGGAAATCAAATATCATGCATTTTAATGGACTATATACTTTCAAAAGAAATAAATCCTAAAAATACATTTGTAATATCATCCTTTGTAACAACACAAATGCTAGAAAAAATTGCAAAAAAATATGGTTCTCAAATTTTTAGAACTTACACAGGATTTAAATGGATAGGAAATTTAATTGATGAAATGGAAAAAAATGAACCAAATAAAAAATTTGCTTTTGCCTGCGAAGAAAGTCATGGATATCTAATAGGAAGAAAAGTTAGAGATAAGGATGCATTTTCAGCCATAAAAGGGATTTGTTCTTTAGTACTTGATTTAAAAGCTAAGCAACAAACAATTAAAAATTATCTTGAAAAGATATACAAAGAATTTGGATATTATGAAGAATTTAATATAGAAAAAAACTTTGAAGGGGTTAATGGAGAAATTCAAAGAGAAGAACTAATGTCAAAGCTAAGAAAAGAACAAAAAATGCAATTCGCAGGAATTAAAATAATTGAAAAATTAGACTATAAAACTCTTAAAAAAATTAACTTCAAAAAAGAAATTTCAGAAATTGAAGAATATAGATATCCTATAAACGCAATAAAATTCATACTTGAAAATGAAATTGTAATAACCATAAGACCCTCTGGAACAGAACCAAAAATTAAATTTTACATATCTGTAAAGCTAGAGTATAAGGAAAAACATAAAATATTTGATATAATAAATGCAATAAAGATGGAGATAAAAAAATATTAACATAACAGAAAATTTAATAAATTTGGTAGAAATAGATTCAAAAGAAATTGCAAGAAAAAATAAAAATAAAGAGGTTTCAATTTGGCATCTATTAATGTCTATAGTTACTACTCCTAAAAAATCTGAAATAAAATTTATAGATACCAAAACTCTAAAAAGCATCAAACAAGAAGTTTTATGTGAAATAGATAAATTAGAGAAAATTTTAATAGAAAAAAATGAAATAATTATTCCAAAAATCAATAAAGAAGTCTTTACTCTTATAAAGGAAGCTAAAAAGGAGTTTAAATCTAAACCCTTAATAGGGGCAAAAGAAATTTTTTATCAAATATTAAAAAATAAAAAACTTTTAAAAAAGTACAAACTAAGTAAATCTAGCTTCGACTTTAAAGATCAAAATATATTAGAATACATGGAAAAAAATAAAATAAGATTAATTGAAACCTACAAAGAATTTGACGAAGAAATACGCTTTGAAAACGAACACTTCGAAATTGAAAAGTATGTCAAAAATTTAACAGCGCTTGCAAAAAATAAAAAATTGGATCCCTTGATTGGAAGAGAAGCGGAGATTAAAACTCTTACAAATATACTCTTAAGAAGAAATAAAAATAGTGCAATGTTAATAGGCGAGCCTGGGGTAGGAAAAACAGCAATAGTTGAAGGACTTGCATCAAGTATAGTACAAAAAAAAATAAGTAGCAAACTCCAAAACAAAACAATTCTAATGCTTAAAGTTTCAAACTTGGTATCGGGAACAAAATATAGAGGTGAATTTGAAGACCGCTTAAATAATATAATTAAATATATTGAAAAAAACAAAAACACAATAATATTTATTGATGAAATACACACTTTAATAGGAGCTGGAAATTCCGAAGGAGCTCTTGATGCATCAAATATATTAAAACCATCGCTCTCTAGGGCTGAAATACAAATTATTGGAGCAACCACTTATAATGAATATAGAAAATATATCTCAAAAGACAAAGCATTTGCCAGAAGATTCCAAACAATTACTGTAAGAGAACCTAATGAAAAAGACACACTAAAAATAATCAAAAATATTGCAAAAAATTTCGAAGACTATCATGGAGTGATCTATGAAAAAAGTGCGCTTATAGATATAATAAAACTTTCATCCAAATATCTAATAAATAAAAGATTTCCGGATAAAGCAATAGATATAATAGACATTGCCGGCGCAATTAAAAAGGAAGAACCTACAAAGGACAATATTGTAACATCAAATGATATACAAAAAGCAATAAATGAAATACTATCTATTAAAGCAACAAATAACATAAAAGAAGAAATTTTAGAATTAAAAGAAGTAGAAAGCAAAATAAATCAAAAAGTGATCGGACAAAAACATGCAGTAAGCGAGCTTATTAAAGAAATTATTAAAGTCAAACTTGGACTTAATGACGATTCTAAACCTTTAACTTCAATATTGCTAATAGGATCAAATGGATGCGGAAAAACCACTTTAATTGATGAACTATCTAAAAAAATTATCAAGGATCAAAATTCAATATTAAAACTAGATATGTCAGATTACAGAGAAGAAAACTCTATTTCAAAATTAATTGGCACAAATCCAGGATACGTAGGCTATTCTGATGGAGGCATTCTGACAAACAAATTAAAACATTCATTTGAAACTTTAATATTGTTTGAAAACATTGAAAATGCCCACAATTCTATATTAAACTTAATAAGTCGAATGCTTGAAAATGGAGAACTTATTGATAGCAAAGAAGATAAAATATTATTTAAAAACACAATTATAATAATGACTACAAACGTTGGATCTAGAATGCTGCTTGGAGAAAAAAATATGGGATTCAACAAAAATCAACAAAAAATCGCAGAAATAAAAAACTTTAAAGAAGAAATCAAACAAGATCTTGAGAAAAGATTTAAGCTATCCCTTTTAGACAGAATTCAAAAAAAAATTATACTAAATGTCCTTACAAAGGACAATGTAGAAGAAATTTGTAAAAACTACTTAAATACTCTTAAAACAAAATTTAACTCTAAAGGAATAGAAGTAGAAATAAATAAAGATGTTAACAACTTTATAACTACAAAATACTATAAAAAAAATTCGGGATCAAGAAGCATAATTGCCGCAATAAAGGAAAAAATAGAAGAAAATATTATCACAAAAATAGCTGAAAATCAAAACATAAATAAAATAATAATTTATTTAGAAAAAGAAAAAATAATAATAGAGTAAAGGAGAATTATAATATTAATATGTTTAAAAAAGTAGAAAACAGGGAAAATTTTCCTAAAATAGAAGAAAAAATATTAAAATTTTGGACTGATAACAAGATCTTTGAAAAATCAATGGAACAAAGAAAAGGATGTGAAGAATTTACATTTTATGACGGACCGCCTTTTGCAACAGGACTTCCTCATTTTGGACATTTTGTTCCAAACACAATAAAAGACATAATTCCAAGATATAAGACAATGCAAGGTAAATATGTTAAAAGAAATTTTGGATGGGATACTCACGGACTACCTGTTGAATACGAAGTAGAAAAAAAATTGGGAATTTCTGGCAAATACGAAATAGAAAATTATGGCATTGAAAATTTTAACAAAGAATGCAAAAAAATCGTACTTAGATATACAGAAGAATGGAAAAATATAATCTTAAGGCTTGGAAGATGGGTAGATTTTGAAAAAGGCTACAAAACTATGGATATAGACTTCATGGAATCTGTGTGGTGGGTATTTAAAAGTCTTTATAATAAAGGTTTAATCTACGAGAGTTATTATGTACTACCCTATTCTCCAAAACTAGCAACTCCGCTTTCAAACTTCGAAGTGAATCTTGGAGAATATAAGGAAGTCAATGATCCATCATTAACAATAAAATTTAAAATAAAAGATAAAAACGAATATCTACTAGCATGGACAACAACTCCTTGGACATTACCTTCAAACCTTGGAATTGCAGTTGGACAAGAAATAGAATATACTAAAATTTTTGACAAAAAAAAAGAAGAAATTTTAATACTTGGATCAAGAAAACTTAATAGCTATTATGATGATGAAAATCTATATACTATTATAGAAAAATTCAAAGGAAGCAAGCTTGCGGGTATAGAATATGAACCTATTTTTAACTACTTTTTAGAACAAAAAAATAAAGGTGCTTTTAAAGTCCATACAGCCGATTATGTTACAACTGACGATGGAACAGGAATTGTTCATATTGCTCCTTTTGGGGAAGAAGACTACAAGATACTTAAAAAACATACAAATGTCGATATAATAGATCCCTTAGATGCTGAATGTAAATTTACAAATCAGGTAAAAGATTTTAAAGGACTTTTTGTAAAAGATGCTGATAAAAAAATAATAGAAAACCTAAAATTACGCAATTTTTTATTCAAAAGAGAAAATTATCTACACAGGTATCCATTTTGTTACAGAACAAACTGCCCAATTATTTACAGACCAATAAGCTCATGGTTTGTAAATGTAGAAAAAATAAAAACCAAACTCTTAGAAGTAAATGAAGAAATTAATTGGATGCCAGCTCATTTAAAAAAAGGAAGATTTGGAAAATGGCTAGAAAATGCAAAGGATTGGGCAATAAGCAGAAACAGATTTTGGGGCAACCCAATTCCAATTTGGATATGCTCAAAAACAGGAAAAAAAATTTGTGTTGGATCTAAAAAAGAGCTTGAAGAGCTATCTGGTCAAAAAATCGAAGACTTACATAAAGACAAAGTAGATAAAATAACCTGGCCAAGCGAAGATGGCGGCACATTTATCAGAACAAACGAAGTTCTAGATTGTTGGTTTGAATCTGGAGCAATGCCTTACGCAAGCAATCATTATCCATTCAAAAATGAAAGTAATTTTAAAAATGTATTTCCTGCTGACTTTATTGCAGAAGGCCTAGATCAAACAAGAGGGTGGTTTTATACTCTTACAATTTTAGGAACTTCTCTTTTTGAAAACACAGCATTCAAAAACGTCATTGTAAATGGACTTGTACTTTCAAGTGATGGAAGAAAAATGTCAAAATCTTTTAAAAATTATACAGACCCAATGGAAGTGATAAACACCTTTGGAGCCGATGCCTTAAGGCTTTATTTAATAATGAGCCCTGTAGTTAAAGCTGATGATTTAAAATATAGCGACAATGGGGTAAGAGACGTTCTTAAAAATATAATAATACCAATTTGGAACGCTTATTCCTTTTTTATAACTTATGCAATAATTGATAAATTCAAACCTCCAAAAAATATAAGCTTGGTTAAAAGCAATAGCCTTGACAAATGGATCATAAGCGAACTTGAGAGCCTAAAAAAAATACTAAATAAAGAAATAGACAAATATAATTTAACAAAATCAATAGAATCTTTACTTGAATTTATAGATAAATTAAATAATTGGTATATAAGAAGATCTAGAAGAAGATTTTGGAAATCAGAAAATGATAAAGACAAAAACGATGCCTACGAAACATTATATTATGCAATCAAAACTTTAATGATTTTACTTGCACCATTTATTCCATTTATAACAGAAGAGATTTATCAAAATTTAAAAACAGATGAAGATAAAGAATCAATACACCTTAAAGATTATCCAAAAGCAAATGAAAATTTCATCGACAAAACAATTGAAAAGAAAATAAATCTCGCAAGAAAAATAACTTCAATGGCAAGATCACTCAGATCACTACACAATATAAAAATACGCATGCCTATTAGTACAATATACATTGTCACAAAAAATGAAAATGAACAAAATATGCTAATAGAAATGCAAGAAATAATATTAGATGAAATAAATGCAAAAGAAATGAAAATAAAATCTAATGAAGAGGAGCTTATAACTTACAAAGCAAAGGCAAACTTTAAAGCACTTGGGAAAAAGCTTGGAAAAAATATGAAAACGGTGTCTACTGAGATTAGCAGGCTAAAAAATGAAGACGTAATAAAAATAATAAATGGAATATCTTATGAAATAAAAGTGGATAATACAAAATATTACTTATCATTAAATGATATAATATTAGAAAGAGAAGAAAAAGATAACTTAAAAGTAATAAATGAAGGGTCTATTACAATAGGAATAGACTCACTAATAACACAAGAATTATATTTAGAAGGGCTTACAAGAGAATTTGTAAGACAAATCCAAAATTTAAGAAAAGAAAAAAATTTTGATGTTAGCGATAGAATAAACTTATACATAGAAAATAATACAACATTGAAAGAAATACTTAATAAATTTGAAAAATATATTAAATCTGAAACATTAACCTTAAATATTATATTAAACAAAAGCAAGCTAGAAAAGAAAATAAACCTTGACGATAACATATTTACAGCAATAGGAATTGAAAAATGTTAAAAACATTAACAAAAATAATTACAATTTCATACCTCATAATAGGATGCACCAGCCTGTCTTACAGCCCTCCCCAAAAAAATCTAAATTACTTAATGGAACTTTTGCCCGACGCAAATTTATATGCCCATGTAAATTTAATTAAAAATAGATCTATTTACAAATATTTGAGTCCTAAATATAAATCCATTTTAGGACTTATAAACGATTTATACTTCAGCTATAAAAAAGAAAATAACGACTTTGCTCTACTAATAATGGGCAATTTCCCAAAAGATATTTTCTGGGGAATTCACAAAAATAAAAATATGAAATCAATAGGCAATATACTTACAAGCCCAAAATGGAAACTTAAAAATTCAAACATATACATTACTCCAAATAGAGCTAGAACCAGTATTACAATAAACCAAAAAAAAGATAATACCCTAAAAGAACACAATATACTAACAACAAAATACATTAAAGAAATAGAAAAAAATGAAATGTTTTTTTGGATTCAAGATTCAGCATTATTGCTCCCAGACCAAATAGCAAATAGCAATAAAAATTTAATTCCTTTTAACGGGGGAACCCTGTCTATAAACAGCCTAAATCAAAACGAATATATTTTTAAATCTTTGCTCAAAACAAATAACCCATCAGTACTAAAAGTATTGTCAAAAAAGTTAATCCCAACTATCTTGACAAACACGACTAATCTCACAATATCGAACAACATAAAAGCTACAATAAAAGACCAAAATACAGTAGAAATAGAATTTAATATTCAAAAATCTAGCGTTGAAAGCTTTATTACAAAACTAGCTAAAAATATTCAAACCTAAAATAAACCTCTAATAAGAGAAATTATTTTGCTTTTTGCAAGTAAAATAATGATACAAAGCTCCAATTTTACCAGACTCATTATTAAATTTAGTCGGCTCAAGTGTTACAAGATTTTTTATATCATTATTATTAATAAAAGCCATTTCTAAAGACCATAAATTTTCTAATTTTTCATATATTCTATCTATTAAATCAGGCCTTGCACTTATTCCTCCTCCAATTAAAATTTTTTCAGGATTTAAAATAAAAGTTAAATTAAAAATACCAAATGATAAATTCTCAAAAAATCTGTCAACCTCATTTTTGGCATGAATATTTCCATTCTCAGCAAGATCAAAAACATACTCTCCTGAAATTTCTTTTAAAGGCTTCTCTAGGCGCATAGCAACTCTTTTCCTTAAGGCTAAAACAGAAGAAATGGCTTCCCATCTACAATTAAAAGGAATATTATTGCTAATACCTCTAGTAATCATAAATCCAACCTCTCCAGACATAAAAGAATTTCCTCTTAAAAGTTTACCATTTGTAAAAATCCCAGCACCAATTCCTGTACCAATAGTTATAGCAATAAAATCATTAGAATCAATAGCATTACCCTTAAATTTTTCTGCTAAGGCTACACAATTAGCATCATTTTCAATCTCTGTACTTACTCCAGTTAAAAATTCTAATTTCTCTTTCAAAGGATAATTAACAAACCCAGAAATAGCATTTACCCTAATGACATTTCCCTTAATATCAACAAACCCAGGGATACAAATTGCAACTCCCGCTATATTACTCGATTCCCTGTAAGAATTAATAAGGTTAACTAAAATATTTACTTGTTCATCAGAAGTAGCAGCTGTACTTATTTCATTTTTATCAAAAAAAACACCACTTGAATCTGCAAGCGAATACTTAGTGCTAGTCCCACCAATATCAATTGCTAAATAACATTTCATACTCACCCTCAAAACTTAATTTTATATAAATGATCATAAATTTTCCATAGCAATATAAGAAATTTTAGAAATCTTGTTTATAACTATTTGTGCTTTAATCATCTCCTTCAAATAAGAAACATGAGAAATTATACCGATTTGTCGTCCAGTCATTATTTGAAACTTAGAAAGCTTAGGCATAATTTGAGCTAAAGTATCTTCATCAAGATTGCCAAACCCTTCATCTAGAAAAAAAGCTTCAATCTTTAGCTCGCTATCCCTTATTTTATCCGACAAAGCTAAAGACAAGGCTAAAGATACAAGAAATTTTTCACCCCCAGACAAAGTTTTTACCGTTCTTATTCTATTAACATCTTTTTTGTCTTCAATTAAAAAATCAAACTCCTTACTCTCTTTATTAGTTTTAAGCTCAAAATCAGGGAAAATCCACCTTAAATACTTTTCATTTGCTAGTCTTAAGATATCATTAATTAAAAAAGTTTGAACATAATATTTCAATCCAGAAGCCCTAATAACCACCTTTCTCAAAACATCTAGCTTATCTTTCCTTTCTTTGGCAAGATTTAATTCTCCTCGTAGCACGTCTAAATTAATTTTTTGTTGATTAATCTTTTTTTGAAGAGCTTGAAAATTTAAAAACTTTATTCTATACTTTTCAATGTCTCTAGATAAAAATTCAAACTTAGAACTAATTGACACGCTCAATTTTTGCAATAAATCAAGACTATTCTTATTGATTTGTTCTAAGGCAGTTTCTGATTCAAAAGAAAATGAACTAAAAAAAATGCTTTTTAAATCTGAGACTATATTAATAAAACTATTTTGCTCTTCTTTTAGTCTTGCTTTTAAAGTTAAAATAGATTTCTTTATAAATTTAATTTGGGTTTCGGTTTTAATTTTTAAATCTTCTAAACTTTTAAGATTTAAAACAAGCGTATTCCATTCATTTTCTACACTTTTTTGCCTAGCCAAAATAACATTAAATTCTTTTTCCAAGGAGGAATAATCGCTAAAACTCAAATTTAAATTAAATTTTAATAATAAGCTTTTAATTTTTAAAAGATTTTGATCAAAATTCTGATTTTTTAAAGAAATCTCAATTTTTAAATCTTTTTTTCTAGCCTTAAATTGCTCAAACTTTTTCAATTTATTTTCAAATGCTAAAATTTTTTCCCTGTCAAAATAATTTATATATTTATCAAATAAATTTTTTCCAATCAATCTTAAAATTTCAGCATTATTCTTTTTAAATTCCAAAGTATTAATCTCTTGCTTAGAAATTTCTTCTTGCCTACAAGATAACTGATATTTAAGCTCATCAATTTGACTTTGTATCAAATGAAGTTTTGAATTTAAAACGTAAAGCTCTTTCAAACTACAAACCGATAATTTATCTTTATGCTGATAATTTTCATATTCAACCTCAATATATTTTAACTTCTCTTTATCACTCTCAATAGAAAAATTTTTATCATTAAAATATTTTAACAACTCTTTATACAAATCAATCTTAATAATATTTTTTTCCTTATTTTTATTAAAAGCTTCTTTGTCAGTAGATTTTAATAAAAATTCCAACCTATCCCTATATTTTGAAATCAACTCATCATTAAAAGTTTGAAATAATTTCAACGCTTCATAATAAACATATTTGTCAAAATCGAAATTAGATTTCTCAGAAGAAATACTTTTAATCTCATCATTTTTTCTGCTTTGAGCCTTCAATAATTCTTTTTTTTCATCTTCAAGACTATTTTTCCTTAAAAGCAAACTTTGGCAATTATTCTCAACAAATTTAAAATTAAAAATATTGCAATTTTTATTATAAAGCTCCTTAACATAATTAAAATTAAAATTATTAATATCCAAATCTTTAATTTCTTTTAAATTATTCATCACTTTTGAAAGTTCTAAATCAAGTAATCTAATATCATTAAATAACTCGCCTTGCATAGCGACAAGATTTTTCAAATTCCAAAAATCTGAACACAAATAAATTTTTAAATCCAAATCCAACTCTTCTTTTAATTTCTTTTGAAAAGAATAGTCCGCCTCTAAAGAATCTTGGTATTTAACCTGAGAAGACAATTGATCTTCTAAAGAAGATATTTCAACTTCTAAACCTAAATATCTTTCATTAAATACTATTGCCTGATTACACAAAGAAATAGCTCTTTTAATATTTTCAAGATCAATTTCCAATCGACTAATATCAACTAAATCCAAATAATCCTTAAGAGATTTATATTCCTTCTCATCATAATCAAGGATTGATTTTTCATAAGACTCAGAATTTAATAATTTATCTATGCTGAACTTTGTACGTTCAAAGTCACTTTTTAAATAAAATTCTAAATTATCATATTTTTTCAAATTAAAAATATTATCAATTATTGCGGCTTTTTCTTTAGGAGTCGATGTTAAAAATTCTTGAAAATTACCTTGTGGCAAAATTACAGTTTGACAAAATTGATTAAAGTCTAATCGACAAAGACTTTTAATATGCTCTAAAACATCAGTTCGACCCTCAATAATCCTATCATCAAAAAAACAACTAAGAAACATGCTCTTGGGAGTCTCTATGTTTTTTACATTAAGCTCAATAAAAGATTCATAAATCTTACCAGAAATAGTAAATGTTAATTTAACATAAGCACTGGTCTCGCCTTTTGATATAATATCCACAATTTTTTTTCCAAGTCTATAAACACGCGCATATAATGCCAAAGTTATACAATCTAAAATTGTGCTTTTACCTGATCCAGTATTGCCAGAAATTAAAAAAATGCCCGATTGCCTTAACAAAAGAGCATCGAAATTTAACTCATGCTCACCCTTATAAGAAGCAATATTTTTAAATATGAGCTTATTTATCCTCATATTCGCCTAAATATCCTTTAGATAAAACCTCATTAAAAAGAGAAATAAGTTCTTCTTCCTTAAATTTGATATCCTTAATAACGCCACTTTCAAAATCTCGTCTCAACTTTTTCTCAAAAAAATATTTTTCATCCATTTCAAGCACTTCAAGTTCTCCAATAAAACTAGAATCGTCTTGTAAATTCTGACTTAAGAATAAAGAATAGGAAATAGAAACTAAATTCATAAAATTAAGCTTTGCTAAATCATAAATAGTCTCCTCAGCACTAGTATCAATCGCTTCATTAAGTTCAATTTTCAAATAAATCGCAAAAGACTCTTCTTTTTTAAAATTGGTCAAAAAGTCAAGAACTTCATCCAAAGAACCTTTAAAAAAAATTAATTTATTGAAAACCGGCACAAGAAATGCTTTTTGCAAAATTAATTTGTTGTCATTGAAATGTAAAACATTTATATATTTGTCATGAGCCTCATTAAATGAATATTGCATAGGAGACCCTGAATAAACAATATTATCCTTTAGTTTCATGAATTTATGAATATGCCCAAGAGCAACATAAGAAAAACTATTTCCAAAAACATTAAAAGGAATAATATAACTACCTCCCAAGGTATCAATCTTTTTACTGTTAGCAAAAAAAGAATGTGCCATTAATATTTTAGGAATTCCTTTATGATTGTTTTCTAAAAAATTAGATAAACTTAATATCTTTTTTCTGTAAGCATTTTCTAAATTTTCAAGAAATAGATTACTGGAAGGCTGATCTTCTAATCCAAAGGCATTGTCAAAATTTTGCCCTAAAATAAGCCTTTCATTTATATGTGGAAGACAAACAACAATAAACTTAAGATTTCCATTATCTTTTAAGAAAACTATTTGCTCATCAGAATCATACTCTGTTATTAAAAAAAAATTAAATCTCGAAAGAAGTTTTTTATTAATACTCAAATAATCTTTTTTGTCATGATTTCCAGAAATAACCACACACCATTTACAAGAAGTAAAAGAAAGATCATAAAAAAAATTATTTACCAATTTTTGCTCTTCAAATCCGGGCCTTTTGGAATCATAAACATCCCCAGCAACAAGTAAAAGATCTATCTTTTCTTTTTGAATAAATTCTAACAGAAAAAATAAAAATTTTTTCTGTTCCTTAAGTATTGAAAAATTTTCAATTTTTTTTCCAATATGCCAATCTGAAGTATGCAGAATTTTATAATTGCTCATGAAATACTCTCACTTTTTTTAATTCTTAAATTATGTTTATATATTATAATACAATATATAAACATAAGGAATTTATGCAAAATAAAAAATTAATAATAGTTGAATCACCAACAAAAGCTAAAACAATAAAAAAGTTTCTTGATGACTCATTCTTGGTAGAAGCATGCATTGGACATATAGTAGATCTACCAAACAATGCAAAAGAAATTCCCAAAGAATATAAGAAATACGAATGGGCAAATATTTCTATAGATTATAACAATGGATTTAATCCAATTTACATTATTCCTAGCAATAAAAAACAAATTGTATCAAAACTAAAAAAATTAGTACAAACAATCAATGAGATATATCTTGCAACTGACCAAGACAGAGAAGGAGAAACTATAGCATTTCATTTAAAAGAAGTATTAAAAATTAAAAATTATAAACGGATGGTATTTCATGAAATCACAGAAACTGCAATAATCGAATCACTAAAAAATACTAGAAATATAGACATGAACCTTGTTAATGCCGGGGAAGCTAGAAGAATATTGGACCGACTGTACGGATATACCATCTCTCCGCTGCTTTGGAAAAAAATAGCTTATGGACTTTCTGCTGGAAGAGTACAATCTGTTGGTTTAAAATTATTAATAGAAAAAGAAAACACCAGAATAGATTTTAAAAAGGCTAATTATTATACAATTTTACTTCAATGTAAACACGAGAAAAAAGATTTGTTGTTTGAAACAAAATTAGAAGAAATTGACGGCAAGAACATAGCAGAGGGTAAAGACTTTACAAACGAAACGGGAAAACTTAAAAATAGCGAAAAGACAATAATAATAACTCAAGATTTAATGATCGAGCTTCAAAAAGAATTAAAAAATGGACAAAAAATTGAATTAATTTCAATAGAAACTAAAGAAATAAAAATACCTCCTCCAAAGCCATTTACTACATCCACACTTCAACAAGAAATAAATAAGCGCCTTAAAATTGGAACAAAGCAAATCATGCAACACGCCCAAAAACTTTACGAACACGGATACATTACCTATATGAGAACAGACTCTCATAATATTGCTAAAATTGCAAAAGACAAAATAACAAAAATAATAAAAAACAAATACGGAAAAGGCTATATAGAGGAAAAAGATAGAATTTATAAAAAAGAAAAAATGACTCAAAATGCACATGAGGCAATAAGGCCTTCTGAAATGTTTATTCCAAAAGAAAACATAGAAATAGAAAGCAAAACCGCTAAAGAAATTTACAAAATAATATGGGATAGAACTATTATTTCTGGAATGAAAGATGCAATAAAAGAAAATATAAAGCTGACTTTTAAGTATAAAAACTTAATTTTTAAATCAAATTTTACAAAAATAATTTTTGATGGATTTCTTAAACATACTAAAGAAAAAGATGAATATATTAACATAAACTTTGACTTAATTGAAAAAGGAGATACATTTTTTATAGTCAAAATGAAAACAAGTGAGCATGAAACAAAAGCTCCATTTAGATACACAGAAGCATCTCTTGTGCAAAAAATGGAAAAAGAAGGAATAGGTCGTCCTTCAACCTATTCTACAATTATATCAACACTTTTGGAAAGAGAATATGCATTTAAACTCAAAAATACATTAATACCAACTATAAAAGGCGCTGCTGTAATAAATCTTCTTGAAAAATATTTTCCAGTACTAATTGAACTAAATTTCACCTCTAATATGGAAGAAAAATTAGATAAAATAGCAATAGGAAAACTAGATAAAATAAAATATCTAAGTAAATTCTATAATGGTAAAAAAGGACTTAAAGATACAGTAATGCAACTAGAACCTAAAATTAATTCTTCTGAATTTAGAACTGTTATTGAAAATAAAAAAATAGAAAATAAAGATAATAGCATTAATTACACAATAAACATTGGTAAATATGGGCCTTATTTAATATTTAAAGGGAATAATTATTCAATTAAAACAACAACTCCATTAGAAAATTTGTACAAAAAAGATGAAATAGAAAAAATAATAAATGAAAAAGGGCTAAAACCAAATATACTTGGTATTGATCCTTTAACAGGACTTAATGTAATCTTTAAAAATACAATTTATGGAAACATTGTACAACTTGGAGAAGACACTTATGCTCCTCAAGAATATACAAAAAAGGGAAAACCTAAAAAATTAAAAATAATAAAAGCAAAAAAAGCATCAACTAAAAAAATTGATCCTGAAAACATAACATTAGAGCTTGCTTTAAAATTGCTTTCACTTCCAAAACAAATCGGCAAATATCCTCAAACCAATGAACAAATCATTGCTGCAACTGGTGTTTTTGGAGATTATATTAAAACTGAAAGCGGGAGTATTGCTTGCTCACTAAAAAAAGATATAAAAGCATATGACATAACGCTAGACGAGGCTATCAATCTACTTAACGAAAGAGTTAATAAAGTAGGGACAATAGTTAAAATAATCGCATTTTCTAAAAACAGAATTGGCAACAAAATATATATTTACAAAAAAAACGACAAATTTTATGCTAAAATTAAAAGAAAGAAGATTGATTTACCTGATAACATTAGTCTTGACGAAATAAATGAGAAATATGTATTCAGTTTGTTGTAAATATGAATGATTTCAAACTCCCGATTTATAAATATAAAGATGAATTAATCAAAGTATTAAAAAGTAATAATGTTTTAATTGTTGAAAGTCCAACAGGCAGTGGAAAAACTACCCAACTACCAAGAATAATATATGAAGCGGGTTTTGCAAAATTAGGAAAAATTGGAGTAACTCAACCAAGAAGAATAGCTACAATATCAATAGCTGAATATATTGCCAAGCATATTGGTGTAAACGTTGGAGAAGAAGTTGGTTACAAAATAAGATTTGAAGAAATTACAAGCCCAAAAACTAAAATTAAATTAATGACTGACGGGGTGCTTTTGCAAGAGCTAAAAAAAGATACATTGCTTTATGAATATGATGTAATTATAATAGACGAAGCACACGAACGAAGTTTAAACATCGATTTTATACTAGGCCTTATTAAAGATATTTCAAGAAAAAGGGACGATTTTAAAATCGTAATTTCATCTGCTACAATAAACACAAAAATATTTTCAAAATATTTCAACAATGCACCGGTTGTTAGCATTGAAACTATTGCGTACCCAGTACAAATAATATACAATCCTCCTCTTTTAAGCACATCAAAAGGAATGATATTAAAAATAAAAGAAATTGTCTTGAACGTAATAAAAGAAAAAAAAGCAGGGGATATTCTTATATTTTTATCTGGAGAAAAAGAAATAAAAGAAACTATAAAAGAATTACAAGAATTAAACTCAAAAAAAAATTTAATAATATTTCCTTTATACGGTAGGATGCCTAAAGAAGCTCAAGAACAAATATTTATAGCTACTCCTAAAAATAAAAGAAAAATAATAGTCTCAACAAACATCGCAGAAACTTCAATCACAATTGAAAATATTAAAATAGTAATCGATAGCGGAAAAGTTAAAACAAACAAATTCCAAACAAAAACTCATACCTATTCACTCCAAGAAGTTCCAATTTCAAAATCATCAGCAACTCAAAGAGCCGGTAGAGCAGGAAGACTTTCAAAAGGAACTTGCTACAGACTTTACAAAAGAGAAGATTATCAACTAAGAGAAGATTATCAAAAAGAGGAAATATATAGAACAGACCTATCTGAAGTAGTACTGAGAATGGCAGATATTGGAATCAGAGATTTTACACACTTTGACTTCATATCAAAACCATCAACCCATTCGATTCAAACTGCAAGCAAAATATTAAAATCTCTAGATGCTATAACCAATAGCAACGAACTTACAGAAATTGGTAAATATATGATACTATTCCCATTAATTCCAGCACATTCAAGAGCATTAGTCGAAGCAATGATAAATTACCCACAAGCTATCTATCAAACTACAATAGGTCTATCATTTTTATCCACAAGTGGGGTTTTTATATTACCTCAAAATGAAGAGATGGAAGCTAGACAAGCCCACTTAAAATACAAAAATCCAATGGGAGATTTAATTGGATTTATTAATATCTTTGAAGATTTTGTAAAAGCTACAAATAAAGAAGCTTTTACAAAAGAAAATTATTTAGATCTACAAGGACTTGAAGAAATAGTAAATGTACAAATGCAGCTTGAAAACATTATTAGCAAACTAAATATACCAATAATACAAAAAGATACTCTTGACAACGAGGGATATTTAAAATCTATAATGAAGGGAATGAGAGATTACATTTGTTTTAAAACCTCAAAAAAGAAATATAAAACAATCAAAGCTCAAAACGTAATAATTCATCCTGGATCACTTATTAGTACTGATTCTGTTAAATATTTCGTTGCAGGAGAAATTATAGAAACTACAAAAATGTATGCAAGATCCATTGGCGTATTAAAAAAAGAATGGATTGATGATATTAACCTTAATGAAGAGTTTAAGCATAAAAACATACCTGAGAAAGAGAAACAAATAACAAATACCAAACAGACAAAACTTGTCAACGAAATCAAAATAGGAAAAAAAATTTTCAAAGTGGAGCACAAAAATAACATTTATGTAATAAAAATTAGCATAGAAGAACTAAAAGAAATAATTTCAAAAAACGAATTAAATAATCAAAATAATGAAAATTTTGAAAAAATTAAAATACAATTAATGCATAAGAATGTAACAGTTTTCAGCAATAAAAAATTTTTAGAAACTATAGAAATAGTCAAAGGTATGGGAAAAAATTGGCATTGTATAAAAAAATATGAAACAAGCAATGTAAACATTAATGAACCTGAAAAAATGAAAAATCTTTTAGAGTGTACAATGCAGTTTATAATCTCTCCTCCCAAAAAAAATGCTCTTTTCTTATCATTAGAAACAGATCGCTTTGGAAATTTCAGACTAAAACCCAAACAAAATTTCATAATGGCAATAGAAGAATCTATGGAGAGTATAAAAAGCCTAATAGAAAACAAAGAATACATACAAAAGTTACATTCTATAAAGAAATTAATAAATAAAGTT
Organism: [Borrelia] turdi; assembly: GCF_030439285.2. NCBI lineage: Bacteria > Pseudomonadati > Spirochaetota > Spirochaetia > Spirochaetales > Borreliaceae > Borreliella > [Borrelia] turdi. The sequence goes on along the minus strand of NZ_CP124018.1, from coordinate 868,948 downwards.
TACAAAAAATTAAATTATTTTTTTTAAAAACTGAACCTTGAAAGCCTTATTATAATAGAAAAAATAATAATCAAATATTATTCATTATTATCAACAATGCTAAGAATGATTTTAAATTATTTTCATTATTCTCAAAACAAAGTTTATAATAAATTATGAACTACTTATCCTTTTTTTATATTTTATTACTTTTATTAATTGCTCCTTTTGCATTACAAAGTAATAATAAGGAAAATACAGAAAATTTAATAAAGCTATATATGCTTTATGATTTAACTAATAACTTACCAAAAGAATTAGAAATAATAAATAAAATTAAAGATTTTGACTTAGAACAATATTACCTACTAATTACAAAATACTATCTAAAAATAAAAAAATACAAAGAAGCCAATGATTTTTTAAACAAAATAAATAAAAAAAAGATTAACAATCAAAAAATAAAAAACGAAATTATTTCACTAAAATTAAGAATAAATGAAAATAATATTAATGAAAAAGAAATTGCAAAAATTTTAAATAATGAAAAAAATATAGATGTCAAAATAATTTATCAAATATTTAATCTTATAAAATTTAAAAATAAAAAATTAGCAGCACAGATTAAAAATCTCATACTGACAAGCTATCCCAAAAGCATTTATTCTTATAAAATAAAAAGAAATGAATAAAAAAATATTAACAATACTAATATTTATTTTAAGTATTTCATCAGGACTAATGCTGTCCAACTCAATTGCTAAAAAAGTTAAATACAAAATTATTAAAGGGTATTTCATAAATAGCAATTATGTTCTAGTAAAAATTGAAAATAAAGATCTAAGATTCACCATATCAAAACCTATTTACAATAAAAAGCTAAATAATTATTACTTTAAAGGGCAGACAACAAGTCATTTCTTAATCTCCAACAATGTTGACATTGCAATTAACACAAGTCCATACGAAGTTAAACAAAACATGTTTTTTCCAAAAGGGCTATACATATATGATAAAAAATTGATTTCAAAACAAATAACTAACTATGGGGAGATTACAATAAAACACAATAAAATTGTATTAAATCCCGAAGAAGAAGAAATAAAAGAATCCGATTACGGATTTAGCGGATTTTTTGTTTTAATCAAAAACGGAAATTATAAAAAAAACTTCAAAGACATAAGACACCCAAGAACAATAATAGGAACTGACAAAAATAACAAATACTTATTTCTTGCTACAATAGAAGGAAGAGGCGTCAACAATAGCAAAGGGGCTTCTCTAAATGAAGCTATTGATTTTGCATTAAGTTATGAAATGGACAATGCCATTAACCTAGATGGAGGGGGCTCAAGCACACTCGTTGTAAAATCAAATAACGCTCCTCACAAATTAAACTTCACTACAAACATCTTTGGACAAGAAAGATATGTCCCATTTCATTTAGGAATAAAACTTCCTAATTAGAAAATCTCCAACCAATATTAAATCCAAGCATAATCTCAGTTGTTAATCCAGAAAAATTTTCATAATTAGAAAATGGAGAAATAGAAAGCATAAACAAGGGCCTAATGTATAAACCTTCAAAATCTGGGATAAAAAGATCAGCAGCAAGCCCCATGCTTAAGAAAAAGAGATTGTAGCTATTAGAAGTCAAATCAAAAGCATATTTAAATCCAATTAATGGAAAAAGCATTCTAACTTGTTCTTTAAAAACCATTGGATATGTTCCATAAAGCCCAAACGAGAAATATCTCCCATTATGAGTATTAACAAAAGCATCTTTGTAAGACATTTCAAAAAATACATAATTTGCATCAAAAAATAAATTCAAATTAATCCCATGATCTGTCCTAGTAAAATTTGGAGCAAATTTATTGGAGCCTGTTTTATCAGTATAATTAGTAAATTGATAAGAAAGCCCCCCACCAAAAGAAAGTGGATAAGAAATAATTAAATTATTAGAAGAGATGAGAAATAAAATAAAAAAAAGATATTTCTTCATTAACAATCCTTAAAAATTCTAAAAAATACTATATTATTATAGTAATATACTAAAGTAGTATATAAAAAATCAAGGAAATTATGAATACAAAAACATTATATTTAATATCCTTAATTCTTTTAGCTTGCAATAAAAATAACAAAATTCCTCTAATTCAAAAATTGAACTTGCCCAAAAGTAGCATTCTTGGCTTTAGCAATAAAGTAGGTATAATAATAAAAGACTATACTTTTCTTAGTAAAAGCACTAAGAAAAATAGCGAATTGGATTATGACTACGCAATTCTACTTAGAAAAGACGAAATCGTAAAAATTGAAAAAACACTAGAAAAAACAGAACGCTATGGAATTAAAGGGAATTGGATCCTAGTCAATTATAAGGGAACTAAAAGCTACATCTTTAGCAAAGACATAAACATAGTCAATAACATAATAATTGAACATTCTAAATAGTCTCCACTACATAACCAAAAAAAGTCCTATCAATAAAACAAATTATTTATTTTTTTTCTTATGTCTATTTTTCCTTCTTTTTTTCTTCCTTTTATGAGTAGAAATTTTTTTTAATTTTCTTTTTCTTCCGCAAGGCACTCCTTAAATCTCCTTATCAACTTTAAAAATTAAATTCAAAATGTTGTCCAAATCATCCTCTGGATGAAGCCATAAAACATTAGAAATCTTCGCAAAAAAGGTCATTTGCCTTTTTGCATATAAAAATGAATTTTTATTTATCAAACTTATTATATCATTTAAACCATAACAAGGTCTACTTTTCCATAATAAAAACTCATTATAGCCTATCCCTTTAAAAGCGGGAGTATTTTCATTGTAACCCTTTCTAAACAAACCTTTAATCTCAGAAAGTAATCCACTATCGAGCATTTCATTAATTCTTATTGATATTCTAGTTTTTAAATCTTCAAAAGACCTTTTAAGCCCTATAATCATAATATTTTTAAATTCGCTATTTTGTTTTTTTTCAAATTGGCTAATAGGAATTCCTGTTTGGTAGTAGACCTCAAGAGATCTTTTAATACGATAAATATCATTCTTATTTAACATATTAAATCTAATGGGGTCTACATTTTGCAATTCTTTTAAAAGATAGTATTTACCTTTAAGATCCAAAAGATTATTTACATAAATTCTTATTTCAGAAGTAACCAAAGGCGTTGAAGGAAATCCATCTTTTAAATGCTTAAAATAAAAAGCGGTACCTCCTACAAATATAGGAATTTTTTTTTTCTGTCTTAATTCTTTTACTATTCTTAAAGCTTGCTCGTGAAAAATGCCAAGAGCATACTCTTTTTCGGGATCTAAAAAATCTACTAAATGATGCTTTATATGCTTCATTAAATTTTTACTTGGCTTTGAAGAAGCTATATTAAACTCTTTATATACTTGAATAGAGTCAACATTAATAATTTCTGCTTTATTTCTTGGAAAATGAAACAAAATATTGCTTTTGCCCACAGCTGTAGGGCCAAAAATAAAAACTATTCTATCTTCCTTCAATTGAATAGATAAATTTACCAGTCAAAACATCATTAAAAGCTTGTCCTAATATTTTATCATCATAGACAACATGTTCTGCTAAAGAAATATTGTCTATGATTTGTTCTGTACGCATTATAGTTGCAACAACAAGTTCATAAAAATTTCCATCAAAATCTTGTATTTTTTTTAAAGGCACTTTAGTCATCTAATCTCCTTACAAACTAAACATATTAAATAAGTTTGGCTAATTTTTTAAGTTTCTTTTATCAATTTCATCTCGAATTAATTCAAAAACTTCATTTGAACTGATATTTGTAACATCAATCACTAAATCGGTCTGCGAAGAATAATCATCAATATCTATATTATAGATAGATAAATATCTTTTTTTATCATTTTCATCTCTATTAAAAGTACTACTTAAAACATCAGAATACATCCCCCCCTCTCTAGTCATTATTCTCTCAGCTCTGACTTCCATTTTAGCATAAAGATATATTTTTAAATCAGCGCTCTTAGAAATCCAAATAGCAAGGCGCGAAGCAAGCACTGTATTGTTTTTTTTAGAAAGTAAAGACAATCTTTTATCAAGATACCTATCCCAATAATAATCATCTCTTCCTATTATCTCTTTCTTGTAAAATTCCGAAAAAGGAATATTATGTTCTCTTGCAATATCGTGAAAAGTATAATTAATAAACTCAAGACCATAATGTTTTGCAAGCATATTACTAACAGTAGTATTACCACAACCACTCTTACCAGAAAGTGCTATTTTCATTCAACATTCCTTATTTGCTCTTTTATTTTTTCTAAATTTAACTTGATATTAAAAATCAAATTTTTAATATCAAGATCAACTGCCTTATTACTCATAGTTGTTATTTCTCTATGCATTTCTTGAGAAATAAATTCAAGAACTTTACCACATATCTCATATTCAAGGTTTTTATAAAAAGTTTCTATATGAGAATCTAAACGCATGATCTCTTCATTGATATCTAGACGAATTGCCATTTTAGCTGCCTCTTCTGCAATACTTATATCTCTAAATTCATCCATCAATTTAGAGATATTTTCTTTAATACTTGCAAATAATCTGGCATTTATATCATTACAAGCATCCTTAACAACCTTAAGATCCTGCTCTATTAGCACAAGGGTTGACACTATATCTGATTTAGTATTTTCTCCTTCAAAACTTCTCCCATTATTATAATGAAATAAGGTTTCCTCTAAAACACCTTTAAACAACCCATAAATCTCTTCTTGATGATCACTATCCTCATCTATTATCAAAGCTCCTTTTAAGGATAAAAAATCACCCAAACTTAGTTCGTTTTTAATATTAAGATTAGTATGCGCCAAAGAATCTCTAAGTCTAGAAATAGCTTCAATATAATTAGGATTAACCGTAAAATTCATACGAGGAACCAATTCTTTATATCCTACATTTAAAAAAACATTACCTCTACTGATATATTTCGAAATCAAATTTCTTATATCAAGATCATACCCAGAAAAAATTTCTGGCAACCTAAATTTAAATTCTAAAAATTTTCCATTATAGGATTTCAAATTAACGCTAAACATATAGTTACCGATTATCTTTTCCAAATAAAAAAATCCCGTCATGCTTTTCACTATAATACCCTTACAGAAAATCGTGTAAAATAAAATTATTTCCAGCGCCCATTGTAATAAACAAATCTCCTGATATTAATAAACTTTTTATAAAGTTAATAGAGTCTTTGACATCTTTAAAAAGATAAGTGTTTTTATTTATTTTTTTAATATTTGAAAATAATTTAACAGAAAGTTCGTCTGGATTAAAATTCTCTCTATTAGTAAGATATATATTGTGCAAAATTAATATATCAGCAACACTTAGAACTTCAACAAAATCATCAAAAAATTCTTTTGTTCTTGTAAAAGTATGGGGCATAAAATCCAAAATTATACGCCTGTTCTTATAAAAATTTTTAACACCCAAAAGCGTTTCTCTAATTTCCCTAGGATGGTGAGCATAATCGTCCATATAAATTACTCCCTTTTCCTCTTTAACAACTTCAGCCCTTCTTTTTATCCCACTATAATTTTTTGCAACTCTCTTTACCGATTCTTCAAAATTAAAAATTGATTTTCCCTTACTTTTCAAAAAAAAATTTAAAGCCAAAAGCGCTGCTGAAAAATTTAATACATTATGAAATAAAACAGTCTTAAGCTCAATATTACAAAAGCCTAAAAAAGAAAAACAAAAATATTCATTCTTAACTGCAATGTTACTTACTTGAAAATTCGACAAATCTCTAGATCCAAAGCTAAAAATATTTATATCTTTTCTATTGATTTTCCTTTTAATCTTAAGTAAATTATTATCATCAGAATTAATTATTAATATTCCATTTTTTTTCAAATTATTAATATATTGTAAAAAAGCATCTTCGAGGGACTCATAATTTTTAAAAAAATCAACATGTTCATAATCAACATTGGTTAAAATGAGCATATTGGGAATAAAATGCAAAAAATGTTTTTTATATTCACAAGTCTCAACAATAAAAATATTACTAATACCAGCTATTGCAGAATTATCTTCAAAATCTTTAACACTTGATCCCACAATAACATTGGGATTCAATCCTAATTTGTTAAAAAGAATACCTAAAAACGCCGTAGTAGTGGTTTTACCGTGAGAGCCTGCAATTCCAATACTATAGTATTTTTTAGAAAGTTCACCAAGAACCTCAGGATAAGATAAAATAGGTATATTCAATTCTTTTGCTTCAAGTAAAACTTGCAAACCATCCTTATCATAAGCTGAAGAATATACTATTAAATCAAAAGACCTATCAAGCTCCTTTAATGAAAACTCATAAATATTTTCATAATAAGAAATCTTATTATTACTCAAAATCTCATCAGTATAAAATTTATCGGGAATATCTACCCCTTCTATAAAATAACCTTTTGAATTTAAAAAACAAGCTAGAGAACAAACTCCACTCCCCTTTATTCCTACAAAAAAAATATTATTCAAACTGTCAAAATTAATTTTCATAGCTCTCTTCTAAATAATCTTTTCTGTCATAAAATTTATGTATAACTATATCAATAGACAATATATTAATTATTGTATACTTAAGTACGTTCGTAATAATATAAGTCCTAAGCATTTCTGTATTATTGAATAAGTTATTTCCAAGAGGAACATTCAAAAATAGCTTAAAAAGATAATTGCTTCCATCTTTTTTAATTTTAAGATCATAAACAATATAACTTCTATCATACTCAGAAACACAATGCTCAATAATTTGCCTTACAGCTCTTTTAGAAATAGATAAAACCCCTTCTTCATAAAAATGAGGCCTTACAACAGATCGAATATAATTTCTCTTCTTAGCAAAGAACCATCCGCTTTTAAAAAAAACTTTAATTGGATTTAATAGTAAATTGGGTCTAACAGACCTTATTTCAAAAGCAGCTGCTGGTACAACATGCTCTCCCATTTGCCTTGAAATCCTTGCTTTTTCTATTTCCTGTTTAGTTGAAACATCTGTTATGTAAATAATCTTATAAACATTTGGCAATAAAAGCCTTGAGATTATTTTATCTATCATTTTAAGACTTGTTCCTAATATTAATATTTTATTAAATTCTTCTCTTCCAAGAACTTCAAGCACTTCACTGCAATGAGCATAATCTTCAAATACAGATCTCTTTACTGCCCTAAAAACATTATCTTCAAACTTAGCAGAACTCCCAGCAATAATTTTCATATCCTTGATTAAAACGCCATCATCAATTATTAAAGGTATTGAATACTTATCTGCTACTAAATGTGATCTAAAGCTCTTGCCAGTTCCAGCAGATCCTACTAGTGCATACACCTTAACCCTAATAAATTTATGCTTAATGCTAGTTGCAAAGTTTTTAACCTTGCTTAATATTTTTTTTAAAAAAAAATCACTTGAAAAATTCTGAAAATTCATAAACACCAAAAATATCTTTTATTTGTTTTAAAAATTCTAAACCGGGCTTAGCATAAAATACATTCTTTTTAAAGAATGCTTGATTAAATTTTACCAAAAAAGCATGTAAAAAGTAATTGCTTTTTTTGAATTTATCACAGTACTTCTTGTCATTAACTAAAGGATGATTGTTAAACGAACATTGAGACCTTATTTGATGAGTAAAGCCCGTTTCAATAACAATCTCAGCAAGAGTAGCTCTTTTGGAAGATAATATTGGATTAACCCTTGTAATTGCATTAATAAACTTTTTATCCTCTAAAACAAAAGTTTTTTTCAGTCTTTTATTTCTAAATAAATGATTCTTATAAACAACAGATGACTTAACCTCACCCAAAAGTATTGCGAAATATTTTTTAGTTATAGATCCGCTACTAAATGCTGTACTTAGCTTCCTTGCAGTATTTATATTTTTTGCGAAAATAATAATACCAGAAGTATTTCTGTCAAGCCTGTGAACTGCCGAAGGCTTAAAGCTTAGAGATCTTAGGCCTTCTCTTAAAAGATAAGCATTTACTAAAAAATCAAGAGAGCTTCTGTCTCCATGAACTAAAATGCCTCTTTGCTTATCCACAACAAGTAAATCACTGTCCTCATAAATTATTCTTTTTCGAATAGATTGAAAATCAATATTGCTTTTATAAAATTCATCCATAGTTAAGTTCAAACTTTCGGCTAAAGATTTATACAAATAAATTTTATCACCTTCACAAACTCTATATGAAAAATGTGATTTGAGCCCATTCAGCCTAATGTCACCCTTTCTTATATGTTTTATTATCCTAACTTTAGACAAATTTAAAATTTTAATTAAAATTGAATCTAATCGCTTGCCATTATCATTAGCAAGAATTTCTAAAAAAATATACTTATCTAAACGCAAAAAATAATCATCCTAATAAACTTTGCTATTTTTTTTACAAAAAAAATTAACTATTAAAAATGTAAATATAGAAATAAAAAATGCTGGAACAACAGGGTGAAAAAACCAAATATTAAAACCAAAGCATAAAATGCACAAATAAGATATCAAACCCAAAAACATAGATGCAAATGCTGCTATTTTGCTTGCAAAATTTAAATAAAGTCCAAAAACAATAATAGGGAAAAATAAAACTTCTAAAGCCCCAAAAGCAAAAATATTAACAAAGAATAAAAAATTGGGAGGAAAGAAAGAAAATAGAAGTATTACTAAAATAAAAAAAACATTAGAAATCATTATTACCCTACTAACCTTTACGTCTTCTTTTAAATCTTTTTTATAAATAAATATTGACTTTATTAAAACAGATGTTATTAAGAGCAAATTTGAATCTACTGTGGACATTATTGCAGATAAAAGGCCCATAAAAAAAATAAAACGGGAAAAAGGATTTAAAACTTTTAAAGCTACATTTAAAACAACTTTATCATTTGGATTTAAATCTGGAAAAAGAATAATAGAAAAAAACCCTATTAAATGCATTAAAACAATTAAAAAACTGATAATAAAAGTAGAAATGGGAAGAGAAAATTTTATGGCATTCTCATCTTTAAATGCTATAAAATTATTAATAATCTGAGGCTGTCCCAATATTCCTATTCCTATTAATATCCAAAAAGAAATTATATATTGTGGTCTTAGATCAACATTTGAAGGGAGCAATAGGCTTTTATCTAAACTAGACACCGCTGTCTTGAACAAATTATTAATACCCCCTCCCAAATCTAACATTTTAGAAAACAAAATAACAGATGAAACTAGCATTAAAAATCCTTGAATCAAATCTGTATAGGCTACTGCTTTAAATCCACCAAAAAATACATAAATAAAAACCAATAAAGCAAAAAGCAAAAGACCCGCCGCATAATCAATACCTAAAAAAACTTCTATAAGCTTAGCGCCACCTATTAATTGGGCAGAAATCAAAAACATCGAAAAAAAAATTAATACACATCCACTCATTATCGCCAAAAAATCACTTTCATATCTATATCTAATATAATCAACAATATTTATTGCATTAATTTTTTTTGATTCGCGATTTAATCTCTCCCCAACAATAATAAAAGTAATTAAAGTCGTAGGAATTTGTATGGTAGCTAATAATATAAAAGATAAACCATACTTATAAACAGAAGAAGGACCAGAAATAAAGCTGCTAGCACTAATATAGCTAGAAGAAAATAACAAGGCCATAACAATAAAATTAATATTTCGATTTGCAAGAAAGTATTTATTTAATAACAAAAAACTACCTCTATTTATTTTTTAAAAAATCTAAAAATAAAAAATTATCAATAATATATTAAATTTTACTAATTACTAAAATAAAAAAACAAACCAAAAAAAAATTATAACGGGAAACAAAATTCCTGACCAAAAAAACCACAAAGGAATATTAAATATAGTAGCTGATCTATCAATAAAATATGCAAAACAACACCATAAAAAAAATATACAAACATACAATAATACAACATATAAAATCCTATTTCTCATTTAAAACAACCTTAGCAAAAGGATATCAAAACTTATAAATTCAAACATAATGTATATTATATAATATATTATATGAATAAAAATAAGCATATATTAGTTGGTATATGTGGAGGCATAGCCTCTTATAAGTCAGTTTACATAGTCTCTAGCTTAGTTAAATTAGGATACAACGTCAAAGTTGTAATGACAAAAAATGCAACTAAATTTATTACTCCATTAACTCTAGAAACCATCTCTAAGAACAAAATAATTACTAATTTATGGGATTTAGACCATAATGAGGTCGAACATATAAAAATTGCAAAATGGGCTCACCTAATTCTTATTATTCCTGCTACCTACAATACAATATCTAAAATTGCATCAGGAATTGCTAATGACGCGTTAACTACAATAATATCTGCAAGCACAGCCCCTACTTATTTTGCAATGGCAATGAATAACACAATGTATTCAAACCCTATTTTAAAAGAAAACATAAAAAAGCTTAAAACTTATCATTATAAATTTATTGAGCCTGATAAAGGATTTTTGGCTTGCTCATCAAATGCATTAGGACGCCTTAAAAATGAAGACAAAATTATAAAAACAATATTAAATGAATTTAACCAAAAAAATTGCTTAAAAAGCAAAAAAATACTTATAACGGCATCTAGAACTGAAGAATTAATAGATCCAATTCGCTATTTTTCAAATACATCAACGGGAAAAATGGGATTTTGTTTGGCCCAAGAGGCTATAAAGCTAGGAGCCCAGGTCACAATTATTACAGGACCAACTAATGAAAATAAACCTGAAGGGGTAAATATTATAAAAATAAAAACTGCAATGGAAATGTACAAAGAGGTTCTCAAAATATATAATAAATTTGAAATAATAATTGGAGCTGCAGCTGTTGCTGATTTTAGACCCAAACACATTTTTAATAGTAAAATTAAAAAAAATAAAACAAATAGATTATATATAAAATTAGTAAAAAATCCTGACATAATCCAACATATAGGACACAATAAACTTAAAAACCAAATTATTGTTGGATTTTGCGCTGAGAATTCTAAAAATTTAATTCAAAAAGCAAAAGAAAAACTAAAAAAGAAAAATTTGGACTTTATTATTGCAAATGAACTTAAATATTTCGGCTCAAACTTAAACAAAATTTATATAATAAATAAACACAGCATAAAAGAATTACCAGAAATGGAAAAATCAAAAGTAGCTAAAGAAATTTTAAAAATTTTATACTAATACTACTTTATAATAGTTTATCAATAATCAATAATCTTTTAAAAGCATTTTAATATATTCAGAGTTAGTTTCACTTTTAATTTTTTTAAGTTTATCAGAAAGTGATGAGGATTTATTGTAAATAGCTCCTTTTAATGCGAAATGCCTTAAATCAACATTTTTACTGTCAATGATTTTAGAATAAAAATTATCAAAATTACCCTTTTTACCAGCCAACATTGAAGCAATACCTTTTAAAACATTTGAAGGTCTATTAACATTTTCTTTGTTAACAATTTCTAAAGCAATTGACAATGCTTTTAGAGAGTCCTTATCTAAAAGGTAGCTAAACATTGATATTTTAAAACTATTATCAATCTTAAAATCAAATATGATATTTTTAATCTCAATATCCCCAAGATCCATATCAATTAAAGCCTTAGCAGAAGCCTCCCTAACCTTAAAAGATGGATCGCTTTTAACCTTGTAAATCAAAATATCCTTTGCTGAAGAGTCCTTATGACCTTTAATTGCATTAATAGCTTTAAATCTAATATTATCATCAGAATCTCTTAAAAATCCTTGTAAAATCTCTTTGGACTTCAAAGAAGGATCTTTAGATAAAGAAGCGATAATAGCCAATTTAACATTTAAATTATTATTATTACTCTGAAGATACAAATCAGCATTTGTAGTCACTTTATCTGGGGCAAGATATGACAACGCTTCAATTGCGGCAGCCTTAATTGATGGGCTCTCATAGTTATCTATAGAAATTTCATGAATTTTATTCTGATAATCAACAGCGGACATTTTTCCAAGAGCAATAAGTATTTCTTTTCTAGTGCCATCATTTCCAGAATATTTTTCAAAAACTTCCATCATATTTTTAGAATATTCAAGAGAATTAAGTTCTCCTAGATAATAAGCTGCAATAGATACCACATTACCCTCTTTATTTTCAAGAATCTCAATAAGAGTTTTTTTTAATTTATCTTTATCACCAAACTCCTTAAGATACAAAATTGCCAAACTAAATAAAGCATTTGAATATCTTTTGCTCTCATAATTTTCAAGAATATAATTTGCCGTATCAATACCCCCTGAATACTTAAGAGAAATAAACAATTCAAGTATTTCCTTTTTGATCTCGGCATTAAAGGTTTTTTCAAGTCTTTTTTTAAGAGAAAAGTTATATTGACTGTCACTTGATTTTTTAAGAGCTTTTATAATGTTTGTAACTTGACTATCAAGTCCGTAAAGAATTGTATCGTTAACATACTTACTATCTAAACCAACATTAGAAAAATTATCGCCTTTAGAAAAATTTTCTCTCTCAAGCTTATTTTCTATAACTTCAGGCAACAAAGGGGGCTTAGGAAGAACTGGGGAATTAACATTTTGAGCATACACATTTAAAATAAACAAAAAAAATAAAAAATTAAAGAATTTCATAAAGCATCCCTCCTAATAAACTTAAAAAGTTTATTTATTCCTAAAAGAAAATAACAAACAAACAAAATAAAAATACTAACAATTCCTGCCAAAATTAAAAAATAAAAATTTTTAAAACTAAAACCCACATCCCACTGAAACTTTTCAAAAATTAAATAAACTATATATAAAGGGAAAAGAGTTAAAATTGACTTCACAAGAATAAATAAAATTTCAATTAAGTCAATTTTAACTCCACTTTTTAATATTATAAAATAAAAAACAATTACACAAATCATAAAAGAAATAGATTGGGCTAATGCCAAAGCATTCAAACCATAATAATTAATACCAAAAACAGAAAGTAAAATATCAAGAATAGAAAATAAAACACTCAAATAAAATGGTGTTTTTGCATCGCGAATAGAAAAATAATATTTTTGAAAAAAACTAAACATCGAATAAAAAAGTAAACCTAAAAGGAAACATTTTAAAACACCCGCTGTTTTTTGAGTATCATAAATAGAAAACTTACCCCCCATAAGAAATAAATTCAAAATATAATCAGACCAAATAAACATCAAAAAAGACACTGGAATAAAAATTAACAATAAAATTTTAATTCCATCTACTAAAAGTATGTTTAATTTTATATTATTATCCAAAACAGCATACTCTGCCATTTTAGGAAAAATTACTGTTGCAATAGAAATATAAAAAATTCCTACAGGAAGCTGATAATAAACTATAGCATTACTAAGAATAGAAACACTTCCTATCTCAAGGGTAGATGCTAATGCAAATGAAATCTGCTGAGTAACGATTGAAATAGAAAATCCAAAAATCATACGAATCCATCTACTTAAAAAATTTAAAAATACCTTTTCTTTAAAATAAAATGTTGGCTTCCAATCAAAACCAATCATAAGGCAATTTACAAAAGGAATCAGAAATTGCAAAAACCCACCAAAAATTACTCCAATAACAGCACTATATATTCCAAAACGATCATAAAATAAAAATATGCTCAATATTATTCCAAAAGAAAACATAATAGGTGAAATTGAAGGAATAAAAAAAATTTTATATGAATTTAAAACAGATATGAAGATTGATGATAGACTTATTAATAAAATATACAATACCAAATAACTAAATATAGAACTTGCAAAAATTAAGTTTTCTCCCCTATAATAAGATAAAAAATACATAATAGGCTTTGCAAAAATAATCATAACTAAAACAATTAAACCAATAGAAATAACATTAAAAGTTATAACAGTCCTGAAAAAAGAAACGGCTTTATCTTTCGATTTGTTTTTTTCATATGTAAATTCGGGTAAAAAGGCTGAGGTCATTGCGCCCTCTGAAAGAATTTTGCGCAAATTATTAGGAATATTGAAAACATAGTTAAAAATATCAGCATCAAGATTTGCACCAAAATAATAAGAGAAAATCTTTACCTTTGCAAATCCCATTATTCGTGAAAAAAAAGTAGAAATCATGACCAAAACTGTAGAAACAATATATTTATTCATCAAAATTTCCCTCTTCATACTTTTTTAAATATGAAGTTCTAAAGTTTAAAAAATTATCATTTAAAATTGAGGTTCTGATCTTTGAAATCAACCGAAACATATAGTGAATATTATGTTCACTTGCCAAAATTATCCCAAAAAGCTCTCTTGATTTTATCAAATGCCTTAAATATCCTCTTGAATACCTTTTACATAAAGTACACCCACAATTTTTCTCTACAGGAGAAGTATCCTCTTTGTACTCTTTCTTACTAATACGCATTATCCCATTGTCTGTTAAAAGAGACCCGTGCCTAGCAATTCTTGCAGGATTAACACAATCAAAAATATCAATGCCATAGTATATAGCATCAAGTATGTAATGAGGAGTACCAATGCCCATTACATATCTTGGCTTTTCTTTTGGTATAAGAAAAGAACTATATTCAAGAATTTCTAAATATTTTTCTCTTGGCTCTCCAACAGAAATACCCCCAATAGCAACACCTGGACTATCTAATTCTAATATATCATTGATACTTCTTTTCCTTAAATCTTTAAAAAAATTTCCCTGAGTTATTAAAAATAAAAGACCGTTGTATCCTTCTTTTTTATTTTTATAAGACTTCAATGTACTACGAGCCCAATTGGTTGTAATATTTGTATATAAATTAGCTTCATTATAATCAATCCCATAAGAACTACAAATATCAAGTGGCATAATAATATCACTGCCAAAAATTTCTTGCATAGCAAATACTCCCTCAGGAGTAAAATAATGATAAGATCCATCCAGATGAGATTTAAAATGTACACCTTTTAAATCAATTTTTCTCAGACTAGAAAGAGAAAACACCTGAAATCCGCCCGAATCAGTTAAAAAATTTTTATTCCAAGTTGTAAAATTATGAAGACCGCCATATTTTTCAATAGTTTCAATACCCGGCCTTAAATATAGATGATAAGTATTTGCAAGCATCAAATTACATTCTAACTTCTCAAGAACAGTATGCTTTAATCCTTTCATTGCCCCCAAAGTACCAACTGGCATAAAACAAGGGGTATCTACTCTGCCATGAGGAAGATTTAAAAATCCAACCCTTGCATTAGAATGTTTGTCATTCTTAATTACTCTAAACATATAAACATCCTAAATAATATATTATTTCCTAACAATCCTATAAACAAAAAAATTAACAATCAAAAAAAATATAGTTGTAAAAGAGCTTGCCACATATATATCTAAATAACCAAGATCCGCTAAAAAATTAAAAATTACAATAGATATGACATAAACAACAGCAAAAGCGATACTATTTAATAAACTGAGTATGAAAATATTTTTTTTAAGAGCAAGAGCAATAAAGCCCACAGTAAAACTAAGAAGTATTAATCTAAATGAAAAAAATACCCTATTTAACAAATCAAACAATGCATTAGAATAATTTAAATGTTCACTTTTGAGAAAACTTATCCAATTAATAAGTTTAGTAAAATTTAACGCCTTTGATGACATCATCACAGTTCTTATGTAGTCAGGTTCTAGCTTAATAATTCCTGTCCCATCAAGAACATCATAGGCATTCTCTTTAATTTTTCTACCCGCCTTAACAAACTCTCTAATACCATAAAGCTTCCACTTATTATCTTTCCATTCAGCTTTATCTATATCATATCTTATTTGAAACTCATCTTTACTGTTTTTAATTATAATCATTAAGTTAGAAAAAGAATTCTCATCAATATCATAAGATTTAATATTATAAATTTCTCTAGCAAGATCTCTAATTATTATAGTTTTATCACTAGATCCACTATTGCCAATACTATTCCTAATAAGAATATCTCTTCTTGCTACAGTATCTACTACCAAATAATTATCAAAAAAGAAAAGAATAAATGAAATAAATGCACTAATCAAAATTATTGGTCTTAATATTCTGGTAAGTGAAACTCCACAACTAAAAAGACCTATTATTTCATTTCTCATAGAAAGATTACCAATAAGATTAGAAATAGCAAAAAGAAAAGATAAAGCAACTCCATCAGAGAAAGCTTTTGGCAAATACAAATAATAAATATAAAGAATATCCTTAAAACCAACATTCTTTTCAAGATAATTGAGAAGATTAACAAATAAATCACCAAGCATAATTAAAATCATGAAAAGTAAGTTCATGGATAAAAAAGTAAGAATGATGCTTCTTACAAAAAGCTTATCTATTTTCATTTTTTCAATAATCTCAAAAAGAGAATTGCTCCTGCAATAATTAAAATTAAATTTGGTAAAATAGTAACAATAATAGGATTTGGTGCATACTGCACAGTATAAACTTTCCCACCAATAAACATTACCCAATAAAAAACACAAACGATAATTGAAATTACAAGCTCAAGAATAATAGAATACTTCCTATTAGAACACATTCCCATTGAAAAAGCTAAAAAAATAAAAAATAAAACTGAAAGTGGTAAACTAATTTTTTGATAAAATTCAAGATTAAACAGAGCCAAATTTTGGTTCATGCTTTTATCCTGATAAGGCTTAAAATTTAAATTTAAATTATACATATAGTTTAAATTTTCAAAAACATAAGATTCATCTGCATAATAGTTTTGGTTGTATAAGTAATTTAAATAAAGATTTGAAAAATTTAAACTTAAAAAGTCCCCTTCTAGATTATTTTTTATATTTGAATCTACGATTAAATTGTTTTGCTTTTTAATTAATTTTATAACATCTCTCATGCTCATTTGAGAAGGAGTCACATAATTTAATAAAAAACTATCGCTAAATGTAACTTGATCAATTGAATATTTCATCTTATCTGCATAAAAATAATCATAAAATCCACCTTCGCTGTCTGTTAAAGCAATAGAGAGAACATCATTTAAAATAAAATAAACTTGAAAATTTTCTTTTCTAATATCAAGATTTTTTGCCATAAATATTCTATCAAATCCCTTAAGCCTTGTGTTATCAAAAAAAGTTACATTTTTATAACCATTTTCCGATTTCTCACCAGAAACAAAAATTAAATCTCCATACTGTTTGCTTGAATAAGGTTTTAATACTAAATGGGGGACTTCTTCTTTTATTTCATTGAAAATTTTCAGCCTACCAATAGATCCAAGTGGAAGTAAAATATCATTAGATATAAAAGATATAAAAACAATAACTACTCCCAATTTAAAAAATGGAATAATCAAATCAAAAATTGATATACCAATTGAACGAAAAGCTAAAATTTCATTGTTAATCTTGAATTTATGAATAGTAAGAATTACTGAAATCAAAGAAGCAAAAGGGGGAGAAAGCGCAATTACCATAGGAAGAGAATATATAATAAAAATAAAAGCTTTAAAAAAGGGAACATAATTTTGAAGAAGTATTCTCATAAAGAATAAAATTTGATTTATAAAAAATACGAAAAAGAAAAATAAAAACGTAATTAAAAAATATTTAAAAAATTCAGTAATTATGTAAGACTCATAACTGTTTTTTAATATTTTCATCTACAAAAACCAAGCCATTATTAAGAGTAGCCAATATAACATAATTTTCAAATCTAGAAACTTTTATTAAATTTAAATTAAGAAGTCCATTATTAGGCCCAAAATAATCCCAATTGTCATTTTCAGAATCATAAATCAATAGCCCATGATCAAAGGTTGCAAACAACAGCTTTTGATCTTTAATCTCCATATCCATAAAATAATTAACATTAACATTATTGGCAATAACGTGCTTTTTATAGCTATTTTTACTTAAATTTAATTCAAAAAGACCCCCACCATATGTTCCAATAAAATAACTATCTTTATATCTTTTTATAAAATTAATATTTTTTTCATTATCATTCTTGCTAAAAAAATCCAAATGCTCAATCTTCCCTAAATTACCGACATTAATACTGTAAATAGCCTTGTCAACTGTTCCAACTAATAATAAATTTTTCACACTATCAAAGCACATTGAAGAAATTTTATTAGATCCAAGTGGTATATT
Organism: [Borrelia] turdi; assembly: GCF_030439285.2. Taxonomy (NCBI): domain Bacteria; kingdom Pseudomonadati; phylum Spirochaetota; class Spirochaetia; order Spirochaetales; family Borreliaceae; genus Borreliella; species [Borrelia] turdi. The sequence continues at coordinate 850,771 of NZ_CP124018.1, read as the reverse complement.
TTTCCAATTTTTTAAATCATAAAACCATAGCCCAGAATTTAAAGTGCCAACAAATACTCCATTTTTAACACCAAGCAAAACTTGTACATTGCTAAAATCAGCATTATTAGGAACATTTATTTGCTTCAAATCTCCATCAGTATTATCTATATAATAAACAACATTTTTTCCCCCAATATAAATTGTTCCATTATACTCTGAAAAACCCCTAATGCCATTTAGAAAAATGCTTTTTTTATCTTTAAGGTAGACTCTATAATCATTTTTTTTAATATTGTACCTTAAAAGCCCACCCAATATATTAGTTACAAATATATTCTCGTTAAAAACAAATATATCAAAAACACTATTGTCAAGAAAGCCTAAGGATTCTAAGTTTAAATGACTTACCCCAAGCTTATTACTTAAAAAATCATAAATCTCTTTATCATAGCCTGAAATAGAAAATTCATTAATCTCTTTAAATGCAGAAATTGCATCTGATTTTTCTTTAACAAGATATTTCAATTCAGCTAATCTTAAGCTAGCATGAGAATATTTATAATTTTTTAAAAAGAGATCAAAATTATATTCAGAAAGATCATAAAAGCCATTCTCATAATTTACATATCCAAAAAACAAATTTGCCTTAGCTAACAATTCCCTATCATGCTGATTCTCATTAGCCACTATTTTGTTCAAATAATAGCTAGTCAAGCCAATATTTTTCTTAGCATAACTTTCTCTGGCCTTTTTAAAATAAAAATTATCTTCATTTAAAAAAGCATTACTAAGGAAAAAAAATTCATTATCTTTTAATCCTACCAAATAGTCTCTTTTAAATTCACTCTCATTAACAACATTATTATCATCAATGATAACCGCTTCTTTTTTCTTTTCTACAAAATCACTAATTTTAGAATCTTGAATAACCCTATTTTGAATAGATCTATTTGTAGTAAGACAGGAAAAAAATAAGACAAAACATATAAGATAACCTTTAAATAAATTATTTAAAACAAATTTCATATTAATTTTAATAATCTTTATCTCTAACAATTTCAAGATCAATTTTTCCAAATTTGTCTATATCAATTATTTTAACTTTAATTTTCTGCCCTTCTTCTAATTTTGGAGGTCGAACTAATCCTGCATTACCCCTTATATTGTCCCCACTACCACCAAATCTGGAATATCTATTACTATTCCCAAATCTTCCAGAACCATACTTGCTATCCCTGGATTTCAAGCGAGTACTTAAAAATCCTTCCTTTGTAGGAGTAAGTTCAATAAAAGCCCCAAAGCTATTAATCTTTTTAACAATCCCTTCATAAATTTCACCTACCTTTGGTTCCCTTACAATACTCTCTATTTTTTCCCTAGCCTTTTGCATCTTAAAATCATCATCGCCGAAAAGAATAATTTTCCCATTTTGTTCAATTTGAACCTTAACTTCAAATTCATCTGTTATGGCCTTAACAGTTTTCCCAGTAGACCCTATTACAAGAGATATCTTGTCAATATCAACTTGTAGCTGAACAATTTTAGGAGCATATTTAGATATACCAGCTCTTGAATCCGGAATCACGGCATTCATAATAGAGAGTATATGCATTCTTCCTATTCTTGCCTGTTCAAGAGCATCCTTCATTAAATGTTTAGTAACATTTTCAATCTTAATATCCATTTGAAATCCAGTAATTCCATTTTTTGTACCAGCAACTTTAAAGTCCATATCTCCTAAATGATCCTCTTCTCCAAGAATATCACTTAAAACTACATATTTATCCCCTTCGCTAATAAGCCCCATGGCTATTCCTGCAACTTGCCTTTTAACAGGAACCCCTGCAGACATTAAAGACATACTCCCAGCGCAAACAGTAGCCATTGAAGAAGATCCGTTAGACTCCAAAATCTCAGAAACCACTCTAATAGTATACGGAAAATCATTTTTTCCAGGCACCATTGATTCTAAAGCTCTTTGAGCCAAATGGCCATGGCCAATCTCACGCCTACCAGTCATAAGTCTACCAGTTTCACCAACTGAAAATGGAGGAAAATTGTAATGAAGCATAAAATTAAGACGCTTATCACCATCAATATCATCCATTATTTGCTCATCGATACTTGTACCAAGAGTAGTTACCGCTAAAGCTTGCGTCTCCCCTCTTGTAAAAAGTGCAGATCCATGCGTTCTATTTAAAATATCAACTTCTGCAAGAATATCTCTTATCTCATTAGGAGCTCGACCATCTGTTCTAATCATATCGTTAAGAATAGAATTTCTAACAATCTCTCTTTCAAAATCATCAAAGGCTTTATGGAAAAGAGACTCATTGCTCTCAGTCAATTTCTCAAGAGAAAAAAAATGCTCATAAGATTTATTTCTCAACAAAGTTATAGCTTTATCTCTATTAAGCTTTCCCTTAACAAAACAAGCTTCTTTAAGGTCAGCATAAATAAAATCCCTAAGCTCCTCTTTAAATTCAAATATTTTTTCTTCAAAAGCTAAAGGAAGCTTTTCTTTTTTCCCTACAATATCTAAAAATTCTTTTTGAGCATTGCAAATTTGTTTAATATATTCATGTGCAGCATCTATTGCTGACAACAAAATATCCTCACCAACCTCATTAGCGCCGCCTTCTACCATTGTAATTCCATTTAAACTTCCTGCAACAACAATATCAAGATCAGAATCATGAATCTCTTCAAACGAAGGATTTACTATAAACCTACCATTCAAATAAACCATTCTAACAGCTGCAATTGGACCATTAAACGGAATATCTGATAAAAAAACTGCCGTAAAAGCAGCATTCATTCCAACAATATCAGGAGGATTGAGCTGATCTGTAGCTAAAGTTGTAGGAATTACTTGAATTTCTCTACCAAATCTTTTATCAAAAAGAGGTCTCATTGGTCTATCTATTAATCTAGAAACAAGTATTTCTTTATCTTTGGGCTTTCCTTCTCTTTTGATAAATCCTCCTGGGATCTTCCCAGCTGCATAATATTTCTCATTATATTCAACAGAAAGCGGAACAAAATCTAAATCTTCTCTTACATTGCTTGAACAACAAACAGTTGCAAGAACAGAAGATCCTCCATAAGTTGCAAGAACCGATCCATTAGCCTGCTTAGCCATAAATCCCGTCTCAAATACCAACTCGTCTTTGCCTATTTTCAACTTTAATATTTTCCTCAAAATTCAACCTCTTTTTATTTTCTAAGCCCAAGCTTAGATATCAATATCCTATAAGCTTCTAAATCTTTTTTCTGGTAATACCGCAATAAACTTCGTCTTTGCCCTACCAACTTTAACAAGCCCCTTTTTGAACTGTGGTCTTTTTTATTTATCTTTAAATGTTCAGTTAAATACTTTATTCTACCTGTAATAAGTGCAATCTGAACCCCAACAGAACCAGTATCGTTTTCATTTTTCCCAAATTCAGAAACTATTTTTTGCTTTTGCTTTTTATCTATCATAAAGCAACTCCTATACCATTATAGCAAAGCTCTAACAACCTATTGCTATAATTTAAATTAACTACTATGATAGATTATAATCTTTTTTCTAAAAAATCACAAAAACAATTTACCTTTTTAAAATTATTTTTAATAATAAACTATTAAATTGTTTAAAAAAAATAAAATTATAATATAACAACATATTTATATTTATTCAAACCTATTCCTTGAATGACCGCTAATACTTCCTCTTCTCTAGATTTTAAAACCTTAAATTCATTAATATTGACTTGAATTTCAACGTAAGCCCCATTTTTAACAAGGTTTACCTTGTTAGAATCAATGTAAACCTTTTCAAAAATTCTTAAAGATTCTAAACTAATCAAGGAAGCTTTACTCAAATTTTCACACAACGTGGAATCTTCTAATCTAAACATACCTACCTTAGTTCTTTTTAAATTGCTAACATAAGCGCAAGTATTTAAAGAATAAGCTAAATCTCTTGCAATGCTCCTAATATAAGTACCTTTTGAACAACTAATTTTCAAACTAAGCAAAGAAGAAGCACAATCGTAACTTAATCTTTGAATATCATAAACATTTACTCTTCGCTTTTTAATTTCAAAAATCTTTCCATTCAAAGCAAGTTTATAGGCCCTGCTGCCATCAATATGAACAGAAGAAAATCTAGGGGGACTTTGATAAATCTCTCCCACAAAATCTTTAAGCTTTAAATCTATATCCTCTAAATTGGGAATATAATCTTTTTTATCAACTATTCTTCCATTTGGATCAAGAGTATCTGTTTCTAATCCAAATCTAAATTCTGCTATATACTCTTTATCTAAAGAAATAAAATAGCTTGCAAGCTTAGTATATTTTCCTACAAGAGCAATTAAAATTCCACTTGCAAATTTATCAAGCGTACCAGAATGCCCAACATGATTTGTATTAAAGTACTTTTTTATAGGAAAAAGAGTTTCAAAGGAAGTTTTGCCTTGTTCTTTATTAATTAAAAGGAATCCGTTTTCCAAATTTAATTCTCTCTTGTAATATTTAATCCTTCGATTATTTTATTAACATAAAACGATTTAGAAAGAGAATCATCCTTAACAAATAATAATTTAGGAGTACTTCTAACTTTAATTCGCTTAATAATTTGACTTTGAATAAATCCCTTAGCATTATTTAAAGCTTTAACTGCATTATCCAAAGAAGCACCCTCTTTGATAGAACCAATAAACACTTTGGCATTTATTAAATCTTTTGAAAATTCTACTTTAACCACAGTCAAAAATGAATGAATTCTGGGATCTTTAATTCCCCTACCCACTATTAAATTGCCAATTTCTTGAGCAATTAAACTCTCGAGTTTAAATTTTTTTATATTCTTATACATAAACACATATAAATAAAAGCAATGCTAAGTTTTAAAAGATTTTTTTACCCTTTTTACCTCAAATGCTTCAATTATGTCTCCTTCTCTAATATTAGCATAGTTGTCAATCATAATACCACACTCATATTGTTCAGCAACTTCTTTAACATCATCTTTAAATCGCTTTAAAGATGAAATTTTACCAGAATGTATCTGCAAACCATCTCTCATTACATTAGCAATCGCATCTCGTTTCATTAAACCCCGAGAAACATAACAACCGGCTATTACCCCAACTTTAGGAACATTAATTACAGCTCTTACTTCAGCAAAGCCAATAAACTGCTGCTCAATATCTGGCTCAAGCATACCCTCAAGAACTGATTTAACATCACTTATAGCATCATAAATAACATTATACTTTCTAATTTCAACTTTTTCCTGATCTGCAAGTATCTGGGCTTTTACAGTAGGTCTTACATGAAACCCAATAACAATAGCATCGCTTGCTGAAGCAAAGCTAATATCTGTTTCAGTTATTACACCCACTGATGAGTGCACAACTCTTACTCTAACCTCATCGTTTGTTAATTTTTCAAGAGAATTCTTTAAAGCTTCGACTGAGCCTTGAACATCTGCTTTTAAAATTATTTTAAGTTCTTTAAGCGCTCCTTCTTTAATTGAATCATAAAGATTTAACATAGTAACTTTCTTTACATTTTTAGAAGATTCATACTTTTTAAGATCTTGTCTTTTAGAACTGATCAATTTTGCTTCTTTCTCAGTTTTAGTTACTTGAAAAGGATCCCCAGCCTGAGGCATTGAAGAAAATCCTAAAACACTAATAGCTTTAGCGGGTCCAACACTCTTAACAGGAACACCCTTATCACTAATTAATGCCTTAACTTTACCATAACACGCTCCACCCACAAAAGAATCTCCTACATAAAGGGTCCCATCCTCAATAATAACAGAACAAACTATTCCTCGCCCCAAATCAATCTTGGCATCAAGTACTTTCCCAATAGCTCTTTTAGATGGGTTTGCCTTTAATAACATCATATCTGCCTGCAAAAGAATCATATCAATAAGCTTAGTAATTCCTATATTTTTAAGAGCAGAAATCAACACAAAAATAGTGTCTCCCCCCCAATCTTCAGGCACCAAGTCGTACTCTGAAAGCTGATGTTTAATTTTATCAGGATTTGAATCTGGCAAATCAATCTTATTTATAGCAACAATAATCGGAACATTTGCTTCTTTTGCATGATTAATAGCCTCAATAGTTTGAGGCATAACTCCGTCAATTGCTGACACAACAAGAACAACAATATCTGTAACTTGAGCCCCACGACTTCTCATCGTGGTAAAAGCTTCATGACCAGGAGTATCTAAAAATGTTATTTCTCGATCATTATAAACAATAGTATAAGCTCCAATATGCTGAGTAATGCCGCCAGATTCTGTTTGATTTATATCTATATTTTGAAGCACAGAAAGTAGTTTGGTTTTACCATGATCAACATGTCCCATTATTGTAATAACAGGGGGTTTTTCAATTCTTTTGCTATGATCTTCTATCTCTTCTTCTATAACCGTTTCATCATAAATAGAAACAACATTGACTTTTGAGCCATATTCTTCAACTAAAATAGTTGCCGTATCAGAATCTATCTTTTCATTAATAGTTACCATTACGCCCAAAGCCATTAATTTGGCAATCAAATCAGAAGATTTTAAATTCATCTTTCTTGCAAGATCAGAGACAGTAATGCTACCCATAATGTCAATTGATTTTGGAATAGGGTTAGCTAAATTTTCTCTTTTCTTTTTTTGAAGTTGTTCAAAAACCTTTTGCTCAATTGTCTTACTCTCAGTTTCTGCTTTTTTCCTCTTATAGCTTTTTTGACTTTCTTGTTGCTGTTTTTTCTTCTCACCAAGCTTACGATTTAATTCTTTACTATTCTCAGAATCTACTGAAGACGTGCTGCTAACAATAGAAGGAACTTTGGCTTTTATAACTCTTCTAAAAGACATGGGAGCAGTATATTTATTTTGAGGGTTATTTTTGGCAACATATGTTTTCTTTATCGAACCTTGATATTGAGAAGCTAAGCTGTCTCTGCTTTGTGCATACCCACCAGCTCTGTTGTCTCTGTTTTGTGCATACCCACCAGTTCTGTTGTCTCTGCTTTGTGCATACCCACCAGTTCTGTTGTCTCTGTTTTGTGCATACCCACTAGTTCTGTTGTCTCTGCTTTGTGCATACCCACTAGTTCTGTTGTCTCTGTTTTGTGCATACCCACCAGTTCTGTTGTCTCTGTTTTGTGAATACCCACCAGTTCTGTTGTCTCTGCTTTGTGCATACCCACCAGTTCTGTTGTCTCTGTTTTGTGCATACCCACCAGCTCTATTGTCCCTATTTTGTGAATATTCACCAGTTCTGTTGTCTCTATTTTGAGAATATCCAACTTTGTTGTTGTATTTATGCAAATCATCAATAGAACTATTTGAATTATTTTTACTGCTTAAATCGTTATGCGTTACAATCTTTACTACTTTCTTTCTTAACTTAATAATCTTAATTTTTTTACCATCTTCATTTTTATTATTATCAATATCTTTCGACAAACTTACTCCTCCTCAAACTCGAAACTAAGCCCTATTTTACAACCCGGACAGGAGGTCATATTTTCATTAATAACAACACCACATTCAGGACAAAGAAGCTCTTCCCCTTCACCTTCTTCTATTTTTTCCATAGACTCACCATTGTCATTGTCATTGTCATTAGAAATTATTATCATCCCCTCTTTTAATATTTTGTTAATTTCTTCTTGTTTTTCATAACTTACTCCAAGGTTAAAAAGCAGTCCCTCATCTGCTTGTAAAAAATTGTTAATATCATTAAGTCCCTCTTTTGATAAATTAGAAATCACAAAAGAATCAAGCAATTTAAGATCGCTTATTTTACTAATCTCCTCAAATTGTTCTTCTTCAACAACATCCTGCATAACTTTATCAAACATTTCAAGTGTTTCTTGCTTAAACTCTGAATTAGCTTTCATTTCTGCAAATTGACTACTGGTTTTAACATCAATAGCCCAGTCAAGAAGTCTATTAGCAAGCCTAACATTTTGACCCATTTTACCTATAGCAAGGGAAAGTTGATCATCACTAACGACTACTAAGGCCTTATGTAAATCCTCATCAAGAATATAAACATGCTCTATCTTAGAAGGGGTCAAAGAATCTTTTATAAATTCTTTAATATCTTTACTATAAGGGATAATATCTATTTTTTCTCCTTCAAGTTCCTTAATTATAGATTGAATTCTAACACCTTTTTGTCCTATGCAAGGACCAATAGGATCAATCTCTTCTTTTTCAGAATAAACAGCAACTTTAATTCTGTAGCCCGGATCACGAACTATTTTATGAATCTTAATAATGCCTTCTTCAATCTCGGGAATTTCAAGTGCTAAAAGCTCTTCAATAAACTTTGGATGAGTTCTAGAAAGAATAACCTCAATACCATTTTTACCCTTTTTGACATTATGAACTAAAACTCTAATCTTATCATTAAGGCTATAAACTTCCCTTGGCGACTGATACTTTTTAGGAATTATACCATCAGTATTACCAAGATTAACATAAAGATCTCCATTTCTATTTTGTTGAACATACCCAATAACAACCTTATTCAACTTGCTTTTAAATTCTGATAAAATCTCATTATCCTCAATTCCTTGTAAATCATTTTTGGTTCTTTGTTTTGCAACCTGAATAGAAAGCCTATCAAAAACTTTAGGATCAATTTCAATGTAAGCATAATCACCTTCTACAATATTTTCTCTTGAGATATCTTTTTCCAATATTTCAAGCAAAGAATCTTTCACCTTTTCTACAATTTTCTTTTTTGCATAAACCACCAAATCCCCAGTATCATCATCAAACTTAATAAAAGCATTCTCATTACTCCCAAAATACTTTTTATAAGCTATTAATACTGATTCTTTAATTGTTTTTCTAATAGACTCTACGCTCATACTGCGATCATTTGCAATACTTACAATCATATGTCCCGTGCCCTTTATCATCCAAAATTCCTCCTTAAACTAGTCTAGCCTTCTTAACATCACTATAAAAAACATTTAATTCTCTGCTATCTGTTTTAAAAATAAAACTTTTTAATTTTGCTTCTAAGATAAAACCCTCTTCAAATTCATTATCTAGCATCAACTTAATCTTTTTACCTTCAAAAATTTGGAACTCTCTGTCACTTTTTATCCTTCTACCTATTCCTGGTGTAGAAAGCTCTAAGGTAAAATTATATTTAAGATTTGCTTCCAAAATTAATAAAATCATCTTATGCAAATCAGTCATCAAATCAATACCTAAAGAAAAATCTTTACCATAAAGAACTATTTGAATTTTTCCGCCATTTTTATTTCTAAAAATATTAATTTCTAATATTTCAACATTTAAACGCTCTGCTAAATTTTTTATTAAATTATAAACTTCATTATTTTTATCAAAACATTTAATCAACTATATTCCTAAAAATAATAAGGTTCTTTTAAAAGAACCTTATTAAATACATAACTAAACCTTAAATCAAGGTTAACACTTGAAAAAAATAATGTCAATATTAAAGCAAATTATAAGATTTGGCCAAAGAAAGCCTTATAACATTATAAGCTCCACATTGCATAACAAGGTCTTCACAGATACACATAGATGTTCCTGTGGTAACAATATCATCAAGCAAAACAATCTTTTTAAATTGGAAATTTTTATACTTTGATCTTAATTTAATTTTATTTTCAAGATTTTTAAATCTAAGATTCCCTTTCATTAACTTCTGACTTTTCCCATACTTTCTTGAAAAAATATTCATATAATTAAAACCAAAACGGCTTAATAAAATACCAATATATTCCATGTGATCAAAACCATAAAATAATTTTCTTTTAAAGCTACAAGGAACAGTTACTATTTGATCAAAATCAATATTACTTAAACATTTAGCAATTCCACTTGCTAAAAATCTGCCAATTGATTTTTGACCATCTCTCTTATAAGACAAAATTAAAGATTTATAATGCTCTTTATATTCAAAAAAATAAATTAAATTCTCATCAAATTTAATTTTAAAATTAAAAAGCGATTTGCATTGGTTGCAAAGAGCATTTGAAGATACATATCTTTTTCTACAAAAAACACAAAAAGGCAAAAATATACTTCTTAAAACACTTAAATAACTCATACTAACTAGACTGAGAAACAACTTTTAAAACAATTTGATTTAGCAGCTCAATTGACTGAAAAGGGGTAATATTATTAATATCTATGTTAGAAATAAATTTTTTCAACTCTAAATACTCATTTAATTTAACATGAACATCAGCGTCATTTTTCAAGATCTCTTTATCACAACCATTAGAAGAAATATAAGGAATAAATTCCAAACAAGAGCTACCCTCTCGGCTCAACAAACTTTTTAGAATAGCATTAGCCCTGTCTATTACCCTTAAAGGAAGTCCTGCTATACGAGCAACATAAATCCCATAAGAATTAAGAGATGGTTTTTCTTCAACTTCTCTTAAGAAAATAAGATCATTACCTTGCTTTTCAATTTTCATTGAAAGATTGATAAAAGCTTTATGATTAATAGCCGATAGTTCATGAAAATGTGTGGCAAATAAACTTCTAGCTTTAATATGCCCTAAAATATATTCTATAATAGAATAAGCAATAGCAAGTCCATCGTTTGTACTAGTACCTCTTCCAACTTCATCCATAATTATTAAGCTCTTTTCTGTTGCATTTCTCAAAATATTAGCTGTTTCGTTCATTTCAACCAAAAAAGTAGATTCCCCTTTAGCAAGATTATCACTTGCTCCAATTCTGCAAAAAATTTTATCTGTAATACCTATTACAGCATTAGAAGCTGGCACAAAAGAACCTATATGTGCCATTAAAGTAATTAAAGCTACTTGACGCAAATAGGTTGATTTACCCGCCATATTAGGGCCAGTAATCAAACAAAAATACCCTTCTTTACTAATCCTTACAAAATTTTCAGTAAAGATTTCGGTGTTTTTTACATAACGCTCAACAACAGGATGACGTGACTTGTCAAGAGAAATTTCTTTATCTTCTGTCAACACAGGTCTTTTATATTCATTTTTTTTTGCCAAATACCCAAAGTTAACAACCAAATCAATATATGCAAAAAATTCTGAAACCTTTTTAAGAACTTTATTATGCTTAACAATATTTAATGCTATTTCATCAAAAATTTCCTGTTCAAAAGCAACCACGCTGTCCTCAGCATTATTAATATCCACTTCAAGAGAAATAAGTTTTTCTGTTTTATATCTTTTTGAAGAATTTAAAGTTTGGCTTTCAATAAAATGTGTTGGCACTTGAGCATAATTACTCTTTGTAACTTCAAAAAATAATCCCCTATTATTAGTTTTTCTAATCTTTAAATTATTAATCTTGCTAAGCAGTCTCTCTGATTCAAGATATTCATCAATATATTTATTTGCATTAATCTTTAAATCTTTTAAACTATCAAGTTTTAAATCATAACCTCTTTTAATAAGCTCATCTGATGAGCTTGAAATTGCACTCTTTATTAAAAAACAAACTTCAGAAATATTATCCTCTTCAGACTTATCAAAATCCCAATAATCAAAATTATGTTTATCAAATAACTTTTTTACCAAAAAAAATACAGAAAGTGCTTTTTCAATAAATAAAAAATCTTTTTTAAGATATCTTTTCATCTGAATCCTAGATATTATTCTCTCAATATCCCATATATTAACAAAAGCTTCTCTTAAAGTCACAGTTAGGCTAATATTTTTGCAAAAAAATTCAACATGATCTAGCCTAGTATTGATTTCAGAAATATTTAAAATTGGATTTAAAATAAATTCACGCAAAAGCCTCTTTCCCATTGCGGTTTTACAATCATTTAAAACAGAATATAATGAGTGTTGAGAAGAAAAATCTTTATTATTTTTTACAAGCTCAAGATTCACTTGAGTTACATCATCAAGAAACATATGCAAAGAATCATTATTAATATCTATTTTATCAATATTGCTTAATAAATTTTTTAAATTATTTTTTATATGATTTATAATGAGAAAAATTGAAATGTAATAAGGTTTCTCCTCATCAAAACCAAGAGAACTCAATCCAAGTATCTTAAAATGATCCTTTATTGCTTTTATTGCAACATCCTTGTCAAGATGCCAATCAGGGACCCTGTTAATTAAAAACCGACTAAGATTAAGCTTCTCTGAGTATTCATAATAAAAGTTCTCAGAAATTATTATCTCTTTAGGAGAGTATTTCTCAAGATCCCTTTTAAGTTTTTCAAAAAAACTATTCTCATAAAACATTATCCCAAGACTAGAAGTAGATAAGTCTATATAAGAAAACGAATAATAATTTTTGTAATCACTAATAGCAACTAAATAGTTATTAACGTCATCATTTAAAAAATCTTCATCAATAATAACACCCGGGGTTATTACTTCAACAACCTCTCTTTCTAAAGGCCCACCTCCAGAAGCAGGATTAGACACTTGTTCACAAATTGCAACCTTTTTATCAAACAAAATCAATTTTCTTATATATTCCTTGCTAGTATGGTAAGGGACTCCACACATTGGAACATTTTCTCTTTTTGTCAATGTTAAATTAAGAAGTTTACTTGCCTCAATTGCATCTTCGAAAAACATTTCATAAAAACTTCCTACTCTAAAGAAAATAATAGAATCTTTATATTTTTTTTTGATATCTAGGTATTGCCTCATCATTGGGGTAACATTATTTTCCATATATTTCCTAAATAATATTGAATTATAATTGATATTATAAAATAAATATATTTCAATTAAAAATAAAGAATATAAAATGGGAAAAGAACTCTATCTAAAAGTAATATTTTATACAATTAAAATAACCCAATTATTGGCAAGTTGACTGTTTTAATGAACATGAACAATAAAAAAATTTGCAGTCTAATTACAGCAAATTTAATAAAGGAAAAGTCTTAAGGATTTTTATTATCCTTTTCTAAAAGATACTTAACAACACTGTCTGTTATATCAACAGTGCTGTTATGATAAAGAATATACGGATTATTTTTTTTCATGATCAAAGAAAACCCATTAGCTTCTGCAATATATTGAATACCATGAAGTATTTTGCTTAAAGCTTCACTATTATTGTTTAAACTATTAATATTAGCCAATCTTTGTTGTTCTAAATTATTCTTTGCTAAACTAGATATTCTCTTTATCTCATCAACTTTCAAATTATACTGGTTTCCAAAAGATCTTGCATTATCTAAATCATTATCGGCAATTGATTTATCATACATCTGCTTCAAATTCTTGAGCTCTAAATTTAACAGATTTATTTGCTCTTGATACCTATTTTTTATTTGATCAAGATTAGCTTTCAATTGAGGATTTAAAACTTCAATCACAATCCTATCAAAATCAACAATGCCTATTTTAATAACATCTATTGAAAAAACATTTAAAGACAATAAAAAAAACAATGGTAAAATCAAAAAACACACAAATTTCCCTATAGTATTATATCAGTATCTCATCTCAATTCCTAAGAAAAATTTAAATCCAGAAAAATATTTATAATAACTGTTAACTTTATCATTGTCAAAATAAAAAGGATAAGCTATTACAAAAGAAAGTGGCAACTGAGGCAAAAGGCTTCTAATTCCAGTTCCCCAGCTAAAAGCAAAACTACTAAAAGGTCTAAATAAAGAATTTTCTTGCCCTTCTAAAGAATAAGAAGCAAAATCTATAAAAAAAACATCCCAAACTAAAATATTTTTTAACAAAGGAATAGATATTTGAACAGTATTTACAAAAGAACTATAAATATTTTTCAAAATCCCCCAACCTCTAGCCTGCATAAAATTTTCACTAAGAACTATATGATGATGGGGTTGAATTTCAATTTCAAAACCATTGCCAAGAGGAGGCAATATATTTGAATAGACACTCCTTAAAGTTAAAATAATGTCAAAATAAGGACTAAAAACATCCTCATATCCTAAAAGAGAAAAATATCTTTCAAAGGTTGTAGCTGATTTAATAAAATGACTCTGACCAAATAAAAACCCGCCGAAAAAATCAAACTGCTGCTTAAGTAAAAATCCATTATTAGACAAAGAAGTAGAATTTCTTGTATCCCAAGCCGCACTCAAACTAAGAGAATTTTCAAATCTAAAAGTCTTATAATTATCTCTTAAATAATAATTTGAAGGCCTGTTAACCTCATTATCATAAAAAACATATTTCAAAGCAGTTTGCAAAGTCCCAAGAAGAGTCTGCTTACCAAGATAATTAGAAAAAGTATATCCTGTAAATCCTCCAAAACTAAGTTTAAGCAAAGAATAATTCATAGCATTAAAATCGGAAAAGCTTTTGGCATCTCGATATTCTTCCCAACTTGTAAATGGATCAGGAACTTCCCTTTTGCCAGAAAAAATAGGTCCATTAATATCCTGATAAGCAGTATTAACAGAATGTGAAAAATCTACAAATCCACCTACGGTCCATCTTTTTTGAAAAAACCAATTATCTCTAAATGTTAAACTTAGACTTTGCTCTAAAAAAGATAAATTTAGTCTTGCAGCAAAATAATAGCCTTCGCCCAAAAAATTAGAAAGCTCCCATTGTCCAAATACTGAGAATGGGAAAGAAGAATTTGAATTGCCTCCAAAATTCATACCAAATCCAAAATTACTTGTTGCTCGCTCCTCAATGTTTAAATTTATTTTCATAAGCCCTTCTGTATTGCTTGGAACAATGTCAGGGATTACGTTTGAAAAATAACCAAGCTGTTGTAAATTTACCATGCCCATCTTAAACTTATCCAAGCTAAAAACATCTCCCTCTTGAAGGGGAATCTCTCTAAGTATTACATGTGAGGCTGTATTTTTATTTTTAGAAACAGTAATAGACTCAATATGAGCTTTATCCTTTTCTAAGATTTTAATTAAAAAATCAACAAACTCTCCTCTTATCTTTTGTGAAGGAATAATTTCTGTAAAAATATACCCTTCCTTAAAATAACTTTCCTTAATTTTGATAAAATCCTGCTCAAATTTAGAATTATTAAAAATATCGCCTTCTTTAAAGGTGATAAAACTTTTTAATTCTTCCAAACTAAAAACTGAATTACCAAAAATTTCAAGCTTTCCAAATCTAAAAACATTGCCTTCTGAAAGAAAATATTTCAAAAAAACTTCCTTTTCTAACCTTTGAGAATCTTTAAGAGAATCTTTAATATCAACAGTACTATTTATAATCTTAATATCAATATATCCATTATTTTTATAAAAAGACTCTAATTGTCGCTTATCCTTATCAACATTACTTTTTAAATATTTACCATCTGAGAAAAGAGATACTACTCTTGATGCTAAAGATTTTCTCAAAGTACTACTTTTAAAGCTTAAATTTCCTTCAAAATCAATACCTTTAATAACATATTTGGGCCCAGCTACTATCTTAAAAACAATATCAACTAAATTTCCTTCTTCCTTGATTTCAAAATTTGCAGAAACCTCAAGATACCCCATATCTTTATACATCTCTTCAAGCTTGTTAAGACCTTTGTTAACACTTGCAAGGTTTAAAGGCTCATTAGTTTTAATATTTACCTTCTCAACAAGTTCACTATTCCAAAAAACTCTACTGCTATCAGAAAAAACAACAGAATTAACCAAAGATTTCTCTTTTACAATAAATGTAATAAAAAGATCCTCACCATCTATTTTGAAAATCGGCTTAATAAGCCCAGAAAAATAATCAAGAGAATAAAGATCGATTTGCAATTTATCAAAAATTTCATTAGAATATGCTTTACCAATGTAAGGTTTTAAGATATTAATAAAATCTACCTCTTTCTTATTCTTAAGTCCTTCAAAATTAATACCCTTTATTATTTTCCCTTTGTAATTTTCAACTTGAGCAAAACCAAAAACAACAAAAAACATTAAAAAACTTATAAAAAATAAACCTCTAATTGAACCCATCTTAACCTCTTAACAATTTAATATTTAAATTTCCAAGAAATACCTATATTATTTCCTATTCCATCTAAACCTTTTTTCATAAAATTGTAATCAAACTCATAATTAACCAAAAAAAATGGAGAATCAAACTCAATACCTAAATTAATAACAAAATTTAAATCTTTTGAAAAAGGGGTCATTTGCTCTTTTAAAAACCCAAAACCCCCACTAATAAAAACACCCTCAACAAGATATTTCCCGACCTTAACGCTTGTATTGTCAAGAACATCAACAAAAGTAGGATTTCCAATTTTAAAAAAATTACTATTAATAGAATTTTTCAATATATCTGTCTTTATACTCAACAAATCTAAGTTTAATACAGAACGCATATAATCTTCAATGGGTTGAATTAAAAAATCAAGAGCAATGTCACTTACTATTCCAATTGCCATTTCAGCAGCATTAGTCCCTGCCGATCGCAATCCCCCTTCAGACCCCCCCCCCATTGTTGAACCTGAAAGCAAATATTTAATCTCCTGTTCAGTTCTAGAAGGATAAGACATAAACTCAATTTTCCATAAACTCAAAGGACAATCAATACCTATTGTAACAAGCAGCTTATCATTTCTATCTTTAATAGTATTTGTAGCCTCTGCTTTTATCCATGGATCAAATTTAGTTCTGCTCTCATTAAAGGAAATATAAGAGCCACTTTTAAAGATAAATTTTTTATTATTATAATTAACAAAACCACTTGCAATATTCAAATCTCCCTTAAGAATAAAATCATCTGTTTTTGTATCAGATTTTATTATAAGCTTATCCCCTCTTGAAATAGTAGCTTGTAAAAACGAAATATTACTATCTGGCCAATGAAAAGTAACGCCACTGTCAAAATTTATCTCAAGATGGGTTAAAATATCAAAATCTCGAATATTAACATCAACTGTTTGCGCTTTTTTTACTTGCTTGAAAGGATTTATCAATAAATTAACAATAGAACTTTCAAGGGAATAAACCCAAGCATTTGAAACATTTAAAACGCCTTTAAACATAATTTCATCAGGATTTCCTTCAATTGAAAAATTGCCTAAAGCATAACCTGTAAAGCTTAAAGCAATTTTGTCAAACTTAATAGGAACTCCTGTTCTACCAGTCACATTAATATCTATTTTGTAATAATCAATAATAGTATCACTTAGAAAATTTAAATTTAAGCTGGTAGAAACAAAAACTTTAGAGTATCGATCTAGATTAAACTCATTACTAAAAATGATTTTATTATCCTGAATTTCAACTGGCACATCAAATATTTCTAAAACCCTATCACCACCAAACTTTCTAAAAGCTTTTAAATACTCAGTACTTATTGATCCTTTTTGAATATTTAAACTTCCATTAATATTAGGATTATACAAATCTCCATCAATATTAAATTCACCATTTAAAACAAGATCATAAAGAATAAAATGGGTGTCAATATTAAATAAAAAATGTGAATCTAAAAAATCTTTAGTTATTATTTTTGAATCAAATTTAATATCTTTAACATTCCCAAGAATTTTATTTTTAATTATTTTGCCTGACGAATTAAAACTAAGAGGAAAATAATCTTTTAAAACAAAACTATATTCTCCACTATCATAATGATATAAAATATTAATAAGATCATAATCAATCGAAGTCATATTAAATTTTTCAAAATCATTGCTAAACTCAACTGTAAGATTAGATAAAAACTCATTTTTATATTTAATATCTCTAAAAGAGAATTCGCCCTCTGTTTTGGTTTTCAAAATTCCAAATCGATCTTTGTCTCTACTTTCAAAGTTTCTAAAATTTGCACTAAACTTATAAGAAAACAAGTCGCTATTAAAGACCATATTAGACACACCTATAGAACTGCTCAGATCATATCTTAGGCTGCCAGTAAGAAACTCTTTTTTATTGCGTTTAGCCCTTATATCATATATGTTAAGTTTATTGTCCAATAATCCTAAATTCAGAGAAAACTGAACAGGAATGCCTAATAAAATTAATTTATCGACCTCAAGATATCCGCTCAAAGAATAATTTTTAAAATCATTGTTTTTAAAATTTAGTAAAAAATTACCATTGACCTTCCCCTCTAAAAGGGACAAAGAATTAAAATTGCAAAAATCTAAATCTTGGAATTTAAGCAAAAAATAACTTCCATATTCATCAGAATTAACCCCTAAAAAATATCGTTCTGAATTTACGCTAGAAAATAGATTCAAACTCCCATTAAAATCATCTTTTAAATTGAATTGTCCGTATCCTTGCAAATTTGAAAGTTTGTTTACAAACTTAACATCAGAAATGTATAACTTATCATATTCATATAAACCCTTAAAACCAAAATTAAAATTATAAGCGGGCATTTTAGAAACTTTTATTATATTAAACTTATCTATTTTAAATTTCAAATCATTATTAATACCTAAATAGTTTCCATGAGAATTTATATTTATCAAAAGATCAGAAGTTTTATTATAAACCTTAAAACCATTAACATTAAGAGCATAAATTATTTTAGAATCAAAATAATTTATATCTAATTTAATACCAAGAGGAGATTCTCCAACAATAAACTTATCTTTAAGATTCACATTAAAATTCAAAAGATAACTTTTGTCCAAATAAGAAAAGTTCATACCAATATAAAACCCACTTTCAAATAACTCAACAAATAAATTAGAATGCAAATTGTAATCATTGTACTGTAAATCAAAGTTATTTGATTTGTAAAAATTTTTTTCTCCACTAGCATCAAATATGAATCTGAAATTATCTAACTTTGAAAATACTATAAAATTAAATTTTTTTAATCTATTTTTATGATAGTCAAATTTGTTTAAATCAAAATCAGAAACTAAATTTAAATATTTACCTGAAAATAAAATCTGGGGAAAAAAATTTATTAAGTAAGAACTAGGAATGACTTCTTTTAAAAAAAGCAAAGGAAACTCTTTAATGCCTAAACTAAAAGAAAATTCCTCATCATTAAGATCACCCTTTAAATAAATTTGAGAATTTTTATTTTCTAAATAAATCAAATAGTCAAAAAAAACTTTATCCTTTAAAAAATAAGTTTTTAAGCTTAAATTTTGAAAACTAAGATTTCCAAGGCTAAAATTATTAGACTTAACTGAAAAAATATCCTTATCTTTCTTAAAATCCAAATACCCATTTAAGTCGTTAAAGTTTAAAATTTTTGCAGACTTAAAGCTAAGGCGTCCTATTGGAAGCAAGTCTTTTAAAGAATAATAACCTTTATAGTTTACAACTCCCCTTTTGAGCTTTAAAAAAGCATTCTTAACAATTGCAATGCTTTCATCCCCTTTGATTTCGAGTTGTAAACCTTGAATTTCTTTACCTATAGTATCTACATTTAAAGAAGAATTTATTATCCCTGCATATCTTAAATCTTTATCTTTAAAATCATAAGAAAATGCCACCTGCCCATTTAAACTTATATCAAAATAATCTTTATAAACTTCAAAGTCTTTGTTTAACTTAATCCAATTTAAAAGATTAACATTAAAAAATAAAGCATCTAATCGAATAAAACCATTAGCTTTGTCATAACTTAAATTAAAATCAAAATTCTCCCTTCGTAAATTAAAAATTTTTAAATTTCCTTTTGAATAATTTATTTGGAATCCTTGCTCAAGAAAAGAAAAATATCTTGTTTTAAATTCAAAAAAACTAAAATTAACATAACCATCCTCAAAGCCTTTTTTAAATTTTCCCTCAAAATAGAAAGTTGAATCTAAGATTCCATCATCAACTCTTTCAGGCGGTAAATTAATTTCTAAATTTTTAAAAGCACTAAAATCAATCACAGAGCTAAATAAAAAATCTTCATCTACGGTGCTTAAGGAAAAATTTTTAACTTTAAAATTCAACCAACTATTATTATTAAGCCTAATATTAATATTGATATTTTCTAAATTAATATTTAACCTATAAAGATAGTTTAAAACTTTATTAAAAATTACATTTCTCTTATTGTAAGCACTGCTAGAATTTGAATCATCAAATAAACCAAAATCACTTATATCAAAATTCAAATTACTCCCTTTAACATAAACATTTAAAATAATATTTTCATCACCTAAAATTAATTTAAACAGATTTAAATCTACCCTAACGACATCCATTAATATTTTATCTTTTCCATCCAAGCTTAACTCTAAACCGTCTATTTTAATAGATGATAAAAAATACGGTGAAATTTTATCATATTTAATCTTAAAGCCAAATTTTGACTCAAGATATTTTACAACAAAAAACTTGGCAGAATAAATTTGAACTTGAACAAATAAATTAATGGAAAAAATTATTAAAACAAAAACAAAAAATGCTAAAATCAACAATAGAAACGATTTATTTTTCAAAAATCCCAAATTCATACACTCATATATTGATAATTATTATTATATAATAATTATCAATAACCTAATTATTGACGCCAAAGGAAAGGAAGAAAAAATATTTGTGATTAAAATTTTAAAAAACTTTTATTGCATAGAGGGAATTGATGGAAGCGGGAAAACAAGCATAATTAATAAACTAAAAGCTCTTTGCGACGATAAATCAAGATATTATTTTACAAAAGAACCATCAAGCGGAATAATTGGAGAAATGATAAAAAAGCAATTAATGAATTTTAAAAATCCTCTAAAAGAATCAACATTTGCATATCTTTATGCAGCAGATCGACACGATCATTTATATAAAAAAGGTGGAATACTAGAAATTTTAAAAACAAAGTCCATAAAAATAATAACCGATCGCTATTTATTCTCATCAATTGCCTATCAGGGAGAATTAGGATATGAATTAAATAAAAATTTTCCACTGCCTGAAAAAGTATTCTTTATTGAAACAGCTCCAAACATAGCTTACGAAAGAATACAAAAATATAGAACACAAAGTGATCTTTTTGAGCTTGAAAGATACAATACTTTTGAACAAATTGCTCTAAAGTATTCAAAAGCATTAAAAATCCTAGAAAAAAAAATTGATGTGATTTACCTTAATAATTCAACAAAAGATAATTTAAATAAAAACGCAAAAAAAATTTTTAATCTAATAAAGTTCTAATATAATTAATCGTATGATTAATTATATTTTCAAAAGTATAACTTTTCAAATAAGTTTATTTCTACTCCTTTTAATAGCAGTTGCAAAGATAAATGCATTGTCCAAATTTTATTATGCAGAACAATGGTATGTAATCTTTAGCGCTCAAATGAAAAAAAACCCTGAAAACTATAAAAAAAATATATTTTTTCTTCAAAAAGCCTTAAAATACCCATTTGGAAATCCAAAATACTCACTAACTAAAATAGAAACAAAAGAGCAATGGACAAAATATAAACTTCTTTTCAAAATGCATGTAAATCTGCTCCTAGTTAAACAAAACTTATATCTGGGAAATTTATTTGACACAAGAAATTTATATTTTTTCAAAACTCCAGAAAAAAATGGAATTATTCTCAATTTAGAAAAATCAAAAAAAATATATAAAATGGCTATTAACTACTACGATGAAGCGCTGAAATACCATAAAAAACTTGAAAGCTACAAATTTATCAAGCTAGAAACCGATGGAATAACAAATTGGGAAAACGAATATCACAAAATCTCTCTTAAAGAGTTAGATTACTATGACATTATCAAAAAAGAACTACTAAGAATTGACGAAACTAAAGCATTTTTTGAAAAAAGTTTAAACTATTTTTAAAAAAATTCTTTGCCATCTTTGGAAAAAAAAATTTTATTTATATAATCCTTATTTAATGAAAACTTAAAAACAAGATCTTTAAAATTTTCTTTACTCAAGATACTATATTCTGAAAAAAGAGTTATTAATGCTCTTTCTGCTAAAAAAGGTAATTCTATAATATTTCTCAAAATTTCAGCCCTAAATTCACACATTTTTTCGCTATTTAAAGAATTTACAAAATTGGAATTTTCAACATCAGTACTTAACTCTACAATTTCATTTTCAAGAAATTTTTTATCTCCTTGTGAATACAGTAGAGCAAATGGCTTTAAAAAAGAAAAAAAATATTCTTTACCCACAAGATAATGATGCATTGAACATCTTGTAGCATAATTTGGATAAATAGCAGATTCAATATCTTCGTCACCACCAACAATAAGCAAAGGATCAAAATAAGGAGCTGGAATTTCTTTATTGTTGTAAAAATAATACCTATACGAAAAAAAAGATTCTTCCATGCAATCAATGTGACCACAATAAGCCCCAAGCTTATAAATCTTATCTGAATATTCTACCAAAAGTTTAGCAGTATCATTAAAAGACTCTTTTCTAAAATTATAAAGTAATGTGGGTAATATAAATAAAATATTCTCATTTAAAGAAATTTTATTTAAAACAAAAATCAAACGTTCATCATAAAAACATGCCTCATCAATAATAAAAGTACCACAACTAGGATTAGAAGCTATTAAGTTTTCAATATCAAACGAGCTGCTGGCAAAACCAATCTCATCAATTTTATCTTTTCCACCGCCTCTATATGGTATTACATTTTCTGGATAATCCTGAAATCTCCTCTTGTCTAAAAAATTTCTAATAAAAAATACATTAACCCTGCTCCTATTACCTTTAATAACATTGCCTAACACCTTGAAAGATTTTTTTCTTACAACAAGAGAATCTTTATAAATTTTTGCAGCATATTCTGTTTTTCCACTTCCCATAGGACCAACTACAAGAATCAAATTTATTTTGGCTTTAAAATCAAAATGACTAACAGAGATAATGTTATTTAATAATTTAGTATCTTCTTTATTAGCAAAGTCTAAACAAAAACTCAAAAATCCTCCCCGAAGTAAATTCAAATTCAATTATACAAATAAAGAACAACAAAAAACCTAAGATTAATAATTAAGGCTCTATTAAAGTCATCATTCAAAAGAATAATAACTTTCAAAACAATCATCATCTAATAAAACTTTTTTTATTTTTAATTTGCCCTTCTCATAAATCTCAATATAATTAAATCTTGTAGAACCATTAACTTTTCTATAAATTGAAACCAAACTTCCAACCACATAATTTTTAATTTCTACTAAATTAAATCCAAAGTATTTTTTTTTACTTATCAAGCTTGATCTAATATCTAAAACAGAAATTTTTTCAAAAAATAAATTCAAAGCAGTAGGTGGGAAAAAATCTTTAATATTAATCAAGAATAATTCTCTGATCCCAAGATTATTAAAATCGTAACCTAAATGATTAAAAAGATTGAACTTAAAAGAATGTAAAGCAAATGTATAAACATCTCTTTTATTAGGATATTGAACCTCAATCATATCAACATAAGGATAAACAGAATAGTTTATTTTATAACCAAATAAACTATTCTCATAATAAACTGGAAACTTATCTTTAAAATAAACTTTACTAAAATATCTATTATTTAAACTAAATTTATTGCCAAAATCTGCTGTTCCTGAAAAAACACCTACTAAAATTCCATCTTTGAGTATGGCAATATTATTTTTATTGTCAATACAATAAATTCCTGACAACCTTTTATAATCTTCTAAAAATTTACTCTTCATCTCAGGATCTTCTAAAAGATCATAAAACATTTTATATTCATTTATTGTCTCAGGAGGAAATTTTTTAAAAATTCTATAAGCTTCAACGGGGTCTAAAAGCTTGTATTTTAAAAAATAAATGCCATGAATTCCATTATATTCTTTAATTTTACCCTTAAGAAAAGAAAACAAAGAAACAGAATTGTCATAATTAAAATCTGAATTTCTAAATATATAATTAATATTTTCAGTTGTAAAGAAAAAATCTTCTTTTGATCTAATAGCATTAAAAATGCTGAAAAAAAACCTATCTTCTTTTAAGAACCACTTAAAAAATAAAAAATCATTGCCATACAAAGAAAAGGCTTTAAATAAAACTTTTTTAAAATCATTCCCAAAGCTTTTAAGCCTTCCAGAAGCTTCAAGTCTCATGCAAATTAAATTTTTATCTATTTGTAATTCTTCATTTAAGCTTCCATACAAAGTAATAATTTCTTTATACATATCCTCATTATTGTTTTGCCTTAAAAGCAATGCAAAATAATAAGTGTATATTTCTTTAGTAGCTATTATTTTAAAGTTATTAATCTTAATTGCTTCTTTTAATAAATAAATTCTATCTATTAAAGCAATATCCTCTTTTAATGCAAGCTCATAAAGAGAGTCTGATGCTAGCAAATTAAAATCAAGAGATCCATAAATCAGGTCACTTCCTTTTTGAAAATTGGAAAAATTTTTAGACTCATTAAAAAGAATACTTGAAATATCTTCATCTTCTTTGATTAAAGCTGCATTTAGGTTTATAGAAATAAAAAGAATCAAACCCATCTTTAAATAAAACATAAACACTTATCCTAACCTTTTATCTCTTCCTCCTTTACTTCTTTTGAAGTAGCAGAATCCACTACAAATAAATCGTGCTCATCTTCACTAACTTCAAAACCCAAAAGCTCTCTTACTTCTTTATCTGTCAAAGTTTCCTTTAAAACAAGTTCTTTTGCAAGCTTAACAAGCTGATCCTTATGCTTTACAAGAATATCTGATGCTTCTTTCAAACATTCTTCAAGTATTCTTTTTACTTCTCTGTCAACTTTATCAGCAGTGTTCTCAGAATAAGCCTTAGCCTTTGAAAACTCTTTTGGAAGAAAAATGGGTGCTTCATCATCTACTAAAAATATTGGCCCAACCTCTTCGCCCATTCCCCACTCCGTAACCATTTTCTTAGCCAAGCTAGTAGCTTGCATTAAATCATTTTGAACACCCGCTGTTGTAAAGCCCAAATTTATTTGCTCACTAGCATAACCACCATAACATATTTTTATTTTATCAAGAATTTGGTACTTGTTTATTGAAAGTCTATCTTCTCTTGGAAGCGAAAATGCAACACCAAGTGCCCTGCCTCTTGGAATAATGGTAACCTTATGGAGTGGATCGGCATGTTCAAGATAATAATGAAGCAAAGCATGCCCTGCCTCATGATAAGCAGTCTCAAGCTTTTGTCTATCAGTAATAGTCATAGATTTTTTTGCAACTCCCATCAGTATTTTATCTCTGGCCTCTTCCATATCCTTCATTAAAATTTCATCTTGATTATTCCTTGCAGCTATTAAGGCTCCTTCATTAATTAAATTTGCAAGATCAGCACCACTAGCTCCAGGAGTAGCTCTTGCTATTACATGCAAATTAATATCCTTTGAAAGCTTTGTTTTTGAAGAATGAATATTTAATATTGCCTCTCTTTCTTTAATATCAGGCAAAGAAACTGTTACTTGTCTGTCAAATCGCCCAGGTCTAAGCAACGCAGAGTCAAGAACATCTGGACGATTTGTGGCAGCCATAACAATTACATTGGTATGTGTTCCAAATCCATCCATTTCAACCAATAGTTGATTAAGAGTTTGCTCTCTTTCATCATGACCACCGCCAAGCCCCGCGCCACGACTTCGACCAACAGCATCAAGCTCATCAATAAAAATAATACATGGAGAATTTTTTCTAGCATTATCAAATAAATCTCTAACACGACTTGCACCAACTCCCACAAACATTTCAACAAAATCTGAACCTGACATGTGAAAAAAACTAACCCCAGCCTCACCAGCAACAGCTTTGGCAAGCAAAGTCTTGCCGGTACCTGGAGAGCCAACCAAAAGCACTCCTTTAGGAATTTTTGCGCCTATTTTTTCAAATTTTTTTGGATTTTTAAGAAATTCAACAACTTCACGAAGCTCTTGCTTAACCTCTTCTTGCCCAGCCACATCTTTAAAGGTGATTTTATTCTTTCCAGCTTCGTACTTTTGAGCATTGCTTTTCCCAAATGTAAAAACTTTTCCACCACCACCTTGGGTTTGACGAAATATAAAGAAAAAGAAAATAAAAAATAAAATCCATGGCAAAGTTTGCAATAAAACCCCAATTAATGAAGCTTGACTTTTTCCTGAGCTAAGCTCAACTTTTTTACTTTTTAATTCTGAAAGCAAATTTATATCAAGATAGGGAATAGTGGTAGAAAAATAAGATTTTACAAAGTTGGAGCCCTTAACAACAAATTGAATCAAATTTTTATCAATTATTACTACAGACTCAACTAAACCATTGTCCAAATAACTCTGAAAAGTGCTATAAGGAACATTTTTATAGCTTTCCCCTCCCCTTATAAAATATGACATAAATATTGCTGAAATTAAAAAAATAACAACAAGTCCTAAAATCCAATTTTTATTCTTCTTTTTGTTATTAGATTTGCCATTATTATTTATATTATTATTGCCATTCATTCCTTTAAAAGCCCTCCAATCAAAGATATACTAATTTTTTTAAGAATGCTTTTTTCACTCCATACTAAGTTTAAAGTATTTAAATCAATAATTCCAATCAACCTATTATCTAATGCTAACAACATTAAATAAATCGGATTGAACCTTATAAACTTAGAAAAAAATTTTTTTGCTTTCAACTTATTTTTAAAAAATTTACATCTAAGCTCATAAGAACAACATTCTAGCCTTGATACAGAAGCCGTATTGCACTCTAAACATTTTAGCAAAATCTTACCTAAAGATAAACTATGCCATTTACCAACTTCTAAAATAAAATTAAAAGGTTTGTAAAGTTTTTCATCCCTTTTAAAAATTAAATTAATTTTATTATGCCTTTTTTCTAAAAAAAATTCATTGGTTTTTAACAAAACATTGTTTTTCTTTTTACTAATCTCTACTTTAAACACTTCATTAAGAGCTTTATAGGAAACTTTAGTTACAATTCCTTCTGAGTTTAAAATTTTAAAAATCAATCTAAATACCAAATACTTAGGAAAATCTAAAAAAGCTTCCAAATCAAAAGAATAATAGTATCTACCTTTCTCAACAGGAAAAAATTCATCTTTTTCAAAATAATCTGAAAATTCTTTTGAAAATTCAGATATTCTCTTAAGACATTTTTCATACCCTTTAAAAATCTTTTCTATAGAAGGTAATAAATTATTTCTAACTCTATTTCTTAGATATAAATTTTGAGCATTTGTACTATCAACAAAAAAACTGATTTTATTCAAATATAAAAAATTCTCAATTTCTAGTCTTGAAACCTCGAGTAATGGCCTTATAATATTTTTGTTAATACTAGGAATGCCTGCAAGACCATCCAAAAAAGATCCTTGAAAAAATCTCATAATTATTGTTTCAATTTGATCGTTCTCGTTATGAGCAAGTGCAATATAATTTGCATCATTTTCTTTAAGGGCATTTTCTAAAGCATTATATCTACATTTCCTTGCAAGTTCTTCAATAGATACTCCCAACCTGGCTGATTCGCTTTTTATATCTATATCGCATTTTTTAATTTGCAAAGCAATGTTGTAAAAATCGCAAAACTCCTTTACATGCTTTATTTCTTGATTTTGCTCATTATCAGACCTAATAAAATGAGCAAAATAAAATGCAATAATATTATTGTCCAAGTAACATTTTAAATTCAATAATAAAGTTGTAGAATCGGCTCCTCCAGAAAAAGCAACAATAACCCGATTTTTATTTAAAGAATTTTTTTTATAAAATTTATCTATTTTAATTTGTATATTATCGTCTAAAAAATGCATTAAAAATTACTAGAATTGATTTTTTGAACCTTATCTTTAAAATTTGCCTCGCTAATATCAATTAACTCATCACTTAAAAAGTCATACAATTTTTCAAGCCTATTTATTTCATCCTTGCAAAATTTAGAAAGAACAAAGCTCTTCATATCGTTCACAATATTGCTCCCAATCCCAATATAAAGTCTACTGTAGTTAGGGCTTCCAAGAGCACTTGAAATTGACTTAAGACCATTATGAGTAGACGCACCACCCCGCTCTTTAAGTCGACATTTTCCCAAAGGAAGATCAACATTGTCAATAACAACTAATAAATTCTTTACACTCATATAAAAATCTGAAAATATTGAAGGAAATAAAGATCCGCTTAGATTCATATAAGTCAATGGCTTAACCAAAATTACCCTTCTAGAAATCATTCTTAACTCTGAATATTCATACTTTTTTTTTCTCTTTAAAAAGAGGCCATTCTTAGAAGCAATTTTATCTAAAAGAGAAAAGCCAACATTATGCCTCGTTAAAGAAAATTCTAATCCAGGGTTTCCTAATCCAAGTATCAACAACCCCATAAAATCACTTTATAATAACAACTTCCAAATTTTCATCACTTTCTGCAAGCCTAACATTAGAAGGCAACACAAGGTCTTTAAGAAGAACGCTATCTCCTTTTTTAACAGGAGTTAAATCAAGCTCTATGAATTCTGGCAAATCCAAGGGTAAAGACTTTACCTTAACTTTCTCTTTCAAAACAGTCAAAATTCCACCCTCTTTAACCCCAACAGAAGCCCCAATAAGCTTAATAGGAATATATCTTTCAAGCTCAACACGCCTATCTACTTCATAAAAATCAATATGATAAATGAGATTGCTGGCAATATTTTCAGCAACATCTTTAATAAAAACGCATCTTTCAAGCTTACCGTCATCTAATATTAAGACAGTATTATCTGTAAACTTTGCAAATTTCTTATTAAACTCACTACTCTTAATTTTCAAGTGTGAAACATCATTACCCTGTCCGTAAACAACCGCCGGTATTTCATATTTAGATCTTATTCTTCGAGCACTAGAAGAGCCAAAGCTTGATCTACATTTACAACTCAAAATCCTGCTATTTTCCACCAAAAAACTCCTAATGTAAAATACTGGGACGGAAGGATTCGAACCCTCGAATGACTGGACCAAAACCAGTTGACTTACCGCTTGTCGACGTCCCAAAATACCTTAATACTTACAATTGACAAGCATACAAGATACAACACGCTTTGTCAATAATTATCTAAAAATCTAATTCAAGCTCAAGATCGGCTGGATTTTCTCTTATATATTCCTTAAAAATAGAAGTTTGCAAAATTTTCCTAAAATCCTGATTGATAGGATGTACAATGTCTTTATATTCGCCAACTCTAGTCCTTCTGTTAGGCATAGCAATAAATACTCCCTTTTGCCCTTTAATAACTCTAATATTGTGAAGAACTAAGCAATTGTCAAAAGTAACTGCAACGTATGCTAGCAATTTAGAACCAGAATTTTTACTTTCAACTTTCTTAATCCTTATGTCTGTAATATCCACTTATAAGCCTCCCGCAAAAAGTACATACCTTAAATCTAAAATATTTTCTATTTTTTGTAAACACATTTTTATGATATTTTTAGTTTTTTTAATTAAACAGTAATTAAGTATAAATAATAATTCCCTTGGACCATATTTTTTCAAGCTCATAGTATTCTCTAGCCTTTTCGCTCATTAGATGAATTACCAAATTTCCACCCGAAACAACAGACCAGTCATAAACCAACCCTTTTCCTTGAACATTAAAATTAATTTTCTTTTCTTTAAAAAATTTAACTATCTTATCAAAATACAAAGTTTCCATCTGCTTAAATGATACAAAGGTAGCTATTATAAAAAAATCAGTCCAATTGCAAATATTACTAACATTAATACCTATAACGTCAATTCCATTAAAATCGCTTATTATTTTGCATAAATTATTAATATCACTGGCTTTTAACATATCTTCCATCAAAATCAGCTCCTAAAATAACTATTACATCGGGATTAATATCAAAGTTATCAAGCTCTAAGAATCTTTTAGTTTGAACTTCAGAAATTGGCTTAATATTTACAGCTTTAATTACCTCCCCAACTCTAACAGCCATTTCCAAATTATCCGAATTATTTATAATCAAGGTATTTTTATAAGAATTTTTATCTGCATTGCCAAATTTTAAAACTTTAAATTTTAAAGAATTAAAAATATTTGCTGTTTTTTTTGCAAGCCCAGCAACTTTTGTTCCATTTAAAACAACAATCTTTACTATCTCTTCTACACCTTCATTAACCAACTCTTTATTCAATTTATCAACAGATTCTTTTAAAATAGCGCCCCCATAATAAGGGAAAACCACTTTTATTAAATTATTATCACTATCCTTAAAAATCTCTTCTTGTCCTTTAATATTAATAGAAATAATTTTATTATTATTTATTTTATAATTTTTAACAATATATTTAAAAACAACCTCTGAAAGGTTAGTATCTAGCATGGAATATATTTTAAAAAAATTGTCATTTTCAATGCCAAAATCTGAAATTTGAAAAAGAAGTTTTTTAAAAAACTCTTTAAAAAACTCAACTCTCTCTTCAAACTGATTAACATTATTAAAATATCTTAAGTAATCGTATGCTTTATCACCATCAAAATTAGAAGTGCCAGAGGGTATTAAAATAGAATCCTCAAAGCTATAAACTTTTACTGGGTTTTTAACAAGAAGCCTAACTCCTCCCAAGTAATCAATAAGTTTAACAAAATTTTCTTTTTGAAAACGAATATAATAATCTGATTCATGAGATAGTTGTGTATAAATTTTAGATAAAAATTTATTAAAAGAATTTTTTTTATAAAGATCTTTAAACCAAGATATATTACCTTTTAAATCCTCATATCCAGTATGAATTGGAATATCTAAAAATCCAATATTTCCTGTTTTTATATTAATAAAAATTTCTTGCATACTTACAAGGTTTTTGTTAAGATCTTCTACTAGAAACAAAAAACTAATATTGCTCTTTGTATTAAGCTCAAAATAAACCAACTCTTTTTTAGAACTTCTAATAAAAAAAATTACTACACCTGCTATTATAAGAATAATTAAAAGTAAAAAAATTAAATCTTTCCTCAAATACTTACCTTTTTGACATACAAATTATTATCTTTAATGTATTTTAACACACCAAAGGGTAGTAAATAGCTAACAGGAAATCCATTAGCAATTCTATTCCTAATCTCTGACGAAGAGATCGGTATTATTTTATTGTCTACATAAATATGCTTAAAAGAACTTTTTAGCCTCTCTTTGTAAATTCTGTGAGCAATAACAAGATCAACAGAACTTGCAATGCTTTGGGGGTCTTTCCATGAATCAAAATTTTGAAAAAGATCATCACCAATAACCAAAAAAAGCTTATCGTTTTTATATTTTTTCTTAACACAAGAAACAGTATCAACTGTATAAGTTATTCCGCCATTTATTATGTCACAATCGTCTACGAACATTTTATTTTCATTTTCTAATGCAAGCTTAAGCATATCTATTCTATTTTTAACACTAACGTCCCCCCCAATCAATTTATGAGCAGGATTACAAGTAGGAATAAATATTATCTTATCAATATTTAATAAAAACTCTATCTCTTTAGCCAAAAAAATATGTCCAATATGAACTGGATTATAAGTGCCTCCTAATATTGCAATTCTCATAAGTTATTTTTCCCTAAACAAATGAATTTGACATCCAAAAACCAAGTCTTAAAAATAAAAACACCGACAATAAAATCGGTTATTATTAAAAAGTTTTAGCCAAAATAAAAAATTCTTTAATAAGTTCATCAATCCCTTTGTTCTCATAAATAGAAATGCCCAAAATCTTTTCTTTCCTCAAAGTTTTTATCAAGTAATCAAAATTCTTCTTAGAACTATCCAAATCAAGCTTATTGGCAATAATAATTTTTTTTTTATTAAAAAGATCAAAGCTATAAGATTTTAATTCATTTAAAAGAATGTTATATGATTCTAAAAAATTTGCTTCGGAAATATCAATTACTAAAGCTAAAATTTTAGTTTTAGTAATATGTTTTAAAAACTTAGTCCCAAGTCCTACTCCAAAACTAGCACCTTTAATTATTCCCGGAATATCTGCAATTATTAAATTATCATAAGAATATCTGAGTACACCAAGATGAGGAATCTTTGTTGTAAAAGGATAATTTGCAACCTTAGATTTTGCTGAAGTTATTCTATTAAGAAGAGAAGATTTACCAGCATTAGGAAGACCAACAAGTCCAATATCGGCCACCAAAAAAAGCTCAAGACGCACATTTAAGTTAATACCTGATTCTCCAGGTTGAGCAAACCTTGGCGCCCTTCTAATTGAAGTTTTAAAATTCCAATTACCAAGACCGCCTCTACCGCCTTTTAAAATAACAAATTCGTCATTTAATTTTTCAAGCCTACATAAAAGAGTTCCATCATCTTCATTATAAATATCTGTATTTGGGGGAACAAAAAGAATTAAATCTTCACCATTAGCACCACTTTTCTTAAAGCCCATTCCAGGTTTACCATTTTTAGCACAAAGCACATGACCATTTTTATAAGAAGCTAAAGTGCGAAGATTTTCTCTCACCTTGAAAATTACACTCCCACCACTCCCACCATTTCCACCATCCGGACCGCCCTTTGCATTAAACTTTTCACGCAAAAAAGAAACGCACCCAGAACCGCCATTGCCTGAAACTACTGTTATACTTACAGAGTCCTTAAAGTTATACAAACTTTCTCCAATTTTTCAAACATTAAAACTAAATATTATTTACATACTAAATAATATTTACATATTTTCGTCCCTTCAAAGTTTTAAACTCTACCTTACCAGATGAAAGTGCAAATATTGTATAATCTCTTCCAAGGCCTACGTTTTTACCCTTATGAAATTTCGTACCTCTTTGTCTAACAATTATTTCTCCAGCCTTAACAAACTGACCACCACTTCTTTTAACTCCAAGTCGTTTAGATATAGAATCTCGCCCATTTTTTGAACTACCACCACTTTTACTTGTTGCCATTAATTTTCCTCCAAAACTAATTTAATATCATTAGGATACTCAAAGCACAAATCATTTATGCCTCTAATTAAAAATCTGCTATAATAAAAAAGGCTTTCTTTACTTAAATCCTTAAAAAAGGACTTAAATTCTAAATAACCTCTTTTTGAATTCTTTACAATAAAAGCCTCACCCTCAAGATCAAGAACACTGAAAAAGGTTCTCAAAATAAAAGAAAAAGAAGAACAGACAACGTTGACATTATTCTTACTTATAGCATGCCCATTGGCTAAAAGATAAATGATTACATCATCTTTTACTTTTACTAAAACATCAATCAATAACTTAAGAAACTATTTCATCAACCAAAATGTAAGAATAGGTTTGTCTGTGTCCAACTTTTCTCTCGCTTGATTTTCTTCTTCTATATCTATAAGAAATAACCTTCTTATCTTTTTTATCTTCTTTATAGGTACACCTAACAAGAGAATTTATAACATAAGGCTTTCCTATTTTAATCTCTCCATCTTTACTAACAAGCAAAACGCTATTAAATTCTAACTTCTCTTTTTCAATAGGAGAAATTTTATCTATTTTTAAAAATTCGCCCTCAATAGCCTTATATTGTTTGCCATTTATTTCTACCAATGCATACATTACATTACCTCAACTAAATATTGTAAATTTAATAAAAAAGAAAAGTCAAGCATTAAATTAATTGTACCTTACAAGGGAATTAACTTCATAGCCTTTAAGGATGTGTCTGCCATTAATACCACAAAGCTCAATAAAACAAAAAATATCCTTAACTCTGCCTCCAGATTTCTCTAGCAAAATTGCAGATGATTTTAAAGTTCCACCAGTAGCTAATATATCGTCTATTAAAAGAATATTGGAATACATTTTAACATCGTCTTTGTGCACCTCTATTCTCCCAAAACCATATTCAAGCTCATACTCTTCGCTAAAAACCTCTCTAGGCAATTTACCCTCTTTTCGAATTAAAACAAGAGGAAGTTGCATTTTTAAAGACAAAGGGGCGCCTATTAAATATCCCCTAGACTCAACAACCGCAATGCAATCAATTTTTTTAAAATTATAAAAAGAATATGCCTCATTTATTAATGAAGTATAAACTTCGGGTTTTAACAAAACACTAGTAATATCGTAAAAAAGAACACCCTTTTTAGGAAAATCGGGTACTTTTGTAATAAATTGATCATAATACTCTGCTTTATTTTTCATAAACCTACTTATCCCATCTATATGCTTATGTATTTTTTCAAAATAGTAAAGTAAAAACAAAAACCAAATTTATTCTTTTAAAGGAGGAGCTGGAACAAGATTATGCAAGTCTACTTTTGGCATTTCATCAACTTCAGCTCTTGTCCAAATTTTACTTCTGCCAAAAATCCAAATTTTACCCTTAGTGATAAGATTACCGGTTTTACTATCAACGCTCATTTCAGAATTATAAATTTTGCCGTTTTTAGGATCTATTATTTTACCCCTATCCCACTTTTTAAAAGAAGGAGAATACTTAAGCCCCCACATAAAATCAAGGCCTTCTATTGCAAGATTTTCAAACCCAACCACAGTGTCTCCTGAAGGACTTTTAGTATCATACTTTTTACCATCTTTTATTACAATTAAAATTCGTCCATAAACTTCTTCATTATATTTATAAATATAAATAATAGAATTTTTTATTTTACTTGCATCATCATACCCGACCCAATATCCTAAAACCTCATCTCCAGAATTAAGGTTTTCAGCCTTATTAATAATTTTACTTTCATTTAAATCTTCTGAATTTGCAAATAAAAACATTGCAAAACAAAAAAAAAACTTTGATAAAATCCTATTCATCAATTCTCCTTAAAACTAATAATTCTAAACTATAGTTCTTTTTTTTAAAATTACTCATTTAAGATGGCTAATTGAAAAATTAGCCACAAAAATCATTATACAACTTATTTTATAAATTTTAATTATTAAGGTAAAAACCTAAACAAAAGTTGACCCAAAAAATATAATAATTAAGCAAAAAAACAATAGATCAATTAATTGTTATATAAGACAATTAATGGTAGTATTAATAAAGTTAATTGTCTTTAAGGATTTAATTCGTGATAAGAGGAATTTATACAGCTGCCAGCGGAATGATGGCAGAAAGGCGCAAGCTTGATGCAGTGTCAAACAATTTGGCAAATATAGATCTTATTGGGTATAAAAAAGATTTGTCCATTCAAAAAGCATTTCCAGAAATGCTAATAAGAAGACTAAATGATGATGGCCTTTATAAATTTCCCAAAGGGCATCTTGAAACAGCTCCTATTGTAGGCAAACTGGGAACAGGAGTTGAAGAAAATGAGATATATACAATATTTGAACAAGGCCCATTAAAAACCACTGGCAATCCATTAGATTTGGCGCTCACTGATCAAGGATTTTTTGTAATACAAACTTCAGATGGAGAAAGATATACAAGAAATGGTTCTTTTACTATTGGAAAAGAGGGAATCCTCGTTACAAAAAGCGGATTTCCTGTTCTTGGAGAAAAAGGATATATATATTTAAAAAAAAATAATTTTAAGATAACGCCCCAAGGACAAATCTTTTACAATTCAAACTTTGAACCAAACCCTAAAAGACTTGTTAGCGAACGTGAAAATTCTTGGGAAAATTACGAACTGCTTGATACCATCAGAATTGTAAATTTCGAAAATCCCAGATTTCTCAAAAAACAAGGAAATTCTTTATGGATTGATACAAAAACATCTGGCAAAGCACAAGAAATTAATATATCATTAAGGCCTAAAATAGAAACAGAAGCACTCGAAGCTTCCAATGTTAATGCCGTTAAGGAAATGGTTTTAATGATTGAAATCAATAGAGCTTACGAAGCTAATCAAAAAACAATACAAACTGAAGACGGTCTTTTAGGAAAATTAATAAATGAAATTGGAAAATATTAAGGAGCATATTTTATGATGAGAGCATTATGGACAGCAGCAAGTGGAATGACTGCACAGCAATACAATGTAGACACAATTGCCAATAATCTTTCAAATGTGAATACTACAGGATTTAAAAAAATAAGAGCAGAATTTGAAGATTTGATTTACCAAACCCAAAACAGAGCAGGAACTCCTGCAACTGAAAATACTTTAAGACCGCTTGGAAATCAAGTTGGCCACGGAACAAAAATTGCTGCTACTCAGAGAATATTTGAACAAGGAAAAATGCAATCCACCAATTTACTCACTGATGTTGCTATTGAAGGAGATGGATTTTACAAAATTCTTTTACCTGATGGAACTTATGCGTATACTAGAGATGGGTCATTTAAAATCGATTCTAACCGAGAGCTTGTAACAAGTCAAGGATACAAATTACTGCCTAATATATTCTTCCCAGAAGAATATATCCAAAACTCAATTACAATATCTGAGCAAGGAATAGTGTCGGTAAAAATTGATAACAACAACGAACAAATAGAACTTGGACAAATTGAAATATCAAGATTTGTTAATCCTGCAGGACTAAGTGCTATTGGAAGCAATTTATTCAAAGAAACAGCTGGATCCGGCCAAGAAATAGCAGGAATACCGGGAAGCGAAGGCATGGGGATATTAAGACAAGGCATTCTTGAAATGTCAAATGTATCTATTGCTGAAGAAATGGTAACAATGATAGTAGCTCAAAGGGCTTATGAAATAAACTCAAAGACTATCCAAACTTCTGACAATATGTTAGGAATCGCAAATAATTTAAAAAGGCAATAAAAATAAAGAAAAAATTATTTATTTTTATTTTATTCTTAACAACAAAATCAATTATGAGCATTGCTCATGATTTGTGCTTCAACATAACTCCTAGTAAAGCATATTTTTTTTCAAGAAAGTATTCAAAAATATGCAATAATCAAAACTTATCAAAAATATATATTCCTCCGCATTTAAATAAAAAGTCAATAATTTTTGAAATGATTTATTACATCACAAAAAATTTATCAAATGAAAATATTTACATACTTCAATTCAACTTTGATGAATCTGAAATAAACATAGACGATAAATTTTTCAAAAAAATAAAATTTAAAGTAAAAAGCAACAACTCATATAAAAATATTCCAATTCAAAAAACTCTAGTTTATTATGCAAAAAACTTTGAAAGCTACAAAAGACACAATTACGTTAACATGTATATTGATATAATTGAGCCTATTGTATTTGCAAAAGAAAATCTAAAAAAAAATGAAATCCTTAATGAGCATAATATCTACTTTAAATATAAAATAAACACAACTGGAATAAATGATGTTTTAAGTCTAAATGAATTAAATAATAGTAAATATAAAGTTATACGCAACACAATCAAAAATGAAGAAATACTATTAAATAACGTACAAAAAGAATAATGCTTTATTTTGTCAATTTAATAATTTTAAGACTAATTAGCAATTAACCAAAAAAATTCATTAATTGCAATAATTGATATAAAATAGTAGATGTTAAAAGAAATAAAATCAATAGGGTAAAGAATGAACAAACTAATGTTAATGTTAATTGCATTTACAACAAGTCTATTAGCCCAAACAAATAAAGCTTCAATGGGATTAAAAACAGAACAATCATTTAACAACAAACTATCTGAAAGCATAAAATTAAAAGAAATTGCTAATATTTGTCCTACCAGCACAAATTTTTTAACAGGTATTGGAATAGTAGCGGGCCTTGCTGGAAAAGGAGATTCTTTAAAACAAAAAGACCTTATAAGTAAAATTTTAGAAGAAAATAATACAATAGATGAAATAAACTTTAATAACATAGAAAGCAAAAATATCGCACTAGTAAGTGTAAGCCTCCAAGTAAAAGGCAATACGATCAAAGGCTCAAAACATAAAACTTGCATTGCACCAATGTTAAACTCAAAAGATTTAACAAATGGAATACTTTTAAAAACAAATCTTAAAAATAAAGAGGGAAAAATAATAGCAATTGCATCAGGAATTATAAAGACTAATAACAAATTAAAAGGTTCTGGATACACTCTAGACAGTATAATAATAAATGAGGATCAAGATATTAATTACAGTTATAATATAATTCTTAAAAAAGGGAATTATACATTGGCAAACAAAATTCATAAAATATTGACCTCTAAAAAAATCAACAACAAAATTAAATCGGAGAGCACAATAGAAATAGAAGTGAAAAACATAGGCTTATTAGAAGAGATCGAGAATATTAAAATAGAAACTAATCCTAAGATACTAATAGACAAAAAAAATGGTATTATCTTAGCAAGTGAGAATGCTAAAATAGGAGCGTTTACATTTTCCATTGAAAAAGACAACCGAAATATTTTAAACGGTAATAATAAAATAACAATTCAAGTAAATTCAATGAAATTAAACGAATTCCTATTGAAAAATTCTAACAATCTTAGTAGTAAAGAATTAATTCAAATAATTCAGGCTGCACAAAAAATCAATAAATTAAATGGAGAACTTATCTTGGAGGAAGTTGATGGAAACTAAAATTAATTCACAAAATCTAAAATTTAAAAATCAAATAAATAATTTTAAAAATCCCGTAGAAATAAAAAAATCCTTTCAAAAAAACGAAGAACTTCAAAAAGCCTCTTTAGAATTTGAAGCTATATTTATCAAGCAAATGCTTGATAGCATGAAAAAAACTCTTAACAAAGATCAAAATCTGCTAAGCGGAGGTCAAGTAGAAGAAATTTTTGAAGACATGCTTTACGAGCAAAGAGCCAAGCAAATAGCACAATCTCAAAGCTTTGGAATTGCCAATTTGATTTACGATCAATTACAGAAAAATAAATAATTCGAAAACACTCCTCACCTAAAAAATTATAGCCAATTTAATTTAAAGATATTATTAAACTAAATTGGCACAATTTTTGCATGGAAGTCAAAGAAGTTAAGTAGTAAAAACTTAATCACAATATTCAAGAAAGGGGAGAAAAATATACTACTATGAACATATTTAGCAACGAAGATTTAAACATATATTTAAAATCGGTAAGAGAACATAAGCTAATTACTCACGAAGAAGAAATTAAACTTGCAGGACAAATACAAAGAGGCAGCGCAAAAGCAAAAAACAAGATGATAAACGCAAATTTGCGACTTGTTTTGAAAATAATAAAAAGATATACGGGAAAAGGACTAAAAATTGAAGACTTAATTCAAGAGGGCAATTTAGGATTAATAAGAGCTGCTGAAAAATATGACCCGAATAAAAACACTAAATTTTCAACTTATGCATCTTTTTGGATTAAGCAATCGCTACAAAGAGCATTAAACACTAAAACTAGATTGGTAAAAGTCCCATACAGAAAAGAAAATCTAATACTACAAATAAATAAATACTTAACAGAAGAAGAAAAATCGCCCAAAAAAGAAGAAATAATGAAAAGATTTAATTTATCTCCTTCTCAATATATTAAAATTATTCCTTATCTTGAAAAAGAATATTCTCTGGACAAAGAAATAGAGGGATCTGAAAATTCAACACTTTTAAATCTATACGAGGACAATTCTTTTAATCCTGAAATTACTCTTAAACAAGACTCAACTCTAAAACATTTGAATTATATACTTGAAACAAAATTAACCGAAAAGGAAAGATATATAATCAAAAAAAGATACAACCTAGACAATAGTCCAAAAAAAAGCACCTTAAAAGATATTTCAACAGAACTTGGAATATCATCAGAAACTGTAAGACAAATTGAAAAAAGAGTTCTTAAAAAACTAAAAGAAGAGATAAATTAACATTGACATTCATGACATGTTCTGATCTACTTTTAAGTCAGTGGTCATGAATGTTTATTTTTATGTTAAAAAAAACAAGTTTATTATTGTAATTTTTATTATAATTTCTATTGTTATTGCAAGAACTCAAGCACTTACAAATTTTTTCTATTTTAACAATAATTCAAAAGTTGCAAATGCACCACTTAAAGATGAGTTCCAAAAAATACAAACAGACAGCTTAATAATAAAAAATAAAAAAGCCAAACTTAAGCCTAAGTTTTACTTAATAATTGACGACGTAGGTTATGATGAATTTATGTTAGAACGATTTATAAAACTTAACCTTGAAATAAATTATGCAATTATTCCATTTTTACCAAAATCAATGAGTTTATATAAAAAACTAAAAAACAATAACAAAAAAGTAATAATACATTTCCCAATGCAATCAAAACATAGAAATTCAATAGAAAAATTTCATATAAACATAAAAGATAAAAAGGAAGAAATACATAAAAAAATAGAAAAAACATTTAAAATGTATCCTGATATAAAAATAATGAATAACCACATGGGTAGTTTAATTACTTCAAATAAAGATTTGATGAAAATCATTTTAATAAAGCTTAAAGATATTGACAGATATTTTTTCGACAGCGTGACTATTGCAGGAAGCGTACCAGAAACAATAGGCAAAGAAATTGGAGTTAGAGTAGAAAAAAGAGACGTATTTCTTGATAATAAAGACACAGAAGAAGCCGTATTCAAGGAACTTGAAAAAGCAAAAAATATTGCTAGAAAGCATGGAATAGTAAAAGTAATCGGGCACATTTGGTCTAAAAATACACTAAAAGTACTCAAAAAAGAAGAACCTAATTTAAACCAAGAATTTGAATTTGACAACTTATTAAATCTTTACGAGGAATCAATCAGATGAAAGTACTTGGAATAGAAACCTCTTGTGACGACTGTTGCATAGCTGTAGTAGAAAACGGCATTCGTATTTTAAGCAATATAAAATTAAATCAAAAAGAACATAAAAAATATTACGGCGTAGTACCTGAAATTGCCTCAAGACTTCATACTGAAGCCATTATGTCTGTTTGTATAAAAGCTCTAAAAAAGGCAAACACTAAAATATCTGAAATTGACTTAATAGCTGTAACATCTAGACCTGGACTCATTGGGTCTTTAATAGTTGGATTAAACTTTGCCAAAGGTCTAGCAATTTCATTAAAAAAACCTATTATTTGCATTGACCATATCTTGGGCCATCTTTATGCCCCTTTAATGCACTCAAAAATAGAATATCCATTTATATCATTATTACTAAGCGGCGGACATACATTGATTGCTAAACAAAAAAATTTCGATGATGTTGAAATACTTGGAAGAACTTTAGATGATTCTTGTGGTGAAGCTTTTGATAAAGTAGCAAAACATTATGATATGGGATTTCCAGGAGGCCCAAACATCGAACAAATATCTAAAAATGGAGATGAAAACACATTTAAATTTCCAGTTACCAACTTTAGAAAAAAAGAAAACTGGTATGATTTTTCATACTCTGGACTCAAAACAGCTTGCATACACCAACTCGAAAAATTCAAAAACAAAGATAATCCAACAACAAAAAACAATATAGCTGCAAGCTTCCAAAAAGCTGCCTTTGAAAATCTAATTACACCACTAAAAAGAGCAATAAAAGATACTCAAATCAACAAATTGGTAATAGCAGGCGGCGTTGCAAGTAACTTATACTTAAGGGAAAAAATAGATAAGCTTAAAATACAAACTTACTACCCCCCTCTTGATCTTTGCACAGACAATGGAGCAATGATTGCAGGACTTGGATTTCATATGTATTTAAAATACGGAGAAAGCCCAATCGAAACTGATGCAAATTCAAGAATAGAAAATTATAAAAACCAATATAAGAGGAGAAAATAGCAAATTGAAAAGAGTTTTAGCAATGCATGATATTTCAAGTATGGGAAGAACATCTCTTACAATATGCATGCCCGTAATATCTTCGTTTAATATTCAAGTGTGTCCTTTCGTAACAGCTGTCCTTTCTGCTTCCACAGCTTATAAAAAATTTGAAATAGTTGATTTAACTAATCATTTGGAAAAATTTATCAAAACATGGAAAGAACAAAATGAACATTTTAACATGCTCTATACAGGATTCCTAGGAAGTGAAACACAACAAATAATAATAAAGAAAATAATTAAATTGATAAAATTTGAAAAAATTATAATTGACCCTGTATTTGCTGACGATGGAAAAATTTATCCTATATTTAATAATAAAATAATTAGTGGATTTAGAAAAATCATAAAGTACGCAAACATAATAACACCTAATATCACAGAACTTGAAATGCTAAGTAAAAGCTCAAAACTTAACAACAAGGATGATATCATAAAAGCAATATTAAATCTTGATACAAAAGGTATAGTAGTTGTTACAAGCGTCAAAAAGGGAGATCTTTTAGGAAACATCTGCTACAATCCTAAAAACAAAGAATACTCAGAGTTTTTTTTAAAAAGATTAGAACAAAATTTCAGTGGAACAGGAGATTTATTTACTAGCTTACTTATAGGATACTTGGAAAAATTCGAAATGGAACAGGCTCTAGAAAAAACAACAAAAGCTATTCACTTAATAATAAAAGACTCAATTAAAAAAAATGTTTTTAAAAAAGAGGGGGTTCAAATTGAAAATTTTTTAAAAAATACATTTTAAATTTTAATTTCATTAAATTTAATTTAAAAGATTGAATCGATTTTTTATTACAAAAGCAATATTTGCATTGTAATATATTGTTAAAATAGCATGTATAAAAATCTGTTACAAAGCAAGTCTTTATTATTTTTATAGGTAAATAAATATATGTCAAATAGAAAAATAATATTTTTTACAGGAGGGGGAACTGGGGGTCATGTATTTCCAGGAATTTCCATAATACAAAAATTAAAAGAATTTGACAATGAAATTGAATTTTTTTGGATAGGTAAAAAAAATTCAATAGAAGAAAAAATAATAAACGAACAAAATAATATTAAATTTATTTCAGTTCCATGCGGTAAACTTAGACGCTATTTTTCTTTTCAAAACTTTACTGACTTTTTTAAAGTAATACTTGGAATAATAAAAAGCTTCTACGTTTTAAAAAAATATAAACCTCAAATTGTCTATGCAACTGGAGGATTTGTATCAACTCCTACAATTATTGCATCTAGTTTGCTAAAAATAAAAAGAATAACCCATGAAATGGATTTGGATCCTGGACTTGCAACAAAAATTAACTCTAAATTCGCAAATAAAATATACACAAGCTTTAAAGAAAGTGAAAAATACTTTAAAAACCACAAAAAAATTATTTATACAGGATCTCCTATAAGAAAAGAATTTTTAATCCCAAATCCAAAAATAATCAAACAATTAACTCAAGATACTAACAAACCAATTGTTAGCATACTGGGGG
Organism: [Borrelia] turdi; assembly: GCF_030439285.2. NCBI lineage: Bacteria > Pseudomonadati > Spirochaetota > Spirochaetia > Spirochaetales > Borreliaceae > Borreliella > [Borrelia] turdi. The sequence goes on along the minus strand of NZ_CP124018.1, from coordinate 807,780 downwards.
GATCTCTTGGCGCTAATGCTTTAAACAACCTTGCGCTCTGTATTAAAAAGGATGCTGAAATCTACTTTATCCATCAATCAGGAAAAAACTTAAATGACCTCAGAGAAGATAATTATCTGAGAAGGCAATTTTTTAATGCGGAAGAAATGGCAAGTATAGTTAAATTTTCCAATATAATAATAAGTAGAGCTGGTGCTGGAGCAATAAAGGAATTTGCAAATGCTTGCACATGTGTAATTTTGATTCCATTTAAAAAAGGCTCTAGAGGGGATCAAATTAAAAATGCAAAATTACTAAAAAATCAAAATGCTTGCATTTATATAGATGAAGATAAAATTTTAAATACAAATATTTTAAAAATTATAAAAGAAACTTTAAAAGATAAAGAAAAAATCAACTCTCTCAAAACAAATATCAAAAAATTCAATAATAAGCATTCTTCAACTTTAATAGCCAAATTGCTAATAAAAGATATTAAGGAGACAAAATCTAAATGATAATAAACGATCCTGTAAAAATAACCGGAATAGTAGATATACTAATAATAATAATTTTTACATCTTTGGGGTTTAGAGGATTTTTAAGAGGATTTATTAAAGAAATTAGCGGATTTGCCGAGGTTTTTGTTTTAATACTACTACTTTACAAAAAAACTGAAGAATTTAGAAAACTGGTTGAACCTATTATTGAACTATCTTACATTCAAGCGCTACTTGTATTTTTTCTGCTCATACATATAGGATTTTTAATACTACAAGCCTTAATAGAATCAATAATAAGCCAACTTAAATTATTATTCTTCAATAGAATACTAGGTTTAATGCTCGGCCTACTTGAAGCTTTTGGAATAATTGCAATCGTGGTTTACATAATACACTCACAACAAATATTTAAGCCTGAATATTTTCTAAAAGAAAGCAAACTCCTTGATTATTTAAACCCCGGAATAAACTATCTCTTTAAAATCTCAAAAACAAAATAAGGACCTAATAATGACAATACTCCCAAAAATTGCCAAAGACATAATAAACGCATATGATCAAAAAATATTGCCAAATGCAATTCTTTTGCTAGGAGAAAAGTTTTCATCAAAAAAGGTCAGTGCAATTGAGCTTGCAAAAAAAATATTAAATGAAAAAAACTTAACAAACCCTAATTTGCTCATTTTTTCAAATATCGATACAATAGAAACAAAAGCACATCTTTCTGTAGATTCGCATAAGGTAATAAATAGATACTTAGAATACATTAAAACTATAATTTTTACCAAATGTTATTTCAGTAATGAAAAAAATTTAAAAAAAATAGAAAAAAATATAAACTACATCAATTCTGTTTATTATAAAAAAGAATATAATATAAACATAAAAAATGAGCTTATAAAAAATATAGAAAATATAAACAAAGAACTAAATCATAGCATTACTATTTATAATATAAAAAAAATTCAAACTTGGATTTTTTCCGAAAAAGAAAAACCAAAAGTAATCTACATAAACGAAATCGAAAATTTATCATTCAATGTACACAACTCACTTTTAAAAATACTAGAAGAACCTCCTTTAAATATTTACTTTATCTTAGCAGCAAGAAATAAAAACAAAATACCAAAAACAATACTTTCAAGACTTAGGATCTATAATTTTACAAAACCAGAAAGAAGCCTAGGAATTAAAAGATTCAAAGAAAGTTTTCTAATAAACAAAGATATAACAATTGAAGAGTATTTCGCCTCATTTTACAAAGAAGAAAGCAAAAAAATAAAAAAAGAAGTGATAAAAATTTTAAATATAATAAAAGAAAAAAAATCTATATTTAACCTTGAAGAAATCGACTTCTTTATAAAAGATGATCAAAGCTTAAAAATATTTTTAAACGAACTTACAATTAATATTAGAAAAGATTTTTTAGAAAATAAGATAAATATTAACCAATATCTCAAATACACAGAACATTTAAAAAATATTTACAAATATCGCCCTTATAATCAAAATAAAAAATTAATAATAGAAAACTTAATGCTAAACTACGAGGAGATATGAATAATTTTTTTAAAAAAGCCTTAACAAAGCTAAACAAATTATCTAATGAACAAAAAACCAAATTTATTGAACAAATTTATAAAAAAATAGAAATATATGATGGTATATTTGCATCAATTAACGAAGGGATCATTGTACTTGATAAACAAAACAATATAATCTATTCGAATAAGATTTTATACCAAATTTTAGCTTTAACATCTAAATCAAAAATAGAAATTCTTGATGATATTCAAATTCCAATCTTAATAAATTTAATAAAAGAACTGGTTAGAACAGAAGATAAAATAATAGGATTAGAAGTTCCAATCTCAAACAACATATATATTAAAATTTCATTTATGCCTTATGTAAAAGAAAAAAAACTTGAAGGCAATATTATTTTAATTGAAGACATTAAAGAGAAGAAGAAAAAAGAGGAACTGTTTAGAAGAGTTGAAGCTTTAGCCTCTTTTACAAGACATGCAAGAAATATTGCTCATGAAATCAAAAATCCACTTGGAGCAATCGATATAAATTTACAACTGCTAAAAAAAGAAATAAAAAAACAAAAAATAAAAAATGGTAAAGCTGACAATTATTTTAAAGTAATAAAAGAAGAAATAAACAGGGTAGATAAAATAGTAACAGAATTTTTATTAACTGTCAGGCCAATAAAAATCAACTTACAAGAGAAAGACATTAAACAAGTAATAAACAGTGTGTGTGAATTGTTAAATCCTGAATTAGAAAACAAAAATATAAAACTATTGCTTAATTTAAACAAAATAAGCAATATTCTCATTGATGAAAAACTATTAAAACAAGTTATTATAAACATCGTTAAAAACGCAGAAGAAGCGCTACTTGAAACAAAAAAAGAAATAAAAAAAATAGAAATTTTTCTTTTAGAAAAAGATAATAAAATACATATCAACATAAAAGATAACGGAAACGGAATAAAAGATGAAGTAAAAGAGGAAATATTTAAACCCCAATTTAGCACAAAAGAAAAAGGAAGTGGAATAGGTCTTACTATTTCTTATAAAATAATAAAAGAGCTTGGGGGTGAAATTTTTGCTGAAAGCAAAGAGGGTAAGGGCACTATTTTTACAATTACACTTCCCAAACTAAATAAAAAAAATATTTTAATTGAAGGGTATTGAAAATGAGCAAAATACTTGTAGCTGATGATGAAAAAAACATTAGAGAAGGAATTGCTACCTATCTTGAAGATGAAGGATATTTTGTTTTCACTGCTAGCGACGGAGAAGAAGCTCTTGAAACAATTGAAAATGAAAATCTTGATGTAATAATATCTGACTTGAGAATGCCCCAGATATCTGGAGAAAAATTGCTCAAAATAGTTAAGGAAAAAAATTTAGAAATACCTTTTATTATTTTAACAGCCCACGGAACAGTTGATTCTGCTGTAGACGCCATGAGAGAAGGTGCTTACGATTTTTTAACAAAGCCTTTAGATCTTGAAAGACTTTTACTAATAATAAAAAGATCGTTAAATAAAAAAGAACATAACAATGAAGAAAATATCAATTTAAAAAATATACTTATAAGAAAAGATTTAAAATACTATGAAAAAATCATGGGAAAATCACTGTTAATGCAAAAAATTTTTGAACTTGTAATAAAAATAGCAAAATCAAATGCATCTGTTCTTATAACAGGCGAAAGCGGTGTTGGCAAAGAAATAATAGCCGATGCCATTTTTGATCTTTCAAACAGAAATGACAAACCATTTATAAAAGTAAATTGCGCTGCACTTTCTGAGAGCATTCTTGAAAGCGAACTTTTTGGCCATGAAAAAGGAGCATTCACTGGTGCAATTTCCAAAAAAAAAGGCAGATTTGAACTTGCCAACAAAGGTACAATTTTTCTTGATGAGATAGCAGAAATTTCACCTGAAATTCAAGTTAAACTTTTAAGGGTATTGCAAAACAAAACTTTTGAACGTGTTGGGGGAGAAAATACAATTAAAGTTGACATTAGGCTTCTAGCTGCAACAAACAAAAACCTTGAAGAGGAAATTAAAAAAGAAAAATTTAGAGAAGATTTATTTTATAGATTAAATATCATTAATATAAACATACCGCCCTTAAGAGAAAGAAAAGATGACATATCCTATTTGACAAGCATACTAATAAAAGACGTAGCAAAGGAAAATAATAGAAAAGAAAAAACCCTGTCTAATGATGCAATGAAAGCCCTCTATTATTACGATTGGCCAGGAAATATTAGAGAATTAAAAAATGTACTTGAAAGCGCATTGATATTATCAAAGGGTAAGCAAATCACCAAAGAAGACTTACCGGCAAAAATTAAGAATAATGAAAATCTTATATTTAAGATAACACTTCCGATAGGAATTAGCCTAAAAGAAGCTGAAAAAGAGATAATAAAACAAACACTTTTTCATTGCAAAAACAACAAAAGTAAATGCGCAGAAATATTAAAAATAGGAAGAAAAACTTTACACAATAAAATAATCGAATATCGCATTGATCAATAAGATTTATTTTAAATTATCAAATTATAATCAATATAAAAAAATAACATTAATTTAAATTAAATGTATAGTTTTGAAACCAAAAAATTTTTTAATATCAATAATTATATTAAAATGAAACACTTTCTTTCAAAGATCTGATAAAAAAGTGTAAAAATATTTTTATCAAACAATTAATTATATATTATTATCTATTAATAATCAATACAATTTAATAATATTGTATTTAGCTGACTACAAGTTAGTTTTACTTTAAAAGCTTTAAAGGGTTAATAGGAATATTTTTTTTTAATATTTCAAAGTGTAAATGAGGTCCCGTTGAACGCCCCGTTTGACCTACCTTTCCAAGAAATTCGCCCGATTTAATCAAATCCCCTATCTTTACAGAATATGAATTTAAATGCCCATAAAGAGATTTGATATTATTTTTGTGGCCAACTACAACAAAATTACCATAAAGATCATTGTATCCAACTTCAATAACTATTCCAGAAGAAGAGGCATATACTTCTGTATTCATTGGAGCTGCAAGATCTATTCCAGTATGAAAACTTTTATTGCCAGTAAAAGGATCATTTCTAAATCCAAAATCAGAGCTAACAATAAATTTTTTTAAAGGAAAAATAAAGTTGGCATTTAAGAAAAAAAGTAACTCCGTACCTGAAAAAAGTCCATAATCTGAATTCTTAATAAAATCAAAAAAATAAAACTCATAAACTTTGCCATTCCTTTTAATTTTTATTTTTTCGGCCTTGGTAAGATCCCTTGTTGCTAAAAGCAAATTATTAAACCTATAATCTTTACTATCAAAAACAAAAACTCCTTTTTTACTAGGAATAAGAATCTCTTGACCAACACTCACAAAAGGAGAATCTAATAAATTAACGGTAGCAATGCCAGACTGCCATCCATTTATTTTATTAGCAATTTTAAAAAAAGTATCTCCTTTTTTAACCTTATATAAGTAAAAAAACAGGGGAATATGCTGTTTTTTATTATATTTTAAAACTTTAATTTTAAGATCAGAAAAAATAGGATCTTTTCTTGAAAAATTTTTTATTTCTGGATAAGAAAAAACACAAATTATTTTAAAAAAAAAGAAAACTACTTTAAATAAAAAAAAATTATTCATACTGCAAACCATTTCCCGCTTAATTAATCAAATATAATAAAAAACATAAAAAAAATAAATCGGGATTGGACTTGTAAATAATAACAAACTATAATAAACTGTCTCTTAACATGGAGCTAAACGAATACCAAGAAAAAGCAAAAAAAACTGCTAAGTACAAAAACAAAAAAGAAGAATTAATTTTAACAACACTTGGTCTTGCTGGCGAAACTGGAGAAGTTGTTGAAAAAATAAAAAAATTAGGAAGAGACAAAAATTATATTATTGATGATGAATATTTAATATCAATTAAAAAAGAGCTTGGGGACGTTTTATGGTACTTGTCAACTTTAAGTAATAATTTAGGCATTACGCTTGAAGATGTTGCCCTTACAAACCTAAAAAAAATAAAAAAGCGACATGAAGATGGAACGATAAATGGCGAGGGTGATGACAGGTAAAGCATTTAAATTGAAAAAACTTAAAGTCCAAAAATAAAAATGCTTAGTACTTATATCAAGGGAATTTTACTTGGAATTGCAAACATAATTCCAGGTGTTTCCGGAGGAACGTTAGCTTTAATATTAAGAATTTATTACAAAGTTATAAACTCTATTTCAGATCTCCTAAAATTCAAAGAAATTAAAAAAAATTCAACTTTTTTAACTATTTTGGTAACAGGAATGTTAACCTCCATATTATTGACTGCAAAAACATTTAAAACTTATGCATTTGATAATGGAATAATAGAAGCATTGCTAATAATGTTTTTCATAGGATTAACATTCGGGAATATGCTAACACTAAAAAAAGAAATATCTATAAAAGAAATAAATAGTAATACAAAAATATTAAAGCATTTATTGTTTTTTATTGGTATGGCCATCATTGTATTTTTCTTAATAATTAAAGAATCTAATATACAATTGCAAAGTATAATATCTAAAGACAAAAACTCAATAAAATATTACTTATTATTAATATCCTCTGGGACAATAAGTGGAGCATCAATGATCTTGCCAGGAATCTCGGGATCTGCAATGCTTTTACTACTTGGATTTTATAAAGAAATAATACTTATTATATCTGAATTTAACATTGCCCTTATTATAATATTTGCAACAGCTGTACTAATAGGAATAGTTACATCAATATTAATAATAAAAAAAATAATAGATAATCACCTCAATAATTTTATTTATTTATCAAGAGGCTTAATTTTTGGATCAATTCTACAAATGATATTAATCGTTTTAAAATTAAACTTTAAAATTAGCCTTACATCTTTTACATCTTTAGGAACATTATTTATGCTAGGAATCTTTATAAACAAAAAAATAGCTGAAAAATGTAAATAAAAAATTTGGGAAATACCGAAGACCGGACTTGAACCGGTACGGAGCTTCCTCCTCAGGATTTTAAGTCCTGTGTGTCTACCACTTCCACCACTTCGGCATAGAATAATATAATAAATAATAATATATTGCGATGTCAAGTTAAACAAGAAAATAAATCTAAAAACTCAATTGATAACTATTTTTTGGGGAAAATTTTCAATAGAATAGTTGTTATGCAAATAATCTGTAATTACAGACATAAATGAATATAGAGAAACCCTGGCAAAAAAATTAGAAAAAACTCTAAAATCAATTTTATTTGCCAACATTGAAACATTGTTTGAATCATTTATTAGGCTAAAAAATCCATTATTGATTAATAAATCAATAATAACAAATTCAGATTTATCTAAAATAAACATCAATTTATCCATTTGGTCTTTTAAATATAAAATTTGCTCACTAATTTGCAAGCTAGTAGGATTTTTAATAAAATCATTGCTTAAATTATAAATAACAATACCATAACGGGTATCCTTAAATTTAAAATCAACAAGCAATCCTAATTTTAAATCGTCATAATCTTGAATTACACTTAAAACTTTAATTTTTATTTTACGCTTAGAAAGAATGCTAACAGAAAGCCCTTTCCCTTGATCAATAAAATAAGCATTCTTAAAAGTTCTAAATAAAAGTCTATTATTGATTAAATCAAGAACATTTTTATCCTCAAGATTCTTAATAATTATTAAATCAAAACTTTGATTTAGAATATTATAAGCAGAATCTAATAATTCCTGAGAAAAATTATCATTTAAATTAAAATTTGCAACCTTAAGCTCCAAAACACTAAAATCTATATTTACAAAATTACAGGAAAAAAATAAAACACTAAGCAGAAATAAACTCTTCAAGTTGACGCTTTGTCTCAACAACTTTAAATACAAGTCCATACTTTTTTGCAGCACTACTGTCTAACCAAAAATCCCTATCAGTATCCTTTTCTACTTTAGAAATCTTTTGTCCTGTTTCTTTTGAAATAATATTATTAAGCTCTTTTTTAACTTTATTTAACTCATTAGTATAAATCTCAATATCTGTGGCAACTCCTTTGAATCCACTCAAGGGCTGATGCAATAAATACCTGGCAAAAGGTAGTGAAAATCTATTTTCTAATTTTGCAGCCAAAAAAATTAAAGCGGCAGCACTAGCAACAAGTCCTACTCCAACTGTAAAAACTTTAGGCTTAACAAAACGGATCATATTAAAAATAGCAAATCCAGCATCAATATCGCCTCCTTCTGAATCAATATACACGAATATAGGCTTCTTAAAATCTAAGGTCTCCAACAATAATATTTTTTCCTGAAAAAGTCGAGAAACATCCTTAGTAATCTCACCAGCAATAACTATTGATCTACTCTTTAAAGCCAATTTCAATGATTTATCATGCAAAACACAAATATTATCATCTTCTCTACCAGTCATAAAACATCCCTTATACAAAAACATCATGATATATTATAATTGAAAATAAAAGGTTTTTAAATAATAAGAAAGCATAAAAACTAAACACTAGCACCTAATTTCTGAAAATCAAAATACTAATAAATCTTTATTAAACTTCATTATATTTAAAAAATACTCTAAATTTATAAACAAGTAAAATCTAAAAAGGGGTTTATAGTGCATCATGAATTTGCAGTTATCGGGGGAGGAATAGCAGGAAGCACCATTACTTATGAACTACTTAAAAGAAATAAAAGGGTAATTCTTTTTGATGACGAAGATACAAAAGCAACAATAATATCAGGTGGACTTATTAATCCTATTATGGGTAGAAAAATGAATATTGCCTGGAAAGAATCGCATATTTTTGAATTTGCAAAAAACTACTATCAAGAGGTTGAAAAAACTATTAAATCCAACTTTTTTATAGAAAAAAATATTTTTAGACCCTTTACCACTGAAAATCAAAAAAATGAACTGGTTGATAAACTTAAAAATGATAAAAACATGACAAACTTTATTTTAAATATAAAAGATGAAAAAATTTATGATTTCTCAAATGACTCTAACGGCGGAATGATAATAAAAGGCGCTAGGATTAACACAAAAATCTATATAAAAAATATTAAAAAATATTTAATCAAAAAAAATTCATACATAAACAAAAATATCGACGAAAATAAAATTAAACCTGAAGAAAATCTTTTTAAAATAGAAAACTTCAAATTTGAAAAATTAATATTTGCAAAAGGATATAAAGAAAAAATTAAAGGATTTTTTTCCTACCTTCCATTTGAACCTGCAAAAGGCGAAATCATTATATTAGAATGCAAAAAATTAAATTTTAAAGAAGTTTACAATAGGCACGTATCTTTAATTCACTTAAAAGGCAATAAATTTTACCTTGGGGGCACTTATGAATGGAACACTTGGAATACGCTTACAAATGAATGGGCAAAATTAGAATTATTGAAAAAATTTAAAAAAATAACAAATCTAAAATGCAAAGTCATTGATCAAAAAGCACACATAAGGCCCTCAACTCTTGATAGAGAACCTTTCTTAGGAGAACACCCCAAGCATAAAAATATATTTATATTAAATGGTTTTGGAACAAGAGGTATATCTATGGCGCCATACTTATCCAATTTATTAGTTAATAATATTGAAAAAAATGAAAAAATTCCAAATCATTATAATATTAAAAGGTACGCAAAATATTACAATATTTTGTATCATCCTTAAAATCAAAAATTTAAATCCGTGCTAACAAACGATTACATATCTTAATATTTCTAAATTCATAAAAAAATAATATAATGTTTAGGTTAAGCTAGAATAATTCTTATCCAAAGAGAAACTAAAAGTGAAGCAAGATTTAATAAAACAATTAAAATTAATTAACACTTTCAAAACAAACCAGGAGAATAATCTTTGGGATTCAATATTAATATTATAGGAACTGGAGGAACAAGACCCCTCCACAATAGATATTTGTCATCCGTACTAATCGAATACAATGGAGATAATTTTTTATTCGATTGTGGAGAAGGAACTCAAATGTCTTTAAGGAAACAAAAAATATCTTGGCAAAAAATAAAAATGATTTGTATTACACACTTACATGCTGATCACATCACGGGGCTACTTGGAATAGTAATGTTAATGTCACAAAGTGGAGAAACAAGAAAAGATCCATTAATAATTGCTGGACCTGTTGGAATAAAAAACTATACAAAAGCTAATATAGATATGCTTAAAATCTATAAAAACTATGAAATAATTTATAAAGAAATAATCATAGACGAAACCGAAAAAATAATATATGAAGATAAAACAAAAAAAATTGAATATACTAGACTAAAACATTCAATAGAATGTATTGGATATTTATTTATAGAAAAAGATAAACCTGGTAAATTCAATACAGAAAAAGCAGAAGAGTTAAATATTCCTAAAGGACCTATTAGAAAATCCTTGCAAGATGGAAAAGAAATACTAATAAACGGAAAAATTATAAAACCATCAGAAATACTTGGAAAATCTAAAAAAGGATTAAAAGTCGCATACATTACAGATACTGGTTATTTTAAAGAGCTCATAGAACAAATCAAAAATTTTAACCTTGTAATAATTGAGAGCACATTTAAAAATGAGCTTAAAAAAGAAGCAGATAAAAAACTCCACTTAACAGCTAGTAGAGCTGCAAATATTGCAAAGCAAGCAAAAGTTTTACAAACAGGACTTATTCATTTTAGTGAAAGATATACATTAAGAAAAGATCTTGAAAACTTACTAAAGGAGGCAAAATTGGAATATCCAGATGGAGAAATTTTTTTAACAAAAGATGGAATGAGACTTGAAGCAAACAAAAATAAATTTATTATTAAATAGGAGGGTATATGATAAATGTAGAAAAAGTTACCAAAATGTATGGTTCATTTACAGCGCTATTTAATGTTAGCTTTAAGGTTGAAGAAGGAGAAGTGCTTGGCATACTTGGACCAAATGGAGCCGGAAAATCCACATTAATCAAAATCTTAACATCATTTCATTATCCAAGCAAAGGTAATGTAAAAATTTTTGGAAAAGACATTGTAGAGCATTCAAAAGAAATATTACAACAAATAGGATATGTTCCTGAAAAATTAGCTCTTTATCCAGAGCTTTCTGTTAAAGAATATTTAAAGTTCATATCAGAAATAAAAGGTGTTAAAAAAATAAAAAAAGAGATTGACAAGGTAATAAGCATATTCAAATTAAAAGAAGTTGAAGATAAGTTGATTTCTCAACTTTCAAAAGGATTTAAACAAAGAGTAGGAATAGCTGGTGCTTTAATAAACAATCCTAAACTTGTAATACTTGATGAACCAACAAATGGTCTTGATCCAAATCAAATAATTGAATTTAAAGAATTCTTAAGAGAACTTACAAAAGAAAGTACAATATTATTCTCTTCACACATACTAAGCGAAGTAGAATCCATTTGTAAAAGAATAATTATTGTCAACAACGGAGTAATTGTTGCTGATGACACAAAAGAAAATATTATTAAAAATAAGCTCAAAGAGATTGAAATAGAATTAATAGTTTTAAAAAAATCTGAAAATGAAAAAAAAATTTTCAATAGTAAAAATGATATTTTTACATTAATACAACTTGAAGAACACAAGAAAGACTTAAACATTTCATTAAAACTATCTCAAGGCAAAACAGAAGAAGATCTCTTTAGTTACATAGTAAAAAATAATATAATCTTAAAAGCAATGATTCCAAAACACGAAAGCCTTGAAAAAATATTTAGCAAATTAACCAAGGAGAGAGAAAAATGAAAATAGATTTAAAGCAATCTTTATCGCTTTCTAAAAAAGAACTAAAAATATTATTTGGAACTCCAACTGCATACGTTGTGATGCTATTTTTTTTAATATTTATAAACTTTTCATTTATTTTTTTATCAGGATTTTTTATTAAAGACAATGCATCTCTTACCTCTTATTTCTCTTCAATGCCTATTATTTTGATGTTAGTACTGCCAGCACTTAGCATGGGAGTATTCTCAGAAGAGCACAAAACAGGCAGTATTGAGCTTCTTTATGCTCTACCACTAAGTCCTCAAGAGATAGTCTTGGGTAAATTTATTACTCTTAAAATATTTACCCTAATACTATTCTCACTTACCTTACCTCTTACAATAATGACAATTTTCATGGGTGAATTTGATCTTGGGATAATATTGCTTCAATATATAGGGATAATTCTTTATTCTCTTTCTGTACTAAGCATGGGAACATTTATCTCCTCTATTACAAAAAGTCAAATAGTCTCTTACATTCTAACTGTATTTACCCTAATATTAATATTATTTTCTGGAAAATTGGTCATGATCTTTGGTAAAGAAAATATAATAGGAGAAATGCTTAATTTCATTTCAATAACTAATCACTTTAGCTATTTTAATATGGGCATATTAAACTTATCAGACTTTATTTATTTTATTACATTCACAATCACATTTTTAATACTAAGCACACACAGCATAACGCTAAAAAAATGGAGATAAAATTATGAAAAATAAAGAAAATGAGGTTTTAAACCTAACTTTAAACCTTACAATAATCTTTTTGATTTTTTGCAATATATCTATTTTCATTTTTAAAATAGACTTTACAAAGCACAAAGCTTTTACAATATCTAAAGTTACAAAAAATTTGTTCTCAAGCGCAAATGAAACAATATATATAACATATTACAATTCAGGAAGCCTTGAAAACTATTTTGCGTTTCCAAATCAAATAAAAAATTTTTTAATAAGCTTTTCTGATGCTTCAAAAGGTAAGGTAATTTATAAAGAAGTTGATGCTGATAAAATTTCAACACCATTAGAGCACATTGGAATTCCTTCTCAGCAAATCGACTTAAGAGATATTAATCAACTCTCAATACTTAAAATATACTCGGGAATTGAAATTATTTACGAGGGAAAAAGAGAAATAATACCGGTTGTAACAGAAATCAGCAATTTAGAATATGACCTTGCAAATGGACTTGACAAACTAATAAACAATACAAAAAAAGTTTTAGGACTTGCTTTTGGAGATAGCACTTTAAAAGAAGCACACAAAAACTTTTCTGAAATAATGAAAAAAGCATTTGATATTGAAATAAAAGAAATAGATTTAAAAACTGAAAAATTAGAAGACATAAGAAAAGAAATAAATGGATTATTCATTATCGGAGCTAAAGAAATTGATGAAGAGATTGCAAAAAAAATTGACGATTTTATTGTTAATGATGGAAAAATATTTGTTGCAACAAGCACAATTGACTACAACCCTCAAAATCCATATGGCATAACTCCTATTAAATCTAAACTATTTGATCTATTTGAAAGCTATGGTATAAAATACGGCGAGAATATTATTCTTGATAAAAGAGCGCCTACAATCTTTTTAGGTGGCAATTTCCAAATTTACTATCCATGGATCTTAATAGACAAAAGTAATATTGTAAAAAAAGACATACCGCTTCTGAAAAATTTTTATTCTGCTACAATCCCTTGGAGTAGCTCATTAGAACCTGTAAAAAAAGATACAGCAGAAGTAAAATTTTTACCTCTATTTGCAAGCTCCAAACAATCATGGCAAGTTAAAGAGCCTAATCTTTCAAACATATCTTTGAATGCATTTGAAGTTCCAAATAAATTTGAAGAGAATAAACTCAAAATACTAGGATACGCAATTGAAGGAAAAATTAAAAGCCTTTATAAAGAACAATATTCCAAAAATTCTAAAATCATCCTAACAGGATCAAGCATGATATTTAGTGATTATATGTACAATGGTTCTCCATCAAACTTTGAACTATCAGGAAGAATTTCAGATTATTTAATGCAAAAGGAAGAATTTTTTAATATTAAGTCCAGAGAAGTACGAGCTAAATTAAAATTCACAGGCTCTTCAAACGAAATGGTCAATGCAAAGTTTTCATTAATAATTGTTAATTTAATTATTCTTCCAACGATAATATTAATATTTGGACTTGTTAGATTTACTAGAAAAAGAAAAGCAAATTAAGAATAAAGGAGTGAGCATGACAAATCTAAAAATATTCTCAATCAATAAAGAAAAAATAAAAATATTGATAATAATAGTGTTAACATCTACGTTCTTATTGGGAATAATTTTTTCAAATGAAAATAAAGTAGCAAGAATACTGGAAGAAAAATTTTTTGATTTTGACTTGAATTTAATTTCTAAAATTGAAACAGAACTTGAAGGAACACTAACAAAACTTGGCAAAGATTGGATACTAACATATAACAAGCAAAATATTCCCGTTGACAATAAAAAGGTTAATTCTCTAATCAAGGCATTAGACGAGCTTCAAAAAAATAAACTTGTAAGTAGAGATCAAAAAAAACATAAAGAACTGGGAATTGGAGAAAACCCAAGTTTCAAATTATTTGACAATAATAATAAACTGTTAACAGAAATTTTTGTTGGAAAATCAGGAGAAGGCGATTCAAGATTGGCATACATCAAAGGTAGTGACAAAAATGTCTACTTAACAAAAAATATTTTCTTATCATACAAAGGGAATTCTTATAATACATTTTCAGATACTACATTATTTCAAGAAAAAAACACAAAATTAGAAAATTTATCATTCAAAATAATAAGAAAATTAAACAAAGAAAATGAAAACAATATAAATAATAACTATGAGGTTACAACTAAAGATGGTCTTTATTTTTTAAATAATCAAAAAATATCAAAGGAAAGGCCTTTAAATATTATTGCTGAATTTAAAGCTGATGGACTTGAAATTGATAAATTTAAAATAAATGACTATAAGCTTCAATACAAAATTGAAATCAAATGGAGCAATAAAAGTGTTAACAATATGGAGGTTTATTTTAATAAAGACGAAGAAAATGACAAAGACATATTAATCAAAAAAGATAAAGATGAATATTACTATATGACTAGTAAATGGACTTTTTTTGATGTATTTAACTTAGAAAAAAAATTAATGGAAAAAGATAATACCTCTAACAATGATAATCAAGAAGATAGCCATGAACATCACAATAATACAGATTAATTTTGCTATGCATTAAAAAAAATAAAAAACAAAACATATAAAAATAAATATAATAAAATGCAACCATAACAATAAACAACATTTTATCAAAAAATAAGATGTTGTTTTGTTTTTTACCGATAAGTTAATCTTTTAAATTAAAATTAATATGTTGGTTAAAACAAAAAATAGTCTGTCTGTCAAAAATTGACTTAATAAAAACTTTAATACTTTAATAGAAAAAAATAAAATTTAAATGAATAGATTCTTTTAACCTTTGGTGTCTTTAGTAAGTAAAAATTTAACTTTTTTTAAAACTTCATACTCTTGTTTAATTTTAAAAACATTTCTATTAGGATTTAATTCAAGCTCACTTTCTACCCTATCAATGAAATTTATTAATATGGCTTTTTCATCGTTATTTAGCACAACGTTACTTAAAGATTCTTCAGCATTAAATTTGTTCACAACTTTTTCAACATCATTAAAATTAATATTAGAAAAAGAATGATCCTCAGTTATATTTTGAGAACTGGGCTTTTCACAATTAGCAATATCACTGCTTTTACCTTGATCTGCTTCATCTCTCAAATTTTTATCTGAATAGTTAGAAAAAGAGCCTTCAATAGCTTGAGAATTCAAGTCCTTTTTTAAAATGCTTTCAAAGTCATCAATTTCTTTTAACTCAAGACTTTCATCAGAACTCTTAAGAATAGTGGAATTACCACTGTCCTCATGCTCAATGTTTTCATTCTCATCAATTAAATCTAAATGCTGTTTTTTATCTAAAGAACTCTCCAATTTTTCATTATGATTTAACTCAATATTTTCTAAAAAGAAGTTATCGCTTGCAAAATCAATACCTTCTTTTTCAATAAAATTATTAGACATATGTAAATTGTTGGTCAAATTAGAATCTTTATCTCTATTAAATTTAACACCGTGTCGAACCCCTTCATTTTCTTTTGGAACATAATTGATACCTTCAAGCAACGCATCTAATTCTTCTTGTCCAATAGAAATATTAGGCAAATTGTCTTCTTTTTTAGAAAATGAATCGTCAATCTCAGAAGAATTTTTTTCAAAATCTTTCGAATCAGAAGCAATAAAATCTCTTTTTACAAGCTTGAGCCCATTATCAAGCATTTCTTTTTCAACTCTCTCAACACGAAGCTCAACATCCTTTAAACAATTAATCAACTCGCCATGCCTTTCTTTTAATATGTTATCTAGTTTTAAAAGCTTTTCATCCAAAAAAAATTTAATATTATCTGATGCTGTAGGACCAATATCAACAGAATCATTTCTTAAGAATACTTTTTCTATATCAAAATCAACTTCCTTAGGACCTTCTTTGATAAAAAAAATGTTTTTCTTCATGCCAAACCTGCTCTCCAAAACCAACCAATATAACTACAATCTAAATCAACTTTAACTACTTGTAAATATAGTATATTAAGAATATAATTACAAGCTATATGACTATTTATAAAAAAATTGCAATGTCTTTTTACTCAGGAATACTAAGCTATTTTATAATAGCTCCCATATTTGGAGAGAGAGGATTTGTCAATTATCAAAAATTGGACAACAATTTAACATTAATAAAAAATCACATCGAAAAACTAAAAGAAATTCAAAAAGAATTAAAAGCAAGATATATTAATTTGCAAGTATCTAAATCCGAAATTCTAAAAGAAGCCAGCAAATTGGGCTACTACCCAAAAAACTCAACAGTAATAAAGATTAATAATAAAGATCAATATAACCAAGGGCAAATATTAACCTTACAAAAACCCATTTCCAAGAATCAAAATTTTTTCCTTATATCAATAGCAATAGGTTTAATTTATTATTTTTTATCAAGCTGCATTATCCAAACCAAAAAAATTACAAAAAGCAATAACCTTGCTTCCGACAGTTCTAAGGATTAGTTTTTATTGAAAGTATTTATTTTTAAAAATATAATATATTTATTAATTAATTTAATTTGTGCATCATTTTTTTGCATATCGTTAGTAAATTTTTTTTCAAATGAAAGTCAGTACAATCCTTTTGTTAAAACAAATATCCTAAAAAAATATTTGCAATACATTGGAATATGCAAAAGTATAAAAAAATATACCCTGATACATGATTTCAATCCTAAATTAAAATTAGAAAAAAATTGCTTTTTAAAGCATATAGCCGGCAATTCATATATAGTATACAAAACAAAAAATGAAGGAATACTATGGGGTGATTATCGGTACTCTTTACTGAGTAAAGGAAAATCAACCACTAAAATAATTTTTAACAAATTATTTAATACTTTAAAAATCTCAATTCCAGGCGCCCTACTCTCTTATATTGTAGCAATAGTCCTTATTATAATTTGGAAACTTTACATAAAAAATAACCTAATAAATAATTTTCTAGAATATTTAATGCTATTACTCCACTCCATGCCAAGAAACTTAACAGTATTTTTAATACTGTCTTTAATATATTGCTTAAATTTAAATCCAAAAAATTTAATAATAGGTGGATTTGCATGGTTTTTTTCATTCTTTATATTCAATTCTGTAATTTTTAAACAATCTCTTGACAAAACTTTATCAGAATTTTACATAAAAGCTGCAAAATCAAGAGGAATAAATAAATTACAAATAATCTTAAAACATGCATTAATTCCATCAATAACACCATTACTTACAAACATGAGGCCTATTATTACAACTGCTTTTTTTGGAGCATCGATGATTGAATCAATGTTTGAAATTGATGGAATTGGGGCCTTATATTTAAATGCTTTAAAATACAACGATTATGTTATTTCTAAAGATTTGATTTTTATTGGTGTTTTCATTATGCTTATTCCAAATATAATAACAGATATACTAATTTACAAAATCAACCCATATAAGGATACACTAAGCTAATGAAATCAGATATAATCATAAAAAAAATTTATATAGCACTCTTCAACATATTTATTATATTGTTAATCATTACTCCAGAATTGGTTAATGAAAATTCAAAAATTGCAATCTACAAAAAAAATCCAAATAAAGTTTATTTAAAATCTATCAAAAAAATTCCTATGCCACCCACAAAAGATAATCCACTAGGAATTGACAAAATGGGAAGAGATATTATGGCAAGATTAATAATTGCAACCAGAAATTCTATTCTACTATCACTAAGCTACGCAACAATTTCTGCAATAATTGGAATCTTAATTGGAACAATAATTGGCATGTTTAGTTTTGAAATTTGCATGCTAATTTCAAAACCAATCGAAGCGTTGCAAACATTACCTTTTTTTTATATTGTGTCTCTAGTTTTTTACTACTTTTTAAAACAAAAAACTTACAATATGCTTCAAACAGCAACACTATTGGCATTAATTCATGGATGGATTAGGTTTGCTTTTATTGCAAGAAACAATACATTGATAATAAAAAATTTAGATTATATTAAAGCCAGTGAAGCTATGGGAGCAAGCAAAATTAGAATAGTATTAAATCACATTTTTCCAGAAGTATTCTCATCAATATCATCTATAATCCCATTGCAAATGGCAAGAAGTCTTACCACTTTTGAAGTAGTAAGCTTTTTACAAAAACAAAATAAAAATTTATATCCCAGTCTTGGAGAACTACTCAACTATGTGGAAATGGGTAACGAATATCTATGGATATGGATCAATCCCCTACTCATATTAATAAGTATAAACATAATACTAGCAATAATAAATTTAAAGCTGAAAAAAAAATGAAACATTTAATCTCATCTTAACTAAAAAATTAACAAACTCTTGGGGCAAGTTTTTCTAAAAAACAATTAACACAACTTAAATTTCTAGAAGTGCAAATTTCTCTTCCATGCTTATTAATAGCCATAGAAAATCTATACTGTTTACAAGGTTCTATTTTTCTTTTTAGGTCCAGTTCAATCTTAGTAGGAGACTTTTCCAAAGAAAGAGCATGTCTTGTAATAACTCTGCTAAAATGAGTATCTACAATAATTGCGGGCTTATTGTAAACAGATCCAAGAATAACATTTGCCGTTTTCCGACCTACTCCGGGTAGCTTAACAAGATCAAAAATATTATTTGGAATAACACCATTAAATTTTTCCAAAACATCAATAGCGCAATTTACAATATTTTTAGCTTTCCTTGAATAAAAACCGGTCTTATAAATTAATTTTTCAACATCTCTCACATTTGCTCTTGACAAACTTTCAAAATTTCCATACCTTTCAAAAAGATCCGGAGAAATTTTATTTACCAAATTATCTGTTGTTCTTGCACTTAAAATTACCATTATTAAAAGTTCATAATGATTTTTATAATTTAAGAAAGGTTTAACATCAGGATACCTAAACAAAGTTTCATCAACAATCAAATCAAGATTAATCATAAAAAAATTATAAAACATTATAAACACAAAACAAAAAATATACAAAGTAAAGGTATCTAGATTTTATTGACAAGGATTTTTCAAAATGATATACTCATCATTAGCGTTTTAAAAAGCACTAATAGCTCAATTGGATAGAGCAACAGACTTCTAATCTGTAGGTTTTAGGTTCGAGTCCTAATTGGTGCGCTTCATTCGGGATGTGGCCTAGTGGCTAAGGCACCTGCTTTGGGAGCAGGGGATCGTGAGTTCGAATCCCACCATCCCGAAAAAATACTTAAAACTTAAAAAGCTAAAAACAAAGTTTTTAGCTTTTTAATAATTTTCACAAATCCAATAAAACTACAAAATCATTCAACTTTCTTTAAAGAATTTAAATCTAAAGTAATAAGGCTCTTAAACTCGTCTTGCAAATAAATAAAATTATTTCTCACAGAAAAGCTAGTAAAAGGCAAGATTTTATTCTCTGAAAGAATAAACTGATCCAAACTTTTAGGAGAGAATTTAGCCAATCTCCAATCATTATTACTATCCTTAACAACTACCAAAATCATTTTAGAGTCAACATAAAGAGATGAATTTTTATTAATCTCAAAATTAGACTCTGATATCACTTTTAAATTATCAAGTTTATTGAGTATCTGAAGCTTGGCTTTCCCTGAATCCATTTTAATAACAACTAAATCTTTTTCACGTTCATAAATTCCATACCGATGAATGCCTTGTTGAGTACTTTTTTGGAGTCTAACACCAGTAGTTAAATCAATAAGTTGGAGCGTTCCTAAATTTGTAATTGGATCTATAACCTCCAAAAATACAGGACTACTGGAATCTATAGACATAGTAGTCAAATCTCCATTTAAAAAATCAGATTGGCTTTTAATTTGGGACTTAGTTTCTTGCAAATCAACATCTTTGTTATCTACGCCCGATTTTGAATCAATGTCTTTATAAGAAAACTTATCTAAAGGTAATGATTCGCTAACCTCATTGTTGTTAGACTTGGAAATTTTATCTATTTTATCAACCTCAGAAACAAGTTTTAAATCTTTTTTACTATCTATTTTTTTATCCCCAGATAATTTTTCATCTTCAAGTGTCATAAGATTTTTGTTATTATTTAAATCGTCTAAACTTGCCTGTGATTTACCTTTGATTACTTCTTCTTCCTTGCCTTCAATTTTTTCTTTACTAGAATCTTTAGAATTTAAATCTCGATTAAGATCTAATGCTTTATCTTTACTTTTTAAAAGCTCTTCATCATTTTTTTTGATTTCAATTTGCTTTTCAATTTCTCTTTTTTGATTTTCATCACTAGTTTCTTTAAGCTGCTCCTGCAAATCTTCTAGGCTCTCTTTTATCTGTAGCTGTTTATCAGCTTTAGGAGAACTTACATCACCAGGTTTTGGTAAATTCTTTTCTTTATTAATCTCGTTAATATCATCTTGAATCTTCTCTCTAACAGTATCCCTTTGAATATCTAAATTATCTTCATAAGAATCTAATTTTTGTTGGGCTTTATCAAGATTGATTATCTTTTTATCCAGTTCTTCTTTTTGTTTCTTTTTAGCATCAACCTGACTTTCAATCTCTTTTCTATGTTCTTCATCTGTAGCCTTTTCAAGCTGATCTCTTAAATTCTCAATAGTCTCTGTTATATTAGAATCACTTTCATGAATATTGTCTAATTCAAGATCAATTTTATCTTGATCTGCTTTATGAGTTTCACCTTGAATGTCTGTAATATCTCTTGCAAAGTTAACACCTGCTTCATTCTCACTCAAAAGAGCTGACACCACTTTATCTGTAACTAAACTATCAATATCAATGTCAGACTCAACATTTCCAGATAAAATATTTTTTTTAAGAGGAATAAATATTTGTGTATTACCAGCCCATTGACTGTACACCCTGGAAAGACCTGCATTTCCTTTGGCTAAAGACTTCAAAGCAGGCTCAATATAAAAACCTTTATAATAATCCAAATCTCCCCTATAAACAGCATTATATATTGTAATAACCTTAGCAATTAATTCCGCACTAGATCTCTCATAATCGAAAGACTTCATTAAATACCCTGTAAGAATTCTTCTTAGATTCAAGATGCTATCAAGCTGCGACTTAATGCCAATAGAAAAAACATCAACACTTGCTTTTTTATCTTGATCATCAATAAATCTATTAATAAAATATTTACCATAATAGCTTGAGCTACTATTGGAATTAATTAACGGCCTTGCTAAAAACTCCCCAATACCCACTATCTGTTCGTATGTATTTGTAGAATCATAAGGACCTTTATAATTTACAAACTCAAGATCCATATTAACAAAATCCTTTAATTTCTCCTTATCAACTTCCCTTGCATTAAGAGTAAATGCATTCAAAAAGATAAGAAAAAAACTAAAGATTAGTAACATTTTTTTCATAAAAGAAATTCTCCTATAAATTTAATTATAATCTACCTTACCAACTAAATTCACTAATTTAAACCTAATTTTAACATAATCAGATTTATATGCAAAACAACTATTCAGTCTTGAATGCTTGAAATAATTTCATTAATATACTTGTTAATATTTTCAGAAAAATTTTGCCGTCTCATAAACATTAATAAATTTAGATACTTATGTTTACAAAGTTTAAGAAGTTTGTCTGTTGAATTTAAAATTATATTTCTCAAATTTAAGATTACAGAATAAGCTATTTCTAAATTGCCTTGGTAATTTAACACTATATGCTGGATGTAGTTATATATAATACAATTTTGCCCATAATAATTTTCAAACTTGGTAATAGTTTGCACTATGGTAATTATATTATTAATATCTCTTTCTCTAATTGCTAAATTAATAAAACTCTTAATTGAAAATTCATCATTAACATATACAAAATATCTATAAAGCTTGCCCCTTGAAATAATTCTATCAAATCCCTTTTCTGGCAAAAGCCACACATTAAAAGCTTTTTCATATAAATTTAAATATTTTTTGGGGAAATTTCCATCTTTATTTGCAAGAAAATCTAAAATCCCTAAAAATTTATCATAAGCAGCATCACTATAGCTAGAATTAAGAATTCTATCAAGAAGTAAATAATTTTCATCATAATCTACAAAACCCTTCTCTTTTAAATCTATCCTACCTTGATTATATTTATTACCTCTAAAATGATTCCATACACTAACATCAAACTCTTTGTCGTATTCGTAATAATAAGTACTAAGAACCCAATCACCCCCCCCTACGACAATAATACCCGAATTAGCAGTAAGTCCTGACAAATCCTTAAGATTAGCATCTATAAAAGATGGCTCAAAATCTTCTTCAAAAGACAAAATTCCATTTGATTTGGTTGAAATTAAAAGATTTCTATTATTATAAAGAATAGCTTTCTCAATCTCAAGGTTTCTTTTTTTTTTGAATTTAAGCTTAAAATTTCTACTTAAATTAAAAAATATACCAACACTTGAAATTGCTACATATTCACCATTAAACTTTTCAAACAAAAAATTAATAGGAAAGCCTAGCTTAACAGAGCTAACAACTTCCCCAAAATCTCTACCATAAGCAACAATATGACCTGACTTATGACCAACAACTATCTCTTTTTTTGTATTTATCATTAACAAAAAAGGAAAAGCAACCAGCCTGGAAAACCATTTCTTATTACCCAAAGAATCAAACAAAAATATTTCATCATTTTCACTTGCAATGCAAAAATCACCATTATCAAAAACTACAGGAGAAGTAACAGATCTTCCACCTAAGTTGACTTCAAATATTTTTTTCCCACTATTTAAATCAATAGAAAGAACTTCCTTATTAACAAGAGGGATTAAAATGCTAGCATTACCTATGGCAGGAGGATGCAAAGGTGAAAATTTGAGCTTGTACTTCCAAACAAGCTTTCCTCTTTTGATCTTTTGAACTTCATTTCTAACTGTAATAACATAATACCCATTATCAAAATCTTTCAAAAGAAAAGGATGTGGAACCCTATTTAATCTATAAGAATATTTTTTTTCAAATGACATTGTATAAGTAGTCAACCACCTATCTTTTGTTAAAACCGTAATAGTATCACGTTTTTCATCAATAATTGGACTGCCCACAATTTTACCAGTTAATGCTTTTTGAAAATATAAATTAATATTAGAATAAAGCCTTAAAAAAGAAGTTGAAAAGACAAATATGAAAAGTACGCATCTCAAAATAAAAAACCTTTTAACTTTTAAAAAAACTGCTGCTAAAGACTAAAACCAGCATTATCACCATAAAGGCTATTTCTCAGATCCCTAATCTTAGTATCATCAACATACTCAGAAAAATTCATGTGTCGATCAATTATTCCATTGGGAGTAAACTCGATAATTCTATTAGCAATAGTATCTATAAATTGATGGTCATGTGATGTAAAAAGAACAACTCCCTTAAACTCTTTAAGCCCAGCATTTAAAGATGTAATTGCTTCAAGATCTAAGTGGTTTGTAGGCTGATCTAGTATTAAAACATTTGCTCCACTAAGCATAACCTTAGCAAGCATGCATCTTACTTTTTCTCCTCCTGAAAGAACATTTACCTTTTTTAAAGCTTCGTCTTGACTGAAAAGCATTCGACCCAAAAAGCCTCTAATATAAGTTTCATCTTGTTCTTTTGAATACTGACGCAACCAATCAACTAAATTCAAATCTAAATCGAAATATTTTCCATTATCCTTATTAAAATATGAAAAATTAACAGTAGAGCCCCATTCATAATGACCTTTATAATTTTTATCTTCATTTGTAATAATGTCAAACAAAAAAGTTGCAAACATGGGATTTCCCAAAAAAATAATCTTTTGCTGGGGTTCAACAACAATACTAAATTTATTTAAAATTAAATTCCCTTCAAATTCTTTTATCAAATTTTTAATTGTAAGAACATTTTTACCAAGCTCTCTTTCGCTTTTGAAATTAACATAAGGAAACTTCCTTGAAGAAGGTTTCAAATCTTCAACCCTTATTTTTTCAATCAACTTTTTCCTTGATGTTGCTTGCTTAGACTTAGACGCATTGCTAGAAAATCTTTGGATAAATGCCTTAAGTTCAGCAATTTTATCTTCAGATCGCTTTTTAGCATCTTTTAGTTGCTTGTTTAAAATCTGGCTTGTTTCATACCAAAAATCATAATTTCCAAGATACACTTGAATCTTTCCATAATCAATATCAACAATATGGGTACAAACTTGATTTAAAAAATGTCTATCATGAGACACAACAATAACTGTATTTTCAAAATTAATTAAAAACTCTTCTAACCATTTAACAGATTGTAAATCAAGATTATTGGTAGGCTCATCAAGAAGCAATATATCAGGATCACCAAAAAGCGCTTGCGCTAAAAGAACTCTAACCTTTAAAGACCCTTCAATATCGCTCATTAAATTATTATGAATTGACTCATCTATTCCAAGACCTTTAAGAAGAACTGCCGCATCAGATTCAGCCTCGTATCCTCCAAGCTCTGAAAATTCTGCTTCGAGCTCCCCGGCTCTAATTCCATCCTCATCGCTAAAGTCAAGTTTAGTGTAAATTTCATCTTTTTCCCTTTGAACAGAATAAAGTCTTTTGTGACCCATAATAACAGTATCTATAACCTTATATGCATCATAGGCAAATTGATCTTGCTCAAGAGCCGCTACTCTTTGATTTTTAGGAATAAATATTTCACCCTTAGTAGATTCAATCATTCCACCTAGTACTTTTAAAAAAGTGCTTTTTCCTGCCCCATTAGCACCAATTATTCCATAACAATTTCCAGAAGAAAATTTAATATTTACATCTTTGAATAAAACTCTCTCTCCAAATGCAACTTCCAAATTATTTACAGTTATCAAACTATTACCCTGCCTAAAATTGATATTCTAATAAGAAAATTATCTTGAAAATTAATTTAATTTTCAAGCACTATATAAATATATTGACTCAACTCTCAATTTTTTCGTATATTTAATATTATTAACATAAGGAGATGTTTGAAATGAAAAATATTAAGCCTTTAGCTGATAGAGTTTTAATAAAAATCAAAGAAGCTGAGAGTAAAACAATCTCAGGGCTTTACATACCAGAAAATGCAAAAGAAAAAACAAATATTGGAACAGTTATAGCCATCGGCTCTAAGAAAGAAGAGATCACTGTAAAAGTTGGCGATACTGTACTTTATGAAAAATATGCAGGAGCTGCTGTAAAAATTGAAAATAGAGAACATTTAATACTAAAAGCAAAAGAAATAGTTGCAATAATAGAAGAGTAAGAAGCTAAGTTTAGCCACTTAGCTTTAAGCTTAATAAAAAAATGTATCATAAAAATTACTGAAAATAGGGTTTTAGTATGAATAAAAAAATGACTGCGACTTAAAAAGAAAGTAAAAATGGTACAAAGTTTTGTATTTTTAAAAGAAAAATTATTAAAATTTACAAATACTTATAAATCAAAATTTTTATTAAGACTTGCGGCCTTGAATTAAGATTGCAAGCTTATCATAGAAACTTATTATTCTGATCAATCAAATTAAAAATTTCAAGCTTACAGAGTGCTGTAAGCTTGAAAAAGTGAACTTAAATGAGAAATCTAATTTTTAAAGAGAAAACCATATATTCAAGCAAATTCGATGACATATATTACAGTCCAAAGTATGGAATTGAAGAAAGTTTTTATACATTTATTAAAGGTTGCAATCTGGATTTAGAATTAAAAACAAAAGAAAATTTTTTAATAGCAGAGTTGGGGTTTGGAACAGGATTAAACTTTATATGTCTTTTAAAATTCATAAAAGAGAACAACATAACCTCAAAGATTAATTATTATTCTATAGAAAAATTTCCACTTAAAAAACACACAATAATGCAAATTTCAAAGTTCTTCACTAAAGAGATCCCTTATTTCAAATTATTGTTAAAACGTTATCCTAAAATTCCAAAAAAAAATTTAAAACTAAAAATAACAGAAAATGTTAATTTAAAAATTTTAATTGGAAGCGCTAAAATAAAAATTAAAGAAATTCCAAAAAATGTCGAATACTGGTTTTTAGATGGATTTAATCCTAAAAAAAACCCTGAAATGTGGAACAATGAAATATTTAATTTAATTGCTAAAAAAAGCAGCCCAGAATGCAAACTTTCAACATTTTCCTCTGCGCGAATCGTAAAAGATGGCTTAAAGCTTGCTAATTTCAAATACATCCATATAGAAAAAGGATTTGGAAATAAAAGGCATATGATAAGGGCTCAAAAAACTAAAAAATTACTTTTTTAATGCCTTAGACAAAAATCAAAATTTTAGACAAAAACCTAATACAAAAATATTCAACAAATATGATACACTATAAGATAGCAAAAAGGAGAAATTTAATGTCAAAAAAAGTATTTGCTATAGTTTTACTATTTTTAATATCTAATAATTATATCTTTGCAAAAGACACAATCAAGGATTTGTTTTTTATAAAAGATATATCAATAAAAAAAGAAAAATATTCTGAAGTCCTAAGTAATGCGAGCCTTGAGGGTATTATTGAAATTGAACATAAGGGATCATACATTAAAGATTATGATTCAAAAGTTAAACTTATCCTAAAAGAAAACGGATATAGAAGAAATTTTAGTTTTTTCAATCTTTTAAATACTAGCAATATAATCAGAAGTTTAAGCTTATTTGATGAGAGACCAAAAAGCATTAAAGAAAATGAAATCATATTATTGGGCGCAAAAATGATTAAAGAAAATCCCAATAGACGATACAAAGACGATGATGATTTTGAATTAAAGCTGAGCACAACTCGAAAAGGTAATCAAATTTATTTAATTCTTGATTTTGATTTTCTCTTTAGTCGAAGAAAAACGTTTCCATCAATTTATATCAAAGAAGAAGATGTATCAACAATAATAAACAGCTTCATAAAACTACAAGATTCAAACTTTTTATCCCCTCAAACATTCCCTAACAATTAGGAATGCAAAATAGCTATTAACAAAAAGCATAACTTTTGCTTAAAGTTAAAAGCTAGCCCAATAAATTAATTACATAAACAATTAGGAGTGCAAATGCTATTAACAGGAAGCACACCTTTTTGCTTAAAGCTAAAGGCTAGCCCAATAAATTAATTACATAATAATTTTTCACCTTTTTTACAGATTTTTTAAATTAATAATATACCTATTTATCTTATCAATTAAAGAAGAAAATTCTACAAATTTTAATTTTTCAGATTCAATAATTTCTTTAGGAGCATTCATTAAAAAATTTTCATTTTCAAGTTTCTTTGAAACAGAAATCTTAAGCATTTTATACTTTTCAAGCTGCTTTTTAAGCCTTATTAACTCCTTAGTTTTATTTATTAATGACCTAACATCTGCATAAATTTCAAAACCAACTGCAGGCACACCAAGCATATCATCATAATTTTCATTATAAAATATATTTTTAAAATTAATCATCTTTTTTGCAATGCTTTCATTGGCCCTAAAGTATCTCTCATATTTAAAGTCAGCATCAAACTTCAAAGCAACATCGATCTCAACACTAGAAGATATATTAAATTCACTCTTAAGTGTTCTAACAGCCACAATAAAAGTTTTAAATACTTTAAAACTTTCAAATTCTTCTTGAAAATTGTTAGCAATATCAAAACTTGGATATTCACTTAAGGCTAAAATATCTCCTTTTTCTGAAAATTCAGAAAAAATTTTTTCTGTAACAAAAGGAATGAACGGATGTAAAATTAACAATGCTTTTTTAAGAAAAAATAACAACTTAGAAACAGCCATATTCTGAATATCAACATTTTCACTATTCAAATCAATTTTACTAATTTCAATATACCAATCACAAAAATCATTCCAAAAAAACTCGTAAACAAATTTTGAAGCTTCATTGTATTTATAATTTGAAAAAGAAGACTCTACGCCAAGAATGGTTGAATTTAAGCTTGTAAGCAACCATTTGTCAATGTCATTAAATTTCAAATCATTTACTATTTCTCTATTTTTTAAATTTAAAAGAATAAATTTAGAAGCATTAAAAACTTTGTTTGCAAATTTAGCTCCAAGCATAAAATCTTTAGCATCAATATTTAAATCTTGACCTTGAACAGATAAAAAAGATAAAGTAAATCTCAAAGAATCACTTCCATACTTATGAATAATGTCAAGAGGATCTATTCCATTGCCTAAAGACTTTGACATTTTTTTACCTTGTTTATCACGCAAAAGAGGGGTAATATAAACATCTTTAAAAGGAATTTGCCCTGTAAATTCTAATCCCGCCATTACCATTCTTGCAACCCAAAAAAATATTATATCGTAAGCTGTAATCAAGGTATTTGTTGGATAATAATTTTTAAAATCAACAGCATCATCAGGCCATCCAAGCGAAGAAAAAGGCCATAGCCAAGAAGAAAACCAAGTATCAAGAACATCTGGATCTTGAATAAACCTCTTGCCCTTATTCTTTTCATCTAAAGAAGGATCAGTATCACTAACAACAATCTCAGATGTATCAATATTGTACCAAGCTGGTATTCTATGTCCCCAAACAAGCTGCCTTGATATACACCAATCTCTAATATTTGATAACCAATATTTATATGTATTTTCCCACTTTTTAGGATAAAATTTTAATTCACCATTCTCTAAAGCCTTTAACGCTTTGTCTGCTAAGGGCTTCATACTCACAAACCACTGAGTAGACAAATAAGGTTCAATAACCTCACCCGATCGATAACAATGACCAACCTGTTGTCTATGTTTTTTAACACATTGTAAAAATCCTTTTTCCATTAATTCTATCTCTATTTTAGATCTTGCATCCTTTATCCTTAATCCTTGATACTGTAAAGGAACATTTTTATTAAGTTTCCCATCTTGAGTTAAAATATTAACCTTAGGAATATTATGTCTTTTTGAAATTTCAAAATCATTAGGATCATGTGCAGGAGTAACTTTTAAAGCCCCAGTACCAAAGGTACTGTCAACATAAAAATCTGCAATAATTTTTATTTTTTTAGTTGTCAAAGGAATAGTAACATCTTTGCCAACTAAAGACTTATATCTCTCATCATTGGGATTAACAGCAATAGCAGTATCCCCAAACATCGTCTCGGGTCTAGTTGTTGCAATCTCAATAAAAGAAGAATCATCAATAAAATATTTAACAAAATAAATTTTACCATCAATTTCTTTGTATTCAATCTCTTCATCACTAACAACACTGCCAGATCCAGGATCAAGATTAACAAGATACTCACCCCTATAAATCAAGCCCTTAGAATATAAATCCTTAAAAACCCTGTTAACAGCCTTGCAAAGACTCTCATCAAGAGTAAACCTTTCTCTTGAGTGATCATAAGACGCCCCAAGTTTTTTTATCTGATTAACAATTATGCTTCTATGCTTATCTTTTAATTTAAAAATTTCTCGAACAAGCTCTTCTCTTTCAAAATCATCCTTACTTTTACCAATATTTTTAAGATGTCTTTCAAAAACAGCCTGTGTTGCTATTCCTGCATGATCTGTTCCAAAAAGCCACAAAGTATTGTGTTTTTTCATTCTTTTATACCTTACAAGAACATCTTGTAAAACAAAATTAAGAGCGTGCCCCATGTGCAATATACCAGTAACATTAGGAGGAGGCGCAACCATACTAAATTTTTTAAATAAAGAATTGTCTGGAAAAAAAACATTATTTTTAAGCCACTTGCTATAAATTTCATCTTCAAATGCCTTAGAATCATATTTTTCAAGAGATATACAATTCATTGTTTTAAATCTCCTACCATATCAATAACGTTTAAATTTTCAAAAAGCTCTTCATAAGTTTTTGAATTTATAAGATTTGAGAAATACTTACTCTGTTTTTCCTTCTCAGTAAAATATATCTTAAAATATTTTTTAAGTTTATTAAAATCTTTTCCAAGCTCCCAAGTAGCATGAAAATCCTTTATATGGAATTTTAATATATTTAACCTAAAATTTAAATTACTATCCAAAAAGTGTTTTGAAGAGAATTTGAATAAATTTAAATTCTTAAAAATTCCACGACCAAACATAATTCCATCAATTAAATATTTATCAACATAATATCTAGCATCCTTGAGACTCAAAACATCCCCATTGCCAATAATCAGAGTAGAAGGACTAATATCATTTCGCAATTTAACAAGTTTATAAAAAATATCAAAATTAACAGGACCTTCGCTCTGATTAACGGCAAGTCTTGGATGAACCGTTAACATATCAATTCCAAAGCCCAACAAAAAGCCTAGCCAATCATCAACTTCTGGATATAAAAATCCATGCCTGGTTTTAACACTAAGGGGTAAATTAAATCTCGCGCAAGCTTCTTTGCTTGCTAGGATTATTTCTTTAGCCAAAGATTTATTATTAATTAAAGCTGAACAAACTCCTTTTTTAATTATCTTACTCTTAGGACAACCCATATTAATATCAATCCCCCAAAACCCCTTGCCTCCTAATATTTCTATTGCTCTATAAAATTGCTCGGGAATATTGCCCCAAATTTGAGCAATTAAAGGCCGATTAAGTTCATTGGGCTTTAAAAAAATATGCTGAATAGATTGTTTTGAACCATTTAAAATTCCTTTTGCAGAAATAAATTCAGTAAAATAAATATGGGGCTCTCCTTCTCCAGATCCTATTAAGTGAATTAAATTTCTAAAAACAGTATCGGTAACATCCTCCATTGGGGCCAAAATCATAATTGGAAGAGGAATATCAAATAAAAACTTCATAAAATAACTATATAATAATAAAATAGAACTTTAATCAAAACAAAACAGTTGCTTAATAGATTTAAATTTTTTTTAAAAAACATTGCAATTTTTAGAATAAAAAACCACTATAAAAGAATTGACAATAAATGTCATCGTAAAATTTTAAAAAGTAGATAAACAATTTTTATAAAAAAATTTAAAAATTAATCCATAACAAGACTCTCGCCTGGAACCCTGGTCTTTCTTACTAAAGTATCTTTATATCCAGCAGATTTAATCAACTCTATATTTCTTTGAACATTATCAGCACTCGTAGGAATAAAAACAGTATAAAACGGCCCATGAGAATTTACCACAACAAAAAGACCTGCTTTTTTCAATATTCGATAAGCTCTATTAGCATAATCTTTTTTTCTATAAGATCCAACTTGTATATAAAAATCTATTTCTTTGTCAGCAGAAATTGAATAATCGACTGACAAATTTGGAGATTTATCAATAGAAATATTCTTCTCTGATTGCCTAGTTTTCTCTTCTTCTTCAATCTCAGGAGTATTAAATGCTTTTTTAAAATCACCAGATTTTGATACAGAAGGTCTTTTTTCATTTACACTTTCAATGACTTCGATTTTTACAGGAGCAACCCCTATTCCTAAAAAATCAAGCTTCTCAGCGGCATGTTTTGATAAATCGATTATTCTATCTTTCCTAAAAGGACCTCTATCGTTAATTCTTACAACAACTGATCTATTATTTAAAAGATTTGTAACCTTTACAGCAGTGTTAAAAGGTAATTCTTTGTGAGCAGCAGTAAGAGCCATCATATCAAATTTTTCGCCATTAGCAGTAGTTTTACCATGAAAAGCTTCGCCATACCATGAAGCAAGACCTACTGTAGCGGAATTTATATAAGAAGTAACAAAAAAAAATATAAACAGAAAAATAAAGCTTCTATTATCTCTTAAGATGGCATCAATTAAATTTCTCATAATGTTCATTATAATATAAAAACATATTTCAATAAACAATTGAACTCACAAATTGCTTATTTGCATTTTTTTTGATTTAATTATAAAAAGAAAAAAGTCTAAAAAATGATATCAACAGAAATAATCACCAGCAATCAAATACAAAAAGCAGCAAAGCTTATCAAAACAGGAGAGCTTGTTGTGTTCCCAACAGAAACCGTTTACGGAATTGGCGCGAATGCTTACAATGAAGATGCTGTAAAAATGATTTTTTTAGTAAAAAAAAGACCTATTAACAATCCTTTGATAGTACACGTCGACACAGTAAAAAAAATAAAAGAATTATCCGAATATATTCCCAAAAGTGCACTAATGCTAATTAAAAGATTTAGTCCAGGCCCTTTAACTTATGTTCTTAAAAAATCTGTAAAGATATCCAGATTTGTAAGTGGAAACTTAGACACAGTGGCAATAAGAATTCCTGCAAATAAAATAGCTTTAAACTTAATCAAAACATCTAAAGTCCCCATAGTAGCGCCATCTGCAAATATATCAAAAAGACCTAGCTCAACAAACTTTGAAATGGCCTTAAAAGAATTAAATGGACTTGTAAAGGGAATAATAAAGACAGAAAAAAGCAAAGACTTTAACATTGGAATCGAATCAACTGTAATTGGATTTGACCCAAAAGATAATGTGCTAATATTAAGACCGGGCGCAATAACAAAAAACATGATAGAAAAAGAGCTAAAAGGAAAATATACAGTAAATTATGCACAAACAAAAATAGAATTAGAAAAATCACCCGGCAACGTAATAGAACATTACAAACCAAAAATTCCTGTCTATTTATTTAAAAGTCAAGACAACATAAGAAGATATTTAAACAAAGATACAAAAATACTTATCACAAAACCTACTCTAAAATCCTATTTATTTAACTTTTTGTGGGATAAAAAAAATATTACGGTATTTAATACTCTTGAAGAATATGCACAAAATCTTTACAAAGAGTTAGTCAATTCTGAGAACAACTATAAACAAATCCTTAGTGAATTCTTAAAAGACGAAGAACTTGGATACTCGATAAACAATAGAATCAAAAAAGCTAGTTCAAATAGATTTATTAAATAAAAATAAAGCTAAATTATTCTTTTAAGAATTTAAATCGTCTAAAACATAGTACAACAAACTTCTTCCCCACACAACCTTAACAAACCAGTAAATTACCAATCAAACAAACTTAACCCAAGTTATTACAAAAATAAGAAATTCAATCTTTTGACTAATTAAAATAATCATGGATTAGCATAGTATATTCAAGGGGTATTTTGTCCTCATCAAAAGCAATACCAAGCGCAAAAACCTTTCCATTGGGCGTCTGAATAACACTTAAACTTTTTGATTTACCCTCAATAAAAATCTCTTTATCCATAAATTCAAAACTAAAAATCAAATCAATTGAATCATCTTTGACATTCCCATAATCAAAATAAGAAATTATTAAAGCACCCCCATAAGATAAATCTTTTATTAAGCATTTATGTTTTAATCCATTAAACTTGATAAAAGCTTTATCAGAGTCGATTTTTAACTTTCTAATAGAGTCTTTATCAACAATAATTCTCTCATGAATTCTTTGATTTTGCCCAAGTTTTAAATCAAGAAGTTTTCCAACCTTAATAGCAATCTCTTCTGGCACAGGAGATAAAAATTCCAACGTTAATAAATTGTATTCTTTATCTTGAGAAGAATAAGCAGAGGCGCTTAACAGTTTTACAGACAAAAAGGGAAAAAAAGCCGCGCTATTCTTGGAATCTGAATTTTTCTTAAGTTGAATAGAGCCTAAATTTTTATTTTTAGCCAAAGCGGGCAATACAGTATCTTCTTGAAAAATAAGCTTAAGAGAATCCATAGAAATAGAATAAATTACTCCAAGCGCAGAATAAACACCTATCTTCATCTCAATAGTATTGCGAAGATTTAAAAAACTATTTATCTCTGTACTCATTTTAATTTCTTTGCCCCTATACTTAGCTCCATAATCTCTTATTTTTCTAGATAAAAGCATAAACCTCTCCTTTCTCCTTTTTTTTAATATAAAAAATAAAAATACTAAACGGAGTTTAAAACTGCTTTAAATAGCTTTAAACCAATAAAATTATAAACAAACTTAATCAACAATCAATAAATCTACTCTTAAAATCAAAACATAACATCACCCAACTCTTATAACTTACAACATACAGCATTTGTTTAATTAATAAAATTAAAAATGATGTTTACATAGTGTAAAATTATAACAGTAATTTTACACTATAACAATCAACTTATAATATTATTAATTCTTATACACTTATAGTATACTTTAGTAAAAAGTATGAAATTAAATAGGATTAATTTGAAAAAAATAAATAAGCATAAACTACTTATTTATTTAACATGTTTCACAGTTAGTTTTTCTATTATCGCAGTGTCATTAGCAATATCTAAGACTATAAACATACAAAAAGATAAAAATTTCGGATATGTAAACCCAGCAATTCCTTCAAGGCTTTTAGATATCAATGGAAAACAAATAACTCAATTTATATCTGATGAGAATAGAGAATTAATGCCTTTGAGAAAAATGCCTGACAATCTAATTAATACACTCTTAATACGAGAAGATATTGGTTTTTTTTCTCATCGAGGTTTTTCCTTGATAGGAATATTTAGAGCCGCATTTAATATTATTCTTGGTAGATATTTTTCAGGAGGCAGCACACTAACCCAACAACTTGCAAAGCTTCTCTACACAAATCAAGCAAGAAGATCTATTTTGAGAAAATTACATGAAATATGGTGGGCAATTCAACTTGAAAAAAAACTCTCAAAATACGAAATACTAGAAAAGTACCTTAATAAAGTTTATTTTGGAAACGGCAACTATGGAATAGTTGCAGCATCAAAATTCTTTTTTGGCAAAAGCGTAAATAAAATCAATACAGCAGAATCCGTGATGATGATAATCCAACTCCCAAATGCAAAACTTTATTCTCCTCTTTACAATCCAGAATTTTCAAAAAAAATACAGCGTGCGGTTTTAAACCAGGTTGTATCAAATGGAATAGTAAAAGCCGAAATTGCCGAAAAAGAATTTAATGAATATTGGCAAAATTATGATTGGACTAGAATGGCTGATACATCTGCAGTTTCAAACAAAAAAGACCAGGCCCCTTATTTCTCTGAATACATAAGACAAAAAATACTAAAATATTTACCAGATGGCGCAAATATATATAAAGACGGATACTCAATATACTCAACTCTTGACCTTGAAGCACAAAAATATGCAGATAAAGTTACAAACGATATGATTACTAAAGCAAGAACAATGCACAATTTAAATAGATCATCTGAAACAATAATTATTAATTCAGAAATTGTCCCTGTAGTAGATGCAATATCAGATTTATTAGGAATTAAAAATTTAAGAATAAATGGAAGGCAATATAAAAAATTAAGAAAAAGAAAATTTTACGAAGACAATATTGATCTAATTGCAAGCTTTGGGGCAATACTTGGAATTGATAAAATAGATAAGGCAACAAAAGAATATATTATTAAAAATAAATTAACACCAAAACTCATTGCACAGCCTGAAGGAGCAATGATAGCAATAGACACAACAAGCGGAGCAATAAGAGCAATGGTTGGAGGAAGTGGCCATGCTAAAGACAATGAATTTAATCGAGCCACACAAGCAAAAGTTCAACCTGGAAGTGCATTTAAAACATTATATTTTGCAGCCGCAATAGATCTAAAAAAAATAACAGCTGCCACGATGTTTTCAGACTCCCCGGTAGCATTTCTAAATAAAAACGGAGAAGTTTATGCTCCAGAAAATTATGGTGGCAAATGGCGAGGTAACGTTTTAACACGACAAGCATTAGCTTTGTCTTTAAATATTCCATCATTGAGAATATTAGACAAACTAGGTTTTGACTCTGCGATTAGCTACTCCTCAAAACTACTAGGAATAAAAGATCCAAAAGAAATAGAAAAAACATTCCCAAAAGTTTACCCACTAGCACTCGGTGTAATATCAGTTTCTCCAATCCAAATGGCAAGAGCCTTTGCAATTTTAGGAAATAGTGGTAACGAAATTGAACCTTATGGAATAAGATACATTGAGGACAGAACTGGAAGAATAATAACAAATGAAGAAGCAAACATATTAGCTAAAATAAAAAATAAAGAACATCAAACTCAAATAGTGTCTCCTCAAACTGCTTATATCATTACAGATATGATGAAATCAACAATTCAATACGGAACCTTAGCAAATCAAAGATATACAAATCTCAAAAATTTTAAATCTGACATTGCTGGAAAATCAGGAACAACCCAAAATTGGGCAGACGGATGGGCAATAGGATACTCCCCTTATATAACAACAGCATTTTGGGTTGGATTTGACAAAAAAGGATATTCACTAGGAATATCTGGAACAGGAACAGGATTGGCGGGGCCTAGTTGGGGAGAATTCATGGCAGAATATCACAAAAACCTACCTAAAAAAGTTTTTGTAAAACCTTCAGGAATAATTAGTATCCCCGTACAAGCAGAAACAGGACTATTACCAGAAGAAATTGCTGAGGAGAAAATAATAAATGAACTATTTATTTCTGGCACCCAACCAATTGAAAAATCAAAATATTATGAAAATAAATTGGAATTTAAAAATACAATGGAATTTAATATATATGGAATTGATGAGATTAACAACAATGAAATTAATTTTGACACTCCAGAATTTGAATATCTTGATAATAATCTTGAAAACCTAAATAATAATAATCTTGAAAACCTAAATAATAATAATCTTGAAAACCTAAATAATAATAATAATCTTGAAAACCTAAATAATAATAATAATCTTGAAAACCTAAATAATAATAATAATCTTGAAAACCTAAATAATAATAATAATCTTGAAAGCCTAAATAATAATAATCTTGAAAGCCTAAATAATAATAATAAAAATAAAGATGAAATAGAAATTAACATTCAAGAACCCTTAAATGGAATAGAAAATAAAAATTTACAACAAGGTCCAACAAACATTAACAACGATAACAAAGAAGAAATGTTTATTAAAAACACCAAAGAAATTAAAGACGAAGTCATTGTTAATGAAAGAAAAACAGAAGAACAAGACAAAAAAGAATTAGATTTACACAACAATGAAAATAAGAAAATTAACAATAAAGACGTCAACGGAGAAGATATCCAATTGGATTAAAACAATATGTTAATAGATATAGATCAAATAAAAATAAAAAAAAGAATTAGAAAAAATGTAGGAGACATTGAAACTCTTAAAAACAGTATTATAAAGCATGGATTAATTTATCCAATAATAATAGATAAAAATAAAAATTTAATAGCGGGATTTAGAAGATATCAAGCCTTAAAAGAAATCGGATATAAAGAAGCTGAGGTAAAGGTAATCTCAATTGAAAACAAAAAAACTTTACTTGAAATTGAGCTTGATGAAAATAATGTCAGAAAATCATTTACAAAAAGTGAAGCAAACGAAGGTGAAGCCTACTTAAAAATTTATTCTGAAAGTAATTTAATAATAAGATTCCTTAAATTTATTATCTTAAAAATTAAAAACATATGGAAAAGAAAAAATAGAAAAATTTAAACCATAGAAAAGGGGTGTGTTTATGATAAATTACAAAAATCTTAATGAACTTGAAAATTTCAAAGTTCTTGAAGGAATTGCTCCAGAAATGCTAAAAACCGCATTAACTGAAAAAAGAATAAAAGAGTACGACATTACACTAGAAGGAGATAAGGTGCATTACAATTATGCTTCAAAGCAAATTAATGAAAACCACCTTAAAATTTTTCAAAATTTAAGCGATGAAGCAAATTTAATAGAAAAATATAAAGAAGTACTTGATGGGAAAAGAGTCAATATTAGTGAAAATAGAAAAGTCCTACATCACCTTACAAGAGGACAAATTGGTAAGGACGTAATAGAAGACAATAAAGAAAATATGGGGGAATTTTTCCAATCAGAACTTGAAAAAATATATAATTTTGCAAAGCAAATCCATTCTGGAAATATTAAAAGTGCAAATGGTAAAAAGTTTAAAAATGTAGTTCAAATAGGAATTGGTGGATCCAGCCTAGGACCTAAAGCGCTTTATAGCTCAATAAAAAATTATGCAAAAAAACACAATCTGGCTTTAATGAATGGCTATTTTATTTCAAACATTGATCCAGACGAATCAGAAGAAGTGTTAAATAGCATTAATGTTGATGAAACGCTTTTTATTATTGTCTCAAAAAGTGGAAACACATTAGAAACCAAAGCTAATATGCAATTTTTAATAAACAAATTAAAATTAAATGGCATAAAAGAATATAAAAAACAAATAGCCATCATAACACTAAAGAATAGCATGTTAGCACTAGAGGAAAAAGGATATCTTAAACATTTCTTCATGCACGATTCAATAGGTGGAAGATTTTCTCCAACATCATCAGTTGGGCTTACGCTACTTACTCTTTGCTTTACAGAAAAAATTGTAAAAGAAATTATAAAAGGGGCCAATAAAACTGATAAAAAATCATTAAATAAAAACGTAAAAGATAATGCACCTCTATTAGCAGCACTAATTAGTATATACGAAAGAAATGTTCTCAACTACAGTAGCAACTGCATCATTGCTTATTCTAAGGCAATGGAAAATTTTTATCTTCACTTACAACAGCTTGAAATGGAAAGCAATGGAAAAAGTGTAAACAGATTTAACGAAACAATAAACTATAAGACTGTAAGAATAATTTGGGGGGGCATTGGAACAGATGTTCAACACTCATTCTTTCAAATGCTTCATCAAGGAACAGATATAGTTCCAATGGATTTCATAGGCTTTAGTGAAACACAACTTAAAGAAGATGTAATATTTGATAATAGCTCAAGTAATGATAAACTAAAAGCAAATTTAATAGCCCAAATAATAGCATTTTCAAAAGGAAAAGAAAATAGCAATAAAAATAAAAATTTTAAAGGTGAGAGACCTTCTGCATTAATATATTCAAAAGAATTAACACCTTATACAGTAGGGTCAATACTCTCCCATTATGAAAATAAAGTAATGTTTGAAGGATTTTTATTAAATATAAACTCATTCGACCAAGAAGGGGTTCAACTGGGAAAAATTCTTGCTAATCAAATTTTAAAAAATGACACCTCTGAAGATGAAATAATAGAATCTTATTCTAAAAAAATATTAAAACAAGATTAATTAATTTTAAATTTTAAATATATACCCTTAAGTTTAAAAAAGAATGCACTAAGCTTATACAAGAGGTAAGAATGGATAAGGTAAGTATATTATATACATTGATCAATATTGTGGCTATGTTTATTCTAATAAGCATAATTTATCTTTGTAAAAGAAAAAATGTTTCTTTTACAAAAAGAGTGTTTATATCGTTAGGGCTAGGAATAGCATTTGGAATGACTATCCAATATTTTTATGGCACAAATTCATCTATAACAAACGAAACTGTCAATTGGATAAATATTTTGGGTGATGGATACGTAAGACTTCTTAAAATGATTGTAACCCCTTTAATAATAACATCAATAATATCTGCAATAATAAAATTAACCAACAGTAAAGATGTTGGGAAAATGAGCTTATTTGTAATATTAGTACTAGTATTTACAGCAAGCATTGCTGCTGTAATTGGCATTTTCACTGCTTTAATATTAGGATTAACAGCTGAAGGACTGCAAGCAGAAGCGAGCGAAATTTTACAAGGTGAAACATTACAAAAAGGCCTTGAAATATTAAATCAAACACCAATTACAAAAAAAATCGCAGAGCTTATTCCACAGAATATATTTGAAGATATGGCCGGACTTAGAAAAAGCTCAACAATTGGAGTTGTGATCTTGTCAGCTATCATAGGAATAGCTGCCCTTAAAACATCTATCAAAAAACCAGAATCAATAGAATTTTTTAAAAAAATAATATTAACGCTTCAAGACACAATATTAGGAATAGTAACTTTAATTTTAAAGCTAACACCTTATGCTATATTAGCTTTAATAACAAAAATTACAGCAACCAGCGAAATTAAAAGCATAATAAAACTTGGAGAATTTGTAATTGCTTCCTACATTGCCATAGGCCTTACATTTCTTATGCATATGACATTAATTGCAATAAACAAATTAAACCCAATTACTTTTATAAAAAAAATATTTCCAGCACTAACATTTGCATTCATATCTAGATCTAGTGCTGCAGCTATACCTATTAATATAGAAATTCAAACTAAAAACCTAGGAGTAAGCGAAGGAATAGCAAACTTATCAAGCTCCTTTGGAACATCAATTGGGCAAAATGGTTGCGCAGCAATTCACCCCGCTATGCTTGCCATAATGATAGCACCAACTCAAGGAATAAACCCTACAGATACTTTATTTATACTCACACTTCTTGGATTAATAATAATAACTTCATTTGGAGCTGCTGGAGCTGGCGGGGGTGCAACAACAGCTTCACTAATGGTGCTCTCAGCAATGAACTTTCCAGTAGGCTTGGTAGGACTTGTAATATCTGTTGAACCTTTAATTGACATGGGAAGAACAGCTCTTAATGTAAGCGGTTCAATGCTTGCCGGGGTTATATCTGCTAAAAGGCTTAAGCAACTCAACCCAAATATATACAACAAAAAAGAGTTAATAAATAAATAAATGGAAAAACAATTATGAAAATAATAATTATTGGGGGCACAGCAGCAGGAACTAGTGCAGCAGCCAAAGCAAAACGCTTAAACAAAAAACTAGACATTACTATATATGAAAAAACAAATATTGTATCTTTTGGAGCTTGTGGCCTACCCTACTTTATAGGAGGATTTTTTGACAATCCAAATACAATGATCTCAAAAACACAAGAAGAATTTGAAAAAACTGGAATCTCTATTAAAACTAACCACGAAGTTATCAAAGTCAATGCAGAAAGCAATGCAATTGTAATAAAAAATCAAAAAACAAAAAGCATTTTCAACAATACTTACGACAAACTCATGATAGCAACTGGTGCAAAACCTATTATCCCAGCAATCAATAATATCAATCTAGAAAATTTTTATACACTGAGAAATTTAGAAGACGGTCAAAAAATAAAAAATTTAATGGACAAAGAAGAGATTAAAAATATAGTAATAATTGGTGCTGGATATATTGGAATTGAAATGATAGAAGCAGCAAAAAATAAAAGAAAAAATGTAAGATTAATTCAACTAGACAACCACATACTAACAGATTCCTTTGACGAAGAAATAGTTAAAATAATGGAAGAAGAGCTAATACAAAAAGGAGTTGATCTTCATACAAGCGAGTTTGTAAAAAGTTTAATGGGAGAAAAAAAGGTAGAAGGAGTAATAACAAACAAAAACACTTATCAGGCTGATGTTGTTATACTTGCTACTGGAATAAAACCTGCTACTGGATTTTTAGAAAATCAGCTTAAGACTACTACAAATGGAGCAATAATTGTAAATGAATATGGCGAAACTAGCATAAAAAATATTTTTTCTGCAGGAGATTGTGCAACTATTTATAATATAGTAAGCAAAAAAAATGAATACATTCCCCTGGCAACAACGGCCAACAAATTTGGAAGAATCGTCGGTGAAAATTTAGCTGGAAATCGTGTTCCATTTAGAGGAACATTGGGCTCAGCTTCAATTAAAATACTATCTTTAGAAGCTGCAAGAACAGGGCTTACAGAAAAAGATGCACAAAAGC
Organism: [Borrelia] turdi; assembly: GCF_030439285.2. Classification (NCBI taxonomy): domain Bacteria; kingdom Pseudomonadati; phylum Spirochaetota; class Spirochaetia; order Spirochaetales; family Borreliaceae; genus Borreliella; species [Borrelia] turdi. The sequence goes on along the minus strand of NZ_CP124018.1, from coordinate 765,719 downwards.
TTCAAATAAAATATAAAACAATTTTTGTAAAGGATAAAAATCATACAAATTATTATCCAGGCCAAGAAGATCTTTATATTAAATTAATTTATGAGGAGAATACCAAAATAATCCTTGGAGCACAAGCAATAGGAAAAAATGGAGCTGTAATAAGAATCCATGCTTTATCAATTGCTATTTATTCAAAACTTACAACAAAAGAATTGGGAATGATGGACTTCTCATATTCTCCACCATTCTCAAGAGCCTGGGATATATTAAATATTGCTGGAAATGCTGCCAAATAAAAAAAATTTAATTAATTTAATTCTTCATGCTAATCGGCTGTCCCGTACTTGAGAGAACATCTCTCCAAAAAGAACCATTTGGATTAACCTTATTTCTGTCGATTACTGCCATCTTAATCGGTATATGCACAAATTTTGTACTCCACAAACTAATTAGCATTTTTGTCTTACCAGACATTGCAGCATGCACAGCGTTTGACCCAAGTCTAGCACAATAAAGAGAATCGCTAGCATTAGCAGGCGAACTTCTAATAATATAGCTAGGATCAATGTATTTAAGAGTAAATTGTATATTTTTTGCTTTAAAATATTCTGTAATTTTATCCTTAATATAAAGCCCAATATCTTCATAAAGCAAATTCCCAGAATCATCTTTCTTGCGAGGAAAATGATCAAAATACTTTTGACCTGCTCCTTCTGCTATCAATATTACTGCATGGGGAATTTCTTCTAAGCTTTCTTTTTCTAAAAGTCGTCTTTCAAGATGCACAAGAAATCCATTAGGACCCTCTATGTCAAAATCAAGCTCTGGAATTAAACAAAAATTAACATCATTAGAAGAAAGCGCGGTATGAGCAGCTATAAAGCCAGAATCCCGTCCCATAACTTTAACAAGCCCAATGCCATTATAAGCGCTATTAGCTTCAAAATGAGCACCAGCAACAGCTGCAACAGATTGTTCTACAGCTGTCTCGAATCCAAAAGATTTTTGAACAAACATAAAATCATTGTCCACGGTTTTAGGAATACCCACAACTGCTATTTTTAAATTTCTTCTTTCTATCTCCTCAGCAATAAGAAGAGACCCCTTTTGAGTACCATCTCCACCAATATTAAAAATCATATTAATATTCATTCTCTCCAAAGTATCAACTATTTCCACAGGCTTAATACCACCTCTTGAAGATCCAAGAATTGTACCTCCAAATTTATTAATATCATCAACAACATCTGGATTAAGATTAATAAAAGGCGAATTTGACTCAGGAAGAAGACCTTGATATCCAAACTTTACACCATAAATATTGCGAACTCCATAAATTTTCCATAAAGTTCTCACAATAGAACGAATAACATCATTAAAGCCGGGACAAAGCCCACCACAAGTAGTAATAGCAGCTTTAACGTGTCTGGGTACAAAATAAATTTTTTCTCTAGGCCCGGCTTTCTCTAAAAGAACATCTTCATATTTATCTCCCTCATCCTCATTTCTATATACACTAAACTTAATTTTATTTTTTTCATTAACAAAATGTGAAGAACCCTCGCCAGCATAAAAATCAATCAAAGGATTGTTTTGCTTGCATTCTCCTAAACTATCTATTTTAAAATCTAAATTTTCATTTTTAATTCTATACACCAAATGCTCCTTTATAGTATTATAACCTATTTACTTTCTAATAAATTGACTTTGATCTTTAATCATATCGTATATGTCATCGTAAATATAAGGAGACCCTTCAACAGGAGATTTAATTAAATTGCCAGCTATGAATTCAAAATATTTATTCAATTTTGAATTTTTCTCAAAATCAATAAATGGTACTCTATTATTAATAGCCTCTCTAAAACTTTTTGCAAAAGGCACAAATCCTATAAACTCTATTGGTATATTAATATTATTTTTAACAACATTAATCAAATTTTCACACATGGCAATCTCTTCGCTAGTTTCTATTCTATTTAACACCACTCTAGGATAAAAATTATTCATCATCTTCTTAACCTTCAAAGAAGAACTCAAAGAAATAAATTCAATCCCAACAACCAAATCTTTAAACCCAAGCTTTGTTCCTTCAATCTTATCTTTAAAAAAATTACCAATATAATCTCGCTCAGGACTTTTTTGTGGAAAGCCTAAATATAAAAGACGGAAAAGAGCATTCTTTAAAAAAGAATAAGCATTAAGTATGGAAGGGGTTTCTGGTACTGTAACAATTATACCGCTATAAGATGCTAAATAAAAATCTATTGTATTATAAGAAGTTCCAGATCCTAAATCTAAAAAAATAAAATCAGCAACAAGATCTTTTTGAATGGCTTCTATAATCTTTTTTTTAGCAGAAAAAGGAAGATTTGCTGTTCCTGTATAAAGAGCATCGCCTGGAATAAGATAAAGTTTATCATAAGATGTTTTACATACTAAATCTGAAAAACTTTTATCCCTTCTATTAATAAAAGAACCAATGCCCACGCCCTTATTTTTAACACCCAAACACGTATGTAGATTAGAACCTCCAAGATCAAGGTCAACAAGTATTACGGTTTTACCTAAAGTAGAAAGCTTATATCCAACATTTGCAACAAAAGATGTTTTTCCAACGCCACCTTTGCCACTTGCTACAGGAATAATTTTAGTCATTATTAAGTCCTAATTATCCTTACGATCTTTTTGAAAAATTTTCATAAAATTAAAAATCCCTACAAATCTTGATTTTTTCTCAGTATCTTTATTTAAACTTTCATCCTCCTTAGAAACCGAAATTAAATCTTTAATTAAATCTTTATTGTTTGTAAAATTTTCAATACTATCTGGTTTCCCACAAATTACAATTTTATCATCTTTTAAAAAAAAATAATCGCCATCGACAAATTCATATCTAGAATTACTTAAATTCCTAACAGCAATAACTGTAATCCCACATTCTCTTCTAAGATCAGCCTCAAAAAGAGTTTTACCAACATATTCTTTAGGAATAACAGTTTCAGCAACAATAATATCATACCCAATAATATTATAAGTTGAAAGATTAGGAGACACTAATAATGGAGTTAATCTTCTTGCAGCATCTTTACTTGGAAATATAATTTTTGTTGCACCAAGAGTTTTTAATATTTCAGCATCATCTCTATTTTCTGTCTTAACACATATTTCCCTTAAACCTAAAAGATTGCAATAATGGGTTACAAGAGCACTTTTGCCAAGATCATCATCAAAGTCAATCACAACAGCATCTGTATCTACGGGAATTATTTTTTTCAAAGCATTTTTAGTAAATTGCTCAATAACAAAGCTTTCTGTAGATATCACATCATATTCTTCAACAAGCTCTTTAGATGTATCTATGATAATAATTTGACAATCAAGCCTGCTTAAATCTTCAAGTAGGTGAATTCCTAAATTACTAAGCCCAATAATAACAAATGTCTTCATATGCTTCAACCAACCAAAATATCTTGCCTTGGCCTTGTAAATTCTTCAAAACGCGACTTTCTTGAAACAAAAACAGCCATTGAAAAAAGCCCTATTCGTCCTGCAAACATAGTAAAAATTATAATAACTTTACCCCAAAATGACAAATCCCTAGTTACTCCAACTGAAAGACCAACTGTTCCAAAAGCAGAAAATACTTCATAGCCCAAATCAATAACTTTCCAATTACCAGATCCGCCCTCAAAAAAAAGAAGCATAAAAAAAGAAAAACTTACAATAAAAATAGCTCTTGCAAAAAATAAAAGCGCAAATCTTATACTGTCTATTGAAACCTTGTAAGACCCAATAATATATCCATTGCCGTTTTGATTTTTAACAACAGCTAATATAATTAAAAAAAATGTCGTAATCTTAATTCCTCCTGCAGTTGAACCGGGTGCCCCACCAATAAACATAAATGGCAAAGAAACTATTTGAGTTCTTCCACTTATCAAAGAATTATCAAGATAATTAAAGCCTGCTGTCCTGGTACTAATCGAATAAAAAATTGAATTAAATATTAAAGTAATCACGGAATAGCCATCTTTTAATTTGTGCATCTCTGTAAAAAAAAATAAAATTGCACCAAATATAATTAAAACAAAACTTAAAGAAAAAACTATTTTGGCATGAAGTGATAGTTTTTTTTTGTTCCTAATAGTATTCCTTACATCTCTATAGACCATAAACCCAAGCCCACCACAAATTATTAAAATAGAAACCACAACTATAGCCTCAGGAACATCTTTCCATGCGTAAATACTCTCAGAATGCATGGAAAAACCCGCATTGCAAAAAGCAGAAATTGTTGTAAATAAAGCCTCTAGAAATGAAATATCAACCCCTCTAAGTTTAAAACAAATAAGTATCAATATTAAACCTATCATTTCAATTGAAAAAGTTATAAACAATATACTTTTTAAAATTCTAATAGGATTATATTCTATATTTGAAAGGGAATACTGCTTTATTATTCTTGCATCTGTTAAATTCATTTTCTTTTTAGGTATAAGCAAATAAAAAGTAGTAATACTTATAAATCCAAGCCCCCCAAGTTGAATTAATAACATTATCAAAATAAATCCAAAAGTAGAAAAACTTTCTATTTTAACCGTTATAAGCCCTGTAATACTTACAGCAGAAACAGCAGTAAAAAGAGCATCAATGTATGCTAATTTGCCATCACCCCCCCAAGAAATAGGCAGCATTAATAAAAGAGAACCTATAAGCATAATTAAAACAAAATAACTAAAAAGTAAAAACTTATCGCTAAATTCAAATTTCAACATATCATACAAAAAGCTGTTTAAATTATTAAAAATCTATCTTATATAGCATAATATTTTAACATTGAAATATTATCATAATTACATTATTTTTAATATATGTTAGAAATAGAATTAAAAGCATTTATTCCCCCAAAAGAGTTGAAAAGAATTATCAAGTTAGCAAATAAAAAATTCAAGTTTATTAAAGAAGAAATAAAAACTGACATCTATTACTCAAACCTAAAAAAAATTATAAGAATAAGAAAATTAAATACCCTAGAAAAAATTGTTACATTTAAAAAGAAAATATTAGACAATAACAATGCTATAGAAATTAATAAAGAAGTAGAATTTAAAATAGATAATGTTAACAATTTTTTAATCCTTATAAAAGAACTTAAATTTAAAAAACTATACAAAAAGATAAAAAAAAGTTTAGTTTATCAAACTAATAATTTAAATATAGAAATAAATGAAATAAAAAATCTTGGATTTTTTTTAGAAATAGAAAAAATAATTAACAATCAAAATGATATAGATTTAGCAAAAAAAGAAATTATCAATATAATTAATCAATTTGGCTTAAAAGAAAATCTTGAAACTAGAACTTACTTTGAATTACTTAAATTGGCAAAACTAAAGTAAAAAATAATTCATTGGAATTAGTACTTAACGTAGAAACTAAAAGCCCTTGATTGCCATAAATTCCAATCTGGGGACTAGTAACATTACTCTTAAAATACTCCAATTTATTTAAAAAATACCAATTCTTATTTTTAAAATAAATTAATCTCACATTGTTACTGTCTTCAAAAGCTAAAAACAAATTATTTTTATAAAGCCCAATATCAATACTTAAACCTTCCACTTCAACATTAGGGCTTATATTAATCCATCTATTGCTTTTCAAAGGACAAATGCTTACAATGGGCCTATTCTCAGAAAGAAAACTCATAATTATTTGATTAAAATTAGAATCAAAAAAACCTTTAATAAAATTAGCCATATAAACAGAAGAAATATTTGCATTTACCCAAGCATTCTCCTTGTTTACAATAAATTCAGATTTAATTTCATTATTTGACTTATAATTATAAAAAATGCCCAAAAAAGGTTCAGATATTAGCCCAATGTTTGATGAATTAACATTAGCATCACCTTTGCTTAAATAAGAATGTATTACATCAGTCCAAACACTTCCATAGCCCATATTTGATATTAAATTTATTTTATATTCACCTTCAATTTCCCTTAAATATGTCAAATACAATCTATCTTTTAAATCAATACTAATATTTAATAAAGATCCAAAATTTTCTATGTACCCAGGACTAATATCAATCCATTTTCTACTATTAAACTTTTTAACTACAAGTTCACTAGCGAAATCAGAGCCCGATTTAGTAACAAAAGCAATATATAAATTTCCTTTTGAATTAATTGAAAAATCAAAATTAACTATATTAGTAATATTTCCATTAACAGATGAATCAAGATTAAACCAACCAACATTCTCAATAAACTCAGCAACTTTAATATCATCGCTATTTTCTAGCTGATAAGCAATATAAATATTGCTTTTATAGATCCTTAATATATGCTTTTTAAGCTTGTTGGTTAAATTTAAAACAGGCAAATCTTTTAAAGTAAAAAATAAATCTTCTTTTTCAATCTTAGGTGTTTTAGCTTTCAAGGAATTGCTATTTAAAATTGAAAAATCTAAATCTGTAAGCGAAAACTTTATGTTTTCATTTTTAGTGCCAACGTATATTATTGCGTAAAGAGAATTTTTATCTAATCTTATTTTAAAATCTCTTCTTTTTATTTTATCAGTTATGTACTTTTTATTAGAAATATCATAAATTTTAAAAACAAAATCGGAATTTGAACTCTTATCTAAAGTCAAAACATAATCAGAAGATTTGCTAACTTTTAAATAAACGCTTCCTTTCCCATTTCTGCTTAAAATACTCAATGGACTAATTTCTGTTAATATTTGATTTACTTGAGCTTGAATAAAAGAAAGATTTATAAATAAAAATAGCAAAATTAATATCTTATTTGTCTTCATATTTTTTTTACATTAAAGAATATTAATACATAATCTAAAAATGATAAAATTGCAAAAAAAGCAGCACAAACATACGTTGTTTGAACAATAAATAAAAATTTGAATTCAAAATTTAAAATGTAGCTAATAAAATTTTGAGTCGGCTCTGTAAAACTTAGTTGATTTAAAGTATAAAACAAAAGACTTGCAAAAGTAGAAACAGCATAAAGAATTGACTTTAATTTTCCCAAAAAATTGGCTTGTTGAACTATATTAAACTGAATAATTAAATTTCTAACAAAACCAATAGAAATTTCACGATAAATAAATATTACAAAAAAATAATAAGGGGTTATGCCTTTGTAAAAGAAAAAAACAAAATATGTTAAATGCTGTAAAACATCCGCATAAGGATCTAAAATTTTACCCACATTACTAACAAGATCAAATTTTCTTGCAAGGTGCCCATCAATAAAGTCAGTAAATTCATTAAAAATGATTAAAAACCAAATAATTCCAAAAAACAAATATGGGGAAAAAACATTTTCCAAAAAAAATAAAATTAATATAATAAAAGAAAGTATAATCCTGGCTAATGTTATTTTATTAGGAGTAATAACCTTGATTAAATTATTCAATTTATCAAATCTCCTTATCTCTTATTTTTAATAAAATAAGCTTTAGAGCTTCATCAAGTTCAATTCCATTTATTTGCTTATTTGTTCTTGTTCTAATAGATATTTTCTCTTCTATTGCTTCTCTTTCTCCAATTATAAACATATAAGGTATTTTTTTAGTCTGATATTCTCTAATTTTAGCATTCATTCTTGAGGAGCTATTATCAAGTTTTATTCTAATCCTTTCATTTTTAAATTTATTAAAAACATTAATAGCATAATCTTCTACAGCATTATTAACAGGAATGATTACTACTTGAACAGGAGACAACCATAAAGGAAACGCTCCACCATAGTGCTCTACAAGAATTCCAAAAAATCTTTCAATAGAACCTAACAAAGCTCTATGAATCATAAATGGTCTTTTTTCTTTACCATCCTCAGCAGTATAAGTCATATTAAATCTCTCAGGGAGATTAAAATCAAATTGAATTGTACTCATCTGCCACTCTCTCTCAAGCGAATCGACTATCTTAAGATCAATTTTAGGTCCATAAAAAGCGCCTCCTCCTTCATCAATTTCATAAGGAACTTCAAAATCAATTAACGCCTCTTCAAGAACTTTTAAAGACATTTCCCAATCAGTATCATTTCCAACAGACTTGTCAGGCTTTGTAGAAAGATACGCCTTTAAGTTATTAAAGCCGAATTTACTCCACATATAAATAGCAAACCTAAGCACTTCTTTAATCTCATCTAGAACTTGAGAATGAGTACATATAATATGAGCATCATCTTGAGTAAAACCTCTTGCTCTCATCATGCCATGCAAAGCGCCTATCTTTTCATAACGATATACAGTACCAAGTTCAGCCCATCTAAATGGCAAATCTCTGTAAGAATGCTTGCCTGTATTGTAAATTGCAATATGAAAAGGACAATTCATGGGTTTAAGATAATAATCGCTTTTATCCATTTCTATTTTTTCAAACATGCTATCCTTATAAAAGTCTAAATGACCAGAAATTTGCCAAAGCCAAGATTTACCAACATGAGGAGTATAAAGAATATCATACCCATTTTTATAATGCTCTTCTCTCCAAAAATCTTCTATTAAAGCTCTTATTTTGGCCCCATTGGGATGAAAAAAAACAAGCCCCGGACCAATCTCTTCATGAATAGAAAATAAATCAAGCTCTTTTCCAAGCTTTCTATGGTCTCTTCTTTTTATTTCCTCTCTCAAATTAAGATAAGATTTTAGATCTTTTTCATTATTCCATAAAGTCCCATAAATTCTAGTGAGCATTGTATTTTTTTCATTACCTCGCCAATAAGCTCCAGCAATACCAGTAAGCTTAAATGCCTTTGGATCAATTTTATTCATATTCTCAACATGAGGACCCCTACAAAGATCAATAAAATTGTGACTCTTGTAAATAGAAATTTCATTTTGTAAATCAAAATTTTTAATCAAATCAATCTTGTAAGGCTCATCTTTAAAAATTTCAAGAGCCTGCTCTACGCTTATTATCTTTTTTTCAAAAGAACTGCCGGTCTTTAAAATCTCTCTCATTCTATTTTCTATATCCAAAAGAGAGTCTTCTGTAATTTGCTTTTTAAATTCAAAATCATAATAAAACCCATCTTTAATAGGGGGCCCTATTGCAATTTTGGTATTTGGAAATAAATCACGCACAGCTTCTGCCATAACATGAGCGATTGAATGTCTTTTTCTGTAAAGAATATCTGCTTTATCTAAATCTTTGCTCACAATAATACCTTTAATCTTTCGATTTTTATTAAAAAATTAAAATTTACATTTATTACTTTTAAGTAAAAATACTTACCTCGAATATTTATAATTACTAAATTTAAATATACAAAAAAATTTTCTAAAAAAATAGAGATAAGAAAACAAAAAAATTAAAAATAAATTCTCAATCCATAGCAACTATTGATTCAATATTAAAATAAAAAGACATTGCTAAAAAAAATGTAATAGTAGAAGAACCCCCATAAGATAGGAAAGGAAAAGGAATCCCAGTAATAGGAAGAACTCCTAAAGACATTCCAACATTAAAAGAAGTATGAAAAAATAAAAGCCCCAAAATTCCAGATATTACCAAAGCCATATACCTATCTTGACATTTATTCATTATTATCAAAAATTTTAAAAAAATAAAAAAAAATAATATTAAAATAGTACTAACACCTAAAAACCCAAACTCTTCAGCAAGAATAGAGAAAATAAAATCTGTGCTTTGAGACGGCACATAATTAGCATGAGTATAAGGCCCCTTTAAAAATCCTTTGCCCAAAAGACCCCCAGAACCAATTGCTATTTTAACCTGATTTAAATTCCAACCAGCACCCTTAGCGTCAATAGCCGGATCTAAGAAGACTAAAAAACGTTTAATCTGATAAGTCTTCATTAACTTTGAAAGGATTTTTGAAAACACTATTGAAACCAATAAAATAGAACTTGCAAAAAATACATAAAAATAAATTATTTTAATACTCAAGCCATATTTAGCAATAAAAAATCCTAAAACAGAAATCAAAAGTATTAATAGCAACACTCCTATTATTACTCTAAAATAAAAAGGATTTGAAAAAATAAGATAAAATACATTGCCCATATTCACCTTATATTCATACCAAACTGGCAAAATTGCAAAAACAAAAGAAAAAAACCCTATCAATGCAAATGCTAAAACGTAATGTAAATCTATCCCTGCAAAAAAAGAAATAAATATAAAAATAGTTAAATATACTATTGCTGTACCAAAATCAGGTTGTAATAATATAAGAATTACCGATGGAAAAATTAACAAAAATGCAGTAGTAAAGATAAAAAATTCATTATAACCTTTTTTTTCAGTATAAAATTTTGAAAGGGTTAAAATAATAATAACTTTACCAAATTCAGAAGGCTGTCCTCCAAGCTTCCATATACCAATCCAAGACCTTGCTCCGTTTATAGTCATTCCAAAAAATGCAGTAAAAATTAAAGCCAATATTAATAAAAAATATAAAGGATATACCATGCTATAAACAAATTTTAAATCATATTTACCTACTATAAAAATTATAAAAAATCCAATAATTACCCAAAAAGTTTGTTTTATATATTCATTCTTAGTTAACAATCCACTAATATTATAATCGCTAGAATAAATCAGCAATATACCAACAAAAGAAACTATAAGCAAACTTATTAAAGCTAAATAATCATAATTTTTTCTAAAAACCATTAATCTACCTGATATACCATGGCCTATAACCTTTAAGAATATCTTCATAACTTTGATTTGCGAAAATACCCTGCATTATTAAATCTGTAGATTTTGCAGGCCACCAATCTACATTGCTTTTTGCCTCAACTAAACTAAAAACAATAATTTGATTCTCAACTGAACCATTATAAGGAGCAAGTCCAATAAAAGAGCTATTTTCAAAACCATCTATACCGGTTTGACCAGTACCTGTTTTGCCTCCAACTTTAACAGCTTTAGTAAGAACCGCGTATCTTGCTGTACCATAAGTTACAACACTTCTCATATATTTTTTTAAAAGCTTAAATGTGTTCTTACTAATAAGATTTGTCTTTCTTAGTATTTCTGGCTTATTCTCAAGAATAACCTCACTTGTACCACCCTTTAAAATTTTATTCACAATTCTAGGCTTATATATAACACCTTCATTTGCAATCATAGCAACCATATTAACAATCTGAATAGGAGTAGCATTTAAAAACCCTTGACCTATTGAAAAATTTACAGTATCTCCTCCTACCCAAGGCTGATTAAAAGTTTTTTCTTTCCACTCAGGACTAGGAAGAAGCCCAGATACTTCATTTGGCAAATCAATTTCTGTTTTTTCTCCAAACCCAAATTCCTTTGCATATTTTCTAATTTTATCAACCCCAAGATACTTAAGTCCAAGTGTATAAAAATAAACATTAGAAGAATGTGCAATTGCCTCTTCTAAATTAACATAACCATGACCACCGGGCTTCCAACAATGAAAAATTCTATTTCCAACTTTAAAATATCCAGGACAATAAATTTTACGATCTTTATCTATAACTCTCTCCTCAAGAATAGCAGCAGCAACAACCAATTTAAAAATAGATGCTGGTGGATAAACAGATTGAATAGCTTTATTTAAAAAAGAGTAATCTTCCTTATTATATTTATTGTAAACATCTTTCATAGAATAATAAGGATAATTGTGAAGAGCAAGTACAGCGCCTGTTGATGGTTTTAATACCACAACAGAACCATACCTTTTCCCTAAAGCATTCTTAACAAGATCTTGAATATCTTTATTAATATTAAGTACAACATCATTACCTGGTACCATATTCCTTATAATAGAACCGTCGTCTATTCTTCTCTCCTTAGAATCCACTTTGTATTTAATTAACCCCTCTTGACCTCTAATATAATTATCATAAACTTGTTCAATACCCAACTTTCCAATCGTAGAAGTATTATCATACCCACTAACATTATAAAACGTTCTAAGTTCTCTTTGATTTATTTGCCCAACATAGCCTATTGAATGCGAATATGAATCGTCGACTAAATAGTTACGCTTAAAAGAATAGGCCCATAAAAGAGCGGGATAATAAAACTTTTTTTCAGAAATTTTAAACAACATCTTCGGAGTAAGTTCGACTATCTCAACATCTTTGAGATATCCACCAGGCTCTTGAAGCTTAGATAAAATAATTGATTTATCAATATCCAAAGTGCTTGATAAAAAGTCTATCATCTCAATTCTAGTAGCAACAGGCATATTATAATACTGTTGCAAACTTATCTTTAAAACAAACATAGTTAAATTATTTGCCAAAATATTAGAATTAGAGTCTAAGATTTCGCCCCTTGAGGCATTGATTTTTTCTAATCTTGTTAAAAAAACATTAGCTTCTCTATCGTAAAATAAATGCTTACCAATTTGCATTTGAAATAAAATCGCTAGATAAAGCACCATAATTGCTATTAAAAAGAATATGCCGAACTTGTATCTAAAATTTGTTATAACACCCACTAATAATCCTCTTTAAAGGTATAAAAATTTCTAGTAAAATAATTTTGAATTGGATATAAAAAGTTAATAACCATTATATTCACAACAAGATCAAGGTTAAAAATTGAATAATTAAAAGATTTTAAATCTATTAAATCATAAAATAAAATAGCTAAAAACCATAATATAACTTTTGAAAGAATAAAAAATATTGTCATGCTAAGCATATTTTTAGGCATTAATAACTTTATTTTATTGTTAAAATAAAATATTATTGTATACCCAAAAACAAAAAATCCAAGTGACAATCCTGTAAAATAATCCATAAGAAGACCATATAAAATGCCGGATAATAACCCCACATTAAAAATAAAATTTAAAGAATTAAAAACTAGAAAAATTAAAAAAATATCTATTGAAAAATAAAAATAAGTTGCAAAATAGTGTTGAAAAATTTTACCTAAAAATGCACTAGAAATAAAATATGTTAAAAATGCTACCATTATTCACCAATCTCTTTGTTGTTTTTAATAAGAAAAACATACTCAAGCTTATCTAAAACTATCGCTGGCTCTACTTCTATTTTTAAAAGAGAATTGTAATCAAGAATATGAAAATTTGTAATCTTTCCAATATAAATGCCAACTGGATATTCACTAAAACCAGCAGTAACAATAGAATCACCTATCTTTAAATCTTTTTCAGCAAGTCTATTAACATAATTCATTTCAAGTCTTTTGCCATAACCATTGCCTTCTACAAGGCCTATAAACCGGCTACTTTGAATCCTTGCCGATACAAAATTTTCATAATTAGTTAAAGGCAAAATTTTAGCAGTATTAGAATAAACCTTTACAACTTTGCCTACAAGACCACTAAATCCATCTTGATATGCAACTGCTATCATATCCTTTTCTATCCCATCATTGAACCCTTTATTAATAGCCATTAAAGTCGATATATTTGAATAATTTAGATATATAATCTCTGCTGAAATAAAATCATTAGGGCTTGAGGAATAAAAATTTAATTGCTCTTTAAGCCTAACATTCTCTTGCCTTAATGATTGTATATTCTTAGTTACTATTTCAAGCTGTTGTATCCTTTTTTTATAAAATTCTATTTTGTCTTTATAATTCTTGTATTCACTTACAGTTTTAAAAACATTGGAAATAAAACTAAAAATTCCATGCATTCTACTTTGAATATAAGAATTAAGAGTAAAAAACAAAAAATTATCAGGCTTTCTCCTTTGAATACTGCTTGAATCATAAATCATAAAAACAAAAGAAACTATCAACACTAAAAATACTTTGATAAAATTTTTGAATTTAACAAGAAAATTCATAACTTATTCATTGATAAAACTGTAAATATTCTTACTAATATCTATTCTGTTAGCATAATCATAAAATAATCCGGCACCAACAGCCACAGAGAGAAGTGGATTGTCTGCAACATAAACAGGAACTCCTGTCTCTTTTGAAAGAAGTCTATTTAAACCCTTAAGAAGGGCACCTCCTCCTGTCAAAATGATACCACGCTCAACAATGTCTGTAGCAAGCTCTGGCGGAGTTGCACCAAGAGTACGCTTAACTTCATCTACAACAACATTAATAGGTTCTTGCAAAGACTCTCTTACCTCCATAGAATCAACAAGCTGCTTTCTAGGAAGACCTGTTACAGCATCTGTGCCCTTAATATCTATTTTTTCTACCCTTAAATTTTGAATATCAGGATATACATTTCCTATTTTAATTTTTAATTTTTCTGCTGTCTGTTGACCAATTATAATATTATGAGAATTTCTCATATACTTTATTATACTCTCGTCAAATTCATCACCACCAGTTCTAATTGCTCTACTTACAACCATACCACCAAGAGAAATAACCGATATTTCTGTAGTTCCACCCCCAATGTCACACACCATGTGGCCTGTAGGTTCAAAAATAGGAATATCAGACCCAATAGCAGCTGCAAGAGATTCTTCTATTACCTTAACTTCTCTTGCACCTGCATTCATTGCACTCTCTTTTACAGCTCTTCGCTCAACCTCTGTAATACAAGTTGGGACACCTATTACCATTCTTGGCTTAAAAAACAATTTTTTACGAGAAAAAATTTGATTAATAAAATATTTAATCATCTTCTCTGTATTTTCAATATCAGCAATAACTCCATCTCTAAGTGGGCGAACAGCTTTAATATTTTCTGGAGTTTTCCAAAGCATCTTTTTAGCATTTCGGCCAACTGCAACGACCTTATTGCCTTTAGTAATATCTATTGCAACAACAGAAGGCTCACTCATAACCACACCATAATCTTTAATATAAACTAACGTATTACATGTTCCAAGATCAATACCAATATCTATCAAAAAAGACTTAAACAAATTCAAATCAACCTCCCTAAAAGTCTTCCAAAGTAATTCCAAGCCTCTCTCTTGCTGATTCTAAATAAGGATTAAGATTGAGAGCTTCTCTCCAGTATTTTCTAGCTTTAGGATAATCTTTATCTCTTTTCCTATATATATCTCCTATTTTAACATAAACACTAGAATTTGAACTATTAATTTCTAGAACTTTATTATAGTAATTAAAAGCATTGTCATAGTCACCTTTATCTAATAGAATGTCTCCATATAGCAAATATACCTTTTGAATTAAATTTTCATCTGTTTTCTCACCCTTTGACAATTTTTCCTGCTCTTCTTTTATTATTTTTTTTATATACTCAATGCTTTTGTTTACATCATTCAACTTATAATTAACATAAGCTAGACTCCAAAGCACTAAATCAGATTTATTTTCATTATAAGCTTTTTCAAAAAACTTTAAACTGGACCTGTAATCTCTTAAAAGCTGATACGAATACCCCAAATATTCAAAAATATCTTCTTTAATATTCATGAAATCAAAATTATCAACACTTAAAGCCTTCTTCAAAAATTTTACAGCAAGTTCACTATAAAACTCTCCTTTATGAGAATATGCCTTTCCTAATATATAATACAAAGGACCTATAGAAACTCCATTATTTATAGAAATTAAAAATCTTAATCTTTCTATGGATTTATCTAAAAATTCTCCTTTTAAATATCCTTCATTTACTATCAAAGAATAATAAAAGTATGAAAATCCCAAAAGCAAATTTAAATTAAAATCAAATCTATGATTTTTAATATCATTCTCAGCATAATCTATTATTTCTTTATATTCTTTTTTATCCCATAGTAAAAGCAAATCAACTTCTGTTGGCCCTGCTTTTAAATAAGAATTAGAAAAAGATTTAAAATATGACAAGATATAATAAATTAAAAAAACAAAAATGAAAATCATAAATAAATAAACAATGTATCTTAAATACCTTATTTTCATTTAAAACTCTCTTTTGGGCTTATGAAATTAAGCTGACACCCATAAGCCGAGTTCTGTACTATGCCATCATCTCTCTTGTTTTTTTATCGCTAAAAAAATCATGCGATCTACCCGTAAACATGTCCTCAAGAACAAAGGAAGCTTACATACTTGATCTTGCTCCTAATGAGGTTTATCTTGCCTGTATTTATTGCTAAATAAGCGGTGAGCTCTTACCTCACCTTTTCACCCTTGCCTTTTTGGCGGTAATTTTCTGCGACACTTTCTTAGGTTTAAAACCCCTAGGCATTACCTAGCATTATGTTCTTATTGGAGCTCGGACTTTCCTCTTAAGCTTTAATTATTATAAAACTAAGCGATGACTGGCTGTCAGCTTAAATAAAAAGTATCAAATTAATAAATTTTATTCAATAAGATCTGCTAAACTGCCAGGAATTATTTCATCACTTATTTGAATTTTATCCTGATAATAGAGTATTCTGCTGCAATAAGGGCAAAATTTAATATCATTGGGCTCCCGTCTTACTTTATTTGCAAATTCAATAGGAAGTATCATATTACAGCCTTTGCAAACATTGTTAATCAAAGGCACAACGCCATTTGATTTATTTCTTATTATTCTTTGAAATTTAAATAAAAAATCCTCATTCATTTTAGAAGTACAATTTAACTCTTCGCGCTCTATTTCTAAAAGTTTCTTTTCAATTTCTAAAAGCTCTAACTCCAAACTATTGCTTTCAGACCTAAAACATTCTTCTTCTTTGCTATGCTTCTCGTTGATATCTAATATTTCCTTTTCTATTTTAGTTTTAAGCCCATTAACATGTGTCATCTTTTTTCTAATTGTAACTTCATCATCAATAATAACCTGAAGCTCTTTTTCAAGAGCCTCATATTCTCTTTGCGTTTTAATGCTATCGATTCTTTCTTCTGCCTTACTCTTTCTTGAATTAATATCTTGAATATCTAACTTTAAAGCAGAGTCTTCTTTTTGATATTCTTTAAACTTTTGTTGCAAATCAATAAGAACTTTAGATAATTCTTCAATCTGATTTTTTTTCATCTCCAAATACTTGGGAATACTTTTTCGCCTTTCCTCAAGCTCAAACTTAGACTTATATATAACTTCAAGTTTTTTTAATGTATCAATATTATTCTCCATCAATCCTCCATTTTCAATTTAAATCTTCAAGATAATCTTTTAATTTTTGAGTTTTTTTGGGATTTTTAAGACGCCTTAATGCCTTAGATTCAATTTGCCTAATTCTTTCTCTTGTAACATTAAAATGAAGTCCAACCTCTTCAAGAGTTAAAGAATAACCATCTTCAAGGCCAAATCTCATTTTTACAACTTCTTGCTCTCTTTCGGGAAGAGTTCCAAGAATCGCCCTTATTTGATCTTGTAAAACTACAAAGGACGTATGATTTGCGGGATTTTTTATTGCCTTATCCTCAATAAAATCACTAAGAACAGAATCCTCTTCTTCTCCAATTGGTGTTTCAAGAGAAACCGGCTCTCTTGAAACACTTTTTACAGTTTTAACCTTTTTAAGTTCCCACCCAAGTCTGTCTGAGAGCTCTTCATCTGTAGGATCCTTCCCTAAAACTTGGATTAAATATCTGGTTTCTCTATTAAGTCTATTTATTTGTTCAATCATATGTACAGGAACTCTAATTGTTCGAGCTTGATCAGAAATAGATCTTGTTATAGCTTGTCTAATCCACCAAGTAGCATAAGTTGAAAACTTAAAACCTCTCTTATATTCAAACTTTTCAACAGCTTTAATTAATCCAATATTACCTTCTTGAACAAGGTCAAAAAAATGAAGACCCCTATTTGCATATTTTTTAGCAATACTTACAACAAGTCTTAAATTGGCCTTAATCAACTGATCTTTAGCATGTTGCATCATTTGTTTCCCTTTAGCAATCTCTTCTGACATACTTATTATTTTATCCATTGGATATTCATAATACATTTCAATTCTCTCAAGTTCTTTTTGAGCAAGCTGAGCCTCTGTAATCTGCTCTTTAATAGCATCTTCTTTAAGTTTAAGAGATTTTTCTATCTCTATTCTTTTTTCAGTAATAGTCAAATCCCTTCCTAGCACCCTTAAGTCTCTTATTTTTTCAATTTTCAACCTGCCTAGAATTATTCTTTGCTGTCTTTGCAAATCCTTTATTTTGTTAGCAGAGTCAATATAATCATCTGAAAAGATCCTTAATTCATCTTGATACAAAGGAATGTCTCTTAAAAGCTCTTTTAGGGCTAATCTTTCCATTTTTAAATTTTTTTCAAAAATATCCCCCCCAAGCTCGTATACCCTATGCTTATTATCTACATAACTTATTAAACGATCTTGAATTGGTTTTAAAGGAATTTTGTAAAAAGAGGCAATTCTTTTTTTTTTATTATAATAATCGGGATTGCTCTCTTTATCCTTATCTTTTTCTCTTTTAAAAAACTCTTCTCTTTCCATTCTTGAATAAATAGTATTAACAAGATTATAATAGTTTTCTATAACAAGTCCTTCATTCTTGAGAATATTCTCAATTATACTCTCCCCAGAATCCATTTGCTTTGCAAGTTCAACTTCTTGATTTCCTGTTAATAGGAACTCTTTTCCTATTTCCTTTAAATAAAGCTTTATTGGATCTTCTGAGTGACTATCTTTCAAGACATTGTTTTTAATATAACCTGAACCTAAATCATCCTTAACGGAAATATTTTCTTCATCACAATCATCCAGCTTTCCATCAATATCAATATCCTCCTCATCACTTTGAAAACCATCATCTAAAATCATAAAATTTCTATCAGATTCAATATCTTCCTCTTCTTCTTCATTTCCATCTTCGGTGCTGACCAGATCTAATTCTGAAATTTTATTAACTAACCTTATTCCTCTATCCTCAAGCATTGAACAAATACAATCAAGTATCTCTGGCTCTAATATGTCATCAGGAAGCAAATTTGATAATTCACTAAAACTAAGAGATTTTCTATCTCCCAAATGAATAATAATACTCTCTATCAGCTTCGAATATTTCTTTTCCAAATCGGACAAAACTTAACTCCCCGAAACATCATCTGTATAGATTTTTAAATTTTTTCTTTGCATATTTAAAAACATTAACTCATTTATTTGAATCTTGGCATCTATCAAAGAGTCCCCATCACATCTTTTTTTGCAAAGCAAAACACGGGACTCTAATTTTCTTCTCTTGATTGCAAGTAAAATATGAACAAGTGTCTCATTATCCACTTCAAATTCAGAATTTAAAATTTCTTCAAAAAAAAATTCACTAACTTTGTAGCTATCCTTTAAAGTTCTTTTTAAATCCATTAATGAAAAATCTTTATTATTTTCAAATAAATACTCAAAGCACATAAAAATTTTTCTGACATTGATATCAATTAAATCGCTATCAATAATGTTGCGCCTTATTATACCAAAATAACTAAAATTCTTCAACAAAGCTACTATTAGATACCTCTCATAAGAATCATCATTATGAGCATACAAATTTCTTTTATTATTGTCAACTACAAATCTTTCTTTTATCCTATAATAATCTTTTAATAAAGTTGCCATGCCAATACCAAGCTTATTGCTTAGTTTGTCTAAAAAAATTTTTTTCTGAGTATCTATTTTTGATAAATTTATCAAATTTAAAAATAAATTAATCATTGCATTTAAATCTGCAGTCTTATTTAAATCGTATTTATTAAAATAAACATCTAAGAGATAATCAAAAGCATCACATCTATTATTTAAAATTTTATGCAAAAAGCTTTCACCTTCATCTTTAAGAGCATCTGCGGGATCACGACCAAAATCCATTTTAACAACACTAACATTAATATTAAACGGCAAACAAATTTGATACGCCTTTAAAGTCGCAGAAAGTCCAGCATCATCACCGTCAAAAGAAAATATTACCTCATTAGCATATCTTTGAATCAAAGCCAAGTGTTCTTTTGAGAAAGAAGTGCCAAGAGTAGATACGGCTCTCTTAACCCCAGATGTAAAAAAAGCAAGAACATCTATATATCCCTCTACTAAGATAACTGACTTTGTAGATTTAATCTCATCAAGCCCTTCGTAAAATCCATAAAGAAGCTCCTTTTTTTTAAAAACTTCAGTTTCGCTTAAATTAATATACTTGGGACCTTTCTCATCTAAATCTCGACCCCCAAAGCCAACAACATTTCCTTTAAAATCTTTAATTGGAAAAATTAATCTTTGAGATAAAATGGAAGCTTTAGGATTTGCTTTTGAGAATAACCCACTTTTTTTTAGTATTTCAGAAGAGTACCCCTTTGAAACTAAAAAACTATAAAGATCTAACCCATCTTTAACATTAAATGGTAGATAACCAAGCTCAAATAAATCAATAACTTCTTTAGATATTGACCTATTCTTTAAAACGTAATCTAAAGCTTTTTTGTTTTTATTTAAAAAAAATTTAATAGTATTTATTAATCTAGAATTCAAAGAGTAAATTTTTGAAACTATGTCTTTATTTTCATTTTTTTTTTCACTTTCTCTATTTATTTTTAAATCATTATAATAAATACCAGATTTTTCACATAAAATCTTAAGAGCATCATTGTAATTAATTTTTTCCATGTCCATTAAAAATCCAATAACATCTCCACTCTTCTTACATCCAAAACAATAAAAATATCCCTGCAAAGGGTTTACAAAAAAAGAAGGGGTTTTCTCAGCATGAAAAGGACAAAGCCCTTTATAAGTAGATCCCGATTTAATAAGCTTAATATACTGCTCCACAATAGCTACAATGTCAAATTTGGCTTTAA
Source organism: [Borrelia] turdi (assembly GCF_030439285.2). Classification (NCBI taxonomy): domain Bacteria; kingdom Pseudomonadati; phylum Spirochaetota; class Spirochaetia; order Spirochaetales; family Borreliaceae; genus Borreliella; species [Borrelia] turdi. The sequence continues at coordinate 745,062 of NZ_CP124018.1, read as the reverse complement.
TTGAAGTTGCAGTTTGCAAATATTCCATACTTTCTAATCCTTAGTAATAAAATTTTTAATATAATCTTTTGCTCCTAAAAGATGTGAAGAATAATCTGATGAAAATTGATGTGTACCTAACTTAGAGTCTTTAACCACAAAAAATAAATATTGCGTATTTTTTGGGAAAAAAGCTGCTTGTAGCGAAATAATACCAGCATTTGAAATTGGAGTAGGAGGATACCCTTTATTAATATATGTATTATAAGGAGAATTTATTTCTAAATCTGAAAAATAAATTCTTTTAGGATGACTTCGTCCTAGCTCCTCTGTAATAACATATTCAATAGTAGCACAAGATTGTAATGCCATACCAGATTTTATTCTGTTATAAAAAACCGAAGACATTATTGAAGCTTCACTTTTAACTCTATATTCACGCTCAACAATAGATGCTATTATTACTCTATTGTAAAAATCTTTACTTGAATAATCACTAAAAACAATACCTATAGATTTAAGCTTATTCAAAAAATTATCAACAAACATGCGAACAATATTCTTTATTTCCATACCCTTATAAAATTTATAAGTATCTGGAAATAAAAATCCTTCAAGAGAGTCATAATCAAATCCAAGCTCATAAATAAACGATTTTTCTTTGATCAAAAAAATAAAATCTTTAACATCATCAATTAAAGCACATTCTTTAAGCTTAAAAGCAATTCTTCTACTGGAATACCCTTCGGGTATTGTAACATCAATATTTATATTAGAAGATCCCCTTAACAATTCTTTATATATCTCAAATGTAGAAAGATCACTATTGATTAAATATCTTCCCTCTTTAAATTGTTTGTCACTATCAAAAATATAAGAAATAAAAACAAGAAGTAATTCGGATTTAATTAATTTCTGCTTTTTCAATTCTTTAGCTATTTTTCTGACTCCCCAACCTTTTTCAACATCAAATTCATAAACTAAACCATTTGATAGATAAGATAGATTTAAAAAATATATAAAAATTGACAAAACAGATCCCAAGAAGAACAAAAGAATAAATACTTTCCCGATTTTAATAAGCACAAGAATCTCCTAGCTAAACAAAAGTATTTGCTAATATAAGTAATAAGAACTTTTCTAAATAAGCAAAAATACAAGAACCGCAATTAAACGACATAACGCATTAAAAGATCATAACCAAAAAATCTTAAAAGGGCAACCAAATCATTTATAATTCCACTAAATTGGGGAGGGTGGGATTCGAACCCACGTAGGCAAAGCCAACAGATTTACAGTCTGCCCCGGTTAACCACTTCGGTACCGCCCCTAAAAGCCGACTGTCGGAGTCGAACCGACGACCTGCGGTTTACAAGACCGCTGCTCTGGCCAGCTGAGCTAAGTCGGCAAATAAAAAACTAATAGTTAGTTTATAAAAATAAAATTCATTAGTCAATAGAATAATAAAAAACAATTAATGCAATTTTTTATCAATCTATTTGTTACCAGAAAGAAAAATTTTAAAAACAAGAGCACAGGAAAAAATCATAAAACTAAAAATTAAAATTAAATAATAATTAATTTTTTTATTTCTCAATAAATAAAAAAATATCAACCTAGTAGATTCAAGCCCAAAAGAAACAGAGCTTAAAATAATAGTAAGATCAAGGTAAAATTTCTGAAAATTGTAAACAAAAATATTGTAAGAACCAGCCAAAAAAACGAATAAACTCAACAAAGAATTTAAAAACAATACAATAACCGAAATTCTAATAAAATTTGAAAAACGTCTTAAATTTTTTACTTTAAAAGCTCCCATGAAATTTATAAATTTTTTATTATAAAAAGTGCTTGGTTGATGATTTCTAAAAGATTACCAATAACATCAGCTAATGTAATTTTTTTATTTTCATTTCCCATTGACTTATAAGAAACTGTTAAAGATTTTCTAATAAAAGCATTTTGATTTTCCAAAAGAGTCAAACATCTCTTTTTAAGCTCAATAAAACAATCTACAAATCTATTTGAAACCTTATCAATAAAAGCAGATTCATTTAAACACCACTTTAAAATCCTTTCTTTATAAGAATCATCAATTTTGCTCTCTCTTTTGTGCCTTTCAAACTCCTCATTTTTATAATCAATCTCAAAGTAAATATTATAAATTTCTTTTTTTAAAACAGCAATATTATTTTCAATATCAACATATATATTTCTCAAATCATGATTATTAATTAATACGACATTATTTATAGTTCTTAAAACTTCCATCATTCTAACATCATATATATTTTTAAAAAAATAATTAAGAAAATATAGCTTTTTAAAGCTATAGCGACTAAGATTTAATTCGTTAAAAATCTCACCCTTTAAATTTAAAATTATACTAGGATCTCTAATAAGACTTTTCATCTCTTTAATCACAAGAACTTTTAAAGAACTATCACGCCTTGTAATAGCTTGTCCCATAACATTTAAAAATAAAATATTCTCATAAAAATTTTTTATATCAAAAAAGGGTACATATTTTTTAGGAGATGCAACTGGGTTTTTGCAATATACCCTAAAAACATCCAAATAAGGTAAAGTTCTCGATAAGCTAACAATCTTAGATACAATAGATAAAACATTTTTCAATACATATTCTACTCGAGATAAATGATCTTCTCTTGAAATTATTTCTGAATTACTAATATCATCGGATATTAAAAAATAGTTTGATATAATACTTTTAACGATATCCTCATCTATCTCAACATCTTTTAATGTATACAAAATGTCAAAAAAATAATTCAAATACTTACTAACACTTGAAAAGCTAGTTCCAAATCCAACCTCAAGATCAACAATACTAATATTTTCAACATTATCTAAAAGATCTACATTGAAAAATGAAAAAAAAGATTTGTAAGGAAAAAACGCTAAACTATTAAAAACATAATAAAACTCAAACATATCAGAGACAGTTTTATAAGTATCTGCTGGGATTGAATTAATATACTCATTTATCTTGATCTTAAGCGATTCTTCTAAATCGTTTTGGGTCTTTTCTTTTTTTAAAAAAAGCTCATATTCGCCTTCGTCCAAAAAATCTTCCAAATTTTCCTTAAAATGAAGAACTTTATTTTGAATAATTTCTAAAATAGTCTGTTCAACAGCAATGCCGCCTTTTTCTAATTTCTTAAAAAATTCTTTCAATTCCATTGAATATCGACAAACGCCAAAAAACATTTCTACAAAACCAACATACAAACATTCTCTCTTAAAATCTATTACTGGATTTTTACACATTTCATTAATTTGATTTTCTAGGCTCTTTATAACATAAGCTTTATAAATATCTTCTTTACTCTTATCCTTCTGAAAAAAATTTAAAATGGTTAACCAAATTCTTATAAGAAATGATTCTTCCATTAAACGCCCTGAAAGAAATTTTTCAAGCTGAGAATCAACATAAGGCTCATTACTACAATTGGGCAAAACAAACTCAGAAGAATTTAAACCCAAACTTTTTCTTATATCATTCATCAACCTATTTTTAGTCTCTTTTGAAAGCTTACATATAGCGTTGTATACACTATTGTTATTACCACTCATAAAACCTCAATAAAACCATTTAAAAAAAATAAATGCACTATTTATAACATAGTTCAAATAAATTAAAATTGTAAATCAATTTTAGAAAAAAATTATTTACACTATAATATAATTTTATATGAATCTGGGCAAAAATAATCAAAATATAATTAAAATTGCTAGAATATTTAAAAAAAACAACTACGAATTTTATTTAGTTGGAGGCGCTTTAAGAGACTTATTGCTTAATAAACAACCTTGCGATTTTGATTTTGCAACAAATGCAACTCCCGAAGAAATAATAAGATTATTTCCAAATAACATTAAAACAGGAATAAAACATGGCACAATTAGTATTATTTTTAATAAAAAAATCTTTGAAATTACCACATATAGAATAGAAAAAGAATATAAAAACAAGAGGGCCCCTAAACAAGTAGAATATACTAAAAATTTAATTAAAGATCTTAAAAGAAGAGATTTTACAATCAATGCAATTGCAATGGATATTTTTAACTTTAACATAATAGATTGCTATGATGGGAAAAAAGACCTTAATAAGAGAATAATAAGATGCATAGGAAACCCAAATAAAAGACTTGAAGAAGACGCCCTTAGAATACTAAGAGCAGCAAGATTTTCATCTACACTCAATTTTAACATTGAAAAAAATACTTTAATTTCAATGAAATATAAAAAAGAAAATATTTTAATGATTTCAAAAGAAAGAATAAAAAATGAATTTCAAAAATTATTAGAAGGTACAAATATACAAAAAGGAATTTATTATCTTAAAAAAGTTGATTTTTTTAAGAATTTTTTTAATTTAGAAGTAAAAACAAAATTAATTAAAAAAACTGCCCTGCTCAACAAGGATAAATTTTATCTAAAGGCAATAACTATATTGACAATTAAAAAACCCATAAAAGAACTAAAAGAAAAATTAACTTTGCTTAAATTTTCAAATAAAGAAATTAAATTAATTTTAATTTATAGAAATATAATCGATAATAGCAATATTTTTAATGTCAAAAAATTGAGTGATATTAGATATTTGCTTAGCAAAAGCACAAGAGAACATTATAAAGAAATAATTGATATATACAAGGCACTCAAAGGAAAAAAGAAAAAATATTTATTTATAATAAAAAATATCAAAAGAAAAAAATTACTAAAAAATCCCCTCTCTTTAAAAGATTTAAAAATAAACGGAACAGATATCCAAAATCTAGAACAAATAGAAAGTAAAAACATAGGCAAAATTTTAAACATGCTCCTAAGCTATGTAATTGAAAATCCCAAACTTAATACTAAAAATCGCCTTATTGAAAAAATCAAGACCCTAAAGATTAATATTTTCCATGGCTTTTAAAGCTACTTCGGCCGCTCTCATTTCAGCCTCTTTTTTAGACTTACCCTTTCCATTTGATATAAACTTTTCTCCAACATAAAGCTCAACGCAAAAAACTTTATCATGATCTGGCCCTATTTCCTTGTCTAACTTATAACTTGGTGAGATTTTATATTTCTTTTGAACATATTCCTGCAACAAGCTCTTATAATCTTTAAAATCTCCCCTATTAAACATCAATCTTATATACATGTCAAAAAGTTCAACTACAAATTCTGTTGCTATTGAAAACCCACTATCAAGATAAATAGCGCCTACAAAAGCTTCAATAGCATCTGCAAGAATGCCTTTTTTATTGCGACCATCATTACTTTCCTCTCCCCTGCCAAGTAAAATATAAGAACCAAGATCAATCTCTCTAGCAATACTAGATAAAGAATCTTCGCTAACAATATAAGATCTGGCCTTACTAAGCTCTCCTTCACTTTTATTTGGATAAGTTTTATAAAGATAATCCGTGATAATCAAATTAAGCACAGAATCTCCTAAAAATTCTAATCTCTCATTATTGTCAGATTTTTGATCCAGCTCATTAGAATACGAGGAATGACTCAATGCTGTATTTAATAAATCAAAATTATTAAAACCAATACTCAAATTTTCCAAAAATTCACTCAATTGGGCTTTTCTTTCACTATCAAAACAATCAAAACAAAAATCGGAAGATTTTTTTTTCATCAACCTTTTCTCTTTTTAATAAAATTAACAACATCGCCTACCGTCTCAAATTCATTGGCTTCGTTCTCTGGGATCTTATCATCAAAAGCCTCTTCAAGCAAATATAAAAGTTCATAAATATCAAGACTATCTGCACTAAGATCTTCAACAAATCTAGAGTCTAGGGTAATTTCATCTTCTTTTTTATCAAGCTGCTCAGATATAATAGACCTAACCTTGCTAAAAATTTCATCATTATCCATGAATACACCTTCCTTGCTACAAACTATAACCCTATTTCTAGATATTGATTATTCCTATAATATCCACATTTTAAACAAATTCTATGCCTAACTCCAAGATTACCACAATTAGAACATTCTTGAAATTGCGGAATTTTCTTTCTCATATTTATGCTACGCCTTGTTCTACTTCTAGATTTTGAAGGCTTAAATTTTGGAACAGCCATTACTTTCTCCTACTACTTTTAAACTAGATTAAATTATCTTAATAATATATATATTAACCAAGGCATTTGTCAATAAACTTAGATTTCAATCTGTTGAACACCAATTCTGGAACAAAATTAGAAAGATCAACATCCTTTTTCCCTATCAACTCCTTTACAAACTCTGACCTTACATATAAATGTTCTGCACTACTTGGTAAAAATATAGTATCAATTTTAAAATTTAACTTATTATTAACAAGATACCTTTCAAACTCTATATCAAAATCATTAAAAGCCCTAATTCCCCTAACAATAAATCTAATAGAATTAATTAATGCATAATCAACAATAAACCCATTGTACCTATCTACAAATACATTTAAAAGATTTAAAGACAAAATAACATCTTTTGTAAGACTAAACCTCTCAATATTGCTTAGCAAATATTTTTTTGATTTGTTTTCAGCTACTAAAACAACAACTTTGTCAAAAATAGCCAATGATCTTTTAATTAAATCAATATGGCCCCAGGTAATTGGATCAAAAGATCCTGGAAAAACTGCCACCTTCATATCAACGAAGCCTAACCCCTCTATTGACATCTTTGAGAATTTTTTTGCGCCATATTGGATGTTCTTCTAAATTTTCAAACTCAATTTCTTTAATAATTTTGAAATATAGATATTCTCCCCTAGAAGATGTATCCACAACAAAAAATTTACCAACACCCCTATAAACTAATTTTTCATTACTTGAAAGATTATTTTCAACTGTTAATTTATTTATAGCACAATCAAAATGAACAGGCCTATCTTCATTTTCAACCTTTAAAGACATACTGCAAACAATATCATTAATTTTTTTTTCACAAATAGCACAAGTAATATCAAGATTTATTCTTGTTTTAAATTTTATATTTTTTCTTCTAAATTTACCTTTAAAACCATTTTGTTTATCTGTACTTAAAACAGTAGATCTATTATTGAAACTATTTAAAGGGGCAACATTTTGACTTTTGCTCTCAGAATTTAATCTTTTATTTTTAAAACCATAAAAACGCTTATTGTATTTATGAAAATTGCTACCCTTAAATTTACTTTGAGTATATTCCAAAATCAACTCTCCTTAACGATAACAAATAAATATTTGCCGTCAAACAAAAACTTAAAGACGAATACTTACACAACTTAAAAGCTTTTCAACAAATCGGGATTTCAAACCCTTGGCTTTTTAAAGGACAAAAGCGAAATTGAAGCCTCATTGAAATTAATAAGAATAATTAGTTAATTAATGCTTTTAATCGTAACAAATACCCAACCAAACTTAACAAGTTAATTTTAAAAACAGTAAAAATTCTAAATTTTTGAATAAAAACTATTAAAACAAAAGCACATTCAAAAATAATTTTTAATCTTAATCTAATTTGCCGCTAAAAACTTAAAAACTAATGCTTAACTTTTTTAATATTAAGGCGCTCCTTTATCTTCATAGCAGCTTTACCAATTCTATTTCTCATATAATAAAGCTTTGCCCTTCTAACCTTTCCCCTTCTTAAAACTTCAACTTTTTCTATAATAGGAGAATATACTGGAAAAATTTTTTCAACACCTATTCCTGAAGAAATTTTTCTAACCAAAAATGTTTTACCAATTCCCTTATTTTGAAAAGAAATAACAATCCCTTCAAAATTCTGTAACCTCTCATTACTACCTTCAATAATTTTATAAACAACCCTAACAGTATCACCCACATTAAAGACAAAACCCTTATTTATCTTATTTTGGGCTTCAATTTTTCTTATCAAATCCATTATCTTCTCCTATTATCTTTAAATATTTAAGGTATAAATCATATCTATTTTTCTTAGTTTTTTCTCTAGCCTTAAAAAGCCTCCAATTCTTTATATTTTCATGATGCCCTGAAACAAGAACTTCTGGAACCTTTATTCCCATGAAATTATAAGGCCTAGTATAATGAGGATATTCAAGCAACCCTTTCATACCAAACGATTCCTCTAATAAAGAATTAGGATTTATTACTCCATCCAACAATCTATATACACTATCTATTAAAACAAGAGCTGCGATCTCTCCAGAAGATAAAACATAATCTCCAATAGAAATCTCAAAATCAACATACAAATCTACAATACGTTGATCAATTCCCTCATATCTTCCACAAATTATAACAATTTCTTCTTTTTTTGACAAGGAATACGCCAAGTCTTGAGTATACTTTATACCAGAAGGGGTTAAAAATATTGTTGTTTTCTTAATAGCTTCTACATGCTCAAGAGCAAAAAACATGGGTTCAGCCTTTAATACCATCCCAGCACCGCCTCCATAAGGCAAATCATCACATCTTTTATGTTTATCTTTTGAGAAATCTCTAACGTCAACAAACTCAAAATCTACTATTCCTTTGTCAATAGCTTTTTTCATTATTGAATTTTCGAAAAATGGTTTAATTATTACTGGGAAAAGGGATATAACTGTAAATTTCATCTTAAAAGATCTAAAACCTTAAGCTCAATTGTTCTTTCTATTACATCTATATCTCCAATATAAATGCTTAAAAAGGGAATAAAAAAAAATTTAATACCCACTTTAACTTCAAGAAATACGCTATTTAAATATTCAAAGAAAGCTACAACTTCTCCGAGCTTTCTATTGTCATTAACAATAGCATAGCCAATCAATTTTCCCAAATAATATTCCCCTTCTTTCAAACTCGATGCAAGCGAATCATCAACCCATAATTCAAAACCAATCAAAGACCTGACCGACTCTGGAGTATTAATCCCTTCAAACTTTAAAAATAAGGAATTGCTCTTTATATTAACATCCACAACCCTAACTTCAAGGGTAAGCCCATTGCTTTTTTTTAAAAGGACTTTATTGTCTTTTAGATTAATAAAATCACAAAAATTATTGGATATGCTTTTAATCTTAGCATATCCATTAACTCCATAAGACGATAATATCACGCCTTTAATAAACATAAATCAATCTAAAATTTCTAATTGCACTCGCCTATTGGTTTTAGCAGCACAAGCTCCAAGCAAGGTTCTAATAGCTCGTGCAATACGACCTCGTCTTCCTATTATCTTGCCCACATCACTTTGAGAAACCCTTAATTCTAAAATAGTTGATTTTTCCCCTTCAATTACATTTAGTTTTACTTCATCTTGTTTATCTACAAGAGACTTTACTATAAACTCTATAAGTTCAATCTCATTTCCATACTCTTTCATTTAAACCTCCTGACTTTTCACATTCAAGTTGTTTTTATTTAAAAGCATTTTCACTGTATCGCTTAAAATTGCTCCCTTGTTTATCCAATCTTTCATTCTATCTTCCTTAATTTTTATTTGTTTTTGCTTTTCAACAGGATGATAATAACCAAGTTCCTCAATTGCTCTACCATCTCTAGGAGAAGCAGAATTCATAACTACAATCCTATAATAAGGTCTTTTCTTAGCCCCCATTCTCTTCAATCTTATCCTAACACTCAAATTTATTCCTCCTTATTTCCCCAAAAGGGATGCAATCTTATTTTGAAAATCTTTATTTTTCATTTTTTTCATAATCAAAGTTGTTTGACTAAACTTTTTTATGAGTTTATTAACATCAAAAATAGTTGTTCCACTTCCCAAAGCTATTCTTTTTTTTCTTGAGGGATTGTTCAAAATCACTGGGTTTATTCTTTCTTTTTTAGTCATAGAAAGAATAATAGCTTCTTCTTTATTAAAACTTTCTTCGGTTAAATTATTGATATTCAGCATTGATTTTGAAACACCTGGTAAAAAACTCACAAAATTAGAAAACCCTCCTACTTGCCTTATACGTCTAAATTGGCTTAGATAGTCTTCAAAATTAAAACTAGCTTTATTAATTTTTTCCTCAAGCTTAATAGCCTCTTCTTTATCAACAACACTTTGAATCTTCTCTACAAGACTAACAACATCCCCCATGCCAAGAATTCTAGAAGCAATTCTTTCTGGATAAAAGGAATCAAGATCTTCAATTTTTTCTCCAACTCCAATAAATTTAATAGGAACTTCACAAATACTTTTAAACGATAGTACAGCGCCACCTCTAGTATCTGAATCAAACTTAGAGAATATAGCACCAGTAAGTCCAACATTTTCATTAAATTCCTTAGCAATATTTACCGCAACTTGTCCCATCATAGAATCTACCACTAAAATGGTTTCTGAGGGCTGTAAAATCTCTTTAATCTTTTTTATCTCTTCAACTAAAAAAGATTCAACCTCAAGGCGACCTCTAGTATCAACTATTACAGAATCAAAAAACTCAGCCTTAGCAAATTTCATGGACGATTTAACAATTTTAATAGGATCTTTTTCACCCTCAAGTGAAAATACTGGAACATCTATTTGGCTACCTAATATTTTTAACTGTTCCGTAGCCGCTGCTCTAAATGTGTCAGCGGCTACAAGGAGCACTTTTCTATTTTCCCTTTTAAGCCTTAAAGAAAGCTTAGCACATGTTGTGGTCTTACCAGAACCTTGAAGTCCAATCATAAGAATATAAGATTGTTTATTAACAGGATTTAAGCTAAGCTCATAATTCTTGCCTCCCAAAAATTTAACAAGATTATCATTGACAATTTTAATAAACTGAGACTTAGGATCAATACCTCTTAAAACTTTTACTCCCTTGGATTCCTCAATTATAGAATTTAAAAAACGTCTTATAACCCTTAAGTTAACATCAGCATCAACTAAAGAATTCTTAATAATCTCAATAGCCTCTGCAATGTTTTTATCATTTATTGTAGATTTTCCAGAAAGATAGTTTATAAAATTTTTAAAATTCGACCCCAAACTTTCAAGCATTAAAAATAACCCTTATTCTCAAAAATAATCTTATCAAATATAAGATACAAAAAAAGGCAATATTAATCAATATCTCCTCCTGTCAAATAAAATTTATTAAAAATAACACTAGAGGCGGGCCCAACAACAGAAACTTCAGTATCTAATGAACTAAGCTTTAATACTATATTCTCTTTATTTCGCTTTTTAATCTCTTCTTTTAGCAAATCGAAAAAAACTTTTAATTTAAAACTTTGACCATAGAGTACTAAATAATTAAAATCAAGCATTCTTTGAATATTGATAATAATTATTGCCAAATATTTAACCGTATCTTCCATAATTTTATTTATAAAATCATATTTTTCATAAAGAGAAAAAACATCATATATTGTAACCTTTTTCAATTTACCCTCATACTTTTCATAAAGTTCAGGAATCTCACCATTCATAAACTCTTTTGAAATCAATCTCTGCAAAGCAAAATTAGATATTAGCATATTAACACAACCCTTATTACCACAAGTTGGACAATTTTTCTCTCCCTCATAATCAATTATCATGTGGCTAACCATACCTGACTTATTATTAAAACCGGGATAAACATTGCCATCTGACCAAATCGAAAGTTCAGCAGTGTCTGTATAGTCAAAAAACATAATATTATCTATATTTTTACCCATAAATTCAGCAAGAGATAAATTTTTAACATAACTTTCAAGATAAACTGTAAGTGAAAAATATTCCTCAAGTATCCTTTTAACAGGAACATCTTTTTCAATCCATGCTCCATAACTATCATTAACAATGCCTGATTCTTTATCTTTTATTAACCCTGTAATGCTAAAACCTAAGCCAATAAATTTATCTCTTGAGAAATTATGTTTCCAAATAATTTCTATCATATGATCTTTTATTTTTTCTAAAATGTCATAAGCGCTAACTGGGGGTTCAAAAGAATGAGTTTCGCTTATTAAAACCTCACATTTAAGATTAGCAATACCTATTTGAAAATAATTGCTAGAAATAATAACTCCCATTGAATACGCATAATCTTTATTAATATCAAGAAGTATTTCTTTTCGTCCATGTTTTTTAACATCAGACACTCTAGACCCAACTTCAATCAAAAGATTTTCTTTTATCATTTGATTAGTTAAAATAGTAACCGCAGCATTCGTTAAAGTTAACTTACGGGCTAAGTCTGTTCTTGAATATTGCATATTTTTCAAACTAAGAAGAATTTTTCTTCTATTCCCACCCCTAATCGAAACCATATTTTCACCCTGCATAATGCACCTCCTTTGTTTTTTAAAATAAAAAAATATTATAAAATATAATATTAAAATCCAATATCATATCCTATATATTCCCAAAAGACAAACATACCTTTATAAGGCTAAAAAATAATTTTATATCATAAAATCACATTCATAAACTATCAGAAACTTAAAGCTTAACAAAAAAAGTAATAAAGTCATTTTTATATAAAAACTAATCAATAAAAATTAATTAAATTTAAAAAATAGCAAAAACAAAAAAAGCTAATTTGCCTTGAAACTAATAAATTTAACTTGCTTTTTCCTTAAAATAAGAAAATTCCATAGTAAAACTGCCTCTTCCCTTGGTAGAACTTCTTAAAATAGAAGCATACCCAAAAAGTTTTTCAAAAGCTGCCTCTGATTTTATCAAATCATACTCCCCAATATTGCTAACTGAATGAATAACGCCTCCTATAATATTTAATGTAGAAATAATTTCTCCTGTATGCTCAATGGGTGTTCTAATCTCCAATAACATTATTGGTTCAAGTCTAATAGGATCTGATTTTTGAAAAATACTATGAAAAGCAAACCCCGAAATTGATTCAAAAGCACTCTCGCCAATTTTGTTAATCTCACAAACAATAGAAAAAACACTAACATTAATATCAATAATAGGATATCCAAAAACTCCACTTACAAATGCCGCTGTAATTCCCCTCAATATTGCAGACTTAATTGAAGAGTCAATAACGCATTCAAAATCAATTTTATTTCCTTCACCCCGTGACAAAGGTTTAATGATCATTCCAATTTTAAAATCAATATTTTTGCCAGCAAAAATATTATTAAACTCAAAAACTTCTTTCACAACTTTACTTGAGCTCTCTCTGTAACTTACTTGGGGTTTCCCCGTATAAACATTAAGATTAAATTCATCTTTAATTCTTGTCAAAATAATCTCAAGATGTAATTCACCCATTCCAGATATAATAAGTTGCCCTGTTTCTTTGCTCTCAGAATAACTAAAAGTAGGATCTTCTTTAGATATTATTTCAAAAATTTCCTTTAGTCTAACCTCATCTGATGATCTTTCAGGCTCAATAGACATTAAAACAACTGGCTCTGGAAACGTAACAGATTCAAGTAAAACATTATTGTTTTCCTCAACAAGAGTATTCCCTGTAACAGAAAACTTTAATCCTAAAACAGCACCAATATCCCCTGGCTTCACAAAATCTATTTGTTCATTTTTATTTGAAAAAACTCTAAAAATTTTTGTAAACTTTTCACGCTTACCATTTGAAGCATTGAAAATTTTTTTACTAGAATTAATCTCTCCAGAATAAACTCTAACAAAATAAAGATGCGCAGCAATTACACTTGAATATTGAACTTTAAAAACAAGAGCTGATAATTTTTTATTTTCATTAGGATCAACTAAAATTTTTTTATTTGTATCTAAAGAAAAAGCTTCAAAACTTTTTTCAAAAGGACTTGGCAAGTAATCTACAATCGAATCAATCAAAGGCTCTATTCCAATATTTTTTAAACTGGTTCCCATTAAAACAGGAACAATAAATCTAGAAATAGTCCCTCTTCTAATCTCACTCTTAATAATGTCTAAACCAATCTCTTTATCTTCAAGAAATAATTGGGTAATCTCTTCACTAAATTGACTAAGAACGTCTATTAACTTTTTTTTAAAAACCCCCACTTTTTCAGCAAATTCTTTTCTAACTTGAGTGTAAGTTAATTTTGGAGTTCCATTTTCCATTGTAAAATGGAACTCTTTATTTAAAATAATATCAACTACTCCTTCAAAATTGCTTTCATTTCCAATTGGAATTTGCAAAACTAAAGGAATAGTTTTAAACTTATTCTCAATATCTTCTACAACTTTAAAAAAATTAGCGCCTAATCTGTCCATCTTATTAACATAAGCAAGTCGTGGAATTTCATATTTTTCTGCTTGCTTCCAAACAGTTTCTGTTTGAGCTTGAATTCCATCAACGGCGCTAAAAATAACAACACCCCCATCAAGAACTCTAAGGGACCTTTCAACTTCTGCTGTGAAATCAACATGTCCCGGAGTATCAATAATATTTATTTGACAATCCTTCCAATAGCAAGTAATAGCAGCTGAACTAATAGTAATTCCTCTTTCTTGCTCTTGAGGCATCCAGTCAGTAATAGTGTTTCCAGAATCTACATCCCCCATTTTATGACTTTTACCAGTATAATAAATAATTCTTTCTGTAGTAGTAGTTTTACCAGCATCAATATGAGCCATAATTCCAATATTTCTAATACCCATAAATCCCTAAAACAACTACAACCTTAATTCAAATAAACCAATCATTATGCAAGTTAAACCTTTTAATACAATTATTATTGCATATCGCACTCACAACATTTGTGCTCATCATGACAAATACAATCACAATTTTCAAGCAATGCCTTATGCATCCATAAATGCTTCTCAAGATCACTCATAATGTCATCTATAATATTACCAGTACCATAATCACAAGCAGCATCAATAAATTTTCTCATTTCAAAAATATTTTTCAAAATCTCAGTAAGGCTGCAAACAATGTTTTGCATTGAAGGTAAAAAATTAGAAGTCGATTCAATATTAAACTCCTTAATAAAGGACTTTTTTATAAACTCAGAATATCTAAATTCAGAATCATATCCAAGCATTCTTGAGCGTTCTGCAACAATATCAATAATCTCTTCAATATATTCATAAAGATCTTGGGCTTTTTTGTGAATAACAAAGAAATTGGTATCTTTTATATTCCAATGAATACCTCTTAAATTAGAATAAAAAATATGCAAACTCGCTAAGAGTTCTTGTAATTTTGAGTGTATTTCATCTAAGTCATCTTTTTTTATATAACTTAAATACTTTTCCATAACTACCTCCTTGATATAATCATTATAATACATAATGATATATAATTATGATTTTAATACCATAATATAATAAATAAAAAGGATCTTTAATGAAAAAATTGATTTTGATTTTTGCACTATTTCTATCTCAAGCATGCAATTTGAATACAATACACCCAATAGATACAAAAGAAGATATGAAAATTCTATATTCAGAAATTGCTGAATTGAGAAAAAATTTGAATCTAAATCACCTAGACATAGATGATACTCTTGAAAAAGTTGCAAAAGAATATGCTATTAAACTAGGTGAAAATAAAACACTAACTCATACACTTTTTGGCACCACACCAATGCAAAGAATACACAAATACGATAAATCCTTTAATTTAACAAGAGAAATACTAGCATCAGGAATTGAACTTGAAGGAGTAGTTAATGCATGGCTTAACAGCCCAAGCCACAAAGAAGCTCTTATCAATAAAGATACTAATAAAATAGGTGGCTATAGATTAAAAACAAATAACAATATAAATATATTTGTGGTTCTTTTTGGAAAAAGAAAAGAGAAGAATTGACACCATTAAAGATTATACTGTATACTACTTATTAGTAAAAGGGCTCATAGCTCAGTTGGTCAGAGCGCCTGCCTTACAAGCAGGATGTCGGGAGTTCGAATCTCTCTGGGCCCAAAAATAACCTAAACTTCAATTATTTTTAGTTGCAAGACTAAGTTTATTTTATAATTTTTAATTATGTTATTAAGCTCTTTTTTAACTGTATTGGCTTTTTCTTGACTTTCAAAAAGAAAAATAAACGCTCCTCCTTTACCAGAGCCACTTAACTTTCCAGAAAGAGCGCCTAATTTAATCCCCCTGCTTATCAACCAATCAAGAGTATCATTAGACAACCCCAAATGCCTTAAACAATAATGCGCAACATTCATTTCATTAGCCAAAGAATATACATCCTTATTCTTAAAAGAAATATAAGCATTGTCTACAACAAGACCAAGCTTTTCAATAAAACCAAATAGATCAGCATTAAATAATAACTGTTTTTTTAAATTAACAACTATTTCTTTAGTTGTAAAATCTCTTTTTATAGCTCCAATTAAAAAATAAAAACCAGAATCTTTTAATTTTCTTGAATTAAAAACATCTTCTTTTTTCTCTAAATAAAAGGTTCCACCAAGATCAATTAGTCTAATATCCATTCCAGAAGATTTGCCATGAAAAATATTTTCAATTTGATTTGCCAATAAAATTTTATTACAATCCCTATATTCAAAATGACTTGTAATATATTCTGCAAAACACAAACTAAGACTAGCAGAAGAACCAAGACCAACTCCAATAGGAATTTCAGAAAGAATAGTAAACTCAATCGGATTAACTTTATTGTAATTTGAAACAATAAAGCTTATAAGGCTATTTAATTTAGTACTAGGTTTTCCCAAATATTTCCAATTTTTAGACACACTACAAATAAGATCCATATAAATTGGAACTGTAGCCCCAATAACTGGAAACCCATAAACAGCACTATGTTCCCCTAAGAACAATATTTTAGCGGGCTTTCTTATTCTTAACATTTATTGCTTTCAAACTTAATGCTTTCATGCTCTAAAACAATTGGAATAATTTTTGATAAATCAAAAGCTTTAATATTAGGTCTATAAACTAAAAAAGTTTCGTTTCCGGCTCCCAAAGCTTTAATCAAATCGCATTGATCTCTAAGATGCTCAAAATTTGAAGGCAAGGCTGCAGAAACTCCTATTGCCTCTCCTATTTCCAATCCTAATTCTTTAGCTCTTCTTAAACTAGAAATTAATTTGGAGTTAGAAGTACCAACACTTAAAACAAGTTTTTTTATCTCCAAATTGCATTTCAATATCAAATCTAAAATAGAATTTCTATGTTTATTGTATTCACAAATAGAAGCGGTGGTTTTAACGGCTTTCAAACCTTGCATCAAATAAAAATCATCAAACTCAACAATGCCCAGCTGCCTGCATTTAGGAGTAAAACCGCCTTCAAACTCAACAACACCTCCAAAAATACTAGTAGCAATATCATATCCGCTACCCATCCCTCCTTGAGAGTGCCTGTAGGCCTCTAAACAATATTTAAAGATTTCATTCTTATTAACAACATTAGTAGAATTGTAAATTAAAAAAAGACCACACACTATACCAATAGCAACAACAGCGCTTGAACCAAATCCCTTTTTAGTTCCATCATTAAAGAAAAAATTACTTGTATCAATGTAAACATCATATGCAAAGCTTTCTAGATTAAAAAAATATTTTTGACTCAAGTAAGAAAACATTTTAAAAACAAAATCATCTCTATTTTCTATTAAAGAAAAATCGTCTATCTCTTTCTTTTTGCTAAAGAAACGCCAAAAATCGCTCTTTTTAAAAGAAAAAAATGCTCTCTTGTTAATCGCAATTGCCAACCCCAAGCCCTTTTCCTCTAAAATAGTATACTCCCCCATTAAAAGCAAATTTCCAGGCACAGAAAAACTAATCAAATCCATTCTAAGTCACGCCCAACCTTTGAAACAATAAAATTAATGCCAGTAAAATTTTGCTTAAGTCTTTTTAAAATAGTATTTAAATTTTTTTCCAAACAAAGAAACTTTACCTGGGGGCCTGCATCCATTGTCTCAAATACAAAAATTCCCTCATTTCTCAAATTAGCAGCATATTTAATTAAATCTATTGTACTGCTTTTAAAATAAAAAATAGAAGATGCAAACATTAAAGCAAACATATTTTGATAACTTTTTACAACATTTGCTCCAAAGTGTATAAAATCTTTTTTTAAAAAAAAATATAAAGCATCTTTAAAAATCTTTTTACTAGAGGCAATCCAAGCATCATAATAAAACTCATGAAGTTTACAAATATTCATTGCAACTCTTGAAGACAATTCTTTTTCATTACTATCAATTACGGCAAATATTATGCGTAAATCATTAAAATAAGATCGATCCCTTAATTGAAAAGATTCTTTTGAACCTTCTTTTAAAATGGTAAACCCCCCATAAATAGCCCTTGCTGCAGAAGCTGATCCTACTCTTGCAAGACTAGATGCACTGCTAAAAGAATATTTATTAAAATATTTCAAAATACAAGCAGCAATAGAAGCAAAGCCTGAACTAGAACTTGCAAGGCCCGCTGCTGTTGGAAAATTGTTTTCACTTTTAATTTTAAATCTAACATTCGGCTCACTAAGAATTTTTCTTGCATAATCAAAAAATACCTTTTCTCTATTTTGCAATACAATTGGCTTTGAATTTAAAATTATTTCATCTTGATCTGAAAGTTCAAGCTCACTTATTGAATAAAACTTATCAACACTAACAGCAAGACTAGAAGTAGCGGGGATGTTTAAAAAAATATCCTTCTTACCCCAATATTTAATTAAAGCTAAGCTTGCATTAACTTTACACTTTACCTTCATTCTCTAACCTTATTTTCTTTAGAATTTTAAAAGCAAAATCAAAAGAATAAATATCCACTTTTTGCATTTCTAATAATAATTTGTCTTTCTCAAAATCAGAAATATTATATTTCATCTTTAAAAAGTAGAGTATTTTATTAACATGCAATCTCATGTGACCCTTTTGAATTCCGTTAAATGCAAGAGCCCTTAATGCAGCAAAATTACTGGCAAGTCCAACACAAGATAGAATACCCATAAATTCAGTCTTACTGCTTACATTCATAATTCTAAAACTTAAAATTGAAGCTTCGCTAAAAGACGTAACCCCGCCTTTAGTTCCAACTTGCAAAGGAATTTCAATTTCTCCAACCAAAGCATTATCAATAGTATAAAATTTACTAAGAGGAAGATATTTGCCGCTTTTTGAAGCAAATCTGTGAACAGAAGCCTCAAGTGCTCTTGTATCATTAAAAGTAGCAAGACACATCCCCGTAATTCCATTCATAATACCTTTATTATTAGTAACAGCTCGCTCCTCTTCGTAAAAACCTATACTAGAAATAAGTTCAATTTTTTTCGCCAAATTAAAAGAATCCTCTTTACTTGATAATAAGTGCTTAAAATCTAAAACAAAACAAGCTTTGGTTGTAAATTCACTAACATCATTGCTTAAAATTTTTAAAACACACTCATATCCAAACTCTAAAAAAATACATTCTGCTACACGCTCTGCAATTGAGTTTAACAAATTAGCACCCATAGCATCACAAGTATCCAAATAAAGATTCAATTTCTGAATACCAAGTTCTTTAATATATTTAGTTGACAATCTCTTAAATCCACCTCCCCTTTGATTCATATTGGATAAAAGAGGTTCAATCCAAGTCTTGATTTTATCGCCAAGATTAACAAGAATTTTACTTAAGTCTTTTTCCGATTTTATATAAATTTGAGAAATTCCCAACACTTCACTCAAAGAATAACTCAAATTAGCATTTTCAAGGGTTTTTGCTGCAAAATTCAAGGCAGCAATAACAGAAGATTCTTCTGTTGCAATAGGCAAAGAATAGTATTTACCATTTATTTTTAAATTTTTTACAATTCCAACAGGAAAAGATAAGTATCCAATATAATTTTCTATCATATTAAAAAGAAAATCTTCATTGGTATTATTATAAAAAAAATCATTAAAAGATAATCCTAAAAAACTTTTTATCTCTTTCCTTTTTTCTAAAATACTTTTATGTCTAAAATTTTTACTAAGTTTCATAAAACTGCTTAAAGACTCCAAGCTCAGTAAGCAAATAGCTACTCAAAAAATACTTATTATTTTTAAATTCAGACAAACTTCTGCTTCCACTTAAAAACATAGACATTTTTAAAACATGCTCATAATCAGAAAAAAGACTAAATACGGCATCTTCTCCTGAATTGTAAAAAGCTCTAAGAACAACAGCTGCAACGCCTATAAGTTTAGCTCCAAGAGCAATGCCTTTAGCAATATCCATGCCTGTCTCATACCCACCAGATGCAAAAACATTGGCCTTTAGAGAATCATCAATGCTAAGCAAAGTAAAAATCGAAGGAATTCCCCAATCAGCAAAACAAGATGCAATATTTAGATTATTGCCCCTCATGCCTTCTACTAAAACCCAATTAGTCCCTCCACTACCCGCAAGATCAATACAAGAAACACCAAGTTTAAATAACTCCTTAACATCATTTGGTGAAATTCCAAAACCTGTCTCTTTGACAATTAATGGAACACTTAAAAAGTCGGACAATTTGGCTATTGATTCTTTTATTCCTTTAAAATTCCTCTCTCCATTAACATTCATTAATTCCTGCCCTGCATTAAGATGCACAATAATTGCATCAACTTCCAATCTCTTGATCATTTCAGCTATCCTAGAAATACCAAACTCAACAATTTGAACAGCACCAATATTGGCAAACAAAGGAATATTGTGGGCATACCTTTTAAGGGTAAAATCTTTTATATACTCCGGATACTTAAACAAAAGCTTAAAAGAACCTAAACCAATAGGAATTTTTAAATAATTTGCAATCTTAACTAAAGATTTATTAAAGTCATTCCCTTCTTTACTGCCTCCTGTCATGGAAGAAATAAAAACAGGCATGCTAATATTGTATCCAAATATTTCTTCTTTTATGTCTATCTCAGAGAAATTAAAATCGCTCAGAGCATTATGTTTTAGCTTAATAAATTTTAAAAAATTACAGCTGCTTTTAACATTGTTCTTATTTAGACAAATCTCAATATGTTTTTTTTTATTTTCTAATATATTAGGCTCGATACCCATAAACTCGGTATCCGTCATTCCTTAGTTCTTTTAAATAAAATCCTCTGGATTCAGCAGGAACTATTTTATTTTGAAAGAAATCTTTATATTCTTCAAAATTTGCATTATTTCTATTTTTTATAAGTCCATCAAGATCCCATGATTTAACAACATCAAAAGCACTTTTTTCAATGGTAAATTCATAAACAATCATAATATTGCCAGATCCATAAGAACAAAATAATATTTTTTCTCCTGTAATATCCTTCTTGGAAAATACTCTTTTTAAATAAAATGCTAAAGATAAAAAAATTGAACCCGTATACAAATTTCCCACCTCCATAGCAGCTTCAACTCCATCGTAAAAATCTATTGACTCTAAATAAGTATTTCTAACAGATTCATCATCACTATAATATTTTTTTAAAATATAATGCATTGAATCTATTGGCATCTTAGCAAAAGGAACATGTAAAATAAACCTATAATTAGAAAATAAATCTTTCATATTAAGTTGCTTTTTGAGAGCAAAATCTCTTAAAGCATTTTCATTTGCATTATTGTAACATTCAACTGAATATTGACCGCGCACCTTGGCCTCAACACTTCCAAAGGGCCTAAAAAAATCATCAACATCATCGGTATAAACTCCAAATTCAGATAAATTGATAGAAAGTAGCTTTGGATTTTTTTCAACAAGCATTGCAGTTGCACCAGCTCCTTGAGTAATCTCAGCTGTAGTAAGATTGCTATAGTGCGCAATATCTGAAGAAAAAACTATACCATATTCAGAATTATTAGAATGACTTAGAACACTTGCTACACTGTGCAAAGACATAGCAGCGCCAGCACATGCATGTTGAACTTGAAAAGTTAAAAAATTATTCCCCAGACAAATGCCAGACTTCTTTAAAGCTCCAAAAACATAAGAAGAAATTGACTTTGAATGATCAACACCTGTTTCAGTTCCGCCTAAAAGTATTCTAATTTTACTCAAATCAAGATTATTGTTGTCAAAAATAAGCTTAACAGCTGAACTTGCCATGGTTACACTATCCTCATTGGGGCCTGTAAATCTAAAACCTTTTTGCAAGGTTGTATCTATTGCTCTATTGATTTTTTTAAAAAAAACTTCATTAGAAGAATATAAAGGATTCTCCAAAAGAACAGAAAAATCTAAATAATTTAAAGGTAAAAAAATCCTAATATCACTAATGCCTATTTTCATATATTCCTCAATACATTAATGGATTTAAGTTATTATATTATAATTTACAAAAATTAGCAAAATATTATATAATAAAACCTAAAAAGGGAAATTTATGAAAATAGCCGTACTTTTATCTGGAGGAGTTGATAGTTCTGTTGCCCTTTATAGAATTGTAAACAAAGGATATACAAGTATAAAATGCTACTATTTAAAAATTTGGCTTGAAGATGAGCTGTCTTATATTGGAGACTGCCCATGGCAAGAAGATTTAAATTACGTTGAAGCTGTATGCAACAAGTTTAATGTACCATACGAAATAATAAACTTTCAAAAAGAATATTATAACAAAGTAGTAAGCTATACTATTGAAGAACTAAAAAACGGCAATACCCCAAGTCCAGATATTTTCTGTAATCAAAGAATAAAATTTGGAGCATTTTT
Source organism: [Borrelia] turdi (assembly GCF_030439285.2). NCBI lineage: Bacteria > Pseudomonadati > Spirochaetota > Spirochaetia > Spirochaetales > Borreliaceae > Borreliella > [Borrelia] turdi. The sequence continues at coordinate 722,579 of NZ_CP124018.1, read as the reverse complement.
TGAGAAAATCAACGAACAATATGATTTGGTTGTCACAGGACATTACGCTAAAATACAAATAAAAGAAAAAAAATTCTTACTAAAACAAGCCAAAGACAAAATTAAAGACCAAAGCTATTTTTTATCTCATCTATCTCAAAAACAAATGTCAAAACTATACTTCCCCTTAGGAACATTGCTTAAAAGCGAAGTGCGACAAATAGCTAAAAGTATAAATTTGCCCAACAAAGATAGAAAAGATAGTCAGGGCATTTGCTTTTTAGGAAAAATCAAATATAACGAATTTGTAAAATATCATCTTGGCGAAAAAAAAGGCAATATAATTGAAAAAGAAACGGGGAAAATAATAGGAATTCACAACGGATATTGGTTTTTTACAGTTGGACAAAGAAGAGGAATAAAACTTAGCAACGGACCGTGGTTTGTCATAGAAAAAGACCTAGAAAAAAATATTATATATATCTCCCATAACGAGAATTATTTAAAACAAGCAAAACGCAAATTTTTAGTCCATGAAATACATTGGATAAATGGCATACCTTCAAATTTTGAAAATTTCAAAATTAAAATAAGACATGGTGAAAAGAAATACTCGTGTAAATTAAAACTTATCACAAATAACTTAATTGAAATTGCTTTAAATAAAAAAGATCATGGAATATCCTCAGGGCAATTTGCAATCTTTTACAAAAATACAGAATGCCTGGGGGGTGCTAAAATTTTTAAAATAATAGAATAATAATCAGCCAAAAAGTTAGAGAAGATTTTCTTAAGTCTTCCCTTACTTTTCAATCTTAAAGTAATCAACAGATTCTTTTAAATCTTTTACACTCTCTAACATCTTTTCAGACATTGCAGAAAGTTCCTCACTACTTGAAGCTGTAGTCTGAACTAGCTGACTAACCTGTTCTATTGCATTTTTAAATTGCTCTATCTGAACGCTTTGCTTAGAACTTTCATTAGAAATATTTTTTACAAGCCTAGCCGTTTGCTCCATACCAGGAACTATTTGTTCAAAATTTTCCCCAGCACGACTTGCAACAGTTAAGCTTCTATTTGCAATATCAATAATTTCTCTTGCTGATTCCTTACTTTGATCTGCAAGCTTTCTAACCTCAGCGGCTACTACTTCAAATCCCTTACCTTTTTCTCCTACTCGTGCAGCCTCAATTGAGGCATTTAAAGCAAGCAAATTAGTTTGTCTTGTTATCTCATCAATAATTCCAATTTTTTCAGTAATTACAGTCATTGCCTCAATAGCTTTAACAACAGATTTATGCCCTTCTTTAGTTCTCTCATTAGTATTAACAGCAATTTTTTCAGTAGTAGCTGCATTATCAGTATTCTCAGAAACACCTTGTGATATTTGCTCAATATTTGCCGTCATTTGCTCTAAGGTAGAAGCCTGTTCAACAGCACCAGAACTTAAATTTTGGCTTGCATTGGCTATTTGAATTGCATTTTCATAAAGATAATCTAGGTTTTCAATAACCCCCTTTGCAACTGAGGAAAAATTGGTTCTCAATTGCTCAAAACCTTTGTACAAGCTATACAGCTCTATAGTACCCCATCTACAAAAATTAATATCAGCGGTAAAATTACCAGAAGCAAGTCGCTCAGAATATTCTAATATCTTATTCAAAGAAGAGCTCAGCTTTTTCACAAGATAAAGAGTTACAATAGCAAGAATAAGCAATGTAAATACGAAACTAATGCCTAAGATTAAGGATGTAACTCTAGACATGTAATGAAAATCATCCTCTGAGGTCCTCATTAAAAGAATAAATTTATTATTAGACAAGTTTAATGACACCTTTTGACTAATTCCCACATATTTTTTACTGGTATTAGGATCATAATAATAAACAGTTGAAATTTCTTTATTTTTTTGCAACAAATCTTCAGAAGTTTTCTTAAGAATATTGGCATAAGAAGCACTAAGGTCAGTTAAAACATCACCTGGAAATACTGTATGATGAACCAAAAATCTACCTGTAGCATCATAAGCTAACGCACGGCCGCTAGAGAGTATTCCAAAATTAATACCTCTAAAAGACCTATATATATAATCCAATGAATAAAAAAACATAAAATAACCAAAAATATCGCCTGTACCAAAATCTCTTAATGGTATCCCTATTAATATGTAAGGAATCTGGCCTTTTTTATTTTTTATCTTGGAAATGTTTTTAAGTAAAGACTCCTCAATAGACCCAGAATCTGCCAACATAACAAATGAATTATAAACAATGCTTTGAGACTCTTTAAGTTTTGTAAAATATTCTCTATCTCTAATAGACTTGCCAAAATCACTATTATCTTTAACAGCTGTAGTAAAAACTATTTCACCTTCTTTGTTTGTAACCATCATATTGCTACCAGTTTGAACAATTATTTCAGATTGATCTGAAATAAAGCCCAACCTTTTAGATCTAATCTTGCTAGCCCTATTAAATTTTTCAGCAGAATTAAAATACATGGAACTAACCCTAACTTTCTCTTCCATTGAAGAAATATAAAGGTTAAAAGAACTTTTAATGTTTCCAATAAGATTTATCATAAGATCAAACTGCTGATCTACCAATTTACTATTAATTAACATTCCAAACACAAAAAACAATATTGATATAAAGAATGCTATCAGAATAAGAACAAGTAGCAACATCCTAACTTTTAGCTTCATACTAACACCTCTTTTACCAAAAAATAAATTCTAAAACTCTGAAAAATCATCATCAAAATTCAAATCCTTATCAGCAATATCTATAGCTTTTTTAGGATCAACTCGCTTATTAATAGTTCTTACAGGAGTCTCATCCTCAATACTTAAATGGCTATTATGCCCAGTATTATTTAAAATCGAAATTCCATTACTTTTAAAATTTTGATTTTCATCTTTAAAAGAATTTTCAGGACAATCCATTAACCTGAAATCATAATTATCATCATCTTCTAGATTTTCAATCTTAGAATCTTTAATTTTGAAAAATAATACAGATTTTCTGAGTTCTTTAGACTTTTCTAGCATTTTATCGGACATACTAGAAAGTTGCTCACTACTTGAAGCTGAAGACTGAACAACTTCTCCAACCTGGTCTAAAGCCATTTTAAATTGAGCAATCTGATCACTCTGCTTAGAGCTACCTTCTGAAATCTTTTTAACAAGATTAGCTGTTTCTTCTATTTCTGGCAACATTTCTTTAAAGATCACTCCAGCTTCAGTTGCTATCTTAGAGTTATCTTCGACCAACTCTCCAATCTCAAGAGCCGAAATTTTACTAAGATCCGCCAATTTTCTAATCTCACTAGCTACAACAGCAAACCCCTTTCCTTCATCACCTGCTCTTGCAGCTTCAATAGCCGCATTTAAAGCAAGCAAATTAGTCTTTCTGGCTATTTCTTCAATAACACTAACTTTCTCTACAATATCTTGCATAGCAATAACAGATTCTTCGACAGCCTTGCCACCTACCTGGGAACTTTCATTTGTCTTTAAAGCTATTTGCTCGGTTTCATAAGAATTATTTGCGCTCATATTGACACCTGACGCTATCTGCTCAACATTAGCTGCCATTTCTTCAAGAGCAGATGCCTGCTGTAACGCACTAGAACTTAAATTTTGACTTGAACTGGCAACTTCTAAGCTTGCTTTATTTACATAACTAATATTTCTCAAAACACTTGCAATTGCTACAGAAATAGCTTTTTTCATTTTCACAACCTGAAGACTTAACATACTAAGCTCATCAGAAAAATAATCACTATCATCAAGACCCTCAAGAGCATAGTCTTTAGCTAAATTCCCCTTGGCCATATCCTGAACTAAAACTCTAATTGCATTTAAACGAAAACTAATAACCCTATCTATTCTCGCCAAGAGAACCATGCTTAATGCAATAACACCTAAAACAGAATATAAGATATACTGAAATCTTAAGCTAGATATTACTCCGTAAATATCTTTATAAGGAAGCCTGGCTATAAGTATTCCGCTTTTTTCTCCTAATTTACTAGTTATGGGTAACAGTGTATAATAACACTCTTCTCCCATTTCGGTAAAAAATATTCTATCAATAGTATAAACTGCCACTTCAGTAGGCGTATTTGATAAAAGAGGTGGCTTAGAAAAAACATCTTTAAGAACATTTAAAAATTTAGAACTAACCCTGCCAATTTCATTGTATTCTTCAAAAGGATTAACTGCTATATTATTAGGATCTATATAAATAAAATTGCCTCTTTTATAAAAACCAAATCTAAATCTATCAAAACTATCTGCTAAAACATCATTAAGCAAATATCCAGCCAAATATCCACAAACGAGTTTATCTTCTGGAGAGTATACAGGCACAATTATTGCAAAAGCCTTTTTTTCGCTTTGTCTAGACCTAATAGCAACCTCTGCGGATATTCCTTCAGAAAGATTTGAATACCAGCCTATAAATTTTAATTGTTTTTGCTTATAATCCTCAATCGCTTTTTTAAAATAATTAGTATTAGCCTCAGAATGTCCAAAATCCATATTATTTTCATGCCTTGTACTAACAATTATTCTCCCTTCAAAATCAAAAAATGCAAATTCTTCAAAAAGGGTATCATTTTTAAGATTAATCATAAAATTGTATAAATATTGTCGATATTTTTTATTAACCTTTACAGAATCAATAACAAATTTTGAATTTTTTCTTAAATCTACCAATTCAGACTCAGAGAAATCTTTTCCTTTATTCTCAGAAATTGCGAATTCTGATATGGTTTCAAGCGCCAAATTAGAAGCTGCGCCATTGATTATAACATACAGAGTGTCTAAAAAAGATTGCGTAGAAAAAGCGGCTCTTCTTAATTGTGCCCTTGTAAGTTGCTTATAATAATCCTCCAAATAGCCGCATAAAACAAAATTAAAAATCATAGAAAAAAGTAACAGTATGAAAATTAAAGACAATAATAAAAATCCAACAAACCTGTACTTAAGCTTCAAAAGCATAATAAACTACCTCACAAATCATCTACTTATTTAATTAAACTCAAGACCAAAAGGGTATTAAAAAAATAATACAGCAAAAAATTAAAAACTCTTGAAAAATTAAAAGAATTTTCACAATATGCAAAACAAATTATAAGCTATTATTGAATTTTAATGCTTCTTATAAGGTACTCCTAAGAACTTAGGAGCATAATTCTTTTTTGAAAAAAAGATAAGACTTAAAATAACAATTAAATATGGAATAATAACTAGTATTTTAGGAGACATTATTAAAGATAAAAAAGGCGATTGAGCCAAAACAATTGTCAAGGTTTTCACAAATGAAAACAAAAAACTGCCCATTAAAATTCCCAAAGGAGTCCATTTCCCAAAAATTAACATTACAATGGCAATAAAACCTTGCCCACCTGTAACCCCTTGCACATAACTTGATGCAATCACAGTTGTAAGAATAGCACCTGAAATCCCCGCTAAAAAACCGCTCAAAAGAACACAAAAAAATCTAATTTTATTTACACTAACTCCAACAGACTCTAATACCTCTGGATTTTCACCACTAGCATCAATTCTAAGCCCAATCTTAGTATATCTGAAAATAATATGAAACAAAACCACACCTAGCATTGCAATGTATACAGAATATCTTTTACCAAAAATTTGGAATATAAAAGACGTTTTACTTAAAATTCCATCAAAAAGTATCGGCAACTTTATTTCTATAAGCGGAGTTGAAATAGAAGAAAAAATCAAAGTGCCTATAAAAACAGCAATAGCGGGTCCTAAAAAATTAAGCGCCATTCCGGTTATAATTTGATCTGATTTTAAAAAAATTGTAAAAACAGCGTGCAAAATAGCAAGCGCAAGCCCCGATAATCCACCAACAAAAATTGAAAATAATGGGGCATTTGTAAAATATGCGACTGCAGCTCCTGAAAATGCTCCTACTGTCATCATTCCTTCAAGTCCAATATTAATAATTCCACTTTTCTCACTTATAAGCCCTCCCAAGCCAGCTAAAATTAAGGTTTGAGAATTTATTAAAGTTTCACTAATTAAGAATATTATTATACTTGACACCCTTAACACCTTTTAAAAAGATTTTATTTAAAAAATAACTAGCAGAAATTACAAGAACAATTATTCCCATCATTAAAGATACAATTGAAGATGGAAGGCCCATTAAACTTTGAACCCTACTGCTTCCATAAAGCAACATAGAAAAAAGAATACTAGAAAATATTATGCCAATAGGGGAATTGTTTCCTATCAAAGAAGTAGCTATCCCATTAAAACCAATTCCTTCCATATAAGAAAGCTTAAATATAGCTTTATTAACACCCATAATTTGAACAGCTCCGGCAAGACCCGCAACAGCTGCTGAGAGAAACATTGAAAAAATTAAAACAGCTTTTACATTAATACCCATACGCCTTGAAGCCTCAATATTGTTTCCTATGGCATTTATTTTAAATCCAATAATAGTTTTATTAAGCAAAAACCATATTAAAATAGCAAAAATTATACCCAAAATTATTCCAAAATGAAGAGGCGCTTTTAAAAGCTCATTAACAAAAGGATGAGAAGATCTATAAGCAAGACCTTCTGGTGAAAGCTTCCAAGAACCTAAAAAATCAATAAATGCACTTTCTTTAATGGACTTTGAAAAGTCGCTATTATCTCTTTTAATAAAACTAAAATCTAAGATTATATTATTTAAATGAAATAATATCCAATTAAACATTATTCCTGAAATCACTTCGCTAATATTGAATTTAGCTTTTAGATATCCAATTAAAATTCCCAAACTACCTGACGCTAAAAAAGTAATAACAAAAATAGAAATTACATGTAAAATTGGTGGCAAATCAAGCAAAATCGATGCTATTAAAGCAACAATAGATCCTAGTATAAACTGGCCTTCAACTCCAATATTGAAAAGACCTGTTTTTAAAGAAATAGCAAAAGAAAGGCCTGTAAAAATCAAAGGGGCTGCATAACTTAAAACATAGCCTAAATGCTTGGGAGATGAAAACATAATCTCTAGTATTATAAAATACATTCTAAAAGGAGAATAACCAAACACCATCACTACTAATCCAACAATTAAAAATCCAACAACCAAAGCAAAAACACTAACAAATGCTGAAGAATTCAAAAATTTCAATATAAATTTACTGCATACGTTTTTACTAATACCCATTTAACTTAAACCTATCATCATTTTGCCAATAACATCAATATCAAAATTGTCCTCTAGAATACCCACTATCCTTCCATCGTGCATTACAGCTATTCTGTCGCAAACATTAACAAGTTCATCAAGTTCAAAAGAAACTAACAAAACAGACCTCCCGGCATCTCTTTGCTCTATTATTCTTTTATAAATATTCTCAACAGCTCCAACATCAAGACCTCTTGTAGGCTGAATAGCTAAAAGGATATCTGGCTCTAAACTAACCTCACGAGCAATAATAACTTTTTGCTGATTGCCTCCAGATAAATACTTTACCTTATTTAAAGTATCTCTTGGCCTAATATCAAAATAATTTATAAGTTGATTGCTTATTTTTTTTAAGATATTAAGATCAAACCCTACAAATTGTCTTTTAATAAAATTGAAAAAATTAAATTTTAAATCACAATTGCTCTTTGAATAATTTTTTTTAAATCCTAAATAATAAGGATTATCAAAGCTCTTAAGCCCAATATTTTGCATAACACTGAATTCTAAAATAAGACCATGCCTTTGCCTGTCCGAAGGAATATTGCCAATTTTTTTATCTATTATTTGCTTAATAGTTAAACCTTTTAAAGATTCTAAACTCCCTGAAGAATTTTTTTTAAAAATATCGCCTTTAAATATGCTTTTCAAACCTAAAATTGCATCAACTAAATCTTCCTGGCCACTTCCCTCAATACCTGATATCCCAAGAATTTCACCATTTCTCAGATTAAGATTAACATCTTTAACTTTTAAAACACCCCTCTCATCTTTAACGCTTAAATTTTTTATTTCAAGAACATTAAAATGATTGTTAAATTGAATTTTAGATGAACGAAGCGAAATCTCTTTACCTATCATTAATTTTGTAAGATCCCTGTCATCAATCTCAGAAATATTAACAGTTTTAACAATCTTCCCAAGGCGAATAATTGTACAGCGCTTTGCAATAGACCTAATTTCTTTTATTTTATGAGTAATAAGTATTACAGTATGACCCTCTTGGGTGAGAACCTTTAAAATATTTATAAAATCATCAACTTCGCTTGGAGCAAGCACTGCAGTAGGTTCATCAAAAATAATAATATCTGCATTTCGATAAAGAACTTTCAATATTTCTATTTTTTGCTCCATGCCAACACTCAAATTTTTAACCTTTTTCTCTAAATCTATCTTTAAACTATACTTTTCTGAAAGATAATTTATTTTTTTTCTAGCCTGTTTGTAATCAAGAAAACCAAATTTTGAAGTTTCATACCCTAAAATAATATTTTGAACAGCAGTAAATTGTGGAATTAACATAAAATGTTGAAAAACCATTCCAATCCCATTTCTAATAGCCTCGCTTGAATCCTTAAAGCTTACTTCTTGACCTTTTAAAATAATTCGACCGCTATCTACTTGATGAATCCCATAAATAGTCTTCATTAAGGTAGTCTTTCCAGCACCATTTTCTCCAAGAATAGCATGAACTTCGCCCGCTTTAAATTTAATAGAAACATCGTCATTGGCAATAAAATTACCATACTTTTTTGTAATATTTTCTAATATTAGTATATCTTTTTCCATTAAACTTTAAATCCTAATAAATATTAAACATGAATGGCTTACAATATTTTATTCTAATGAAATATAATAAAACTTAAAGTTTATATTTTCAATAGTATTTTTGGATTTCAATAAACAAAATAAATTATTCATAAAGATTGATTTATATAGGATTGATTTATAGAAGATAAAAAATGCTTAAAACATAAAACTTAATAAAGAGAGCAAATAAATGCTAAAATAAAAGAATGATTAAATTATTATAAAAGGGAGTACTATGAAAATCAAAGCCTGCATTTTTGATATGGATGGAACCCTGGTAAATAGCATTATGGATATTGCATTCTCAATGAATTCTGCTCTTTCAAACTTGGGATACGATCAAATCGAACTAAACAAATTCAATGCTCTTGTTGGTAGAGGATTTGACAAGTTTGTAATAGACACTCTAAAGCTATTATCTCTTGAATATAATAATCTCAATTTAAAAGACAAGCTTTACAAAGAATTTGTAAAAGAATATAATAAAAACCTTTCATCTCAAACACAACCATACAAAAACATAAAAACACTTCTAGAAAATATGAATAAACTTAAAATTCCAATTGGAATTTTAAGCAATAAAAACCACGAAGAATTAATAAATTTAGTAAAAAATATTTTTGAAAATATATTTTTTTTTGAAATCAGAGGTTATTCTAAAAAATTTTTACCAAAGCCAGACCCTAAAAATGCTCTTGACATGATATTAGGGTTAAATGTTTGCAAAGAAGAAATTGCATATATTGGAGACAGCGATGTAGACATGCTAACTGCAATAAACGCTGGATTTATACCAATAGGGGTTTCCTGGGGATTTAGAGGTGTCCAAGAATTAAAAGAAAATGGAGCAAGGCACATACTCTATAAACCACTTGAACTATTGGAACTAATCAAATGAATGCAAAACCATATTTCCCTTACCTATATCATTACCTATTCAATCATAAAAGCATAAAAAGTTTATCTGCTATAGAAAAAGAAATTGAAATGCTCAACTATTTAAAAGAAAACAAAAAAACTATTGCTACATTCATTAAGAATGATTTTGAATCAGAAGTAAAAGATCTAATTCAATACATCAAAGATAAAACAGATATAATGATTACGCCATTTGTTTTGTCTGGTATTGAAGCTATTGATTTTAACATTGTAAAGCCTCTTTTTAGCAAAGAATTAACAAAAAACGACTTAAATTTGATATTTAACTTCGTTAAAGTCAACTCATCTTTAAGAAAAGAATTCTTTTATAATTTTAATACTATAAGCAATGGATATATTACATTTTACATAAACAAACTATTTGAAGGAAAAAATTCCTATACAATATATTTAATACAAAAGGAAAATAAAGCCCTTTGTTCATCAGACATTATAAAAAATTATATAAAGATATTACTTCTCTTAAAAGTATTAGTAATTAAATACTGTTTTGAAAAAGGAATAGAATTAACTACCAAAAATATTGAATCGACTTCAAAAGCAATAAGCAATGATACTGATTTTCTAGATGAAAAAACAGCCAGGCTCATAATTGAAAGCTTTTTTAAATATGAGATTTTACAAACAATGTCTCCAATCTCAACATTAATTGCCATTTTTTCAGCTAGAGCAAGAATTCCAAAATATAAAAACAATCCGATCAAAGGTTTTATTGGGTATGATGAAAGTTGGTTTTCAATAAAACAATCGGGCTCTAAAGAGTATGATTCAAGAATAATTAAAGAATTATTAGAAATAGCCAAGGGAAATAAATGGTAAAAAAATTTTCGATTTTCTTAAAAGCAATAATAATTTTTTCAATATTTGAACTTTTAATCGAAGAACTCTCAATAATTCTTTTTTTACCATACAAAATACGATTTGCATTAATATTTCTTGGTTTTCTATTTGACACAATTTTTATTTTTATTTTTTTATACAAAATAACCAAGGCTTACCTTTCTAAAAGATTAGAAATTTATGTTAGAAACAATCTATTCTTCGATATAATCCACTGCCTTATCCCTTTAATATTTTATAGTTCATATCAGCTTAAAAACATAATTGTGGCCCACGAAACCATATTAAATCCAATAATGCTATCACTTTTCAAACTAAGATTTTTAAGACTTCTTAGGTTTAATGACCTAATAATAGAAATCTATTACAATTCAAAAGAAAAAAACTTAATACTAATAGCATTTGCCAGAACATTTTCAATGAGCTTGTTAATACCATTTACATTTTTTATAATAATATCAAGCTCAAAAATTGGAAATTCAATACCAGAAAAACAAGAATTTAATATAATTAAAAATATATCAATAATAAATGAAAAAGCTTACATTAAAGAAAAATATCCTTTCATCTTAATAATCAAAGAAAAAGAAGAAATAATATACTCAAAATCGGACGAAATTTTTGTTTACTATAGTCCCAGTGAATACAGAGTAATAGAAATAGAAAAAACAAAATTTTATATAGATAAATATTTGCAAAGAAAAAGCGATTCTATTCTTGGAATTTTTCTATTTACGTTGTTTGCATCATTTACTATTTTTTTAATGAATTTTTATAAATTTTTTAAAGCAAGCTTTTTAAATCCTATTATTTTAATGACAAAAATTTTACAAGACCCATTAGAGTATCGAAAAATTCAAATTCCTTTTACTTTAAGCGAAGAAAAAGTATATGAACTTGCAAAATCATTTAACAATCTTTTACTAAAAGAAAAGCTAAATTCAAAGCGAAAAAGCAAAATACCTTTAGAAATTGAAAAAGTAAAAAAAATAATTAATAAAAACGAGGAACTACAATGAAAATTCAAATAATTGCAATGCCACTTATATTGTTATATTTTCCACTTAATGCTAGACTTTTAAACATCTCAATTGAAAAAAAAGTAAAAGAAGAAATAAAAAAATATTCATCTTTTAATTTAATTTTAGAAAAAGAATACTATACCGATTTTCCAACAAGCGAAATAGAAAAAAATATTTATAAACTAACCGAAAATTTTGTAAAAAGCATAATACTCAACAAACCTGACTATAACTTGTTAAATTCAAACTACAAGGAAGCAAATAAATATTTAATTCAAAGCGAGCTTATTGATAACAAATTTTTAAAATATAAAATATTTAAAATTAAAAATATAAATGGAATTTTTAAAAGTTATTCACTAATATACACAAAAAAAGGATTTTATAAATTAGAACTTTATATAGAAAAAAATACAGAACCTATAAAAATATTCAATCTTAACATTACTTATTTTTTAAAGAATTTAGATAAAATAAGTAATGAAATGATTTTTTCTTTAAAAGAATGAAAATAATAAAATTAAAGCTTACACTAATTTCATAAACAATTTATTTAACAAATACAGACATTACTCTTTGAAGAACCTTTGCCCTATCCAACGGCTTAACAATAAATGTTTTTGCTCCTTTTATTAAACAATCTTTAACTAATTGTTCTTTACCTAAAGCCGATATCATTATTACTCTAGCATTTTTATCAAATTCCATAATATTAGAAAGACAAGTTATTCCATCCATTTTAGGCATGGTAATATCAAGAGTAACAATATCAATATTAGGATAATGATTCTTGTATTTTATCACAGCCTCTTCCCCATCAGCTGCCGTATCAATAATATTAAAACCCTCTGATGTAAAAATTTGCGTAAGCTGCTTTACGGTAAAAACAGAGTCATCAACAATTAAAACATTAAAAGGAATACCTGTATCATAATTAATTCCCCTAGGTTTAGATGAAGAATCTGCGGCAATTGTAGTCTTTTGAATCATATTAACCTCTCTTTTTTAATAAAAAGAATTTTTTTCATATCAAACCCTCTCTCTTATTGCAATATTAACTTCTATAATTTTACCATCAGGCAAAGAAAAAGGAACAATTAAGGCCTCAGAACCTTTATTGCTTATTTTCATATTTTCTCCATAAATAAAAGCTGGTGGGGTTATATCAAATACAAAACCTTTGGCATGCAAAGTAGTGACAAAATTTCCAGCAATAATGTTGCCAACCTCGGTAAGAGTTGCAGCGACCATCTCTTTTGTTTCCTCATCATCAAAATTATCATACTCTTCAAAATTTAACTTAGAAGCAACAAAAAGAGCTGTTTCTATATCCATATCAATAATTATACTACCCTCAACAGACCCAGCAAGCCCTACTATTACAGAAACACCTTTTATCTTTTGATTTATTGATTTAAGCCCCGGCTTACCCATTTCTATATTCTCAACAAGTAACATATCCCTTAAAACCGAAGAAGCGGCATCCAAAAATGGCTCTATATAATCTATTCTCATTAATTTCTCCTTTAGACTTTCCTGTACAAGTTAAAATATTTTGTGGATTTCTCTTTTATAAAAACATCATTATTTTTAAGCTCTTCGTTATCTCCTAAAACCAAAAGAGCTCCTTTGATAGTTTTAGAAGCGATGATATTTAAAATCAAAACTTGATCTTTACTGTCCAAAAAACATAAAACATCTTTTAAAAAAACCATTCCCAAATTATCAGGCAAATCTGAAAAAAGAGCATCAGAATATTCAAACAAAACACTATTTAAAATTTCTGATTTAAATTTATAAAATCCAGGACTTTGTTCAAAAGAGTTCCTACGATAAATTTCACTAATGCCAATTTCTGACTCTGAAAAAATCAACCTAGAAGTTTCAACAACTTTTGATAAATCATTATCAATAGCTGTCAATTTAAACGGTTTTAAATAATATTCAGACAAAGCGTTAACTAGCGCCATAGTCTCCTTTCCACTACCACAACCAATCTCCAATACATTAAAAATAGAATTTAAATTATCCATAAAATCTAAGCGATTCTTAACAATTTCATTTTGAAATTCTTCCAAACAATCAGCTCCCCACAAATTTCCCGATGATTTTGAATAAAATTCATTTAAAAAACTATCGTAAGGCAAGCAATCAGTATCAACCATATTAAATTTTACTCCAACTTTTTCTAAAAACACATCATTTACTAAAGAAGCATTAAACGAGTATTTCAAAAGATTTCTTTTAATATCCTCCAAATTAAAAGTTGCAATATTATTTAAAGTTAAATTTTCATTGCTATTACTATTTTTTGAAAAGCTATCATTGGAAAAATTACTTTTACAATTCTCTAGTATATTTAAATCATTAAAGCCGCTTACAAAATCGGTGTTTTCAACAGAATTTTGATTAGATTTTATTCTCCCCTCTTCTTCACCATAATTAAAAACTTTAAAAACATCAAGGAGTATATAAAGTTTTTCATTATAATCTACAACGCCTTTTATATAATTTATTAAAGAATCCTGAGATAAAACTGGATGTGGATCTTGAATAAGGCTAGAATCTATTGAAAAAACATTATTAATCTTATCAACAATAACGCCTATAAGAAGATCTTCATTTTTTAAAACCATAATATCTTCAAGATCTTTTTTATTAAATTCCAAATTAAACATTATTCTAAGATCTATAATAGGAATTATTTCACCTCGTAAATTATCAAGCCCAGCTACATATTTTTTAGCATTTGGCACATAAGTAAAATTACTAGATTTTCTAATCTCTTTAACCTGCATAATGTCTACTAAATAATGATCCGATCCAAGCTCAAAAGAAACAACCTTAAAATCGAAATTGGTCAATTTAGAATTACAATTTTTATCATCTAAAATTTTAGGTCCAAAATAAATTTCTTTTATCTGCACAAGAGATTCACTCCTTAGTATCCTTTTTTAAATCAAAAAGTTTAAAAACATCAATTATTAATACAACCTTACCATTGCCAAGCGTAGTAGCTCCGACTACACCTGTAGTTGCTGAGAATTTATCCTTAATAGGCTTTACTACAAAATCTTCCTCACCAAGAATAGAGTCTACAACAATTGCGGTCTTTATATTGTTAGTATTTACAACTATTAAAAATTTCTCTATTAATGAATCATCTCTTATTATATTAAAAAGTTTATCAAGCCTGAGAACAGAAATGATTTCGTCTCTTAAATTATAAACTTCATGATAATTTTCAAGCAATTTTATATCATGCTCAGTTATTCTATGAGTTTCAAGAACATTATTCAAAGGAATAACATAAGTCTCAGATCCCGACTTTACTAAAAGACCTTGTATAATTACCAATGTCAATGGTAGTTTAATTTTAAAAATTGTTCCAATACCAATTTCTGATTCTACTAAAATAGTTCCATTAAGCTTTTCAATGCTTTTTTTCACAACATCAAGACCAACCCCTCTACCTGAAAGGTCTGTTACTTGAACTGCTGTTGAAAATCCGGGAGCAAAAATTAAGTTAATAAGTTCAAAATCAGAATAAACTGCATCTTCTTTTATAGTCCCCTTTTCAATTAATTTGCGCTTAACAACCTTTGGATCTATACCAACACCATCATCTTCGATTTCAATTGATATTACATTACCCTCATTCCTAGCACGTAAAATTATAGTACCTGCTTTGTTCTTCCCCTTTTTAATTCTCTCCTCAACTGTTTCAAGTCCATGATCCATTGAATTTCTAACACAATGCATCAAAGGATCTACAAGATCATCTATAACAGATTTATCAAGCTCAGTCTCTTCTCCTTCCATTTTAAGATTTACAATCTTGTTCAATTTCTTTGAAAGATCTCTAACGACTCTTGTAAACCTTGAGAATATATTAGATATTGGCAACATTCTAGTCTTTAAAACACTCTCATGCAAATCTGTAATTATTCTGGATAATCTCCCAGAAGTCATTTTAAAATTTTGAAGAAGCCTGAAAAAGGAATTTCTCAATTCTGATATATCATTAAGAGCCTTTTCCATTTTAAAATTCATCAAAGAATTAATCTGAGATTCGACCTCATCTTCTAATGTTAAGCCTATATCTTTAAAAATTATCTTTAAATCAATTAAAAAGTTTCTCTGAAAACTTTCTTGATAATCATAAAAATAATTAAAATTATAAAATAATGTAATCATTTCTGAATTTATTTGATTATAAGATGATTTGCTTATTACAGCCTCACTGACAAGATTTAATATGTAATCTATTTTTTTACTATCTATTCTAATTAAATTAACGCTAATTGGACTGTTTTTTTTAATACTTTTATCGGCCTTAAAAGGCACTTCATCGTTTTCTTTTAGATTTACATTTTTAAAAGATTCTAAATCAACATTTTCAATTTCAAAATGACTAACAACATCTGGCAAATTAATCTTTTTAGCAATACTGTCTTCACTAACATTTGATATTAAATAATATATAACAAAATCAAAAAACTTATCTGCCAATAATTCACTAGAATCTGGAATAGACTTAAAAATTTTCCCAAGACTTTTTAATGCCTGAAGCATTTGAAAACCACTAATAGTAGACATGGGATTGTCTTTTACAAAATTTAATCTAACTTTAAATAACTTTTGATCTTCAATCTCAAGAAATAAATCAGAAATTTCATTCTCTGTAAAATCAAAACCATCATTTAAAACATAATTAGAATTTAAATCAATATCTTCAATGCCTCTGTGTTCAAGCTTTTTTAATTCTTCTTTTACATTAAATTCTTCAACCAAATAGCTTTCAATTAAACTAGAGGCATCTAAACTTTTTTTCACGACCTCTATATCTGAATATATCAGATAATAATCTACTCTTGTTAAAAATTTATCTTCGATGATTTGCTCATATTTAGGAATTGTATGTAACACAGACCCTAGATTTTTTAAAATATTAAATATCTTAAACCCACCATTTTCAACTTCAAAATCATTATTTGCATTAAAAATAACACTGATCCTTAAAACCTTTTGTCCAATTCCTAGCCCCTCTCTTATCTCCTCAAAATCTAATTTTGAAAGACAAAAATCGTTTTTAGTTTTAGTTGAATTTTCATCAAACCTCTTAAGATAAGCTTGGTCGTCAATTACTAAAAATTGCTTTAATTTGCTCTTAAGATTACTTATATCGTTCAAATAAACCTTGCCATCAAGGCGAAGTGCAAGCATTTCCTTAATAACATCTAATGAATTTAAAAGCAAATCAATAAGATTGTTGTTTATATTTATTTTATCATCTCTAATAGCATCAAAAACATCTTCGACAATATGAGTAAAATCAGATAGCTCCATCATATCAAGAGAAGCAGAGCTTCCTTTTAAAGTGTGAGCTGCCCTGAATATTTCATCAATAGTATCAGAATTATTAGGATCATCCTCTAATGACATAATATTCTCTTCAAGGATATCTACAAGATTTTGAGCCTCTTCAAAAAAAACTCCTAAAAGCTCTTCATTTTCCAAATCTAATATTTCCATACCATTTCCTATTAACCTTATATATATAAAGCTAACCTTTTAGGTTAGCTTTATATATTAATTTAAACCTACTTTTTTTGGGATGATTCTTCGGGTTTTTCGCTCTCAACCTTTTCTATAAAGTCTTGAAAAGAACCTTCAGGCATAGAAATTTTTTCTCGAAGCTTTAAAACTCTTTTAAAAGTTTCATGTGCCTTTAACTTACGAAGGGATTCAGTTCCACTAGTCTCATAAACTTTAAATACAGACTCACTATCAATGTCAGAATCTATCGAAACACTCAGCTTATCGTAAAGAACTCTTAAATCTTTAACATAAAAGATAAAATTTTGCTCTTTTGAACTGTGTGATTTTGAAACTCTAAAAGCCTTAAATCTCATTTTGCTTGAAGCAAGAGGATAATTTGGAACATCGTCTTTAATTATTCTAGATGATATGTTGGGAATATAGTTAGGATTTGACCAAATTAAATCCGCCCACCCTTTAAACTTTAAAGTTCCCATAGAGTAAGCATACTCCATGCCATTCATATCTTCAAATAAAACTTCAAGATCTATTTCATATCCTAAGCTATATACTGATACTTTAATCTCTTTCATGGTTTTAATATTATCAATAAGGCCTTTACCCAAGAATTGATTCCCACTTTCCCCCGAATAAAAAGGAATTTTAAATGGCGGCATAATCATAGCAGATGATTGAGAATAGCTTGGAAATAAAACTCTTACCCCTAAAATAGTATCACCCGCATACCTTTTTGACTCACTCTTAACAACAGCAGGCGCAACAACTGAATTTTTGACATAAGCCTGCAACCTTGCAGAAGGAGTAAGCAAGACACTCCAATTGTTTATTCCAAGATCCACAACCATATCTTCAGGCTTAACAATACCAGAAGCACCCGAATACACATAATCAACATAATTTGTAAGATCAAGTTTAGTTGGACTTGGATCTCTTGCAAGTTCGGCAAAATCCAAAACTAATTCTCCGGGCTCTAGCCTTTTAGAGCCCCCTGACAATCCATCAGTCTCTTGAGCAAAAAGAGCAGTGGATAATAAAAAAAATAAAATACTTCTCGCTTTCCTCTTCATTTAAGCCAACTCCTTATATATATAGTAAATCTTTTATAAAATTTTCATTTTTTAATTATCTTTAATTAGTAAAATTATAAAATTTAATTTATCAACTTTGCTCCTTTAGCATACACCCTTCAATAAGAATAACAAGCTTTTTCGCCTTGCCAGGATAGTTAAAGCGTATTGTTTTTATTAAAGACATGGCAAACAGGTTAACCTTAACATCAAAAGATTCATAAGATTCATTATAATCTCCACTATTAAAAGAATCATAGAATTCCTTTGAAAAATTTATGTAATAAATTCCATTTTTTAAAAAAGAATATAAAAATCTTGCATCACTTAATAAAAATCCAAAAGAAAACCCTTCATTGCTTCCTAAAAGGAAATCTTTTACTAAAAGATCTAAATTATCTTTCAAATTTTTCTCATCTCTTAAATACCTTAAATTAGCAACAAACCCCTTGTTAGAGTAAAAATAAAAAACCTTTTTTAAAAAAAGATTGTCATAATTTAAAAAAATCATATAAACAGAAAACAAAAAACTTGCTGCCAAAGCCCCTAAAAGCACTTTAATTGTATACTCTTTTTTCAAATTTAAAAATTTATAAATTACAGCATTATTATATTTAAAAAATACATCCGAAATTTTATTTTTCATAAAAATTTATAAATTCCACTAAAGATTTAAGTATTAGGATATTAAACTTGCTCATGTAATTATAATCCAAAATTAATTTAGCATCTAAAATATTGGACAAAAATCCCATTTCAATCAATACAGCAGGCATGCTGCTATTTTTTATTACAAACCACTGCTCTTCTCTGATTGGCCTAATATTAGTTTCGCTTAACTCATTTTTAAATACTTTATACAAAATTTCAGCCAATCTTTTAGATTCATACTTATATTTAATATCTAGTATATCATTAAGCTCGCTTAAGTATCTATTGCCTTTAATATCATATCCTTTAAAATCTTTAATAACCTCTCTTTTTGAATCCTTGGGAAGATACCAAAACTCAACTCCTCTAGCTTGATTATTTGGAGCATCATTAGCATGTATGGACAAAAATATAACATTGTTTGGAAAATTTGGCTTTATTGCATTTGCAAATTCTGACCGCTCTTTTAAAGTTAAAAACACATCATTTATACGAGTTAACAAAATATTTTTATTTACAAAATAATTACTTAAAATTTTAGACAAATATATAGAATAGGTTAATGCAAAATCTTTTTCTTGAAGCACAACATCATAACCATTTATCTTTAAAGTTACAACCGCACCAGTATCATGTCCACCATGTCCAGGATCAATGATTATCGAAGTAATCCTAGGCTTATTATAACTTTTAAGAGAACTAAAATAATTTTCAATTTGTCTTAATACCTTTTGACTTATTAAAATTTCTCCACGAATGTCAATAATTGGATCTACAAACATATAATAACCAGAAGATGTAAGAGCATATTCAAAACCTACCCTAAACTTTAAATACCCTTTATCATTTTCAATTGTAAAGACATCATTTTCAATGTTAAAATCAAACTTAAAAACATTAGTATCAAAAGAATCAAGAACATTTAAATAATCAAGAGTCTTAGAATATAAGCTTAAATATGAAAACAAAGCCAAATTAATCAATAATATCATTTTCCCAAAGTTCAATGGCACTCTTTAAGTCTCCTTTAAATCTTAAGCTATTTTTAGCAATCTCTCCTTTTATCTCCTTAAACTCTTTTTGGAAGAGAAAAGGATTAATTTTGTATTTTAAACAAATTTTACAAAACCTTAAAAAAGAAAAAACAACGCCATTTCCAACAAAAATTGGGACATAATTCTTAAGTAAAAAAATCAAAAAACTTTTATTTTTGGTTAAATTTTCCGGAGAATTTAATGCAGTATACTGAATTCTCAGCTTCCTATAAATATAAACATGTTCGCCAAAATAAATAGCCCTTAGTCCAAAATCTATTCTTTGAAAATATTCATTTTGGATTCTTCTATCAAAACCTCCAAGCTGTAAAAACTTCTCTTTAGAATAAAGTCCGCAATAATCCATGGTAATTAGAGTTTTTTCATAGTCTTTTTCAGAATTCACTAAAATTACCTTAAACTTTTGCTGTTTATCTATGCTAGGAAGAAAAATTGAAGGAATCATTTCCTCTTCTTTATCAAAAAACTCACCCCCAACAAGAAGAACATTTTTTTTGACTATTTCATCGAATATATTTGGAATCCAAAAAGGATTTAACAAGTACATATCACTTTGCAAAACAAAAACAAAATCACAACTGGACTCTTTCATGGCTAAATTAACCTTTTCTCCAGAATTCAAATCATCAGAAAGTAAAATAAATTTTAACTTACCGTAACTTTCTGAGATAAACTGCAAAGAGCTTCTATTACTCTGTTTTTCAATTGAAATTATTTCTCTTATAAAGTCAAAATTTGATAAAAACTCAAACAAATCTTCTCTAAAAATTTTTGTTCCTCTGCTTAATATTACAAAAGAAATTCCAAAAGAAGATTTTTGTGAATAATTATTTTTAGATTGAATAACAGTATATGAATAGCCGCTATCTTTAAAACGCATAAATTACTTTTAAAATCCTCACAATTAAATTATAATAACCATATGTCAAATAATACAATGTTAATTTCAAGAATAATGAATATTTATACATTATTCTATGGTATGATTATTATCATTTTTACACTCATTTCTTGCAACCATAAGAATATACAGTATGACAAGAGAATTAAAAAATTTTTAGATAAAAACAAAATTGAATATAAAATAGATTCGGAGAGTGACTTTATAGCATTTAAAAATATAAACAATAACGAAAAAGAAGAAGTAATCATTAGATCAAGGCTAAACTCATATAAAAATTCAAAAATAAGAGAAATATTTGGAATTGTCAAAGTATTTGATGTAAACACACAAAAAATTAAAGAAATATCTGAATCCCTTATGAGTGACAGCTATAATAACAGAGTGCTCGGTTCATGGGAGATTATTCATAACGCAGAAAGAGGCATTAACTCTTTAGTATATATTGTAAAAGCAGAAGAATTCGCAAGTGAAACACTTTTGCTTGATGCAATCGACGAGATAGCCTCAACAATAACTATTTTCAAAAAAATAATAACAATCAACAATGAAGATATTGGCAATAATGAAACAAATAATAATGTAAATAAAACATCAAATAAACAGTCCCCTTCAAAGCAAGAAAAAACAAATTCAATAAAAGAATCTAATAAAAATGAACTCAAAGAAGATCAAATCGAAGAAGAACTTCAAGAAATTAAAGCCCAATGATTTATCATTCCACCGATAAAGAATTAATATCAAAACAAAAATTCACTTTATCACCTATTTTTATTTGAAATTTAGAAAATGAGCCTCTTGGAAATTCAAGGGCATATTTTGCCTTATAAATAGAATTAACATTTGCCCTAGAAAATGGTTTTAAACCATAAATCTCTTTAATAATTCCATTCGAATCAATATAAGCTATTTCAAGGGGCAAAGATGTATTTTCCATCCAAAAAGATAAATTTTGTTCTTTTTTAAAAACAAAAAGCATTCCATTTCCATATTCAACTTTTTCAGTACCCATATAGCCTTTTGCTCTATCAAATTCATTAGATGCTATTTTTACAAAAAACTTAAATCCATTTATCACAACTTCTTTATCATAAACATGATCGGCAAAAGACAAAAAAGGCATAGACAAAGCCAAACATAAAAACGGTTTTAAAATTCTTTCCAATTATCAACCCTGCTAACAATCATTTATTATAATTTGCAATATGCGATTTTAAAGTCATTCTTAAAATATTTTTATTTAAAACAATAATACACTCCCCAAGATCCCACAAATAATTCAAAGGTGTTACCAACGTAGCCTCGCCAAACCTTTTTTTTACCTCAATAAAAATTGAATACTGAGATATTAATTTTTTATCAAAAACAAAAGTGTATGAAAACATTTTATTTTTGTCAAAATTAAAAACAGCATATTTTAAATGGGTTTTAGCAATGAATTGTAAAGTCTGTTTCCTAGCATAAGGAAATTCAACTTCTTCAACATCATAATAAAAAATAGTGCTCTTGAGAATATTGTCTTTAACAGATTCCATGCTAGAACCCATAACAAAAGATGTAAAAATAGAAAATAAATAAAAAACCGTAATACCCATACAAAACCTTTATCCATAAACAATGTAAAGAAAAAGCATAACAAATAAAAAACTTGAAAATAAATAAAGCAAAACATTAACATTAATCCCAAAATGAAAAAGTCTTAAAAAGACTTTAGACACTACTGCATTACTTATCATTCTTATTCTTTCTTTTCTTTTAAAAGGTTTTTCTTTAAGCTCTTGAAAAGGGCTGTAATGACAATTAGGGCAACCCTCTCCAAAAGCAGAAACTGGCCCTACATGCCGACAATTTGGACATTCAATATCGCCAAGCTTAGCAGCACAGTTAGGACAAATAGATCTATTAAGTCCAACTTTTTCACCACATTGCTCGCAAAAAACTTCAAAATTTACCTTTGCCAAACGAAAATTCCTTAAATTTTACTTAAAAATAAAGTATCTAAAATACTATATAATTAATTATAATAAAAAATGTATTAATATTACATATTTAAGGGATGCTAAACATGAAATCAGGATTTGCAGCAATACTTGGTAGACCATCAACTGGAAAATCTACACTTTTAAATTCAATATGCGGGCATAAAATATCAATAATATCTCCTATTCCACAAACAACTAGAAATAAAATAAAAGGAATCTTTACAGATAACAGGGGGCAAATTGTTTTCATAGACACACCAGGATTTCATCTAAGTAAAAAAAAGTTTAATATTGCGATGATGAAAAACATACACTCTTCAATAGGAGAAGTTGAACTTATTCTATACTTAATTGATATTCAAGACAAACCTGGAGAAGAAGAAAATAAAATGTTAGAAATAATTAAAAACTCTAAAATTAAATTTTTAGTACTACTTAATAAAATTGATCTTCAAAATACAAAAATAAAAGAAATAACACAATTTTTAAAAGAAAAAGGAATAGAAGATAACAATATAATTAAGATATCTGCTGAGAAAAAAATTAACACAGAAGAATTAAAGAATAAAATTTATGAAAATTTTTCAGAAGGTCCACTTTATTATCCACAAGAATACTACACAGATCAAAAAATAAATTTTAGAATTAGCGAAATAATAAGGGAAAAGGCTATTGAAAACCTAAAAGAAGAACTTCCCTATTCTTTATATGTGGATATTGATACTTTGGAAAATAAAAAAGAAAGTCTTTTTATCAGGGCAAACATTTTTGTAGCTAACGAAAGTCAAAAGGGAATAATTGTGGGAAAAAACGGAAAAGAAATAAAATCAATAGGAGAAAGAGCAAGAAAAACAATTACCAAAATTCTTGAAACAAAATGCAACTTATTTCTCCAGGTAAAACTAAAAAAAAATTGGAACAAAGAAGATAAACTAATAAAAAGACTTATAAATTAATAATTAAGCACAATTTTCTAAATTCTTGAAACTTTAAAAATAAAATGCTAAAATTTGGGTTAGGAATAAAATGTGAAGACAGCACATTGGGCAGATTTTTACGCAGAAAAAATAAAAAAAGAAAAAGGTCCGAAAGACTTATACACAGTAGCATCAGGAATTACTCCATCTGGAACTGTGCATATTGGAAATTTTAGAGAAGTTATCTCGGTAGACCTTGTGGCTAGAGCTTTGAAAGACTCTGGATCAAAAGTAAGGTTTATTTATTCTTGGGATAATTACGATGTATTTCGAAAGGTTCCCAAAAATATGCCAGAACAAGAACTTCTTGCAACTTATTTAAGGCAAGCAATAACAAGAGTTCCTGACACAAGAAGTCATAAAACAAGCTACGCAAGAGCTAACGAAATTGAATTTGAAAAATATCTGCCTATGGTAGGAATCAATCCTGAATTCATCGACCAAAGTAAAAAATACAGCAATAGCGCTTATGCAAATCAAATAAAATTTGCACTTAATAACAAAAAAGAGCTGGCTGAAGCATTAAACGAATACAGAACTTCAAAGATTGAAGAAAATTGGTACCCAATCAGCATATTTTGTACAAAATGTAACAGAGATACAACAACTGTAAATAATTATGATAATCATTACTCTGTTGAATACTCATGTGAATGTGGAAATCAAGAATCTATAGACATAAGAACTACATGGGCAATTAAGCTTCCTTGGAGAATAGATTGGCCTATGAGATGGGAATATGAAAAAGTTGACTTTGAGCCTGCGGGGAAAGACCATCACAGCAGTGGTGGTAGTTTTGATACATCTAAAAATATTGTAAAAATTTTTAAAGGTAGCCCACCTGTAACATTTCAATATGACTTTATTTCAATAAAAGGGCGTGGTGGAAAAATATCCTCCTCATCAGGAGATGTCATATCGCTAAAAGATGTTCTTGAGATTTATACGCCTGAGGTCACAAGATTTTTATTTACTGCTACAAAACCAAATACTGAATTTTCAATCTCATTTGATCTTGACGTAATTAAAATATACGAAGATTACGACAGATTTGAGAGAATCTACTATGGAATAGAAGATATAAAAGAAGAAAAAAAAAGATCATTTAAAAGAATTTATGAGCTATCTCAACCATACATGCCAAGCAAAAGAATCCCTTATCAAATCGGATTTAGACATTTAGGGGTAATCTGTCAAATATTTGAAAATGATATAAATAAAATTCTAAATTACTTGAAAAACGTTCAAGATGATCAAAAAGACAAACTAATTAATAAAATCAAATGTGCAATTAATTGGATAAGGGATTTTGCGCCTGAAGATTTCAAATTTTCATTAAGATCTAAATTTGATAGCATAGAAATACTAAAAGAAGACGAAAAAAAAGCTATTAATGAGCTTTTGGATTTTGTAAAGAAAAATTTTGAAGTTGCTACAGAGCAAGATATTCAAAACGAAATATATAAAATTTCAAGAGGGAATAATATAGAGCCCCCTTTATTTTTTAAACAAATTTATAAAATTTTAATTGATAAAGAAAAAGGCCCCAAATTAGCCGGATTTATCAAAATAATTGGTATTGATCGCTTTGAAAAGATTGTAAGTAAATATATTAAGCCTTAAAATAATAAAAAAAATAAGCCATAATTATATGACTTATTAACACCTTAATACCAATAGACCATTATTTTAACTTTCCCTGACTAGCAACAGATTCCATTGCCCTTTTAATCTTGCTTTCATCACCTAAATAGTAATGTTTAATAGGATTTAAATCTTTATCTAATTCGTAAACCAAAGGAATACCCGTAGGAATGTTAAGTTTTAAAATATCTTCTTCGCTTAAATTATCAAGATATTTAACAAGGGCTCTTAAAGAATTGCCATGAGCAGCAACAATAACTTTTTTACCTTCAAAAACTTCTTTTGCAATCCCATCAGTCCAATAAGGAATAACTCTTGCAACAGTATCTTTAAGACACTCTGTTGAAGGAAGCTCTCTTTTAGGAATATATTTATATCTTGGATCTTTTATTGGGTGACGATCATCAGACTCATCTAAAGACATTGGGGGCACATCATAACTACGTCTCCAAATTAAAACTTTATCTTCCCCATATTTTGCAGCTGTTTCTGATTTATTTAAACCTTGTAAAGCTCCATAATGCCTTTCGTTTAATCTCCAAGTTTTTTTTATACTAATATAAGATTGCCCCAGTTCTCGTAAAATAATATTTAAAGTATCATTAGCCCTTGACAATAAAGAGCTAAAAGCAATATCAAAAGAATAGCCTTCTTGCTTTAGAAGCAAACCTGCCTCTAAAGCCTCATCGATACCTTTATCAGAAAGTTTAACATCTGTCCAACCAGTAAAAAGATTTTCTCTGTTCCACTCACTCTCTCCATGTCTCACTAACACTAATTTATACATAAAATCTCCTAGTATATTATTTTATTTACTAATACTAATAATTATAAATTAGCACAAAATCTAGTCAAGATTTTAACCTTAATTAAATAATGATATACTTTAAAATACATTGAGATTTAAATTAATTCAAGCAAGGAAAAAAATTATGGAAAATCAAAAAATGTTGGTAGCAAAATACGCAATTGATCGCTACATAAAAAGCAATATGAATCTTGGGATTGGAACGGGTACTACTATTTATTATGCAATAAAATATTTAAGCGAAAAACTAAAATCAGGCAACTTGAAAAATTTAAAATTCTATACAACAAGCAGTGATACAAAATATTTACTCTCAAAAGAACAAATTCCTTATGAATCAAATTTCTCAAAACTTGACAAAAATCTAGACATCGCAATTGATGGGGCTGATGAAATTCTATTAGAAAAAAAAAGCTTAATAAAAGGAATGGGGGGTGCGCATCTAATGGAAAAAGTAATAGCTTACAATTCAGAAACATTACTAATAATAGCAGATGAAACAAAAATTGTAAAAAAATTAGGAACAAAAATGCCTATTCCCATAGAAGTTGCCCAAAATGCTGTTGGATTTATTATGACTAGACTTGAAGAAATGAATTTAGACACAACCTTAAGAATTTGTAATGAAAAAAAAGGACCGATTATAACTGATAACAATAATTATATTTTAGACGTAAAAATGCACATAGAAAATCCCGAAGGAGCAGAAAAATACTTCAAACTATTTCCAGGCATACTTGAAATTGGAATATTCAATCATAAAAACACAAAAATAGTTTATTACCAAAACAAACAAATCAAGGAAGCCTAAACTTCACTTTAAAAAAGTTATCATAAAAATAGTTTATAATTTTTACTAAATAAAAATCTAACTTAAACCTTTCACGCCCTTTTAATAACATAATATTATTATCAAAAACAAGCTTTCTACTTAAATTTGAGCAATAATTAATAAACTGAAAAAAATTTTTTTCATTATACTCAAATCTAAGCCTAAGAGACCGCAAGTTAACACCTTGAATAGTAGCAAGTCCTTGAATAAAATGATAAATAAAAAACTCTAAATCCTCTAACAATTCAAACGTTGCTAAGTGATTATTTACTTTAGGAAAACCACTATCTTTTCTAATCAAAGCTCTTACATTATTATTCTTGTCATTGCAGAAAAGCAAGCTTACAGCTTGCAATCCCAACCCCAAATAAGGCTTTAACTCCCAACTTAGTTTATTATGCCTGCTCTCATGCCCCTTTAATACAAAATTAGTAATTTCATAATTAATGTAACCATTGGACTCTAAACACTCTAAAGCACAAAACCACAGCTTTTCTGAATCAATCCCGTTATTAGAATTTCTCAAGGAAAGACCTTCCTCTTCATATATAAAATCACTAAAACATATATGCTCAGGCATATATGAGAGCAATTCTTTTAAATCTCGCTTGAGATCAGATTTATTTTGCAAAGGCATGTTGATAGTCATATCAATATTTAAATCAAAAGGAAACTTTCTAATATTGTTAATTAAAATATTCATTTTTTCATAAGAAATTTCAGGTAACCCCATAATCTTTCTAAATTTTAAAGAGAAACTTTGAATACCAAGATTAATTCGAGTAATACAAAATTCATCCAAAAGTTTAAATTTTTCAAAATCAACATAACCTGGAATAATTTCTAAAGTAAATTCTTCTAATAAAGCCAAATTAATATATTCGGACAAAGAAGTAAAAATAAATTTTAAATTATCCTGCCTACATAAACAAAAATCTAAATGCTTAATGTAAAGTGTTTTTATAATTGGATGACCTAACAAAGTTAAATGATATTTTAATTCCTCTAAAATTCTATTAAAAATGCTAAAATCTTTATAACAAAATGACATATTAATATAAAGGCTTAACTCGACAAGAGGTAAAAGATCTACTTTCATAATTGGTCTTTTAAAAATTTAAGTTTAATTATAACATATATAAAGTATAAATATTAAAATATATTAAAAAAATACAATAAATAAAGTAGATTTGAAGGAGATTTTTTAATGACTAAAGATTACTATAATATACTTGGAATACAAAAAAATGCTAGTAATGAAGAAATTAAAAAAGCTTACAAAAAATTGGCAATAAAATATCATCCGGACAAAAATAAAGGAAACAAAATAGCCGAAGAAAAGTTTAAAGAAATAAATGAGGCTTATGAAATTTTATCTTCTCCTGATAAAAAAAGAAATTATGACGCTTTGGGTAGCACTAATTTTAATAACAACGACGACCATTTTGAAAAAGAATTTAACAGCTCAAGATTTAGCAATTTTGAAGATTTAGATTTTTTTTCCCAAATATTTACTGGATCTTCAAGAAAAACAATAGACAAAGAAATAATTTTAAATATTTCACTTTATGATGCTTATATGGGAAGTAAAAAAATAATACTTATAAACAATAAAGAAATCGAAATAATAATTCCAAAAGGAACATTAGAAACAACTAAAATAAAAATAAACAATAAAGGCCCTATTAATCCAATTTCTGGAATAAAAGGGAGCTTAATAGTTAAATTTAATATATCAAGCTATAAAAAATTTAAACTAAATGGAAAAACCTTAGAAACAACAATAGAAGTTTATCCATGGGAAATAGCTCTAGGTTGCGAAAAACTATTTGAAACAATTGAGGGGAAAAAAATAAAACTTAAAATTCCTTCGGATGCAAAAAATGGAGAGATTTTAAACTTAAAAGGACTAGGAATGCCTATAATTGGAAGTAGCACAAAAAGGCATCTTAAAGTCACTTTGACAGTAAAAATTCCAAAAATAATAAATAACGAAGTAAAAGCTATTTACGAAAGATTAAAAGAGATATACAGTTAAAGTGTTTCTGAAAATAAATGCCCAAAATTTTTTAAATTTGCCTCCCAACCTGACCTATATTCATTAAATTTATTTATCTTAGACTCATATTCTTTGATTCCATCCTCAATATTATCAAAATTCTTAGCAATATCCACTGAAAATTGAAAAACATCGCCTTGTCGGGGAGCAAGAGTAAAAAAGGCAAATTTCCAATTTCCAGAATTAATAGTAGATATTATCCTTTTTTGGAAAACATAATCAGATATTAAAACAAATTTTTGAAACTCTTTTCTTCGTAAATAAATAAGCTCATTCCACTCATTAAAAATAGCATCTGGCAATTCGTTTAAACCTATCTCAATTATATTGTTGATAGATAGAAGAATTTGTAAAATTTCCAATAAATTCAAATAATAGCTATCAAAACATTGAATTGTAATCTCAAGCAAAGCAATTTTTATAAGCAATTTAGAAATGTCAAGACTGTGATCTTTCATGATTTTATCAATTCTATCTTTTGTGTGATCTATAATAAATTTTTTATGAGTTTCTTTAATATTGCTACTTTTTTTAATTTGCTCTAATTTTTCATAATAATCATTAATTTCTTTATTAATTACATCTAAATTATTGCTATTGGCCTCATTGGAGAAAAAATCCAACGAATTACTAAGTCGATCTAAAAATTCTTCTTGAATAAAAAATGAAGCAATTCTTATGCAAGAAAATGGAGCTTTACCCTTTTTTTCAAAATTTTCTATTTTTTGCTTAAGATCTACTCTAAAATTTAAGTATTTAAGCTTATCTAAAAATTTATTAAAATGGGAAACATTTTCTAACAATTCATCTTCTTGAATCTCTAAAAATTCCGAATGGGGATGATATTTCCTTATCAAATTTTTAATAACAAGCAAAGTATCTAAAAAAATAGATTTATTAGCATCCCAAGATTTACTGATATTGGGATTAAAATCCTTATAAATCTTATCTAAAAACACAAGTTTATCTTTAAGCAAATTAGCATCGTTAATAAGGCTTGACTGTTCACGATAAGAATAATAATTTATTAAACTATACCTAAAAATACTGAAATTAAGATGTTTTTGAAAATCAAAAAATCTATAAAATCCTAATGAACCAAAATCAAAAAACTTCATGCCCAAATATCATATTATTAAAGACCTACTTTATCTTTTTATACAAATTTAAAAGTATTGGAGATGCTATAAACACAGAAGAATAAGTCCCAACAATTACTCCTACCATAAATACCAAAGAAAAATCTTTTATAGGTCCTTCAGTAAACACGTAAATAGAAAATACTGCAACAAATGTTGTAATTGAAGTCAAAACAGTTCTTGATAAAGTTTGACTGATGCTTATATTTAATATATTTAAAAATGTATTATCGGTTAATCGCCTAACATTATCTCTAATTCTATCAAAAATAATTATTGTATCGTTTAAAGAATATCCAATAATGGTTAGTATTGCCACAATAATATAACTATTAATCTCTATTCTAAATACCCCTAAAAAAGCAACTATAAAAAATATATCATGAAATGTTGAAAGTATGGAAGCAATAGCATAACTTAGTTTAAATCTTAAAGTTATATAAATCAAAATCAGAGTGAATGTTCCTAATACCAAAAATATTGACCTAATTCTCAAAGTAGAAGAAAAGCTTGAATCAATAAAATAAGAGTCTAAAACTTCAATATTAGCATCAAATGTCTTTTTAAGTTCGTCCATTATTGTTTTTTGAACTTCTGTTTTAAAAGCATAATCAATGATATCTGACTTTACCATAATGGAGAATTCGCTTTTATTCTTATTAGATGAAAAAATGCTATTGACATCTAAAGCCTTATAAATCGAAGAAAATATTTTTTTAATTTCATTTTCTTTAATATCTGATTTTTCTATTGAAAGATTAATATTAACTCTAGGAGAAAAATCTATTCCCCAATTATATCCACCATGATGAAAAAAGGTGTAAATAAGTCCAATCAAAGTCAAAATAAAACTAACAATTAAAACATTGCTTCCATATTTTGAAAAATTAATTACTCTTTGCATATTTTGAACTCCAAGATATACTTACAAATTTGCTTTTTCTAACAGATATGATAAATTCCAAAATAAATCTTGAAAAAATCAAACTACTAAAAAGGGATGCCACAATTCCAACAGAAAGAGACCATGCGAAACCTTGAATAACTCCTGTTCCAAGAAGAGTTAAAAAAAGAACCGCAATAAATGTCGTTATATTTGCATCCATAATGGATAAAAAGGCTTTCTTAAAACCACCCTCAAAAGCATTTTCAAATTTTCTACCCTCTCTGATTTCTTCTTTAATTCTCTCATAAATAACTATATTTATGTCCACAGCCATACCCATTGTCAAAATAAGACCTGCAATGCTTGTCAAAGTTAAAGTAAAATTAAAGGCCGACAATATTGCTAAAATTAAAAATACATTATAAATAACAAGTGAAAATCCGGCTACAAAACCACCCAACCCATAATAAATACACATAAATAAAAATACTAAACAAAGAGCAAGCGCAGAAGCTTTAACACCAAGATCAATAGTCTTAGCACCAAGAGTAGGCCCTATTATTCTCAAATCATCTATTTTAATCTCAACCGGAAAAGCTGCGGTTTTAAACACTAAAGCAAGATCCAAGGCCTCTTTTTTATCAAAAGAGTCGCCCTGAATTGAAACATTACCGCCTGTAATAGCATACCCAATTCCTGCCACAGACCTAATTTTACCTTCCATAACAACAGCTAAAGACTTTCCAACATTTTTTTGAGTAAATTTAAAAAATTTTTCACTTCCATCAACATCAAGGTTAAAAGCAACAATATCTCGACCTGTTCTAGGATCATTAGAGACCCCGGCATCTTTAATGTGAGCACCATCAAATGAGTTTTCAGGGCTTGCATCAACTACATAATAACGAACTGAGGACTCATCATCTACCCCATAAGAGTCTTTAACATACCAAGGAAAAATTTGCTTACTATCTGAAAGGTTCATATTTGCCTGAATTTCGGAAATAGAAAAAAGAGAGCCTGCTTCTAATATTTTTTTATGCAAAAGAGATGTAGACTCGTCATCAACCACATAAAAAGTCAAATTGCCCTTCCCACTCAAAAGAGTGCTTACCCTACTCTCATCTTTTTCTCCAGGAATATCTAAGAAAATTTTATTTCCTCCGGCCTCTCTTGCAATTTTAGGCTCTGTAAGCCCAAACCTATCTACTCTATCTTTAAGAATTTGCATTATACGATAAATAGCATCTTCTCTCTCAGCAAAAGTCAAAGAACGACCTAATTTTTTTTCAATATTTGAATAATTAAGAGAAATGGTAACACTCATCCCTCCAGACAAATCAAGTCCAAGATGTATTATTCTGTTCTTACTTTTCTTTATGTTTTCATAATATCTATAAATCTCTAAACTTACTTCTTCCATATCTGAATCAGTTAAAAATCCTTCACGCAAAGTTTTAGCAGTAAAAGAATTAGGCAAAATTTTCATTGAAGACTTATAATTATTTTTTGCTATGGGAATTAAATAAGAAAGACTAGGCGGAATGCTACTATTGGGATCTTTATGATACAACTCCTTAAGCTTAACAAGATCATTCAAGGCTTTTTTCTTTGAATAATCTCTTAAGGCCTCTTGTGAATATGAGCTTATCTTTTTATCCTCAATGCTCATTAAAAAATACCACTTTAAAGTCGGATATATTAAAAAACACGCAAAAAACGTCACCAGCAATATCAATACAAGCTTAGATCCTTTTTTCATTATACAAATCCTTAAAATTTTTACCAAATACCATCATTAGCTACCAGCTCTAATTTCATCTTAAATTATAATACCTTATAATACCTTTTTAACTTCATTTTTTTCATACAAAACTTTATCAATAGAGGTTTTTACAAATACTGCTTCGATATTTGGATTTAATTCTAAAATAACATCCGTATCGCCTAGTTTTTTAACAACTCCAAAAATTCCACCTATTGTTAATACCTTATCGCCTTTTTTTAGATTTTTTATCATTTCTTTTTTATTCTTTTCTTCCTTACGCTGAGGAGATATCACTAAAAACCAAAATATAGCAATAACAGGCACAAAAACTAACAAACTTCGGAAAAAGCTACTATTGCTACTAAATTCTTGCAATAAAAACACAAAACCCCCCTTTTTACTATATATACGTCACTTTTATCTTATTAATATCATCGGGATAAACTACTCCAAATAAAAGCTTAAAGTCGTCTTTTTTGGTATAATTAGAATTACTTATTTTATTATACTCTCCAATTAAATAATTAATAAGAGTATCATCATTTCTATAAAGAGCCTTACTAAAGGCGCTTCTATAAAGCCCAAGTTCAAAAAGCTCCTTAACGCTTTTGCCTCTGTTTTCCCTTAAAAGCTGTCTATCTACTATTGCTTTTGAACAATCATAGCCTATACAAAAAACAAATTCATCCTCACTCAAAATAATTCCCTTGAATAATAAAATATTCCACCGGCAAAAACACAAGCTTCACCGGTGAAACTTTAATTTACATCATCCCCATTCCTGGGTCCATAGGATAACCACCACCACCGCTAGAAGTATTTTTTTCTTCTTTAATATCGGTGATTGCACATTCTGTTGTTAATAAAAGTCCAGCAATTGAAGCAGCATTTTGAAGTGCACTTCTTGTAACCTTAGCAGGATCAATTATTCCACTCTCAATCATATTTACCCACTTAAAGCTAGAAGCATCAAACCCGAGTCCCTTTTTCTCGGTTTTGATTTGATGGATATAAATAGACCCTTCAAAACCAGCATTTGAAATAATTTGCCTCATTGGCTCTTCAAGGCTTCTTTTTACAATCTCAAAACCTTGCTTTTCCTCATAACTTAATTTACTTGTATCTATTGTATCCAAATACATGGCAACTTCAATAAGGGTTGATCCTCCACCAGGCACAACACCCTCTTCAACAGCAGCACGAGTTGCAGAAAGGGCATCTTCTACTCTATGCTTTTTCTCCTTAAGCTCCACTTCAGTAACAGCCCCAACATTAATAACGGCAACTCCTCCAACAAGCTTTGCAAGACGTTCTTGGAGTTTTTCTTTATCATATTCAGATGTTGAATCTTCAATTTGTTTTTTAATAAGCTCTGAACGCTCTTTTATTTGTTTTTTATTTCCAGTATTAATAATAGTAGTATTGTCTTTATCAACCTTAATAGTTTTAGCCTGTCCAAGTTGCTCAATTTCAACTGTCTCAAGAGTAAGGCCTAGCTCTTCACTGATTAAAACACCACCAGTAAGCACTGCAATATCCTCAAGCATTGCTTTTCGTCTATCACCAAAACCGGGCGATTTAATTGCACAAACTTTCAAGGCTCCTCTAACGCTGTTTAAAACAAGAGCAGCAAGAGCATCCCCTTCGATGTCCTCAGCAATAATTAACAAAGGTTTATTTGTTCCTAAAACTTTCTCAAGAACTGGTAAAAGCTCTTTAATAGAACTAATTTTCTTCTCGTATATTAAAATAAAAGCATCATCAAAACTAACGCTCATATTCTCTTTATTGGTAGAAAAATAAGGAGAAAGATATCCTCTATCAAATTGCATACCCTCAACATAAGAAATCGTAGTATCAAAAGTTTTTGACTCTTCGACTGTTATAACTCCATCTTTTCCAACTTTATCCATTGCCTCAGCAATTTTTTCGCCTATATAGCTGTCATTATTAGCAGAAATTGAAGCTACTTGTGCAATCTCTTCTTTTGTTGTAATCTTCTTTGCAGACTGTCTAATTTTCTCAGCAGCTAAATTTACAGCATGATCTATTCCCTTTTTTATTCCAATAGGATTAATTCCTGAAGACACATTCTTAAGACCTTCTCTTGCAATGGCATAAGCAAGAACGGTGGCGGTTGTTGTTCCATCCCCAGCAACATCATTTGTTTTAATAGCAACTTCCTTTAAAAGCTGCGCTCCCATATTTTCAAATGGATTTTCAAGCTCAATCTCACGAGCAACGCTAACACCATCCTTTGTAACTGTTGGAGAGCCGAACTTTTTATCAATAAGGACATTTCTCCCCTTTGGCCCAAGAGTTACTTTTACAGCATTGGATAATTTTTCAACGCCACTAAGTAAGCTTTTTCTAGCATCTTCATTAAAATATATGTCTTTAGCCATAAAAATTTTACCCCTTTTTATTCATAAAATAATTTATATTTAACATTATAAGATTAACACAAACTTAATACATTCGCTATAGCGTATTGCTTTTGTATATTAAAAAATATAAAATGTACAAAACCAGCACAAATTTTTATTATATAATATAAATGTTGACTAATCTTTATATCATAAAGACAAATTGTTTATGTTTAGAAAACTAAAAAAATCAAAAACTTACATTATTATTATTTCAATAACTAAATTTTCAGAGAACAACCTGTTATCAATAGTATCAAATATAAAATATTTAATTGAACACAAGCAGCTAGCTTACAAAATACATTGGACATTCCCAATATACTTTTTTGAAATTCTAAGAGAACATGAAGAATTAAATAAATGGTTATTTGAAAGATTTAAAACTAATAAAGATATATATATGCCTGGAACTTACAGTGGAAGCCCTCATGAATACATGCTACACGATGAAATACATTTGGATTTGTATTGGGCACTAAAAAATCCATTTAAAAGTGGATACAAAGACATATTCCAAAATACGCCTATTATGCTTTACATATACAATATAGAAAAGCTTAGAAAAAAAGTGACTGCGCTTTACAGAAAACTTAATTTCAATTATACAGAGGGCATAAGACAGAGCAAAAATAATAAAACTTACTTAATTTTTTATAAAAATAACTGCCAATATTTATATGAGGTCCAAAAGATAAATTCTCCAAAAAACAACCTAGAAACTCTTATTTATTTTTATGAAATCAAAGAAACTTATGACAATCAAGAATTAAAAAATTTTTTACTTCATTTAAAAGCCTTAGAAAATAACTTGCACAGCATTAAGATACAAAATTTGGAAGGATCTAAGCTTACTACCGAACTACTAGAAATTCCAAAATTCAATTCTCTTAAAGAGCAAGAACCAATAATAAATTTTCAAAACAAAAGACTCAAAGATTATCAAATCAACGAAAAAAGCTTAAGAGAATTTTTAATAAATAAACACCAAGAAAAAATTGTAAAAAATTCAGAATCCATTGTACCTAAGAATTTAGAATACAATATGGAAGGAAATTTCACACTATCTCACGATCAATACAATATCAAATTCGAAAACGGAAAATTAAATAAAATAAGATTTAAAGAT
Source organism: [Borrelia] turdi (assembly GCF_030439285.2). Taxonomy (NCBI): domain Bacteria; kingdom Pseudomonadati; phylum Spirochaetota; class Spirochaetia; order Spirochaetales; family Borreliaceae; genus Borreliella; species [Borrelia] turdi. Next base: position 686,097 of record NZ_CP124018.1, on the reverse strand, counting down.
AAAAACGCTGAATTTCTAAATACATCTAGAACCTATTTCAAGGTTTTATCTAAAAAAGAATTAATAAAAGAAGCATCTATTGAAAGCTCATTTTCTTTCTCAAATGAAAAAATTTTAGGAATAAAACAATATTTAGCTTTTAGCTCTGCTAAAAAATCAACAATTGATTTTTTTATAGATGAGACTATCTCTAGCTTCTTTGTGTCCATTAAAATAAAATGGCCTTCTAAGATCGATCTAGATAAAAAAACATTGAAAAAGTGCAATCCCGATTATCTTCTTGAATATTCAGCCCTTGAAATACCTGTTTTTGAAATTGCAAAAGGCACTAATTTAAAAATCACAGCAAAATACAGCGATCTTGATACTTATGAAAAAATAATAATAACTAAAAACAATCCGAAGGGTTACATTAATGGTACAGAATTTTTGATATCTAAAGGAAATGATAAAAACAGTAATTTTTTTATAAGTTTTTTAAATGTTGAAAAACAAATCATTCATACAATTAATTATAAAATTGAAAAAATAAATTCTAAAAAATGGTTAATTTTAAACATAGGAGGCTCTTATAACACAGTTAAAATCCAAGATATAATAAACTACTCTCAAACGCTAAATTTAATGATACTGCCATTAAATAATAATTTTGACAACAAAATAAAACTGAATTCAAAAATAAAAAATTTAATTTTTTATACCAATATAAAAAAATATGAAAATAAATAAATAATAAGTAGTAAAATATTAATAACTAGGTATAAAATTATCCTAAGAAGAACATAAAAAATATTTAATCTTTAATTTAAACAAAAAGGTATAATAATATGAACGATAACATAATAGATGTCCATTCTACATTAGAAAAAGTTGGCATTACAAATGATCCTGTATTATTGAAAAATTTAACATCAGAATTGGGAATGAAAGCATCTCATTCTAGAAACAGAATTATTCTGTACATAGCATCAAACCCAAAAGAATACTTTACAGCAAAAGAAGTTTATAACAAGCTTATAAAAGAAATTCCAAGCCTATCAAAAGCAACAGTATATAACACGCTAAACATTCTAAAAGAAAGAAATATCCTAAGAGATATAAAAACTACTGATCAAAAAGAAACAAAATTTTATCTAAGCTTGGCTTCCACAATAGCTCACTTTAAATGTAATAAATGCAATCAAGTCCATCCTATTCAACTTGACGATATTAAAGATATTTTGAAAGACAAGCTTGGGGAAAACTGGGAAACAAAATCTATTGAAATAATTTACTCAGGACATTGCAATAATTGTTATAAAAAAGGTACCCATAACAATAATGACATAGACAGCAAGGGAATCACTGTATGAATATAAAAAATATCATTTTTATAATTATATTTTTATTGCTTTTAATATTAGTTAGTCCAAGGATAAAATTTAAAAATGAATTTTCAAAAAAAACAATTCCTAAAAACATAGAAGAAATTGATAATTACCTATTAAAAGAAGAATTACAATTTAGTTTAGAAAAAAATACAAAAAAAGAAATACTCTGGTATAAAGAAGCACAAAAAACAAAATATTCTGTAGTCTATATTCATGGATTTGGAGCATCAAAAAATGAAATTTATCCGGTTCCAAATAATATTGCAAAAGCTCTTAATGCAAATATTTTTTTTACAAGATTAAAAGGACACGGGATTAACAATAAAAATGCATTTCGGGGAATAACTATCCAAGATTGGCTGAGAGACATTGATGAAGCTATCAAAATTGGCAAACTAATAGGTGATAAATTAATACTAATTGGGACCTCTAATGGAGGTGCTGCCAGCATCTGGGCCTTAGCAAACTATCCAGATGAAATAAACTCAGCAGTATTAATTTCCCCTAATATATTCCCTTATGACAAGAGAACAAGCATAGTTTACTATCCCTGGGGACGACAAATTGCACATATTATAACAGGCGGTTACCATAAATTCGAAACAACAGAGAGTAAACGAAAAGAACACATAGCTATAAAAAGCTATTTTTCAAGAATACAACATGTAGACGCAATTATTGCGATGATGGGACTTGTTAAATTATTAAATTCATATAATTTCGATGAAATCAAAACACCTTTAATAATTACCCACACACCTAATGATCATACAGTAGACCCAATAAAAATAAACGAATTCATAAAAAATTATGGGGGTGAAAAAAAAGATATCCCCATTATACTTCTTGAAAATTCACATGCACATGTACCCATTGGAAACCAAAGCTACAAAAGCGCCCAAAACACATCATACTTTACAAAGTATGCGGTTGATTTCATAAACAATATTAATAAGCAATAGCCTTTAAAGGCTATTGCTTATTAAAAAAATCAATTATCTAGTAATTCTTCTATTTCATTCTTAAGAACACTAACGCCTGGTCCGTAAACTACTTGAACCCCATTACCTTTAATAATTACCCCTTTAGCGCCAGTTTTTTTTAAAATTTTTTCAGAAACTTTAAGAGCATCTCTTACTGTAATCCTTAGCCTGGTTGCACAACAATCAAGTTCAACAATATTTGAAGCCCCACCAAGCCCAATAACAACTTTAGTAGCATAATTTTTTTCAAATTCACTATTCTTAGAATTTGAAAAATCTTTAGAATTTAAATCTTGCGTTCTACCAGGAGTTTTAAAATCAAACTTATTTATTAAAAATAAAAAAGTAAAGTAATAAAGGAAAAACCAAACAATACCTACAGCTGGCACCAAAAGCCAATTGGTTTTTGAATTTCCCTGCAAAATACCAAAAAGAAGAAAATCAATAAACCCTCCAGAAAACGTTTGCCCTATTGTAATTTGAAGAATGTGCGCCAACATGAAAGCACCCCCATCAAATGTAGCATGAACAACATAAAGAATAGGAGCTACAAAAAGAAAAGAAAATTCAAGGGGTTCTGTTATACCCGTTAAAAACGAGGTTAGAGCTGAGGACATTAAAAGACCAAAAATTTTTGTTCGCTCCTCACGCTTTGCAGTGTAATATAGTGCAAGTGCGGCTCCGGGTAAACCAAACATCATAGTAATAAATCGCCCACTCATAAAACGACTAGTTCCAATAAAAAATCTATTTGTACCTTGAGCAGCAAGTTCTGCAAAGAAAATATTCTGAGTCCCTTCAATCAACTTTCCATCAATAATAACAGATCCCCCAAGGCCTGTTGTCCAAAATGGCAAATAAAATATATGATGAAGCCCAAAAGGTCCAAGCATTCTTAAAGAAATTCCATAAATAAACGTTCCAATATACCCGGTTGAATCTACTAGGCCTCCTACTTTATTAATTCCATTTTGTACAAATGGCCAAAAAATAAACATAATTACAGCAAGAAAAATACTAGAAAAAGAAACAACAATTGGCACAAATCTAGATCCTGAAAAAAATCCAAGAACCTTGGGTAAATCTACCCTGTTAAACCTATTATGAAGATAATAAGTTAAAATACCAACTGTAATCCCACCAAAAACTCCTGTTTCTAAAGTCTTAATTCCAAGAATCAAACCCACAGAACCGCTAGAGAAAGACTCTGCTTTGCCTGACATATCAATTAAAACTCCAATAGTAGCATTCATTACAAGGTAACCAATAAATGCTGCAATTCCAGCTGTACCTTTATCCGACTTGGCAAGTCCAACAGCAATCCCAATAGAAAATATTGGCGCCAAATTTGAAAAAATAATAGAACCTGATGCGCTCATTATTTTGAAAACTGACTGCAAGAAAAATATATCTAAAAAAGAATACGCCTTAACAGTTTCTGGATTAGAAAGAGAACCTCCAATTCCTAAAAGCAAGCCTGCTGCTGGCAAAATAGCAATGGGAAGCATGAAAGAACGACCAAATTTTTGAGCTTGTTCAAAACCCTTTACCATAAAAACCTCCTAAAATAAATAATAAATTAACTTTATAAGCTTAAAATCATCTTTTAACCTGATTTATTTTCTCTACAAATTTTTTAGTAATCTCAACAGGCCTTGTAATGGCTCCCCCTACAACTATTAAATCAACCCCCATTTTAAAACATTTTTGAGCCTTTAAAGGGGTGTCTATTTTTCCTTCCACTATTAAGGTGGCTTTCAATTTAGAATTAATCAAGGTCTTTAAAAAATGAAAATCATTGTCTGCAATATTCAAACCATTAGTACTTTTTGTATATCCATACAAAGTTGTTCCAATAAAATCAAACCCCAATTTATCGGCATTAATAGCCTCATCTAAAGAAGAAATATCTGCCATCAAGCACTGATTTGGATATTTTTTTTTAATCTTTTCAAAAAAATCATTGAGTAATACGTCATTAGGTCTATTCCTAAAAGTGGCATCAAGAGCAATTATATCTACCCCTTCATTACAAAGCTCATCAATCTCTTTCATAGTAGGAGTAATAAAAACATCACAATTATTATAATTTTTTTTAATAATGCCTATTATTGGCAAATCAACTTCCAACTTAATCTGGCTAATGTCATTAACTCCATTAGCTCTTATTCCAACAGCTCCACCCATTTTAGCTGCTAACGCCATCTTGGACATAATAAAACTACTGTGTAAAGGCTCGTCCTCAAGAGCCTGACAAGATACTATTAATCCGCTTTTGATTTTTACAATAATAACCAAACCTCCTATGAAATTTATTTTTTAAAAAAATAAAAACTTAAATTACAGGTTATATTCTTTCTTTAAAAAAAACAATTCTTTTAAAGAAATTTGACTTAAGTTAACAACATTAAAAACAAAAATAAAATAATTTATTATTCAATAAAGATTAAGCTATAATTTAGGCATGATAAATAAAATTAACTGGTTTCCTGGTCACATGAAAAGAGCCTTAAATCTTATAAAGAATAATTTACAAAAAACCAATATTGTGTTAGAAATACTTGACGCGAGAGCTCCATTTAGTAGTAAAAACCCATTAACCGAAAAAATTATTAAAAATCAAACCAAAATAATTCTTTTACACAAATCCGATATTGCTCAAACAACTGAAATTATAAAATGGAAAAAATATTTTGAAAATCTTGGCAATACTGTAATAATAAGCAATATTTACAAAAAAGGAATGCGCAAGCAAATAATTGATATTATTAAAAAAATAACCGTTGTTAAAAAAATAAAAAACTATAAAGAAAAAATAAAAGTTTTGATTATTGGAGTTCCAAATGTTGGAAAATCTTCAATAATAAATCTACTATCTGGGAAAAAGAGTGCCAAAGTTGCCAATAAACCTGGATATACTAAAAATATACAAATAGTAAAAATAAATGAAGAAATCAATCTTTTTGATATGCCAGGAATTTTATGGCATAATCTAGTAGACCAATCTATTGCAAAAAAACTTGCAATATTAGATATGATTAAAAATGAAATAGTAGACAATATAGACCTTGCATTATATTTACTTGAAATAATGGATCAAAATAATAAAAACATTTTACTAAAAAAATACAAAATAATATATCATAAAAATTCACTTGATATTCTACAAAATTTTGCAAAAGCAAGAAAATTAATCCATAAAAAAAATGAGATTGACCTTGAGAAAGCATCAAAAATATTAATTAAAGAATTCAGAGAAGGTAAATTTGGGAAAATAATTCTTGACAAGAATTATAATACCTTTTAAAAAAGCCATTTACATAAATAATAATATTAAGTATAATCTTGATCTGTATTAATACAGCCACAAGGAGGTTAGAATTAGTTGGATAACTATATCCTAGAGATTAAAAATCTAAGTCATTATTATGATAACAATGGAAACAAAACTTTAGATAACATAAATTTAAAAATTAAAAAAAATGAGTTTATTACATTATTAGGCCCATCCGGATGTGGAAAAACAACATTAATAAAAATATTGGGTGGTTTTTTAAATCAAAAAAATGGAGAAATTTATTTCTTTTCTAAAGAAATATCTAAAACTAACCCAAATAAAAGAGAAATTAATACTGTATTTCAAAATTATGCACTTTTCCCGCATATGAATGTTTTTGACAATATTTCATTTGGACTTAGAATGAAAAAAACACCAAAAGATACAATAAAAGAAAAAGTAAAAACATCTCTTTCGTTAATAGGAATGCCAAAATATGCATACAGAAATATTAACGAACTATCAGGGGGACAAAAACAAAGGGTTGCAATAGCAAGAGCAATAGTAATGGAGCCTAAGCTTCTATTATTAGATGAGCCACTTTCTGCTCTTGATTTAAAAATGCGACAAGAAATGCAAAAAGAATTAAAAAAAATACAACGCCAACTTGGAATTACATTCATATATGTTACTCATGATCAAGAAGAAGCATTGACAATGAGCGATAGAATTGTTGTAATGAATGAAGGAATAATCCTGCAAGTAGGAACACCTGAGGAGATTTACAATGAGCCTAAAACAAAATTTGTAGCCGATTTTATTGGAGAAAGTAATATCTTTGATGGAACATACAAAAAGGAGCTAGTTGTAAGTTTACTAGGGCATGAATTTGAATGCCTTGACAAAGGATTTAGAGCTGAAGAAGCAGTTGACCTTGTAATACGCCCAGAAGATATAAAGCTACTTCCAAAAGGAAGTGGGCATTTAAGCGGAACGATAACATCTGCAATTTTTCAAGGAGTTCATTACGAAATGACTCTAGAAATTCAAAAAACAACTTGGATAGTTCAAAGCACAAGACTTACAAAAGTTGGAGAAGAAGTTGACATATTCTTAGAGCCTGACGATATTCATGTTATGCATAAGGAATAATGGTTGTGAAAAAATTAATATTAATTGTATACTCTATATTCCTATTAACATTTAGTATTCTTCCCTTACTAATAATATTATTGCTGGGATTTTTAAATGAAAAACATGAATTTACAATCTATAATTTTATTGGGCTTTTAAATTCAAGTTATCTTAGTATCTTTTCAAGGAGTCTAAAACTAGCAACAATAGCAACAATTTTCTGCATTTTAATAGGCTATCCTGCCGCCTGGCTAATTTCATTATCAAAAAAAAGTGCTCAAAACAAATTAATAATAATGATAATACTTCCCATGTGGATAAATACATTACTTAGAACTTATGCATGGATGAGAATACTTGGAAAAAACGGATTTATCAACAACTTATTTGAAAAGATTGGAATTGGAAATTTGGATCTTCTTTACAACGAACAGGCTGTTACAATAGGCATGGTATACAATTTTCTGCCTTTCATGATCTTGCCAATATATACAGGATTTTTAAAAATTAAGTCAGAATACATTGAGGCAGCACAAGATCTTGGAGCAAGAATATGGCAAATACTAATTTATATAAAAATACCCCTAACGCTCTCTTATCTGGCAACAGGAATAATTATGGTCTTTATTCCTTCAGTTACTGTTTTTGTCATTTCAGATTTGCTAGGAGGCTCTAAGCAAATTTTAATAGGAAATCTAATAAGCAAACAGTTTCTCTTCATGGAAGACTGGAATACTGGAGCTGCAATTTCATTTATTTTAATGTTAGTAATATTAATTTTTAATTTAATAATAATAAAATTAATGCGAAAAAATGATGGAGAGTAAAATATGTTTAGGGTTTTTAAAAACATTTTCTTATTTCTAATACTCAGCTTTATTTACCTCCCAATAATAATCTTAATAATTTACTCTTTTAACTCTGGTGACAGTGGATTTATATGGCAAGGACTTAGTCTAAAATGGTATAAAGAAATTTTTGCCTCAAGTCAAATCAAATCAGCAATATTTAACACCATTTTAATAGCTACAATCTCATCTTTGACCTCTGTTGTTATTGGAATTATTGGTGCTTACGCAATCTACAAAACAGAAAACAAAAAATTAAAAACAATACTATTATCAGCAAATAAAATAACAATAATTAATCCAGACATCGTAACAGGAATAAGCTTAATGACATTTTATTCTACGATAAAAATGCAATTGGGATTTTCCACAATGCTAATATCACACATAATTTTTTCAACACCATACGTAGTAATAATAATTTTACCCAAATTATATTCTCTTCCCAACAATATTATTGATGCTGCCAAAGATCTTGGAGCCTCAGAAATTCAGATATTCTTCAATATAATTTATCCAGAAATCGTTGGAAACATAGCAACCGGGGCTCTTATTGCCTTTACATTATCAATAGATGATTTTTTGATATCATTTTTCACCACTGGACAAGGATTTAATAATTTAGCTATTTTAATAAACTCACTAACAAAAAGAGGCATCAAACCTGTAATAAATGCTATTTCTGCTATATTGTTTTTTGCAATATTGAGCCTTTTATTTATTATTAATAAATTTATAGGAATTAAAAAATTAACAACAGATGCTGAGATTTAAAATAAAAAAAGGAGAACTTATGAAAAAAATTTTTATGTTAATAACAATTCTTACAACTTTTGCGTGCACCAAAAAAGACGCAATAACTTTAAACGTATTTAATTGGGCAGAATATATTGACAATACTTTATTAGATCAATTTGAAAAAGAAAATAATATAAAAATTAATTATGAAACCTTTCATAACAATGAAGAAATGATGGCTAAATTTAACAACACAAAAAACTACTACGATATAATAGTTCCATCAGAATATTTAATCCAAGAATTAATAGATGAAAGCAAAATTGAAAAATTAGATTACTCAAAATTGCCGAATGTAACAAAAAATATTTCTCAATATCTTACAAACCTAGAACATGATCCTGGCAATCTTTATTCAGTGCCAGCCTACTGGGGATTAATGGGCATACTTTACAATAAAACCAAAATAGATTTAAATGACATGAGAGGTTTTGACATACTCTTTAATAAGAAATATAAAAAAGAAATTACAATGCTAGATTCTCCTAAAGACAATATTGGAGTTGCCCTTAAAAAACTTGGATACTCAATAAATGAACATGATATAGATAAAATCAAAGAAGCCGGCAAACTTTTAAAAATCCAAAATCCACTATTAATAGGATATTTCTCAGATGTGCCTGCAAAATCATTAATGCTAAATGGAGAAGCATCTATTCAACTTACATGGAGTGGTGAAGCACAAAACGCTATGCTAAAAGATAAAAATCTAGATTTTTATGCGCCAGAAAACACCAATTTATGGATAGATGTATTTGTAATTCCTATTGATGCTCCAAATAAAAACCTAGCTTATAAATTTATAAACTTTCTATACGACAATGAACCATCTTATAAAAATTTCAAAGAAACTAGATATAACTCTCCAAATAAAAATGTAATAAAAAGAATCGAAGAAGAAGCAAAAAATAATCCTGAAATGAAATTGTATTTAGAAGAAAAATTTTTACCAAAAGATTTTTCCAAATTTGAAATTTTTAAAAAAATACCTAAAAAAATAAAAGAGGAGATGCTTGAAATATATTTAAATATATCTTCTTAAATATTTAAATACAAAAAAATCTTAAAAGCTTTTAAAATGGAAGCTTTTAAGATTTTTGGCTGTTCCTTAAAAAGGATCTAAATACTAATCTTATATCAAGTCCAATTATAGACAAAATAATCAATAAGAACAAAAACCCTTGATAAATTAAAAATGGAAAAATGTCAAAAGGAGAAAGCTTACCTTTTGTAAAATCTATAAGAGCTATAACATGCATACTATAAGGCAAAATACTTAAAAAAAAGCAGGAAGACATACAAAGTAAAGCTGCAATACGCCTTGAGTTTAAATTATTCTCTTTAGCTATTGATCTTACAACAGAACCGCTCATCAAAATAGCAAGTCCATTGTTTGCAAGAAACGCGGTCAAAATGCCAACTAAAAACACAATTACAAATTCTGAGGTTCTTTTAGACTTTGACATTTTTTGCAATTTTAACAGTAACCAATCAAACCCGCCATACTTAATTGCCATATAAGAAGCTCCTCCCGTAAAAACAACAAGAATAAACATTTCCCCTAAGCCTAAAAATCCTTCATTGATTTTTTTAGCCAGCAATAAGAAAGTAATATCTGAGTAATAAATTCCAATAATACCAGCAACAACAATACCTAAAAACAAGGCCAAAAATACATCAAAGCCCGAAATTGCAACAACCATAACAAAAATATATGGAGCAATTTTAAAAAAATTTATCTCACCGGGCTCAATAATATAACCATCAGTCTTGCCATAAGAAGAGCCTAAAAACGCAAAAACAATGCTTGCTAAAATTGCTGCTGGGAACGTATAAAAAGCTCCATTTTTGAAAACATCTATAATATTAACCTTTTGAGTATTACTTGCAATAATAGGGGTATCTGATATTAAAGACATATTGTCTCCAAATGCTCCGGCACTAAGAATAGCTCCTGCAACCAATGGAAGAGAAATGTTTACCTTATCTGCAAGTTCCAAAGCAATAGGAGCAACGGCAACAACAGTCCCCATAAAACTTCCAGTAGAAAAAGATAAAAAAAGGGTAATTAAAAAAATACCACATACTAACAAATTCAATGGAACATACTTAAGACCAATATTTACTACAGCCTCAACACTTCCTATTTCTTTGCAAACAGCAGAGAAAGCACCAGACAACATAAATATTAAAGATATAAAAATAACATCTTGTTGAGCGCACCCTTCAATAAATTTATTCATTTTTGATAAAAAAGATCCCTTAAAAACAATAAATGTTAAAACAATAGCAATAAACATAGCAAATATGGGGGGCATTTGATAAAATGCCCTTTCTACATCATTAAAATAAAGAACAAGTCCTGTGCCAATATAAACCCCTATAAAAATAAAAAAAGGCGTAAGTCCCCAAAAATTTGGAACTATATCGGGTTTTCTTTCCAATTTCAAACCTCCCAAATCATATAATACAATTTAAAACAATTTATTCTAAATAAAATAAATAAAAATTAAACAGGTCAAATCTTAAAATTTTTAAAATTTTTATTTTTTTAAAAAAAATAAAAAAAGTTTTTTTATATCAATTCCCAAAATAGATAAAATCACAAAAAATAATAAAAATCCAAAATAAACTAAAAATGGTAAAACACTAATTGGCGATACAAGTCCATTTGAAAAGCCTACTAAAATAATCATTTGAGCACCATAAGGAATAATGCCTTGAAAAATACAAGAGAACATATCTAAAATAGAAGCACTTCTTTGAAAGCTAATGTTATTTTCAAAAGCTATCCTTTTTGCTACTTTGCCGCAAATAAGTATGGCAATTGTGTTATTAGCAAGAAAAACGTCAACTATTGAAACAAAAGCTCCAATAGAAAATTCGGCTGAACTTTTTCCTCTAATTAAAGATTTAAATTTAATAAGCAACCATTTAAAGCCTCCATTATGGATAGTAGCAAAAGAAACTCCCCCTGTTAAAATTGAGAGAAAAATTAAATCTGCCATATTTAAAAACCCTTTATTAATGTTTTTCATTACATCTAGAAAACATAAATCACTATACAAAACACTAATAAGGCATATCGAAAAAATGCCCAAAAAAAGAACTAAAAAAACATTCGTTCTAGCCAAAGAAAAAAATATAATTATTAAATAAGGAACGGTTTTCACTAAATCTATTGAACTTTCATATAAAAAGTTTGTAGTATTAAACAAATTTCCAGAAAGAAAGAAAAAAGAAAAAAAAGTTAGTATAGCAGATGGAAAAGCATAAAAACTGCTACTAATAAAAACATCTAAGATGCTACTACCTTGAGTTCGACTAGAAACAATAGTTGTATCTGATATTAAAGAAAGATTATCTCCAAACATAGCCCCACACATTACAGATGCTGCTATTAAATTTGGATTAATATTGCTTTTAAAGGCAATATTAAAAGCAATAGGAGCAATTGCAACAATAGATCCAACAGAGGTACCTGCAGCAAAAGAGAGAAAGCAAGTTATCAAAAATATACCAGAAACAATCCAATTGGGATTAATATATTTAATCCCCAAATTTGCTACAGCTTCAACACAGCCTATTTCTTTACAAAGAGAAGAGAAAGCCCCAGAAAGCATAAAAATAAGACACATTAGCATAATATCGTACTGAGCGGCTCCTTTAATAAATATATGAATTTTATCGGAAAATTTTCCTTTAAACACTAAAAAACAAACAATAGAAGCAAAAAACATTGCAACACTAGCCGGCAACTGATAAAAGGCCATTTCTATACCTAGAGCCCCTAAATAAATTCCTGTGCCTAAATACATAATAATAAAAACGAAAAAAGGAATAAGCCCAAAAAAATTTGCCTGACCCCTTACTTCAATATTTTCCATATACATCCTTTTAAATATAAGTACTTTTTTTAAAAAAAGATTGTTTATATTTTTTTAATGATACTGTAAATTATTAATTCTCGCATAAATTTGAAATCAATTCAATATCAAAAATCACCAATTCTCTTGAGATATTTAAAAAATAAAATTTATCAAAAACCTACTAGTAAGTCACAAAAAATAAAAACCTGAAAACTTTAAATTACAAATAAGGTAGGCATAAAAATGAATAGAGAAGGAAACTATATAAAAATTAAATTTTACGCCAAAAATGATCTTTTTCTAAAATAGAATCTATCTCTTTTGGACCCTCAGATCCATAAAAATAATTACAAATTTTAATATCCGTCCATTTGTTTGCAATATCTGAAACAAATTCCCAAGAACTCTCTATCTCATCACTTGTAGCATACAAAGTGCCATCCCCTAAAAAAGCGTCTAACAATAGCCGCTCATAAGCCTCATCGAATAATCTTTTAAATGTCCCATGATATGAAAATTCCATATTAGCAGTTTGGATTTCATAATTATATCCGGGTTTCTTTGTATTGAACTTAATTTCAATTCCATCTCGTGGCTGAATCCTAAATATTAAAGCATTAGAAAAATCAACAGAACTATTGCTAAAAAGAGTAAAGCTTGGTTTTTTAAATTGAATATATATTTCTGAAAATTTCCTAGCAAGACCCTTACCAGTTCTAAGATAAAAAGGAACACCAGACCAACGCCAATTATTAATAAACACTTTCATAGCCAAATAAGTTTCAGTACTTGAATTTCCCAAAGATTCTGTTTCATCTTTATAGCCTTTTTTAAAAACCCCTTGAACTTGTGAACCTATATATTGCCCCTTAATAATACAATTTTTAATATCCTTTTTGCTAATTTTTCTCAAACTTTTTAAAACTTTTACTTTCTCGTCATGAATAAACTCAGAATCAAATTTAATAGGAGATTCCATTGCAACAAGACTTAGCAATTGTAAAATATGATTTTGAACCATATCCTTCAAAGCTCCAACAGAATCGTAATATTCAGCTCTTCCATCAAGACCTAATTCTTCTGCCACTGTAATCTGAACAAAATCTACATAACGATTGTTCCAAATATTTTCAAAAATAGAATTTCCAAATCTAAATGTAAAAATATTTTGAACTGTCTCTTTACCTAAATAATGATCTATTCTATAAATTTGATCTTCTCTAAAAGCAGAATAAAGTAAACTATTTAATTTTTTTGCCGTCTCAAGGCTAGAACCAAAAGGCTTTTCAAGAACTATTTTTGACAAAGTCAATCTTTCACTTAAAAAATACTTTTTCAAATGATCAATTATTCGTTCATAAAATGTAGGAGACGTCGAAAGATAATATATTGTCTCTCGTCTTTTATCTAAAAATTTAAATAATTTCTTATAAGACTCCTTTTCATTAAAATCACCAGATACATAAATAAAGAAATTTAAAAAAATTTCAATCAAAGAATCAGTCTCTTCCTGCCATAAAGAATCTTTAATATATAATCTAAACTCTTTATCTGTAAAAATTTTACGAGAAAAACCAATAACTCTAAAATTACTAATACATTTATTTTTAAACAAATTAAAAAGGGAAGGAATAAGTTTTTTTCTAGACAAATTCCCAGTAACTCCAAAAATTACAATATCAAAATTAGAAGCACTTTTTTCTTTCATAGACTTTAGTCCAATCTGGTCAATTTATTTATTATATATTGCAAAATATATATATTCATAAATACTAACAAATAAAAATTAAGCAAAATTAAGCTCAAATTAAATATCATTTTTTTACAAACAAAACTAGTATATAATAAGGAGAATGAAAAATCTATCACTATTTACAGATTTTTATGAAATTTCAATGATGAATGCTTATTTTACAAAAGGTATTAATCCTAAAGCAAAATTTGAAGTATTTTTTAGAAAAACCCCATTTAAAAATGGGTATATTGTTTTGGCTGGAATCCATACATTAATTAATGAATTAAAAAATATTCGTTTTAATAAAAACGAACTAATATATTTAAAAAGCTTAAATATATTAGATGAGCAGTTTTTAAACTTTCTCAAAGAATTCAAACTAAACATAAAAATAAGCTCAATAGAAGAAGGTCGCCTGGTTTTCCCCTATGTACCAGTAGCTGTGATTGAAGGGCGTCTAATAGAATTACTATTAATCGAAGGACTAGTTTTAAATATAATAAACTTTGAAAGTTTAATAGCAACAAAAACCGCCAGAATAAAAGAATCTGGTGCAAAAATTTTAGCAGAACTTGGATTAAGAAGAGCTCAAGGAATAAATGGAGCTCTATCTGCCAGCAAGGCTGCCTACATAGGGGGAGCAGACTTTACCAGCAATATGCTTGCTGGATATAAGTACAATATACCCGTTACAGGAACAATGGCTCATAGTTGGGTAATGAGTTTTGAAAGCGAAGAACAAGCATTCAGAGAATATGCAAAAACATACCCAAACAAAGTGAGCTTACTAATTGATACTTACGACACGCTTAACAGCGGATTAAAAAATGCCATTAAAATATTTAAGGAGTTAAAACAAGAGGAAAAAAATAATTTTTCAATAAGAATTGACAGTGGGGATCTTGAGTATCTAAGTAAGGCAGCAAGAAAAGAATTAAATCAAAATGGATTAAATCACGTAAAAATTATCGCATCTAATGAACTTGACGAAAATATTATTATGTACTTAAATTCAATAAATGCTCCAATTGATATTTGGGGCGTTGGAACAAATTTAGTTACAGCAAAAGGAGATCCAAATCTTTCAGGAGTATATAAAATGATTTCTATAGAAAAAAATGGAAAATTTATACCAAAAATAAAAATATCAAATAACACAGAAAAATCGACATTACCTGCCCAAAAAGAAGTTGCAAGAATCTATTTAAATGGTCAGATGATCTTTGATTTCCTATTTTTAAAAGAAGAAAAAGATAAAATCAAAGATCATCTAACCTCAAGAAAAGAGTTTGCCATTTTTCATCCAATACAAGACAACGTTTTCAAAGTCATTAAACAATATGACGATTTTGAATTTTTGATTCACACTGTCTTAGAAAATGGAAAATTTCACAAAGGCTATGAACCTAGCTTAAGCAATATTAGAAATAAAACCAAGCTTGACTTAAGCAA
Organism: [Borrelia] turdi; assembly: GCF_030439285.2. Taxonomy (NCBI): domain Bacteria; kingdom Pseudomonadati; phylum Spirochaetota; class Spirochaetia; order Spirochaetales; family Borreliaceae; genus Borreliella; species [Borrelia] turdi. The sequence goes on along the minus strand of NZ_CP124018.1, from coordinate 670,631 downwards.
GCTTGAACATACTTACAGAAGAATCATTAACCCTCACATATATAAAGTGAGTATTAGTAAAAACTTAAGAAAGTTAAAAAACAAACTCATAAAAGATAATAAAAGTAATTAATCTGTGAATATATATAAAACTAACAAAGTAAGTAAAATTTATAATAAAATCAAAGAATTGACCCAAAACGACAATATCTTTAAAAAAGAAACACTAATTATAGTAAAAAATGATCTTTTAAAAGAAGAAATTAAAAAAACTATAGCAAGGCTAAATGGAATTTCTTACAATTTAAATATTAAAAAAAATGCTATAAAAAGCATATATGAAATTTCTTTAAAAAATCCCAATATAAAAAAATATATAGAAAAAAACACTTTTTCATTTTATTTGGAAACAGAAAAATTCATTTTATATAACATATTGAAAACTGAGAAACTCAAATACATAAAAGATTTCAAATCAACAAAGAATAGATACTTTTTTGCATCAAAAATAATAGATTTATTCCACCATTATTACTCAAAATTTTCAAAATTAATCGAAACCTGGCAAGACAATGGATTTTTATTTCAAGAAGAGAATTTAAAACCCTACGAGAATATGCAAAAAGAACTATTTAAAAAACTATTTGAAAAGCAAAAAAATATTTTAAACTTACATAAAAAAATAATTCAGGAAAAACCAACAAAAAATATAAAAATTGAAATTAAAAAAATAATATTTATTGGCAATAATAGAGAAATTGAGAAAAAAATTCTCAACTCTTTAGAAAAAATTTTTGATTTTGAAGTGCATGTGTTAATTTTTAAAGATTTGTTCAACTATAAATCTACTCTTATTAAAGAATTATTGTTAACAAAAACAAAGATTAACCCAATTCAATATCAAGCTATAGAAAAAGAAGATATTGAGTTGTTTAAAGGTAAAAATTTTTTAACAAGCATTAAAAATAACATCATAGCAGAAACCCCAATTTCAAAATTAGACGATAGCTTTAAAATAATAGAAGCTAAAAATCAAAAACGTGAAGCAGAAATTTTGGTAAATCAAATAGTACACTCAATGCAAAAAAATAACCTAAAATTAAGCGAAATAGCAATAACTTGTTTACAAGAAAAATTTAATGAATATTTGCCATATATAGAAGAATGCCTAAATAAATATGAAATTGAATACAGCGTTCTATCTTATAACAATCTATCAATAGGAGAGAGTATATTAGCCTTAAAAAGGCTAATGGATCTTTTTATATCAAAAAACGAAACAATTAGCGATTTCAGCAGAAAAGAAGTATTCAACCTACTAAGTAACAACAAAGTAATGAAAAAATTTAATATATCAGCATCTGAATTAAACTATTTAATAGAATTTAGCGATGCAATGAACATTAGTTTTGGTGTAAACAACACCCACAAAGAAAATTTAAAATATGATCAAAACTTTTTAAACTCATGGGAAGACGGATTTAATCGATTTTTAATGTCTGAAATATTCGATGAAAAATACGAAGAAGAAATTCAAAAAGAAAGCATAAGGTTTCAAGATCAAGAATCAATAATAAAACTTATAACAATAGTAAAAAGCTTGTATGAAGATATAAACTATTTTAAAAATAAAGCATATAAAGTATATGAATGGGCAGAAATAATAGAAATTTTTATTCAAAAATATATTGATCTTGAAGAATTTAATACAACTGATGAATATTTAAAAAATAAAATAAAATCCTTTAAAAATTTCCCCAAAGATTTTAATGACAATCTTCACAAAAACTATTTAAAAGAAATTAATGAAATCAAAATTGAATTTTATCTTTTTAAAATTATGCTTGAAGAAAGCCTTGAAAAAGAAAAATATGGGGTAATGTATAAAAAAAATGGAATATTGATTGCAAATTTTAAAGAAATAGAATATCTTCAAAAAAAAGAAATTCATTTTTTAGGATTTCATAAATTCAACTCTAAGATAAGTTATGATAATATGAATTTATTAAATGAATACTACGAATACGAGAACACTGAAAAAGAAGCAATCTCGGCTCTTTTTAATTTAATTTTTGCAACATCAGAAAAATTTTACCTTTACTACTCATTACAAGACAATCTGAACCTAGAAATTAATATATCAAAAACAATAAACAAAATTCTTGATCACATACAAAAATATGAAAAAAATTTTCAAATAGAAAAGCATCCAAATGAAAACCATGACCTAGCATATTTTAAAGATGTAAAAGAAAATTATTTGATAAACTATGATTTAGAAGCCTTTAATATTGCAAAAATACTACAAAATTCCAAACCAATTAGGTTTAAGCAAAATAAAATTCAACTAGAAAGTCCAATTAAGCTAAATTTATATGAACTAAAAACTGCCCTTTCTAATCCTTACAAACATTTTTATGAAAAGACTTTAAACGTGAAAATACAAGACATAAGATTAGAAAATGAAATCAAAGAAAAACAAGAAGAACAAATTTTCAGTGTTATTGAGATTATTTACAGACTTATAAAAAATTCAACACTACTGCATGAATATATAATGGGGAAAAAAGATGATGGGGATAAAACAATAGAAATTATTAAAAACCATATTAGATATGAAATACAGCAAGGAACTATTCCTTTAAATATAGATCAAAAAACGCTTGTAAATGCTATCTTCAAAAGAATAAATAAATTAAAATTTAATACTACTAAAAGCTTAAAAAACCTTTCAATAATGATAAAAACCAAAATTAAATTTTGTCAAACAATAAAACTAAGTTTTCAAAAAAAAAATATAGAATTTGAATTAAAAAAAGATATTGAAAATCTATATAAAATCGAAAACGATTATTTTCATTTAAATTTCGTAAAAATAGACTATTCCAGCATCCAAGATAAAATAAAAAATGAAATAGATTTATATATAACAGGACTACTAATAAAAAAAGAAATACAAAATTTCAATTCACTAACAGAAGTAAAAATTGATCTTGAAAACTTATCTGCAAAAACAACTATTTATTATCACCACAAAGAAATAATAATTGATGACATTGAAAATATACTTATGCAATTTGCATACATATCAAGCTATCCAACTCCAATTTACCAAAGCTTAATAATTAAAATTTTAACAAAAACAAATCAAAACAATTTTTCAAGTTGTTTTGAGGATTTCATAAAAATGCAAATAAAAAACCCTTCCAAAGCTTATTTTACAAGCAAAGCACATGAGAGATTCTTAAAAACTAGCGAAATAACACTATGTGATTACTACAATAGATTTAAAGACACTCATGATTTCAAGCTAGACAAAAATTTATTAATATTGATAGAAAAATTTTATATTAAATTTGCAAGGACAAAAAACTAAAATTCATGGACCAAATCATAGAAAAAGTTCAAAATAACGCAACAATATTAATAGAAGCATCAGCGGGCACTGGTAAAACTCATATACTTGAAAACGTAGTTATAAATTTAATAAAAACTAAACTATATTCTATAAATGAAATCTTGGTATTGACTTTTACAAAAAAAGCCACAGAAGAAATGCACACAAGAATACTAAAAGCAACAGAAACTGCTTATTTTAGCTCAAAAACAAATGAAATTTTAAAAGAAGCTTATGAACAATCAAAAAAACTCTTTATATCAACAATTAATAAATTTGCATTACATGCCTTAAATAATTTTCAAATCGAAATAGAAAATTATTCCAAATACAAACCTAAAGAAAAATTTTCAAAAGAAATAGATGAAATAGTTTATAGCTTTTTAAGAAAATCAGATAGCTTGATTCAAGATCTTGATATTAAAGACTATGAACTTAAAGTATTTAAATCTGCTGCTAAAAAAACTGAAGAAATTGTTTTAAAAATAAAAAAAGCTTACGAAAGAGACACAACTCAAGAACTAGGAGATTGGCTTAAAACTCAAACATCATTTGAAAACATTCTTCTCAAAAAAGAAGAATTAATCAAAGATTACAACAAAATAATAGAAGAATTAGACAAAATGACAACAGATGAAAGATTGAGTTTTTATAATAAACATATTCAAACTGGTAAACTTGAAATAGAATATTATAAAGAAACCGACATATTCAAAATAGCAGAAATATTATTAAAAAATAAATTTTTTTCAACTCTAATAGAAAAAGAAACTAAAAAAAATACTAAATTATCGCCCAAAGAACTTCAAATTAAAAATGACTTAATCCGTTTGGGGATTAACATTAAACATGAAAAATACAAATCAGAAGACAATAGAAATAAAAATAGAAATAATTTAAAGCAATATGTTATTTTAAAAGTTGAATACAAAATACTAAAATATATAGAAAAAGAACTAGAGAAAATTATTAAATCAACAAACACAATAGATCAAAATTACATAATTTCAAATTTAAAAAATTACTTAAAATCAGAAGACAAAAAGCTTCTAAATGCAATAAAAAATCGATATAAAATCATTTTAATTGATGAAGCACAAGACTTAAGCTTAACACAAATTGAGATATTCAAAATATTAAAAACAGCAGGAATAAAATTGATATTTATAGCTGACCCCAAGCAGATAATATATTCCTTTAGAAAAGCAGACATTTCTTTTTATAACAAAGAAATAAAAAATAAAATTAATACAGATGCTAGAATTGTACTAAAAATAAACCACAGGTCAAGTAAAAAACTTATCGAACCTTTGAATAAAATTTTTAATAATATATACAATAATACAATAGTCGATGAAATTGAAAAAATTGAATTTACCAATTCACTTCCAAATCCAAAAAATGACAATAATAAAATTTTCATCAACGGACAAGAAACAGAAGGAATCAATATAATAACCACAAATACCGAAAACGAAGAAGACATTTACCAAAAAACAGCATTAATAATAAAATATTTACTTACATATGGAAAAATTGCTGAGAACAGCAAGATTAGAAATATTAAAATGCAAGACATTAAAGTACTTTGTAGAGGAAAAAATGAAATCGATTTAATAGACAAAGCATTAAAAAAAGAACAAATCCAAACAAACAAAACTCAAGAAAAATTTTTAAAAACCAAAGAATTTAGCGAAATTTTTTATATTCTCAAGTGTTTAGACCGAAAACAAAATTTTAAAACCTTAAATTATATTCTAAACAGTACAATATTAAATGTCCCATGGAATTTACAAAGAATTTTAATCAAACAAGACAAAATTAACCTTATAGAAGAATTTATTGAAAATATAATAGTTTTGCTTGAAAAAAATGAAATTGCATTAATAAATGCAATTAACAAAATCACATTAGAAAAAAACTTGTGGATCAAAATTGCAAATAGCACCAAAGATCAAAAAATTATTGAATGGGCAAAAAATAAAATAAATTACAAAGGTCTTCTTATTAAAGAAGGTAAGCTTGAAAATTTAAAAACCTATGAAACAATACTCGAGATTGTCTCTAAAATATATTATAAAGAACAAAATATACAGTCTCTAATTTCTACTTTAGAAAATCTAATAATAAACGAAGAGCCTGAAGAAATAGAAGAAAGGGTTAATAATATAAACAACGATAATGAATCTATAGAGCTTATGACAATACACAAATCAAAAGGGCTTAGCATGAATATTGTATTCTTAATAAATACCTCTCCAATAGAAAATAGCAATTTTTCAAAAAAAAATCATTTTTACAAATTTTATAAAGATGGAAACATTGAATATGATTTTTTTAAATTGGAAGAAAACAAAAAATATGCAAGACTAAAAATACTAAGTGAAGAAAAAAATATATTTTATGTGGGAGCAACAAGAGCCAAATCTTCTCTATTCATTACAAAAACAAATAGCATAACTAGCAAATTATTAGAAATGGCAAAAATTTTTACTATCGATGGTATAAAATATGACTTTAATATATATGAATTTATTAACCAAAAGAAATTCAATAAAAAAAAGAACAATGCAAATATTAATACAAAATTAATTCCACCAAAATCAATAACTAAAAACATGTTTAAAAAAGAACATACATCTAGTTTTTCAAGTTTAACAGCACAAGCTCATCACACAACATTTTACGAAAACTATGATTTTGAAAATACCGACTACGAAAGAGAAACAGACCTTGATTACGACATTACATTAGAAGAGACTCTGCCTAAAGGAAAAGATAGCGGAAACATTTTGCATGCTGCAATGGAGGAAATAATCTTTAGTACAGCAAAAGATACATTTGATAACTTTAAGAAGAATAACATTGAAATTATTAAAAACCAAATACAAAAAATTAACTCAAATCTCAATACAATAGAAATACAAAATTCACTAACTAAAATGATTTATAATATACTAACTTATAATATAAGAGCAATTAATATCCGTTTGTGTGATATTGAAGAATTACAAAAAGAAATGGAATTTTTAATCAAAATAAATCCTAAATTTCAAAAACAAAAACATCTTTTTGAAAACCAATTTGAAGATCTTTGCATAAAACTAAATGATGGATATTTAAAAGGAATAGTAGATCTCATATTTAAAGCTAATAATAAAATATATATCCTGGATTACAAAACAAACTATCTTGGAAAAGATAACGACGACTATAATATAACAAATTTAGAAAATATAATAAAAAAAGAATATTATGATTTTCAATATAAAATATATGCACTGGGAATAAGAAAAATATTATTTAAAACCCAAAAAGAATATAATCAAAAATTTGGCGGAATAATATATCTTTTTACAAGAGCATTTAAAGACAATATTAAATGCTTGCAATCAAAATTTGAAAATGGCATTTATTTTGATCTTCCAAAATTTAATGACGTAGATTTAGATAAAATTATCTTAGAATTAAGTATTAAAATGCAATTATGAGAGATTTTTTAGTACTAAGAGAGTTTTTAAAAGATAAAAACAAAAAATTCTTAACCCCAGAACTTAAGCTTTATGAAATAATTGAACTTTTAAATATCAATAAAAAAAATTTTTATAAAGCACAAATGCTTACAAAATCTATAAACAATGAAAATATTTTAATATTTTTAATATTTTTATTTAACTACTTTGACAAAGGTCACTTAAGAGCTGATATAAATCTATTATCAAAAGATATTCAAAATACAATAACATTCGCAAAAGACAATCTAGAAAAAAGCAATAAAGGCTATAACAAATTAATAAAAATACTAAAAAGACTAGAAATATTTGAAAATCTAGAGACTATTAATAATATAGTCTCCCTTTTAAAGAAAAATAATATACTAATGGAATTTAACAAACTTAAAATTACAACTCCCCTAATCCTAGAAAACAATATCTACATTTATACTCAAAAAAACTACAGAGAAGAAGAAGAGTTAATAAAACAAATTATAAAAAGATTAGAAAATCATAAAAGTGAATTAAATGACAACGAAATACAAAATATAATATCAAATTTGGACACTAATAATTTAAACAAAGAGCAAATTACATCGGTGAGAAAGGCACTAAAAAGCAACTTCTTTCTATTAAGCGGAGGCCCTGGAACAGGCAAAACTACAACTATTAACTATATCTTAAAGGCAATTAATAAAATATTAAACAATAAAAAAAAAAGATTAGTAGCTATTACAGCACCTACAGGAAAAGCTAGCTTAAGGCTACAAACAAGTATCGACTATTCATTCAAAAATTTAGAAATAGAATGCAATACAATCCAAAAAATATTGGGAATCAAATTTATAAACAAAAAAAATCTATATGATGAAGAAAATCAACTAAATTTTGACGTAATAATAATTGACGAAGCCTCAATGGTAGATGCATATACCTTTTTAAAGCTATTAAAAGCAACTCCAATAACTACTAAATTAATAATGGTAGGAGACAAAAATCAGCTCCCATCAGTAAATGAAGGAAATGTATATTCAAGTATTCTAGGAGTCAAAAAAATAAATAATGATAATATAGAGGATCTTAAAGAAAATTTCAGAAGCAACAAAGAAATAAACTTGCTATCAAAAGCCATATACAAAGAAGATAGCGCTTTGATTTGTAAATACATTAATAACAATAAAAATATTCAATTAAAAGAAATAGAAAAAATAAACTTAAAAAAAGATCTAATAGAATATACAAACAATTTATATAAAAAAATAACCACTTTTAATCTTAAATTACTACAAGAATCAAAAATTGAAAAAATACTTGAAACTTTACTTGAAAATATAATTTTAAGTTCAAAAAATTTTGGAAAATTTGGAACTAAAAAATTAAATGAAATAATAAAAAATTACCTAAAAAAAACCTATGGAAATCTTATTGGTCAAATAATAATGATAACTAAAACTGACTATAAAAACAAATTATTTAATGGAGAACGGGGTATCATTTTTAATGAAAATTCTAAATTTTATGCTTTATTCCAAAGAAAAAATGAAAAATATAAAAAAATAAATTTAGATTTACTAACAAATTATGAATTCAGCTTTGCCACAACAATACACAAAAGTCAAGGATCTGAATACAAGCATATAAAGGTAATATTAGAAAATAACCCCTTTTTGACAAAAGAACTTATGTATACTGCAATAACAAGAGCTAAAGATAGTTTAGAAATAATTTCTAACAAAGAGACTATTCTTAAACTGAGCAAAAAATCTAGCAAAAGAGATTCAAAAATACTAGAACACTTAAACTCATTTAAAGAAATTGACAAATAAATTAAAAACCACTATAATCTTAAAAAGTATGATTTTGGGGGCGTAGTTCAGGTGGTTAGAACGCCTGCCTGTCACGCAGGAGGTCGCGGGTTCGAGACCCGTCGCTCCCGATAGCAACTTTTAAAAGTTATTATATCAACAGTTTTTTTTAAAGAATCTATTACTAACTTAGAGCGTTTTGAATAATAAAAAATTACAAATGTTTAATTTAAAAGTTATAATTTAAATAATTCAAAAAAATAAAACCTAAAAGGAGAAGGTAAAATGAATCTTAAAAAATACTTATTTTTCACTACTTTACTATTGATTTCAGCATCTGTTTTCGCACAAACCAATACAGAAAGAGGAAATATAATTACAAATGAAAACTTAAGCCAATTTGGAGTAGAAGAAATCTGTCCAATATGTGGATATGTTAACTGTGTTTGCGATGAGAAAACTACAGAAATCGCTGCAAAAATCACTCAACCAAATACAACAAACAGCTTGTTTGCAAGCATAACTATGTTTGCATTCTTAGCAATTACAGGATTGGCCATAGTAATAAATAAATCATATAAATCAAAATTAAAAATTTAAGAAAACTAACTACTGTAGCTTTTAAAAAGCTACAGTAAAGTTTTTAAATAAAATCCTTAACTCTATTTAAAAGATTAAGAAATACAAATGTCTTCAACCCTAATATCACAAAGCATATTTTTAACATCTTGAAATTCACAAAGATTGCCTTTTAATGCCGTAGCTGTACCAGCTGCAACACCAAATTTAAATGAATCTTTTAAAGTATTTCCATTATCAAAAGCATACAAAAATCCTGCAATCACAGAATCTCCTGCACCAATGGTGCTAACAGGGTTAATCTTTGGAACAAAGGCCCTATAAGCAACATTTTTATTGCCAACAAAAATAGCTCCGTCACTTCCCATGGAAATTATAATATTTTGAACCCCACTTTCTACAAGATTTTTCCCGATTTTAATCAATTCTTTTGTAGAATTACATTTAGCATTAAAAAGATCCTCAAGCTCATAAATATTAGGCTTTATTAAAAAGGGATTTAATCTGAGAATTTTTTTTAAAGGCTTGCCACTGGTATCAATGACAAGCTTAACATCATTAGAAATGCTATTAGATATTCCATTATATGCATTCTCACCAAGAGCCGCAGGAACACTTCCTGACATTACCAATATACTATTATTTGTTAAACTTTTAAGCTTATCTTTTAAAAGTTCAAATTCATTCTCAGAAATATTTGGAGAATTGGCATTAATTTCTGTTTCTCTACCATTTGCTATCATTTTAATATTTAATCTTGTATCATATTTTATTTTAATAAAATCATTTTTTATGCCCTTAGAATCAAGGGACAATCTTATATAATCACCTGTAAACCCTCCCAAAAATCCAAGAGCCACACTGGGCTTCCCCAAATTTTTAAGAACAGTGCTTACATTGATTCCCTTACCACCAGCAAAGAAATTGTTATTCAAAGCATAATTAAGACTTTCTTCATGAAATTCTTTTAAAACTATTTTATAATCCACAGCAGGATTAAGCGTTAGAGTATATATCAAGATAATCTCCTTTAATTAATTGATAAAATCAATTAATTAAATGTAAAATTTAATTAATGTATATACACTATATAATATATAAAGGTGATTATTATGCAAAATTTATTTTCAAAAAACTTGATTGTTTTAAATTACAATGCAACTAGCAAAGAAGATGTAATTAGAAAAATGGCTTGCATGCTTAATGAAAATGGATACTTAAATGACATGGAAGCATTTATAAAAGAAATTAAAAAAAGAGAAGAAATTAACGGGACAGGAATTGAAGAACATATAGCCATACCCCATGCAAAAGGTGATTTCATTAAAAAACATGGAATTGCCATTTTAAGAGTTAATGGCAATGGATTTGATTTTAACTCTTCTGATCAAAAACTTTCAAAACTGTTTTTCATGATGGCTCTCCCTAAAGAAACTCCTAGCAATGCACACATAAAAGCTATATCATATCTAAGTAATACTTTTAGTAATGACTTATTAAGGCATGAACTTATGAGCACAAATAATGAAAATAGATTTTTAGAAATAATTATGAGCAATAATAATGTAAATGAATCTAATATGAGCAATAATAATGTAAATGAATCTAATAATTTAAATACAAAAAAAGATTTCATTCTTGCCGTAACAGCATGTCCTGTGGGAATAGCTCATACCTATATGGCAGCAGAAAGTCTAAAAAAAGCGGCTTTAGAATTAAACATAAACATAAAAGTGGAAACAAATGGGTCTAGTGGAACCGAAAACCCAATAACAGAAGAAGAAATAAAAAATGCAAAAGGAATCATTATTGCATCTGGCAAGACTATCAACAAAGAAAGATTTAGTGGAAAACCTTTAATCGAAGTAAGCGTAAAAGACGGCATACACAAAGCAAAAGAGCTTATTCAAATAATTCTAAAAAACGAAGCACAAATTTACAACAAAAGTAATACAAATAAAACCGCCGAAAACCCTAAACAAAACCAAAAAACAGGAATTTATAAACACCTAATGAATGGAGTCTCATTTATGCTTCCATTTGTAGTCTCAGGGGGAATAATAATAGCAATATCATTTATGTTTGGAATTAAAGCATTTGACATAAACGACCCAAGCTACAATAAAATAGCAGATATTCTGATGCAAATCGGCGGTGGAAGTGCATTTGCTTTAATGATCCCAATACTTTCTGGCTATATTTCATTTAGCATAGCAGAAAGACCGGGACTTGCGCCTGGAATGATTACAGGATTAATGATGAATAATGGAAATGCGGGATTTCTGGGGGGCATCTTAGCAGGATTTATTTCAGGATACGTTACACTAATTGTAAAAAAAATATCTGACAAAATCATTCCTAATAATTTAAGAGGAATAAATCCAGTATTAACTTATCCTTTTTTATCAGTTATAATCTCAGGAATTTTAATATATACACTGCTTAGTCCAATAGCATTTATTAATGAATCAATAACAAATATACTAAATCAACTTAGTGGAACTAATATGGCAATACTTGGGACTTTACTTGGAGGAATGATGGCAATAGATATGGGAGGACCTATAAATAAAGCTGCATACGCATTTGGAATTGCAATGATAACTGCAAAAAATTATATTCCTCATGCAAGCATAATGGTAGGAGGAATGGTGCCGCCTATAGGAATTGCTATTGCTACAAGTTTATTTAAAAATAGGTTCTCAAAAGAAGAAAGAGAATCTGGAAAAGTTTGTTATTTTTTGGGAGCATGCTTTATTACAGAAGGAGTAATTCCATTTGCAGCATCAGATCCTTTAAGGGTAATCCCTGCATGCATACTAGGTTCATCTGTGGGAGGATTTATTTCTGCACTTTTTTCAGTAGAAGTTATAGCACCTCATGGCGGAATATTTATTCTACCAATAGTAGTAAACCCATTAATGTGGATAATATCTATCTTAGCGGGTTCAATTATAACGGCTGTTTTAATAGGAATTTTTAAAAAAGACTATAAACCTTAATCGTTTATATTCTTAAGGTCTGTCAATAAGCTAATCTAAGTTTTATTGGTGTCTCAAGACTCAATCCTTTAACCATGTCTATCTCAAACTTTAGTGTGTTTGAGTTAATCTGTTTAAATCCAAATTGTTCTTTAATATTTCTAGAAGTCTTAACTATAAGATTAAGTCTTGAATTGTCAATAAGTTCATTTGCCCTGGAAGTAAAATCTGATAAAAAATAAACCAAAACATCTTTATATTCTTCAGCAGACATTGGAATCTCATCTGATGGCAAAAGAGCAGCAAGTGCATCACTAATATATTCTTTATTTTCATTAATATTCTTAGTAGCATTTTCCAAATTAATATTAAGTTCAATAATATTTTTACCGTCTTTTTTTTCAATCTTAAACACAGACATATCATGTTTTTCCATATAATCGCCCAAAATTTTAATTAAATTATCAAACTTAACAACTAAATTAATAGAATCTCCTTGGGTTTTAATACTCAAAAGCTTAAGCCCAAGTTTTTCCTCTCCATTTTTAAAGTATTTTTTTATTTCGTCTACAGGGAAAAGAGACATATTTGCAACTTCTTCGCCCAGCAAAGTTGTTAAGAGTTCTTTTCTAATTTTCTCAAATTCTCTATTAACATTAACAAATATTGAAACAATACCACTAATATCATCTTTTAACTCAATTTCAACATTAGAACTACAAGCAAAAAAAATAAACAATAAACTCAAGCAGACAAAACGTTTTTTCATAACAAACTCCTATCCTAACTAATATACAGCTAAAAACTATTATAATAGAATATATAGCTATAAAGCAATAAAATTAAAGGAGAATACCCATGGTGCACGATAAAACATTAGAACCAAAATTTTTTCAAAGCCTACTAGACAATAGTCCTACCCCTTATCACTTAGTAAACTATATTGAAGAGAAATTAATAAATTATTTTAATGCACAACAATTAAAACTTGATGAAAAATGGAAAATTGAAACAGGATCGTATTACATAAAAAAAGAAGGAACTAGCCTTATTGCCTTTAATATTGATGTTGAAAAAAAACATGAACCGTTTCTAATAGCAACAGCACATACAGACAGTCCAGGATTAAAATTAAAAATAGATGCAACAGAAAAAACAGGTGATGTATTCTACAGTCATATTGAAGTTTATGGTAGCCCAATAATTTCTACTTGGGTTGACAGAGACTTAAGCTTAGCAGGGATTGTATATTTCAAAAAAAATGAGAATATTAATTCAAAATTAATCAATATTGAAAACATAGGAATTATTCCAAACCTTGCAATCCATTTAAACCGACAAATTAACGAAGGATTTAAATATAATACTCATGACAATTTAACAGTAATCAATAGCACTAAAAAAACAATAAAAGATAATATCTTAGAACAACTTGGAATAGAATATGAAAATTTTCTATCTTGTGATCTAATATTCACAGAATCACAACCTTCTAAAATAATAGGAACTGAAGGAGAATTTTTAGCTTCTAAAAATCTTGATAACAAATCAGGATGTCATGCAATCATGAACTCTTATATCCATACAAACAATAATAAAAATAAAATAGCTGTATTTTTTGACAACGAAGAAATAGGATCTTTAACCTCAAGAGGCGCTGATTCCAATTTTTTATCAGAAGTTTTAGAAAGAATTGATCTTGCTCTTAACTTAACCAGAGAAGAGCATTTAATAAAAATAAACAAATCATTTAATATATCGATCGACAGCGTTCACGGTATTCATCCAGGATATGCATTCAAACATGATCCAAACTATCAAGCAACTTTAAGTAAAGGCGTAGTTGTAAAAAATAGCGCCAATTTCAGATACGCAACAACTTCAAAAGGATTTGCAAAATTAAAAAATTTGGCTATTAAAAGTAATATTAAGATTCAAGAAATAATAATGAAAGCAAATGTTCCTTCAGGCACAACAATTGGTCCAATATCAAATGCAAGAACAGGAATAGAAACTATTGACATTGGAACACCAATGTGGGCAATGCACTCCCTACGCGAAACAGTATCAATAGCTGACCATATAGAAGCAATTAAATTGCTAAGAGCTTTCTTTGAAAAAGGAATTTAAAATTGGAAAAAATACAAGAAATAATTGTAGTTGAGGGAAAAGATGATCTTAAAAGGATAAAAGAATCTTTTGACTGCACAGTAATAGAAACAAAAGGATTTGCTTTAAAAAGCGAAACCATTAAATTGCTAAAAAAAGCCTTAAAATACAAGGGAATAATAATATTAACAGACAGCGATAAATCTGGAAATATTATTAGACAAAAAATAGTCAAACATCTAGGAGAAAATAATAAAATCAAGCATGCATATCTTAATATTAAAGACACTGAGGTTGAATCAGTAAATAAAACAGAAATAATAAAAATACTTAAAAAAGTTGGAACTTTATCTAAAGATGAAGATGCTCAAAAAGATTTATTAAAATTAAGTGATTTATTAGAACTTGGCATAATAGGAGAAAACTCAAAAGAAAATAAACAAAAAATACAAACACACCTTTGCTTGGGGTATGGCAATAGTAAAAAACTCTTAGAAAGACTAAATTACTTTAAAATAACAAAAATGGAGCTAAAAACTCAATTAGCTTTAATTAACTCCCCCAGAAGGACTTGAACCTCCGACCTAGTGGTTAACAGCCACCCGCTCTACCACTGAGCTATAGGGGAAATTGAACACTAGCAATATTATCTTAAATTTCAAAATTTTTGTCAATTATTTTCTAATATTTTTAAAATCCCATTAGCAAGAATTTTGGAATCTTGATCTCTAAGCTTAGAAGATCTAATAGACCAAGCTTCTTCTGGAAATGCTAGATTTCTAACTTCTATTAAAAGCTTAGTCATTACTATATTGTTTCTTAAAACATGTAGATTTTGACCCTTAATATAAAAACTTCTTTTCATTCCTTCTGTAATTTTTTCTGCTACAGACTTTGAATGAATATCATATTTTTTTTCGTCATCTTGCTGATAATAAAATCCCATACTCTTAGGGGCTCCAACGCTATTATCCGCATGTAAACTAAAAAAGGCTATATCCTTATCCTTAATATTTTTATATTTACTAACAATGTTTTTAACAACGACCAATCTTTTTTTAAGGCCCAATGGAGTGCCGTTTATCCAGGAATCAACAGTATCATTTTTATTGAGATCATAATCATTGTAAACCTCATTTTTAACATTAACAAAAGTATTGTTGGCAAAAACACTATTCCTAATTAAATGATCGGGGGCTAAAATAGTAAGTTCAACATTAGCTCCTTCTTCTTTAAGGTACACATAAAGCCTTAAAGCAATGTCATACACATATTCATCTTCAACAACAAAAACTTCGTTTCCAAGACCATCTCTGGACTTAACAATAGCTCCAGGATCAAGACCCCCGTGGCCAGGATCAAGAATTATTAACTTATCTTTAAGCCTTGATCCTTTATTAAACCTAGAATTTACTAACTTTTCAAAACTTTTGAAAAGTTGCGTAGCCTTTTTATAAGAATTTAAAGGAGAATGCCAATCTTCTGAATAAAACTCACTTGGCTGACTTATCTTTTTCGGCCTATACCAATAATAGAAATCACCAACAACTTCAAATATTGGTATTTTGGAGTCTAAAATAACCAAAGAGTTAATATCAAAAAGGCCTCGATTAGAAGTAATCTCAAAAGTATTTAAATTTAACTTTTTGTTTTTACTTGAAGGAAGATTAACTATTGTTTGAAATTTATCAGAAGAATTAAAGCTAGAATCAACCTTGTTTTTAATGTAAGAATCTTTTTTAGATTTAATTACAGTAGAATCAAGTAAAAGTTTTTTATCAAAAATTTTCAATTTTTGATCATGCATAATACTGTTGCCGCTTAAATTATTCCAATTTTTAAGATCCTCAATTAAAACACCGTAATGCCTGGCAATGCTATACAAAGTCTCCCCTATAGCAACTGAATGATAGATAAACTGATTATTTGTTTCTTTCTCGATTTTCAAATCTTTCTCAACAGGCTTTTTCAAATAATTATTTGCAATCTTTAAAACATTTAACAATGAACCTGCTTTAAGATTAACAGCACGATTGCCATTAAGAGCTACAAGATCCTTAGCAGTAACACCATAAATATAAGCTATTCTACCAAGGGTTTCTCCTTTTTTAACATAATGAAAACCAACATTCTTAGTAGCTTTCTTTAAAAAAAGCTTTTGGCCAATCTTTAATTTATCATCATTAAGAAAATTAAATTTTAAAATATCTTTAGAACTAATATCAAAATCCTTAGAAAGTTTTGAAAGTGAATCGCCTTTCTTAACTACATAAGGCTTTAAAAAATCAGGCTCAGTTAATACAAGCTTCATACCAACCTTAAGATCTTTAGAGCGCAAATCATTCCAAGCTATTATCTCTTCTTGACTTAACCCAACAAGCTTTGAAACACTCTCAACAGTGTCGCGCTCTTTTACAGTGTAAAGAATTGCACCTCTTTTAACATATTCTAACGAATCGAGAGAATGATTGCCCTTATAACTAATATTTTGATCTAAATTAGAATCGCTTGGAATAATTAATATTTGGCCTATTCTAATATTGTCAACATTAAGCTTATTAATTTTTTTAAGATCTTTTACTTTAACTTTATGTTTAATTGAAATTGAAAAAAGGGTATCTCCTTTAACAACCTTATACTCAAAATCAGCATTAAGACTAACGGGATTTATTATTAAAAAATAAAATAATATAATAAGTTCTATAATTTGCAAAATACAAAAAGTTTTATTTTTCCTTAATGCCAGTATTTTGAACAATGTAGTCATAAATTATCCAATAATAATCATATTTTTTGAAGAAAAAAGTATATCTTTTGGAAATATAAAAATGCCCATCGTCAAAATATAAATCAGCAAGCACTTTACCCGCAGTATCAGAATAAGTTGTCTCAATAATAGAAAATTCATTTGGTGCTTTTGCAATATCTGAATTATTAGAATTCCACAAATATTCCTTATATTCTTCAACTACATTTTTATTAGAAGCAGATGATAACTTTTGCTTGTAAAGATATGCCTTGCCTTTGTCATTTAATAATAAGCCTTCAATATCAAGATATAAAAAGAATTTTTCTTTTTTTCCAAGCTGCAATGCCTGTAATAAATATTTGACAATCTCATCAGGAGACAGTTTTTTCTTTCTTAAGATATCTTGAATATCCTTATTTACAGACAAATTAACAAGATCTACACTCCCTGGATTTTCATCAAAATTATCATTTAAAAAAAGTGTAATAATATTGGATTCTTTTTTCTTAGATGGATCTGAAATGTCTGGGAAAAAAATACCCTTAACAAAATAAACTCCATCCTTACTAAACTTAACAAATTGATTTAAGTTAATAACTACAGAAAACTTTTCATTAGGTCTCAAGCTCATATTCCTAACAGGAATAGCAACATTTTTAGATCTCCTTTTAACATATTCAATAGGTCTTTTAACTTTAATATTGGTGGTATCAGTAACATCAAAATCAAAGCCATAAGAATTAATATCACCTATTTCTAGGGTTAAAACACTGTCAGATAAATTACTAAGAGAAACTTCAATAAAAACATTACTATTGATGCGATAAATAGATTGATTAAAAAACTTAATTTTAAAATCAAGGCCTTTGTAATCCCCTGCAAACAAAACAAAAGAAATATTTGTAAAAAAGATACAAAAAAGCAATTTTCTAATTTTCATAAGCTCCCCTCAAAACCTAACCATATTATATATAAAGAAAGTAATAATACTTATAGTATATTATTATACTAAATTAATTAAACAAAAAGGTAAAAAATGAATATATATGAAGAACTAACAACAATATTAAAAAATAATTCCAATTTAAAAAAAATAAAAGAATTTTTAGAACAAAATACATCTTTTTCATTAACAGGATATGAAGGCTTCTTCAAAGCTTTCTTAATTAAAAAAATCCAAGAATATAGCAAAACCGGAAAAATAATATTAATAATTAAAGACGAACATACATTAGATCAAATCAAAAATGATTTAAAAGTAATTACAAATCAAATCTTTGAGCTCAACTATTTTAGTCCCCTTGTATATAAGGACATTGGCTCAAAAAATACAATCTTCAACGAAAGAACCAAATTCTTAATCAATTTTTATAAAAATAATCCTGGCATATATATTGCAGTCTTAAAATCATTACTCAGTAAAATACCTGATAAAAATACAATACTGAAGAATATATATAAAATTCAAAAAAATACAAAGATTAATACAATAGACATGGAAAAAACTCTTATAACGTTAGGATATGAAAAAACAGCACTAAAAGTAACAATTCCAGGAGAATTTACAATAAAAGGAGAAATTATAGACTTATACCCTTTTGGAGAAGAAAGCCCAATAAAAATTGGGCTAAACTTCGACAAAATAGGAGAAATAAAAAAATTTGATCCTTTAACCCAACTAAAACAGGATAATGAAATTTTAGAATTCCAAATTGTTCCAAAAAAAGAAATCATTTGGAACAATGAAGTTATTAACAACTTAAAAACAAAAATTAAATCTGTTCAATATAAAAAGATTCTTGAAGAGCTGAATTTTAAAAAAGAAGCAAAAACAGAAGAAATGTTTTATCCACTAGTAGCAAATACCTACTTAATCGATGAAATTGAAGATAACACGCCTATTATAAACCTTGAAATTAACAATTTCGAAAAAGAAATTGAAAAAATACATCAAGAATATGAAAAGCTTTATAAAGAAGCCAAAGAAGCTGGTAAAAATAAAATTGATCCAAAAAGAATTCTCCTAAATTCTAAAACCTTCACTCTAAAAAGTGATGTTTTATTTTCAAAGATTAAAAGCTCTAAATTCAAAGAAGTCATAGAATTTAAAATTGAAAGTGAGAGAAGCTTTTTCTCAAATATTATGCTTACAAAAGAAGAATTTAAAAATTGGTTAAACCATGGATTTAAAATCATTATTGCAGCAGAATCTGAATCACAAAAAGAAAAACTTAAATACATTTTCAAAGAATTCCCAAAAATATCAATTGGGGTTTTAAAAATATCCAGCTCTTTAATAATAGAAAAAGAAAAAATTGCTATTATCCTTGAATCAAACATCTTTAATACGGGGCAAAAAATAAACAGAGCCTTTGAATCTTCAAAAACAAAAGCTATTGACTCTTTTATTGAGATTGAGAAAAATAGTCATGTAGTTCACATAAATCATGGAATTGGTATATTCCGGCAAATAAAAAGAATAAAAACAAGCTCTCTTGAAAAAGATTATATTGAGATTGAATACGCTGAAGGAGAAAAATTATTTATTCCAATTGAACAAACAAATTTAATCCAAAAATACATTGGTGGTGATCCCAAAAACATTAAATTAGACAAAATCAGTTCTAAAACATGGATAAAAAATAAAGCAAACGCAAAAAAAAGAATCGACGAGATTGCCGACAAATTAATAGAACTTTATTCAAAAAGAGAAAGCATTAAAGGTATTAAATACCCAAAAGACAACGAATTACAATTATTATTTGAATCTGAATTTCCATACGATGAAACTCCAGATCAAATAACAGCAATAAAAGAAATTAAAGAAGACATGATGAGTTTCAAAGTGATGGATCGTCTTCTTTGTGGAGATGTTGGATTTGGGAAAACTGAAGTCGCAATGAGAGCTGCATTTAAAGCTGTAATGGGGAATAAACAGGTTATTGTACTTTCCCCAACAACCATCTTGGCAGAACAGCATTTCAATACATTCAAAAAAAGATTCAAAAATTATCCAATCAAAATCGAGGTATTAAGCAGATTTGTAAGTAATAGCTCAGAAAAACAAATTTTAAAAGAATTGAAAAGCGGAGAAATTGATATAATAATAGGAACACACAAAATTTTTTCAAAAAAATTTACTTGCAAAAATTTAGGATTAATAATAATTGATGAAGAGCAAAGATTTGGTGTAAAGGAAAAAGAAAAACTTAAAGAAATAAAAATTTCCATTGATTGCCTTACTCTTTCTGCAACACCAATTCCCAGATCTCTTCACATGTCACTAATTAAACTTAGAGACATTTCTGTTTTAAGAATTCCGCCTAAAAACAGAGTAAAAATAGAAGCTTATTTAGAATCGTTTAGTGAACTTTTAATAAAGCATGCAATTGAAAGTGAACTATCTAGAGATGGTCAAGTTTTTTTAGTAAATCATAATATTGAAGAACTGTATTATTTAAAAACGCTAATTGAAAAATTAACTCCTTATGCGAGAATTGCAATAATTCATGGAAAACTAACAGGAGACGAGATTGAAAACATAATGCACAATTTTATTAAAAAAGCGTATCAAATTTTATTAGCAACAACGATAATTGAAAATGGAATAGACATTCCAAATGCAAATACAATAATAATTAATAATGCAAACAAGTTTGGACTTGCGCAATTATATCAGCTAAAAGGAAGAGTCGGAAGAGGATCCAAGAAAGCTTATGCTTATTTTTTGTACCAAGATAGCGAGAAACTAAATGAACGCTCTATTGAAAGACTAAAAGCAATAACCGAATTTTCAGATCTAGGATCAGGATTTAAGATAGCAATGAAAGATATGGAAATAAGAGGTGTTGGAAATTTGCTTGGTAGAGAACAACATGGAGAAATTGAATCGATTGGATTGGATTGCTATCTAACAATGCTAAATAAGGCAATTGAAAAGAAAATGGGGAAAGCCCCATCAGAAGAAAAAGTTGATATTGAAATTAACCATAGTGGATTTATTCCTGACAATTATGTAAAAAATGAACAAGATAAAATACTAATCTACAAAAAAATTTTTGCAATTCAAACTGAAGAAGAAAGTGAAAAGATAAGATCGGAAATTCACGACAACTTTGGTCCAATACCTAAAGAAATAAACAGTCTATTAATGTTAGCTGAACTTAAAATTTTAGCAAAAAAATTAAATATATCAAAACTAAAAGAAACAAACAGAACTTTGGAAATAGAATATAAAAATGCAAAAAGCATTCCTATGGAAAAAATAATAGAAATACTTAAAAAGTATCCTAATCTATTATTATTAAATCCATCGTATCAAAAATCAATATTTTTAAGCTTTAAAAATATTGAAAAATCTGACAAAATGAATTACATATATAATAATATTAACTTACTAAATACAAACACATAGCTTGTCAAGCATAAAAGGAAAAAAATGAAAATATTAATCATAAACACAGGGAGTTCTTCATTAAAATTTACTATTTATCAATATGAAAATTCAAAAAAATTAATATCTGGAATTGTTGAAAAAATAAAATCACAAAAATCAATCGTAAAAATTATAAATGCTGACGGATCAATAACAGAAAAATTTGAGAAAGGAATTGAAAATCACCAAAAAGCAATAGAAAAAATGTTCCAAATATTGCTAAATAGCAATTCAAAAATCCTTAAAACTATCAGTGAGATTAAAATAATAGGTCATCGAGTTGTACATGGGGGATCAAACTTTAAAAATTCAGTAATTCTTAAAAAGAGTATTTTAGATAAATTAAAAAAAATTTCTGAACTTGCTCCGCTTCACAACCCAAGCGCAATCACCACAATAGAAGCAGTGCTTAAAATTCTACCAAATACAAAACAAATTTTATGCTTCGATACCTCATGGCATCAAACTATAAAAGAACACGCTTTTCTTTACGCAACTCCATATTCTTGGTATAAAAAACACAATATTAGAAAATATGGCTTTCATGGCCTTTCTTATTCGTATATAACAAAAAGATCCTCTGAAATTTTAAATAAAAAAATAGATAATTTAAATTTAATAATATTACATCTTGGAAATGGAGCAAGCATTAATGCCGTTAAAGATGGAAAATCATACGACACAAGCATGGGAATTACTCCGCTTGAAGGCCTTGTAATGGGGACAAGAAGTGGTGATATAGATCCATCAATTATTAATTTAATGAGCACCATATTAAATAAAACCACTAAACAAATTGAAGAAATATTAAATAAAGAAAGCGGCATACTAGGAATTTCTGAAAAATCAAATGACATGAGAGATATTTGGAACAAAATTGAAAAAGGAGAATATCGATCAAAACTTGCAGTAAATATAATGACATATAGAATAAAAAAATATATTGGATCTTACATTGCAATTCTTGATTTTAATGTTGATGCAATAATTTTTACGGGTGGAATTGGTGTTGTTGATTATGAAATAAGGAATCTTTCACTAAAAGGGTTTGAAAAAATTGGAATAGAGATGGACCTTGAAAAAAATAAAATGGCTCAAAACAAAAATTTAGAATCCGAAATATCAACCATTAAGAGCAAAGTAAAAATACTAGTAATACCGGCAAACGAAGAATCAACTATCCTTGAAGAAATTTATAATTTAATTCCAAAAAATTTATAATTTTTAATTTTAAAATCTAAATTTGATTTATTTATTACAACCATTTTAAATAGTTTTATAACTAACTCTCACAAAGTAAAGTTGCTTTTTTAACATTTTCCAGTACTTGCCTTCCCTTTACAATTTCAAGAAGAGTAAAAGCAAATTCAAATGCAGTTCCAACTCCTTTAGAAGTAATAAAATTATTACTTCTAACAACATTTTTATTTACAAATTCACCATCAAGCACATTTTTTTCTAAACCCGGATAACATGTAAACTTATTAAATCCTAAAAGACCTTTAGCAGCAAGCACTACCGCTGGAGAAGCACAAATAGCTGCAATAAATTTACCTTTAACATTCATATCTTTTAAAATCAAATCCAATTCTTTTGAATTAAAAAGATTAGCAGCTCCAGGCATGCCTCCCGGGAGAATTATTAAATCAAAACAACTTTCCTTACAGTTCGATATTATATCATCCGCTAAAAAAGAAACGCCTTTTGAACTTGTTACAACATTGTTATCATTTACACTGATAACTTTAAGATTAACATTGCCCCGTCTTAAAATATCAATCGGGATTATAGCCTCAATATCTTCAAATCCATTTGCAAGAATAATTCCTACTACCATTACAACCTCTAATGCTGATGGAGGGACTTGAACCCACGACAACTCGGATATGAGCCGAGTGCTCTAACCAGCTGAGCTACATCAGCTTAAACTTTTATTAAGTGTATAAATTCAATAATGCTTTGTCAATGTCATTATTCAAAAGCATTATTATAAAGTATAATACAAAATGATTTGCTAATAAACATTAATACTAATATTAGCATTTATTATTTGTATGGTTAAATGAAAAGAAATTTTTATCTCATTCTCCTTTTTATAGCTAACAACTGCTTCTCCATTGATTTTTGGGATACTATGGAAAGAGAAAAACTAATAAATGAAATGGTAAGCAAAATGGAAGATCATGAGCTACTAGGACAAATGTTCATGATAAGCTATCCAAATCAATCAATAACAAATTTTGTTCTTGATTTTATAAGTAAAAAAAACCTTGGGGGAATTAAAATTTTTGGATGGAACGCAAAAAATTTAAAAAACTTAACAGAAAGCATTAATAAAGCTCAAAAAACATCTCAAAATAATAAATTTAAAATTCCTTTATTTGTGGCAACAGATCAAGAAGGAGGACTAGCACAACACATAAAATTAAATACATCAGAAACAATTGGTAATCTTGGAATTGCAGCATCTCTATCCTCAAAAGATTCTTATAATACGGGATATTATATAGCACAAGAGCTAAGCCAACTTGGAATAAATTTAAATTTTGCACCCATAGTAGATATATATAGTGATGAAAATAATTTTGCAATAGGACCAAGAACATATTCAGATAATCCCAAAATAGTATCACTTCTTTCTCTGGCCTTTTATAAAGGGCAAAAGCAAGGGGGGATAATTTCTACTGCAAAGCATTTCCCAGGGCATGGCAATACTACTCTTGACTCCCATATAAACATTCCAATAATAAATTCTAATTTACTAGAAATAAACTTAAATGAACTTTTGCCATATAAAATACTAATCCAAGAAAACATCCCGGTAATAATGACAGGTCATCTAGCATATCCAAAGCTTACAAATGGAGAAAATATTCCTGCATCATCTTCAACAAAAATAATTAAAGATATACTAAGAAAGAAATTAAAATATAATAACATAATAATTACTGACGACCTATTGATGAGCGCAGCAAAATACAATAATGAGAGCATTTATAACACAATTGAAAGGATAGCTAGAACCAAAAGTGATATTTTTTTAATATCTTTAAATGAAAACATACAAAAAAATGCTTATAATATGCTATTAGACTTAATGAAAAAAGATTCAGAAATAAAAAACAATATTATTGAATCTAATAAAAGAATATTAAGAATCAAATTGGAATACTTAAAAGAAAATAAAAATAAATCTGTTCTTTATCCTAATTTCAATAAAAATGAGAAAATATATTCAAAAGAAGGTGAAGAATTTTTCAAACAAAACACATTAAGAGGCATTACAAAAGTAAGAATAGAAAAAGAAATATCTAAAACTAAAAAAACTCTTATAATATCTCCTTACCACAAAATGATTATAGAAGGCAAAAAAATATTTCAAAATACATATGCTTATTATTACAACTATTATCCCTTAAACAAAATCAACCCCCAAAAACTAGAAGAAATTAAAAAATTAATTAAAAAATTTGAGCAAGTTATTTTTAATTTATCAACACCTGGAAGCTCAAAATATTTAGAAAATTTAAAAGAATATAAAGATAAAATAAGCGTAATTGCATCTCTTACGCCTCAACATATTAAAAAATTAGATTGGATAAAAAACATAGTAATTATTTATGGAACAACACCTCTGGCATTTAAATCTGGACTTTTAACACTCACTAAGGATTTTGATCCAAAAGGAACCATCCCTTTAAAAAATATTATAGACAAATATTATCCTTAATGTATGCTAGCATTCGATTTTTTACAATTTCTAAAGAACCTTGTTTAATTCTAAACCCGCTAGCATTTTTATGTCCCCCACCTCCAAAATCTTCTGCTAATTTTCCAACATTAAAAGAATCTTTAGATCTTAGCCCAACTATAATCGAGCCATCCTCCATTTCCTTTAAAATACCTAAAATTTCATTATTCTCAACATTGCTTAAAATCATATAAAAAAGCTCATTAACCCCACTAACACCACCATCTTTGCTAGAACTAGAAAAAGATAAAGACGCAAACAAAACCTTTCCATTCCAATAAGATTCAAGACTATTTAACATTAACTTGAGAATTTCTATTGATTTTAAGCTTTTAGTTGCTTCTATATAGCTATAAACTTCTTTAAGGCTTATTCCTTTTGAAACTAGCCTTGCAACCATTTTAAAAGGCTCTGGGTCGCTTCTTGAAATAAATTTAAAAAACCCAGTATCAGTACAAAACCCTACTAAAATATACCAGGCCTCTTCTTTTGTAAGATCATACCCAAACTCTCTGATCAATTTTTCAATTAAAAAAGTAGTAGAAGGCGCAAAAGGATCAATATAACTTTCACATTTTAATTTTTCACCAGACATATGATGATCAATTACTAAAATAGGCATATCCTTTACATAAAATATAAATTCATCACCTATCCTATCTAAAATTGAGCAATCTAAAATAATAACTGAATAATCTAAAAGCTCAATATTGGGCCATTCAGATAAAAATTTATCCCTAAAAGGAATTATTTCTTTTCTGGCAAAAGGACCTTCATTTAACAAAATAGAATTTTTACCAATCCTTGAAAGAAAAGAAGATAAAGCCAAAGACGAACCTATACAATCAAAATCAGGATCTTTATGCCCAATAATAATAAAATTATTATACTTCTTAATAAAATTAATAACATCTCTCATAATAAAGTCTACAAACCCTTCGTAAAGCAAGTTTTTAGATTGTTTTATATTGACTATATTACAATATTTCAATAAAATAAACCACAAGGATTAATAAAATAAAAAGGCAGGGACATTGTGAAAAAACCGAATCAAGAAGATATCGATAAAGCATTTTGTCTGGCAGAAAAAGCAAGAAACAATTCATATTCTCCATATTCAAAATTCAAAGTAGGTGCCTGCATTAAAACTAAAACAAACGATTTTTTTATTGGAACAAATGTAGAAAATGCAAGCTTTGGAGCAACTTATTGTGCAGAAAGAAACGCTATTTCAAGTATGATTGCAAAAATTGGTGTACAAAGAATAGATTTTTTATTGCTTAATACAAGCCCTGAAGCTATTCCATGTGCTATGTGCCTACAAGTAATGGCAGAATTTTTTGATCGAGATACAAAAATAATAATAACAGAATCTAACTCATTTAATAAAAACAAAACGCTAATAAAAATTTATATATTAAAAGATTTACTTAAAGCTCCTTTTAATAGAAAAGAGCTAAAAAGAGTAACACAATCTCAACTTACAAAAAATTAAATCAATCTAATACCTTTAGAGAAACTAAAGCGCTCCCAAGAAGCCTGTTTAATTTATCACTTTCAAGAGTATCAGAGGATAAATCAAAAACATTTAAAATAAGTTTTTTCTCATCAAAATTAAGATTATATTCCAAATTTTCAAATAATAAAAAATTAATAATTGGAATAAATTTTTCCACAAAGCTGTATAAACTACTATTATGATCATAAGCTTCAAAATAATAATTAAATATATGCTCTAATGACTTTCTGTCAAACTCTTTTAAAAAATCACAAAAAATATTTTTAATATTTTCATTTAAACTATGCAAATCATTATTATTTAAAATAATTTTTTTACATTTTTTCACAAAAAAATTCACTTGCCGCATAAAATATTCCTCACTTTTGTCTTAATAAGCCAAGATTGAGCTTGAATTTAATAAATGATAAAATGTAGCATTAACGCTATATTAATAAAATTATGCAACAACTAGGAGAATGATACAATTATGATCAAGGTAATAAACTTAAAAAACATTCATAAATTTGCGTATTTAAAACTAGATCCTTTAAAAAAAGAAGATATACACATCGTTTATATTGAAAAAAATTCAAAATTAATTGCAAATCTTAAAGCAAAAGCTAAAGATAACCAAATTGAAATAATTCATTTTTATATTGATGATGATTTTAAATCGGAAGGCATAGAAAGAATAATGATTAGCAATTTAATTTACTACGGCAAAAAAAATAAATTTAAAGCAATTTCATGCAAAATTACTGAAATACAAGAAGAGCTTTTAAGCTTGGGATTTGAAAATATAAATTTTCAATATAAAAAAGAATTAATATCCGAAATAGAAGAAGATAAACTTGTAATGGGAATAGGAATAATCTCTATATTTACCGAAGTGACATCAATATCTTCCAAACTTACTATTGGAATACTGTTTAACTCATTTGCACTTATTGCTGATGCTTTTCATGTCATGGCCGACTTTGTTTTATCTATAATAACTTACTTTAGTTTAAAAATTACAAGCAAACCTGAAACTATACATTATCCTCATGGTCACAAGCTAATGGAAAGCTTAATAGCTTTTATCATGGGAATAATCATACTTATGGCAGGATTTACACTATTTTTAAATACAACCGGATTAAATAAATTTATCACTCTTGGAGGAGAGTATGGATTTAATTTGCACATACACCAAAACAAAAATAAAAATGATAATATATATGAACATGACCACAGTCATCCACACGACCACGACTACGACCACAATCACAGCGAAGAAGACAAAAAAAATATACTAGAAATATTTTCAAATAAATCTCTTAAAAAAAGCTTATGGATCCCAATAACTCCCTTCATTTTTTTTATAGTGAAAATAATAGAATATTTAACAAAATTTCAAATAGGGAAAAGATACAATAACCAACTTCTCTTAGCATTAGCATCAGCTGATAAAAACTGTATATTCTCACATGGTGGGATTACACTAAGTTTACTACTGGCAACTTATATGTGGAGCGGTTTTGACAAAATTATGTCTATATTAATTGGCTTTATCATAATAAAAGAGGGGCTTAATGTAATAATAAATAACGCAAACAATTTGCTCTCAAAGCAAAATATAGACCTTAAAAGAAGTGTAAAAGATACATTAAAAAACTCGCATATAAACTTTAAAACACTTGATTTTCATAATCAAGGCAAAAAACTTCTGCTTTATATCAAAATAAATTTGAATTCAGAAAATGATTTTCAAAGTTTTACAAATAAAACAAACAATATAAGAAAAATCATAAAACAAGAATATAAAGAAATAGATGATATATATTTCTTAGTCTAATTAAATTAATAATAAGCAAATAATTGACACTTATAATAAAGTTGTGTTAACATTTTAAACTGTAAGACGCAGGGTAGAGCAGTTGGTAGCTCGTCGGGCTCATAACCCGAAGGTCATAGGTTCGAGTCCTATCCCTGCTATACTTTATTTTTAGTATGTGAGGAATTGATGAATAGAAAAAAAATAGCTAAAGGTAAGCTGGTAAGGAGATTTGGTATTAACATTTTTGAACAGCCAAAATATGACAAAATCCTTAAAAAAAAACCACACCCTCCCGGAATGCATGGAAAATCCAGAAAAGCTAAAATCACAGAATATGGGAAACAATTGGTAGAAAAGCAAAAAATAAAATTTACTTATGGTGTAAGCGAAAGACAATTAACTAATACTTTTAAAGAAGCAAAAAAACATCACGGTGTTACTGGGGATAACTTGCTCTCAATACTTGAGAGAAGAATTGACAATATTGTATATAGAGCTGGATTTGCCATTTCAAGAGCACACGCAAGACAAATAGTTTCTCACGGTATTATTATACTAAATGGAAGAAGAGTTACAATCCCTTCAATAATACTAAGAGCAAATGATCAAATTCGAATAAAAGAAAAAGACAGTCTAAAAAAATTGATAAGATCAAATATAGAAAAAACTTCGACTCTTAGAAATTTACCAACTTGGATAGAAGTAAACGCCGATGATTTAAACATAAAAGTAAAGCATGCTCCATCAAGAGACGAGATACCTACACTTGCTAACGAGCAAATGGTTGTAGAATATTATTCTAAGAGAGCATAACATATCTTTTGTTTTGTATTATTAAAATAAAAAAGTGGCCAATTAAAAGCCGCTTTTTTTTATTTACCCTTTTTTTTACCCTTTAAAAAATTTTTTCCCAAATTATTTTTAGCAAAAAAAGAAAAGCCATTATTCTTTTTTAAAGTTTTAGAATAAGGCTGAGCACTAAAAGACGCTCTGCTGCCTGAAGGCTTTCTAACTCCATCTTTCATATATCTACTCCTAAAGTATAAATTTAAATATGTAAATTTTTAAATAATATTCAAATAATCAAAAACTTCTTCCAAACTAGAAACAAACTTAACATCTATATTATCCTTAACTTCTTCTGGAAGTTTGAAATAATCTTTTTTATTGTCTTTAGGTAAAATAACTTTATTTATACCATTTCTATAGGCTGCTAAAACTTTTTCTTTAATGCCCCCCACAGGAAGAACAAAGCCTTTTAAAGTCACCTCGCCAGTCATTGCGAGATCCAAAGGAACTTTCTTATTAGACAGTATTGAAGCAATTGCTGTTGCAATGGTAATACCCGCAGAAGGTCCATCTTTTGGTGTTGCTCCTTCTGGAAAATGTAAATGAATTTCGGGACTTTCTTTTACGTCAAAGTTCAGCTTAGAAGAATAGGTCTTAACTATAGAATATGCAAGCTGTGCACTCTCTTTCATAATAGCCCCAAGACTACCTGTTAGGATAATATCTCCTTTTTTTTCAAACTTAGTCGCCTCAACAGGAAGAACTGTACCACCATAATTTGTCCAAGCAAGTCCATAAACAAATCCAGAAGAGTCAATTTTAATCAAATTCAAATTATACTCAGTATTAACATAATTATAATAATTATTAATATTGATTATTTTATAAATACCTGGAATATCAGGATCATGGGTAAAAAGCGAATTATTTCCATGTATCAAAGAACTTGGTGAATAAAAATTACCTTTAATGATTTGATCTTTAGAATACTCATAAAGCAACTCCCTTACAAGCTTCCTAATCAAATTAGTTAAAACTCTCTTTAGCCCCCTTACTCCAGATTCCATAGTATAGTTTCTAATTAAATTCAAAATAACATCATCTTCTATTCTTATATAAACTTTGTCTAAAAAACTTTCTTTAATTATGCTTGGAATCAAAAAAATCTTAGCAATCTCTAACTTTTCAATATAAGAATAACCTTCAACCTTAATTATCTCCATCCTATCAAGAAGTGGCTTTGACATGCCATTAAGAGAATTGGCCGTTGTAATAAATAAAACATTAGAAAGATCATAGGGGATTTCTAAATAATGATCTATAAATTTATAATTTTGCTCAGGGTCTAAAACTTCTAAAAGGGCAGATTCGGGATTTCCTTTATAACTGTTATTAATTTTATCTATTTCGTCAAGAAGAATAACAGGATTGGATTTGCCTGATCTTTTCATTGCGCTAATAAAAACACCTGGCAGAGAGCCAACATAAGTTCTCCTATGCCCCCTAATTTCTGCCTCATCTCTTAAACCACCAAGAGATATTTTAACAAATTCTCTAGACAACGATCTTGCAATAGATTCTACAAGAGACGTTTTACCAATACCAGGAGGCCCTACAAGACATAAAATGGGAGCTTTGACCTTAGAATTAATTTGATAAACAGCTAAAAAATTTATTATCTTTTCTTTTGCTTCATCCATACCATAATGAGAATTTCTCAAAATGAACTCAATTTCGCTTAAATGATTTTTCATAACAGTATTTTCATTCCATGGAAGATCTAATATTAATTCTATATAACTTCTAATAATATTCGCATCAGGAGAATTCATCTGCATTTTAGATAATCTAGAAATTTCTTTTTCAATCTTAGATTTAACATCTTCTGGAATATCTTTAGAATTTAATCTGTCAATATAATCATTCTCATCTTTACCCAATCTTTTTTGTATCTCTTTAACTTGCTCAGAAAGAAAATAATCCCTTTGCCCTTTATCCAACTTGGCCCTAACTTTAGAATTAATATCTTTTTTAAGATCCAAAAGGTCAATTTCAATGTTTAAATTAACAATTAACTTTTCTATTCTGATTTTAACATCTAACTCTTGCAAAAGCTCTAATTTTATACTATTTTCTAAGTTTGAATTAGAAGCTATAATATCTACAAGCTTGCTTGGATTCTCAAAATAATTAATTGCCTCATTATCACTATCATAAGATTTTAAAGACAAGGAATTTCTATAAACTTCATAAGTTTCTTTTAAAAATTTAGAGTAAGTAAAAAGCTCTCTGTTTAATCCGCCAGAATCAGACACAAAAGTAACTTTGGCTCTCAAATAATCATTTTTTTTTGAAACACTGCCTATAAGAACTCTGCTTTGACACTCAACTAAAACCTTTACTACATCTTTACTAACCTTTATAACCTGGATAAGTTTAGAATAGGTTCCCACAGAACATAGGTTTTTAACCCCTTCTTTACCAGATTCGCCGCAATTAAATTCATTAGGATAAGCAAATAAAATCAATCTTTCCTCTAACATGGATTGGGCTATGGAATTAATTACATATTCATTATCAAAGGTTACCCACAATGTTACATTTGGGAAAAGAACATTTTCTTTTAAAATAACAATCGGAAGATCTTCTTTTCTATTTTTTATCATATTTAAGATTGATTTCATATAACTCTTTTGCCCAAGGTTTTTTAATTGCATTTCCCACCAAAATTAATGGGTTAATATCTGCATTTAAAACAGATTCTTTTGTAACAACAACCTTCTTGGTTTTAGTAATCGAAGGAACCTCAAACATAACATCTTTAAAAAGACCCTCTAAAATAGATCTAAGACCTCTTGCTCCAGTATTTTTTAGAATAGCTTCATCTACAATTGATTCTAAAGCATCTTTTTCAAATACTAACTCCACATTGTCCATTTTAAACATATGATAATACTGCTTAACAATAGAATTTTGGGGATCAACTAATATTCTCATCAAATCTTCTTTATTTAACTTTTCAAGATACGAATGTACAGGAAGTCTACCAACAAACTCTGGTATCAAACCAAATTTAATTAAGTCTTCCATTTCCAAATACTTTAATGAAGTATCCTCTCTTATATTCTTTTTTTCAATTGCTGAAAACCCAATAGAACTTTTATTTATTCGATTCTTGACAATATTTTCAAGCCCAACAAAAGCACCACCACATATAAAGAGTATATTTTGGGTATTAATTTCAATAGTATCCTCATAAGGATGTTTTCTTCCACCTCTTGGAGGAACATTGGCAATAGTCCCCTCAATTATCTTTAACAAAGCCTGTTGAACCCCTTCTCCAGAAACATCTCTTGTTATTGAAACGTTTTCATTTTTTTTAGCAATTTTATCTATTTCATCTATATAAATAATCCCTTTCTCAGCTAAACTAACATCTCCATGAGCAGCATGTATTAATTTAAGTAAAATATTTTCTACATCTTCGCCAACATATCCAGCTTCTGTTAAAGTTGTAGCATCCGCTATTGCAAATGGCACATTCATTTCTGCAGCTAAAGTTTTTGCAAGCAAAGTTTTACCGCTACCTGTAGGACCAACCAAAAGTATATTAGATTTTTCAATCTCAATACCATCATCATATTTATTATTTTTCAATATTCTCTTATAATGGTTATAAACAGCCACAGATAAAACTTTTTTTGCATCTTCTTGCCCAACAACATGCATATCTAAATGATCTTTAAGTTGTTTGGGAGTTGGCAAACCATTGGACTTAGAATCCAACGGCTTACACAATTTTTCTTTAAAAAGATTGTGACATATTTTAGAACATTCAGGACAAATCGCTACTCCATTAGATATAACAACATTACCCCCAAGCTCAGCAACGCTAAGTCCACAAAAAGAACACTCTTTTACTTTTTGACCTTTTACTCTTGCCATAAAAACTTTTACCAAAAATAAAACTACTCCCTCACTAAGACACTATCAATAAGACCATATTTAAGAGCATCACTTGAAGTCATAAAATAATCTCTTTCCATATCAAGAGCCAGTTTTTCTTTATCAACCCCTATCTGATTAGACATAATATCTATTATTAATTTTTTAAGTCTTAAAATTTCATTAGCTTGTATATTAATATCGCTAGCCTGACCGCTTATTCCTCCCCAAGGCTGGTGAATCATTATTCTAGAATAAGTTAGAGACTCTCTTTTGCCTTTGGCCCCACCAGCAAGCAAAAAAGCTCCCATTGAAGCAGCTTGCCCAATACAAATTGTCCTCACATCGGGTTTTATATATTGCATAGTATCATAAATCGCAAGACCTGCAGTAATACTGCCACCTGGAGAATTCAAATAAAGATAAATATCTTTATTTGAATCTTCTGATTCTAAAAACAAAAGTTGAGCAATAACAGTATCTGCCTTAGGATCATTAATCTCGCCACTCAAAAATATTATACGCTCTCTAAGTAATCTTGAATATATATCAAATACTCTCTCATAATTTCCTGTATGCTCTATCACGGTAGGTATTAAATTATGCATAAACTCCATTTTTCTTACTCACAAATTTTATAATTAACAAAATCTTTAAAAGAAATTTGACTGCCTTTTACTTCTTTAAGATTTGCCAAAATTTTTTTCTTAACTCTTTTTCTTTTGATATCATCCTTTAAATAAGAAATCAAATTTTGATCTTCATAAAATTTTTTAACCTCTTCATAACTCACGCTAGAATTATCAGCCCGTCTAGCTATCTCATACTCAAGATCACTCTCAGTAACTTCAATTGGATCTAAATCCACCATTTTCTGGATTATCAACTTAGACTTCAAATTGCTAAGAATTTCATCTTTTAAATTATTGCTACCAACAAATTCTGAAGAATAAAACATACTTTTAAACTCTTCAAGACTCATTTTATTATGCTTTGAAGCATCCTTAAAGGCAATTTCAATTTCAGCCTCAAGCATTGAATGAGGAATATCTATATCTAATTTTTTAGAAATAACAGAAAAAAATCTATTTAGCTTTAAAGCTTCTTTTTTTTCTTCAATAAGTTGTAAAACATTAGATCTTATAAAATTTTTAAGATCATCTAGTGTATTACATCTGTCGCTAATATCTTTTGCAAACTCATCATCTATTAAAGGGAGATCTCTTTTTTTAATACTCTTAATCTTAATTTTCAATTTTCTTGAAGAACCTGCAAGTTCTTCAAATTTGTAATCCTTAAGATAAGATTTTTCTATAATTCTCTCCTCATTTATTCTCATGCTAATTACATCTTTGTCAAAATCATAATAAGTCTCAGATTTTCCAACTGTAAAAACAAAATCTTGTCTTTTTGTTGATACTATTTCATTTGAAATATCATCAAGTTCAACAAAATCCACTTTAACAATGCTATCTTTTTTGACAAACCCTTCCTCATCTTCAATCATAATTGAATTTTCTATTTGAAGACGCCTAATTTCATTCTCAATATCAGAATCATCAATAAAAACTTCAGGAACCTCTACTTCAATATCAATACCATCAATACTTGGAACTTTAAATTCAGGATAAGTTTCATATACAAAAGTAAATTCAAAATCTTTATCAAGATTTAATCTTAAATTTTTTTCTTTTATAATAGGAGAAGCATAACTCAAGGGCCTTTTGGGCTCTTCTTCAAAAAATTCTTTAAGAGAATTATTAACCACTTCTTCTAAAACAGAAGCTCTTAAAGCCTCAGAATATTTGTTCTCAATAATATTAATAGGAACTTTTCCAATTCTAAAGCCCTGAATCTTAAGTCGAGAAGAATAATCTTGCAATAATAAGTTATATTTTTCTTGAATAACACTTTTTGAAACCCTAATTAAAACCTCAACTTTTGAACCAGGAAGAAGCTTAATATCTTTACTTAAAATCACTACTAATGCCTCAATTAAACCTTATTGATAATTATTAAAAAGCGAAAGACGGGATTTGAACCCGCGACTTCCACCTTGGCAAGGTGACACTCTACCCCTGAGTTACTTTCGCACTTTTACAGAAGGTGGGAGTCGAACCCACACGCCAAAAGCACTAGATCCTAAGTCTAGCGTGTCTGCCAATTCCACCACTCCTGCATACTTCATACTCAAACTAGTATACAAAAACTTAAAAGCTTTTGCAAGTATGCTTAATCTAACAAATAAATAATATTTCGCACTCAGCAGGACTCGAACCTGCAACCTTTGGATTCGAAGTCCACTGCTCTATCCAATTGAGCTATGAATGCAGCTAAAAAGAAAATTATTGCAGGGTGATTGACGGGGCTTGAACCCGCGACATTCGGAACCACAACCCGACGCTCTACCAACTGAGCTACAACCACCAATAACAAGTAACTATGATTACCTATAATATTTTATAGATATTTAATTTCTAAGTCAATAAAAGATAAAAATCATAAAGAATATGCAATTTTTTATTAGAAAATTCATATTAAAATATCAAATTTTTAAAACTAGATTTTTTGAAATCTTTCTAAACTTTTTTTCAAAAAATCATAAACTCTAATAGTTGAAGAAATATTTACTCTTTCTCTAGTAGTATGAGGTGATTCAATCCAGGGCCCAAGAGTAACAGATTCTATACCCCCCAACCTAGAAGATATTATGCCTGTTTCAAGCCCTGCATGCACTAAAGAAACATTGGCATCTTCAAGATACATTTCTTTATACACATCCTGAAGATGTTTTAAAAGATTACTATTCTTATCAGACTGCCAAGAAGGATAGTCATAAATTACGCGCAAATCAGCTCCTGATAAATCGCCTATTGATTGCAAATGATTAAAAACATACTCTTTATCTGAATCAAATAAAGATCTTATTAAAAAAGTAAAAATATAGTCGCCTTGCATTTTGGAAAGACTTGAAAAATTTAAAGAAGTCTTGATAAGCTTATTTTCATAATTTTCTACTTTTTGAACTCCATGTAAAAATCCCATTCCCATATTTAAAAGCTTGCTTTTGCTATTTTTATCAAGAACTTTAACTGATGAAAATTCTCTTTTATTAACAATAATATCAAATTCATTTTCAAGAGAATATATACTTTTAACTTTAAATACGAAAAGTTTAAGCTCTTTGCTTAATAAAGTATAATCACTATCATTAATAAAGATTAAAGCCCTAGATTCATTTGGAATTGCATTGCTACTCTCTCCACCAAAAATACTTTCAATCTCAAAATCAATATTTGCTTTAATTTCAAAAAGAGCAAAAAACATTAATTTTAAAGAATTTGCTAAATCTAAATGAATATCTGCCCCAGAATGGCCACCTTTAAGCCCTTTAAATAAAATTTCTACTTTTGTTTTTTTTGTTGAAAGACTATATTGAGGAGAAAAAACAATCTCAACAAGTCTTGATCCCGCACAACCAAATAAAAAATAACCCTCTTCTTCTCCATCAAGATTAATAAGGCTTTTACCACTACATAGCTTAGAATCAAGACCAATAGCACCTATTAAGCCTATTTCTTCATCAACGGTAAAAAGAAGTTCTAAATCGGGATGAGGGAAACTATTGGCTTCACTCATAATGCTTAGCATCATAGCTATTCCAATCCCATTGTCAGCTCCAAGGGTAGTCCCTACTCCTTTAAGATACCCATCCTCTTCAACAATTTTAATTGGATCTGTTTCAAAATTATGTAAACTAGATTCATTTTTTTCACAAACCATATCAACATGGGATTGTAAAATAATAGGATGCATATTAATGTTATTATTGGATTTTATCTGAACCACAATATTACCAACACTGTCTTCTTTAAAAGAATAACCAAGTTTTTTAGACTTCTCCTTAATAAAATTAATAATTCCTTTAACATTTTTTGAACATCTTGGAATTTTTGATATCTCTTTAAAAGAATCAATTACAATACTCATAACAATTTTCCTTTGATTATATTAAATCCATAAATATGCTTAATATTTAAATTATAATTAATCATATACTATACTAAATTAATCTTAAAATTCATTCAATAATATTCATTAAGCTTTGCTTTCAACAAAATCCGTATAATAATTAAAATTTAAAAATTCTTTAGGAATTTCTGCAATAAATCTTGAAGGCAGCTGTTCAAAAATTTGCCTATCTTTTTTCCGCTTATTAGCCATAGTAATAATAAGAGAATCTTTTGCACGAGTTAATGCAACATAAAAAACTCTCCTCTCCTCTTCCAAGCCAGCATCACTATCTTCAATAATTCTATGATGTGGAATAATATTGTCTTCAACAGCAATAAAAAATACATAATCAAATTCCAAGCCTTTAGCAGAATGTACTGTCATTAAATTAATATTAATATTTTCAGATTCTTCACTCACTTCGTTAGATTGAAGAACTAGATAGTTTAAAAAACTACCTAAATCTCTCAATTCATCAAATTGTTTAGATTCCCAATTTTTAATTATACTTAAAAACCCCTCTACATTTTGATATTTATATTCAGCCACCTTGATTGAATTTGGATTTTCATTAACTAAAAATCCCCAATATTCAATACTTTCTATCATTTCTCTGATTATATTAGAATACATGTTTTTTGTTATACTAAATTTATATTGATATTCTTCAATAAAAGATACAAAATCCTCTATGCTTTCAATTACCTGTTTATTTAAAGCCTTATCGTAACTAGAAATGTTTGTAAAAGAAAAAGTAATATCACAAAGCGCATCGTAAATACAGCAGCCCTTTTTGTCTGCCATATCTCTAATTTTTTTCAAATATTCCTTACCAATTCCTCTTCTTGGAACATTAATGATTCTAAGCAGATCATAATCACTTTTAGGATTTATTATTACATTTAAATAAGAAATAATATCTTTTATTTCTTTTCTCTGAAAAAAAGATGTTCCCCCCGAAACTTTATATTTTATGCCCTGTCTTTTTAAAATCATCTCAATGTTTTTAAAAAGAGCATTGGTTCTCATAAGAATTCCTATCTTTTTAGATTGAAAACCCTCTAGCCTTGAAAGCTCTATGATTTGATTTGCAACAAACTCAGATTCTTGAATTTCATCCTCAAATATAA
This sequence comes from [Borrelia] turdi, assembly GCF_030439285.2. Taxonomy (NCBI): domain Bacteria; kingdom Pseudomonadati; phylum Spirochaetota; class Spirochaetia; order Spirochaetales; family Borreliaceae; genus Borreliella; species [Borrelia] turdi. The sequence goes on along the minus strand of NZ_CP124018.1, from coordinate 632,154 downwards.
AAACATCTATAACTTTATTACACATCTTTGAAGACCACAAAGTCTTCTCTTTTCTATTTTTATTATTTAAAATCACAGAATTAGCAACATCTAAAATATTTTTTGAAGAACGATAATTTTGTTCAAGCTTTATTTCTTTGACCTTATAATCCTTTTCAAATTGCACTATATTGTTGTAACTAGCACCACGCCAAGAATATATTGATTGATCATCATCTCCAACGCAACATAAATTACTATGATTTATTAAAAGGCGAACAAAATTATATTGAATCAAAGAAGTATCTTGAAACTCGTCAATCAAAACATACTTAAATCTTTTAGAATATTTATTTCTAAGATCAGAGTTGTTACTTAACAATTCTTTTGGCTTTAAAATTAAATCGTCAAAATCAAAAGAATTATAAAGCCTTAATCGCTCTTCATAAAGTTTAAAAATATTTATATCTTCTTTATTTAAATCATTAAGGACAAGAATCCCATTTTTTAAAAGTGAAATAACATTACTAAGTGAACTTAAAGAAACTTTTTTATTTAAAAGGCCTTCATCAAGTAAAATCTCTTTAAGAAGAGAAATTCTATCATTATCGTCATAAATGCTGAAGTTTTTTTTATATCCTAGCAATTTATAATTTTCTTTTAAAAAGAAAAGCCCAAAAGCATGGAAAGTTGAAACCATAAGGTTACTAAGAGGTCTTTTCAAAATTTTTTTAATTCTATCTTTCATTTCATTAGCCGCCTTATTAGTAAAAGTTAAGGCTAAAATTTCCTTCTGAGCAATACCTTTTAGAAGTAAATATGCTATTCTATGAGTAACAACCCTTGTTTTTCCACTGCCAGCACCAGCAATAATTAAAAGAGCGCCTTCAATAGTGGTAACTGCTTCATATTGAAATTGATTGAGAGAATTTTTAAAAAAATCATCAAGCAAAATTAAAAAACCTTTGTTCCATCTGGATATTCAACAATAACTTTAAAGTTTTCGGGAAAAGCAAAAATCTTTCGTGACTTAGATTGATCAAAATCTTTAGTTAATATTGGAATACGATACTTATTTAATGTATTAACAGCAAACTCTGAATTTTCAAGTCCCACTTTAACCGCTCCTTTTGCCATAAAATTAGTTCCTCCAAAAAGCTTGGCCTTAAGATTGTTTTTATTAGCTCCATTTTCCAACATCGCATTTATTAACATGGGAATAGCATAAACTCCATACCTTCCCCTTTGGGCAAGAGATATATCAAGGTCTGACTTAACTAGAACATAATGATTCATTCCAATTAAATTGCTTGATTCGTCCCAAAGCACAACAGCAATACAAGAACCAAGAATTGTAGAAATAACTCTTTTGTTTGAAACAAAAGCTTCACCTGGGACTATTATTGTAACATCTCTTTTTAATTTAAAATTAAAATGATTTAACATAAAACTTAATCTCTCTTAAAAAAATTTATAAAACTCTTATAAAGACCTTGCCAAAACCCTAGTTTATTTACCTTACTACTAAACAAAACAACATCTCCTACTTTTTCATTTTCTAAAAAAATCATAGCCTTCCCAACAGGCATATCCCCACTAAGAGGAGCAACCAACTTATCAACAGCATAGCTTATATTAATTTTATCAAATTCATCTTTAGTTAAAACATAATAAAAAGGCTCTTTGGGAGAAAGAGCAACTGTATCTACTGTACCATTATAAACTTTTTCTTTTAATTTTACTATTAAAGAAACTTTAGAATATTCATTAAATCCATATTCAAATAAATTTTTTGCAATCAAGGCTCTCATCTTTTCTCCAGCCCCATTAATTGCTTTCTCAACTCCCAATATAACTGCTATTAATCTTCTTTTATCCTTTTGGGCAGTAGCAACAAGATTTAAGCCTGATTCCTTAATGTATCCTGTTTTAAGACCATCTGAATAAGAATAATCATATATTAATAAATTGGCATTTCTTTGTTTTAAGTTTAAAAATTTTGATGATAAAGTAGTTCCTAAATTTTTACTCTTTGGATAAACAAAATACTTTAAGGAGTGGATATTAAGCATAAATTTGAACTTTTCTATATAAGATTTTACAAAAAAAGCCATATCTAATGCCGTAATTTTATTCTCATCACTGTATCCAGAAGGTTCTACAAAATGCATATTAAAAAGCCCTAAATTTAAAACATTAATATTCATCAAATTAACAAAACTATTTAAATCACCTACTACAAACTCAGCAATTGCAATAGAAGCATCATTACCCGACGAAACTGCAAGTCCCTTTAAAATCTCTTCAAAATTAACAATTTGACCTTTTTCTAAAAACATTAAAGAAGAATTCAAGGGTGCATTATAATATGCAGCAGACTCGCTAATAGGAACTATACTTTTTAATTTTATATTTCGCTTTTCAGCCTCAATTAAAGCCGTATAAATCGTAACAATCTTTGTAAGCGATGCCGGAGGAACAATTAAATTGGGCTTCTTAGAATAAAGTATGCGCTTAGTATCAAAATCCATTAAAACTATTGATTTTGCATGCTTTGATAATTCATTAATTTTGGCTAAATTAACTGCAAAAAGATCATCACAAGACAAGGGAAAAACTAAAAATAAAGTTAATAATAATCTTTCAATAACATAGATATTGTTCATGTTGTAATATTAAAATTATATATTATTTATTGATTGTTATTATAACACAATTTAAAAGGAGCAATTTTTTATGAATTCTTATGATTTTATAATGGCTTTAACACCAATAATCCTAATCATTATTGGACTTGGAATAATAAAAAAGCCCGCTTACTATGTAATACCTATATCATTAATAACAACTGCTGCTATAGTGATATTTTATAAAAACTTAGGAATAGTAAACGCAAGTCTTGCAACACTTGAAGGAGCCTTAATGGGGATATGGCCAATAGTAACCGTAATTATTGCCGCCATATTTACATACAAAATGTCAGAAGATCAAAAAGATATAGAAATTATTAAAAATATATTATCAAGCGTATCTTCTGATAAAAGGATTATAGTTTTGCTAGTAGCATGGGGATTTGGAAATTTTTTAGAAGGAGTTGCTGGATATGGAACTGCCGTTGCAATCCCTGTGTCAATATTAATAGCAATGGGATTTGAACCATTTTTTGCTTGCTTAATCTGTTTAATAATGAATACCCCATCAACCGCTTATGGATCTGTGGGAATTCCTATAATATCTTTAGCTCAAGCAACTAACTTAGATGTTAACACTGTTTCATCTGAGATTGCATTGCAACTAATACTTCCAACCTTAACAATACCTTTTGTATTAGTAATTCTTACAGGAGGAGGTATTAAAGGATTAAAAGGAGTATTCCTTCTTACCCTGCTCTCCGGAATGTCAATGGCAATATCTCAAGTATTAATATCAAAAACTTTGGGGCCTGAACTTCCTGCAATCCTTGGAAGCATTTTTTCTATGACAATAACAATAGTTTATGCAAAGTTTTTTGGAAATAAAGACGTGTACAAATACCAAAACAAAAACATAATACCCCTATCAAAAGGAATTATTGCTTGTTCACCATACATTTTAATAGTAGTATTTATAGTGCTTGTATCTCCTCTTTTTAACAAAATTCATGAATACCTAAAAACTTTTCAAAGCACTGTTAGCATTTATCCAGGAGCAAATCCCCTGCACTTTAAATGGATTACCTCTCCAGGCTTTTTGATTATGCTTGCAACAATAATATCTTATTCAATAAGAGGAGTCCCAATATTAAAACAACTAAAAATATTTACACTAACCTTGAAAAAAATGGCACTATCTTCATTTATAATCATATGCATTGTTGCAATATCAAGATTAATGACATACAGTGGAATGATAAGAGATCTTGCTAATGGAATCTCAATAATAACAGGTAAATTTGGCCCATTATTTAGTCCATTAATTGGGACTATTGGAACATTTTTAACAGGGAGTGACACAGTTTCAAATGTTCTTTTTGGACCTTTGCAAACACAAATGGCAGAAAACATTGGAACAAATCCTTACTGGCTTGCAGCAGCAAACACAACAGGAGCAACTGGGGGAAAAATGATTTCTCCCCAAAACATCGCAATAGCAACAACAACTGCTGGATTAATTGGACAAGAAGGCAAGCTTTTAGCAAAAACAATGCCTTACGCTTTATACTACATTTTAGCAACGGGATTACTGGTTTATTTAGTATAAATTAATCATTTAAAATAAATAAGATTAATTTTATTGCAAATTAATCTTATTTATAAATTTAAATAATCTAAAAATCATAAAATACTAATATGGTTTTGAATTTTTACCCAATAGTTTTAATATTGTATACATGCTATTATGTACAATATAATGACATGTATACAATACATTTTATTAATGCGTTTAATAAATAACTAGAACTAATAAAAAGTTTATAGTTACAACAGGAAGGTATAATTATGAAAAATCATATTCTATATAAATTAATTATATTTTTAACTACATCTGTAGCAATATTTGCAGCAGATGAATTAAAGGAAAAAGATATATTTAAAATAAACCCGTGGATACCCACATTTGGAATTGAAAACACAAGTGAATTCAGATTCGATATAGATGAGCTTGTCCCTGGATTTGAAAACAAAAGCAAAATTACTATTAAACTTAAACCATTTGAGGCTAATCCTGAACTAGGCAAAGACGATCCATTCTCAGCTTACATTAAGGTAGAAGATCTTGCTTTAAAAGCAGAAGGCAAAAAGAATGATCCATTTAAACTTGACTTGGGAGATATAACAGCCCAAATCAATATATACGATTTTTCCATTAAAATAAGTACTATGACAGATTTTGACTTTAATAAAGAATCTCTATTTAGTTTTGCGCCTATGACCGGATTTAAAAGCACTTATTATGGATTTCCAAGCAATGATAGAATAGTAAGGGGTACAATTCTTGCAAGAGGTACTTCTAAAAATATAGGAACAATTCAAATGGGATATAAACTCCCACAAATTGACCTTACATTTGCAATAGGGGGAACAGGTACAGGTAACAGAAATCAAGAGAATGACAAAGACACTCCATACAATAAAACTTATCAAGGAATTCTTTATGGATTTCAAGCAACATGGAAACCAATAAAAAATCTACTTAATCAGAATGAAGATACCGAGTCTGTAATTGCAGAAATACCTTTTGAATTAAATTTTGGCTTATCAGGAGCTTATGGAAATAAAACATTCAATAATTCATCAATAACATATTCCTTAAAAGATAAATCCGTAATTGGTAACGATTTATTGAGTCCAACTTTATCAAATTCTGCAATTTTAGCATCTTTTGGAGCCAAATATAAGCTCGGATTAACAAAAATCAACAATAAAAATACCTATCTTATTTTACAAATGGGTACTGATTTTGGAATAGATCCTTTTGCAAGCGATTTTTCCGTATTTGGACACATCTCAAAAGCAGCAAATTATAAAAAAGGAACATCCTTAGATCCTAATAAAAAAGCTGAAGATACATTCGATCCAAATGGCAATGCTCTTAATTTTAGTAAAAATACAGAACTGGGCATTACATTTTCAACAGGAGCAAGCATAGGACTTGCTTGGAATAAAGACACTGGTGAAAAAGAATCTTGGGAGATTGGGGGATCTGATTCTTACAGTACAAGACTATTTGGAGAAAAAGACAAAAAATCTGGAGTTGCATTAGGAATAAGCTATGGACAAAATCTTTACAGATCCAAGGATACAGAAAAAAAATTAAAAACCATATCCGAAAATGCATTTCAAAGCTTAAATGTTGAAATCTCAAGCTATGAAGACAATAAAAAGGGACTTGTAAATGGACTAGGATGGATAACATCTATTGGTCTTTATGATATTTTAAAACAAAAATCTGTAGAAAACTATCCTACAACAAGCTTAACTACTAATGAAAACAATAAAACTGTACAAAATTCAACAAAAAACCAAGCTATAGCCCCTAATCTTACATTTGAAGACGCAATGAATCTAGGTATAGCTTTATATCTTGATTATGCAATTCCAATAGAATCTATTTCAACAGAAGCGTATGTAGTACCTTATATTGGAGCATACCTTTTAGGGCCTTCTAATAAAATCTCAAGCGATGCTACAAAAATTTATCTAAAAACAGGACTTAGTCTTGAAAAACTAATAAGATTTACAACAATTTCAATTGGATGGGATTCAAATAACATTATAGAACTTGCTAATAAAAATGCAAATAACGCCGCTATTGGTAGTGCTTTTTTGCAATTCAAAGTAGCCTACAGCGGAAGCTAACAGTAAAAGAAGGGTTTTTGACCCTTCTTTTTTCATCTTTTAAAACAAATTAATATTAATTACTTTATATTTCTTTCTTTACAAATCTTTTCATAAGCATCTTGAATTTTAATAAATTTATCATTTGCATCTTTTTGCCTTACAGGATCATTTGCAAACTTATCAGGATGATATTTTATAACAAGACTTTTATAAGCCTTTTTAATCTCATCATCACTGGCGCTATAAGTTAACCCCAAAACACTATAGGGATTTACAATTTTAATATTAATATCTTTATAAGCTTCATAACCATCAGATTCAAGTTCAAGGAAAACGCCAACATAAGAAATAAATTTTTCAGCTTCCAAGTTTTTATACCTAGAAAGCTTATTAATTTCTTTAAGAGCAGCAAAAAGCCATATAAAAAGATCTTTATGTTGAAAATAGCCAAGCTTGAGGGTATACAAAATTTTATCCGCATTATTATTCTTATTAATAGCAGAATGAAAAATAGTATACAATTCTGATTTGCCACGTTCAGACAAATTCAAAGAATTGATAATAAAGTTAACATAACTTAGCTGTTCTCCTGTTACAGTTCCCAAAATAGATAATAATTTGGCCATTAATAAAAAAGAAAGTTTATAAAATTCAAACTCTCTAGATCTAGAATATGAATAATCTCTTGTAAAATAAATTCTAAAAACACCTAAAAAGCTAAATAATATCAAAATAAAAGGAAATAATATAAAAAGCATTCCTATTAAAATGGGATTAAAAATGAAAATAAAAAACAACACTAAAAAAAATGTTCTAATTAAGCTTGGCATTTATTGCTCATAACCTCCAAACATAATTAAGGCATATCAAAATCTCTAATAAATTTTACAACTTCCTTTTTTATTTGTTTTAATTCAATATCAGACCTTGTCTTTAAAGCTCTAACAATAAATTTAGCAACATTTAAAGAATCGCTTTCATTTAGACCTCTAGAAGTAATAGCGGCGCCCCCAATTCTAATACCAGAAGCCAAAGAAGGACTTTTTTTATCAAAAGGAATAGCATTTTTATTTAAAGTAATATTTACACCTTCAAGCAATTTCTCAGCATCAGCACCCGTGATATCCAAGTTACTAAGATCAATCAAAAATAAATGATTGTCTGTGCCTCCACTAACAATTCGAAACCCTTCCGATTTGAAATATTCAGCCATAACTTTGGTATTTTTTATTACATTAGCAATGTATTCTCTAAAATTTTCTTGAAGAGCCTCTTTGAATGCAATAGCTTTGCCTGCAATAACATGAACTAAAGGGCCTCCTTGAGTGCCAGGAAAAACTGTAGAATTTACAGCATTAAACAAAGCTTTCTCTTTTCCATTAAAATTTACTAACCTGTTAAAATCTTTTCCGGAAAGTATTATTCCACCTCTTGGACCTCTTAAAGTTTTATGCGTAGTACTCGTAGTAAGATGTGCCACATCAATCGAAGAATTATGAAAACCAGTAGCAATAAGGCCCGCAATATGCGCAATATCACATAAAAGATAAGCAGAAACTTCGTCTGCTATTTCTCTAAATTTCTTAAAATCAATTTCTCTTGAATAAGAAGAAGCTCCGGCTATTATTAAATTTGGCCTACAATCTCTAGCTATTTTTAGAACCTCATCATAATCAATCAGCTCAGAATCCCTAGAAACACCATAAAAATAAGTGTTAAAAAATATGCCAGAAAAATTTACTCTACTGCCATGAGTTAAATGTCCCCCATGAGACAATTGCATGCCAAGTATTCTGTCACCCGGATTAATAAGAGCCATTATGGCAGCCATATTGGCCTGAGATCCGCTATGAGGTTGAACATTAGCATACTCTGCACCAAAAAGCTCTTTTGCCCTTGAAATTGCTAAAGTTTCAATCTCATCAATAAAAGAACAACCACCATAATATCTATTCAAAGGATATCCTTCAGCATACTTATTAGTTAAAATACTTCCAACAGCCTGCCTTATTTCTAAAGATGTAAAATTTTCAGATGCAATAAGCTCAATATGTTCTTTTTCTCTTAATTTCTCTTTATCAATTAAATTAAATATTTGATCATCTCTCATCAAAAATTATCCTCCAAAACAAACCTATGCATTAAAGAATACGATCCGTTTGTCAAGCTTTTATACTTTAAAAACCCAGAATCTAAATATCCATCAAAAAATTCATTTTTATCATAATCCTCTTTGCACCCATATTGAATATAGTTTTCAGACATATTTAAAAAATACTTAGAGTTATCCTTAAATAATACTGCATTTATTATATCAAAATATACAAAACCAACCCCATCCAAAAAAAATTCAAACCAAAAATGCTCATTCAATTTAAGAGAATTAGGATCATAGTAAAGCCCAACTATATTTCTCAGCGGAATCTCGTACTTTAAAAATAATAAATTAGTAAGAACTATTAAATTGCTAGATGAAATTTTTCTTTCTTTAATAGAATCCTTTAAACTCAAATTATTCTCGACAATTTCAAAATTTAAAATCAAAGCATCAATAATTGCTTTAGCTAGCTTATAAGCTGAATTATTTCCAGCAGTTATAGATAAAATTATAGAATCTAACGACATTAAATCAACAGAGCCATAAGGCAAATAATCTTTTTTTTTGCTCTGAATATATGTTTTGTACTCTTGGTTGTTAATATCTCTATTAACCTCAATACTTTCTAAATATTTAACATCCAAAAATTGTAAATTAAGTTTATGGGTCTTTACCCTAGTCTTAAAAATAAATTTATTTGTCTTCAGATTTGCAAAAAATAAATTACTAATATTAAAATTAAAATCAAAATGCTCATTACTGCACTCCGTAATTTTTTGACGCTCATTCTCAACAGGCCTTAAATAAAAGATATTAAAATTAATATCTTCGGGGTTTGAATCAAAATTGCTGCTAATATTTTGAGTAAAATAAATTTCCTCAATTATTGTAAACTTTTTTGAATCGCTCAAAGTCCACTTGAAAAAAGAATCTTTAACAGAGAACGGAACCTTATTACTTTGAAGATTGTCCAATAAGACATAAAGCTTACCACCAGAATCTAAAGTTTTAGGAGAAATGAATTCTACTCTATTTTCAGAAACATTTAAAATATTTTGGGGCAAAATTGTATAAAGTTTATCCCTAGTTTCAAGAAAAATTTGAATATCGCTAGACCGTGAAAACAAATTCATACCCTGCAATAAAGTTGAAGAATTTGCATTTAAAATTATTTTATTTTCTGAAAAAATAAAAGGTATATTTTCTCTATTAACTTTAACAGGAACTTGTCTACTAATAACAAGAAAAAGTTCGTTACTAGTCCCGCTTCCATTTTTTACAAAAATAAGTCCAGAATTTACTTCGTCTGTAATTTTAAAAACTATTTCATTATTATTCCAACTAATGATACTACTTTTAACCAAATAATTATTGTTAATATTAATCTCTCCTGTACTATAGCCCAAATTTTTGCCTTTAATAACAATAATATCCTTGTGAGAAGTGGGAATTGGAGATATATCATAAATAATTGGCTTTGAATAAAATAAAAATCCTGAAAAAACAAATAAAAATAAAAAAATAATAAAAATTAAGCTTAAATAAAAATATTTGTTTTTTAAAAAAATAGCCAAATACTAGCCTCTTTTAACCTTGGTTCCTTCCTTAGTATCAACCAAAACAAAACCCCTTTTAGCAAAAAAATCCCTAATCTCATCAGCTCGCTTAAAATTTTTTTCACATTTGGCTATTCTTCTCTCTTCAATCAAAATTTTCATATTGTCGTCAACAACCACATCATGACTTTTTAAATTTTTTAAAACCTCTTCCCTTAAATTAAGCGAAATAATCTCATCAAAAATAAAAGCCAATCTAAGCTTTGAAACAAAGCTTAGATTTTCAGACTTAATTACCTCCCAAAGCAAAGCCAATCCTTGAGAAACATTCAAATCAAAAGAAACTTTTTCTATAAAAAAATCGTAATATTCTTTTTCTATGCTAAAACCAAAATTTTTTAAATCCTTATTAAGCATATTTAAATCACCTAGATCTAAAGATGCATAAAAATAACTTAGCCTGTTTATCATATTTTCTCTAGCAATCTTGCTTGCTTTAAGATTATTAAATGAAAACTTTAATTGATTTCTGTAATGTGATGTCAAACACAAATATCTAAAGTCAAGAGGAGAAAAATTTTGCTCTTCTAAGTCTTTAATTGTAATAAAATCCCCACGTGACTTTGACATTTTGTTATAATCCATTATCAAAAATTCTCCATGAACAAAAATATCACACCATTTCTTATCTAAAAAACATTCTACTATTGCTATCTCATTTATATGGTGAACCCCAATATGATCAACTCCTCCTAAATGAATATCAAGTGTATCTTTGAAATACTCCAAATTCATAGCAGCACACTCCAAATGCCAACTCGGATAACCAAATCCCCAAGGAGAATCCCATTTCATTTCCTGATCTTTAAATTTAGAATTAGTAAACCATAAAACAAAATCGGTTTTATTCTTTTTAAACTTATCAACATCAACCCTAGAAAAAGTCATATCCTTATCAATCAAGTCAATGCCAGCCATCTCACCGTAGCTTTTAAAACAAGAAGTATCAAAATACACATTACCATTAGAAAAATAAGTGATTTTTTTTTCTTCAAGAATTTTAACAACCTCTATCATAATAGGAATATGTTTACTTGCAATAAGAACTTTATCAGGATATGTAACGTTTATTTTTTTACAATCCTTAAAAAAAGCTTCTGTAAAGAATTCACTAATCTCATAAACTGTAAGACCTTTCTCTCTTGCAGTTTTAGCAACTTTATCTTCTCCATCATCAAGATCACCCGTTAAATGCCCAATATCTGTAATATTCATTGCATAGTTAACTTTATACCCTAAAAACCTTAAAGTTTTAATTAATAAATCTCCAAAGATATAAGTTCTAAGATTTCCAATGTGAGCATAATTATAAACAGTAGGCCCGCAAGCATATACTTTAACATCATCAAAGTTTGTTAATTCTGAAAAATCCTTCGTTCTAGTATTATATAATTTTAAAATCATACATTTCTCAAAATTGAAAAAATAAAAAGTCTAATTTATTATTAAATAAGTATGTTTAAAAGCCTAAATAATTTTTTTAAAAAAATCAATATAAAGCCTCAAACAAAAAATCTAATTGACTATACAACATATAAAATTGGAAATATTTCAAAATTATTTCTCATTCCTGAAAATATTCAAGAAGCCGAAAATATTTTTAAAGCAGCAATAGAAGAAAAAATTAAACTATTTATTCTCGGAGGAGGATCTAATATTTTAGTCAATGATGAGAAAGAACTTGATTTCCCAATAGTATACACTGGCCATCTAAACAAAATAGAAATTCACGAAAATAAAATTGTCGCTGAATGTGGTGCAAATTTTGAAAATTTATGTAAAATTGCACTCAACAACGGTTTAAGTGGCCTAGAATTTATCTATGGACTACCCGGAACACTAGGAGGCGCCGTATGGATGAATGCTAGATGCTTTGGAAATGAAATCTCTAAAATAATAAAAAAAATTACATTTATAAATGATAAAGGAAAAACTATTTGCAAAGAATTTAAAAAAGAAGAATTTAAGTATAAAATATCACCTTTTCAAAATAAAAACTTTCTCATATTGAAAGTTGAATTGAATTTAAAAGAAGAAAATAAGAAAATTATTGAAGAGGAAATGAATAAAAACAAACAAACAAGAATAAACAAAGGGCACTATTTATTCCCAAGCAGTGGGAGCACTTTTAAAAACAATAAAGCATTTCTCAAACCTAGTGGACAAATAATTGAAGAGTGCAAACTCAAAGGGCTAAGCATTGGGGGCGCTGCAGTATCTAAACATCATGGAAACTTTATTATCAACATTGACAATGCCACTTCAAATGAAGTAAAAAGCTTGATTGAAAAAGTAAAAACTGAAGTCTACTTAAAAACTGGGCTTTTACTCGAAGAAGAAGTTCTTTATATAGGATTTAAAAATCAAAGAAACTAGAAAAGAATATCTTTAATCTCATCATTAATCTTTTGAATCAATTCCTTTGTCTTTAATATCTTACCCTTAGAAGATTTCACCAAAGATGAATATTCTTGAAGAGAAGCTACTGCATCTAAATTCATCTTAGAAACTTTAAACTCTTTTAAATCCTGACTAAAATTGTTAAACTTGCTGCTAACAAAAAAATGATTATTAAATATTTCTTTATACATATTCTTAGCATCTCTGATCTTAGTATCATAAGATAAATACCTTTCTTTAAACTCGCCAATTTCTTTAAAATGCTTAGCAAGAGTAAGATCTACTTTTTCATGTCTTGAAAAATTGCTGTCCACATTATCTTGAATATCTATAAAATTTTTATAAATTGTGTCAATCTCTGAATTAATTACCGCAATAATACTATCAACCGTTTTAAGTTCATCTTTAATAGTTTTAGAATATTTCCCAGAATTAATAGCAAGCTTTCTAATCTCCTCAGCAACAACTGCAAAACTTTTACCCGCATCACCTGCTTTTGCTGCTTCAATTGCTGCATTCATAGCAAGCATATTAGTCTGAGCTGAAATTGAAACTAAAAGTTTATTTGCACTTTGCAAGCTGTTCGTTTGAGATAAAAGATCTGCAAAATTTTTATTTACATTTTCAAAAACAATATTTAAATCAAAAACTTTACTTTTAATATTTTCAATATCAGTAGAATTTGTAGTAGCAACTTTATTAAAAATTTCTAAATTTTTATCTATACTATAAAAAAAACTAACATTCTCTTCAAAATTTGATGAGATCTCTGACATATACTTATTGTGGTCATTAATCGGATCAGCAACAGATTCAAAGCCTTTTAAAATATCAACAATTGATTTTTCAAATCTAGAAAAAGTATCTCTTAATTGCTCATAAGCCAAAACTCCAGAATCTATACTCTCAGTATTTAATATTGCAGTTTCTATTTGTTCCAAATAATCATTTAAATCTTCAGAATAAAATTTTATCTTCTCAAAAGACTCTTTACTCTTATACGAAAGGCTGTCTAGCCTTGAACTAATATAAGAAATAATAGCCGAAGAATACTTAACCTCTAAAGCGGGCTCAAGACTAAAAGAATCTATTTTTGATTTTTGATAATCAACAATTTTGTTAAAATCATTAATTAATGAAAAAACAAAAGTATTGCACAAATAAAATATAATCACAAAAGATGATAATAGAAATATAAAAAATATAACCCAATTTGACTTAAACATAATAGGAATAGAATTGACATTAAAAATCAATCCTTGAATTAAAAAATCATCAGTTTTTACAAAGCTTAAAGAATAATAATCACCACCATAATTAAAAGTGTGCTGAGAATCAGAAGAATCTTTTCTAGTATAATTTATAACTTTGCTCAAAACATTCTCACTATAAACTGTAGAAAAAGATTTGAACTTAAGATTATTAAAGTTGAAAAAAATGGGCATATAATTTCTATCAAGCATAAAAAAATTATAGTTTTTACTGCTAAATTTCAGTGAAGAATACAGCTGATTTTCAATCATATCAAATGCCTCATCAAAACATACTAAAATCCCTATAACGCCCAATGTTGAAACAGAATCTCTTACGGGGAAACTTACTACAGAATAAATTTTCCCATCTATTCTCATGTACCTTGAATAATATTTAGAATTTTTTTCTACAGGAACAGAATAAATTGGATCTAATCTAATGTCTTTTAACCCCAAAGATGAAAAATTTGAATTTGATATTAAAACATTTTTCCCTATAGGAACATAAAATATACCTTCTAGCGAATTTTCTGATACAGGAATAGTTTTAAAAATTTTATCTATAGAGCTAAATTCTCTTGACTTTAAAAACAACTCGCTATTTTCATCCAAACTATCACCCAATTTTAAACTTGAAGACAAAAGAAAGCTTTTAGAAGAATTCACTAGTATCCCAAACCTATAGCTATCTTTTACAAGTTCTTCAAGAAATCTAGAGGATTCCAAATACTTAGCCTTAATAACAGCAGACACACTGTTTAAAAACAACTTAGCATCAAATTTAAAGCGATCCAAATATTCATTTTTATGATTCATATAAGAATAGCCTATAAATAAAAAATTTAAAAAAAGAAATCCCAATAAAACTAGATAAAGAAATCGTTTAGTATTTTTCAGATTAGCATCGATTAACTTCTCATCGGTCATAAAAGCTCTCCAAACATAACATTAATATGATTAAAACCTTAAAACAAAACTTTCACCTTAATAAATCACATATAAATAATTACTAATAATAATTGGCAAATTAGACTTTTCTTTTTGAATTTTAAAGATCAAATCCCCAAATATTTGCAAATAATTATTTTATTATTTAGCTACATGCATATATAATTATATAATAAAACATATAGAATACTAAAAATTTAATATTTTAAAAATTTTATGAAAAATTAAGATTTTAAGAGGACCTAGTGAAAAAAAAGAAACTTAACTCTGACCTTTTTTATAAATTTAATTTTATAATTCTGGCATATACAATAATCATTATTGCAACAACCTTCTTACTACTAGATCAAGGTTATAAAAAAATCATAACAAAAGAACTTCAAGATTTTACAAAATTTATTAACCAAGCAATGATTAAAAGCTTTTCTGATGAATCTAAAGAAATAATAAAAGCTTTAAGCACATTAACAGCCAGATATGATTATAAATCTGCGATTTTAAATAACAAAAGCGAGGAACACTTAGTATCTGATAAGATTTTAGTTACACTCCCGGCCTTTATTAAAATAATAGAGTATGCAAACAAAGATGGATACATAATCGCATCAAGTGAAAAAAAAAGAACCGGCCAATATATGAGTTTAAAAGAATTGATCTTGGGCAAGGCTATAACTACATTTCAAATTTCAATTCTTCACAACAGTTTGGCAAAAATAAATAACAATTTTTATATTCCAATAGCATATAAAATAACGGATTCAAAAAAATCTAATATTGGATATATTATTTTATATGCTGACATTTCAGAGAAAATTTCTGAACTAAAAGAATATCTTTTATTGCTTTTGGAAAACTCGTTACTAGAACAAAATGCAAGCAGCCAAAACTCATCAAAATACTTTAATGTATACATAATAAACGGAAATGGAGATGCATTTGGGGGAAAAGATGAGGTTTTGAAAAACATAAAGCACATATTTGGCTTTAACACAAAAACATTAACTCAAATATTAAACGCATTATCTCAAGGAAAAGCAAATTACAATACAAGCAATTCAAATGAAATAATTTCCTTAGCAAGAATTGCATCATCGAATTGGTACCTAGGAATAAAAATAGATTATAACAACATATTCTCAAAAGAATTTAAAAATATGAGAGTGGTTTCGCTTAGCATTATATTTATTTTGGTAATAATTTTTATATTAATAATGATATCAACCATAAAAACTTTAATAATCTCAAAAATAGATAAACTTAATGTTGTAATTCCAAAAGTTAAAAACGGTGACTTAACATTTAAAATAGAATCAAAAGGCAAAGATTCAATAAGCTCAACAATAAATCTTTTTGGTCATTTTATTGAAAATCTAAAAAATGTAATCAATTCACTACAAGAACGAGTAAGGCTGTTAAAAGAAAATGGAGATCATTTATTTAGTGAAATAAATAAAACCCACAATACAATAAAAAATTCAAATCAATACATAGAAAAAACACAAGAAGAAGTAGAAAAACAAGTAGAATTCATATCTAACACAACAAACGTAATTGAAAGTCTTTCAAAAAATATTTCATCTCTTGACAACTCAATTGAAACTCAAGCCGCAAGCGTTGAACAATCCTCATCAGCTATTGAAGAAATGATAGGAGGAATACAATCAATAACAGAAATAACTCAAAAAGCTGCAAAAAGCACAGAAGAGCTAAAAAGATTCTCTGATGATGGACGAAAAAAACAAGAAGAAGTTATTACTCAAATCAAAGAGATTTTCAAAAACTCAACAAGATTACAAGAAGCAAACTCTTTAATTTCATCTATAGCTAGTCAAACCAATCTGCTCTCAATGAACGCTGCAATTGAAGCATCTCATGCTGGTGAAGCTGGAAAAGGATTTGCTATTGTTGCAGAAGAAATAAAAGACCTAGCAGAACAAGTAACATCACAATCAGAATCTGTTGCATCATCAATTAACGAAATAATGGATTCAATAACCAAAACTGTAAACACTTCTGAATTAACAAATAAAGCTTTCAACCAAATATTTGATTCAATCAATCTAGTCGTTCAAGTAATAGAAGAAATAAATCATACAATGCAAGAGCAATCAATAGGTAGCCAAGAAATTTTAAAGGCTTTAAATACAATGCGAGAAATAACATATGAAGTAAAAATTGGCTCAAATGATATGTTTAGAGGCAACAAAAAAATCATTAGCACTGTTAAATTATTAGGAGAAATTAATATTACGGTCTCAAACTCAATGAAAGGTTTAAAAGAAGAGATTAATAAATTAGTAGAAGCAATTGAGCGTATTAAGGTTTTAGGAACTACAAACTCAAGCCATATTTCTGGAATCAGTGAAAGTACAAATCAATTTAAAACCAAATAAAATAAATAAAAAGGAAATAATATGCAAAAAAAGACATTTTATAACACTGAAAAATATCTTAAAAGTCATTTAATGTTATTTCCTATTTTTGCTTACACAAAAAACTTTTTAGATGCTAGCATCATATCTATCTGGATTTCACTATGCATTATATTTCCTGCCTTAATAATCAATCAAATAGAATTAAAAAAACATAAAAGTCATATACTAGGAATATACCTATTAATAATAGGAATTTTTACTAGTTTAACTTACTTATTCATGCTTTATTTAACGCCAACTTTATACAAAGAGTTCAAATTTTCAATACCTATTTTAATGGCCATAATAATATCATTCCATAAAAATGAGCCTTTTAAAATCCTAAAAAATCCATCAATGATAATTCAATATTCTAAAATTCCAATTTCAATTTTTATTGTTCTAAGCTCAGCAATTTCGCTTATTAGGGAAATATTAAACACAGGAAGTTTAAAACTTTTTAACAAAGAAGTGTTTATAATAGAAGGGCTTATAAATACAAAAATGGCAGCCCATAGCTCAAACATTTTTATTGCGACGTCTTTAATTTTCCTATTAATAAATATATTAACAAGTGTTAAAGAAGGAAAAAATGAATAAAAGTGTTAAAAAAAATATTAAAGACGAAATCAGCATTATAGTTGCCAATCTAGCATTATCAAAAAACATAAAGCTAGATAAAATCAATATAAATATTCAAAAACCTCCCAAAAGTGACCTGGGAGATATTTCCATATTAATATTTGAACTTAGCAAAACCCTGAAACTTCCTATTTCAACTATCTCTGAAGAAATAATAAAAGCCCTTAAAGCTAAATACGAAATTAAAGCTACGGGACCTTACTTAAATATTAAAATTCCTAGAAAAGAATATATGAACAATACAATACAAATGATAAATGCCCAAAAAGATACCTATGGAACAAGTAAATATCTAGACAATAAAAAAATAATATTAGAATTTTCATCGCCAAATACAAACAAACCGCTACATGTGGGACATCTTAGAAATGACGCAATAGGAGAAAGTCTCTCAAGAATATTAAAAGCTGTAGGGGCAAAAATTACAAAAATAAACTTAATAAACGATCGTGGGGTTCATATCTGCAAATCAATGCTTGCATACAAAAAATTTGGAAACGAAATTACCCCAGAAAAAGCTTTTAAAAAAGGAGACCATTTAATTGGCGATTTTTATGTTAAATACAACAAATACTCACAAGAAAATGAAAATGCTGAAAAAGAAATTCAGGACCTCCTTTTAAAATGGGAGCAAAAAGATGCAAGCACAATTGAACTTTGGAAAAAGCTAAATAAATGGGCAATTGAAGGAATAAAAGAAACATACAAAATTACGAACATCTCATTTGATAAAATATACTTTGAAAGTGAAATTTTTGAAATTGGGAAAAATGTCGTATTAAAAGGACTTGAAAAAGGATTTTGCTATAAACGAGAAGATGGCGCAATATGCATTGATTTACCCCCAGATTCGGATGAAAAAGCAGAAACTAAAGTAAGACAAAAAGTACTAATAAGATCAAACGGAACATCTATCTATCTTACCCAAGATTTAGGAAATATAGCGATTAGAACAGAAGAATTTAATTTCGAAGAAATGATTTATGTGGTTGGAAGCGAACAAATTCAGTACTTCAAAAGTTTATTTTTTGTATCAGAAAAATTGGGAATCTCTAAAAACAAAAAACTTATTCATTTGTCACACGGAATGGTCAATCTTGTTGATGGCAAAATGAAGTCAAGAGAAGGCAATGTAATTGACGGAGATAATTTAATCTCAGACTTAATGGAATTAATAATTCCTGAAATTACGCAAAAAATTGAGAATAAGAAGAATATTGAGAAAAATGCTTTAAATATTGCACTAGGAGCAATTCATTATTATCTGCTAAAATCAGCTGTATATAAAAATATTGTATTTAATAAAAAAGAAAGTCTATCCTTTACAGGAAATTCTGGACCATATATTCAATATGTCGGAGCAAGAATTAATAGTATTCTTGAAAAATACAATTCACTTTCTATTCCAATAGTGGAAAAAATTAATTTTGAACTTTTAAAACATGAAAAAGAGTGGGAAATTATTAAAATAATATCAGAATTAGAAGAAAACATAATCAAGGCAGCAAAAGACTTAAACCCTGCAATACTTGCAAGCTATTCATACTCACTTGCAAAGCATTTTAGCGCATATTATCAAGAAGTTAAAGTAATAGATATAAACAATCCTGATTTAACAGTCGCAAGAATTGAATTTTTAAAAGCTATATTACAAACAATAAAAAACTGCATGTACCTACTAAATATTCCTTATATGTTAAAAATGTAGACAAGAAAATTTTGTAGAATTTTCTTGTCTAATATCCGTTTAAATCTAAATCACTTTTACTAAAAATTAATTTTATTTTATCTTCATACTTTTGAGATACATAATATCTTTTTAGCTTAAGAGTATTGGTAAGCTCTTCTCCAATTGAAAAAGAATCCTGAAGCAAAACAAAGCCTACTATTTTTTCAAAATTTTTAAAACCCAATTTAGTATTAATAGTATCTGAAATATGCTTAGAATAAAGTTTATTAACATCCTCATTAGCTAATAAATCATTCCTAGAGGAAAAAGAAATTCCACTAGAATTTGCCCACTTTTCAAGATTATCAAAATTGGGCACAATAACAGCTCCTAAAAATTTTTGATCTTGACCAACAATCATAATATTTTCAATAAATAAAGATTTACCCAAAACTCTCTCAAGGGGCTCAGGTTCAATATTTTCTCCTCCCCTGAGAACAATTGTATCTTTACTTCTACCAACAATTGAAATTTCATTATTAATTGTTAATCTAACTAAGTCTCCAGTATTAAGCCAACCATCTTCTGTTAAAACTTCGCTTGTCTTGGCTTTATCCTTGAAGTAACCGCTCATTATTTGTGGTGACCTTACCCAAAGCTCACCTTTTTCTCCATAAGGCAAAACTTTCCCATCAACTCCAACTACTTTGTACTCAACATCCGGCAAAATGGGTCCTACAGTTCTTGCTACGGGAGCTTTAAGGCGCCTAACGCTCAAAATAGGACCCGTTTCAGTAAGACCATAACCTTCAAGAACTTTAATTCCCACAGCCTTGAAAAAATAATCAACATAATCAACCAATGCTCCACCACCAGAAACTCCAAATTCAAAATTTCGCCCAAGAGCATTTTTTATTTTTTTAAATACCAAAATATCGCCTAATAATTTAACAGGAAAAATTAAAATAATCCCAACAAATAAAAATAACTTTGAAAAAATCGAAATAAACAAATTGGGTTTTTTATAAACAGGTGAAAACCCTAAAAATTTTTCCTTAAGCTTCGCATAAACAATTCCAATTTTTAAAAACCCTCCAAACACAAGCTTCTTAATCAAAGATTCCGACACCTTTTTAATAATGCCTATTCTTATACCTTCCCAAATTCTGGGTACAGAAATAATCATTTGGGGATTTAAAAGTAAAAAATCTTTTAACAAAACAGGGCCTATAGGCTTTGAATATGCAATTGCTATACCCTTTAAAGCAACTATATATTCACAAGCCCTCTCAAAAGAATGCCAAAGGGGAAGAATGGAAATCATTATCTTGCCCGGCTTGAGCGTTGGAAGATAATCATAAAGTCTGTCTAATTGAAAAATGAAAGATTCATGCCTCAATATTACTCCTTTTGGCATACCTGTTGTACCAGAAGTATATATTATAGTTGCAATATCTTTTAAAGAACCTTTTTCAATTTCCATATCAAATGATTTTGGATTAACTCTTAAATACTCGGCTCCAAGTTCTAATAATTTTTTATAAGAAAATATAGTAATGTTTCCCATCTTTTCTTCATAAGATTTATCATCATCAATAACAACAATGCACCTTACCAATCTAAGCTCATGTTTTTTGGATAAAACTTTTTGGAGTTGTTTATTGTTTTCAACAAAAACAAAAGTAGATTCAGAATGGTTAATAATATAAGTTAATTCATCCTCAGAAGAATCATTTCCTCTAGGAACATCAACACAGCCTAACCCTAAAGTAGCAATGTCAATTATTATCCACTCTCTTCTAGAATCAGAAATAATTACAACCTTTTCTCCCCTTTTAATGCCATAATGCAAAAGCCCAGAAGCCACTCTTTTTACTTCATTCCAAAAGTCGGCATATATTTGCTTTTTAAAACTTTTAGAATCCCCTTCTTTATATATAAAAATATCAAGCTCACTATAAAGAGCTATCACCTCTTTAAAACGCTTGGGCACAGTATCTCTCATAAATCCCCCTCAAATCAATTTAAAATTAACTTAAAACAAGTAGCAGGCCACTAACAATAATATTATAAAAACTATGTATAAAAATCACATAATATACATTTTTATACCTTAAATAGATAAAAGCAAAAAATATCCCTAATATAAATGTAACCAAAAATCCTAAAATTCCATAATATAAATGTCCATAAGCAAAAAAAATACTACTGAGGAAACCCGTAACTATAATAGGAAATCTCATTTGTATAAGCTTGGTAATAACAAAAGCCCTATAAAACAACTCTTCAAAAGTTCCTGTAAAAAAAGAGGTAAAAGTCATCAAAAACAATGCTGTTTTACTGCTAATTTTCCAATTAAATCCAACATTGTTTTGAAAATAATGGGCAAATGCCGATTCTGACAATAGATATTCAAGTAAAAAAGCTATTAAAAAAATAAATACCATTGCAATCAACATTGTTTTAATAAAAATTAAAACAGATTCCCAAACAAAAATAAATTTAAATTTAGGAAAAAAAAATTCTACTCTAAAATCATCATAAGAACTGGTAAGTTTAAAAAAATAAATTATAAAAATAATTAAAAAAGATCTTGAAATCCAAAAATAATAATGATTTTCATTAACATTCCAAAATTCTGAATCGACATTTCCGAAAGGAGATGCAAGATGAATAACAATATAAACCAAAAAAAGATCAAGCAAAGCCAGCTTGAATGGATATTGATTTTTTAACAATTGCATAAAACATTGTAATTAAATAATTATAAATTGTCAATAAATGATTATTGATTAATTAATTAAAACAAATTAAAATTTAAAGAATAATTATTTATAAATAAAAAATGAAAATATTGTAAATGATTTTAATATTTCTACTAATTTCACTTAATTTATCAATCCAATATTATTTAAAGCTCAATTTGATTTACTTTAACACAATACTAACATTATTTTTTGCAATAAAAAATAACAAACACTTAGCACTTAGTTTTATTTTTTGTACAATATTGCTATTAGGCTTTCAAGCTCGATTAAATTTTAAAACATTGGAAAAAAATACTTATCAAATAACAAACATTAAAAATTTTAAAAAAGATTCAAGAACTATTATCGAAGTAATTGATGCTGGCTCAAATACACAGAAATTCAAATTCAAAAATATTGAAAATATTTACAAAATCGGAGATATTATAAAACTTAAAAGCCAAAAAATAAAACTTATTAAAAGACCCTTTTTTGCCAAACTTAGAGAAAAATATAAAAACACTTTAAATATTTTTTTTACCACATTAAATCCTAGTTATTCCCATTTTTCAAAAACAATAATTTTGAATATCAAATCAGAAATAACAAAATATGAAAAAACATTATTTCAAAATGCAGGGATTGCCCACATTTTAGTAGTGTCTGGACTACATTTTTATCTAATAAGTTTAATAAGCTATTATTTACTTTTAATAATCGCAAATGAAAAATTAAAATACTTAATACTAAGCATAATTTTATTAAATTATCTAATATTAACTGGATTTACACCTTCAACACTAAGAGCATTTATAATGACAGAATCTCTTATAATATACAAACTAATTTACGGAAAGATTAGTTTAATAAGCTGTATATCTATTAGTTTTATAATAAATGCTATTGCATTCCCCGAAACACTAAGTTCAATAGGATTTCAACTCTCCTATCTTGCAACAATAGGAATATCAGCATCCGTTTATCTAAAAAATAGATACAATCTTAAAAGACTAACATCATCAATGCTTACAACATTTTTTATTCAAATACTCACTTCACCAGTAATTTATTTTAACAATTTTGATCTTACACCAATCTCAATATTATCAAACTTAATAATTATTCCATTAATATTAATTTTCTTAGTAATAACAATATTAAGCTTAATAACTTATTTTTCAAGCTTAAATTTATTTTTTCTATTTGACCTTGTAAACGCCTATATATTCCAAACAATAAAAATTACAGCAACATTTTTTAGCACATTCTTTATAGTCAAGCATCAACAAATACCTATATTTTTAATATTAAGTATTCTACTTATAGCTTACATTATTTATAATAACGAAACTAAAAAAAATCAAAATAATTAAAAAATAGGTGCAAATATAAAGAATAATATGCTACTATCTCTTTTATCTATGAAAATCAACTATAATAGTATAATTAGCATAAAACAAACATTAAAGGAAAGAAAAATAGCTCCAAGAAAACTGTGGGGACAAAATTATCTAATCAACGAAAGCATAAGACAAAAAATAATAGAAAGCTTAGATATAAAAGAAAATGAAAAAATCTGGGAAATTGGTCCTGGCCTTGGCGCAATGACTGATATTTTATTAAAAAAAACTAATCGGTTAACCGTATTTGAAATTGACTTAAAATATTCAGAAATATTAAATGAAAAATTTGGAAAATTAAAAAACTTTAAATTGATAAAAGGAGACTTTTTAAAAAAATACAAAAACGCAAATAAAAACATTGATAAAATATTTTCAAATTTACCATACAATATTGCATCAAAAGTAATATCTAAACTAATTGAAGAAAATTTTTTAAAAGAAATGGTATTCACAGTACAAAAAGAATTGGCCGACAGAATAATTGCAAAAATAAATAGCAAAAACTACTCTTCATTTACAGTCTTAGTACAATCACACTTTACAGTAATTAAAATAGTAGACATAGGAGAAAACAATTTTTATCCTGTACCTAAAGTTAAATCCACAACGCTAAAATTAATTCCTAAAAAAAATAATATAAAAGACTTCAAAAAATTCAACAAATTGATTAGGACTGTATTCTCAAGCAGAAGAAAGAAATTAAAAAACACCATTATTAATTTCATCGCAAATAAAACTACTTTAAGAGAAAATTTTTTAAAAGAATATTTAGACAAAAGGCCTGAAAACATTTCTGTTGAAGAATTTATACAGATTTCCAACACTTTAACTGATTATCATTAAAGCACTTGCAAATACAATTTCATCAACAGAACAACCCCTTGAAAGGTCACTAATGGGCTTAGAAAAACCTTGTAAAAAGGGCCCATAGGCCTTAGCAAAAGCAAATCTCTCTACTAATTTATAACCAATATTGCCAGCATCTAAATTAGGAAATATTAAAACATTAGCAGAACCCGCTACTAAAGATTCTTTGCATTTTTTTTCTGCAACATTTTTAATTATAGCTGAATCAAGTTGAAGCTCTCCATCAATAAGCAAATCATTCTCTTTATTTTTCACAATATTTAAAGCATTCTTTACCTTTTCGGTTTCTTTAGCATTAGAAGATCCTTTTGTTGAAAAGCTCAAAAGAGCAACCTTGGGCTTTGCATCTAAAATATCTTTAAAAGATTTAGCACTTTGTAATGCAATTTCTGCAAGCTCTAAAGAATTGGGATTGACCACTACAGAACAGTCTGCAAAAAATAAAATTCCATTATATCCAAAACAAAAATTAACGTTACGAGCAACATTCAAAGTATCCATAATCATAAAAGATGATATAATCTTAACACCATCCAACTTAGGAATTATTCTCAAAGCATTAGACAAAACCTTAGCAGAAGTTGAAATAGCCCCACAAACACAAGACTTGACATAGCCAAGCCTTACCATAAGCATAGCAAAAGTAATTTCATCTAAAACTTGAGTTTTTAAACTTTGCTTCGTAGCACCTTTTGTCTTTAACAAACTCCAATATTCATCCAAATACATTTCAATATCGGGGAAATAATTAGGATCAACAACTTCTATTCTTTCTAAAATATTATTACAATTGGAAAATTCTTTTAAAGAATTAATAACAGGATCTTTTTTACCTATCAAAATAATTGAATTCGCAAGATTTTTTTGCAAAACAATAACAGCCGCCTCCAAAACTCTAGAATCACTGCTTTCGGGAAAAACTACACTGGCCTTAAGCTTATTCTCTTTTACAAATACTTTCGCCTTCTTAAAAATATAATCTTTTAAACAAAACACTTTATAAAAAGAATACAATGCAAATTAAGAAATGCATAAAAAAACATTTTTATGCATTTCTTAAAGAATTCTTAAAATTTCTTGTACAACTTTAGCTGAATTAAAAGCGGCTAATTTTAAAAATTTACTATATTCGACTTCATTTGCTTTTTTATTTACAATGTCAGATATAGACCTAATAACTATAAAAGGTATATTAAACATATGAGAAACATGTCCTATTGCTGCACCTTCCATCTCAACAGCTATTACATCTTTAAAGTTTTCCATAATCTTGTTAATATAAGTCGGGACAATAAACTGATCGCCTGTTAATATTAATCCTGAATATGAATTAGAACCTCTAACCTTTGATTTAATGGCCTCTTTAGCCTTATTAACTAAATTTTTATTGGCACTAAATTTTTGGGGTAATCCCGTAAGCTGCCCCATCTTGTATCCAAATCTAGTTAAATCAACATCATGATATGCAACCTCTGAAGACACTACCACATCTCCTACTTTAATATCCTTGTATTTATCACTAATAACACCACCAGCAACTCCAGAATTAATTACATGACTTATATTGTATTTTGACAAAATATAGCTAGTCCAAACACCTGCATTAACCTTACCAACCCCACAAAGAATAGTTATAACATTACGATTAGACAACTTCCCCTTTAAAATCTTTTTATTAAGACCATACTCCTTAAGCAATATTTCTTCCTTATTAGACATAAGCTTAGTTATCTGCTCAAGCTCAGAATCCATCGCAGTTACTATTAAAACACTGCTATTTTTAGAAAAAGCAACATAGCCGTTTGAAAAAACTAACAAAAAAAGCAAAAATTTTATTAAAAAATTGTTCATAAAATCATACTCCTTATAGTAAAAAAACATATTATATTACTATTTTACAAAATAAAAAATTAAAACTAAGTTACTTTTGAAATAATTTTTGCAAAAGATATTGAAAAAAAATATCCTATCCATATTACAATATTAATAGCTTAAACAAAAAGGGGAAAACTAAATGAAAAAAATGAATCTGGTTACAGCTGCTCTACCCTATGTTAACAACATTCCTCATCTTGGAAATTTAGTGCAAGTATTGTCAGCCGATGCTTTTGCAAGATATTCTAAAATGTCAGGAATTGAAACTCTTTATGTCTGCGGAACAGATGAATATGGAACAGCCACAGAAACCAAAGCCTTAATTGAAAAAACTACCCCTTTAGAACTTTGCAATAAATATTATGAAATACATAAATCAATTTACAAATGGTTTAATATTGAATTTGATATCTTCGGTCGAACAACCAACAAGCACCATCAAGAGATTGTACAAAATTTTTTCTTAAAATTAGAAAAAAATGGTTATATAAAAGAGCGAGAAACTGAACAGTTTTTTTGTAACAAAGATTCAATATTCTTAGCTGATAGATATGTAATAGGAGAATGCCCAGAGTGTCAAAGCATAGCTAAAGGAGATCAGTGCGACAACTGTTCTAAGCTTTTAAATCCAATAGACCTAATAAATCCAAAATGCATAATTTGTAAAAACAAACCTATTTTAAAAAAAACAAACCATCTTTATATAGATCTTCCTAAAATAAAAACAAAACTTGAAAAATGGATAAAAAATTCGGCTACTAATAAGAATTGGAATACCAATGCCCTTAAAATGACAAATGCTTTTTTAAGAGATGGTCTTAAAGAAAGAGCAATTACAAGAGATCTAAAATGGGGAATTCCTGTGCCTAAAAAAGGTTATGAAAATAAAGTATTTTATGTCTGGTTTGATGCTCCAATAGGATATATTTCAATTACTAAAAACATTGTAAAAAATTGGAAATCTTGGTGGAAAAACAATGAACAAGTAAATCTTGTACAATTTATTGGAAAAGACAATATATTGTTTCATACAATTATATTCCCTTGCATAGAAATTGGAAGTAAAGAAAATTGGACAATATTAAATCAGCTCTCATCAAGCGAGTACTTAAATTATGAAAATCTTAAATTTTCAAAATCAGAAGGAACAGGAATTTTTGGAAACGATATTATTAGCACAGGAATCCCTTCTGATATTTGGCGATTCTATGTATATTATAACAGACCTGAAAAGTCTGATTTTCAATTTATGTGGCAAGATCTTATGGAAAGAGTAAATACAGAACTTATTGACAATTTTTCAAACCTTGTCAACAGAGTATTAACGTTTCAAAAAAAATTCTTTGGAGATGTAATAGAAATAATAGAAATTCAAAATAAATTTTGGAAACGAATAACACCGAAATATAATAAAATACTAAATCTTTTTAAAAAAACAGAACTAAAATCTGCGCTCAAAGAAATACTTAAAATTTCAGCTCTTGGAAATAAAATATTTCAAAATAACGAACCGTGGAAAAAAAAAGACACCTCTCCACAAGAAACAAAAGAGCTGATCTCAAACTTAATATACCTAATCAGAGATTTATCTATTTTAATAATGCCATTTATTCCCGAAACAAGCAAAAAGATACAACAATTCTTTGGCAACAGTTATCAATTTTCTACAAAAATTCTTGGAACTAAATTGGGAATTAAAAAAATTGAATTCACAGAAATATTATTCAATAAACTAGAACAAAAAAAAATCAACAATTTAAAGCTAAAATATTCAGGGGAGAAATATATGGAAGAAAAAGAAACGCCAGAAAACTTATTTAGAGAAAAAGTGCTCTTAAAAGTCGTAAAAATAAATAAAATAGAAAGAAATCCTGAGGCTAAAAACTTATTCATATTAAAACTAGATGACGGAACTAATGGGGAAAAACAAATAGTAAGTAGTCTTGACGGGCATTATACAGAAGAAGAGCTTTTAGGAAAACATATAATAATAGTAGATAATTTAAAGCCTGCAAAATTTAGAGGAATAAAATCTGAAGGAATGTTAGTAGCTGCTGAGGATAAAAATAAAAATTTTAAAGTTATAATCGTAGAAGATTCAATCAAAAATCCTATTGCTGGAGAACGAATAATACTTGAAAACGATCAAAATAAAGATCTTGCCTATCCACCTAAAATTAGCATAGATAAATTTTCAAAAGCTAATATAGTAACAGAAAGCGGAGAGCTTAAAATAAATGGAATAAACTTAATATTAGAACATTCTAAGAAAAAAATATTATCCAAAGATATTCCAAACGGAATAGTTTGCTAAGAGTTACTAATGACTATTAAAAAAATAAAAATAAAAGAAATGGAAGAAAATTATCTTCAAAGCGAATTGTGGGCATTAATAAAAACAACAAAAAACAGAAATTGGAAAGCCATAGCATTTAAAAGTGATATTCTTGGTAAAATCGTTGTACTGCAAAGAAGACTATTTAAAATTTTTTATTTGGCATACATTCCACATCCAGAATTTTCAAACAAAACTCTTGAGAACATTAATATTGAGGAAATCAGCAAAAATATTAAAGAATTTAGCATAAAAATAAAACCTTACTTAAATAAAAATACAATTTTTTTAAGATTCGATTTAATGTATTACTATCAAAGAACACTGAATGACAAATACTGTCCATTAAAAATTAAACTCAAATATCTAAAAAAATCATTTGATGACATACAGCCTTCAAGCACAACAATATTAAACTTAAATAATTCTCTTGAAAATATTTTGCTTAACATGAAAAAAAAAACAAGATACAATATAAAGCTCAGTACAAAAAAAAATTTAAATATAATAATAGATGATAAATTTAAACATCTAAATGCATTTTACAATCTTTACAAAGAAACTAGCAAAAGAGATAAATTTACTATCCATTCAGAAGAATATATACAAAACCTAATTGAAATGTTCAAACAAGACAAAAATGCTCAAATAAAATTAATAATTGCATTTTATAACAACATAATTGTTTCTGGCATAATAATAGGGATTTATAAGGAAAAAGCAGTCTATCTTTATGGGGCTTCTAGCAGAGAATATAGAAATTTAATGCCCAATTATGCAGTTCAATTTAAAGCAATACAAACTTTAAAAAAATTAGAAATAAAAGAATATGATTTTTTAGGAATCCCCCCAATTGCAAATAAAAAACATCCCTTATCTGGTCTTTTTGGTTTTAAAACAGGATTTGGAGGAAATATTATTCACAGAATTGGCTGTTATGATTTTACTTACAAAAATTTTATTTACAAAATTTATGCAAATCTTGAAAAACTCAGATACTTTTATTACAAAGTAATAAGAAAAAAAATTTAACTAAGCATATTGACTAAATTTTTGAATTGTAAGCCTCTATCAAACTCATTATTAAAAAGCTCAAAAGAAGCACTAGCAGGAGAAAATAACACAATGTCACCTGGACTTGAAATATTGAGCGAATAATTTACTGCGTCTCTTAAAGAATCAAATACAAAATATTGTATGTTACTTTTTTCTAAAATCTTAATAATTTTTACAGTTGCACTACCTTTTATCAAAATCCAAGTTTTCACAAGATTTATGATATTATAAAAACTTAAAAAATTAAGTTCTTTATCAGTTCCTCCAACAATTAAGTTAATACAATTATCATTTGTTTTTAAGCTTTTAACAGATAAAACCGTAGAATCAGGAATAGTTGAAGCTGTATCATTATAAAACATTACATTTTGAACTATTTTAACAAACTCTAATCTATGCTCAATGCCTTTAAAATTATTTAAAATATGAAACGTATGATTAAGATCCATATTTAAATAATAAGAAACAAAAAAAGCAATAAGCTTAAAGATCATAAAAACAACCGGTGACTCAGAAAAACTTCCAATTAAGTTATCATTAAAATATACTTTGCCCTTACTACAATAAAAAATATCTCTATCAAAATTACAAGGATTAAATTCGGAAAATAAAATAACTTTGGCTTTTGATTCAAATTTTGAAAAATATTTGTAATAGGCCTTATCTTGAATAATCACAATTCCTGAAGTTTGATTTACAAAAATTTTTGACTTATCAATAATATAGTCATCAAAATTTAAATAATAGTTTTGATGATCGTTATAAATATTTGTAATAATACTAAGAATAGGATTAAAATTCTCTAAAGATTGCAACTGCCAAGAAGAAAGCTCTAAAATCAAAGGAGATAGTCCATCAAGTTGATCAAAAAAGCTCAAAGGAGATACACCAATATTTCCCCCAAGTTTTACCTTTGAATATTTTTTTTTCAAAACCTGATACAAAAGAGACACAAGGGTCGATTTACCTTTAGTACCTGTTACTGCGATTATGGGGTTCTTGTTGAACATTAAAAATAAGCTAATATCCGTTTCAACTCGTTTTGCAAACTTTAAATATTTATTATTGGGTTTAACGCCAGGATTTTTAACAACAATATCAGCTTTTTTAAAATCATTTATATCGTGTTTACCTAAAACATACCGAATTTGATCATCAAACTCTCTTAAAGAATTAATACTTAAGTCTAATTCTGCCTCACTTTTAAGATCAGTAATTACTAACTTTGCCCCATGCTTTAATAAAAATCTAGAAAGAGCTACTCCTCCTCCATTAAGACCTAATCCCATGATTAAAAAATTTAAATTTCTAATTTCGTCTAAACGCACAATAAGATTATATCAAACCCACCAGCTTGTTTTAACAGATTTAATCCACCTTTCACTATAAAAATAAGGAAGTGAAATGGCAAGCTTGATTGCATCCTCAAGAGCTGGAATAAAAACAACAATTTCAAAAGGCAAATTTGTATAATTTGCTAAAAAAAAAGCAATGGGAATAGTATAAATAAATGTTACAGAACCTTCCATAATAGCACCAAAGCTTGGAGATGCTCCCGCACGAAAAAATCCAAAAAGATACTGAAAAGCAAGCGCCATAAAAAAAGCAGAAATAGAAGAATACCTTAAAATAATTCCTATAAGGTGCGAATATTTTAATGTATAAAAAATATAAGGAGCAAAAAATGAAAACACAAATAATACAAAAGATGTTAAAAAAGCAAGTTTAAAGCCGATTTTACCTAAATAGATTGCAACTTTCATGACTTCTTTTTTACTATTATGCATTTCATAGCCCATCATAATATTTAAAGAAATACAAAAAGAATTTATTATATTAAAGATAATAAAATAAACAGAAAAGGATATACTGTAAGCAGCATATTTATGAGTATCAATTCCTATAAAAATTGATGTCAATACAAGATAGCCAAAAAACCAAATAAAATCATTTAAAAGGATTGGAATAAAAAATTTAATTAACTGAACAAACGACTTAATACTTACATTTAAATCTTCAAGCTTAAGGTTTAAAATTGAATTTTTGTTAAACACTGTATAAATAAGATATATAATAAGCTCTAAGCTGCGAATAACTGTTGTTGCAATAGCAGCTCCAACTACCCCCATATGAAAAACAAAAATAAAAATATAATTTAATATTAGATTTAAAAGCACTGAAAAAACAGAAATGTAAACTTGAAATTTAACAATTTCAACAACTTTAAGAGCATTAGCAACAAGTCCTTTTATGATTGCAAATACGAAAGAAAAAATAGCTATGTTTAAATAAATAGCTCCATAATAAACTGCCTGCACATCATTAGAAATTAATCTAAGTAAAAAAAAAGGATTCACTCTAGAAATCAATATAAATGGAAAAGAAAATAAAATAATAATTAATATACTAATAAAAAATGTATTCCTAAAACTCTTAAAATCGCCTCGATTGTATTGCCTTGTGGCAATTATATTATAAGCTCCTACCATGGCAAACCCAATAGTAACAAAAAGTTCGAAAAATTTATTTGCAAGAGAAACTCCTGCAACAGGATAATCCCCAATATATGCAACCATAGCATTATCTGTAAGAGAAATAAAATTAAATAAAAAAAACTCAATAGCGGTTGGAATTGCAATTTTTAAAAGATTTTTATAAATTTTATCTTTTTTAAACACGCTTAATGAATACATAAATTTCTCCAAATAAAAATCAAGATTTTTGCAAATAAACTACTAAAACACTACGATAAAACAAAAGGAATTGCTTTTAAAGCAATACAATCTTAATGAATTCTAGATTCATTAAGATTATTAAAATTTTTATTAACGCCAAATATATCATACTATCCCATAATCAATCAAGCTCTTCATAATCAATCTCCCGTATCCAATCATCGTGAAAAAATTCAATTATAATAAATACGTTTTTAATGATCTCTTCTGCATTTACAATAAAAACCACTATTGGTAAACTTAAATTTGTATAAAACACTAATAAATAAGCAGCTGGAAGCGTATAAAAAACAATTACTCCTGATTCAATAAAAAAACAAACATTTGGTATACCACTAGCCCTAAAAACTCCAACAAGAACTTGCGCCGTAAAAGCTTTAAAAACTACACTGCTTGCAAAAACGTAAATAAAAACACTAACAAGTCTAGGAGAATTTAAATTACTAAAAATATAAGGTGCAAAACTCGATATTCCAATAAGTAAAATAACTACAAAAATGCCTAAAAGAAAGCCTACAAAAGATAAAAAAAATCCAACCAACCTAACATGTTTCTTATCATAAATCATTAAATGCCCAATAACAACACCTGTTGCAAGTCCCACGCCATGAAGCAATACAAAACAAATGTCAAAAAGATTTGATGCAACAGCAAATGAAGCATATTCAATGCTCCCAACACGAGCATAAAATGCATGCAAAATAGTTATGCTCAAGACCCAAAAAATTTCATGAGATAAAACAGGTATAATTAGTTTCAAATTAGCTCTAGCAACTATCTTTGAAACAAAAAAATCGCTAAACTTAATCCGATAATATGAATTATTACTTAAAAGTCTATATAAAAAGTAAAAAACAAACTCAACAATCCTAGCAAGCACAGTGGCATATGCAGCACCTTTTATTCCCATGCTCAAACCAAAAATAAAAATATAATTAAAAACAATATTTATTAAAACAACAATAGAAGTAACATATAAAGGTGTTTTTACCTCTTTAGCACTTTTAAACCCCATAGCTGATAAAAAAGAATATGCCATTAATAAATAAGACCATGAAATAATTTTTAAATACTCTGATCCAAAATTTAAAGAACTCTGATTATTTGTAAATAGTTTGATAATGTTTTTTGGAAAAAAAAATGAAAAAATAAAAAAAATTATTCCCACTGTAGTTCCAATTGATAACATATAGGCAAAAGATTGTTTTATTTGAAGAAGCTTCTTTTTTGCAATTGCTTGAGACACATAAGCGCTTAAAGCTGTACCAAGTCCAAACACAATAATAAAAAAAAGAAAAGTTACTCTATTTGCTAAAGAAACCCCTGTAACGTGAAAAGAACCTAAATAAGAGATCATAAAATTATCAAAAAAAGTTACCATTTGAAATAAAAGCGATTCAAAAGCCGTAGGAATAGCTATAACAAATAGCTCTTTTATTATCTGATCATAATTTTTAAACTTTTTGATCATATTCCCTGTACAAACTCTCCTTTATTTATTCCTTTTAACTAAGTTTAACCCAATCTAGAATATACATATATATAATTAAATAATTAGAATTAATTATTTAATTATACTAAAATATACTATAATTAAATATTATGAAATCAATTTATGTTTTATTGCTTCTACTTATTAAACTGTCTTTGTTCGCCAACGGCATTTCAAAAAAAGACTTAAAAATATTATTAGAGATTACCAAAACAATGAATGAACAGTCTAAAAACTTTATTGAAAAAAATCCCATTCGGTTCTTAAAAGAAATAAAGCCTTTAGTAAATGCAGAAAAAAACAATCTCTTAACTCTAATAAATAAAAAAATACCAATTCCTGTAGATTATAAAATATCTGATCTGGTAAATGTTAATGATTTTAAAAATCTTAAGAATCTTGGGAAAAAAACTCTTCGAGCAAGAAGAATCTTAATTAAAGATTTAATTCAACTAATAACAGATGCAAAAAAAAATGGAATTGAAATTAAAATCAAATCTGCTTATAGAACTCGAGAATACCAAAAATTTTTATTTGATTACAATGTAAAAACTTATGGCAGAAAAGTTGCAGAAACTCAATCAGCAATTCCAGGTCATTCTCAACATCAGATGGGAACAGCAATAGATTTTATAAATCTAGATGATAATTTGCTAAACACAAAAGAAGGAAAATGGCTTTACGAAAATTCTTTAAAATATGGATTTTCTCTTTCCTACCCAAAAGGATCCGAAATAGAAACTGGATATAAAGCAGAGCCTTGGCACTACTTATACATAGGCCCCAAGCCATGCTTTATTCAGAAAAAATATTTCAATAATCTACAATATAAGCTTCTTGAATTCTGGAATCATAACAAAACAAATCTTATTAACTTAATTGAAAAGTACACAAACTAAATACTTCTTCCGACGTTCAAATAAGAACAAAAAAGATTGTCTAGCAAATCAATATCAAACTTATCGTAAGCAGAATTATCATGAAAAAATAAGTTGAGCTCTTCTCGAATCAAAACTATGATATCTCTATCATCAGCAAAATTAGCTATTTTTAATTTTAAATACCCTGCTTGCTCAAGCCCAAATAAATTACCAGGCCCTCTTAACCTTAAATCTTCTTCTGCTATTTTAAATCCATCCAAATTTTCTTTTATGGTTTTTAATCGAAATTTTCCAGTACTTGTCAGAGGCTCTTTATAAAGTAAAAAGAAAAAAGATTGCAAATTACTTCTACCAATACGGCCTCTAATTTGATGCAAAGTAGAAAGTCCAAAACGCTCAGCATGCTCTACCACCATACAAGTTGCATTTGGACAATCAATTCCAACCTCAATAACGCTAGTAGCCACCAAAATATCTACTTTTTTAGAATAAAAATTTTTCATAATTTCTTCTTTTAAATCAGATGGTAACTTAGAATGAAGCATCTCAACAACATATTCGCTAAATACTTCCTTCAATTTTAAATACATATTATTAACATCTTTTAATTCAAATTTTTCCGAAGATGAAATTAATGGATAAACAAAATAAACCTGATGACCCTTTGAAAGCTCTTTTCTTAAAAACTCATAAACTTTATCTTCATTACCATGTTTTGCTAAATAGGTAGTAATAGGCAAACGCCCCTTAGGCAAGGTTTTAATAAACGAAACTTCAAGATCGCCAAAAAGTGTTAACGCAAAGCTTCTAGGAATAGGTGTTGCAGACATTAGAAGCATATCTACCCCTTCTCCTTTATTTTTAAGTTCTTCTCTTTGAGCAACTCCAAATTTATGCTGCTCGTCAATGATAACATATGCTAATTTTTTAAATTCTGTACTTTCGTAAAAAATAGAATGAGTTCCAACTATTAAACCAGAAGTTCCACTTTTAATATTTTCCAGCACTTGTTCCTTATCTCTTTTTTTTAAACTACCGGTTAAAAGAGTCACTGAAACGTTAAAAGACGACAATATGTTGGATAAATTATCATAATGTTGACGAGCCAAAAGATCGGTAGGAACCATAAACGCCACCTGATATCCAGCTTCAATTAACGGAAGCCCTGAAAGCAAAGCAACAAGGGTTTTACCACTTCCAACATCACCTTGAAGCAATCTATTCATTGGCCTAGAAGAGCCAAGATCTGAGAATATCTCGTCAACAGAAATTTTTTGATCTTCTGTAAGTTCAAAAGGCAGGCTTGAAACAACTCTCTCAAGTAAATCTCTTGATAAATGTTTTTTTTCTCGGAAAAGAGCCTTAGAAGATCTATACCTTGAAAAAAACTGAAGCAAGAAAATTTCTCTGTGAATTAAAGTTTTTTTTGCCTTTTCAAGCATTTCTAATGAACTTGGAAAATGAATCTCTTTTAAAGCATCACCTAAAGATAGCAAAGAATACTTTTCCATTAAAAATTTAGGAATATCTGTTTGACCAAACTTAAAAAAATATTCAAGAGCTTCCTTTACGTATAACGAAATCTTCTTTGATGTTAATCCTTCTGTCAAAGAATAAACTGGAAAAATTTTTTTAAACCTTTCAGGATTATCACTAAAAACCTCACTGTCAAAATTAGAACAACTCCACAAACCACTATAATCGTTATAAGTAAATTTAGAATAAATATAGAATTTTTTATCTATTTTAAAAACATTCTCTAAAAAAGCTCTATTGAAAAGTAAAATTTCGAAATGCTCATCATTTACACTTCTAGCTGTTAACTTTAAATTTTTTTTAGAACTATCCCCAAATTTTTTATGCCCAACAACAGTGAACACCGTCATCATATCACAACTTTTAGCCTTAGAAAAATCTGGAAAAGTTTGTATATTTTTACGATCCTCATATTTTATAGGGAAAAACTCAATAAGATCTTTAACATTTAAAATTTGTAGATTTTTTAATCTTTCAACCCCTTTCTCACCAAGACCACCTATACCTTTAAGCTCATACTCAAACTCATGTAAAAACATTTTAATCTCCTTAAAAAGGTAAATATCTTTCTAAAGATACAATAGCAAATACAACTTGTTCAATAATGATGATAAATGCTATTATTAAAGCGCTACCAACAATTAAACGAGAAATATAAGACATATGTTTGTCGGTGACTACACCACTTATCCTAGTGGATAAAGGAAGTAAAAATGAATCGACTGTTTTTAAAAAGTCTGAACCTTGAAACAAATTTAAAAGCAATAATAACAATCTCAATAATAAAAAGAAAACTGTAGCAATAAAAATGCTTCTAAATATTCCCCAAACTTCAACAATAAATAAAATAATAAATGTAGAAAGCTTATAATTCCCATAAGCTAACATTCTTTCAAAAATAGTTAGAGTTATTAAAGCTGCAATTGGAGAAAAATCAAACATACCAAATGTAAAAAAAGGAATTCTTCTGAAAAAAGATAAAAATGGCTCTGTTACAATATGTATAAATCTGAAAAACGCATTAGTACTAATTCCTGAAGACACAAGCCAGCTAAGGATAATCCTAATTAAAATTAAAATCCTATAAATTTGCAAAAATACCATTAAAGTTTCTATTAAAACAACTAACACAGAACCTCCTAGTCAACCCA
Source organism: [Borrelia] turdi (assembly GCF_030439285.2). Classification (NCBI taxonomy): domain Bacteria; kingdom Pseudomonadati; phylum Spirochaetota; class Spirochaetia; order Spirochaetales; family Borreliaceae; genus Borreliella; species [Borrelia] turdi. Next base: position 594,737 of record NZ_CP124018.1, on the reverse strand, counting down.
AACATCTTCAACTATCATACACTTTCTCAACTTATCAAGCTTATCTTCATCTGGCTCAAAATTTAAAATTGAATTCATTTTTAATTTTAAATCCTTACCATTCTCCCTTAAATAAAAGTAAACATTTGAAAATCCAGAATTATCCTCAAAATTACTTATACTCTCTTTTAAAGAATTAAGTAATTGCAAGTCATTTAATTTATTATTTAAAAATTTAATATGAATATTATTTACTTTATCTTCAGAGAATTTCTCAATACTTACAACTTTTTCAACTACAATCGAAAATTTATCTCTGTTAAACGTAAGCCTACCTATAACCCCAATAACATTACCTTCAAGTAAAAAATTCTTATATTTCTCATAACTTTCTGTAAAAACTACAATATCTATTGCACCTTTAAAATCTTCAATAACTCCAAAAGCCATTTTTGCATTATTTCTTTTGGTTTGAATAACTTTTACTGAATTTAAAATACCAGAAAATTGGACAATGCTATCTTTTTTTGCAGCAAGATCTTTTAAAACATTTAAACTAGAAAAACTATTAATTGCCTTTTTATAAGGATCAAGAGGATGACCCGACACATAAAATCCTAAAAGTTCTTTTTCAAATCCTAAAAGCTCAGAATAAGAATATTCTTTGAAAACCTGATAATTAAAATTTTGCTGAATTGGATCTTGACTTTCAAGAACATCAAATAAACTATTCTGACCAAGCTTTTTATTATTTTTATCTTCTAAAACAACATCAACCAAGCGATCAAGATTTTCAAACAAAGTTTTTCTATTTTGATCCAAACTATCAAAAAGTCCAGATTTTATTGCAGATTCTAAAAATTTCTTATTAATTACTTTATTATCTACACGTCTGATAAAATCCTCAAAAGAACTATATTTGCCGTTTTTTTCTCTTTCGTCAATTATTAAATCAACAACAATTCCTCCAAGATTTTTAATCCCATTAAGTCCATAAGAAATTCCAGAGTCAGTTACACGAAATTCTCTAAATGATTGATTTATATCGGGCTTGAGAACGTTTATACCTATAGCTTTTGATTCCTCAATGTAATAAGAAAGTTTATCATTATTATTGATTTCATTTGTTAAGTTGGCAGCCATAAAATACTCAGGATAATTAGCCTTAAGATACGCGGTTTGATACGCTATTAAAGAATACGCTGCTGCATGCGATTTATTAAATCCATACCCTGAAAAAGGCTTTAAAAGTTCAAAAATTTCACTAGCAATTTCTTTGTCATACCCTTTCTCAACAGCACCTCTTAAAAAGTCGACCTTCATCTCATCCATCTCGTCTTCTTTCTTTTTGCCCATAGCACGTCTTAAAATATCGGCCTTGCCAAGAGAAAACCCTCCAATTATTTTTGCAACTTCCATTACTTGTTCTTGATAAACAATAACTCCATAAGTTGGTTTTAAAACCTCCTTTAAATCTGGATGAGGATACTTAATTCTTTTAGTACCTTTTTTAGCAGCAATAAATTGGGGAATAAATTGCATAGGACCCGGCCTATAAAGAGCATTTAAGGCTATTAAATCTTCAATATTATCAGGCTTTGCGTCTTTTAGAATTTGCTGCATTCCCTCAGATTCAAATTGAAAAACAGAAGCACTTTTCCCCTCTCCTAGCATCTTAAAAGTATTAACATCATTATCTGGAATATTTTTTATTTTAAAATCGGGATTTACACTTCTAATAAGATTTTCTGCATTTTTTATTAAAGTTAATGTTTTCAAACCAAGAAAATCCATTTTAACAAGTCCACATTCTTCAAGCAAATCCATTGTATATTGAGTAGAAACAGAACCTTGCTTATAATCCTTATAAAGAGGCACATAATCGGTTAAAGGGGTTTTAGAAATTACAATTCCTGCAGCATGAGTTGAAGCATGCCTATTCATTCCTTCAAGAACCAATGCAGCATCCATTAATTCTTTATAAACAGGCTTGCTAGTAAAATATTCTTTTAAAGAATTGTCATCTAAAACCTCTTTTAAAGAAACTTTAGGCCCATCAGGAATAAACTTGGTAAGTTCATTCGATTCGGCAAATGGAATATCTAAAACTCTAGCTACGTCTTTAACTACAGCTTTAGGCTTCAAGGTTCCAAAAGTAATTATTTGAGCTACCTTATCTTCTCCATATTTATTGGTAACATATTTTATAATCTCATCTCTGCCTTCAAAACAAAAATCAATATCAAAATCGGGCATAGAAATACGCTCAGGATTTAAAAATCTCTCAAAAAGCAAATTATACTTTAAAGGATCAATATCAGTAATTCTAAGAGCATAAGCTACAATTGAACCAGCACCAGAACCACGCCCAGCTCCAACAGGAATATCGTTATCATGAGCAAATTTAATAAAATCCCAAACAATCAAAAAATAGCCTTCAAACCCCATTCTAATTATCACGCTCAATTCATAAAAAGCTCTATCTTTTATTTTGCTTGTCAAAGTTTTATATCTAAACTTTAAACCTTCAAGGGTGAGATATTCTAAATATTCACCAAGAGTATTAAATTCAATAGGAATTTGATAATCAGGCAAAATAGGCCCTGGAAAAGTTATTTTAAAATCATCACACTTTTCTGCAATCCTTACAGTATTTTCTAAAGCTTCAGGCAAATCATTAAAAAGTTCACACATTTCCTCTTGAGATTTAATATAAAATTCATTGGTCTCCATTTTCAATCTATTCTCATCGCTTTTCTTAGAGCCAGTGCCAATGCAAACAATGATGTCTTGAGCAACTGCATCTTCTCTATTAACATAATGAGAATCATTAGCTACTGTTAAAGGAACTCCAAGTTCCCTAGAATACTCAACCAACCTTTCATTCACAATGTCTTGAGCTTTAATGCCATGCCTTTGAAGTTCAAGATAAAAATCATTACCAAAAACTTTTTTAAACCAAAGAATTTCATTTTTGGCATCTTCAAATCTATTAGCCAAAATAAGCCTTGGAATGAGTCCTCCAATGCAAGCTGAAGTACAAATCAATCCTTCTGAATATTTTTCAAGATCCTCTTTATCTATTCTTGGGCGATAATAAAACCCTTCAAGATAAGAAATACTTGTTAACTTTAATAGGTTTTTATAACCCAGCTCATTCTTGGCAAGCAAAATTAAATGATAAGACATTTTTCCAAGATCGTCGTGTTTTTTTAAAAACTTAGAAGTTTTTGCCATATAAGCTTCAATGCCAATTATTGGCTTAATTCCTGCTTTTTTAGCTTCTTTATAAAATTTAATAGCTCCAAAAAGATTCCCATGATCTGTTAATGCAATATGAGACATATTGCATTTTTTTGCTTTTGATATAATATCTGATATTTTTGCAGCTCCATCTAAAAGAGAATAATCTGAATGAACATGGAGATGAATAAACTTAGCCCTAAAACTCATACCTAAAATTATTCTATCAAAATAAAACTTGATTTTTAACAAACCATAGCCAAATAAATAAAAATTTAAAAGGCCACAATAATTTTAAATCTCTAATCTAAATTATTCCAACAACCTTTATTAAAACAATCAAGAAAAAATATTAATTCCTTGATTATCTAATTCAATTACCATTTTTTTAATGTGCTCAAATTTTCTGACAATTTCTTCGGATAAACTCTCAGCTTGAGACAAAAAATCTTTAGCTTGCCTTAAACTACTATCATTACAATTCTCCACCCTAAATATAATTAAAATTTCAGCTGCAAACTTATTAATATTTAAATAAGGGATATATACTTCTTCCCACAACTGTTTAACAGCCTCATTTTTGGGGGACAATCCTTTATAAAACAATCCAAACCCATGCTTGGAAGCATCCGCTTGAACGAATACTGCCCTTTGCCCTTCAACAATTAATCTCAAGTTATTCATCCAAGAAAACTGCTCTGAGATAATAAATTCTAGCTCTTTTAAAAATTCATCATTAGAAAGCACAAAAGTATCAGAACTAATCAAAGAATCACAGTTTTTTGAATAATAAACCATACTAGCATCTATGCTCTCAAGATTTTCAATCAATGAAGAAAATTCCTCTTGACTTCTTGAAAAGCGCTTGAATATACCCTCAAGATAATTAAGCTGTTCAAGAATCTCAGCAAAGAACTTATCAATATCAATCTGCAAATCCTTAAGGTTATGAGAAATTAAATCTTTAGAAACCTCCTCAATTTCCTTTACAGAAATCATATTCATAACACCTTTTGCCTGATCAGAAAGTCGCTTAATCTCATCTGCAACAACAGAAAATCCTTTACCATATTCTTTAGCTCTTGCAGCTTCAAGCTTTGCATTAAGAGAAATCATATTGGTAGCACCCAGAAAACTACTTATTGTTTCTAAGCTTCCTTGAATTCCAATAATAACAGAAGATATTTGATTTAGCTTTTCCTTATTATTTTTATCAAGATCACTAAAAATAAGGCCTATCTGATCACGGGCATTATTTGTCATCTTAACAAGAACAGAAAATATATTATCAAAATCTTCTATTCCAGAAAACAAAATTCTTTGTAATGACTCAAATCCTACTTTTAAAGTAGCAATGGAAGCTTTAGTATGATAAAATCCCTTTAGCATTTCCTTAACAGGGGCTTTATATTCATACATACTCAAATCTTTTTTGTCATTATCGACAATATTTAAAAGTCTTGAATCAAAAGCTTTTTCTTTCTTTTTCTTTAAAAACGAAAATTTTTTCATAAAGGGATTCTACCATATTTTTTTTTTTTTGAATAGAGCAACAAGTACTTAATTTGACACATTATTCCAACTTTAATATCAAATTAAATACTTCAATAAGCAAAAAATGTTTTTACATTTAAATAGTAAAAATTAACACTTTGAGATAAGCTTAAGTCTCACCTTAAACCATAAAACCATCTAAAGATACAAATCATTCTCCCCATTTAATTAAATTTACAACCAATATTAAATTTTATTTACTTCTTTTTATCCAAGAGTAACGCCCACTAACCTCATTATACTCAAAAAGAGCATCTCTGTAAGAAAAAAAACATAAGAAAATATTAATAAACTCCTCTAATTTAACCTTAACTTTTGGCAGGTTAAAATCATTATCAAAATTAAAAATATCGTCTGATCCTGTTGTCAATAATTTATCATCCTGCTTAAGAATAACTTTTTTGGGCTGCCAAAAAAGAACATTGTTTTTTTTCTCTTGAAGAAAAAATCTATTAAATTCATAATCAAGATCAACTTGATCAGTTTTTGCTTCAATAATGCCAACAATAACACATCTTTCATGGTCAATTCTTTTAATCAAAACAGCATCCGTAAGAACAACTCTCTCTCCAACCTCAAGAGCAAACTGCTCTTCTATCTCATATTGCTTATTAAAAGAAAGATTTGCAATTTTCCTAAAAAGATTGAGAAGTATGTACTTAGTACTCATTTCTTTGTTATTGATCCTAAGACAAGGAATCTTCATTCTATATTTAAGCTCATCGAAAAAATATTTAACTAGTCTTTTCATTAAAATTGTCTTTCTAATGTCTTCTTCTTTCATCCAATCCTCCTAATAAAAATTGCCAAAAATTAAAACTATTGTACAAGTATAATAAAATACAAGTATAATAAAATACAAGTATAATAAAATACAAGTATAATAAAATACAAGTATAATAAAATACAAGTATAATAAAAAATCAAAACATCTGATTATATACTAATTATAATTAAATCATTAGCTAAAATGAAGGGAGAAATTATGTTAATCAAATTTATGTTTTCAAATATTAATTTAATATTAATATTCAGTATAACTTTATTTAAAATATTATTAGAAATAATATACCGAAAAGTATTATTAAAAAAAATAATCGGCAATGTCAATATATTAACTACTCAAAACAATCAATACAAAATAATTGTTATTATGGTTTTAGCTTTCAATCATTTACTACAAAGTTTTTTAATCAACGCTCTTATCAATTTATTCAACAATTTAATAACCCTAACTAACAACTCTCTTGAAAGCTTGACAGACTTAAATTATAATATATTGTCTGCAATACTAATATCTAGCATAACTTGGCTTGCATTTAGCCTACCTAAGGTAATAAACGATATAATCTATGAAAAAATGCCATTCAATTTAACAATAGCTAATGCTTTTTTTGACCTTTTAATAATATTATTACTAACCACATTCTCTAAATTATTTTTAAGCTACAAAATATTACAATTTGAAAACACTACAAACATCAATTTTGAAAACCTACCTACTCACTAAGTAAATAAACAGACAATCAAATACAAGCTTTAATTAACCCTAAAAAAAGCTTGGCTGGATTTTCTATTCTTGTAATAAGTTCTGGATGAAATTGACAAGCTATAAAAAATTTATTTTTGGGAATTTCTATTAATTTTGCTATTTTAAAATCGCTTGAAAATCCAGATACTATAAGTCCATTCTTTTCAAATAAATCTATATAATCATTATTAACTTCATACCTATGTCTAAATCTTTCAATTATCCTGTCTTGACCATAAAGCTTAAACGCTATTGTATTCTTTTTAAGAATTACAGGATACCCTCCAAGCCTCATTGTAGCACCCTTATCTTTAATTCCCTTTTGATCGGGAAGTAAATGAATAACAGGGCTTTTTAAGGGTTTATCTTTTGCTAAATTTTCCTCCGTATCAGCATCAAGTATTCCACAAACATTGCGAGCAAATTCTATTACAGCAAGCTGCAAGCCAAGACAAATTCCAAGAAATGGAATATTATTCTCCCTAGCATATTTAATAGCAATAATTTTACCTTCATATCCTTTCCCTCCAAAACCGCCAGGAACAATAATGCCATCAAACTGCTTTAAACAAGCTTCATTTAAATCATTGGAATCAATTAGGGCACTTTTAATAAGTAAATCTAAATTAGCTCCAACATGGACCAAAGACTCTCTAATTGACGCATAAGAATCATCAAGTTCAGCATATTTACCACAAATAGCAATATTAATAATTTTTTTAGGCACAAAAAAATTAGATTTTATAACTCCTACAAGCTTTGAAAGCTCTTCTATTTTTGGATCAACCTTAATATTCAACTTAGAACTTAAAATCTCATGTACACCTTGTTTGTAAAAAGATATAGGAATTTCATAAATACTAGAAACATCAACATTATCAATAATACAAGCGCTCTCAACATTACAAAACATTGCTACTTTTTTTCTGATTTGATCTGTTAATACTTGAGAACTTCTAGCAATAATCAGATCCGGAAAAATGCCTGCTTTATTTAAAGTTTTAACACTCTGTTGAGTAGGTTTAGATTTTTGCTCATTAATTCCGACCGGACTTGGCACATAAGTTAAATGAATAAAAGAAATATTGCAACTTCCAATCTCATGCCTTATTTGCCTTACTGTTTCAATAAATAAAATATTTTCCATATCCCCTACAGTTCCACCAATTTCAATTATCAACATCTCGCTATTTTCAGAACTTGCAATCTGAAAAATTGTAGACTTGATCTCATCAGTAACATGAGGAATAAGCTGAACCGTTCTTCCCAAATATTTACCCTTTCGCTCATTTTCAAGTATCTTTTTGTATATTTTGCCCATTGTAATGTTCCAGCTAGACTTCGCATTAAGATTTAAAAACCTCTCATAATGGCCAAAGTCCATATCAACCTCTCCTCCATCATCAAGTACAAAAACTTCTCCATGCTCAACAGGATTAATAGTCCCAGGATCAGTATTTAAATATCCATCACATTTAATGGGAGTAACCTTAAAATCATATCTAAACAACCTTGCAATACTTGCCGATGTAACTCCTTTGCCAATCCCAGAGATCACGCCTCCTGTTATTACTAAAATCTTTAAGTTTTTTTTCATGTATACCCCAAAATTAAACCTTTAAATTTCAAATCAATTAAGCTTTCACTTAAAAAGAACACATAAATAAAATATAAAACATACTTACTTGCTAAAATAAAAATTATTAATACTCAAGCCAAAAAGCTATTTTTAAGCCCTTATTTTAAATCTTTTTTTAACCATTTTAATCATACTTAACAAAGCAATATAATGAGCCTTTAGTTAAATAGTAATAATTAAACATTGCTAAAAAAATTAAAAATCCTAAAATAGCAAACAAATTGCTCTTTTTTCTAATACTTCCAAACTCTACTATTTTAAAATATGAAGCTAAATATAAAAAAAATGCCGAACTATAAACTATTTTTAAAAAAAAATCACCTAAAAATCTATCAAAAGAAAAAATTAAATCTAAAGAACATGGTGAATATTTAAAAACCAAATAAAGAAAAGACATAAAAGAAAGCAGTAAAACAATAGTTCCTAAAAAAAATATTAAAACCTTAACAAAAGGATGTGTCTTAAAAGACATTCTAAAAAACATGAAGATTGGAAAAATAGATAAAAAATTAAAATACCTAAAAAAGAAAAAATCAGAAAGATACCTTAATTCTAAAAAGACAGCATTCTCTTCTCTTGCAAAAAATGCACCATCTAGAAATAAAAAAATATTAAGCCCAAAATAATAAAAAAATATTAAAATCAAAGGCAGCGCAAATAGATATTTAATTAAGTTGAAAAAATAACGTTCAAAAGTTGAAACAGGCAAAGATAAATAAAGAATATTTCTAAACGGATCGTGAATTACTTTGTAGTAATCGCACATAGCAAACATTGATATAATCAAGGCTAAAACCATAATCTTAGGAACAAAAAATCTTAAAAAATCAGTTGCTGCAAAATTAAAATAAAATCTAACAAGCAAATAAGATATAAATATCATTCCTAAAATTTTAACTATCAATAAAATATAGAATTTTTTATTATAAAAAAAATCAAAATGAAATAAATTTAAAAATCTTTTCAAGCTAAACATCTTTTATTGCCCCTACTTTTATTTTCAGTAACATATAAAAAGAAAAATTCAATATCAACAATCTCAGCTCCATTGCTGCTCTCAAAATAAAGCGCTTTAAACCCATCTTTATTTTTCTCATAATATAATTCATTACCATTAAGTTCGCTGATAATTTTAATCTTATAATTTTTATTAATATAAGATACTGAATTAGAAAAAAGAATTGACTTTTCTCCAACAATAATTAAATAATCTATAATTCCTGTCAAATCCCTTACATTGTGACCTGTGATAAAAATGACTCTATCATTTAAATTAGAAAGCACATTTCTAAAAGCATTTTTTGAAACAATATCAAGACTATTTGTTGGCTCGTCAAATAATAAACAAGAAACATTTGTGGCTAGAGAAAATGCAATAATACTTTTTTTCTTTTGTCCAAAAGAGGCTGAAGACAAATCAAGAGAAATATCCAGATTAAAATCTAATAAATATTTTTCAAAATCCGAATTATTAAAATTTGGATAAAATCTAGATAAAGCTTTGCTATATTCAGCCAAAGACAATCTAGGAAGTGAAAATTCTTCAGGAACAAAAAATAAATTTACTAAATTCAAAGGATCTCTTGGAAAAGCTGCTAAAGAGTTGAATAAAATCTTTCCTTTTAGTGGCTCTAAAAGCCCACTTATAAGTTTAAGCAAAGTTGTTTTTCCAATTCCATTTTTGCCAAGAAGCAAATAAGCTTGGGGGGTCTTGATGTTTAAATTTAAATTCGAGTAAACTTCTTTTCCCTTATAGGAAAAGCTTACATTAACAACTTCAATAGCCATAAATACTCCCTTTAATATTAAAGATCAAAATATAAAAAAATTAATTACTTCCCCCTAAAAACTATAAATTCAATTTTTTATAAACAACTTATAAATAAATATAGAAAAATTTACATAAAGTTTTGAACTAAAATTCCAAATTTTTAGCATAATCCTAGGCAAAATTTGAATTTCGTTAAATCTAAAATTTTTTAAATATTCATAATAATCTTGAAATTCAGACAATCCCTTAATCTCATCAAGAACAGAAATAAGCTTTTCTTTGTAAGCCCTATAAACAAGTTTATCTGAAATATTCCAACCAATAATATAAACCTGCTTAAAAGAAATAAAATAGTAAAATTGCAAGAAAAATCTTTTATATAAATGTTGATATTCGTTAAAAACACCTTCTTTTTTTAACAAAGTTTCTATTATATTAAGAGATAATTTAGCTTTATGTAAAACACTAATAGAAGAGCTCATACTTCCCATTCTTTGGAAATTAGTATAAAAATAATTATTTACAAAAGAAACCTTAGAGGCTTTTAAAAAAATTTGCATAACAAAAACTATATCTTCAAATACTACATTTTGCTGACGAATATTATTTTTTAAGATTAATTCTCGTCTAATTAATTTATCCCATAACGTTCCAACAACAAAATTCTTCTTTCCAAAAGTTGCATAGACAGTAAAAAGCAAATTTTTAAATGCTTCCTTACCTGTTAATGGATAATTGGGAAAAGGAAGCAGAGATTTTCTTTTTACATTTATTGCAAGAAAATAAATATAAAATTGCGAGCACACAATATCAGAATTGTCTGCCTTTGCCCTATTATATAAAACTTCAAGCATAGTACTCTCTACAGAATCATCACTATCCCAATAAATAACATATTCCCCTTGAGCCTCAGAAAGTCCCCTATCCCTAGAAGCAGGAAGCCCCATATTTTTTTGACTAAAAATTTTAATAAAGCTATACTTATCAGCATATTTTTCTGCTATCTCTAAACTATTATCATAAGAACCATCATTAATTAATATAATTTCTTTATCTTTTAATGTTTGATTAACAGCATCCTTTATCATTGCATCAAGAGTTTCAGCCGAATTAAAAAAACAAATAATAACAGAAACTTTATACTTATGCACAATATCCTCCAAAATAAAAACTGCTAAGTAAAACCAAAACTAAAAAACTTACCAATAAATTCTTTTAATTTTTTGCATAACAATTAAATTGTAATATATAATTAACAAGTTTGTATTGTTTTAAACTTATTTTTAATGAAAAGTTTAGCAGAAATTGTTATATTGTTAAAAGTAAAAATTTAAAAAATATTAACCTAAATAAGGAGCTTGAATGCTTGAAATAATAAGTCTTGGAGGAGGAGTAATAAATTCAAATCAAATCAACATAGAATTTATTAAAAACTTTAAAAACTTTGTTTTCAAATGGTTACTAGAAAATGAAAAAAGAAAAATCATTTTAATAGTTGGTGGAGGGAAAGTTGCAAGAGAATACCAAGACGCCTATAAAAAAATCAATCCCGATTTTAAAGTTCGTGAACTTGATGAGATCGGAATAATGTCAACAAAGTTGAATGCAGAATTTCTATGTAAAGTAATGAATCCCCTTTGTAAAGACAAAATTGTAACTAATCCTTTAAAAAATTTTTCTTTTAAAGGGAAAATACTAATTGCTTCTGGCTGGAAATCGGGATTTTCAACAGATTACATTGCCGTAAAATTTGCAGAAAAATTTAAGAAAAAAGATATCATAAATATAACAAACGTAAGTCAAGTTTATGATAAAGATCCAAAAAAATTTAAAAACGCAACAGCTTTTAAAAAATTAAATTGGAAACAATTACAAAATATTGTGGGTCAAAAGTGGAATCCAGGCTCAAATTTACCTTTTGATCCAATAGCAACAAAGCTCTCTTCAAAACTTGGACTTACCCTTTACATAGTAAATGGAAATAATATTAAAAACTTAGAAAAAGTTTTTAACAAAAATAATGATTTTTTTGGTACTGTTATAGTAAAATAAAAGTTAATACCGGTATGGCGGAATTGGTAGACGCGTCAGACTCAAAATCTGATGAGGGCAACTTCGTGTCGGTTCGACTCCGACTACCGGTAATCTATTGCTTTTTTAAAAACTTAAAAATTGCCGAGCATTAATATACAATAATTGATCCTTTTAAGTAAAATTTAGTATTATTACAATATAAATACCTTCTTCAATATGCTATCTTTATATTAAAATAACATATTAAAAATCATTTTAATATATAATAAAACTTTAAAGTCTACAAATTAATTGTAAATAAAAACTTAAAATATCTTTGAGATTGTTTTCATTAAAGCCTCAGGATTAAAAGGCTTAACAAGCCAACCAGTAGCACCTGCTTTACGCCCCTCATCAACCTTAGATTGCTCAGATTCAGTAGTAAGAACTAGTATGGGAACAAAGCTGCCAAATTCTCTTATCTGCTTAATAACACCAATACCATCTAAATTAGGCATGTTAATATCTGTAATAACAAGGTCAAAATCTTTATCTCCTTGTCCAACTGCTTCTTTAAACTTTAAAACCCCTTCTAAACCATCCTTTGCTTCTGAGACTCCAAACCCATTTTGTTCTAAAATATAAGCAACACTTTGCCTTATTGCCCTATTGTCATCAATAACCAAAATTCTTTTTTTCATCTAATTTTCTCCTAAAGCCCTCCCAAAAAAGTATATAAAAATTAAAACAAAATTACACTACCTTCATCAAAAGAATGAACATCTTTAGCTTCCTCTATTAAAGATAATAAGTGCTTTTTATGAACAAATAAAGTAAATCTATTAGCAATTCTATTAACAAATTCTTTATCTTCAATTTCAACAGATTGAATTCCGGCTTTAGATAATTCTAAATTAAGATTAAAATTTATTTTACTTTCCATATTGCTTAAAAAGTTATCTATATCCAAAAGAGAATTTTTTAAATTCCTAACATTGTAGACTTCTAATTTTATTTCTTCAAATATTTCCATAAATTCAATTGAAAAAACTTCATAAGACAAAATATTATCAATAGCTACGTTTTTAATATCAAAAATATCATTTTTAATTTCCATAAATAATTTTTTAAATTTATTAAAATAATTTTTTTCAAGATAGAATCTATTATCATAATCCTTAACAACTTTTTCAAGAAAAAAGATTATTTGATCTAAAAATTCTATTCCCTTGGTGATATTAGAATCAATTTCTTTGATAATTTTCGACATTTCTGAAATATTCCCTTCCATAGCTTTAAGTTCTGATCTTTTGACAACTTCTATCTTTGACGCTATATTAATATTTTGAAACCTTGCAGAAATAGCTGAAATATTTGAAAACATTAACTCTAATGATTTTATAAGCTTAACCTGTTCATAATATAAATTCAAAAAATTAGAATTATTCTTCTCAACATCATCAATTCTTCTAAGCAGATCAGACAAAATGCTAGAAAATTGTTCTATTATCTTAGGAATATCTATGTATAAAGAATTATCAGACCTTAAATCATTAATAGCTTGAATAGAACTAAAAGAGGTATCAATAAATTTTTCAAAAGCAGTATAATTTTTTTCAAGCTTTTCAAGAACATCTTTTACTATAACTTTTGATGTATCAGTAAAAACTGATAAAATTTTTAATTTTTGAATCTCACTTATATCTCTAAATTTAAAAACATCAATATTAGAATACATAATATTTAAATGTTGCAAAGATTGAGTTAGCCTGTCTTGGAACTGAAGATAAGAAATAGAATTTACAAGTTTAAACTTAAATTCCAATAAAACTTTTAAAATATCATCATAAAGAGCAATAACACTTCCTATTCCATCTGAAAAGGCATCTATTTTTTTCATTAAATTATCTCTAAATTCTTCAAGAATTTTATTTTCAGCCGTATTGCTTTCATATACTTGATTTTTAGCTCTATCTAGACCAATTTTAACTTCGCGCCCCTTGCTAGTAAGTTGATCTGCCTGTTTGATCATAGATTGAGTTAAAACTTTAATTTCACTAGTAATATAAGAAAAAGCTCCGCCAGCCTTACCAGCTCTCATGGCAACTGTTAACGTATTAATAGACATTATTTCCATATCAAGAGAGCTTTTTTTCATCCTCTCAATCACATCTTCGAGTATTTCTATATCTTTAACTTTGCTCTGTATTATACTAAATTGCGATTCAAGAGAAGTTGTTGAAGAATTAAAATAAGCAACAAAATCATCTAATGCTCCTATAATTTTAGATATAAAATTATTCAAAGAAGTATCATTGTCAAGATCAAGATTAGAAATTAAGTCAATACTAAAAGATAAATCCTTCGAGTCTTTAGAAATTTTTTCTATTAATTTAGGAATTGATTTGCTTAAACTTGAATAAATATGCCTTGCATTCTCATCAAAAACTTCAAGTTTATAAAATAGGGTCACCAAATAATCATTGGCAAAAAAATCATTACTGTCGTTATACATTACTAAGATCTCCTCAAAACATGATCAGCTATTTTGCTTAAAGGAAGGATTTTGTCTACAGCCCCTATTTTTATAGCTTCCATTGGCATACCAAAAACAACAGAAGTCTCTTGATCTTGGGCAATAGTATAAGCACCATTTTGTTTCATTTCAAGCATACAAATAGCACCATCATCTCCCATACCCGTAAGGATAACTCCAATAGCATTAGAACCTGCATACATTGCGGCAGACCTAAAAAGTACATTTACAGAAGGCTTATGTCTACTAACAAGAGGTCCATCTAATAAATTTACAAAATAATTCCCACTACCATATTTTACAATCAAATGATAACTTCCATTAGCAATTATTACAAGACCCGGACGAAGAATGTCTCCATCTTCGGCTTCTTTAATATCAATATCAAACTCATTGTTTAAGTTTTTTGCAAAAGATCTTGTAAATCCTCCCGGCATATGCTGAACAACAATAATTGGAGGGGAGTCTTTTTTAAAAGAGCTTAAAAAAATTCTTAACGCCTCTGTACCACCTGTTGAAGAGCCTACAACGATAATTTTACCAGTTTTGTACTTATTAAGAAGACCTTGATACTTAATAACAACATCCGGATCATTTTTAGGAGCAAAATTAATAACATCAGAAGCTCTATAGCTTTTTCTTATACTTGAATCATTTAAACTATTTTCTCTCAATTCTGCTTTAGAACGATTAGAAAAATCAGGTGCATGAATCCTTTTAACTTCATAAGAAGATATTAATTTATTTTTTCCTAGATTTTTTAACTCCAGCTTTATTAAAGCCAAATACTTGCTACGAAATAAATCAACTGTAAGCTTGAAATTAAGCTTATTTATTATTAATTTAACTTTTTCTTTACTTTGCTCAAGACATCCAAAATTTGGCAACATTTCATTTTGCGCAATAAATACAACCGGAAGAGATATATTATTAAGAACATTGTTCAAAGAATTTCCAAAATTAGATCTTGCCGTATTCTCATCAATAATAACTAAATCTGGAAACTTTTGTAAAAATACATTAATAAGATTCAAAGAATTAAAACCAGCATTTAATATCTCAACATCATTATCTTTAGAAAAAGCCCTAATAAAAACCTGCTTTATAAGGCCTTGAATATCAATTACTAATATCTTCATTGTTATATTTTAATATTTTTTTACCTTTAAAACCAAAAATCTGTATTTTAGATTTCTTTATCTTATAAGCTTGGTTATTGCATCTATATCAACAACTAAAGCCAAACTTCCATCGCCAAGTATAGTGGCTCCAGAAACACCTTCTACTCGAGAATAAATTTTACCTAAAGCTTTTATAACGGTTTGATGTTGCCCTAAAACTTCGTCAACCACAATCCCCATTTTCCCACTATTAGTGTTCACAACAACGACTTGCTCATTTATACTCTTGCCGCCAGAAACCTGAAAAAACTCTCTAAGACTAATAAAGCTAATCATGCTACCCCTATAATTCATTACATTGTTTTTAGTCTCAACCCCATCTATTTGAGAAATCAACTTATTAGATTCTAAGCAAGACTCAACATTAGAAAGAGGAATAATAAAGTGCTCATCTTTTACCCTAACAAGCCAACCTTCAATAATAGCCAAGGTCAATGGAAAAATTAATTTAGTTCTAGTATATTTGCCAAGCTCACTTTCAAGTACAACATGCCCTCTTAAAGATTCAACCTGTTTCTTGACAACATCCATACCAACCCCACGCCCTGATATATCAGTAACAGAAGTTGCAGTTGAAAATCCAGGCTCAAAAATCAAATTATAAACATCAATATCTGATAAAGTTTTGGCAGCTGAATCAGAAATTATATTGCGCTCTATGGCCTTTTTAAGTATTTTACTCTTATCAAGACCTCTTCCATCATCTTCAATAACAACAATAACAGAATCCCCAGACTGACATGCTGAAAGCTTAATAGTACCTTTAGGATCCTTCCCCAACCTTTCTCTTTCTTCAGAAGACTCAATCCCATGATCTATTGAATTGCGAATTAAGTGAACCAATGGTTCATTAAGCTTTTCAATAATACTTTTATCAAGAACAGTATCTCCCCCATAAGCACGATAAAGAATTGACTTACCAAGATTAGTAGATAAATCTTTTACTATCCTTTGAAATTTTACAAACAAAATCTCAATAGGAACTGTTCTAAGCCCTGTTGTATAATCTCTAAGTTCATTAATTAGTAAAGAAAACTCTGCTGATATTGAATTTAAAATATTACTATTCCTATTTTCAGCCTCTTTTGAAAGTTTTGATTGTATTGTAACAAGTTCTCCAACAAGATTTACCAAATGATCAAGCTTTTTAGAATCTACCTTAATACTAGCAATATTAATCTTACTTCTAGCAGTATCATCTTGAACATTATTAAATCTATTTTTATTCACATTTAAAAAGGATTTCCCAACAAATTCTGATTCTTTAAATGAAGAATTTGCAGTATCCTTGATATTTCTATCCAAATTCAATAAATTAAAATTTTCAAACCCTACATTATCGCCTTTATCAGACTCAAAGCATTTATCCAATTCTTGAATATCAATTTTTGATTGAGAATCTAAAAATAAAAAAATATCTTCAATGCTCTCCCTACTCTCTTCTGTATTTAACCTTATCTCCCAATCAACATAAACATTATCAGGAGAAATAAGCTCTAAATCAGGAATTTTATCTACCTTAGCTCTAACATGACCACTGCCTAAATCAATTAGCTTGTTCAATAAATTTATAGGCTTGTGCCCATGAAACAAAATACCCTTAGCGGGAGAAAAAAGAATTTTGTAACTCTTAAATTCAGATCGAAAAGCCTCGTCATCAAATTTATTATCTGAATTTACTTTAACAGTCTCTTCCGAAACAGAGCTGTTATCAAACTTTGAAAAATCATTTTCTAAAACCTCTTGAAAAGCACCCTTATCATTAAAAGCTCCAAGAACCTTTTTAATTTCATTTACCAAAAACTGCTTACGATTATCAAAGTCAATCTCAGAAATTTCTTCATTACCTTCAATAAGCTCCCTAATAAAATCAACTGACATTAAGGTAGCATCAATAACAGCTTGATTAAAAGACGCCTTACCATCTTTTACAACATCAAGAACTGTTTCTATTTCATGTACAAGCGATGCTGTGAAATTAAAACCAAACATACCAGAGCTTCCCTTTATGGTATGCAAATTTCTAAAAATAGAATTAATAGTGTCTTGATCTGAGCTTACCTCAAGATTAAGAAGTGCTTGTTCAATGTCTGAAATATTTTCTATTGATTCTTCCTTAAATGAGTTCTTAAATTTATCAATAACATCACTACTATCCATAAGTCTTCCTTAAGCCTAAAATCCAACTAAGTTAAGTCCTAAATCAAAGCTATCAACATCTTCAATATCTACTAAAAACCCACCATATATTAATGAACTTAAAACCTCGTCGGATGGATACTCAATTTTTACAAATAAATTTCTATTTTTGGCATATTTACTAGATGCATACAAAATTTGTATAAAAGTAACATCTATTTTTTCAACGTTTGAAAGATTAATGGTAAGAGTATCTCCCTCTTTCATTTGCTTAAAAATATGCAATAAATCTTCTTTTACCTTGAAAATATTATTTACTACGAGCTCGCCTTCCGGCCTATAAATCATGACTAAAACTCCTATTGCTGCTGATATTCAGGATCATATATTGTTGTATTTCTAAATCTAGAAAGCTCTCTAACGTCAAATAAGTTTTCTACATCTAAAATAATAATAAACTTATTATTGCTCTTACCAATTCCTGAAATAAATTTCGAATTAAACCCTGATCCAATCTTAGGAGCATCGTCAATACTAAATGGATCTAATTCAAGAACTTCGTTGACATAATCTACCAAAATTCCAAGATTAAATTCGTCTCCTTCGTAAACTAAAGTCAATATAATAATATTTGAAATATTAACTCCCTTATTTCTCTTTTTCTCATCCTCATCAATAACACGATCTCCCATTCCAAATTGTTTTCGAATATCAATTATTGGAACGATTTTACCTCTATTATTTATTATTCCTGCCATGTAACTGGGAGTCCTTGGGATTTTTGATATCTTAGTATATTCTAAAACCTCAACAACATATTTAATCTCAATAGCATAAAGTTCGTCCAAACTAAATAAAAGATACTGACTTAAAGAATCTTGCATATCTGAATCCATGCCTATAAACGCCCCTTTAAATGAAATTTAAATCGCAAATAGAATGCTGATATCAAGATTAATATTACCTCATATATTAATAAATACAAATTAGAAATTAATAAAATTTAATTTCTAATAAACAAAAAAGACGTGATTTTAATAGAATTCTATCTTATAATTTAGATATAAAATTGTAGTTTAATTTAAATCTCAAATAAAAAAGTTAACAATGCAAAGTAAAAACAAACTAATTAGATTATTAATAATTATTACATTATTTTTCAATGTTGAAAATATTTTTACAAACGAAAAATCTAAAAGCAGTAAAGCTAATCTAAAAATAGAAAGCTCAAAAACTAAAATAAAATTTGGCTTTATTTTGCCTTATCCTACTGCAATAGAATTCAGCATTAATAACTTTGATATTGGGTTAGGAGTAACAATACTAAGCGTCTCGGAATTTTTTCCAAAATCACCAATAGCATTGCTATTTAAAGCATATTTCGACTATATGTTCTTAAATTTAAGAATTCAAAATTCAAATTTTATCTTTTTCTTGGGATCTGGCCTATTTTTTGAAATAGGCAAAATTACAAACTCAAATTTAACAAATGTTTTTTCTGGGATTACCTATAAAATCGGATTGGGTCTGCCCTTAGGAATAATATATGAAGCTCATTGTGACGTTATTGAAATTATCATAAAAACAACACCATCGATTTTTATTGGCCAATTACCCAATGGAAATTTAATATTTCCAATAAAAGGCAACTTATCTATAGGAATAAAAGGCTCTCTTAAAATATAGTTTCTATCTTTTAGATAAAAAAATTATTGAACAAAAAAAAATATTGAACTAAAATTTTTTTAAAAGCTAGTATGTTGCACTTAGGAGGTAACAAAACAATGAGAACAAAAATAATTATTATGTTAATTATTATTTTATTAGCCTCAATCTCAGGATTTGCTAATTCAAAAGAATCTGCAAGGGGTAAATTTGGAGCAGGAATTATACTCCCATTACCAATTGCTTTACAAATTAATATGGGAAACTTTGATCTTGACATTGGGCTTTACAGCGGAGTAAATAACTTATTTTCAGACTGGAAGACACTGTTTATAGCATTAGACTACATTTTTTACATACATATATTCCCAGGAGCTGCTAATATTTTGAATTTTTCAGTTGGAGCTGGAGGATATGGAACAATATGGTTTTCAAGATTTGGCGGCAGTCGATCAGGCTCTGGGCCAATGAGCATTGGTGCAAGATTACCTTTGGCTTTAAATCTTGCAGTATTTAGAAAAAAATTTGACATATTTTTACGAATAGCACCTGGACTTGGAATGAATATTTGGAGCCGTGGTATTGGATTTAGATGGGAAGTATTTGCAGGATTGGGACTAAGATTCTGGTTTACTTAATAATAAAAATCAAAACACTCCAAAAAAATTAAACATAACATTTAAAAAAGTTAAAAGCTTGTTTTTATTGTTTTAAAATTCAAAAATCAATATAATAATACAAAATTTGGGAGACAATAGTGAAAAAAATCTTCATGTTATTCATCATGATTGCAAATATATCTACAAATAGCTTTGCAAAAGATTCATATTTAAACAGGGGTATTGGCTTTGGAGCAAGCATTGGAAATCCAATTATTAACTTAATAATGTCATTTCCATTTATTGACTTTGAAGTAGGCTATGGTGGTAGCAATGGAATAAATTTATCAGACCTTAAACTTGAATCAAAATTTTATGATTTTAATTTATTAGCAATAGCAGCACTTGATTTCATTTTTACAATACCTTTGATAAAAAATTTAAATTTGGGGGTTGGAATAGGAGGAAATATAAGTCTATCATCGCACACATCTAGATTAATACATATGGAATTAGGATTTGGAATAAGAATTCCACTGGTTATTTTTTACGACATTAGAGAAAATTTAGAAATAGGCATAAAAATAGCACCCTCAATAGAATTCATCTCAAACACAAGATCCCTTGCACATCATAAAACCCATTCAGGAATAAAATCGAACTTTGCGGGGGGAATATTTGCTAAATACTATATCTAAATCCCTATACTGATTTATTTTATTGCCAAGCACTATGAAAAAATTCACCTCGTTTTGAGTCTAATCTTTCAAAAGAATGAGCTCCAAAAAAGTCTCTTTGCGCTTGAATTAGATTAGAAGACAGATAATTAGTAGAATAAGAATCTAAAAACGAAAGACTTGCATAAAATGCCGGCAAAGGAATCCCAATTTCACTGGCTTTTGAAACTATTCTCCTTAAAGACTTGTGATTATTTTTTAATAAATCTAAAAAATAATCATCAAAAAGCAAATTAATAAGATGAGGATTTTTATCATAAGCTAATTTAATTTTGTCTAAAAAACTACTGCGAATAATACAACCTTCTCTCCAGACTAAAGAAATTTTACCCAAATTTAAATCCCAGCTATAATTTATAGATGCAGTCTTAAGCATCATAAAACCTTGAGCATAAGCTACTATTTTTGAAACTAAAAGAGCATAATAAAGATCTAAAATCCAATCACTAATCTCAAATTCAAAAGAAACAGTGTCCATTTTAAGCAAATCACTAGCAATAATCCTTTCATGCTTTAATCCCGACATAAATCTTGAAAAAACGGATTCAATAATTAAATTTACAGGCATATTAGATTCAAGAGCATCAATAGATGTCCAAACACCGGTACCTTTTTGATTTGCAATATCTAAAATCTTATCAACTAAATACTCATTATTTTCTTTATACCTAAGAATCTTAGAAGTTATTTCTAATAAATACCCTGAAAGATCGCCTTCATTCCACTTTTCAAAAACCTCAGAAATTTTTGAATTATCTAAATTGAAAGCTTTTTTCATGAAAAAATAAACTTCGCTAATAAGCTGCATATCAGCGTATTCTATCCCATTATGTATCATTTTAACATAGTGCCCAGAACCATTCTCTCCAATATAGGTTGAACAAATATCATTGTTTTTAGTTTTAGCTGCAATTTTATTTAATATAGGCTCAAGAACTGAGTACGCTGATTTGCTCCCCCCATACATTAAAGCAGGACCAAATCTTGCTCCTCTCTCCCCTCCAGAAATTCCAAGTCCCACAAAATAAATATCTTTAGCAAACAACTCTTTTTCCAATCTCATTGTGCTCTTATAATGAGAATTTCCACCATCAATAATTATGTCTAATTTGTCCAAAAAGGGTAAAATTTGTTCAACAACCTTTTCTACAGCCAAGCTTGTCACCATTAAAATGATTTTTCTTGGGGTTTTCAAGCTTTTAACAAAAGATCCAATATCTTTAAAGCCATTTATCTTTTTATGAGAATTTTGTTTAACAAAAATTTCAGTTTTTTCAGTATCTCTATTGTAAACAGAAACATTAAAACCGTTATCAGCAATATTTAGAGCTAAATTACTACCCATAACACCAAGACCATAAATTCCTACATCCATTGCATTCTCCTTGATTCTAATTTTCCATTTTAAACAAATTGCTTTATTTATTATTTCTAGATTATGTTATATTATAAAAAAAGTAAAGATTAAATTGAAAAGGAAAATTTGCATGAAAAAACAATTTGACACAGAAGTAAATGATTTGCTTTATTTAATCATTCACTCTCTTTACTCTCATAAAGAAATATTCTTAAGAGAATTGATATCAAATGCGTCTGACGCCATTGATAAGCTCAAGTTTTTAAGCTTAACAAATGAAAAATTCAAAAACATTTCTCTAGAACCAAAAATAGAAATAACATTTGACGATAAAAGCATCCTAATTAAAGATAATGGAATCGGGATGAATGAACAAGATTTAACTAATCATCTTGGTGTAATTGCTAAATCAGGAACTAAAGAATTTATTAACAATTTAAAACAAGATGAAAAAAAATCTGCAAGTCTAATTGGCCAGTTTGGAGTTGGATTTTACAGCGCATTTATAGTATCAGAAAAAGTAGAAGTTACGTCAAAAAAAGCACTAGAAAGCGATGCTTATACTTGGTCTAGCGATGGCAAAACAGGATACGAAATAGAAAAAGCAAAAAAAGAAGAATCGGGTACAGAAATAAAGCTTTATCTTAATAAAGAAGGACTTGAATATGCTAATAAGTGGAAAATTCAAGAAATTATCAAAAAATATTCAAACCATATAAATTATCCCATTTATATAAAATACAGCGAACCTATAATGAAGGACGGGAAACAAGAGGGAATAGAAGAAAAAGAAGAAAAAATAAATGAAACTACTGCTCTTTGGACAAAAAATAAAAGCGAAATTAAAGCAGAAGAATATAATGAATTTTATAAAAATACAACCTTTGATTATGAAAATCCATTGATGCATATTCATACAAAAGCTGAAGGAAATTTAGAATATACCAATTTATTTTATATCCCAAGTAAAGCTCCTTATGATTTATATTATCCAAACACTAAACCTGGGGTAAAGCTATTTATAAATAGAATCTTTATTACAGATTCTGAAGGCAGCTTGCTTCCAAACTATCTAAGATTTATAAAAGGAATTATAGATTGCCAAGATTTACCACTCAATGTAAGTAGAGAAATTCTACAACAAAATAAAATTTTGTCTAAAATAAAATCATCTTCTGTAAAAAAAATACTAAGCGAGCTTGAAAAGCTAAGTAAAAAAACCCCTGAAAAATTTTCAGAGTTTTCGAAAGAATTTGGAAGATGCATTAAAGAAGGTGTTTATTCTGACTTTGAAAACAGAGAAAAACTTATTTCATTAATAAGATTTAAATCTTCAAATATAGACGGATTTGTATCTTTTAAAGAATACAAAGAAAGAATGAATGAAGGCCAAAAAAGCATTTACTACATAACAGGTGGCAAAGAAAATATATTAAAAGAAAACCCAATAGTAAACGCGTATAAAGAAAAAGGATTTGAAATCCTAATCATGGACGATGAACTTGATGAGGCTATTTTAAATCTAATTCCAGAATACGAAGGATTAAAGCTAAAAGCAATAAACAAAAATGAAACTAGCAATGAATTAAAAGATGAAAATTTCAAAAAAATTGAAGAAGAGTTCAAAGATACCCTTATAAAAGTAAAAGAAATCCTGAAGGAGCACATAAAAGAAGTCAATCTCTCGGCAACATTGATAAAAGAGCCTTCAGCAATAATAATTGATAGTAATGATCCAACTTACCAAATGCAAAAAATTATGATGTCAATGGGACAAGAAGTAAAAGAAATTAAACCAATACTTGAATTAAATCCTAATAATAAAATAATCCAAAATTTAAAAAATCTAGAGCCTGAAAAATTAGAAAAAATAAGCATTCTCCTTCTTGAAGAAGCTCTACTAACCTCAGGAATGCCTAGCAAAAATCCAGGAAGATTCACAAGTATAATAAACGAATTTCTAGAAAAAACCTTATTATGATTAAAATAAAAGAGAGAGTTTCAAGCTCTCTCTTTTTTACTTTTTAACTCGCAATACTAAATCTTTGCCTGCTGTAACAGGCTTTGTTTGAGATATTTTATGTCTAATTTCTTCTGTTAAAACAGTTGACGACAACAAAATATATTCAGAATCATTTTCAAGCCTCCCAAAAGAGTATTCTATGCTTGAAACTTCATCTGAATTTGCAATAACAACTGGAGTAATAACAGATTCTGAATGCTCTTTTAAATATTCAAGATCAAGCCTAATAATAACTTCGCCTTGTTTAACATTAATGCCCTCCTCAGCAACCCTTGTAAAACCCTTGCCATTTAAATTAAGAGTATTAATTCCAAAATGAACAAAAATTTCAACACCCTCTTTAGTTTCAAGACTAAAGGCATGATTGGTTTTAAAAATTTTACCTATTTTACCATCACAAGGCGCTAGTAACTCATTACTTGTTGGAAGAATTGCAATTCCATCACCAACTATTTTTTCAGCAAACGCTTCATCAGGAACCTTATCAATTGACATAACTTTTCCACTAATCGGAGCAATCAAATCCAATGTAGCGGTTTTTTTAAAAAAATCTAAAAACCCCATAACTAATCTCCTATAAATTTATCAAAATAACTTAAAGTTTCTTGCTCAGAATCACTATTTAAAACTCTATTTGCCAACTCTTCTAATTCTATTATTGTGTACTTTTTAAGCAAATATTTAACTCTAAGGGTAGCACTAGGAATCATACTTAAAGATCTAAATCCAAGGCCCACAAGAAGCAACGCTCCAGCATCATCTCCCCCAAGCTCGCCACAAACAGATACATCAATTCCAGAGCTAACTCCATCGTCAAGAACCTTTTTTATTAATTTCAACACAGCAGGATTATACTTATCATATAAATTTGATATTTTTTGATTACCACGATCAACAGCTAAAACATATTGGGTTAAATCATTAGTTCCTATACTAAAAAATTTCAATTTATTGGCAAGTTTAGAAGAAATTAAAGCTGCAGAGGGAACTTCTATCATACAACCCACTTCCAAATTTTCATCAAAAGGCAAATTTCTAGACTTCAAGTTAATTTTTGCGTTATTCACAAAATATTCGATCGTCTCAATCTCTTCATATCTGGTAAGCATAGGCACCATTACCCTTATCTTCCCATAATGACTGACCCTAAAAATAGCATTAAACTGTGCTTGGATCAATTCTTCATATTCCTTATACATCCTAAGTGCCCTAAACCCCAAAAAGGGATTCTCTTCTTTCTCAAAATTAAGATAGGGAATTTCCTTATCCCCACCAACATCAAGAGTACGAATTGTAACAACCCCCTTTTTTTCCATTGTATCTATAACTCTCTTATAAGTTTCAAACTGCTCATCTTCTGTTGGGGGTTGTAAAGATTTCATATATAAAAATTCTGTTCTAAAAAGACCTATCCCTTCAACGCCATATTTATTAACATAGGTAATATCAACAGGTGTTCCAATATTTGCCTTTAAAAATACTTTTACGCCATCTTTTGTTTCAGCATCTTTCTCTTTTAAAGAAAAAAGCTCTTTTTCCATCTCTACTTGACGCAAAATCTTACCATTATAAAAATCAAGCTCATCAGAAGAAGGATTTTTAATAACAATAGAAGATATTGTATCGACGATTATTTTATCGCCATCCTTTAACGCATCAATATCTAGCAAAGTCATAACAAGCGCTGGAAGCCCCATTGTTCTTGCCAAAATAGCAGCATGAGAAGTTTCTCCTCCAACTGCAGTTAAAAATCCTTTAACATAATTTAAGTCAAATTGCATAGTATCAGATGGAGTTAATTCTTCGGTAACAAGAATAATATCTTTATTAATCTCAGAAAAATCGGTTACTTGACCTAAAATAATAGAAATTAATCTATTCCTAATATCCTTATAATCAGATGCTCTTTCCTTTAAATAAGGATCTTTATAGTCTTCTACGCTTTTAACCAAATTTTCAAACGCTAAATAAACAGAATAAGCAGCGCTATAATTTTCCTTTATAATAAACCCAATAACAAGCTCAGAAAGTTCATCATCTTCAACGATCAACACTTGACCTTCAAAAATACCTTTTTTGTCATCTCCAAATTGAAGCACAGCCTTTCTATCAAGAGCTTTTAGCGCTTCAATTGATTTTAACTTAGCCTTATTGAATTTTGATATCTCACTATCAACTTGAGAAAAGTCGATTTTTTCCCTACTTACAATTTTATCAAAATTTTTCCTAATACAAAGAACTTCTCCAATACCTATTCCTTTGGATATTCTTTTACCCGATAAAGTCATAACTTAAATCCTTCTAAAATTCATTCTTTAAAAGATTCGATAAGCTCTGCAAGCTCTGAAGCAGCAATCTCCTCATCCTCACCCTCAGCACATATCAAAAGCTTTTTACCTGATGACAATTCTAAAGTTTGAAGCCTGAACAAACTTTTACCGCTAACAGACTTTCCATCAGATTCTATTGTTATCTCGCTAGAATATTCTTTAGCTTTTTTTACAAAAGTTGATGCAGGCCTAACATGTAAACCGTTTACAGCCTTAATAATTGCTTCTTTTTTTACCATAAGTACAGAAACCCCTCATTATGAATATTATTTTTTGATTAACTTTTTACATTATAATACATAAAAATAAATTATATATTCCCTTTATATAAGAAATATAGCATACTAAAGATAGTAATTAAACTTATTCAAACCATTAAAAATTAAAATTCATTAATACATCTAAATAAAAATTCTTTATTAGTTTTAAATTTTTCTCTCCTATATTAAAATTTTTAGAATCTCTTATATTTTTATCCAACATTTTAAGAGAATTTTCTATCTCAGAAAATGAAAGCGGCAAAGATTTGTTTAAAAGTAAAACCTGAAAATCCTTTATAACAATCACCCTATCATCATAAAATATTTTTAACAAAAAATCACTTATAACATCTCTTTTTATGTTTAAAAGAATGCATATAAATATGATGTCGGTTTCTTCTAAAATGTCAAAAGACAAAGTATTGAAAAATATTTTGTGATAAAAGCTTCTGTTCCATAGATTCATCATTGGAAATTTAAATTTAGTAACAAGAAAAGTACTTCGATTTGCAATATACTCAACTCTATTTAAGCTATAAGCACTAAAAACATAAGTTTTTTTGGTTAAAATATTTTTAAACTCAATTTGTGCATCAAGACTTAATAATAAAGGATAAATATCAAAAACGGTGTTTTTATAATAAAACCCATTTGCAAGGTTAATGCTATTTAAATATGTTTTATCATTAAATTTTGAAATAAACTCATAAAATAGACTTGGAATATTTTTCTTACCAATCTGAAGTATTTCGTTGTAAGTAACACACGGTCCCATCTCAAGAAAATTACCCCTTAAAGAAACCTTATTAAATTTTTCAAAATTACCAACAAGGAAAAAATTATCAATAGGTGTTTCCCTATTAAACAAATTAGGATTTTTTTTAAAATCTAGCTCATTATAAATGATATAATTATTTAAATTTTTATTAAATAAATTAGATAATATATTAAAATTTTCAGGATAATAAACCTTAACATCAACCATTTTTTCTATACAACTCTTCAGCTTTCAAATAAAGAGATAAAAAAGTATTAACATCCATACAATTACATTTTAATGAATTTCTATAGCCTAAAATATCTGATCTGCTTATAATCTTGTTTTCCAAAAAATAATAAAACAACAAAATATTAGATTCAAAACAATTGCTACAAAAATTAAAATCGTCTTCTAATAAAATTTTTTGCATATGCTGATAAAAACTTTTTCTCTTAAGTCCCTCAAGAGTAACCACACTACGACCATTTAAAATAAAAGCAGGAATTAAATTCGAATAAACAAGTCTAAAATCTAACAAAATTAAAAAAAATCTGTTATTAATAATATACTCCGAACTATTACTCTTGGAAAAAAAGATAGACTCTAAAAGACTTCTAGTTGACAAAGAAAGACTAATCTTTTTTGAAATACGCTCCCCATTTAGATTAAAATTAATTAATATCAATTTTTACACTCCAGCTATTTAAAATTTCTTCAAAATCAAGAGGTGTCCTGCTTGCATTAAAATCAAATATCTGAATTAACGCAGTTCGAATTGCAGAAACAGAAACGATAAAAAAACTTCTAAAAGAAAAAACAAACTCACCATCTTCAATAAACTCTAAGTTTAAACAATCTTTAATATCACAATTTACATTAGCACTACAAAATACATAATCAACTGCTAACTCAAATATTGTATAAATTCTTTTGTTATTTAACTTAAGCTTGGTAAATTTACCTTGCTCTACAAAAAAACTTACATTAGTAAAAACAGCACTAAGCGAATAAAATTCAAATTTAAGTTCAACAGAACACCCAAGCACACAATCATTAACAGAATCAGCGGATATTTTTTCTTTAAAAATAACAGGATATTCATTTATAAAGTCTTTACTTATCAAAGAAGAAAAATTATCCTTAATGGTTAAAATTGCTTTTTCAATCACATAAGGATCTTTAAAAAGAAGACTATAAAAATTAGCAAAATCTAAAACATTCTCATTTATCAAAAAATTTATACTACTATAGGCCAAGCCCAATGCTTTAGCCAAGCTATTTTTCAAATAGTTGCTTAAATTGTTGTCAATAATACTGTAAGGCAAAAATATATCTAATTTATCCTTATATAAGAGAGCAATAAAATATTGCTCTTCGATTAAAAAATAAGTGCTTGAATTTAAATAAGCAAAGCCAACTCCTCTGCGACTAGTGTCAAAAATATTATAATTCTTGTTAAAACTTAAAACAGAAGATTTTTTTATTAAAGAATTCTTTAAGTCTAGTTTTTTAAAAACTTTAAAAAATCTACTATAATCACCCTTGATCTGCGTAAGCAAATAACCTATTGGCTCACAAGACATCCCTAAGGCAAGATTATAAAAATTAGAATAAATAAAATTATAAACAGAGGTCTCAAATGCCAAAAGATTGTCATAAAAAAATATGAAATCACTTTTATTCTCAACAAAAAAAATTTCTAAAAACCCATCAAAAAATAAATTTTTAAAAATATTATTAATAAATTTAAAATAAAACTTATATAAAAAATTTAAAGGTCTATTTATTATAATTTCTAAAATAATCTTTGAAAGTTTGTTATCTGCCAATAAACAATTAGAAACTGAAAAAGTTAAATTTAAATTATCTAAAATTCCAAAATGCCTTTTGTAGTAAATAACATTAACCCTTTTATTAATTTTTTTTGAAATTACAATGCCTTGTAAAATTGCATTAAAAGAAATAGGAAAAATACAACTAGACCAGTAATTATTAAAAGAATTAATTTTTATTTTGTCTTTATCCATACCAAAATTTTCACTAATAAAAAATTTCAAAAAAGAAATATTGTCTACATTAGCATCAATAATTAAATTTTCAGAATCAAAAAATATTTTAACTAAAATAAAGTCATCTGAAAAACTATTATAATCACTAAATTCATAACAAGCATTCAAAACATTGTAAGTTCCAGATTCTTTTTCTTTAAATCCAGAAGAGTAATTATTACTTCCATCACCAATTCTTAGATTAAAAAGAACACTTTTTTCTGCTTTTAGCAAATACTCCAAATTATCTGAATACAAAACCAAAGGAATTTGACCCTTAAAGTTTACCTTATTATCAAAAAGCTTTAAATTAAATTCATTAGAATCAACAAAATCTCTAAACTTTAAAGTTATATTGTCTTTATAGCTAATACTAAAAATTGAACTTACAGGGTCATCTACAAAGCTAAAATCTTCAATAAAAGAATCTTTAACATTGCAGCAAACTGGCAAAGCCCAAAATTCATTTGCATCCACATTTGTCAAATTCGCAAACTCCAACTAAACAAAAAATTAAATCAATAAAAACCTATCATTACATAAATAAAAAGGATTTAAAAATAAAACTTCAAAAACAGCTTACCTTACCAACATATGCAACAATTTTAAAGCAACTTAATAAGAAATTCACTTAAAACTAATTTGAAATCAGCGCCACTTGCCAATAACAATAGCACCTCCGGTGATTTTTTATCACTTTTGATAAATGGACAAACTATGATAACATTATAAATTATAGATGTTTTCTAAATAAAAACAAGGACCTTATGAATAAAAGAAAAAATCGAAACTTTAAGTATTTTATATTGCTTTCATGTATATCATTATTTGGGGCTAATAATACAATAAATTATTCTAGCATTAAAATTCCTTTAGAAGACTTAAGTGAAGAATTTAAAGATACTGAAAATAAAAACGATCAAATAAACACCTCAAAACATTTAAACAAAAACATAGTTTCTTACAAAGATCCAAAAAAAGGTAAAGATTTAAAATTACCAGAAAACATAAGAGACAAAAACCTATTTAAAAAAAGAATGGACGAAAATGATCTAAAATCTGTAATTGAAAATTATGAAAATAAAATTAAAAATATAGAAAAGCTTTTAAAAACAAAAAATCAAAAAGCACCGACAAATGAAAATAAAAAAATAGAATCAATAGAAAGAAAAGCAAAAAAGTATGAAATATTAACAAATAAATTAAAAAACGAAATATTAGAAATAAAAAAGCTCCTTAACAAGAAAGCCAGATCCGAAGAAGATGAAAATTATGAAGAAAAAATAAATATTGAAAACATTGAAGAAGAAGAAGAAGATGATGATGATGATGATTTTGAAGAAAATTATGAATATAATGATGAAATTGAAGAATTAAATAAGGACAACTATCCCTCTAGCGAAAGAATAATAAACAACCTAAAAAAAAATCTTGATGAGAATGAAAAACATTATGCTATTAATGAAAACAAAATAGATGAACTTGAAGACAGAATCAATGACAATGAAAATACTATTTTAGACTTGCAAAGAGAATTAAGAAGTTTTAAAAAAAAAGATGACTCAGATAAAAACTTGGAAGAAATTAAAGAAAATTTATCTTCAATAGGAAAAATAATAAACAATCTAAAAGGAAAAATTCACGCAAATGAAGCAATAAATAAAGAAAATCAAAAAAAAATAAGAACCGATAAACATAAATTCAAAGAATTAGAAGATAAGATAAAAGAGAATGAAGAAACTATTTTGAAACTTCAAAAAGAATTAAACAATTTTAAAAAAAAAGAAATTTCTCAAAAATCTTTAAACGAAGAAGCCCTAATTCCAACTATTACAAACAAAAATGATGAACTAGAAGAAATTAAAAAATTAGAAAAAAAATATTCAAAGCCTACAGAAAAAAATGAAAGCCAAAATCTAGAAAAGCCTACTAAAAGCAAGCCAAAAACAACTATAATAAAAACAGCAGATTTTCAAATCTATCCTGACATATACCTTAATAACTATAAATTTAAAGAAAAAGGGAATCAATTTGCATTCAAAAAGGAAAACACATACTATATTGAAATAGATCCATCTAATAATTTAAATGAAGCTCTAAAAAATCATGAAATAATCTCAAAATTCAAATTTGAAAAATATTTCATTAACCCTACTCTAAAAAATAAAGAAGAATTTTTTAGAAACTTAATAGAAGTCAAAAACATCCATGAATTAGGCATTATGTATAAAAGCCTAAAGCCTGAATTCAAACAAATAAAAATAATTAAATAGAAAATAAACCTTTTTAAATCTAGCTCAATCCAAGTAGCTCTTAATATCTTCAAAAGAGATAATTTTTATATTCAAATCCAAAGCTTTTTTAAGCTTTGATCCAGCTTTTTCTCCTACAACAAGAAAATCCAAACTACTGGTTACACAGGTTTTAAAAACTGCCCCTTTATTTATTAGTCTATCAATAACAATAGACCTAGAATAACCATTGAAAGCTCCAGTAATGCAAAACTTTTTATCAAGTAATAACTTATTTCCATCATCAATCATGATAGACTCTTCCATTTTAAATTCTAAATTTTCAAAAAATTTAAACTTATTAAGCATTATTGAATCATTAAAAGCTTCAATAATATTTGAAGCAATTTTTTCTCCTATGCCTTTAATTTTCAATAATGTTAAAAAAGCAAAATCTCTATCTTGACAAAGCCTAAAAAGCTTTGAAAATGAATTTAAGTTATTAATAAATAACAACCTTATAGCATTTTCTCCTAACTCTTTAATTCCCATACTAAGAAGTAATTTACTAAATGGCTTTTTTTTGCTAGCTTCAATTGAATTTATCAAATTATTTACCTTTTTATCTTTAAACCCTTTAAATTCAAGAAGTTTATAAAAATTAAATGTATAAAGATCAACTTCTGAAGAAATAAATTTCTTCTCAAAAAGAAAAGAAATGGTTTTATCAGAAAGCCCTTCAATATCCATACAATTTTTACTACAAAAAAATTTTATCTTCTCAACTACCACTGAAGGACAATTATTATTTACACAAAAAAAATGGGCTCCCTCTTTTACTAAAACCATATTGCAAGCTGGACAATTATCAGGAACCTTGAAAAACCCTTTTGAAAATTTATTTACTACCATTTCAACAGCAGGAATCACATCTCCTCTTCTTGAAACCTTAACAACATCACCAACATTCAAACCAATAGATATTATATAATCTTGATTATGCAAGGTTGCATTGGTAATAAAAGCCCCTGAAACAAAAACTTTATCAATATTAGCAACCGGAGTAATTTTACCACTACGCCCAACCTGAACAACAATACTATTTACCCTGCTAAAACCCGAAAGAGCTTCAAATTTGTAAGCCATTGCCCATTTAGGGTGATGCGAGGTATAGCCCAATCTTTCTCTTAAAGTAAAATCGCTAACCTTAAGAACAACTCCATCTATTTCATACTCAAAAGAATTTCTTTTTTTTGTTATATCTGCTATGTAATTTAAAACTTTCCCAATAGAACTTTTTTGATCAAAAAATCTAATTAAAGGATCAACTTTAAAACCCAATTTCTTTAGTCTTTCAATAGCCAAATCATTAGCTTCAAACTCCAATCCAGCATTCAAAAAATCATAAATGAAAATATTTAAAGGGAAATTAGCAACCTCCCTGCTATCAACCCTTCTAAGTATCCCTGAGGCTAAATTTCTAGAATTAGTATAAGGTTTTTCCAAAAATTTATTTATTTTAAAAAAATTTTTTTTACTAATATAAACCTCTCCTCTTAATATTAAATCAACCTTTTCATCAAGAAATAAAGGAATATGCTTAATGGTTTTAATGTTTTTAGTAACGTCATTACCAAATTTTCCATTACCCCTAGTAAGAGCTTTTTCAAGAATACCATCTTTATAATAAAGAACAATAGAACATCCATCAATCTTTGGTTCAACAGAAATATTAAAAGAATTGTTAAAATCAATCTTATCTATCCATGATTCTAACAAATTAAGATCATAAACCTTGTCAAGACTTAATATAGGAACAGAATGTTCAACTTCTTTAAAGTCATTCAAAAGATCACTGCCAAACTTAAGAGTGGGGGAATCTAAGGTCTTATATTCAGGATACTTACTTTCCAACTCTTGAAGCCTTAAAATATGCTTATCATATACAAAATCTTCAACACTGGGCAAAGAATCGACATAGTACTCTTTATCCCACTTTCTAATCAACTTTTTTAAGTTTGCAATTTCTTGCTGTATTTTACTGCTCATAAGAGTAAAATTTAACACATTCTTCATTATTTTATCAAACAATCTAAATTCATAAGCAAAAGCCACCTTGTTATTATTATAAAAACTATCAAATAACACCAAAAAACACATATTATTTTATTTTTACTTATATTCAAAGTAAAATAATCTTTAAATAAAAAATCAATCAAAAAGGCAATATTACAAAAATGTGAATTATATTTTAATTGTCGTTAAAGATATTTTAATATGTTAAAATGAACAAAGGAGTGCTTGTTTGAAAGAAAGTAAAAAAGCTTTAATAGCAGATGACTCACTTTTTATGAGAAAAAACCTAATAAACATCTTAAAGCAATTAGGATTCAAAGAATTCTTAGAGGCCGAAGATGGAATTCAGGCTGTTAAAGAATTTGAAAAACAAAATAATATTGATCTAATAACACTCGATATAACAATGATGGGAATGGATGGAATTACGGCTCTTGAGAGAATGTATGAAATTAATAAAAAATTGCTTAAAAAAGTCAATATATTGATGGTTACAGCTATTGGAAAACAAGAATTAATACAAAAAGCTTTATCGCTTGGGGCTAGAGGATATATTACAAAACCTTTTAAAAAAGACCAAATAATAGAACAAATCAAACTTTTAGATTAGAGGAAATTTTGATATCAAAAGAAAAAATATATAAACAAACACAAATAAACACATCAAACCCCCTCTCAATATTGATAATGCTTTATGATAAAGCAATACAAGATTTGAAAATTGCCAAAGAACTTATAAAAGATGGAAATTGGCAAAATACAATTAAAGCTAATGAAAAAATTTTTCATGCACAAGAAATCATTACTGAATTAATGTCAACATTAAATTTTGAACAAGGTGGAAATATCTCTACAAACTTACTCTCAATATACTCATTTCTAAATAAAGAGCTAGAAAATGTTTTTTTAAAAAAAGAAATACACAAAATTGACAATGTTATAAAACAATTGCAAATATTAAGCCTCACTTGGAAAAAGTTAAAAACAAAAGAAAATAATACTACTCACAATAAGTTAGGAATCAATATTGTCGGCTAATGAAATTTTAAAAAAATATTTTAACAATTTATTATTAGAATTGAAAGAACTAAAGCTGATATTAACAATAGAAAATGATAAATTGCAAAGAGAAGAAATAAAAATATTAAATGTAACCAATCCTAAAAAGGATTTAATCTTAGAATCAATCAAAAACTATTATAAAACAATAAATGCATGGTTAAAACCTAAAAACCAAAAATTGGATAATTTCAACCATTTGATTAAAGAAATTAACCTACTAAAAGAAGAAATATATATTAAATATCAAATTTGTTATAAACTCTTACAACAAATTGCAAGTGCAAAAAGAAAAGTCTCAAAAATTAAAAAACATCAAAACCACATTACAGTAATCAATACACCTATAATGCTAGATATTAAAATATGAAAGAACTTTACTTAATTGACGCACTAAACATAATATTTAGAAATTATCACGTAATGAAAAATTATCCACTTTTAAACACACAAGGAGAAAATGTTAACGCATTTATTGGCTTTTTTAAAACATTATTTTTCATAATAAAAGAAAAAAATCCCGAACATTTGATTGTTACCTTTGACTCAGAAATACCAACTTTTAGAAAACAAAAATATCCAAACTATAAAGCAACAAGAGATGCGCCTCCGAATGATTTAATACCTCAAATAGGATGGATAAAAGAGGGGCTTTTAAAGGCAAAAATACCAATCTTTGAGATCGAGGGCTACGAAGCTGACGATCTTTTAGCTAGTTTTGCTAAAAAAGCTACAAAGAATAACTATTTAACTTACATTATTTCTCCTGACAAAGACTTGCTGCAAACAATGTCAGAATACACAAAGATACTTAAAATTGAAAACAACAGCTTTGTTGAAATGAACAATGAGTACGTAATAAAAAAATTTGGAATAAATAGCTTTCAAATAAAAGATTATTTAGCTATTGTTGGAGACAGATCTGATAATATACCTGGAATAAAAGGCATTGGGCCAAAAGGAGCAGCAAATTTATTAAAAGAATTTAAAACCTTAAAAGAAATATATTCAAATTTAGAGCTAATAAATAAAAAACATCAAGAACTTTTAATCAAAGAAAAAGAAAATGCTTTTTTAAGCTATGATCTTATAAGTCTTGAAGAAAATTTAAAAATTCCAGAAATTGAAAACTTTGCCTTAAAAAATTTTAGTGAAGATATAATATCTTTGTTTGAAAAGCATTCAGCAATTACGCTAATAAAAACTTATAAAAAAGATATCCTAAAACAAAAAGAAGAAAATATAGGCCAAAAAAGCCTTTTCAATCAAGAACCTACTACTAAAAACTCAAATACCCTAAATACAATTGACACAGAAAATGTTAAATATCATACAATAACAACAAAAAAAGATCTTGACAATTTAATAGAAAGCCTTAAAAAGGCTAAATACATATCAATAGACACAGAAACATCTTCGCTTGACACATATACGGCAAAATTAATTGGAATTTCCACTTCATTCAAAGAATTTGAAGGTTACTATATCCCAATCGAAGCTAAAGGAAAAGTTTACATAGAAAAACATTATATAATACAAAAATTTAACAATCTCTTTGAATCAAGCCCAAAAATAATTGGTCAAAATTATAAATTTGACTATAAAATACTAAAAAACAATGGATTTAGCCCTATCCCACCTTATTTTGATACAATGATTGCAGCATACCTTATTGACACAAACTCAAAAATATCGCTTGATTTTCTTGCAGAAAAATATTTAATGCATAAAAATATCAAATACGAAGATGTGATACAAAAAAATGATAATTTTGCAAACATATCTCTAGAAATGGCAACAAGTTATTCATCCGAAGATGCTGATATTACATTCAGATTATTTAAAATATTTACCAAAAAATTAAAAGAAGATGGGCTTGATAAGTTAATGCACGAAATAGAAATGCCTTTTAACAATGTAATTATAGAAATGGAAGAAAATGGCATTTATCTTGATAAAGAATATTTAAAAGAATATGGAAAAGAACTTGGAAAAGAATTAGAACTAATTGAAAGTAAGATAATAAAAAGCATAGGAATTGATTTTAATCTAAATTCTCCAAAACAAATGCATGAAATTTTATTTGAAAAACTAAATCTAAAATTACCAGAGAAAATGAAAAAAGATTCAACTGATATAAAAGTGCTCGAATCTCTAAGAGGACAGCATGAATCAATTGAAAACCTAATAAAACACAGGCAAATTGCAAAATTGAAGAGCACCTACACAGATAATTTGGCAGCACTAATAAACTATAAGACAAATAGACTGCATACAAGCTTCATACAAACAAAAACAGCAACTGGTAGAATCACCAGCATAAATCCCAACTTACAAAACATACCAATAAAAGATGAGAAAGGAAGAAAAATAAGAAAAGCATTTAAGCCGGAAAATGGAAGTATTTTTATTTCAGCTGATTATTCTCAGATTGAGCTTGCTATACTTGCTCATTTATCACAAGACGAAGCACTTATTAAAGCATTTGAAAATAATAAAGACATTCATGCAGAAACTGCTTCTAAACTTTTCAAAATAGAGGAAAAAGAAATTACTCCCAACTTGAGAAGAATAGCAAAATCTATTAATTTTGGAATAATTTATAGAATGTCAGATTTTAGACTCGCAAAAGAACTGGGAATTACAAAAGAAAAAGCAAAAGGATTTATAAACTCTTACTTTGACTCTTATCCAAAGATTAAAGAGTTTATAATAAATCAAATAAACTTCGTAAGAAATACTGGATATAGTGAAACTATCTTAAAACGAAGAAGATATATAAAAGAAATTAATAGTAATAATTATTTAGAAAGATCTGCTGCAGAAAGAATAGCAATAAATAGCATAATTCAGGGAAGTGCTGCTGATATCATGAAAATTGCAATGGTCAAAGTATTTAATGAATTTAAAAGTAAAAAAATGGAATCAAAAGTATTACTGCAGGTACACGATGAAATGCTTATTGAATCTCCTATTAAAGAGGAAGATGAAGTAAAAAAAATATTAAAAATTATGATGGAAAGCGCTTACACATTAAATCTACCCTTAAGAGCAAATATTGAAACGGGCAAATCATGGGGAGAAATCCATTAATCATTGGAATAACAGGAAAAATTGCATCTGGAAAAGATGTTACTTCTAAAATAATTAGCAATAAATATGGATTTTACGAAATAAATGTAGACAAGCTTGGACATTTAGCCTTACATGAAAAAAAAGAAGAAATAGTTAAAATATTTGGTCAAAAAATATTAAATACTAAAAATGAAATAGACAAACTCTTGATAAGAAATCTTGTATTTAATAACAATAAAGAATTAAAAAAACTTGAAAGTATATCGCATCCAATAATACTTAATAAAATAAAAAAAATCCTAATTCAAAACCAATCTACAAAAATAATAATCAA
The DNA here is from genome assembly GCF_030439285.2 of [Borrelia] turdi. NCBI lineage: Bacteria > Pseudomonadati > Spirochaetota > Spirochaetia > Spirochaetales > Borreliaceae > Borreliella > [Borrelia] turdi. The sequence goes on along the minus strand of NZ_CP124018.1, from coordinate 556,597 downwards.
TGCTGCTTTACTTTTTAAGCTAAATTTAGAAAAACTTTGCGACTATATAATTGTAGTCAAAGCAAAGATTCCTATAATAAAAAATAGATTATCATACTCTATGCCAAGCATAGACTCAAATATAATTAATAAAATACTCAAAATTCAAAAAGATATTTTTTTTAAAAAAAATATTATAAACTTAAGAATAATCAATATAATTAATAACAAGAATTATACATATCTAGAAAAAGAAATTGAAAAAAAAATGCAGGAGATAATTAACTATGAAAGATTTGAATGAAAACAATGATAACAACAAAGGATTTTTTGTAGCATTAACCTCAATTGCAACAGTTTGTATCATAATATTTCTTGGAACAATTATTTTTTTCCCAAACAAAAATTTGACTTCAGATATTGCAGAAAAGAATATTGTCTTAGAAGAAACTAAAGATCAAAACACCTTAGAAAACACTGACCAAAATGAAAAATCTTTAAAGGTATCTGAAACTCCAAACGAAATAATCATAGATTTAACACAAGATTTAAATAAAGAAAAAAAACCTACAAAAAAAACACCCAACACTTCTCAAAAATCAAAAATTATTGAAAAACCTCAACCTATAGCCAAAAAAATAACCAATACTTCCCACCAAAAATCAAAAATTATTGAAAAACCTCAACCTATAGCCAAAAAAATAACCAATACTTCCCACCAAAAATCAAAAGTTATTGAAAAACCTCAACCTATAGCCAAAAAAGCCTTAAATATTGACAACATATATGATCCTAATACAGAATATTACATACAATTTGTATCACTCTCAGACCCAATCAATGCTGACAACTATATTCAAAAATTACTCAAATATAATATTGTTGCCAAAATATATTCTGCAACAATAGATAATAAAGATATTTACAGGGTAAGATCTGGTCCTTATAAAACAAAATCAGAAGCAAAAGCAGACTTTAAAAAAATAACAGGAATAAGCGAATTTAAAGAAACTTATATATTACCCGTTAACAAATAGACTATAATTATTAATATATTTTTGATATTTTTCTAAATATTCTTCATGAATCTCAATAATAGGCAAGACAACATGCTTAATCTTTGCAAGCTTGAAAAAAGCGTCATTTAAACTACTAAATTCTCCTAAAGAATAGAATGCCTGAATTGCTCCCCCAATAATCTCTGAATGTTTAAAATCAAAAATCTTTAAATCTTTGCCAAGAATATTTGCCTTGATTTGATTTAAAAGCAAATTATCGGAATTAGATCCACTAACAAAAATACTCAAAATTTCTTTTTTACAGGCTTTTAACTCTGCTAATCTGTTGTAAAAAGCAAAACATACAAACTCAAGTATTGCCAAACCAATCTCTAATGGATTTTTAATACTACCAAAAATTCCTTTATTTAAATCTTTGCAAATAGAGGGATCCAAAACAAATAAATCATTAAAAAGTTTAATTTTGCTTGGATAAAAATATACATTATCTAAAGTAACACTTTTAACAATCTTTTTTAAAAGAAAATCAAAAGTTAAACTTTTTTTATAAAAACTGTCTTTCAGTAATTGAATCAAATATCCAAAAGGAACAATTCTCCCAATAATAAAATATCCTTCTAAAAAATAAGGATATTCCAAAGAAAACCCGGGCAAATACGTACTTGAAACAAAATTAAACCCTTCGCTTGTACCCATTCTATTTGACACAATTCCCTCTTGAAAAGCGCCGCTTCCCACCAAAACACTCAAATAATCTGCTCCAGCATTAATTACATTAATGCCGCTATTTAGCCCAAATTCAACTCCTGCTTTATAAGTTACAACACCAATATTTTCTCCCATTTTTATGAACGGAGGGAATTTGTTCTTATCAAGTCCATATTTTTTTATCTCTACATCATCCCAAATAAAAGGAATATACTCTGTGCTTGGAAAGCTTGTAAAAAGCTTTTCTGTAAGCAAATAAATAAAATACTCAAAACAAGAAACAAAATAGCTTATTTTAGAATATATGCCTCTTTCAACAGTGCTAAGCACGTAAGGTAAAAATACAGACTTCCCCCTAAAATCGGACTTAATTTTAAGAGAATTCCAATGTAATACTTCTAAAGGAATTAAATTTGAATTTAAAGCAATTAAGCATGGTGAAATGCCGCTAACAGAAATGCAATCTATTTTGCTAGTTTGAAAATTGGATATGGCTTTTTTAAAAGAAAAAAGCCATATATTGAAATCAAAATTTTCGAAATCGACATTAAAATAATCTGAATAGCTAACATCAATATAACTTAAAACTCCATTTTCAGAGCTAACTAATGCTGCCTTTAAAACACTAGTGCCAATATCAATGCTAAGGGCATTCATAAACTAACCTTTGGTAATCAATTTTTGAATATCGTCTTTTCTATCAAGAATTTTTTGTAAACCAACCTTATTATAAATTGCAAATATTGCATTCGCAAAAAGATGCGCAACATTAGCTTCATGATACCAAGGCTTATTTATTAATTCATCATTATGGCAAACAGCATTGGTTCCGATTATTTTATAAAAATAACCCTCCTCATAAGCTTTGTCAAAATATTTAATAGCATCTCCATTGAAAAACGGCAAACTAATCCCACATATAATCTTTTTAGCGCCCATATTTTTAAGCAATTTCATTGCCTTAATCAGAGTACCCCCAGTAGCTAACATATCATCGCTCATAAAAACATTCTTACCTTCAACATCTCCTAAAAGTTTAGTTACAGAAATATTTGAATCAGAAACATCATTTGAAACTCTTGAATAATCCCTCTCCTTATAAAGCAGAGCAAGAGGACTCTTAAGGCTTGATGCAAAAAATTTATTTCTACTTACAGCGCCTGTATCGGGCGAAACAATAACCAAATTAGAATCTTTAATGTCAATCAAATCCCTAAGAGATTTAAAGATTTCATAAGAAACATTTAAATTTTCAAAATAAACCTTCCTAAATACATTCTCAATTGCCTTTGAGTGAATGTCCAAAGTTAAAATATGTCTAATCCCCAACTCTTCTAAAAATCTTCCAATAAGACTTGCTGTTAAACATTCTCTTGAATGTTTTTTATCTTGCCTTGAATAAGGATAAGATGGGATAATAACACTAACAGAGTTGGCTTTAGCCTGCATGCAAGCATCTATTGTTGTCATTAAATTCATTATGTGATCATTAACTGTCATAATTATTTTTTCACTACTGTTTATTTCAACTTCATAAGTATTAGCAACATCTTGGACAATAAAAATATCCTTATTCCTAATTGTTTTTAAAATTTCAGTTTTAAATTCACCATTGGCAAACTTAACAAATTTAACAGGAATTTCCAAAGACTCCCTGTTCTCAAGAGAAGAGAAACTAAACCCTTCTAAAAAAGGAGATAAAACTTTTTCAATTCTAAAAATTTCTTCCTTTAAGGCTTTACAATCTTGACATACATTGGCTACAATGTCATTTTCAACATTTACAAATATTCTTTCAAGCTCTTCCATTATTTTACTGGCAAAAACTCTACCCCCAGGACAAGCAATAATTCCTATTGATTTTTTTTTAAGTAAATTCACCTAGTTCCTCGTTATTTTTTATAAAAAAATCTTAATAATATTAATTTGATAATTAATATCTCCCATACATACAAAATAACTAAAAATATTTTAGCCTTAATAGTAAGAAGAAAAAATCCTATTAATATAAAAAATAGATATTATAAATAATCCCAAAACAAAATTGACTTAAACTAAACAATACCAAATTCAAATCCTATCCCAAACTTAAAATCAGAAAATTTAAAGTTTTGAATATTCCAAACATAATAACCTTCAAGAATTAAAAAAGAAAATGAAAGCCTAGCACCAATATCCCAGCCCATTGTTCCTAATTCTGCTAAAACAGAATCTGCAGCAGCAGTAGCTATATTAATCTTAGGACCTGTGAAAAACGCTAAAGCTAAAACAAAAAAATCTAATTTTGTATAAAATCTCGGTGTTATCGCCATGATAAACGAGAAATTTTCATTCGCAGTTCCATCTGAACGCTTTATTGCTTTAAAAAAGTTCATGTCAAGCAAAAGCTCAAATCCAACAGAAATAAAATCATCAAATTTAGCACCAAATTGAGTATAAATCCCATATTTTAATCCAGCTTTAGCAATATTGGCCAAATCGGAAAAATTTTGGACTATATCTTCTTTTTCTATCAGGGATAAATTTGAAGGCGAATTTTGCTTAAGCTTTGCATTAATATCTAAAGCCTCATTATAAAAGCTTGAAAAGGGACTAACAGGAAAAGCGGCCCCACCACCAAAATTGAATTCAAAATTAGTATCTGTAAAACCATTAATCACAACGATCCCAAACAAACACAAGATTAAAACTTTAATCCTCATCATATACAAACTCTCCTACAAAAATTTACAAAAAATAAAACGGGGTTTATATTGCATACCTTATTATATAATAATTGTCATATAGTAAAAAAGTAAAAATTAAACAATTAACAATTAATTAAAAATTAACTCTTAATAACAGAAGAAACTATTTCTTCTGCACCACTTGGTATAGAATGATTTAGCTCTTTATATTTTAAAATATATTTTTTTGCATTTTTTTTATCGCTCTTTAAATGATAAATGTAAAAAATATTGAATAGGGCTTCTTTATTTGCAGGCGCAAATTCTAGAGTTTTCAAATAGTAAATCAAAGCATTATCTAAATCATTTTTCTTAAAGAATAAATATCCCTTCAAATTAATTAACAAAATATTTTCTGGATCTTTTTCTATAATGGAATTAAGTTTCAACTCAGCCTCTACATATTTTTTCAAATTAATGTAAGCTAAAATAAAATTGTAACTTGAATCATCACCAGCATTAATATTAAATTTAATAGATTTTTCATAAAGCAAAACAGAAGTCTCATCATTACCAAGCTCTTCATTTAATTTAGCAAGATTATAATATTCCCCTGATATATTTTGATATTCCCTAAAAATAGAGCTGCAAGACAAAATAAAAACAACAATAAATAACACTTTATGCATAAAAAATTTACCTGAATTCTCAATACTATTTAAAGCAGCAAAATAACACCAAATCTAATAACAACCAAAATATAAAACTTTAATGCCTCCAATGCTATTAAACTTTAAAATTAAATAGCCCATATTGATGATTATAAAATAAAATTACCACCCTAAAAGGCTAATTATAAATAGGCCCCCCTTCTGTTTAAAAACAAAAGGGCTTTAATACTATCTACCTATCTATCTAAAAAACAAATTAAAGCTTTTCTTGGTCATACTTATTAAATATGTTTTCTGTTAAATATTTACCAACTGATCTTTTGTCCTCAATAAGTTTAGATATTACACTAAAATGTCTTGGTTCAATCTTAAAATACTTATAAGCTCTTCCATCCTTAAAAAATACAGAAAGCTCAGACACAGAAGAATCATACCCTACCTGTGATATCTTGCTCAATTCATTAGATATTGTTAAAGTTTCCAACTCAAATTCCTCCAAATAATTATTTTAGGAGTATAATAATAAAGTAAGAGTTAATTCACCAAATAAAAAGTTTTAATCAATAAAATCAAAATCTACTAAATGATATATTCCCTATAATAAGGATATACATTAATACAACTTTAATCAAGCAAACTGCAAACATCACATAAATATTTTAATATTTAAAATATTTAGTAACATAAAATGCTATCGGATAGATTTTTAAAAAAAAATTTTGTAAAATTATTAAGATAGTTAATCTTTTACTCACATATCATCAGGAGGGACAATGTCCAATGGACTATAATAAATTAAGAAACATAGGTATTAGCGCTCACATCGACTCAGGGAAAACTACTCTTACAGAACGCATTCTTTTTTATTGCAATAAAATTCATGCAATTCACGAGGTAAAAGGCAAAGACGGAGTTGGAGCAACAATGGATTCAATGGAGCTTGAAAGAGAAAGAGGAATCACAATAGCGTCAGCTGCAACTCACGTTGAATGGAAAAATTTTCCAATAAATATTATTGATACGCCCGGTCACGTAGATTTTACAATTGAAGTTGAAAGATCTCTTAGAGTGCTTGATGGAGCAATATTAGTTCTTGATTCTGTTGCAGGAGTTCAATCTCAATCAATAACTGTTGATCGACAGCTTAAAAGATATGGTGTTCCTCGCCTTGCATTTGTAAACAAATGCGATAAAACTGGAGCAAATCCCCACAATGTAAAAGATCAACTAAGATTAAAACTTGACTTAAACTCTGTTTTAATGCAAATCCCAATTGGATTGGAAGACAAACATATTGGAGTTGTAGACCTTGTATTAATGAAAGCTTACTATTTTGAGGGAAAAGATGGAACAGAAATAATAGAAAAAGAAATACCCTCAGATCTATTAGAAGAAGCAAAAAATAAACGAGAAATAATGCTTGATACTCTTGCCGATTTTAATGATGAACTTATGGAATTGCACATGGAAGGAGAAGAAGTTCCCATTGAAATAATATACAATGCAATTAGAGCGGGAACATTGGCTTTAAAATTGTGCCCCGTATTTATGGGATCTGCTTATAAAAACAAAGGAGTGCAATTGCTCTTAGATGCTGTAACTAGATTTTTACCATCCCCTCATGACATAAAAAACACTGCTCTTGACCTCAATAATAACGAGAAAGAAATCGATCTTAAAATTGACAACGACCTCCCAACTGTTGCTCTTGCATTCAAACTTGAAGACGGACAATACGGTCAATTAACCTATGTCAGAATCTATCAAGGAACTTTAAAAAAAGGACAAGAACTTATCAACTCAAGAACTTCTAAAAAATTCAAAGTTGGAAGACTTATCAGAATGCACGCTAATAATACAGAAGATATTGAATTTGGGGGAAGCGGAGACATTGTTGCTTTATTTGGAATAGAATGTGCATCAGGAGACACATTTTGTGATCCATCAATCAACTATTCAATGACATCGATGTTTATTCCAGACCCAGTAATTTCTCTTTCTGTAAAACCGAAAGACAAAAAATCTGCTGATAATATGGCTAAAGCTCTTGGAAGATTTACAAAAGAAGATCCAACATTTAAAACTTATGTTGACATTGAATCAAACGAAACAATAATTCAAGGCATGGGAGAACTACACTTAGAGGTATACATTGAAAGAATGAAAAGAGAGTTTAAAGCAGAAGTTGAAACCGGAATGCCACAAGTAGCTTATAGAGAGACGATTACAGGAAAAGCTGAGTTCAACTACACTCATAAAAAGCAATCTGGGGGAGCTGGTCAGTTTGGACGAGTTGCTGGATTTATGGAACCTCTTAACCAAGAAGGAGAAACATATGAATTTGTTAACCTGATAAAAGGAGGAGTAATCCCAACAGAATACATCCCATCATGTGACAAAGGATTCCAAAAGGCAATGGAAAAAGGGACATTAATTGGTTTTCCAATAGTTGATATAAAAATCACAATCAATGATGGCCAATATCATATTGTTGACTCATCTGATATTGCATTCCAATTAGCAGCAATTGGTGCTTTTAGAGAAGCTTACGAAAAAGCAAAACCTACAATCCTTGAGCCAATAATGAAAGTTACCCTTGAAGGGCCTACTGAATTCCAAGGGAATATGTTTGGACTTTTAAACCAAAGAAGAGGAATAATAACAGGCTCACTAGAAGACGGGAGTTTTTCAAAGGTTGAAGCTGAAGTACCCTTAAGCGAAATGTTTGGATTTTCAACAGTCCTTAGATCCTCTACCCAAGGAAAAGCAGAATTCTCAATGGAATTCTTAAAATATGGGAAAGTTCCAAGCGCTATATTTGATGAACTTCGCAAAAAATTTAACGATCAAAACAAATCTAAACAATAATAAGGAGGCTTTATTATGATCGAATTAACACAAGAAAAACAAGAAATATTAATAAAAAACAAATTTTTAGCCAAAGTTTTTGGGCTTATGTCAATCGGACTTTTAATTTCAGCAATATTTGCATATGCAACCTCAGAAAATCAAACAATAAAAACAATAATATTCTCAAATCCAATGTCATTTATGGCTATAATACTTATACAATTTGGACTTGTATACGCAATAAGTGGCGCTCTTAATAAAATATCAAGCAACACCGCAACAGCCCTTTTCTTGCTATACTCAGCACTAATAGGAGTAACATTATCTTCTATATTCATGATTTATACACAAGGATCAATAGTATTTACATTTGGAATTACTGCTGGAACGTTTCTTGGAATGTCTTTTTATGGATACACTACAACAACAGATCTAACAAAAATGGGAAGCTATCTAATAATGGGCTTATGGGGAATCATTATTGCATCTCTTGTTAATATGTTTTTTAGAAGCTCAGGCCTTAATTTTCTTATATCTATTTTAGGCGTAATCATATTCACAGGACTAACAGCTTATGACGTTCAAAATATTGCTAAAATGGATAAAATGCTACAAGACGATACTGAAATAAAAAATAGAATGGCAGTTGTAGCATCACTTAAGCTTTATTTAGATTTTATAAATTTATTCTTATATCTTCTAAGATTTTTGGGCCAAAGAAGAAACGACTAAAATAACAATAAAAAAACATATTTTTATGAAAAATTAAATCAAAAATGAATGCTTTAAGTTATGGGCATTCATTTTTAGAGGTTCCAATGAGCATAGATAGCTTAGAATTCGAAGAAAGCAATACTCAAAATGTAATTAAAAAAAATTTTGAATTTGAAGGATATGTTGAAAGCAATAAACCAATAATAATAGAAGGAAATCTTAAAGGCTTAATAAACTCATCAAACTCAATCTATCTAAGGGAAAAAGCTAATGTTGAAGCGGAAATAAAATGCCAACACTTACTAAATCATGGAAAAATAAAAGGAAATATTGAGGCTTTAAAAACAATTAAAATCTATAAAACCGGCAAATTAATAGGAAACATTAAAACTAAAGAACTTTTTATTGATTCTGGAGCAATATTTAAGGGGAATTGCGAAATGGAGGATTTTGAAGAATGAATTTTTTTTTTCTATTACAAATGACTTTAATTCTGCTATCCAATTTAAGCTTATTATTCGGACAATCACAGATTAAAGAAAAAGAAGACTCTCTTCTTCTCTATAAAGAAGGAAAATTTAAAGAAGCTATTTTAAATACGTTAGAAGAAATTCGTTTAAATCCTAGCAACTTAGATGCTAGAACAATATTGATATGGAGCTTAATAGCTATAGGAGAATACAAAAGAGCCGAAAAAGAAGCGATTGTGGGTCTTGGCATTAAAAAATATGACATAAGAATTATTCAAGCGCTAGGAGAAGCTTATTTTTTCCAAAAAAATTATGAAAATGCATTAAAATACTTTCAAGAATATATTAGCCTTGATTCTAAAGGAGCAAGAATAATAAAAGTTTATAATTTGATTGCAGATTGTTTCTATGAGCTAAAAAGATATAATGAAGCAGATTTTGCATACGAACATGCATTACGATTTGCCCCTAATAATCAGAATTTATTAATAAAGTTAGCAAGATCAAGAATAAATGCAAAAAATAAAATATTAGCAGAAGAAACACTAATTAAACTTCTTGCGATCTCTCCTAACAATCTAGAAGCAAAAAATTTACTAGAAGAATTAAAAAAAAGCAACAGTAAACCTTGACATTCGATTTATAAAAATTTATTCTTATTATTAGCAAATTAATAAAACGGGCTGCTAGCTCAAGTGGTAGAGCAGCGGACTCTTAATCCGTGGGTTACAGGTTCAAGCCCTGTGCAGCTCAAATTGTTAAGTACCTTTTTGGTATAAATTGTCAATTTTTTATGCTAATTTAACTTGACATTATTGGAAATTGAATATATTATTACTTTTGGTGGTCGTAAAATGACTTTTGGGCTCATAGCTCAGGTGGTAGAGCAGCGCCCTTTTAAGGCGTTTGTCGTAGGTTCGAGTCCTACTGAGCTCACTTTTGTCCTCTTCGTCTATCGGTCAGGACTCCAGGTTTTCATCCTGGCAAGAGGGGTTCGATTCCCCTAGAGGATGTTTTTTAAAGAAGAATTATATTTAACTTATTAGATTTTACTACACATAAGCTATTCAGGTATTAATACTATTTCTGTTTTTTCCTTAAGATTAATCTTTTTAAAAAGTTTGTTTATCAAATCTTTGCTTAGATTTGTTTCTATAAACTTAACACCAAAATCATTTTTAAATACTCCGTGCCAGGATAATGATGCCAATATATTTGAAATCCAATAACTATTTTGATCTGAATTTATCTTTGTATTTTTAATATAATTTTTCTTAACATAAGAAAAATCTTTATCATTAAAATCTATTTTTTGCCTTTCGATCATATAGCGATTAATAGAATTTAAAACATTATCCAGCTCTTTAGGCTCAGTAGTAAAAAAAATAGACAAAATACCATCGGAATCTACATATTTTCTTAATTTGGAATCAAAAAAAGCTTGAATTGCATAAACACTAGACATTTTTTCTCTAATATTTTTTATAAGGCCATCCGTTAAAAGATCCGCTAAAGCATTTAAATTTAATGAGATCTCTTCTAAATAAGAAAATTTAAAAGGATAAATCACATAAGCAAAGCTAGTTGAATCTTTCCCCTTCCTTACAACTATTTTATCAAAATTTTTACTGTAAGAGTAATCTAAATCTTTATACTCGCTTATTTTTTTAAAGCTAAGATTACCTAAATATTTTTTTGAATAAGCTTTTATTGTCTGAATATCAGAATCTCCAACAAAGACAAACTTAAAATTATTTGCATAAGTAAACCTTTTCTTATAAAAAGATAAAATATTTTCTTTTGTAAAATACTGTAAATCACTATCTTTTACATCTTCAAATCTAGGATCATTATTGTTTAAAAATTTACTAATAGCTTTTTGAAAATGATATTTAGAACTATTTTCATTACTTTTTATCAATGCTTTTATATTATTAACAGCATTTTGCAAAAAAACATCATCTATTTTGGGTTCCTTAAAAGTCAAATATATAAGCTCAAAAAGAGTTTTAAGATTTTTTTTATCTGAACTTCCAAAAATATATGATTCTTGAGCTCCAACACCAACATTTAAAGAAACAGCTTTATCTGACAAATATTTTTCAATTTGCAATGCAGAATAATCACCGTACCCTGAACCAGATACTACTTCGGGCGCAAAAGTTAAAACGGGTATAAGTTTTAAATCCTCATTGATTAAACCACCCCAAGAAGTTGCTCTAAAGTCGACTACACCCTTATTTTGATCATTATATTTAAAATAAACTTCAACCCCATTTTCAAGAACAAATGATGAAATTTCATTTTCAAACTCATTTTCTCTAATAATATCTTTATTATCTAAAGACTTCTTAAAAAATTTACCTTCAATTGAAGAGTTTTCATAAGGCTTAAACTCTCTTTTTAAAGCTATCTTTTGAAGATTATTAATGTCTTCAAAAGACAAAGTAGGATGCACTTTCCCATGATAAGAATAAAAAATTGCACAATTTTTCACATCAAACTCTCTTGCTACAAGATTGTTTATTATCTTTAAATCAATTTTTTCTAAATATTGAAAAGAAAGATCATAATATTCGCTCATATCAAATTTATTAGAACCACTAATAGCAATTTCTATTAAATCTTCAAAAATAGTCCACGAATTTGTTTTATTTATATTATTTTTCCCTAATTCTAAAAATTTGAAGAATTGAGATCTAACTTTTTCAAACTCGCCCTGGGTAAATCCAAATTTTCTTATTCTCTCAAGCTCATAAAAAAAATCCTCTATTCCTTCCTTAAAATAGTCTGGATTAAAGTTTAAGGAAATTGATCTTGCAATAATAGTGTTGTTATCTGATTTAAATGAAAAAAAATCTCCATTTGAAACATCTTTAAAATGCTTTATTCCAGAAGTCTTTAATTCAGAAAATCTATTTTCAAAAAGAGAAGTCAATAAAGACTTTTTAATAGCATTTAAAACGTTATTCTTGGTCTGTTCTACATTAGCAATTCTCTTTTCAAGAAACATTAAGCTGGGCTCCCCTACTTCCAAATCCTCTAAAAGTAAAAACTTATCTTTAAGCTTTACATCTAAATTTACTTTTATCCTTTTAATTTTATTATCAGTTGGATTTTTCCAAGAAATAAATTGCTTCTTTATTTTCTCTTCAATTTCTCTAGGATCAATATCTCCTACCACAATAACACTTGCAAGTTCTGGCCTATACCACTTTCTATAAAATTTTTTGAAATCTTCTGGTTGAAAAGACAAAATCTGTTCTTCAAGTCCAATAGGACTTCTAAATTCATAAATACTTCCGCTTACCAAAAACTCATATATTTTCTCATAAACCCTTCTAGGATAAGTTTCGCCAAGCCTTTTTTCCTCGATAATAATATTGCGCTCTAAGTCTATTTCTTCTTTCATGAAGCTAATTTGAGAAGCCCAATTCCTCAAAATATTTATAGATTCATCAATTTCATTTTTATTATTACCGTCTGACAAATCAAGTCTATAATAAGTGAAATCAAAACCAGTAGCGGCATTAATATCAGAACCAAATTGCATTCCAAATTTTTTAAGAACATCAACAATGGAATTACCTGGATAATCTTTTGTACCATTAAAAGCCATATGTTCAAGATAATGAGCAATACCTCTCTGATTATCTTCTTCATTAATAGAACCCACATTAAAAACAATCCCCATATTAACAGCATTCTTTGGAATTTGATTTTTATAAATAAAATACCTCAGTCCATTAATAAGCTTTCCCTTTACTAAATTTTTATCTAGCTTTAACTCATTAGAAGAAACACATGAAAACAAAAAAAATAGAAAAACACTTGTAAATTTACAATAATTTTCAATTCTTTGACAATTCATTTACACGCCCTCTTATTGAATTTATTTTTTCAGAATAAATTTTATTTAATGCTTTTAAAATAGATGAAAATCCAAAATCATTCCAATCTTTTAAACTCTTTAGCTTAGAAACTGGAAATAGTTCATAAAATAAAAACAATAACTCTCCTTTGCTTAATTTTGGAAGATCATTTAAGTAAACGTTTTTATTAAAATCTTCAAGATAAACAAAAGGATTTGATCGCCTATCTAAAAGAAATTTATTTAAATTAGGCATTATAATGCTTTTATTATAAATTTCAATAGTAGTATATTCACTTGGAATATCATTATAAAAATCATTATTCAAAAAAGAATCTAAAATAACAAATTTACTATCCTTAACACCTACATTTCTTCCATCTAAAGTCTTTAAAAGCCCATCCTTACTAATATGAACTAAAGCATTTAAATTCTTTGTAGCATTAAAAATAAGCCTTGCATTGTTATAGACCTTAGATTGTCTTAAATGCTTAATATTACTATCTGATGCTAATTCTTTGTCATTTTTTGATAATAAATTTATATTTTTTTCTTTTAACGCCTTATAAGCTAATTCAATATACTTTGAAGCACAACTATTTGCCAAAGTCAGTTGCTCTTTATTTAGCAAATTAATAATAAACAGCAATTCTTCCTTTTCAAGACTACGATAAAAATCAAAATCATTTAAATCAATGCCAAAACTAAAAGTAGTGCTAAATATTAAACAAAAAATTGTAATGTTTTTTTTCAATCTAGCTTCCCCTCTTTAACTAACTATATCAGCCAACTCTAAAAAAACAGGACAATGATCGCTTCCCATTACTTTGTCCAAAATTAGAGATTTTTTAACATTTCTCTTAAAAAATTCATTAACAATAAAATAATCAATTCTCCAACCCATATTTCTCTCCCTAGCTCTTGTTCTATAGCTCCACCAAGTATAATAACCAGGCTCCTTATTAAATATTCTAAATGTATCTACATATCCTTTGTTCAAAAAACTATCTAACCAAGTAGTTTCTTCAATATAATATCCAGGCGAGTCTCTATTAGAATCAGGATTCATAAGGTCAATCTCAGTATGAGCAATATTAAAATCACCACAAATTACTACATTTTTCCCAGCATTTACAAAAGAATCCATAAGATTCTCAACATAAGATAAAAAATCAAGTTTATAAACAAGTCTTCTTCTTAAAGCTTGAGAATTGGGAAAATAACCGTTAATCAATACAAAATCATCGTAGTATGCTATAAGACCTCTACCTTCATTGTCAAAAATTTCTTTTCCAAGTAAATTTACAGCAATAGGCTTAACTTTGGAGTAAATGCAAACACCACTATAGCCTTTAAGCTTTGACCTTGAAAAATAAGAATAATAATTTTCAAGAATTAAATTCCTTGGCAATTGCTCTCTCAAAGCTTTGGTTTCTTGAACGCATAAAATATCTGGCTTATATTCTTTTACAAACTCAAGGAAACCTTTCTTTAAAACAGCTCTAATTCCATTTACATTCCATGAAATTAATTTCATAAATCCTCTTTAAATTTAAATCAAACATAAACCTTTAATCCATCATAAGCCAAATAGATATTGTCTTTTCCCAAATAATCAAATTCTTCATGCATTATATCATGTGCAATATGTGTAAAATAAGAAATTTTAGGATTGATTTTTTTAACCTCACAAAAAGCCTCTGAAAAATTTAGATGAGCAGGATGGGGTTTAATCCTTATAGCATCTATTATAAGTAGATCTAAATCCTTTAAATAATCATAGGACGCTTCAGGAATAAATTTAACATCAGTAAGATACGCTAAATTGCCTATCCTATAACCTAAACTAACTATCTCTCCATGAATCAAAGGAATTGGCACTATCTTTAGGCCTTTAAAAAAAATAGGCTCAAAATCTCTAATCACATTGGGAATAATGTCAGCCTTTCCACTTACAGAAGGTTTTGATGAAAAATTATGAGAAAAAGCATTCATTATGTGAACCATAGTAGTATCTCTAGCATAAATGTTTAAAGGAGCCTCCCGTGTATAAAACTTAATATCATCAAGCCCCATAATATGATCATAATGTTCATGGGTGTAAAGCACTAAATCAAGCTTATCTATATTCTCTCTTAAAAGTTGTTGTCTAATGTCAGGACCTGTATCAATCAACAATTTAATGCCAGAAGATAGATTGAGAAAAAAAGAGCTTCTCAACCTTTTATTTTTGCTAAAACTAGAAACACAGACTCTACAGCTACAATTTAACATGGGAACTCCACTTGAAGCACCAGTTCCTAAAAAGGTTCCAACCATATGTTCCTACCTTTCGCCTGTAACCTTAATCTATTTTAACACAACATTTTATATTAAACAAAAATAAACTCCCTTAATAAAAAACTCCTTTAAATCTAAAATTAAATTAAAACTATTTAATAAGCAATTATTAAAACTATTTTGGAAAAAACACTTTTATGCTTATAATTATTTAAGGAAAAATTATTTTTATGGATACGCAAATTTATGAACTCATTTTCTTAACCAGCTTTAGCATATTTTTAATAGTAAATTTATTTAATTTTAAAAAAGAATTTACTTATGAAGACTACTTCATAATGTTCCCAGGTACATTTTTTATAATAACTTTATACTTCACAGAAATCACTCCATTAATGTTATATATTGGCAGTATATTCTTAATCTTTATGGCAATCATCTTCTTTAAAAACATAAAAACAATAATAAATAGAAGAAGAAGAAATAACATAAAGCCTATAAAACAATCAAAAGGAATATTTCTTTCAATTTTGCTAAAAACAATTCTTGTAATGCCTGCTATTTTAACTGTTATTATTGCAACCATTTTTTCATACTTAGCGCTTTTTGTAAATTATCCCAAAGATGAAAACAATAACTATCAAATTGGATTCACAAGAATTAAAGATCACAAAAATGATTTAAACTTATCGATTTGGTATCCTGTAAGCTTAACATTGGGCCTAAAAAAACAAAATCCATTTCTTTTGTACGAATTTAATCCTTTTTTCATAAACGAAATGAATTATTTACCAAAACAAAATAATATATATAAAAAAGCCTTTATTAGCGATAATCAAAAAATATATGATTCTATTTTAATTATACTTCCTTATTATTCTCACGATTCAATGTTCAAATCCCTAATCAGCAAGCTTGTTAAAAAGGGGAAAATTGTTTATTTATATTCACCAAAATATAAACATATGAAAAGCTACGACTTTATTAAAAATAGCCACAAAAGCATATTTAGCTATGTAATCAATAAAAGTATTAGCTATTTAATTGAACCTGTCAATATTCTTAATGAAAAAGCTGATATCGCATCTACTGAAAATGATATTCAAAACATTATTGAACTAGTAAAATCAAGCCAAAATTTAAAATTTTTAAATTCAAAAATGAACCTTAATAAACTAACGTTAATTACAATGGGAAATCAAGCAAATATTGCTAATTTTATCCTTGCTAAAAATACAAACATAACAAAATATATCAATATAGGAGGCAAACCGCAAACAATAAAAAATTTAAAAAATTTACAACTAATCCTAAAAGAAAATGAAAAAGAACTACTCCTTATAAAAACTACTAATCCAAATTCTATAAAGCTAATAAACATAAGCAACATTGCAGAAATTTCTGACCTTATTTTTAGCAGAAACTATTTAAAAAGTTTCAATTTTTTAAAAAACAAAAAATCAATGCTATCAAGATTCAATTCTATAGTTACTGAAATTAATAAATTTATTGAAGAGGAAAAATAATAATGATAAAAAAATTCTTGCTATTTACAATGATCAACATACTCCTAACAAGTAAGACTCATAGTAATAAAGAGGTAATCGAAATAAGTACTGAAATACAAAAAGAAAAATATATTCCCTTTTTAATAAGTAGGGGCAAAACTCAACTGGAAGACCTTGTAAAATATACTCTAGAAATAAATCCAGACCTTGACAAAAACTATGTAAATACTATTGCTAAAACCTACATAGACGAATCTTTGATTGAAGGTATTAATTATGACATTGCCTATGCTCAAATGCTACTAGAAACAGGCATTCTAAAATTTAATGGGATAGTCTCAAAAGAACAACACAATTTTTCGGGCATAGGCGCTACTAATAATCTTACAAAAGGAAATTCTTTTTCCAATATTAAAGAAGGGATTAAGGCCCATATTCAACATTTAAAAGCTTACGCATCAAAACAAAATATTAACTCAAATATAGTTGATCCTAGATTTTATCTCGTTGAAAGAGGATCTGCTCCAACAATATATGATTTAACTGGAAAATGGGCAAAAGACAAATTTTACGATAAAAAGCTTAAAAAAATATTATTAGAACTATTAGAATATAATAATGCAAATAAAAGCTAAAAACTCGCTATATGATTTTCTAGAAGAAATATATCTAAAATACAATAAAAAAAAATTTATACATCCTGATCCTTTAGAATTTTTATATAGGTATAAAAAAAAAGAAGACATTGAACTTGTAGGCCTAATTAGTTCTTCATTGTCACTTGGAAGAGTAGAAAAAATTTTAGAAGCAATAGAGAGAATACTCAAACCACTTGGCAAATCTCCTTCTGAGAGCCTTAAGCTAGTAAATGAAAAAGACTTAAAAGAAATGTTTAAAGGATTTGTTTATAGATTCTTTAAAGAGAAGGACATTGTAAGGCTACTATATACCCTCAAGACAATAAAAGAACAGCATCATACGCTTGAAAATCTTCTTCACAGTATTTATTATAAAAATCAAAATTTTATACTTAGTATAGATGAACTAATAAAGCATATGGAAAAAATAAATGGGAGAGAATTTGGAATGTTACTTCCAAAGCCTTCAAAGGGAAGTTCTTGTAAAAGACTTTTTTTATTCTTAAGATGGATGATACGAAAAGACGCCGTCGATTTGGGTATTTGGAATAAATTCAATCCCAATAAGCTTATAGTGCCAATGGATACTCATATGACAAGCATAGCATCAAAACTATTTAAAATCAAAGAAATAAAAAACGTAAATCTTAAAAAAGCAATAAAAATCACAAGCTATTTTTCAAAAGAAAATAACGAAGATCCTGTAAAATATGATTTTTCTTTAACCAGATTTGGAATAAATAGAGATTTTAATAAAGAAAAATTACTAAAAAACATTGATAAACTATAAAGCTTTAGTTAAAAACTCTTTGAAATAAGAACTACTTAAATTATTTAAATAAAACACCAATATAACAATAAAATAAAAAAGGAAAATCTATAAATAATCTTAAAGAAAAGATAAATACTTATAACTGATTATGTAGACATCTACTATACGCTGGAGTAAAAGCGATTTTGACCTTATAGTAGGGTTCGGCAAGAAAAGTCATGTATAATCAAACTTGAATTCATTTAAAGCGAAAATTAATGACGAAACATACAAAAAAATTACATCAATCTTAGATGATTTTAATCATCTAACAAAAAGTTTCCCAAATTTATTTAATAAAAAAATTTAAAACTTTATAAAAATAAATATTTCAATTAATAAACTTAAAAAACAATAGAATTTCCTAAAATTCTAACACCTTCTACAGTTAAATGAATATTAAAAATAAACTCTATTTCAATTAGTGGCAAAAGTAGGCTTGCATTACCTCCAGTAATTATCAAATTAAATTCTTTTTTATACATCTTTTTAATATCCTGGTAAACACCTTCTATTAAATACTTATATTGATAAAACAAACCGCTATTTACACTCCCAGACGTAGTTCTCTCTAAAAGATTGCTAGGAGTACTTATGGGGAATTTCTTTAAAAGATATGCATTATCTAATAAAGAATTAAAATTTATTAAAGGACCAGAATTAATAAGACCGCCAAGTATTCCATCCTGCCTACTAACAGCAAAAATAGTACAAGCTGTTCCAAGATCTACTACCAAAACATTTTCCAATAAATAATTTTCAATAGCTGCAACCAGATTAGCAAAAACGTCTGAACCTAACAAAAATTTACCACTTTTGTAAGGATCAAATGTTAAATCATATTTTAAATCAAAACTAATAAACAGGGATTTTATCTTAAAAAAAGAAAAAATGACTTTTTCAAATATCCCGTTAAGAACAGGAACAACGCTACTTATAAAAACTCGACTTACATTAAAATCAAAATTTTCCTCAAAAAAACTATAAACCTCATCGTGTCTTAACATAAGATTTGTTTTCATTTTAATAAATAAATCAATTTTATTATTCTTAAATACAGCAAAAGCAATGCTGGTATTCCCAATGTCAATGATCAATTCTGATAATAAAGGCTTATTCATAAATATTTATTTTTTTTGGAGCTTTGTCAAATCTTAATAAAAGATTAACGATTTTCTTTTTCTTAGGCGTTGTTTTAATGACCAAAATTTTATGCAAAGGATAATACTTCCAACCATCAGAATATGTATAAAACTTATAATCTGTAAACCAATCAATTTCCCTAAATCTAACTAAAGTTGGATTTAAAATATTCCCAAAAAATATATAGTTTGAATAATTAATCTCTTGATCAAAATCAATTACGACCTTGGAATTAGTAATTTCACGATTTAAAACTCCAGAAGCAGCATATATCCATCTAATAGATTCATGTCCAGTAATGAAAATAAATTGGGGCATATATTGATTATCAATAATATCAGAATAATAGCTTTCATAAGGAATTCCTTTGACATGATCACTAATTAAAGAATAATAAATCATATTAAATGAAAGCTTTAATATTAAATTATCTTTCAAATAAGATGCTATTCTTTTAAGAACACCAGAAATCTTTAATACATATTCAACAACATCAGATGAATTAATATTATTATTATTATTTAAAATATACACTTTTCCTTCATCCGTAACACCAAATAAAGTAAATACAAACTTATAAAGCTCCTTTTTAAAATTTAAATAAACAAAATCATCATTGTTAATCTTAAGAAAAGTAAGATAATTAGAGAGAATGTTATATACTTGGCTAAAATCAAAATTAGAACTTAATATTTTTTTAGGATCTTTGAGAAGATTTAAAGCATCATTTAATTTGGAAACATTTTCTGATAAAAAAATTTTTTCCAAAAGACGAGAATCCTCCTTTAAATAAACAATAAGTCTGTCTTTTTCAAGAGAGTCAATAAAAGTTTTATTTCTTGATAAATAAGAAAAAAATTTATCAATTTGATCTGAATTAGCATAATAATTTAAACTTAAATAAGTAAGTTTATGTTCATTCTTAACCAATAAAGAATCTAATTTTAAAAATATTGATTCGTAATCTCCTCTAATTAAAGATTCTGCTAAAAAACAAACCATTAGATTTTCATTAAAGCTATAAGCTCCGTACTTAAGCCATCCTCCCCTTGAAACATTAAAATTAACAGGATTGTTCCAAAAATCATAAGCACTTTGTCTAAAATTATTTAAAGTATCATTAAAAATTTTATTATCCACCTCTTTAATTTTTGAATGAATAGCAGAATGATCTAATATATTGGTTAGATTGCTATCTATAATGGAACTTGGAATATTTTTCTTTGGTGGCTTGATATAAATAGCATTACCAATTCTAAATGTTGCTCTAGGAAAAATTAAAATATCTTTTTCTCTTAGCTTTACATTTTCTCCTAAAAAGACTTTATATTCTAAATTATCTCCTTGTCTTATTGAAATATTAGACTTATCAAATAAAACTTCATAATGGTCTTCAACTTCATAGCTTAACAAAAAGCTCTTAGAAAGATTTGATTCAATAATAAAATTATTTTCTGAATCAAACAAAAATCCTAGAAAAATATTATTCTCAAAATAAACATAAATACCCATGTCTTGCACTTTATAAGAGATAGGTAAAAGATTTAACCCCGTTTCTAAAACAATAAGTGGATTAAGTTTGGACAAAAGCATTCTAAGTCCTCTAACATTAACAACAATATCATTTAAAATATATTCACTATTTTCAACCTTATTATTTACTTCTAATTTTATATCTTTTAGAAAAAAAATATTTAAGTTTAAATTCCTAAATTGTAAAAAAATAACAACAAATAATATTAAAATACCAAGCAATAAATTAAAAGCTCCTGCCCTTAAAAACCCTTTCATATGATGATTCTAATCATAAAAAATCAAAATATCAATATTGATTGAATAAAAACAAAAAAAATAATAAAATGTATAGGTTGGTTATCTGAATGGGAGTGAAATTTATGAAAATTCCTAAGAATTATATTCCAGGAACAAATCCTTACAAGTCTTTACCTAAAAAGCCTGTTATTGAAAACAAGAAAAAAATTACTAAAAAACAAGAGCAAATTAATTTAGAAATTATGAAATCGCAAGAGCGTATTTTGAAGTTATATATGAGACGCTTGCAAAAAAAAGATCAAATAACTCTTCAAAATTTTATTCTAGAAGGACATAAAGTTGGTTCCAAAATTTTCAACAATTTACCAAAAACATTAAAAGAAATAGTAGCTTTAATGAATATAGAGTCATTGAAAGTGCTAAAAAAAAATACAAAAAATCCAATTAAAATGCTTTACATAAAATTTTCAAGCTGGACCTTAAATAAGCTAATAAAAACACTCGACATTGAATCTAATAGAAATAGAACTATAAAACGTAAATAACAATTTAAAAATTCTTTTTAAGAATCTTACTTATTAAATTTTTTATTTGCGACTTTTCTTACAATGTCTATTGTTACAATGTCTATTGTTAATTTACTATCAGAATAAATAAAAAAATCTTTCAAGGACCATCTTTTTGCTTATTAGGCTCTAAAAATGACATTAAATCTGGGGATATCTAATGTCATTTTATTGCTATAATAAAATTCACCAACTATGTCTAAGTTACTTCCAATAGCTAAAATGCTGCAAATATCCCAAAGTCCTAAAAAGAAAAATAGGCCTTTTAATAACATGTAAAAAGCACAGCAAAAGGATAAACACAAAATCCATTAATATGAGAATAAATATTAAGATTAAATGACCTTACAATAAACTTTGAAACTGCAAGCAAAGCATAGATATTGTAACATTCAGAATTAGTAAAAACAAACTTATTAAAAGCTTTTCTTAAAAAGATAGTTACCAATGTTTTTTTCACATAAATACATTATTTTTATAGGTAATAAAAAACTCTCCGCTTAAAGAAAAGGAAATAATACACTCAATAATTTTGCCACCACTAACACGCGCTAGTGATATTCTATATTAAAGAAGGTCTACTGTAAAGAATAAATTCTGTCAATCGGATCAATAATAAAAGTACTTTCTGAGAGTGCCTCATCTTTGACATACTATTCTTCATAAATAGATATTGTCTTTTCCCCAAAAATAAAATTGCCAAATTTTTTGATTTCTTTAAATAAAAATTGCTTAATCTGATTATCAACCTAAATTACAATAGACTCATCATATTTAAAATCTAAGCTTAATTTAACACAACCACTTAATGAAAGCCTAGTTGAATCATTTAACAAAAATGAAATTTTTTAAAATCCCATACCATAATATAATATATATATCGCTTATAAATTCAATAAACAATTATTGACATAATTTAATAGCATATCATTAATTAGATTTTTAAAAAAAAAGAATTCAAAAAACTAAGCACTCTTAATAATTTCAAACCATATTATTCAAAATAGGAATTGAAAGTTCAAATCCAAAGGTTTTTTTTGAAATCTTAACTATAGGAGCTCCTTGTCTTCTTTTGTATTCATTTTTAAAATAAAGATTTAAAACTTTATCAACTACACCTTTTTCAAAATTAAGATAAATTGAATCTAGAGATTCATTATCAATCAAATATTTATTTAAAATAAAATCAAGAACTTCATATTTTGGAAGATAATCACTATCTTTTTGATCAGCCCTTAACTCTGCCGAAGGCTCCTTTAAAATAATATTAGTAGGAATACATTGATCAAACTTTGCGTTAATATAATTTGCAAGATCATAAACCTCAGTCTTAAAAAGATCTCCAATCAAAGCAAGTCCCCCACAAGTATCCCCATAAAGGGTACAATATCCAACCGCAATCTCGCTTTTATTACCAGTATTTAAAAGCAAAGAATTTTGAGAATTACTATAAGACATTAATAAAAGTCCCCTTAACCGCGCTTGTAAATTTTCTCCAGTAACGCCTTTAACATCAAAATACCCTTCAAGAAATCTACTACCTACCTCAAACAAGTCTTTTATTGGCATTTCAATCAATTTAAAACCTAATTTTCTAGAAAGCTCTTTAGCATCAGAAATAGAATCTGTTGATGAAAATTTACTAGGCATAGAAATTCCAGTAACATTCTCAGAGCCCAAAGCAAAACATGCAAGACACGCAACAAGAGCAGAATCAATACCCCCAGATAACCCAAAATGCACTTTAGAAAATCCCGAACAATAAATATATTCTTTTAAGACAAGAGATATTGCTAAAATAATCTTTTCAAAAAGCTCATTACATGCATCAAATTTCAAATCTTGAAATGCATCATTAGATATAAAATCAAATTCAAAACCTTTGGCTTTTTTTATCTTTCCAAAACTATTAATAAAAAAGCTACACCCATCGTAAACTGCAGAATCTTCAGCTCCATAAAAATTTGAATAAACAACCTCCAAATTATTCTCAACAGCAACTTTCTCAAAGAATTTTAGCCTAAGATTATTCTTTTTCTTAGTGAAATAAGATTTGGACGGTATTATTAAA
The DNA here is from genome assembly GCF_030439285.2 of [Borrelia] turdi. Classification (NCBI taxonomy): domain Bacteria; kingdom Pseudomonadati; phylum Spirochaetota; class Spirochaetia; order Spirochaetales; family Borreliaceae; genus Borreliella; species [Borrelia] turdi. The sequence continues at coordinate 532,859 of NZ_CP124018.1, read as the reverse complement.
TACTGAGCCTGCTTTAAATTCTCACCAAATTCAGGACTTAAGTCTTCAAACAATAAAGCATCCTCAAAATTTAATACAGCAAATACAGTGTCCTTATAAGTAAAAAAACTGGGTAAATTGCATTGTAATACAGTTAGAATAACTTTATGATTACTAATGACAGAAACAACATCTACAAATTTACCGCCCCCCTTATAAACACTATATCCAAAAACAATTAAAGTGCTCCCATTAACCTGTTCTCTCATAAATTCAATGCACTTACATATATTTTGAGAATACTTAGAACGAACAAAAAGCCCACCATGCTTAGCCTTGCTTAAAAACATAGAGGGGAAAACTAAAACGTCTGATCCCCTTTGCAAGGCTTTCTCATAATTAATTTTAAAATCAGAAATACATTCATCAAAATCTAAAAATCTATATTTCGTTTGAGCAATGCTTATTTTCATAGGTAAATAATAAGCAATAATACATCAAATTACAACAAAAAAAGCTTAATGCCTTGCAAAGCCAATGCTCATCTATATTTTAACAATACCCTGAAATTAGGAAGTATATATAGACACACCAAAAATAAATAAAATCAAAAAATGATATCAAAAATTTTTTTGTCAAAATAAAAAAATAAAATTTTTTATTTTTTTATTTTGACAAAAAAATACACACCGACATTTTATTGAATAAAAATATGTATCAATACAACACTATTACTAAAAGCTTAAGAAAAATATATATCTTGCAAATGCTCAAAATGAATCAATTTTGATAAATTCTTAGAAAGAAAAAAATTTGTATTTTTTTTTTTAAAAAGATAAAATGCTTTATCAAAGGAGGAAAAATGGAAAAAAAAGAAACTAAAAACGAAACCGAAAAAGCCAATAAACAAGATAATAAAAATACAAAATCTCAAAAAAAAGAAAACTTAAATTCGGTAAATTCTGATAAAAAAATTACCGAGCTTGAAAATGAAATCTCCAATCTTAAAGATTTGTATTTAAGAAAACAAGCAGAATTTGAAAACTTTAGAAAAAGATTAGAAAAAGAAAAAGACAATTTTGTTAAATTTGCAAATGAAACCATAATGAAAGATGTCGTTAATTTTCTTGATAACCTAGAACGAGCTATCAACTCTTCAAAAAAATCAAAAGATTTTGACAATCTATTAACAGGAATCAGCATGATTGAAAATGAAATACTGTCAATCTTTGATAAAAAATATAATTTAAAAAAATTTGGAGAAAATGGCGAAAATTTTGATCCAAGTCGTCATGAAGCAATAAGTATTGAAGAAAAAGAAGATCTTAAAAATCCAGAGATAGTAGAAGTATATCAAAAAGGATATTGCTACAACGACAGAATATTAAGAACAGCAAAAGTTAAAGTTGCTCAAAGTAAAAATTAATTAGAAAAAAGGAGGTTTATAATATGGGCAAAATAATAGGTATTGACCTAGGAACAACAAACTCATGCGTAGCTATAATGGAGCATGGCAAACCAGTTGTAATACAAAATTCAGAAGGAGGAAGAACTACTCCATCTATTGTTGCCTACACAAATAAAGGCGAAAGACTTGTAGGACAAGTTGCAAAAAACCAAATGGTTACAAACCCTGAAAACACAATTTATTCTATTAAAAGATTTATGGGAAGAAGATTTGAAGAGGTTGCAAGCGAAATCAAAATGGTTCCTTATAAAATAGAAAAGGGACTAAATGGCGATGCACGAATAAACATTTCTAATATAAAAAAGCAAATGTCGCCACCTGAAATCTCAGCAGCAACTCTTACAAAGATGAAAGAAACAGCAGAAGCTTACTTGGGTGAAAAAGTTACAGAAGCTGTAATTACAGTCCCTGCTTACTTTAATGATGCTCAAAGACAAGCTACAAAAGATGCTGGTAAAATAGCAGGACTTGAAGTAAAAAGAATTGTTAACGAACCAACCGCAGCTGCTCTTGCTTATGGAATTGAAAAAAAACACGAAGAGATTGTTGCTGTTTACGATCTTGGTGGGGGAACATTTGACATTTCAATATTGGAGCTTGGAGATGGTGTTTTTGAGGTAAAGTCAACCAATGGAGACACACATCTTGGAGGCGACAATTTTGACGATGAGATAATAAAGCACTTAATTTCAGAATTCAAAAAAGAAAGCGCTATTGATTTGTCAAATGACAAAATGGCACTTCAAAGACTAAAAGAGGCCGCCGAAAAAGCAAAAATAGAACTTTCAGGTGCCCAAGAAGCTTCAATAAATCTTCCATTTATTACAGCAGATGCAAACGGCCCAAAACACCTACAATACACCCTAACAAGAGCAAAATTCGAACAAATGGTAGACCATTTGGTTCAAAAAACAAAAGAACCATGCCTTAAAGCTATTAAAGATGCTGGGCTTAAAGCTTCTGACATCAATGAAGTAATACTTGTAGGCGGATCAACAAGAATTCCTGCTATTCAAAAAATTGTAAAGGATATATTTGGGCAAAATCCCAACAAAGGAGTAAATCCAGATGAAGCTGTAGCAATTGGAGCTGCTATTCAAGGTGGTATTTTAACCGGAGAAACTAAAGACATGGTTCTCCTTGATGTTACTCCACTCTCACTAGGAATAGAAACTCTAGGTGGTGTGATGACCAAACTTATTGAACGAAACACTACAATTCCCACAAAAAAAAGTCAAGTTTTCTCAACAGCCGCTGACAATCAAACCTCTGTTGATATTAAAGTTCTTCAAGGTGAACGCGAGATGGCAGCACAAAATAGAATACTTGGTAATTTTATACTTGATGGAATACCAGCAGCACCAAGAGGAGTGCCTCAAATTGAAGTTAGCTTTGATATTGACGCTAATGGAATAGTTCACGTGTCTGCAAAAGATATGGGAACAGGCAAAGAACAGAAAATTAGAATTGAATCATCATCAGGGCTCTCTGAATCAGAAATAGATCGCATGGTAAAAGATGCAGAAGCTCATGCAGAAGAAGATAAAAAATTAAAAGAAAATATTGAGACTAAAAATACAGCTAATTCTTTAATTTATCAAACAGAAAAATCATTAAAAGAATATTCTGAAAAAATTTCAAGCGAAGACAAAGAAGCTATTGAAAATAAAATAAAAGAATTAAAAGAAAGTCTTGAAAAAGAAGACATTTCACTTATAAAATCTAGAACAGAAGAACTTCAAAAAGCTTCTTATAAAATAGCTGAGATGATGTATAAAGATTCTTCCCAGCAAAATGCAACCAACCAACAAGAAAATGGTACCCAAAGCAATACAAGCGAAGAAGGGAAAGAAGCTGATTACGAAGTTGTTGACGAGGATAAAAAATAGTGAAAAAAGATTATTATGAAATTTTGGGGCTCTCAAAAGGAGCCTCAAAAGATGAAATAAAAAAAGCTTATAGAAAAATAGCAATTAAATATCACCCCGACAGAAATCAAGGAAATGAAGAGGCCGCTTCCATCTTTAAAGAAGCCACTCAGGCTTACGAAATTTTAATAGATGACAATAAAAAAGCCAAATATGACAGATTTGGGCATTCAGCTTTTGAAGGAGGGGGATTTGAAGGATTTTCAGGTGGATTTAGTGGATTTTCAGACATCTTTGAAGATTTTGGTGATATTTTTGATTCATTTTTCAGCGGAAACAAAGGACAAGAAAAAAACAGAAAAAATGCAAAAGGCGAAGATATAGGATATAACATAGAAATATCCCTTGAGGATGCATACTTTGGTTACAAAAATAATATAAACATAACAAGACAAGTATTATGCCATTCTTGTTTAGGAAAAAAATCCGAAAAAGGCACAAGTCCTTCGATATGTAACATGTGTAATGGCAGCGGAAGAGTAGTACAAGGCGGAGGATTTTTCAGAGTTACAACAACATGTTCTAAATGCTACGGTGAAGGCAAAACAATATCAAACCCTTGTAAATCTTGTAAGGGAAAAGGAAGCCTTACAAAGCAAGAAACCATTCAATTAAACATTCCTTCGGGCATTGATAATAACCAACAAATAAAAATGAAAGGCAAAGGAAATGTTAATCCAAACAACCAAGAATATGGGGATCTTTATGTAAAAATATTGATAAGATCTCATAAAATATTTAAAAGAAATGGCAAAGATCTTTATGCAATGCTCCCAATAAGCTTTACTCAAGCAGCCCTTGGAAAAGAAGTAAGAATAAAAACAATTGCTTCAAAAGAGATTAAGATACAAATTCCAAAAGGAATAGAAAATGAAGAACAAATTTTAATTAAAAACTCAGGAATGCCCATTCTTCAAACAGAAAAGTTTGGAAGCTTAATATTAATTACCAAAATAAAAACACCTAAAAATTTAAATTCTAATGCAATCAAACTTTTTGAAAACTTGAGCAAAGAATTAAGAGATGGTGATGAAATAGATTTACTCAAAGTATAATATGTATATAACTCATGCCAATTCAATAATTGAAAGCATAAAAAATAATAAAGGATTTGAACTTTATATATCAAAAAAAAGTTCAAAAACTAAAGAAATTGAAAGTCTGGCCAAAACACAAAATGTAAAAATAATAAGAATAAGTATGAATGAACTTAATAAAATTCTTAAAAACACAAACCATAGGGGGTTTGCATTAAAATTAAAACTTGAAAAAAATAAAAATGTAAAAACACAAACCAAGGATTTTGAAGAATTACTAGAAACATTTAAAAAAAAAGAAAATGTTTTCATTTTACTTCTAGATGAGATAGAAGATCCCCAAAACTTCGGAGCAATCCTTAGAACAGCAGAACAATTCAGTATAGACCTTGTAGTTACTACTCAAAAACGTAGCGCAAAAGACAATTTAACAGTTTTGAGAACTAGCTCTGGTGCAAGTCAATATGTAAAAAAAATAACTGTGACAAACATAAACAACACAATAAATTTTTTAAAAAAACACGACTTTTGGATATACACTGGTGATGTTAAAGGACAAGATATAAACAAAATCAAAATAAACAACAAAAAAGTTGCACTTGTTTTAGGAAATGAAGGTAAAGGTGTACACAAACTAATAAAAGAAAATTCTGATTTTTTAATAAGGATTCCCACTAGCGGCAAAATAGACTCACTTAATGTTTCTGTGTCTACAGGCATTTTAATCTTTGAAATCAAAAGGCAATTAAATATGCTCTAAAACGTCAAATAAAAACTTTATTTAAAAATAAAAAACATCTCAACAAAAACTATTTTAAAAAATTTCCTAACTCAACAGATGCAATAAACCCCTCAGCAGCAGCAGTAATGGCTTGAGCATAAAGCTTATTACTAACATCTCCACACGAAAAAACACCATCAACACTTGTTTTAACAACATCTTTAGTTATAATAAACCCTTCTTCATCCAAATCTAAAAATCCCTTTAAAAATTCTGTATTCGGCTTATAGCCAACAGCCATAAATACAGCATTTACTTCTAATACATAAACAACATTATCTTTTTCATTGAAAATCTTAACCGAAGAAACAGAAGATTTACCATCTACTTCTATGGCTTCTGAATTATACAAAATTTCAATATTTGGCAACTTTGCAACACTATCTCTTAACATAGCAATAGCTCTAAGATAATCTTTTCTTACAATAAGAAATACCTTATCCGCTAATTTGCTTAAATAAATTGCTTCTGAAAGGGCAGTATTACCTCCACCAATTACTGCAACCCTTTTACCTTTAAAAAGATGTCCATCACAAATAGCACAAACCGAAATACCCTTATTCCAAAATAAATCTGAATTTTTAAGAGTTTCAAGTTTTTTAGGTTTTGATCCCACAGCAATAATAATAGCTTTACTTTTATAAACATAATTTTCTGTATAAAGATAAAAAATACCATCCTTTCTTTTTATAGAAAAAACGGTTTTGGGAAAAGTTTTGGCTCCAAGATTTACTACTTGCTCTCTCATATTTAACATCAAATCTCTACCACTTATTCCATTTTTAAAGCCAGGATAATTATAAACTTCTGTGGTTGTAGTAAGCTGCCCGCCAGGCTCAGGTCCTTCTAAAATAGCGGTTTTATAATTGCTCATAACAGAATAAATCCCAGCTGTTAAACCAGCTGGACCAGAACCCACAATTATTACATCCTCAATAAATTCTATCTCTTTTTGAGATAAATTTTCCTTTTTGGTCAGATTTATATCAATAGTTTCAAATTCTAACATATCTAAACTTCAACTCTCTCTTAAAAATTTGAATATTAACATTAACGCTACTAAAATTAATATTCAATACTTAAGATCGACTCATAAGCTTATTGATATTAACCTCAAAAACAGAACATGGAATAAAAATTCCAAAATTATTTAAAACATAAGGTGAAATTTCACCAAAACTACCTACATTCAAGTCTTCAATTAAAATATCCGCGCCCCTACCATTAATATAAAAAGTAGCCTTTGATTCCCTTAAATTAATCTTAATATTTAAATAATAAAAAAGCGTTGCAACAATTGAATTAATCTCATTAAAAGAAATTTCTTTGCCAGACATTAAAAAAGCTAAATTAGTAAAAGTGCTTGTTCCTTCAAAAGTATCCAAATTCTTTAAAGCTACCTTACCAACCTCAAAAATTTTATGTGGATAAGGAAAATTAGAACTAACACTTTCTGATTTTAATAAATTAGGAATTATTGATGCCCTAATATATTCATAATTCTCTGTCATTGGATTAGATACTTTTAAAAAATTTCTATCATTAATATTCATTCTATCAATAAAATCTTTCTTAGAGCCCATATAATTATAAATCATCTCCTGAAATCCCATACCTACCATTAAATTTCTGACATTCCTTGAAAACTCTTCCAAATTGCTAAGCTTTCCAACTGCAAAAGCCTTAGGAAGCTCTGGATTAAAACTTGCAAGACCTTCTCCTATCATTACATCTTCAATTACATCAACCTCATGAAGAAAGTCGTTTCTATAAAAAGGCGGGATAATATAGTTTTTAAAATCTCTAGAATAAGAATTTACTCCCATTTTTTTTAAATTAAGACAAATGCGTTCTAATGTTAAATTGCTTCCAAGCAGTCTATTAACATTTTTAACATTAAACTCCACTTCTTCTTGAAAATAATAAGGGCATACTAATTCTTTAAATTCTAAGCCAAAAGGCTCTCTAAAGACAGTTTTTACGGGCAAAATTTCAAAACCCATATCATAAAAATCACAAGCTACTATAGATAACGCTAACAAAGTTGCTTCAAAATCGATACCTGTAACCTCAATAAATAAATCAGTATCACCGACCTTTAAAGATCCAATATTGTTAGAATTAATTATTGGGGGATAAGAGACTACATTATTATTATTATCTAATAATAACGGATACTTATCAAAATTTTTGATAATATGAGAATATTCCAATCCTTTAGGATGCTTTTCGTTTATTTCTAAAAGGGAAAGCTCACAATCCATTCCTAAAGGAATAAACCTATGATTAGGAGATGAAGCAATATAACTTATTGGGAATTTAATAAACTTAGAATTATACATCCCCATTGCAACTCTTCTCCTCTTTTGTCCATAACTTTGACAAAGTTTTTCTTGAAATTGAATTAATGCCTCAAGCATTCTATTATTAATAATCAATCCTTTTACTAAAAATCCAAAAATAAACGGTCTGATTTGAGATATTTCATTATCCACCAAAATTTCACCATGGCACTTTCTAAAATCCCCTTTTTTTGAAAAAAAATCATAATAAGGCATTTCTCCAAAAAGATACGTTTTTATTTGACGAGCAAGTCCAGTATAAGACCACAAATCTGGTCTATTTGTATCATTAAATTCTATTTTTATTTTTCCTGAACTTTCATCAAACCCATCAAATTCTGCTTTAAATAGTTCAAGTAATTCTGAAATCTCTAAATCTGTAAAATTTCTTCCTATTTTATCTAAAAAAAGATTTTTGTAAATTTCTATCTTTGGCATCTTATATTTCCTCGCCTTAAAACAACATCACTAATATCATAAGTAAAAAGATCTCTTAAATCATTTAAACCCAATTGCATTAAAGCCATTCTATCTATTCCAATCCCCCAAGCAATAACAGGAATATCAATGCCTAAAGGCTTTGTAACTTCTGGTCTAAAAATTCCACTTCCTCCAAGTTCAAACCAGCCAAGAACAGGATGTTTTACATGCATTTCAATCGAAGGTTCAGTAAAGGGAAAATATGCAGGAACATATTTAACTTCTGTAGCACCTGCAAACTCTTTGGCAAAAATTTCAAGAAGACCCAACAAAGTTTTAATGCTAACATTATCCTCAATAACAATACCCTCAGTTTGATAAAAATCGACTCCGTGAGTTGCATCTACTTGATCATATCTAAAACATCTAATAACTCCAAAATATCTGCTTGGATTTTTGGCATTAATCAATTGTTTTGCAGAAAGAACAGTACCCTGAGTTCTTAAAACCAACCTCTTAGAAAGATCTTCATTAAAACTATATCTCCAGCCTCTTGAACCTGTTGTATGGCCTGTTTCGTGAGCTAATTTTACATTAGAAAAATAAGGTTCGGGCAAAGATTTTTGCATACTAGGATCTGAAATATAATAAACATCCTTAATATCACGAGAAGGATGAAATTGAGGCATAAAAAGAGCATCATTGTTGAAAAATTCTGTTTCTACTAAAGGACCGTCAAACTCTTCAAAACCAAGACCTACTAATTTGTCTTTAATTTTAGAAATATAATCTAAATAAGAATTAAAGCGCCCAATAAAAGTTTTAGCTGATGGAGTATGAATATTGTAAGCTCTAAATTCTTTATTCTCATAAGTTTTATTTTTTAAAATTTCAGGAGTAAGCTTAGTAAGCTCATCTCCTGTTAATCTACTTTTAATTAAAAAATTTTTTACTTCCAATCCAAAACTAGATAATCTAAACTTTAAATCAAGTTTTTCTATTATTTTAAAAAATACAGAATCCGATCCTTTTTTCTTAGCAAAATTTGATATTAATAAAAGCTCTTCGGTTGTTAAACTTTCTCTAATAAGATTGCTACTTTTTGCCCTTTCTAACAAAACACGTATTTTTTGATAATTAGCCTCTATGCCGTCGTATAAACAATTTATAATAATCTTTTTATTTAAATCAAGAGAAAGAATGCCCTCTTTTAATAAATTTCCAAACGCTTTTTTTACTTCTTTAGCATCAAGATCCAGCTCTAAAGCCAAATCTGAAACCAATACTGCATTTTTAGAGACCAGATTTATTATTTTCTCTTCAACAAACCCATCTCTTAAAACGTTAAGCCCCCTTTCTGTTGCTTTATAAAATACATTTAATTTCCTATGAATTTCTTCAATAATCCTTTTAGAATTTAGCCATTCAATTGTTTTATTTGCCTGACCTTCATTAAACCCTAATTTTTCAATAATAATTGAAGCAGAAATATCATCCTTTTCTTGATTATTTAAAATTACTTTTATCTCAAGAGGATGTAATGTTTTTATTAAATTTAAATCTGCCTTCATAAATATAACCTTTAATCACCCTTATTACTTATACCAAGCTCTAAAATAAGCTCAACTTCACCAATAGATAATTTAGTAGCTCTAGAAATTTCTTCAGCACTCCACCCTTGCCTCATTAATTTTATTACAGAATTTCTAACAGTTTCATTATTAAAACCAACATTATCTTGATATTTAGAATCTGTTTTAACAAGAATACCAAGAGTTTTTATTCTCTCTTCTGCTGCAACATTTAAATTCTCCAACCTTGTCTCAGATTTAACTACTTTCTCTCTCATAATTAAAGTATTTTTCAACCTATTTTCAATATCTAAGAGCATTTCCTTTAAATTTTCAGCATTAATCAACACTTCTTCTGACAACCCTTTGTTTAATAAGAGACTAGAAACAACATTTTCCATATCTTTGAGATTGTCCTGAAACTTAGCGCTCTCTTTATTTAAAGTATTAAATCTTTTTTCCACTTCATTTATTAAATCAAAATTTTTATCAACGGACTCTATAGTACTCTTTAATATACCCTCTTTGTTGCTAATCCTTTCATAATTATCAAGAATAGTTCTCTGCTCATCGGCTATCTCTTTTATTTTAGCCTTATAAATTTGCATTTCATCATAAGATTCGATCAAACTCTTATATCTACTATCAAATGAAGAATAAAATTCAAAAAATCTATTAAAATCATTCTTAATAACCTTAATAGATTCCTGTTCTAACTTTAACTCATTAAAAGTTTCAATAATACCCAATGTTTCTTTTTGAATATTATGGAATTCTTTGTTAACATTTTCAAAATTATTTTTATATTCCTGAGCAGAGTCTATCTCATTCTTTAAAGTCTCCCATAATTTTTCCAACTTGTCCTTAAGAGAATAAGCCTCCAAAAATATCGAATTATTTTTTTCAAGCTCAGCATCTAATTTTTTAAAATTTGCAATTTGCAGATTTATTTTATTATAACTATCTTCAAATTCTTTTCTCAAATCAGATTTATATTCAACCAAATTGTCTTTAATGTCACTAATAAATTTATTAAATTCAATATCACAATTTAATATTTTAGATTCAAGCCCTAAAATATTAGTATCAACTTCTTTTAATAATTCTTTATGATTTTTCTTAAATTCAGCTTCAAATTTATCAATTTGTTCTTGTAGGCCATTCTTTATGGTTTGAATCTCCAATGTTGAATGTTTTAAACTTTTTTTAAGCTCATCCTCAAGTAAACTAAACTCTGATTTTATTGATTTAGAAAACGAATTATATTCATTTTCAATTGATGTCTCAATATTATTTCTATATAAACTAATTTTTTCAGAAAATTCTGAAATATTTTTATGCATTAATTCAATTTGACCCTCAAAACTTTCTTTATCACTAGAGATTACATCAACCATTTCCCGCCTTACTTTATCAAGATTAGAAGACAAGTTCGTAAATTCATGCTCCAATTTTTGATTAAGCTCAAAAATCCTATCTTCAAGATTCTTTTGCTGAGTTAAAAATTTCACTTCTGCTTGAATTAAAATGTCTTCAGCTTTCTTATTAACCCTTTCGTCTATCTTTTCTACTTTAAAATCAACAATTTTTTCAAAATCTAAAACTTTAAGATTTAATGATTCACCAATATTTTTAAAATCAAGATGAACTGATTGTTCAATTTTTTTAGCCTCGCTTTGCAAATTGCCAAAAATCTCTTCAGCCTTAATTTCAAAACCATCTTTAAAAGATTCTAAACCAATCTTAACATTAAGAATATCATTCTCAAATGACCTAATTTCAAGCTCAGCAAGACTTATTTTCTTTTCTATTGCACTATAAGATTTTTCTTGCCAATTTTTTACATCATCTTTTATATTTAAAAACCAAGAATCAATAATATTTTGCCGATTATTTACAAAATCAATAAATTCATCTACCCTCCCGGTAATATTAGTTTCCATTAAAGCTATCTCATTCTCCATATCTTTTTTTTTATAAGAAAATTCTTTAGTAAAATCCAAATAAAAATTTTCTTTATCATTTTTGATTTTTTGTTCAATATCTAGGCTAAAACTTTGAATAAGCTCTGTTTTGTCTTCTAAATTTTTAGATAAATTATGTTCTAAATCTTGAATTTTATCATTATATGAAGAAATAAAGTTTTCCAAAGAATATTTAAGCTCTTCACCTCTAATTTTCAAATCCTTGAAAAAATCTTCTTCTAATAGCTTAAGATGTGATGAAACATTATGATAAGACTCCTCTTTTAATCTAATAACATCTTTTTCAACATTATTTAAATCAGATTCAAGATTTTTAAGATTTTTCAGTTGAGATTCAAGCTCAAAAATCATCTCTTTATTCGAATGCTTAAACTCTTGACTTAAAGTTGTAATATAAGAATTTAATCTTTCTAAAAACTCATCATGCATATCAACATACTTTTTCTCAAGACTATCATATTGACTTAAAGCTAAATTATCAATGGCTTTAATTTTGTTGTCAATTTTACTCTCCAAATCTAATTGACCTTCATTACACCTTTCTTCAAGTTCAATATACTTAAGATTAAAATCATTGGCTATTTTATCAATACATCCATTCACCTTGTCATTCAAATTTTTTTCTATGCTATCAAAAGTATTCTCAATCAATTTTAAAGAATCAATTCTTTTATGAATTTCATTTTCATACTTTACAATGTCATCGTCAATTAAAGTGTTTACCCTTTTTATACAAACTTCAAAATGATTTTTTATACTCTCTTCAACGCCTACCTTAATCTCTCCAAATTGAGAATTTATAATGCCGTAACAATCTTTAATTTTATCTCTTAATTCTTTTTCAAACTCTAAAATATCTTTTGATCTTTGCTCTATTATTTCAAAATTATGATCCATTTCAGAAATCTTAACCTGCAAATTTTCATCATTGATTGTAAGTGTTTTATAAATCTCATCTCTAATTTTTGAAATAGCTCCCTCGCTCTCAATTAAAAATGTAGAATATCTCTCTTCAAAATTACTCTCAATAAGTTTAAATCTTTCCCTATAAAGATCGTTTAAAAACTCAGACTTACTCTCAATATTATTCTTAAGATCATTTGTTATCTCTCCAAACCTCTCTTTTGCTTGCATAATATCACTATCAATCGCTTTTCTATAATCAATTGCTTCCTCTAATCTAGATTTATAATACTGCTCAATCTCTTTAACAAACTCACTAATTTTTGCCTTTCCATCATCTGTTAGATCTTTAACTTTTAATTCAAATTTTTCAACTTGATATTTTGATACATCAAAAGATTCCTTAAGTTTTTGAAGATTTTCATCCATACCTTTACTAAGACTATCTATTTTATCTGTTAATCTTCTATTTAGATTTTCAATCTCATGCATTATTTCATTTTCAAGTTTGCTAAAAATATTTTCTGAATACCCTCTATAATTAGATATCACCTCATTATATTTCCCATTAATTTCTTTGTTTATATCATTAAACTTTATACTAAGAGAATCAAGAGTAATGTCTATATTAGCCTGAAAAGACGCAATATCAGTTCTTTTGTCCTGCAATAAACTATCAACCTCTTTAACAAATTCCTCTGAATTATTTAAAACTACAGCAAACTTTTTTGACAAATTTTCTTCAAGTTCTCTGGCCTCTTTATCAAAATGATTGATTATATCTTGTAAAAGCTCGTCAGAATATATAGCACCTTGATTTCTAAACTCATCTATTTTCTCAAGATAATAACTCTCAAGACTTTCTATAGAAAATTTAAGCTCTTTGATTTTTGTAGTTACCTCAGAATCTATTAAATCCAGATCAACTTTACCCGAAGACAATAAATTCTCAATTTTAACGGTTATTTCGTTTAATTTGTCTTGCCAATCACTAAGCTTGTTATCTACTTCATTGTTAATTGAATCTTTCCTATTTAAAATATCTTCAGAAATTCTATCTAAAAAATCATCAATTTGCTTTTGATTGTCTGATTTTATATTAGATACAATTTGTAATTTTGATTCAATAAATTCATTAAGATCAGATTTAAAATTATTTAAAATATCTTCTGATTCAATCTTGAAATCTTTTAACTTATAATCACATTCTTCAATCTTGCTTATAATAAAATTATTCTTATCATCAAACTTTTTATTCAAATCTTCAAGCATAAATACACTTTTATCTTTAATTATTTCTGTTTGCCTATTAATAAATTCTTTAATTCCCAATATAGCCTCATCACTTTGTGAATATGACATATCTTTTAATTCTTTATATTTCTCTATCACCAAACTCTCAATATCGCCTGTTTTTAACAAAACATATTCCATTCTATCGCTAACATCTCTTTCTAAATTTTCTATCTTTAAAGTAGCAGACGAAAGTAGCTCTTCACTAGAAATCTTAATATCAAGCAACGATTTATTTAAAGCAATAAGCTCATCTTTCCAATTACCATGCATGTCCATAGCTTTTTTTTGAATATGATCTGAAAGATCATTAAAAACACTCTCACTAAGCTCTATTCCTTTGTCTTTCTGAATCTGAATTAAACTTAAAAATTCTTCATTTGTTTTATTTATTTGAGATTCAATGTTTTTTAAATTAGAATCCATTTCCCCTTGCCACTTTGAATATTGAAGTTTGCTTTCTTCTAGTTTACTAACAAAAATATTTACCTCATCGTAATAACGATCCTTAAACTCTACTATATTTTTACCAATTTCATCTTTAATGTTAATTAAGCTAGTATTAAAATCTTGCTTTAAAATCTCTTGATTTTCTTCAAAAGAATTACACAAAGATCTAATTTCATTTTCTAATTTTTTGTTTAAATCTTGGAATTCTTGATAATTATTAATCGCATTCTGAGAGAGTGTGTCAAATTTCTCACCATAAATTAAAGAAAACTCATCCATTTCTGCTGTTAATTTATCTGTAAAGTCTTTATATTTGGATTCCATTTGATCTTCAAATTTAGAGCTGCTAGAATCTAAATATTCAAAAAGAGTCGTGTACTTGGCATTTATATTATCAGTTAAATTTGAATAATTATTATTAAACTTTGCATTAATTTCTTCAAAATTAGAAATCAAATTATTATTAAGCTGAATAAGCTTGTCTTGAATATTTGAATCAACATCTAAAAGTTGAGATTCTAATTGCATTTTAAGTTGATTAATATCATTTTTAAAACTTTCACCAAATACTTCAATATCTGCCCCAAATTTATTTTTAAATTCAAGATATATTCCATTAGAATCATCTTCAAGCCTTTTCATTAAATCTATAGCACCTACTTGAACACTTTCCATTTTAGAATTCAAATCTAACAAACTAAGCTCTACCTTTTCTCTAATATTTTTATTAACTTGTTTTATTTTATCTTCATAATCATCATAAATATTTTTAAGATTCAATTCAGTTTGAGATCTAAATTTATCAAAAACATCATCAACCTGCTCCTCATACTTTCCTACCTCTATTCGTATTGATTCCTCAAGTGAATTAATTCTTGAATAAACATTATCCTTAAAAGAAGAAGTCATAGTAGAAATTTCATTCTCCACTAAAATCAACTTATCCTCAAGTTTATCTTGAATTTCCTTAGAACGATCATCAACGTATGTAAAGATATCATTAAATTTATTTTGTAATTCTTCATTCAGTCTATTTAAAATAAAATCTTCTTTCTCATTAATTTTATTCTTTAAGCTCTCCATAATAAGCTCTATAGAATCTTCTATTAACTTATATTTGTTCTCATAAAAAATAAAAGAACTTTCTATATCTTTGTTATATTTGCCAATATTAAATTCAACTTTTTCAAGAAAATCGTTAAATTCTAAATCTAATTTTTCATTACCCTTAACTAAAATATCCTTTTTTCTCTCTTCAATATTTGCTAAATTTTTTTCGTAAAGATCAATTTCTTTATTCAAATTGTCCATTTTAAAAACAAGATCCTTAATATTAATATCAAACTTTTCCCAACTAGCAATTTTGATAGACTCGAGATTTTCTTTATTAGTCTTGTCAAATTTTTCTAACACTGAATTTAAATTTGATTCAACCGAATCAATCTGAGCATTAAACCCTTTTAAAGTTTTTGAAAGTTTATCTACTATTTTCCCATCAACTTGCAATCTTTGTATATTTTCTTGAACTTTAAAGGTCATTTCATCAAGATCTTTAAGCATAGAATCATGATAAGCTATTTTTTTTTCAACCTCTGCAAAATCGTTGCTTTTGTTTTTAATCTTTTGCTGAACTTCGTCAATCTTCTTTATTATTTCTATACTAGATCTTTGATAAGCTTCCATATCAACAGCAAGATCATTAATCTCTTTTGTCTTATCTTCAATAAAATCTTCAAGATTAACCTTTGCAAGATCGATAAACTTTTTAATTTTATCTAAAGCTCTAGAACGCTTATCATATTGCCTATAAACAAACAAAACTATTGAAACCAAAAAAAGGTTAACTAAAATAGTTGCAAAATCTATCATAAAATATTATACCCATATTCTATATATTCATACGTATATATTCTCTTAAGTCTTTATAATTATGAAAAATAAAATCAACCATCTCTTTGCAATTTATATTCTTTTTTGAAAAAAAAGCTGCTTTCATTGAAACGTTCTTAGCACCCACAATGTCATATTCATAAGAATTCCCTACATACAAAATATTATTACTACTTAAATTTAAATCCTCAATAACTTTTAAAAAAGGCACTTTATGTGGCTTTAAATATCCAGTATCTTCTGAGGAATAAAGAATATCCCAAAAACTGTCTTGAATGCCTAATAAATTTTTGACACGATCTAAAATAGGAAAGTCTGACATTACTCCTAATTTTATTCCCTTAAATTTAAGCCAATAAATTAAATCTTGAACGCCAAGATATGGCTTGAGTTTTTTAAACTTATCGCTAAAAATCTGACTGTAATATATTTTATTTAATAAAAAAGCACATCTATTCTCATTAAGATTCAAATGCCGAGAAAGCATTTTAACCTGAAGAGAAAACAACTCATCCCGATTTGAAGGCGAAAATTGATTGTTTTGTAAAATTCGTATTTTTTTCCTAATCTGTTTAAAAGCTAAAAAAAACTTTACATTAGTTAAAAATTCAAAAAACATTAATTTATTTCTATCCACCTCAGGGTATAAGGTGCCATCTAAATCAAATACTACAGCTTTAATCATGATGATTAATTATTTGCCTTTATAGGTATAGGTACTATCGGTAAATTTCTAGGAATCTTAACTCTAACTAAATGAATATAAGAGTTTGGATATCTTTTTTGAAGTGACTTTATTGAAGTCTCAGCATTAACCTCGTTAACAGAAACTCTAAAAATCCTATTTTCATCAAGAAATGGAAGAAACAAAACAACATGTTTATGAAGCACCATACCTGATAAATTGCTAACATCTGTGCTAATAGATCCAAAATAAATATATCCGGGCTCGTCTAAAGCTAGACTATATAATAAAAACTCTAAATTTTTAATTTTATAGCCACGATTGTCGATATAATCAAAAAACTTAATATTATTGACATCATTTTCCTTAATTTTAGATAAATCTAAATCCATATTAATATTATTTATCCTATAAGCAATATTACGAATCCAATCAAGACCAAAAAAAGGATCTCTGTTAAATTCATGACTTTTAGTAAAAGCACCGCCTCTAACACCAATATGTCTAAGCTTAAGATCATCAATTCTTAAAAGTCGTCCCGTCATTGATTTATAAATCGAATCTGCTACCCATTTAACAAATCCTGAACAATTAAATCCTACAGAATCTTTTTGCAACAAACCAGTTTTTATATACACCATTTTACCATGCTCATCCATTGCACCATCAGCAACCTCAGCAATAGAAAAAGACTTAAGAGCCTTCCTTAAACTAATTACCATATTAGAAATATCTTTATAAATATCAAAATATTCAGGAATAAAGTACCTAAAGTCAATAACCTGACCAATATAATTTATTATATTGCCAAGCGAAATTACTGCAATGTCCTCAATCTTAAAAGGCAATTTAACATCTTTATAAATTAAAGTATTTATTAAGTAAAAATCAGCACTAGAAGAAAATTTTGCAGGCCTTATTCTAATAAAAGAATCTCCTCTGTTTATGAAAAATATTTTTATCTGTTCAATACCGTCTTTGCCTACTTTAATAACATAAGACCCTGGAAAAATATAATTTACATTCTTTTTTTTATTAAAAAAAGAATAATAAACATGCCCAGAAGAAACTTCACTTGAAACTTCAATATAATAATTTTCTGTAATAAAATGCTTTATCGGACTTATTTTTTTTTGCACATAGCTTGAATTAAAATATTTTGAATACATAGTCCTTATATCAAAATCATAAAAAGAACTCTCAAACGCAAAAAGATTTGGACTCTTAATCATTAATAAAAAAAATATATATTTCACTTTAAATCTCTTATTTTTTCTCTCAATTCTACTAAAATTGGAACATTGTTATATCCAATTTTACGCAAATTATTTACTAAATAATTATAGTAAGAATTTGGAAAATTCTTTATTTTATTTGTAAAAAGAATAAACTTTACAGGATTGGTATTAACTTGTGTAATATATTTTATTTTATAAGAAATATTTAAATGATAATCTTTGATCCATAAATTTAACATTTTATTTAAATCTGGAGTGCTAGTTTTAAGCTCAAGCTGATCTTTTAACTTAAAAACCTCTTTAAAAAGAGAGTCTATACCCATCCTTTTATGAACAGAAATTCTAAATATAGGAGCAAAATTTAAAACAGGAAAAAAAAATTTCACACGACTCTTTAATGCTTCAAAATAATCTTTAGATTCTCTCTCCACAAGATCCCACTTACTAAACACGATAATAATTCCTTTCCCCTTTTTAGCAATATAATGAGCAATCTTTTTATCCTGAGAAGTCAATTCTTCTTTAACATCAATCAACAAAAATACAATATCCACCATGTCGATTACTTTTAATGCCCTATTAACAGAATAATATTCAACAATTTCATTTACTCTTGCTCTTCGCCTTATCCCAGCTGTATCAATAATCTCAAAAACTTTACCGCCTCTAGTTAACTTAGTTTTAATAAAATCTCTAGTAGTGCCGGGTTGATCTGAAACAATTGAAATTTCACTTCTAGATAAATAATTAATAAGGGTCGATTTGCCTGAATTAGGCTTACCTATAATTCCAAGCCTAATATTAACTTCATCTTCAATATTAGCTTCACCAACTTCTGATTTTAAAAAATCTCTAAGCTTAGTAATGCCTCTACAATGAGCTGCGCTAACCAGAAAATAGCGCTTGAACCCTAAATTATGAAATTCATGAGCTAAAAATTCCTTATCTTTAGTGTCTACTTTGTTTAAAACCAAAATTACCTTAGTACTATATTTCCTCAGTCTTTCAATAATCTGATAATCTTCAAGTAAAATTTCATTAACATCTAAAACTAATAAAATTAAATCGACTTTTTCTAAAGAGCTCAAAACTTTTTGCACAATAATTTTACTAATCTCATCTTTTAAAGTCGTAAATCCACCAGTATCAATTAATTTAAAATTAAAAGAACCAACCTTACAAACCTCTTCAACTAAATCTCTAGTAACACCGTATGTACTCTCAGTGATACTTCTTTTTGAATCTAAAATTCGATTAAATAAAGCAGATTTCCCGACATTTGGTCTACCAACAATAAGAACCTTTTTATAACTAAGCAAAGCAAATACACCTCTTTATTTATTCCGATATTTCCATTATAATATCAAATATTAGTATTTATGCCAATTGCAAATGAGTGTTTATATTGAAAAGAAAAAAAGGCTCAAGCTCAACCAAATCAGACACACTTTTAATTTTAGTTGCTATTATTTTAACAATAATTAGCGCAGTATTAATAACTAAAAATCCAATTATTATGCATATTTTTAAGGAGAAAAACTACGATAACAATTTGCTTGAATCAAGCCAAACACCAAATAATCAATTAATTGAAGCTGTAAAAGACACCAATAAAAATACAAATATAAAAATGCTTAAAAATGAAAATTTTTTAATCCAGCCACCAGAAATAAAAAAACTTGAAGAAGAACTCAATCAAAATCAAAGAAATAATAACCTTAAAAACAAAAAATTTATTAAACTTTATTTTATAAAAGTCACGCCAGAAGGCTATTTTTTAAGACAAACTGTAAAACGAGCTATATATTACGACAAAAATATTCTTGAAGAAACGATAAAATCTTTAATCAAAGGGCCAAATGAATACGAGCTAAAAAATAATTTTTTAAGTTTAATCCCTATAAAAACTAAGCTGTTAAGCTTAAGCCTAAGCGAAGGAATTGCCAAAATAAACTTGTCTAAAGAATTTTATGAAAATAGTTTCGGAATTGAGGGAATAATTAATCAAATCGCTCAAATAACCTTAACATGTATTGAAATTAAAGGAATTTCTGGAATAATTTTAACAATAGAAAATAATCCAATAATACTTGAGGAATTAAACTTAAACTTCTCAGGAATATTAAATAAAAAAATTTTAGACAAATATTAAAATTCAATGTTGTTAATCAATTGCATAGAACTTGCAATATCTAAAACACTTGACCTAACAACTAAAAACATAAATTCTTGATTGCCTTTTTTACCTTTAGTTTTTAGCTTTAATATATTTTTAACTTGTAATTTATTTTTATAGAACTTTTCAATTACACTTTGCAAAATCATCTTTAAATACTTGCCATTCACAACACCATTAAAATTTTTTATATCTAAATTTAAACCTTTAAGCTCAAACTGAGGTTTGATCAAAACTATAATAAAATTATCAGAAAGTTTATTTATTAAATTTACACATATGCTTATTGACGATCTAAAAGAAACATCTACAACGGCAAAATTAGGCACAATTTCAAATTCTATAACATCAAAAATATTAGTTCTCTCTAAAACCCTAACTCTTGGGTCAATTCTCAATTTATAAGAAAGTTGATTAATGCCTACATCAATTGAATAAACAAAATTAGCACCACACTGCAAAAGGCAATCAGTAAAACCACCTGTTGAAGAACCAACATCAACACAAACCTTATTTTTAACTTCGATCTTAAAATCCTCAAGAGCTTCTAAAAGCTTATACCCCCCCCTTGATACAAATACTTGAAAAGTATTCTCAACTAAATCTATTTTACTTGTTTTGTTTATTAACATTTTAGGATTTTTTTCTTTATGAGAATTTACATATACATTCCCTGTTAAAATCAAAACTATTAATTCTTCTCGTGTTTTTTCTGGATACCTTTTACAAAGTATATTTAATAAATTATTTCTGAATACTTTCAATTTTTAAAGCACGGCCTGTCTTTAAACTAGAAGTAATGATAACTCCCTGTAAAATTATATCATTTTCTACAACTTCAGCTCTTAAAGAAGTATATTCAAGCAAACCTTTAAGAGAAATATCAGGATTAAATCCTATTACAGAATTTAATCCGCCTGTCATTCCAACATCACTAATATAGGCTGTCCCTTTTGACAATATCCTTTCATCCTTAGTCATAACATGAGTATGAGTACCAACTATGCCTGTTACAAGTCCATTTAAAAAATATCCAAAACTTTCTTTTTCATAATTACTCTCAGCATGAAAATCTACAAAAATAGTTCTAACCTTATTGCTTAGCATATTAACCAATTTTTTTGTGTTATCAAAAGGATTCTTGACAATAAAATTCATATTTAAAACCCCTTGAACATTAACCACAGCAACCCTTTCATCTCTAATAGTCAAAAAACAATAACCATGCCCATCTAACAAATCTGAAAAATTATTTGGCCTTAAGATATACGTCTGCTTATTTAGGTAATCATTTATTTTGTAATTAGAATATACATGATTACCAGTAGTAATAACATTAACGCCCGATCTAAAAAGATTATTTGCTATTTCTGGAGTTATTCCAAAACCATTTGAAGAATTTTCTCCATTAGCAATTACCAAATCTATTCTATACTTGTTCTTAATATTTTTAAGATTAAAAAAAACCTTTTTTAATCCACTCTCGCCTATTATATCCCCAATTATTAAGGTTTTAATAGTACTATCTGGCATATTCAATAACTCTGGTTTCACGAATAATTGTAACTTTAATTTTTCCAGGATACCTCATTTCAGCTTCTATTTTCTTAGCAATGCCTCTTGCAAGCAAAATTGATTTTTCATCATTAACTAAAGCATTGTCAACAATAATCCTAACCTCGCGACCAGCTTGAATAGCATAACATTTTTGAACACCTTCAAAACTATAAGCAATATCTTCAAGTCTTTTAAGTCTATTTATATAGTTATTTAAACTTTCCCGCCTTGCTCCAGGACGAGATGCTGAGATAGCGTCTGCTATTTGAACAACAATGGCTTCAAGGCTCTCAGGTTTTACTTCGTTATGATGAGCAGCAATAGCATTAACAACAATTTCACTTTCGCCGCAACTTTGAGCAAGTTCGGCGCCAGTAATGGCATGTCCTTCGCTATTCTCAGAAATACTTTCCATCCCTTTTCCAATATCATGCAAAAGACAGGCTCTTTTTACTACAATAGGGTCTAATTTCATCTCTTTAGCTAAAATTTCTCCTATTATAGCCGTTTCTTTAGAATGGCTTAAAACATTTTGACCATAACTACTTCTAAAATAAAGCCTTCCCAATCCTCTAATAAGTCTCTTATCAAGCCCATGGATATTAAGATCAAAAACTACTTTTTCACCTTCTTCTTGAATAATGCTATTTATCTCATTAGTAACATTATATACAACTTCCTCAATCCTAGCAGGATGAATTCTACCATCTGTAACAAGTCTTTCTAATGTTCTCTTAGCAAGCTCTTTTCTTATTGGATCAAAGCAAGATATAACAACAGCCTCAGGAGTATCATCAATAATAATATCGGCCCCTATTAAAGTCTCAAGAGCCCTAATATTGCGACCTTCTTTACCTATAATCCTGCCTTTCATTTCATCATTGGGTAATTCAACAGAAGCTACTGTAAACTCCGAACTTACCTCTGTAACAATACGCTGCATAGTAGATACTATAATATCTTTTGCAACTTTATCTGCCAATAACTGGGCTTCCTGTTCACTTTTATTAATAATAACTTGAACATCTCTTCTAGACTCATGCTCAACTTTTTCAATTACAATTTTTCTTGCATCTTCTCTTGTAAGACCAGAAATATTTTCCAATCTCTTAACAAGATCAGCCTCTTTTTCCCTTATTGCTTTTTCTTTTTGTTCAAATTCTTTAATTTTAAAATCAATTCTGGACTGCTGTTTATCAAGAGCAGATATCCTCTTGTCTAAGGTTTCTTCTCTTTGTAATAATCTTTTTTCTAGATTAACAATCTCATTTTTCCTATCTCTTATATCCCTATCTTGCTGGTTTTTTTCTTTAAGCATTTGAGATTTTGCATTGGCAATAATTTGCCTTCTTTCATTTTCTATCTCTAATTGTGATTCTACCCTTACTTTTGTCAGATTCTTTTCTAAATCTAATAAAGACAATCTACCTAAAAAAACTCTTACTAAAAATCCTAATATAAAGCCAGCAAAAATAGAAGAAAAAATAATATATATCATATCATTTAACTCCTATGCTGTTTAAAAGTAATTTAAACTTTAATCTTTAAAACAGTGCGCTCAATTATCAATAATTATTCAACTTTCAAAGGTTTTTCAACTAACTCTAGGATAGCCATTTCAGCTGCATCTCCATATCTTTTTCCCAATTTAATAATCCGAGTATACCCACCACTTCTTTGTCTAAAAACAGGAGAAATTTTGGTAAATAGCTTATTTAAAATATACTTATCATGTATAAATTTTGATAATTCTCGCCTATTATGAACAGTATCAACCTTCGCTTTTGTAATTAATCTTTCAGTAAATCTTTTAACTTCAAACAATTTTGCCCTAGTAGAAGAAATTTTTTCATGTTTTAAAAAAGAAATTACCATATTCTTTAAAAGCGCTCTCCTATGGCTAGATTTTCTACTTAACCTATTAAAACCCAATTTTGTTTTCATGAAACAACCTAAACTCTCCTTTTATTCAGATATTTTAACATTCTTACTCAATACAGATAAAGCATCTTCTTTAGACATTCCTAAAAACAATCGATAAGAACCGAGCTTTTCAATTATCTCTTCTAAACTTTTTTTCCCAAAATTTCTCGCCTTAGAAAGCTCTTCTGCATTTTTACTTATAAGTTCCCCTAAAGTTCTAACATTTTCTTTAACTAAACAATTTAAAGACCTAACTGATAAATCCAATTTTTCAATACTCATATCAAGCAAGTTAGAATTTTCTGATTTTGATTTTTCAAAAGATATATTAATATTATCTTCAAAATCTACAAGAGGAAATAAAAATTCCCTTACTATTGATGCGGCCTTTTTTATTGCATCCTTAGCAGAAATCACACCTGTAGTCCAAATTTCCATTACAAGCTTGTCATAATCTGACCTTTGGCCAACCCTAGTATCTTCTACAGAATATGAAACTTTTTCTATAGGCGAAAATATAGAATCTAAGGCAATAACATTAACTTCTTCTAAATACTTGGAATTTTGCTCAGAAGACACATATCCTCTACCATAATTAATTTGAAATTCAAGATCTAAATTAACATCACTTGATAAAGTAGCTATAACTAAATCCTTATTAAAAACTTCAACTCCATCTCTTTCAAAATGAGAAGCTTTCAAAACATTGGTATCTTTACCACTAACACTAAAACTTATTGTCTTCCTTTGTTCTCCTTCTCCAAGTTTCAAATGAATATTTTTAATATTAGCAATAACTTCAAGAGTATCTTCAGAAACTCCAGGAATCAAATCAAATTCACTTGAAACAATCTTTGACGAAGAGTCTTTATTGTTAGACTGAACTCTCATAGCAGTAATTGCATATCCTTCAATAGAAGAAAGTAAAACACGCCTTAAAGTATTACCTATAGTAACTCCAAAGCCTCTTTCAAAAGGATATATCGTAAATTTGCCATAAGCTCCATCATCTTGGCTTTTTAAAAACTCAATTTTTTCAGGTATAGTAAAATCTTTTAAAAATTTTTCTACAGACATCATAACTCCTCTATCTAAACTCGTCTAG
This sequence comes from [Borrelia] turdi, assembly GCF_030439285.2. Lineage (NCBI taxonomy): Bacteria > Pseudomonadati > Spirochaetota > Spirochaetia > Spirochaetales > Borreliaceae > Borreliella > [Borrelia] turdi. The sequence continues at coordinate 508,128 of NZ_CP124018.1, read as the reverse complement.
TTTTCTTCGGTCTGCACCCATTATGAGGGATAGGGGTAATATCTGAAATTGATTTTACAGTCATCCCAATCGAACCAATAGCTCTTATTGCAGATTCTCTGCCAATACCTGGACCTTTTATATACACATGAACATAATTAATCCCAAAATCTCTCACTTTATTTAAAGCAGATTCTGCTGTTATTTGAGCAGCATATGGAGTCGACTTTTTAGCCCCTTTAAATCCCATCCCACCAGCACTTGCCCAAGCTAAAGCATTCCCCTTTATATCAGACACAGTAACTATGGTATTATTAAAAGTAGCTTGTATATAAACTTTTCCTTCCCCGATATTTCTTTTAATTTTTTTTTTACTATTAGTTGATAATTTTGCGCTCAACTTGCCCTCCAAATCTTAAAAACTATTTCATTTGCTAGCTATTTTCTTATTAGCTACAGTTTTTCTTTTTCCTTTTCTGGTCCTTGCATTCGTTTTAGTTCTCTGTCCTCTCAAAGGCAATCCTTTTCTATGCCTAACACCTCTATAACATGCTATATCCATAAGTCTTTTAATAGACATAGCAACCTCACTTCTGAGTTTTCCTTCTACAACATAATCACTCTCAATTACCTTCCTAAGTCGATTAACCTCATCATTATCTAAATCTTTAGCAATTTTACTTGGAGAGATACTTGCCCTATCGCAAACTTCCATGGCTCTTGTTCTACCTATACCATAAATAGAAGTAAGAGCTATTTTTAATTGTTTATTACTTGGTAAATCTATTCCCGATATTCTAGCCATCTTATTCCCTCTAATTTTTACTTTTGCCTTTGCTTGTGCTTTAAATTATCACAAATAATCCTTAATATACCTTTTCTTTTTATAACTTTACATTTTTCACAAATTGGCTTTACACTTGCCCTAACTTTCATAGTCAAACACTCCTAAATTTTTTGCAAAAATGCATAATTCTTTTTATTTCTATAAGAAAATCCTTGAGTTTTCAAATAAGCATCAATATGAATCAACGTATCAAGCGAAACTCCTATCATAATAAGCAAAGAAGAACCCCCCATTATTTTAGAAACATCATGCGGAAATCTAAAAATATTTTGCACTAAAAATGGAATAATTGCAATAATTGATAAAAAAATAGATCCTGAAAATAAAGTCTTATTCATAATTTCGTCTAAATATTTTTCCATCTCGTCAGACTTTATTCCGGGAATAGTGCCTCCATTCTTACGAATATTATTGCTTATATCTTTAGGACTTAACTGAATCTTAGAATAAAAATAAGTAAATCCGATTATCAAAACTACATTCAAAAAAGTGTAATAAAAGCCATTAGGCCTTAAATAAGATAAAATTTGCCTAGCTATCGAAGAAGTTTCCGCAAAACCGCTTAAAATTTGCAAGGGCAAGGTAATTAAAACAGAAGCAAAAATAACAGGTAAAACACCCGATGGATTCAACTTGATTGGCAAATACGAGCTAACAGTACTATTAGAATTTGCCCTAGCATAATGAATAGCAATTCGCATTTGAGCTTTATATTCATATATAATTAAGATAACAACCAAAATAAATATACTTATAACAAGTATCACAAAAACAGGATTAACATTTTGAGAAGGATCTTGCATGCTTTGGAATAAGTTAAACAAAGCTGCCTGAAGTCTAACCACTATGCCGGAAAAAATTATCAAAGATGTTCCATTGCCTATACCTCTTTGATTAATCTGCTCTCCAAACCACAAAAGAATAAATGTCCCTGTAGTAACTGTTAAAATAGCAATAAATATATATCTATAAAAAGGAATAGTAACCGCGCCTGGAATACTTTTAGCATAAAGACTTGTTGCATATCCTTGAACTACAGCTGCAACTATTGTTAAATATTTTGTATATCTTTTAGTCTTTTGTCTCCCACCATCACCTTCTTGCATTTTTTTCAAAGAAGGGAAAGAATAAACAAGAAGCTGAACAATAATAGATGCTGAAATGTAGGGACCTATACTAAGCATAAATATAGAAAAATTACTAAAAGCTCCGCCTGAAAAAAAATCAAAATAATTAGCAATTGAAAAATCTGATTGTGACTTAAAATAACTTTTAAGCGCTACAGAATCTATTCCGGGTATCGGCAAGTAAGAACCAACTCTAAAAAGAAAAAGAATAAATAAAGTAAACAAAAACTTATTTCTCAAATCCTTAATAGTAAATAAACTTAAAAACAATTCCTTCATTTTTATTCCACTTTAAACTAATTTAATAGTACAGCCAATTTTTGTCACAAGGCTTTCGGCCGATTTAGAAATTTTAGAAACCTCCAAGGAAACTTTTTTTGTAAGATTGCCATTAGACAAAATCTTAATTTTTTTATTTTTCTTTTTCTTTCTTATAAGTTTATTTTCAAGCAAAGTATCATAGTTGACCACTTGTCCATCCTTAAATTTTTTATCTATATCTCCAAGATTAACAATTGCATATTCCAATTTATAATCATTATTAGAAAAACCTCTCCTCGGCAATCTTCTATAAAGAGGAGTCTGCCCACCTTCAAATCCAAGTCTTGGCGAAGTATTTCTTGCTTTTTGACCCTTTTGCCCTCTTCCAGAAGTTTTGCCAAGTCCTGAACCTGGACCTCTGCCAACAATTTTACGTTGCTTGCTAGCTCCCTCGGGCTTTAATAGGTTAAACATTTCTTACCTCACTTAATAAAATCATATTAATAGTCTCGTTAAGCATGCCCTTAATAGATTTATTTAAAAAATGAACCCTTTTGTCGCCTATTTTATTTAAACCCAATGCTTTTAAAACTTTGACCTTTTTATTTAATTTTCCAATAAGACTTCTTACAAGAAAAACCTGCACATTAATATTGCCTTTAGAAATAATTGCCCTATTCTTTTCTATTCTTCTAATAAAACATTTATTCTTAGCCCTAGACCTTGAAGCATTAAACCTGGCCTTCTTTAGCTGTAATCTTAATTTCCTTTTAATCATATATTAACCCCATAAAGTTTTCAAAGTTTTTCCCCGCATCTCTGCCACTTTTTCAGCATCCAAAATCAAATCAAATGCCTTAAAAGTTGCCTTTACTACATTCATAGAATTATTAGAACCAAGAGATTTGCTTAAAATATCATGCACTCCTAAAGCTTCCATTACAGCACGAACAGGACCTCCTGCAATAACACCAGTACCATGAGTAGCTGGCTTGATTAAAACTTTAGCTTTTTTAAAGCAACCAATAACCTCATGCGGCAATGTCCCTTTTCGAATAGGAACAAATCTTAAATTTTTCCTAGCACTTGTTAAACTTTTTTTTATTGCATCGCTAGCATCATTAGCCTTGCCAAAGCCCCAACCAACATGTCCTTCTCCATCTCCAACAACCATAAAAGCAGCAAAAGAAAATCTTCTCCCACCCTTAACAACTTTAGTAACTCTATTGAGTGATATTAATTTTTCTATTTGCTTTCTCTGAACCTGAACATCTACCATAAATACACTCCCTTAAATATTAATACCAAACTCCCTCAAAGAAGTTGCAAAGCTTGCAATAAGTCCATGATACTTATAACCATTTCTGTCAAAAATAAGATTGTTTATATTTTTCTCTTTAAGCCTTTTAGCAAGAACTTCTCCAAGTTTTTTTATATCATCAATATTTTTACTTAAATTAAGATTTTTTTCAATAGTAGAAACACTTGCAACAGTATGTCCCTTAGTATCATCTATAACTTGCGCATAAAAATATCTATTAGATTTAAATACAGTAATTCTTGGCCGGCTAGTTACTCCACGACCTATTTTATCCCTTATTCTTTTTTTACGCCTAAGTTTTTTCTGCTCTGCTTCTTTTATTTTTTTCATAACCACCTAACCCAAAATTTATTTTTTTACACCAGATTTTCCAACTTTTCTCCTAATAACTTCATTATCATACTTAATTCCCTTTCCTTTATATGGCTCTGGTTTTTTTAAACTTCTAATCTCAGCAGCAACCTGACCAACCTTAAACTTATCTATTCCTTCAATAAAAATTTTAGTATTGCCGTCAAGCTTTACACTAATACCATCTGGAATAATATATTCAAACTGTGTTGAATATCCAAGGCTTAAAAAAAGACTATTACCCTGTTGCTCTGCTCTATATCCTATGCCATTTATAGTAAGAGACTTAGAAAATCCTTCAGTTACTCCTTTTACCATGTTAAAAATCAAACTTCTATAAAGACCATGGTAAGCTTTCGACTTTTTATCATTAAAAACTCGATCAACAATAACACTACCATTCTCAACTTTAACATTAATATTATCTTTTATATCTTGAACTAATCTCCCTTTAACGCCCTCAACTATTACCAAATTGTCTTTAACATCAATCCTAACAGTATCTGGAATCTTTACAGGAAGTCTTCCAATACGCGACATATTATCCCCCTATTAAACTACCAAACTGAACAAATCAACTCACCACCTATTTTTTTATCTTTAGCTTCTTTACCAGTAATAATACCTTGAGAAGAAGATACGATTAATATCCCATATCCATTCTTTATTCTTGGCATATTCTTATATGAAGAATAAATTTTTCTACCGGGAGTGGAAATGGCATCTATTTTGTTTATAACAGGATTTCTTTTGCTGTCATACTTTAATAAAACCCTAATAAAAGCAATTCCTTCTTTTTCTAAAAAATTAAAATCTTTGATATAGCCCTCTTCTTTAAGAATATTTAATATTGATTTATTCATATTAGACATCTTTAAATCTACAGACCCATGCTTAACTCTGCTTGCATTTCTCAATTTAGTTAGCATGTCCCCTACCGAATGAGTAATCGCCATAAAATCCCCTTACCAACTTGATTTTGAAACGCCAGGAATTAATCCTTCAGACGCATACTTTCTAAAACATATTCTACACATACAAAAATCTCTCAAATATCCTCTTGGACGGCCACATAACTTACATCTATTATTATGCCTTGTTTTATATTTAGGCTTTCTTAAAGCCCTAATAATCATTGATTTTTTAGCCATATACCTATAAATCCCTTTAATTACTAAATGGCATTCCAAATTTCAAAAGCAAAGCTTTGCTTTCTTTATCATTTGAAGCTGTTGTCACAATTGTGACATTCAAGCCAGATATTCTCTCTATTTTATCATAATCTATCTCAGAAAATATTATTTGTTCCGTTATACCAAAAGAATAATTTCCATTACCATCAAAAGCATCTCCATTAATTCCCCTAAAATCCTTAACCCTTGGCAATGCTAAATGAATAAGCTTATATAAAAATTCATACATTACATTGCCTCTAAGTGTAACTTTAGCGCCTATTTCTTGCCCTTGTCTAATTTTAAACCCAGCTATTGCCTTTTTTGCTTTTGTCTTTACAGCTTTCTGCCCAGTAATCTGAGCAAGCTCTAAAACCGCAGAATCTAACAGCTTCTTATTTCTAACGGCCTCACCAACACCTACAGAAATTATTATTTTCTCAAGCTTGGGAACTTGCATTATAGATTTGTATTCAAATTCCTTAACAAGCTCTTTTATAACACTGTCTTTATAATATTTCTTCAATTCAGGAACATAATTCATAAACTCTATATCCTCTGTCCATTTTTTTTAAGATATCTTATTTTTTCATTATTTTCAAATCTAATGCCTAATCTTGAAGAAGTTCCTTTGATAAATATCATCACATTTGAAATATCTATAGCGGCCTCCTTATCTATTATTTTACCTTTTTCTTGGGGTGTCCTAGCTTTAACGACTTTTTTAACCATATTGCAAGATTCAATAATAACTTTATTTTTCTTTCTATTTATACTAGCAATCTTACCTATTCTTCCCCTATCTTTTCCAGAAAGAATTTTCACACTATCACCTATCTTCAACTTTGTCTTCACAAAACCCCCTTCTTGCTATATCACCTCTGAAGCCAATGATACTACCTTCATAAAATTAGCATCCCTAAGTTCTCTTGCAACAGGGCCAAATACCCTTTTGCCTCTAGGGCTTAAATTAGCATCAAGTATCACGCAAGCATTGTCATCAAACCTAACATAAGTTCCGTTCTTGCGTCTTACTTCTTTAGAAGTTCTAACAATTATAGCCTTACAAACATCCCCTTTTTTAACAGAAGAATTAGGAATTGCTTGCTTTACTACAATAGTTATTATATCGCCAATTTTGGCATAACGCCTTCTACTACCACCAAGCACTTTAATACATTGGGCCACCTTGCCACCAGTATTATCAGCAATTGTTAAATAAGTTTGCATCTGAATCATAATCAACCTCCTTTAGAAAAATAAAAACTATTTTAATTTTTCTAAAACCTCAACAAGAGACCATCTTTTATCTTTACTAATAGGCCGAACTTCAATAATTTTAACCTTATCACCAACCTTTGAAACCTCTTTTTCATCATGCGCTTTAACTTTCTTGCTAACTTTTAAATACTTATGATAGATTGGATGCATTTTCCTTTGAACAATTTCTACTACTATGGTCTTAGACATCTTGTCACTAACAACCTTACCAATTAATTCTTTTTTATTTTCTCTTGCCATATTTAAACCTTCCTAATACCTAATTCATATTCATAAATAATTGTATTAAGCCTTGCAATATCACGCCTAATCTCTCTTTTCTTTAAAGGATTTTCAACATGACCAACAACAGATTTAAATCTTAAATCCAAATATTCTTTCTTTAATTCTAGCCTTTTAGCTTTCATATCCTCAAGAGTAAAATTCTTAAAATTTTTTAACATAATTACCTCAAATCTCGCCTTACAACAAACATAGTTTTTACTGGAAGTTTAGAACCAGCAAGTGACATAGCCTCTTGAGCAAGCTCCTCTACAACTCCAGCCATTTCAAACATAACAGTACCAAGCTTAACAGGAGCATTCCAATGATCAACACCCCCTTTCCCTTTACCCATTCTAGTTTCAGCTGGTTTTTTAGTATACGGGATATCGGGAAATATTCTTATCCAGACTCTCCCACCTCTTTTTATTTTACGAGTCATCGCAATACGAGCAGCTTCAATTTGTCGAGCAGTAATAAAACTTGTTTCCAAGGAAACAAGACCATATTCACCAAAAGAAATTTTACTGCCCTTCTGAGCCTCTCCAGACAATCTTCCCCTCTGCTTTTTTCTATATTTAACCTTTTTTGGACTTAACATCTAATTAACCTCCAATATTCTGATCACTAGAATCGACCTTTTCTTTAGAAAAAGAGGAAGTAGATTTATTTAAAAGACCTATTTCATCTTTAGACAACCCATCTTTTTTATTTAAAACCCTAGCTTGTTTTTCATTAGTCTTCTCTCTATTATTTAAAATTTTATCAAAATTTTTAACAGCCTCGCCTCTTTCCCTAAAAGGTTTTTTATTTATTACTTGACCAGCATCAGAATTGGTTTGCCTACCTAAAACTTCACCTTTAAATAACCAAACCTTAACTCCAATAATGCCATAAGTAGTTTGAGCTTCAGAAAACCCATAATCTATATTGGCTCTAAGAGTATGTAGGGGAACTCGACCCTCCTTAACCTCAAAACTTCTTGCAATCTCAGCTCCACCAAGTCTCCCAGCAATCTTAATTTTTAATCCTTGAGCACCTTTTAACATAGAAGTAGAAAGAGATGATTTTAAAACTTTCCTATAAGACACTCTATTTTCTACTTGCTTTGCAATCCCATTAGCAATAATTTGAGCATCAAGTTCTGGTCTTTTGACCTCTTTAATTTTAATACTAATCTTTTTAGAAATTTTTTTAGTTAACAATTGACCAATCTTTTCAAGATTAGAGCCTTTAAGGCCTATCACAGAACCAGGCCTTGGAGTAACAATTACTACTGTTACTTTTTGAGGATTATTTCTAATTATTTCTATATCAGAAATATCAAATTTAATTCCATTAAGAAACTTCATAATTTCCAGTCTTATTAAAAAGTCTTCATGAAGAATTGTAGAATACAATTTTTTATCAAAATACCATTTTGATTTCCAATCCTTATTAATTTTTACTCTTAAGCTATATGGATGTACTTTTTGGCCCATAACCTATCCTTTAATATCTTTTTTTTCATCAACTTCAACAAAAATATGACAATTTCTATTAACAAGCCTATCGGCCCTACCTCTAGCTCTAGGCCAAATCTTTTTACGACGACGGCCGTCATCAACCATAACTATTTTAACAAATATCATATCCTCGGAAAGATTTTTATTATGATACATCGCATTTGATGCCGCTGATCTAACAACTTTTTCTAAAAGTTTAGCTCCTTTATTAGGCATAGAACAAAGCACTGCAATAGCTTTAATATAAGACTTCCCTCGTATATTATCAGCTATTGGCCTAACTTTTTTTGGAGAAGAGGGTAAATTTTTGCCCCTTGCTGTATATCTTCTATTTACAAACATAACTACTTTACTTCCTTCCCTTTTTATCCGACTTAGCATGCCCTCTAAAAATCCTTGTAGGTGAAAACTCGCCAAGCTTATGACCCACAAGATCCTCAGTAATATAAATAGGTATAAAAGTCTTGCCATTGTAAACAGATATAGTAAGACTTACCATCTCAGGAATTATTGTTGAAGATCTAGAGTAAGTTTTAATAACAACTCTCTTCTCACTTCCAAAAGATGATAAAACTTTTTGATAAAGACTCTTTTCTATAAAAGGCCCTTTTTTAATAGATCTTGCCACTACACTCTCCTACTTATTTCTTCTTTTAATAATAAATTTATCTGAATATCTCTTCTTCTTGCGAGTCTTATAACCCTTAGTAGGCTGTCCCCAAGGAGAAACAGGATGGCGACCTCCAGAGGTTTTTCCTTCACCACCACCATGCGGATGGTCAACGGGATTCATGGCAACACCCCTAACCTTTGGCCTTCTCCCAAGCCACCTACTTTTACCAGCTTTCCCTATAGAAATATTGGCATAATCTTCATTCCCAATCTCACCAATTGTCGCAATACATTTTTTGAAAATTAACCTCATCTCGCCAGATGACAATTTTACAGTGACATAGTTCCCATCAGAAGCAAGTATCATGGCATATCCACCAGCACTTCTTACAAGCTGCCCACCTTTTCCCACATTAAGCTCAATATTATGAACAGTTCTTCCAATAGGAATATTTTCAAGAGGCAAGGCATTGCCAATTTTAATTGGGGCATTCGGACCACTTTCCAAAACATCTCCAACCTTAATGCCTTTAGGAGAAATAATATACCTTTTTTCTCCATCTTTATAAACAAGCAAAGCTATATTGGCACTTCTATTAGGATCATATTCAATAGAAGCAACTCGAGCGGGAATGCTAAATTTATCTCTTCGATTAAAATCAATCACCCTATACTTTCTCTTATGCCCACCACCTCTTCTTCTAATACTAATCCTACCAGAAGAATCTCTACCTGATTTAAACTTTTTACCTTTTGTTAAAGATTTCAAAGGATCATTACCTTTGCTCAAATCATCAAAAGATAAAGTCGTCTTATAGCGCAAAGAAGAAGTTTTTGGCTTATAAGTCTTAATACCCATATTTATTTTTCTCCAAAACCACTAAAAAATATCTATTTTATCTTCCTTTTTGAGATAAACATACGCCTTCTTCCATGAAGAAGTTTTCCCCTTGCCTATAGGATATCCTCTTCGAGACACCACAATCTTGGCTTTACTTTTAATATTAAGCAAATTACACGATACTGGAGCAACATTGAAAAGCTTTTTTATTGCTGAACAAACCTCTTTTTTATTTGCTCTTTTATTAACCTTAAAAACATAAACATTAATACTTTCTCTTTGAGTATTGGTTTTTTCAGTAAGCATAGGTGAAATTATTATATCATAAGCTTTCATACTTATCCTCAACATCTTTTTTATTTAACGTAAAACTCATTGAGCTTGATAACAGCAGATTCCAGAGCTATTAAATTCTTAGCATAAAACAAATCAACAACTCTAAGTTTATCAAAAGACAAAATCTTTAAGTCTCTTATATTTTTACCAGCCCTTTTAATCATCTGATCATCATTGCCCAAAAGAATAACCACCTTACCATTGGAACTTGCAAAATTTTTTATTATCAAAGCAAGATCTTTTGTTTTCCCTGATTCAATATTAAAATTCTCAATAACCTTAAAATTATTTTCATCAGCGGCACGTAAACTTAATATAGACTTAAATGCAAGCCTTTTTACCTTTTTGGGCAATCTATAGCTATAATCTCTAGGTTTTGGCCCCAATGCTATGCCTCCGCCAACCCAAATAGGATTTCGTTTTGTGCCCACTCTAGCTCTACCAGTTCCTTTTTGCTTCCAAGGCTTTTTAGAACTACCCCTAACCTCTGATCTAGTTTTAGTTGAAGATGTTCCAACCCTAAGATTAGACAATTCATTTTTTATAGCATTGTAAATAGACCCATGACTAATTTCTATATTAAAAATTCTATCATCCAAATTTATAGTTCCAATCTCTTTCCCATCTTTAGAAAAAACTTTTCTTTCCATACTAAATACCTACTTTTTAGATTTCTTAACAACAACAAAGGAACCCTTAGCACCGGGTACAGCTCCTTTTACTAGAATGGCTCTCTTTTCTTCATCAATTAAAACAACCTCAAGATTTTGAATAGTTTGTTGATTTCCACCCATTCTACCAGCCATTTTGGTACCTTTAAATGTTCTTGCAGGAGTAGTAGCCTGTCCTGTTCCACCAAGATGCCTATGGAATTTTGACCCATGAGAAGATGGCCCACCACTAAAATTATACCTTTTCATAGCCCCCTGGAAACCTTTACCCTTAGTAGTGCCTGTAACATCTACATACTTAACCGACTTAAAAACATCAACTTTAATCTCATCACCAGCATCATATCCGTCAAGCCCCTTAAGCTCTATTACATATTTTTTAGGCTCAATGTCTTTTAAACTCTTATATTGACCTTTTATAGGCTTTGAAACTTTAGAACCTTTAAGATCAACAGAGCCTGCTATAAGAGCGCTATAACCATCTCTATCGACTGTTTTCTTCCCTATAATATAATTGGGCTGAAACTCTATAACAGTAACGGGAACCACAATGCCATTTTTCTGAAATATCTGAGTCATACCAACTTTTTTTCCAATCAATCCCAACATTAAAACACCTCAAATTCATATACTTAAAATATCATTTACTGTTTAATATCTACCTCAACACCTGCTGGAAGCTCCAATTTCATTAAAGAGTCCATTAAAGCAGAAGTGGGTTCTAAGATATCAATAAGCCTTTTATGAGTTCTCATCTCAAATTGCTCTCTTGACTTTTTATTGACATGAGGAGAACGTAAAACAGTGTATTTTTTTATTTTTGTCGGCAAAGGAATTGGACCCTTAATTTGAGCTTTAGCTTTCTGAACAGCCTTAACAATAGATTCGGCACTCTGATCTAATATTTTAACATCAAAACTAAATAATCTTACGCGTATCTTATCTTTAGCAATCAATTTATTCTCCTAAACTTTAAAGAGTATTAAATATATCCCTAAAGTCTTAAACTATTCCAATATCTCAAGAATTCTTCCTGAAGCAACAGTTCTCCCACCTTCTCGAACAGCAAATTCTACATTTTTATCCATAGCTATTGAAGAGATAAGCTCAACAACAATATCAACATTGTCACCAGGCATAACCATTTCTTTACCTTCTAAAGCAACAACACCGGTAACATCGGTTGTTCTGAAAAAGAATTGTGGTCTATACCCTGGAAAAAACGGCTTGTGCCTACCCCCTTCTTCTTTAGTCAAACAATAAATTGAAGCTTTAAACTTCTTATGTGGAGTAATTGTACCTGGAGCTGACAAAACTTGTCCCCTCTCAATATCTTTTTTATCAACTCCTCTTAAAAGAAGACCAACATTATCCCCCGCTTGACCTTGCTCAAGAATTTTCTGGAACATTTCAACACCAGTAACAGTAGTTTTTCTGGTTTCTTTAATACCAACTATTTCAACTTCTTGACCAACCTTAATAATACCTCTTTCAATACGTCCAGTAGCGACAGTACCTCTCCCTGAAATAGAAAATACATCTTCAACGGCAAGTAAAAATGGCTTGTCAATATCTCTTTCTGGAAGATCAAAATAATTATCCATAGATTCAAGGAGTTCTTTAACGCATTTTGTAGATTCAGGATCTTCTGGATTTGACATAGCTCCAAAAGCTGAGCCCTTGATTATTGGAGTATTAGCTGAAAAGCCATATTTTTCAACAAGCTCTAAAACTTCAACTTCAACAAGTTCAACGAGTTCAGGATCTGCCAAGTCTAATTTATTTAAAAAAACTATTATTTTTTTTATTCCCATTCTTTGGGCAAGAAGTAAATGCTCTTTTGTTTGGGGCTCAGCACCACTGTCAGCAGCAACTAAAAGTATAGCCGCATCCATTTGCGCTGCCCCTGTAATCATATTTTTTATATAATCAGCGTGGCCTGGACAATCTACATGAGCATAATGTCTATTAGCCGTTTCGTACTCAATATGCCTAGCATTAATTGTTATTCCCCTTGCTTTTTCTTCAGGCGCATTATCAATATCCTCATACTTTAATGCTTTTGCATCTTTATTTAATTTTGAACAATAAATACTAATAGCCGCTGTTAATGTTGTTTTACCATGATCAACATGACCTATTGTCCCAACATTCATGTGTGGCTTTGTTCTTTGAAAAACCTCTTTTGCCATGATTATCCTCCTAAATTTTACATTTTAAATAGCTACTTACATTTAATCTCTTAAAAAAATTTTTAAAAAATTTATTCTCATCAAAATAAAAGATAGCTACAAATAATCAAAAAAATAAAAAATCAATTTTTAGAAATTGACCCGCACTGCGTGTTTTCCTAAAAAATTTTAATAACTTCAAAAGTTTACACATTTTATAAAATATAGTCAATATGCTTAAACTTTTAAGCTTAATTAATAGTAATTATAATAACATTAAAAATTAATATTAGCTTTATATTACTTAAAGAAAAATACAAAATACTAAAAAATCAAGCTTTAAAAGCAACTACTTAAAATAAGAAATATTCAACCAATACATTAAAAACATGAAATTCAAAACAATAGTAAATAATTTTTAAAATCTAGTCGCAATTTAAAATTGATCAAGCCCCCTTATTTTATCAAAAAGGTTAACACTAGTCTAATAAAAAAATATAATAAAAAATGATGGAAACTCTAAAATTTAAGTTTAAATTACTGTCAATGCTTACAATTTCTAGCATTTCAATTATTTTTATGTCTTGCCTTAAAACGAGCACAATAAAATCAAAAGAATATGCGCAAGAAATTACCTATCTTATTAGCACTATAAAAACCAATAAAAAAATAGAAATAGTAAACTATAAATCCGACAACAAAAATAATCTAATAATTACTCTTAAAAACAGAAGTGGAGAAAATATAAATGCAAATTCATTAGCAATTTTTAAAGAAGGCAGCAAAATAGGTGAATTAATTAGAGAAAAACTTAATGGATTTGAGACAAAAACTTTCCATTTAAAAACTAAAATCAACACTAAAAGAAAAAATACACTATATGTTTTTGAAAAAAAATAATAAAGAGAAGTAATTTAAAACCAAAATTATTAAAATTAATTAAACTTAAAATAAACTCTATTACAAATAAACTATTTAACTCAAAAATAGATTAATAAAAAATCTAAAATCTATTTTAAAAGTCAAAAACATTAAGCTCATTTAAAAACAAGCCAACCATTTTCTTTATTAAAATGCAAATATAAATAAATTTTAATTGCTATTTGTATTTTTTAATTAAAATAGGTTTAGTCCAATAACGAGTACAAGTAAACCCAATTAAAATTATAATTGATAAATAATTTGAAATTATAAAAGCATAACCTAAAGAATTTTCAATTATGCCAAAATATTGAAAAATAAAAACTACTGGAAGACGAATGAACCATAATCTGATAAAAATAATAATCATAGCGATTTTTGTCCTACCAGACCCAATAAGCCCTCCAAAAAATACTTGTTGTAATCCATATCCAAAAGTACCAATGGTTGTTAACAATAAATAATTGTTAGCATAATTTAAAACTTCTAAATCATTTGTAAATAATCTTAATATAAACTCTTTATTAATAAGAACAATTGAATTTATTATTAATAAAATTGCTAAAGAAATAAAAAATCCTTTTTTTAAGACTTCTCCAACCCTATTGATTTTCTTGGCACCAAGATTTTGACCAACAATTGAAATAATTCCAGTACCAATTCCCATAGCAGGCAGAAATAAAAAAGAAATAATGGTGTTTGTAAGTCCATAGGCCGCCAAAAATTTTGAACCAATTTCAATAACGATATAATTGAAGATAAAAAAAGACACCGAAACCATTATTTGTCCAAAAGTTGAAGGTAATCCCAAATTAACAATTTGTTTAATAGATCTTATATCTAACACTAAGTCCTTCGGATAAATTTTTAATCCACGATTTAGCCTATAAGTCAAAAACAAATAAAAAGCAACGGTTAATAATTTTGAAAACAAAGTAGCCCAAGCGGCCCCAGTAATGCCCATATTAAAAGTAAATATTAAAATCGGATCAAGAATAAAATTAACAATATTGGCAAATAAAACTATTATCATTGAAAGGATGGTTTCTCCTTGAGCATTTAAAATATATGTAATTGAAATGCTTAAAAACATAATAGGTATTCCAAAAATTGTCACATAAAAATAAGCTCTTGAAAGTTCTTTAAGCTCGCCTTTTGCACCCAATAAATCTAAAAGATGCTCAATAAAAAAAAAAGCACAAATAGCAACAAATAAAGATAAAGCAAAATTTAAAACAATAAGTTGTCCTGCATATCTTGAAAAACGAGAAAAATTTCCCTCTCCTATACATTTGGACATTAAAGAAATACTTCCCGTAGCCATACCCATAGCAATAGCTATAATAAAAAAATTTACAGGACCAGCAAGCGAAAGCGCTGACAAAGGCATGGCCCCAAGCTTACCAACATAAAACATATCGGTAAGATCATAAAGAGCTTGAATAATATTGGTTATAACAATAGGAAAACTTATTAATAAAAGAACTTTGTATAAATTGCCATTTAATATTAACTCTCTAGTCTTACTCCTATTTGTAGACATAAAATTTTATCCTTGTCTAAAATATTTTTTTTATAAAAACCCTAACCACAAATTTACTTATTATTGATAAATAAATTTTTGATTTTTAATTTTTGAAATTAAAAATCAACATACAATGTCAAAACAATTAGCAGTTAATGTGTTATACATCGCAATGGTTAAGCTACAAATAAATCTATTAACCTGTTGCATTAAAAAACATAACTAAAAACAAAAAATTAACATCCGATATAAAAATTTAACAATATTTATGCTTAGCATAAATAAACAGCAATTAATAAAATTAAAACTATTCTAACAAATTAAAGCAGAGTAATAAACACTTATTTAAAATAATAAGTAGCATTATAAAGACAAAAACTTAAAATCAAAAATACCTCTACAAATTTTTCTCAATTCTTTTATAATATTTTTATATTAAGATCTTTAAACTGTGCAATTGAATAAAATTCAATATATTCCCATTCATAATTCAACCTATTAATGCCCCCTGTTTATTCGTTGTCAAAAATATTTTCCATAAATCATGTATAATATAATAAAGCTTAATATCAAGCTATTGACTTTTAACTTTCTTTATTTTTGCTCCCAAGCTAGTTAATTTATTAGTTACATCTTCATATCCCCTTTCAATTTGATAAACATTTTGAATCTCGCTGCGACCCTCAGCAACAAAAGCAGCAATAAGAAGAGACATTCCAGCACGTACATCTGGAGAAGATAAAATATCGCCCTTAAGAGGAGATTTACCCGTAACCACTACACGGTGTGGATCACAAAGTACAATTTGAGCTCCCATTTTTATTAACTTGTCTACAAAAAACATCCTGGATTCAAACATCTTCTCAAAAATAAGAACTGTACCTTCCACTTGAGTTGCAGTTACTATGATAATACTCATAAGATCTGTTGGAAAGGCTGGCCACGGACCATCATCAATTTTTGGAATGTGCCCACCAAAATCTAGCTTAACTTTTAACTCTTGTTTATCTTTTACATATACATTTTCCCTGTCATATTCAAAATTAATACCAAGTCTTGAATATATATGCCTAATTAATCTGAAATGTTGGGGATCTGCTTTTTTAATTTCCAACTCGCCCCCTGTTAATGCAGCAAGACTAATTAAAGAACCAACTTGCATAAAATCGGCTCCTATTTTAAATATGGTTCCACTTAATTTTTTAACACCCTTTATTTCTAAAATATTTGAACCAATCCCTAAAATATTAGCACCCATTGAATTGAGCATATTACATAAATCTTGAACATGTGGCTCACAAGCAGCGTTCATAATAATAGTATTTCCTTCCGCAAGAACTGAAGCCATAATAATATTTTCTGTAGCTGTAACAGAAGCTTCATCTAAAAACATTTCGGTTCCAATAAGCTTTTTTGCCTTTAAAACAATCCTTCCATCTTTTCTACTTAATTTAGCACCCAGCTTGCAAAGACCATAAAAATGGGTGTCAAGTCGCCTCTTACCAATTACATCTCCTCCTGGAAGCGCCATATCTATTTTCCCAAATCTAGAAATAAAAGGTCCCAATAAAAGTATGGAAGCCCTAATTAAATTTGTAAGAGAGGAATCTATTTCTGTTTTTACAATATTTAAAACTTTTATTTTTAAAGTATTTCCCTCTCTTACAATATCTACTCCTATATCACTTAAAATATCTAAAACAACTTTCACATCATTAATATTAGGAATATTTTTTAAAATAACATCTTCATCAGTAAGCAAGGCAGCTAAAATACAAGGTAAAGCAGAGTTCTTATTACCACTAGCTGTAATTTTACCACCTATCTTAAAACCACCTTCTACAATATAACTATACACAACACATCCTCCTATACATAATAAAACTAATAAAATTAAATCTCGCAAATTAAATTAATTAATTAATTAATTAATTAATTAATTAATTAAATCTAAAGAATATCTTAAAAAATGAATATCAAACAATATCTACATCTTTTAAAATTGATTTACAATCTACATATTCTCTAACAGTCTCTACAGAAAAAGAATGCCCATTCTCATCAATATCAATTAAAACACCATTAAAACCAAGACCTTCCCAAGATTCATCAAATCTCTGATTTAAAAATCCTTTCAAAAATTTATCCACCTCTAAATTGGGGACATATCCAATAACGCTGTCCAAACTTCCAACTCTGCCTAAATCAGTTATAATAGCAGTATTATCTAAAATTCTCAAATCAGCTGTTAAAATCCTTTTACCAGTTCCAAGACAAGCGCTAACTCTTGATTTTAGATAAAAAAACAAAGCATTAACTTCAGCCGTAGTATTTGAATCAAAAAGAACAATAATATTGTTTGTTTGCATTTTGATTTTTTTATAAAAAAAATCAAAACTATAAAAAGGATGATTAAATTTATACTTAGTTATTCCAGTTTGACCTACAATTCTCATCACAGCTAATTTTTTACCATTAATATTATAAACAAAATAAGAATATCCTTTTAATTTTGTAGGACAATTTAAAGGCTTTAAAATAAAATTATACTTATCAAGATCATCAGACAAATCAGGCCTTGTAAAAGCATTTTCACCTAAGGTTAATACATCAACTCCATACTTTTTCAATAAAAAGGCATGCCTTTTCCCAAGACCTTTTAAACCCGTAGTAAAATTATTACCAGATATTACAAAATCAATCCTTTTTCTAACCTTAAAGGATGATAAAAAAGATTTTATCGCAATAATCCCAGCTTTACCAACAACCTCGCCAGCAATCAAAACTCTTAAAGACACAAAGCCTCTCTTTTTATTGATCCAGTTTAAATAACTTAATAAGCAAACTTCTTACAATAAAAATTGACACATAATAGCCTACCAAAACAGCAAAAATAATCATTATGAAAATCAATATAAATTGCAAATAAGGCTTTACAATAAAACTAAATTTAACAACTAAAAGAAACTCTAAAAAAAAAACTAAAAACGTTAAAGATAAGTTCATTAAAGCACATAAAATAAAGCCTAAAATCTTCATTTATTAAGCGCTTTTCTTTTTATAAAAAAAATCATAAACCAAAAATAAAATCATTCCTATAACAACATAGCTATCTGCAAAATTAAAAGTAGGCCATCTATCAAGCCCAAAAATTCCATAAAATTTGAAATCTAAAAAATCCACAACTCCAGAGGGTCTAAACAGCCTATCAATAATATTGCCCACTCCTCCTGAAAAAATTAATAAAAGTGAAATTCTGGCAATATAATTTTTCTCTTTCAAAGAAAGAGAAAAAACAAATACTAAAATGAAAATAGGCATTATGAGAAAAAAAATTGTTTTCAAGCTATAATGAATATTAGAACCCATAGAAAATAAAATACCCGTGTTTCTTACATGTATTATCCTAAAAAAATCCTCAAAAAAGGAAAAATATATTGAACCCAATTTGACATACTTTACAACTAAATACTTAGCAAGTTGATCAAAAAAAATTAAGCTAATAATAAATACAAAAATATTAAAATACTGTTTACTTTTAGCGCTCATAAAAAAATCCTTATAATCCTTATAAATTAGTATCTTTACAAATAAATTTAACCTCTAAATCTTCCTGAATTTTAAAATCTTCCATTAATTTAATTAACCCAAAAGTTTCAGTAAAATAATGACCTGCAAAAATCAAGCTCACACCGCATTCTTCTGCTAAAGAATATATTTGATGAGAAGTATCTCCAGTTATAAACAAATCTATACCATGATATAAAGCCTCTTCAAAAAAAGAGTATCCAGAACCACTAACAATAGCAACCTTATTCACTGATTCTTTAAACTTTTTAGAAAAAAGAATATGTTTATTTTCCTTTTTGATTTTTTCTAAAATTTCAGAAAAGCTAAAATCAGAGTCTGCAATAATTCCTAGATTAAACCCCCCGTAATTTGCAAAACCAAAAGGATTTTTTAATCCTAAAAAATCTGAAAACACTTTACTGTGTGAATAAACAGAATGAGCATCCATAGGTAAATGAATTGAATAAAGAGCTAAATTGTTTTCAATCAAAAGCTTCATTTTATCATACATATTAGAAACAATACGCTCTTTTTTTGACCAAAAAATACCATGATGGGTAATTAAAAAATCATTTCCTTTTGCTTCTTTTAAAGTTGAATAGCTAGCATCAACTGCAAAAGCAACCCTAGTGACTTCAAAATCAAGGCTCCCTACTTGAAGACCGTTTAAGTTTTTATCAACATATTCATACTTCTTTATGTCAAAAATTGAATTAAGTTTAAAAGACAAATCCCTTACTTTCAAATTAAATTCTCCAAATTAAAGCGTAGCTTTGACCTTCTCTTAATCTTCTATAAGAATAAAGATTCTTTAAACAATGCGTACAAAGCTTTGAATTATAAATATTTAAATTAAAATTAGAAAGCAAATTTAAATTAAAACTAGCATTATCAAAATACATTTTACCATCTCTTATTGCAAAAGCAGTATTTAATAAACCTTTGCTAAATTTATTACTTACCTCTTTCAAAAAAATTTCAGAAACTTCATAACAACAAGATCTGTTATAAGGTCCAAAAACAATTTTTAAATTTTTAAAAGATGATCCCATTTTTTCAAACATAAGCAACATTTTTAGAATAATCAAGTTAAAGCTTCCTTTATATCCACTATGAACAAGTCCTATAAATTTTTTCACTGAATCATAAAAATATATTGGAAGGCAATCTGCAAAGTAAGCAATAAGAACTACATCTAAAGAACTAGATATAAGACCATCTCCTTCTTGGAAATTTATAAAATCATCTTCAACTTTATAAATAATATCTGTATGCAATTGCTTTAAATACTTTATTTTTTTTGTCTTGGGGACAAAATCTAAATTATCATTACTAAGTTCTTTTAAATTCAGCTTAAAAGGTTTTTTAGTATAAATCATTCTAACATCGTCAGCTATCCTAAATTCATAATAAAGTTCATGATCTATTGTTTTCATAATTTAAATTCTTCTCCCAAATAAAGCTTTTTAGCTTTTTCGCTACTTACTATATAATCAACATCGCCTTCATCAAGTACTTGCCCCTGATAAACAATATAAGCTCTATCAATTATATCAAAAGCATCCCTCACATTATGATCAGTAATAAGAACTCCAATATTTCTTTCTTTCAAAATTTTTATTATATCTTTTATATCTCCAATCGCAATAGGATCAATACCAGCAAAAGGTTCATCTAAAAGTAAAAAATAAGGATTTACAGCTAAAGCTCTTGCTATCTCTGCTCGTCTTCTCTCTCCACCAGAAAGGGTATAAGCTTTTTGGCTTTGTATTCTTTTTATCTCAAATTCTTTAAGTAAACTCACAAGCTCTATCTTGCGCTCAGCCTTAGATAGATCTTCTCTTCTCTCTAAAGCAACCATAATATTCTCTTCAACTGTAAGTTCCCTGAAAATTGAAGCATCTTGAGGAAGATATACAATTCCTATCCGTGCACGCTCATACATATTAAGAGATGAGATATTATAATCATTTATTAAAACTTTACCTGCATTGGGCCTAATAAAACCTACAATCGTATAAAATGTTGTTGTTTTACCTGCACCATTTGGACCAAGAAGCCCCACAACCTCACCTTTATGGATGTTGATAGTAATACCATTAACAGCAAGCTTTTCACCATACTTTTTAATAATGTTATCCGCTCTTAAAATAACATTATTTACAGAATTAAGATTAAGGCTTTCCTTAATTTCTTTTACTTTATTTTTTTTCTTTAGAAACATCATTTTCAACTTGAGTAAACTCTCCCTCAACGCTTCCCTCAAGCTTATACCTATTAGTTTTTGTATTGAAAATTATTCTTGAAGCAGAATAATAGTTATCTTTTTGATAAATTGCTGGAACCCCCTCAAGAATCATTTCTTTTTCTTCTTTATTATAAGTCCCACTCTCAGATCTTGCAAAAGTATCATCTTTATATATTTTAACAGAATATTGCATAATGTAAACATTAGTCTTATTACTACCTTCAACTCTTTCTGCTTTAATAAGCATATTGTTTTCCAAGTCTTCAAGCTCAACCCCTTTTTGAAGATAAAAATTATCCAATTTTCTATTAAAAAACAAAAACTGCG
Organism: [Borrelia] turdi; assembly: GCF_030439285.2. Lineage (NCBI taxonomy): Bacteria > Pseudomonadati > Spirochaetota > Spirochaetia > Spirochaetales > Borreliaceae > Borreliella > [Borrelia] turdi. The sequence goes on along the minus strand of NZ_CP124018.1, from coordinate 486,801 downwards.
CCTTGACATGCATCTTATTCTTATAATCTTCATAAAAAACATTGCCCCTGGCTTCAAGACAAGATCCATTTTCTCCATAAATTTCAATTTCATCTGCTATAAGTTTAAAATCTGACGAAACAACCTCTGAGTTCCCTTTTAAAACAATTTTTTTATAAAAAGAAGAAACTATTCCTTGTGCAAAATCTGACTTAAAGGTAAAATTAGTACTTCTCTCCTGATTTCCCTTAACCATATCAGATTTAGACCTAGATTCTTTTTGTATTGCTTGAATATTGTTAACAAAAATAATTAAAATCCATATTAAAATCAAATCCTTCAATTCATGATTCCTTCAACTCCAGAATCAAAATAAAAAACATTGCTCTTTAAAAAATAAGAAAATCCTTTTCCTTTTATTTTGCTATCATTAAATCTAATTAATACTAACTCATTTGGGGGAGATTGCAACTTCTTATCTTTATTTTTCCATAAAATTCTATTTGAATTAAGTAAGTAATAACTATTCTTATCTTCTATTTTAAATTCTACAGAATCTCTCATATCCAAATCTTTTGTAATATAAGAGCCTTCTAAATTATTAAACTTACCTGAAATTTCATTATCTAGCGAATGATATAAAAACCTTCCATTCTCTGCCTTATAAATTTTATAGTCATTAAAATAACTAAAGCTTAAAGACTCTAAAACAGTTTGCTCTTTATTATATACAACATCATAATACTTGATTCCTAATATCTGTATTGAAGGAAACTTTTTAGCCGCATCAGATCTATTAGAATATTTATCATAATCAAAAGTGCAAGCAAAAAACAAAAATAACAAATAAAGCCTAAGTATTCTCATAAATATTTTTCACAAGATTAAAAATTTCTTATTTCAATTGACAATCTGTTAAACATAACAATATAACATTAAAAACTTTATCAAACAACTTATTTATATAATCAATTATAATGTAAAACATAAAAGCAAAATAAAAATACTGCTTTCAAGAACAGTTTTCTTATAAAAATCCTTCTAAAAATGCAACAAATTAAAACAAAAGTATGAAAATTGCTTTTACTTTGGACAAGTATTAAATTGGCAAGCAATTTAATACTTGTCGCTTTAAAAAATAGATTATAAAAATTAACAATAATAGTGTTCACATTCATCATCTCTTTTGTAGTTTAAAATTTCATTTTCTTTAAACCAAATTGGTATTTCACGAATCGCATCTACCTCATTTGCAGATGCATGAATCACATTGTAAATTGAAAAACCTTTTTCATTTGAATACCTAAAACTATGATAAGAGAAATCTCCTCGTATTGTTCCTGGAATGGCTAATCTTGGCTCAGTAGCGCCACAAAGCTTTCTGACAACCTCAATGCTTTCAACTCCTTCAACAACAAATGCAAAAACAGGAGAATTTGAAATAAATTTAATTAAAGACTTCCAAACCGACTCACTATGCCTAAAGGCAATATCATCATACAAATAATGTTTTTTTGCTAGACTTTCATTAACAATAAGCATTTTAGCAGCTACTATTTTTAAACCTACCCTTTCAAATCTAATAATTACATCGCCAATCAAACCTCTCCTAACCCCATCTGGCTTAATAATACATAAAGTTTTTTGCAATAACATTGACATAAAATCCTCCTAAAATTTAGGACACGTATTTAAAAAATCATCAAATAAAATTAAAATATTTATTTAATGCTAAAAGCATATCTTATTAATTAAATTTATACGGAACACTACAAGTTATAAAGCGCTTAAAATTACATTAAAAAATCATAATACAGCTTTTACAAAATTAATAATTATATTCCAAAAGGAAGAACTCCCATAGTTTTTAATTTTATCTCTTCTTTAACCTTAGAAACAGCATCATTTAAAGCAGATTTAACCATTTGCTCAAAAGCATCATTGTCTAAATCATTAAAAAATTCCTTATTAATTGAAACTTTTTTAACATTAAATTCACCATCCATCTCAATAACAACAATATCACTGCCGGCTTTACCACAAACAGTAATTTTAGACATTTCCTTTTTAATATTATCAATATTATTCTTAACATTAGACATATTTTTCAAAAAATCTAACGGATTTACTGCCATATTTTTATCCCTCCAAAACTTCACTTGCTCCAAAAATATTTTTTACAGTTTTTAATTTTTCAAAATCCTTTTCAAGAATTTTGAAATTTTTTTGAAACACAATGCTTAAATTGGGAAATTCTTTATAAAATTCAGACCTTATCTCACCTTTATAATTTTGAAGCTCATTATACTCGAATTCACTAAATACCTTATAATAAAGAATATTGCCATCAATAACAACCTCTCCTGAATGAACTAAAGTTTGAATATATCTTGAGACAATATAGACAAACTTATCTCTTATATCAATAAAATCATTTGCTTTACTTGAATTATCATCCTCAATAAAAATTTCGTCAATCTCGTTAATGCTATTGGCCTCCAAAAGATTTCTATCAATTTTTGTTGACAAATTTTCATCACAACAAGTCTTTTCTTTTTCTAAAGATTTAATCTTAGAAAATTCATACTCTAAGCCAGTTTTTGTTGGAATAAAAGCTGAATCAGCCTTACTCTTTTCATTTACCAAAACATCAAATTTGTTTGAATCTAAAGCCATATTTTCTAATAAATCGTCCTCAAGATTTTGAATTTGTTTTATTAAAACATGATTTGGAATATAGTTTTTAAGTCTTAAAATTTTAATAAAATTAATCTCAAGCTCATATCTTGGATTAACCGAAAATTGCAAATCCCTGTAAGTTTCAAGCAAAACTACAATAATTCTCTCAAGATAATTTAGATCAAAATTAATTAATTTCCTTCTTAAATCCTCAGATTTAATCCCAATAAACTCAAAATTTTTAATACCTATCTTCAAAAACAATGCCTCTCTAAAAAATTCAATTGAATCTAACAAAAATTGCTCATAAGACACGCCCGCCAAAAAAATAGAATCAAGAACGCAAATCAACTCTTTTACATCTTCACTAAGAATGCTAACTGATAATTTCTCTAAAAATTCATCATTGGTTAGGCCCATCTTAGATCTTATTTGATCTAACTTAATGTCAGAATTAGTAAAAGAAACCACCTGATCAAAAAGAGTGTAGGCATCTCTTACACTACCACTACTTTTATATGCAATCCATTTTAAAGCCTCATCTTCGTATTTAATATGATCCTCAAAACAAACCTTCTTAAGCATATTATAAATATTTTCTAAAGATAAAAGCTTAAAACTAAAATGTTGGCATCTGCTTTTTATTGTCTCTGGAAGCTTATGTGACTCTGTAGTAGCAAAAATAAAAACAATATAATTTGGAGGTTCTTCAATTGTCTTTAAAAGAGCATTAAAAGCAGAATTAGAAAGCATATGAACTTCATCAATAATATATATTCTATATTTAGAAATTGCAGGAGGAAACATTATTTCTTCTTTAATCTGTCTAATATCTTGAACCGAAGTATTTGAAGCACCATCAATTTCAATAACATCAAGACTACTATCATTCTCAATAGATTTACAATTTCTACACTCTCCACAAGGCATAACTGTCGGACCATTTTTACAATTTAAGCATCTAGCAAAAGCCCTAGCTGATGAAGTCTTACCAACACCTCTTGGCCCTGAAAAGATATAAGCATTTGCTATTTTATTTTTCTCTATAGAATGCTTTAGGGTTTCAACAACAAAATCTTGCCCTTCAAGAGAATTGAAATCTCTGGGGCGTTTCTTAAGAGCAGTACCTCTTGAAGACGCCATTAACTTTTTACCTCCCAATAATTTAATAAGCAAAATGCTATAAATACATACTATACAACATATTTATATCTCAAAACTATTGCTTTAAAAGAATTTTATAAATTTTTATAAAACATAAAAAATATCTAACAAAAAAGGCTTCCCAATAAAACATAATAAAGCTGAAAACTTTAGCAAGATAAATCCAGATCTTAACATAAAGCAAAGTATTATTTTGACTTAAAATTAAACCTAAGACTTGCGTACTCACCAAAAAATCACTTACCGCTGCTACCTTCCAGTCCTGACGGGATTTGGCGACACTTGATAGTACGGGTCCTAGGAATCGGAGAGAATGGGATTCGAACCCATGATACATTTTACGTATACACGCTTTCCAAGCATGCGCCTTAAGCCACTCGGCCATCTCTCCAAACTAATAAACTTTTCGTGTCCAAGAGGACTTGAACCTCCGACCTTAAGAATCGCAATCTAACGCTCTATCCAACTGAGCTATGGACACAAACAATTAGTTTTTATTGTAATAAAAATTACTATTTATTACAATAAAAACATTCAACAGAAAATGGAGAAGTTGTGAGAACCAAAATAATCATTTTTCCTTTAATATTATTATCTATTTTATCATGCTCTAAATCAGTATCAAGTGAAGTTAATTATGAATTTAGAATTAAAACTAAAAATATCAAAAAAAAAGAAATACTAAAAAATAATAGTATTCTCCACATAGATGCAAAAATCCCTTTTATGGAAAATACAAACTTCGAATTTGAAAATTTTATAAAAAAATGGAAAAAAGACGTCGAAAATAAAATATCAAAAACCAAAAATTCAAAAAATGAATATTTTTATTTTTCCAGCTTTACAATATTTAAAAATGAAAATATAGGCATTACATCTATTTTATATAAAGAATCATTTAAAGAAAAAGAATCAAGCGCCCTCTTAAAATATTATTCTTTAAACTTAAAAGGAAACAAAAAAATAGAAATTTCAGAAATAATATCAAAAGATCAGCTAGACTCTCTAATAAACGTATTAAAAGAACAGATAAAACGCAAGATTAAAGATCTTAATGCTAAAGATCCGCACAATCCAAAAGAATTGGAAAAAAAATTTACAACAATCTTTCCAAGATATAAATACTACTTTAAAAATAACCAAATTATTATTTTTTATAATCCATTCTTAATTGATTGTAAAAAATGTGATAAAATTGAGTTTCAATTCCCTATACATGAAAATACAGAAAATGAACACCGGCCTAATAAAAACTTACAGTTTTCTTAGCCTTTTTAATGCTTAAAATTAAATTACATAATTATGATAATTACGGAGAGGGTGAGATTCGAACTCACGGTAGGCCTACACCTACAACGGTTTTCAAGACCGTAGCATTAAACCACTCTGCCACCTCTCCGGGATTTAAAATAAATTTTAATAAATAAAGTATTCACTGTCAAGATTTATATAATTACGGAGAGAATGGGATTCGAACCCATGGTCCCCTTTTAAAAGGACAACTTCTTAGCAGGAAGCCCCATTCGGCCACTCTGGCATCTCTCCTACAATATTAATACATATTATCTTAGAGGTATTACTATTGTCAACTAAATAGAATTACAAATATTAATAATTTATTCTAAACTCTTTATAAGCTTCTATTAAATTTTGAAAATCTCTAATAGAAATGCCAATTTCAGAATAAATACATTCTTCATACAAAATCTTTTGAACCATTTTTTCCTCATTATTGCTAAATTTTAATTCAATGCACTCATTTTTAATTCTCCAAATATATGTATTTACTCTTATATTGTGATCAAAAACAAAAACAGGATCTCTCAAATTTAAAGAATTGTCAATAAAAAATAAATACTCCAAATACCAATTTACTCTTAAAGATGCTGCAAATTCTTCAAGCAAATTTTCAATTAACATATCCTCGCTAGATTCAAACAATTTTAAAAATTTTGAATAAGGCCCTGGATTAAACTCGCAAAGTTTTTTCATGTAAAAATAGGCATCCTCAAGATCACGATTTCTAAGAAAAAACAAGGTTGCATACAAATATATCAAATCTAGGTTAGAATAATCATTAACCATTCTCTCAATAGACTTTTTGGGAGAAAATTTCAAAAGCTCAATTGTTGCAATATGCATATTATAGATTGTATAAATATTTGAAAAATTCAAAATGGCTTTAACATAAGACGTTGTTGCTTGAGTCATATTACCTATTTTATGGAATATAGTTGCCCTATTGTGCCAAATATACTTAGAATAATAAGAATCTGTTAAAAACTTTTCAGAAAGCTCAATTGCCCTACTTATTTCTCCAATAGAATAGAGATAATACATTAAATAATTAACAACAAGGGCAAGATTGGCATCAAAAAAAATTTCGTCTACTTTCAAAAAACTTACCGTTTCGAGAAATTCGCTATTTTTTAAAATCCAAATATTAAGCTTAACTAGAGAATTGTTTTGATCCAAATCTCTGGCCTCAAAAAACAATTTCAAAGCCTCGTCCTTGTTGCCCAACATTTCAAATAAAACAGCACCATTGTTTAAGGCTTGTATAAAATCGGGTTTTTGCTCTTTGGCTTTCAAAAAACAACTTAACGCAAGTTTATATTCTCTTAAATTAAAATAAAAAACACCTAAATTATAATTCTCAAAAGGGCCTAGATCATTTTTGTTTTTTTCAATTTTACCATAATCTATAAGCTTAACTAAAAAATTATATTCACTCAAAACATCAGGATAGGTATTTAAAATATATAAAAGCGCCTTATAATCCTTTTTCTTGAAATAAATAAGCGCTTTAAGTGAAAGAGAATCAAAATTTTCATCAAAAACATCTAAATTATCAAGAGAATTTTTAAAATCTCCATTTTTATAAAAATTTAAAGCTTTCTCAAAACTAAAGTTATTCATATTTTTTAAAAATCTCCATAGGCCTTACAGAAATTTCCTTCGAAAAAGAAGTCTTATTAACGCTTTTATCTAAATTATAAGCAGCAATACTAATATAATAAAGCCTTCCATCTTCAAGTCCTGTAATCTTAAAAGAAGTTTGATTTCCAACATCAATAGGAGAAGTTAAAACGCCCCCGATTTTTCCATAATAATTTCCAGAGGAAACCCCAATATAAATATAATATCCTTCAACACTACTATTAACAACAGGAATCCACTCAATAAAAACTTCTCTTGAACCTGGAATAACTTTTGTTATCACAGGAGGAAATGGAGCTGCTTCGGGAACATAGGTGATCGACATACTATAAAGAGAAGGACTACTTACAGAATCTCCACTAGGATAAAATTCAACTTTTATTTGAATATATTTTGATATCTTTGAATCTGGAAAGTCTTTTTTAGGATCAAAATGAATCCATGCCCCAGTTAAATTTTTTTTAATATTTCCATAACTATCTGTATCATAAAATACCTTATTATCTAATCTGTAATAATAAATAATCTCTGTATCCTTAGGAACATTAGAATCAACATCAAAAGACAATACTTGAGAATAATATTTAGAAAGCTTAATAGGTTCTGTAATAATGAATCCCATATTCTTTGAAAAAAAAGCATTATTAACCTCTTCAAAACTTTTATGTATTTCCAAATTCTCAACAGCACCAGTAAAATAAGTTCCCAAAGTAAAATCAATAAAATTGCCAATACTTAATAAGTATCCTGCCCCCTCCTTCTTGTCATCTGTTATATATTCTATTGCCTGAGGTTTAGAATCTATCAAATATTCAAGTATGCCGTCCCTTTGCCTATATCGCAAAGTATGCAAATGCCATTTCTTTGGAATAAAATCATCATTGCTCTTCATTCTAATTTTGATAGGATTTTTATTATCTTTTAAAAATACATTGTTCAAAACCCAAACAAAATTACCCTCGTCACTTTCTAATCTAATAGACTGATCTACCCACAAATTATTAATATTTTTGTAACCATCCCAGCTAAAAATAATCTCTCCTGTAACAGAGGTTGTTCGATATACCCAAAACTTAATAGTAAAATCAGAAACAGTATTCCCCGAGGAAAAGAAAGCTTTCTTTGTTAATGGCTTAAACTTAACAGGATTTTGATTTGAATAAAAAATTAAAGAGCCGTTAGATACATTACGAAATTCATTTGAAACTCTCAAACTTTTTGCACTAACCAAATAGTTTGAAGATGCGTCTTTTAATTTATTATCCCTTCCTATTTCTAAGCGCAAATCAATATTATTTAAATCTAAAACGGCTTTATATCTATCCAAATAAATGCCTAACAAACCTCTCATATCCCTTTCAAAAGTAATATTGCTAGAATCTTGAATAAATTTAAAATTTTTTTTTGAATCAAGTATTAATTTCAATTCTTGAGATAAAAGAACAGAAAAGCACAAAAAAAATATCAAGGGCATTAAAATTAATCTCATTTTTGACCTTTATTTGTTATTATTTATATTTTTAAATATCTAAGAACATAAAACAACCTGTCTTATGATACAATATTATATCATAAGATGATTTTTAAAGTCTAAAAACTACCTGACATTATGAAAGAGACCCTAACAAGTTTATTCGAAAAAGTAATAAAACTGCCAACTACATTCGGTTGCTATAAAATGCTAAATGAAAATAAAAAAATACTCTATATTGGAAAAGCAAAAAATTTAAGATCAAGAATAAAAAGTTATTTTTTAGAAAAAAAAAGTCATAAAATTAAAATTTTAATGAAAAATGTAAAATCAATAGAAGTTATTACAACAAACAGCGAATACGAAGCATTGCTTTTAGAATGCAATTTAATCAAAACTCACAAACCTGATTACAATGTAAAATTAAAAGACGGGAAGGGTTATCCCATGGTAAGAATAACTCATGAAAAATATCCAAGAATTTTCAAAACTAGAAAAATAATTAATGACCAAAGCGAATATTTTGGCCCATTCACCAATGTAAAAAAATTAGACCAAGTATTAGATTTTATTAACAAAACATTTAAAATTAGAAAGTGTAAAAAAAAATCCAAGGTTCCTTGTCTATATTACCATATGGGACAGTGCCTTGGAGTATGCTACAAAGAAAACCTTGAAAAAGAATATCAAAAAGAGCTATATAAGGCAAAATCCATACTAAAAGGGAATATATCAGGAATATTAAGCCAAATTGACATTAAATTAAAACTTGCTGTACAAAAAGAAGACTTTGAAGCTGCTATTAAATTAAAAGAAATTAAAAGCTCTTTAATAGAAATTAATCAAATCCAAATCGTTACAAAAACCAATAATTTAAACATTGACTATGTACATGTTCATACAGGAGAAAATATAAATATAATAATGGTATTAAAATACAGAAATGGGAAATTAGTTGAAAGAGATGCAAACTTTGATGTAAGTATATGTAGAAAAGATGAGTTGGTTTTACAATTTTTGACTCAATATTATACATCTATTAATATGATAGTGCCTGACAAAATTCACATATTTATTAAAGATGTTGACACTAAAAATGTTGAAAAATTAATAAATGAGATTAAAAATACAAAAACAGAAATTATTTACAAAGAAACAGAAAAAATTTTAAAAATAAGGGAAATGGCCATATCTAATGCTGAATTATCTTTAAAAGAGTATGAAAATAAAAGCAACAACGCGCTTGAGAGTTTAAAAATTTTTCTAGAAATGGATAAACTTCCCAAAATAATTGAAGGATTTGACATTGCTCATCTTGAAGGTCAAGAAACAGTAGCTTCTATGGTTGCTTTTAAAATGGGCATACCCCTTAAAGAAAGCTATAAGCTTTACAGGCTAAAATCACTATTAAAAGGAGAGGTTGACGACTTCAAGGCAATAAAAGAAGTGATTTTAAGAAGATATTCAGAAATAATCAATAAAAACTTAGAACTACCAAATTTAATTTTAATTGACGGAGGAAAGGGACAATTAAGCGCTGCTTTTTCTGTCTTAAAAGGCTTAAAAATAGAAAACAAAGTTAAAGTCTGCTCGTTGGCAAAAAAACAAGAAACAATATTCTTAACAACCAACAAAAAAGGAATAAATCTGCCCCAAGGACATCCTGCTCTTAGGATACTGCAAAATGTAAGAGATGAAGCACATAGAAAAGCTAACGGATTTAACAAAAAAAGAAGGGAAAAAATAACCCTATTATATACAAAAATAAATGGAATTGGAGAAAAAAAAGCCCAAAAAATATTAAAATTAATTGGAACCTATGAGGATATATTACCTTTAAGTGAAAATGAAATTTCAGAAAAAATAAAAGTAAATATTCAACTTGCAAGAAAAATAAAAAAATTTGCAATAAAAGAAAACTCAATAAAAAATCATAATCACAATAAATAAATTTTAAATTTAATCAAAATTTTAAACTGGATTATTATTTATTAATATTTTTTAAAATAAAAACACTATTTGAAATTCCAGGTGATAAAGCCAAAAAAAGATCATTGATAAGCTTATTTCTAACTTGCACATCTAAAATATCTCCTAAAAGCTCTATTTTATAGTCTCCATAAGAACTCTTGACTACTCTAAAAAAATGAACAATCTCAATGTAATCAAAATTATCTAAATCTCCAACAACTTCATTTACTAAATTGTCAAATATTTTTTTACGCTCTTTTTTTTCTAAAATTTTAATCTTTGAAAATCCTCCTTCAATTTTATTTAATTTAGCCAAAAATTTCTCTATCCCGTTTTGAAAATTAATATTTTTAATAATAACTTTAAATTCAAAGCCGTTAGAAATATTTTTTTTACCTATTATTTCATATCTTAGATTATTAAAAAATAAAGGATAAAAAATAAAATCATTCTTTACCTGAGATTTTAACCCGCGAATTTTTGCCTTCAGATCATCATCACCTGGAATATTTAAATAATCAAAAAATATTTTGGGATTGCTTTGCAAATTTTTAACAGAATCAAAAAACCCTATTAAACAAATTTCTGCTAATCTGGATTCAGATCTACAGGATAAAAAATAAAACAATAAAATCCAAATTAATTTTTGCTTCATACATTAAAAATTAAATTTTGATTCTGCAGAACAATGTATTAAAAAATTATTATTGAGCTTTAAGATTGAAAATATTAAAAAATATGACAAATTTTGATGAATATTTTTAGAATAAATCCTCAAATATAAATCAAACTTATATAAAATTTTTAAAACAATTTTTATTTCTGCAATTGAATAATTTTTAATCCCGATTCTATAAATTTTATTTAATGAAAAAAAGATTTTATTTTTATTCAATGCGCTCTGCAAACTTCCACCTGCATTATAATCTATTTGCACCTTTAGCAATCTTTTAAATTGCCAAATAAGACTCATTAAAACATTAATAAAATCTTCTCCCTGATCCAAAATAGACTTAATCTTTATCAAAGAATGAGTCATATCTTTTTTTAAAATTGAATTAAATAAAGAAAAAGAGTTCTCAAAGCGAACAAAACTAATCCAAGAAGCTATATCTTCCTCATTAATGGTATTGTTCTTAGCAAAAAGTGCAAAAGAATCTATATAAAATTTCAAAATTTTAGTATCTGAATTTAGCATTAAAAGCATTAAATTTATTGCAGAATCTGTAATTTCAATATTAAGATTAAAAAAATTTCTTTTTACAAATGTAAATTTGTCATCATCAGAAATCTCATAAAAAACTTTTTTTATAAACTTAAGCTTATTATTAAAATCAATGTTACATGTATTACTATTAGAAATAAAAATCACAGTTTTATTGCCAGCCTTTAAAATTGCACTACATACTAGCTCTAAATCTTTTTCTGCTTTTAAAAGTTCAGACTCATAAACAATAAAAATTTCCTTTTTCGAAAAAAAAGAATTGGAAAACAGTTTCTCAACAAATTCAACAGCTGAGAGTTCTGACAAAAAAATTTTAGTAACTGAAACTTCTGATTTAAAAGCATCCATCTTGATTAACAGCTCTTTTAAATAAGCTTCTTTTAAGCCCTGCTCACTACCTAACAATAAATAAACCACTTGCATTAAAGTAAATTATAATCCAAATGACAAATATATTATACTTAAACTAGGAGGAGAATATGAAAGTTGCAATATTTACAGATACATATATCCCAGAAAAAAATGGGGTGGCAACATCAATAAAGCAAATTAAAGAAGGATTTGAAAAAAATGGCTATGAGGTTTACATATTTTGTCCAAAATCCAAAAAATCTTCAAAAGAAAAAAACGTTTACAGATGCCCATCTATTCAAATAAATAAAAAACTTGATGCTGTAATAGCTTTTCCCAGCAAAAACAAAATATCTAAAATAATAAAAAGCTATAAACCGGACATCATTCATACTCACTCCGAATTTTCTATGGGAAAAATTGGGAAACAAATTGCATTAAAACAAAACATACCAATAGTTCACACAAGCCATACAATGTGGGATTATTATTTACATTACTTAGGAATTTTTAAATATTTTATTAAACCCGATAAAATGATGCAAAAACATTATAATAAAATAAAATATTTTATTTACCCATCAAGTAAAGCAAAAGAAAGGTATTTCCAACTTTCAAATAACTCTAACTATAAAATAATTCCAAATGGAGTTGATAGAAAGCTTTTTATAAAAACTTTAAGCAAAGAAAAAAAAGACGAAATCTTTAAAAAACACAATATAAAACAAAAAGACAAGATAATCATATTTGTTGGAAGAATAAATAAAGAAAAAAACATAAATTTATTAGTAATACATTTAAAAGACCTTTTAATACAAAACAAAAATTACAAGCTTATCATTATTGGCAAAGGAGGCGAAGAAAAGGAAATAAAAAATTTTAGCATCAAGCATGGACTTGAAAAACAAATATTGTTAATAGGAACAATCCCATGGGAAGAAATATGCTATTACTACAAAATTTCCGACATCTTTACTAGTTTATCAAGAAGCGAAGTATATCCAATGACAGTAATAGAAGCATTAACTGCTGGAATACCTGCTATTTTAATAAATGATTATATCTATAAAGACGTAATAAAAGAAGGAATAAATGGATTCTTAATAAAAAAGTATGAAAACTTATCCCAATATATAGACAAAGTAATAAAAGATGATAAAATACTAAAAACATTTAAACAAAATGCAAAAAAATCCTCTATTAAATTTTCAAGTCATTTTTTTACAAAAAAAATTGAAAATTATTACTCAGAAATTATTGCAAGACAAAATCATTGATATACCTTATCAAAAGGTATAAAACAAATTGGAAGCTTAATTTTCATATCCAATAAAATATTTTTAATAGATTCTCCAATAAAATATTGAAAATCCCAAAAAACCTCTGTATTAACAAAAAATCGAGCCTGTACAACTATGTAATAGGGAGTGTATTTTTTTACAATAAGAGTAGGAGAGCAAATCTCAACATTAAATTTTTTATTATCAAAAATTATTAAATTCTCTATTTTATCTTTTAATAAAGCAATATTCGTATCATAGGGAACTTGAAAAGAAATTACAACTCTTCTTCTAGGATTTGCCGAAAAATTAACAACAAAATTAGAGGTAAGCTTACTGTTTGGAATTTTAATAATCTCTTCGTCAAATGTTTTAAGTGTAGTAAAAAAAATTTGGACATTCTCAACCAAGCCTTCCACATCGCCACATTTAATATGATCTCCACACTTAAAAAACTTAGAATTCAAAACAATAAATCCGCTAACAAAATTAGATAAAATGCCCTGAGCAGCAAGCCCAATAGCAAGCCCTAATGATCCAAATACAGCAATAATAGATGTTGTAGGCACCCCAAGGTATGGCAATATTATTAAAACAATAATAAAATCTGTTAATATTTTAAAAAAAGATTTTAAAAAGTTAAAAACTGTAACTTCTAGCTTCTCCTCTAATCTAGACTTTTCCAAAGTTCTAAATAAAATTTTACCTATTTTCTTAACTATTAACTTTAAAAAATACCATAGAGCTATGGCTATCGAAACTTTCAAACCATAGCCTATCACACTCTCAAGGATATGATTAAAATAATCTTGAAATATAAAAAACTCCTTAAACAAACTAAACTTTCCTTTTAAGCTTCATATAAATTAATTGAAATTATAGCACAAAAGCAAATAAAATTTTCTAATAGAAAAACTCTAGTAAACACAATAAAGAAATGTTTCAAAGTCACAATAAAGCATGTTTTAATCATCTTTATTCAACAATAAAATACACAATACAATAATATTTGTGGTAAAATTAGTGCCGAAGGTTTTTACTAAATTTGACAAAACAAATAAATAAAAAGAAACAAAAAAAAATATATGAAATTCTGGACTTGTTTTTACTTGTCTTTAAAACAACAACACTTACAATTGGCGGAGGATTAATAATTATATCTGAGCTTAAAAAAATACTTGTCAAAAAAAGAAAAATAATGTCTGATGACGACTTTAACAAAATACTAGCAACATCAAATGTTATTCCTGGAGTTACAGCGATTAACTTTGTGTTCCTAGTAGGAAAAAAATTTGGAGGTTTCCCATGCGCACTTTTACTCGTTGTTGCTGGAATTTTGCCTTCCATTATTGCAATAATAATAGTTTTCCTTTATCTAAAGTTAGTACCGGGGAATATATATATTGAAAAATTTCTAGAAGGCGCAAAAGTCTCTTCAATTATCATAATGTCAGCAGTTGTTTTAAAATTTTCAAAAAAAATGTTGAATAATTCCATAATAAAATGGACAATATGTTTTCTTGTGGTTTTTGCAATTTTTAAATTAAAAATAAGAATATCATACATACTGCTAATTTTCTTTTTAATATACACATTAAAATATATAGCAATAAAAAAAATATTAACTAAGTAAAAAAAAGGATATCGGTTGATTTTAATAAATTTATTCATTACATTTTTAAAAATCGGATTATTTAATTTAGGAGGCGGCAATGGAATTTCGGCGATAATAAACAATGAAATAATTAATAATAAACAGTGGATAACAAAAGAAGAATTTGTCAATATGATTACAATATCAAGAATAACCCCTGGGCCTATTGCCACAAACATAGCAACATACGTTGGAATGAAAATCGCAGGAATTACAGGAGCAATAATTGCAACAGTAGCACTAATAACAGCTCCAATAATAATAATGATTATAATCCTACTAATGCTACACAAAATAAGCTTTTTAAATTATTGTCTAGAAAATCTAAAACCTATTATTGTTGCACTGTGGATAATTACAATAATCATTTTGCTAGAAAACACATATTTAAAGATAGAGAACGGCAAAACAGAATTTTTAAAAACCTTGACTATTGTGGGAATTAATTTTTTTATTTTATTTTTTTATAATAAAACAAGCCCCGCATTAGTAATTATACTTAGCGGATTTTTTTATATATTAATATAAATATGATTAAACAAAAACTAAAATTATCTCAAAATTTAAACTCAATTCAAATACAAACAATAAAAATATTGAGCCTTAACAAAAAAGAATTAGCACACCTTATACTAGAAGAATACGAAAATAACGAATGCCTAGAAATAGACTCAAATAAAATATTTTTTGAAACATTAAAAACATATAGGTTTAAAAAAAATTTTTATAAAAAAGATGGCATTATAAAAAATCAACACGACATAGCTCTTGAAAAAACACAAACAAATACTTCTTTAAAAGAACACCTTTTGCTACAATTGAGAATTCAAAGAATAGATGAAGATGAACTTAAAATAGGTGAAATATTAATAAACAATCTAAATAATAAAGGTTTTCACATAATAAATCCTTATGATCTTTTTAAAAAGGAAGAAAGAGAAAAAGTAAAAAAAATAATTGAACTTATTCAAAAATTTGATCCGATTGGAATTTGTGTACCCAATATAATAGAATCGTTAATTTTACAAGCAAAGCATCATAAATTAGAAACCAATATTATTAAAATTCTTGAAAAAGCAGAGCTTCTTGAAAAAACTCAAGAAAAGCTAAAAAAAGAACTCAAAATAAGAAGTAAAGAATTTAACAGGGCTTTAGAAATTATCAGACAAAAACTCAACCCCAACCCAACACTTGAATTTAAAGACCCAGACGATACTAATTTCTATATTGATCCAGATATATTAATAATAAACCACAATAACAAATTTGAAATTAAAATCAAAGAGGTTAGCATTTTTAAAAAAGAGCTTAAAAGAACAACTAAAAATCCCCAAAAACAAAAAAAAGCAAAATGGTTAATCGAATCATTACGCTATAGAGACGAAATACTTGCAAAAATAGGAATAGCTATATACACATTCCAAAAAGAATTCCTAAGAAGGGGTTTTAAAAGCTTAAGGCCAATGAACTTAAACATTTTGTCAGAAAAAATCAGTGTATCAAAATCAACAATATCAAGAACAATAAAAAATAAATATTTAAAATGCGACTGGGGCACCATATTAATCAAAGAGCTCTTCAGCTCTGTTGGTGGAGCAAAAACAAATGAATTTTCAAAAATAAGCATTAAAGTAACAGTAAAAAAGCTGTTAGAAGTAAATAAAAAGATGTCAGATAAAGCAATTTCTGCTATACTAAAATCCAAAGGAATCTCTATTTCTAGAAGAACAGTAAATAAGTATAGAAATGAATTAAAGTCTGAGAAAGGAAGAATATATTATGGAACCTAAAATCCAAACAGTTAATTATAGCTTAAATGAGGGTGAAAAAATTTTTATTTTCAAAAAACTAGAAAAATTCGACACTCATATCAAAAAACATGTAGAAAATTTAAAAATTACAATCAAAAAAGAACATGAGCTTTTTGAATTAGACGCACATGTTCACTTTAATTGGGGGAAAATAATACATATAAGAGAAGATGGAAAAATACTTCTAAGCCTTATTGATAGCACAATAGAAAAACTTTATAAAGCAATAGCTAAAGAAAAAGAGAAAAAAAATAACAAATAAAATAAGTAAAAAATGCAGGAAGTAGAAATCGAGATAATAAATAAAAACGGAATACATTCAAGGCCAGCAAACATCATTGCTGAATTCTTAAATAAACACTCTTCGTGTGATATAGAAATAACAACAAAAGATGGTAAAAAAACTAAAGCGAAATCTATAATAGGAATCATCATATTAGGAATAGTACACAAAGAAAAAGTAAAAATAGCCGTCGTCGGGGAGAAAGAAATACCGGCAATTAAAAATTTATCAAACTTAATAAAATATAATTTTTCAAAAGAGCTTGAAAAATGAATAAAAAAATTTTTTGCATAACAGTGCTACTGCATTTGCCCAATCTTCTATTTTCATACTCAATAAAATATGATATTGAAGCAAAAATGTCATATTTTGTCATGAGTCTGGCGATCATTGTAATCTCATCAATTTTACTAGGGAATCTAGTAGCAAAATTAGGGATTCCAAAAGTAATAGGACAAATAACAGCAGGAATAATTCTAAGTCCGAATGCCTTTGGAAAAATTCAAATTCCTTTATTATTCCCATTAGGGATAACTCAAATTGGAGAAAATTATTTAATAGACGAAAAAATATTCGCAATCTCTACCATAGCTTCAATAATATTGCTTTTCACAGCAGGACTTGAAACTGACTTAAAATTGTTTATCAAATTTTTGCCTCGTGGAGGAATTATTGGAATAACTGAAGTTGTTGGAACCTTCACAAGTTTTGTACTAATGGCTAGCATAATTTTTAATGTTCCTCTAATAAGTCCAACCTCGCTTTTTATTGGAATAATTGGAACTCCAACATCAGCAGGAATAGCAGCAAGTATACTCTCAGCACAAAAAAAATTGAGTACTTCAGAAGGAGCTACAATAATATCAACTTCGATTATTGATGATGTACTTTCAATGCTTATGCTTACAAGTGTAATAACTATATCAAGATCTATGTCAGATCTTGATATAGCAAGCTCGATTAAAACTATAATTCAAAACATAGTAATTTGGTTATGCTTAACTTTCTCTTTAATATATATATCAGAAACACTCTCAAGACTGTTGAAAAAATTAAACAGTGTCACCTTGGCAACCGTAATAACGCTCTCGCTAGCCTTTACTGTTGCAAGCATTTTCCAAAATCTAGGAATGTCTTTTGTTGTTGGAGCTTATGTATTTGGACTTGCCATGTCAAAAACAGATATTGTATACGTAATTCAAGATAAACTAACAATCTTTGAAAGATTTTTTATCCCAATCTTTTTTACATCAATTGGGCTTATGTCAGATATTAATGAAATACTCTCAAAAGAAGTTCTTATTTTAGGAATAGCAATTAGCACAATGGCAATAATTACAAAAAGTATATTTTGTTTCATTCCCACACTCTTTTTGGGATTTAACAAACTTGGGGCCTTAAAAATTGCAACCGGAATGGTTCCAAGAGGAGAAGTTTCACTTATTATTGCAAATGTCGCATTATCTTCGGGATTTATTAGCCAAAAAATATTTGGAATCATAATAATAATGGTATTTTTGCCAACAATAGTTGCAACACCCATAATAAACTTTTTATTCAAAATAAATAAAAGCGGACTTAAAAAAGAGCTCCCAATAGACCAAAATACACACATATGCGTATCATTTGAATATGATAATTTAGCCAAAATTCTTGTATGGGACTTAAAAAATGAGTTAAGAAAAGAAGGGTTTTTCACACAACAAATTAAAAATGATTCTTCACAATATATTAATGCAAGAAAAAACAATATATCCTTCTCAATCAAACGAGAGGGTAGTAAAATCACATTCGAATGCCCAAATAATCACTTAATTATAATACAAGATCTTTTTAGAGAAACAATTTTAAACCTAGAAAAAATAACCAAAGAAGTTGAAACGGTTTCTTTAAGGGCAAAAAAACTAGATTATTCAATAAATTATGATAAAATCCTTAGTAATATAAAACTAAATAAAAGAATAAAAAAGGAAAACATTATTTTAGAATTAAAAGCAAGCAATAAGGCTGATGTACTAAGAGAACTTCTAAGCGTAATAAACATTGAAATTGACAAAGAAAGAATATTCCAAGATTTAATGGAAAGAGAAAAATTAATTACTACTGCACTAAAAGAGGGTTTTGCTATTCCCCATTTAAAAACAAACCTAATCTCAAAAATACATATTGCAATAGGAATAAGCCATGAAGGGATTGACTTTAATGCTCTTGACAAGAATTTAAGCCATGTTTTTATATTAATACTATGCCCAGCAAAAGATTACGTTAGCTACCCTAGAATTTTAGCATCTGTTGTAGGCAAAGTTGATCTATATAAAAAAGAGATTTTAAATGCAAAAACAGACAAAGAAATTTATAATATAATAGTGAGTTGAATTATGTTTAAGATCATCAAATGTAATGAATTGAATGAAAAACTAATAAACAAAAAAGTTGAAATAAATGCTTGGGTAAAAAAAATTAGGCACCACGGAAAATTTACATTTCTAAACATAAGAGACAGATATGAAAAAGCACAAGTTTTAGTAACCGAAGAAGACCTTTTAAAGATTGTAGAAAAAATAAAACTTGAATATTGCATTAAAATTCAAGGATTATTAATCAAAAGGCCTTCCGACATGATAAATTCAAATATGAAGACGGGCTGTTTTGAAATATTGGCAAAAAACATTGAAATTATCTCAAAGTGTAATGAATTGCCATTTATGATAGAAGATGACAATAATGCAAGTGAAAACTCAAAGCTTGAATATAGATACTTAGATTTAAGAAGAGATTCATTGAAAAATAAAATTATTTTAAGATGCCAAGCTACTCATCTTATTAGAAATTTCTTAGTAAAAAGAAAGTTTTTAGAACTAGAAACTCCAACTTTTGTAAAATCAACTCCAGAAGGCGCAAGATCCTTTGTCATCCCCTCAAGGATTCACAAAGGATCTTTTTATGCCCTACCTCAATCTCCACAACTTTACAAACAACTTATAATGATAGCGGGATTTGATAAATACTTTCAAATAGCCCGTTGCTATAGAGACGAAGATTCAAGAGGAGATAGACAGCCGGAGTTCACGCAGCTTGATCTTGAAATGAGCTTTATCAAAAAAGAAAATATTTTTAAATTAATAGAAAATATGCTTTTTTCAATATTTAAAAATTGCCTTAATATTAACTTACCTAAAAAATTTAAAAAAATAACATATAAAAAAGCAATGAACAAATATGGAAGCGATAAACCAGATACTAGATTTGAGCTTACATTACAAGATATAAGTCGCAATCTAAAAAATTCAGAATTCAATGTATTCAAAGATACCCTAAAACACAAAGGTTCAATTAAAATTTTAATAGTGAAAGATAAAGCGGATCAGTTCTCAAGAACAAAAATAAATAATTTAGAAGAAATTGCAAATCTTTACAAAACACAAGGGTTTTATTTTACAAAAATTGAAAACAATAAATTTTCTGGAGGAATTGCAAAATTTTTAAAAACAGAAGAACAACAATTAATAAAAGCCTATTCTCTAGAAAATAATGACATAATTTTCTTTACAGCTAATAACAAATGGGAAACTGCCTGCAAAGCAATGGGACAAATTAGAATAAAAATTGCAAACGATCTTGGACTAATAGATGAAAATAAATTTGAATTTATATGGGTCTATGACTTTCCGCTGTTTGAATATAACGAAAATACAAAAACCTATACACCAGCTCATCATATGTTCTCGCTTCCCAAAAAGCGGTATATTAACAATTTAGAAAAAAATCCAAACAAAACTATAGGCGAAATTTATGATCTTGTTTTAAATGGAGTAGAGCTTGGTTCAGGTTCAATTAGAATACATAATAAAGAGCTTCAACAAAGAATTTTTAATATAATAGGATTCCAAAAAGAAAAATCAGAAGATAGGTTTGGATTTTTTCTAAAAGCATTAGAATATGGAGCTCCCAATCATGGTGGAATTGCAATTGGTATTGATAGGCTAATAATGCTAATGACAAAATCAACCTCAATAAAAGATGTAATACTCTTTCCTAAGAATTCTTTTGCATCAAGTCCTCTTGACGATTCTCCCTCTAAGATCTCAAATGAACAACTCAAAGAGCTGGGAATCAATATTGTTACTGATAATGCTTAAATTCATAATATAATTTATACCATATACCTTTAAAATTATAAAAATCAAGCAATCCATATTTCTTGGGATTTTCCAACATTCTACTGTTCTTTCAAGAAATTAAACCTCAAAGCTCAAATTTAATTTTTCACAAAAAACATATAAAACCAATCCAAAACAAAAATGCTTTTTTAAAATTTAAAAGCAATATATTGAATAATCAATAACTTTATAATCCAATATTCTAAAACAGAATAAAACAATAAAAAAGTTATTCAAAAAGCAGTTTGCAAATAAAAATTCACTAATTTTTATTTAATTCCTATTAATATTATTAAGGTTTTTGCATGCAATCTTCACACGGTCTTTCATGGAAATTTCAGCTTCTCTTAACCAAGCTCTTGGATCATAAAATTTCTTATTTGGAATATCAATATCCTTGCCATCTCCTAATTGACTTTGCAAACGACTTTCATTTTTTTTATAATAACTTAAAACACCCTCCCAAGCAGCCCACTGTGTATCTGTATCAATGTTCATCTTTACAACCCCATAAGAAAGTGCCTCATTAATCTCATCAATTGTAGATCCAGATCCCCCATGAAAAACATAAGAAACCGGCTTAGCAACATTTACTCCTGTTTTTGATATAACATAATCTTGACCATCTTTTAATACTTTTGGAGTAAGCTTAACATTACCTGGTTTATATACTCCATGTACATTTCCAAAAGCTGCTGCAATTTGAAAATTTGGGCTAATCTTTAAAAGTTCTGAATATCCATAATAAATATCCTCGGGAGTTGAAAATAATTCATGTGAAGCTCTATCCGAATTGTCAACTCCATCTTCCTCCCCACCTGTAATTCCAAGCTCTATTTCTAAAAACATTTCAATTTTTGCCATTCTCTCTAAGAATTTTTTAGAAATTTCAATATTTTCCTTAATAGGTTCTTCTGATAAATCTAACATGTGTGAAGAAAATAATGGCCTTTTATGCTGACTATAATATTCCTCACCATATTCTAAAAGTCCTTCAACCCAAGAAAGCAAATTTTTAGCACAATGATCAGTATGAAGAACAACGGGAACACCATAATGTTCCGCCATTAAATGAACATGCATAGCTCCAGAAATAGCTCCAACTATTGAAACCCCTTGTGATTTTTCCATCTTCAATCCTTTCCCACAAATAAAAGCAGAACCACTATTAGAGAATTGTATCATAATGGGAGAATTAATTTCTTTTGCTGCTTCCAAAACCGCATTAATAGAATTTGTTCCTATACAATTGATAGAAGGTATGGCAAATCCTTCCTTTTTGCATATTTCATATAAAGAATGCAGTTCTTTTCCATAAACTACACCTGGTTTAATTTTATCTAAAACACCCATTTACATCACTCCTTTTTATTTTATTTTTTCTTTTATCAAATACCTATAACAAATTATACACCTAAGAAGTTAAATTGAATTTAAATAAATCAACAATTATTGAACCAAAAGCAAACATAAAATTTATTAAAATTTATCATTTTGCATAAAAAAATTTAAAATCAAAACCTATCGGCAGACTCTAACGCTTTATACCACTGTGAGAATTCTTTTATTCCCTCTTTAATAGAAGTTTTAGCCCCATACCCCACATCATTTTTAAGTTTTGAAATATCACAACAACTTTCCACAACATCTGCTTTTTGCATAGGCATATAATTTTTTAAAGCCTTTTTATCAAAATTAGCTTCAAGCTCTTTAATAAAATCTAACAATTTAGTTGCATGTCCAGTTCCTATGTTATATATCCTGTAAGGAAAAGAAGATGTTGACGAATTTGGATTTTTAACATCAAAATTGCAATCACTCTTAGCGGGTCTTTTCAACACTTTGCAAACACCATTTGCAATGTCCCTAACATATGTAAAATCTCTGGCCATATTCCCATCGTTAAAAATATTAATAGGCTCACCATTTTTAATTCCCTCCGAAAATAAATATAAAGCCATATCAGGTCTTCCATAAGTTCCATAAACTGTAAAAAATCTAAGCCCTGTTGTGGGAATATTAAAAGATGCACTATAAGCATGCGCTATCATCTCATTAGATTTTTTACTAGCTGCATATAAATTTAAAGGATGATCCGTAATAGAATCTTCGCTAGAAGGAATATTCTCATTTATACCATAAACCGATGAAGTTGAGGCATAAACAAAATGCTTGATGTTTTCTTTATAAACTCTGCATACATCTAAAACATTAAAAAATCCAACAATATTTATTGAAACATAGCTATCAGGATTTTCAAGACTATCTCTAATGCCAGCTTGAGCAGCCAAATGACAAACATGTGTAAACTTATGACCTTTAAAAAGTTCTAATAGTTCATCTTTATTTAGTATATCAAGATAAGCAAAAAATAAATTATTATATTTCTCACTCTTAATAATCTTATGAGATTTAACATTCTTAAAACAAAATCCTAAAGCTTCTAATCTTTCATGCTTAAATTTTAGTTCATAATAATCATTTAATATGTCTACACCCAAGACTTCATGTCCTTCTTCTACAAGCTTTTTAGCTACATGAAACCCAATAAACCCTGCAATTCCAGTTAAAAAAATCTTCATATTATCACTCCTACTTAAAATTCAATATAAACTAACACCATTAATCATTTTTTAAAACCGAGATCTCTTTTTTGGTAACTGCGAGAATTATTACCGCTAAATCTATTATTTCTGATATAAGAAACTCTTATTCTCTTTATATTTCCATCACCCTCGCTTTCAGTTTTTATATCACTATAACGATTCAAAGTTGTATGAATAATTCTTCTTTCAAAAGGATTCATTGATGGCAATAAAATAGAACGTCTAGTCCTTTTGACTTTATGAAAAGAATTTATTGCTAAATTAATAAACCTAGATTTAAATCGTTCTCTATAATCTCCAATATCCAATATAACCCTATTAAAAGTACCAGTCTCACCAATAAGCTTGGCTGTATAAACATTTGTCAAAAGTTGTAAAGAATCTAAATTTTTACCCTCTCGCCCAATCAAAATATTTGGACTATCTGTCTCAATGGAAATTTTAATATGCCCCCCTTCTTTGGGCTCTATTGTCAAGTTTACAGAATATCCCATTTTAATTAGCATTTCTTTTACAAATTCTAAAATTTTATCACAAATTTCATCCCCAATTTTAATTTCAAAACCACCTTTTTTAACTTCCTTTATATGAGGAGAAACCCTTATTTTAATCATTTCTTTCTTAAATAAAAATCCAACTTTTTCTTTATCTAAAATTTCTACATCAAACTCACCTTCTTTTAATTCCAGGTCTCTCATTGCTTTCTTTATTGCTTCTTGTTCGGTTTTACCGTAAAATTCATAGCTCATATTATTCCCCCTTTTAAGACAAATGCATTTTTATATAGTATTGCTGCAAAATAGTAAAAATATTTGTTGTAATCCAATATATCAAAAGCCCTGATGGCATATTGTAAAGTATGAAAAAAAACATAATAGGCATTCCAAAATATAAAAACTTCTGTTGTGATCCAAGATTTCTTAAATCAATATTAGAACTAACAATTGTAGACCCCAATTGAGTAAACATCATAATAAAAGGCAAAATTCTAATATCAGTCCAAGAAATAAAATAAAGCTTATATCCAAAATGATATACACTGTCACCAATAGACAAATCATCAATCCATCCTGGAATAAAACTAGCTCCTCTTAATAAAAACAAATTATTTACAAGCGAGTAAAGAGCAAAAAATATAGGAAGCTGTAAAATTACAGGAAGACATCCCCCAAGAGGATTAACCCCTTCTTCTTTATAAAGCCTTCCCATCTCTTCATTTAACTTCTTAGGATCATGCTTAAACTTTACTTGAAGTTCTTTCATTTTAGGTTGAAGTTTGGAAAGCTCAGCAGTAGCTCTAAATCCCTTAAATGTTAAAGGAAATATAAGTATTCTAACAACAATTGTTAAAAAAATAATTGAAAGCCCCCAATTAGGTATAACATCATAAAAAACTTGCATTACCATTTGCATGGGCATTTGAATCAAATACCACAAACTCTTTTCTACTGACATCCCAAAAGAAATATCAGACAAAGCAAAGGTATTCTCACCATTCTTATCAAAAATATCTAGGTATCTACTGTCCTTAGGCCCAGCATAAATAAAAAATTCATCACTAATGTTATTTTTATTTCTAATATTATTGACAATAAACGCCTTGAGAATTCCTCTTTCCTTCTTAAACTCAACCTCCATATTCTCTTTAAAAACCAACACCTCAAAATACTTAGTGCTAGAACCAATCCATCTGGGATTGGTAATCCTTAAATCAGCTTTACCATATTTAAGTTTATTGTCATAATAAATTATTTGAGGCAAATAATTACTATATTGCAACTTGGCTTTATTACTCAGCCTTTCAATCTCAGAACTAAAAATAATTTTATAATAATCAATATCAAATAAATTACAATCCCCAACACAATTTAAAGTAACTTTAAATTTAATCAAGTATTCATTTTTCTCCGAAAATGTATACTTCTTTACATACTCATAAGTTTTGCCATTATTTTTAAAATAAGCCTTAAATTCATGATTAAAATCATCTATTTTTTTATACAAAAACAAATCCCCTACTAAATAGTCTAAACTAACATCGAAAAAGACTTCATTTTTATAATCAACATTAATCAAATCTGTAGGATCTTTTTCCAAATTTAAATGATTTTTAAGCTTTAATGAAACTAAATTTCCCCTAAATGTTGAAAAAGTAGCAAAATATATTCCTGTTTCTACAACAACATTTTGAGACTTATTAATCAAGTTAAAACTATTGCTTTTACTTAAAAACATTTCATTATCATCAAAACTTTTGTTTAAATCAAACTGCACTTCCTTATCAGAAGACTTAAAGCTTAACAAACTCGAAGAAAGAATATCATTAATAAGCATATAAAGACCTATTAAAAATAAAGACAAATAAACTGTTCTTAAAATTCTTTTATTTTGATTCACTTATGCCGCCCCTTCACACCATTAAAACTAAACTTTTCATAAGAGATTCAATACCAAAATACGTCAAATTTAACTTGTTACAAGAAACTACAAAAATAATATCTATAGCTTTACCTTCTAGCAATTCTAATCTTTTTCTAAAAGCTTCTTTAAAAAGCCTCCTAACACGATTCCTTTTAACAGACCCTCTAAAACTTTTAGAAAAAGTAACAAGAAGTCTAGAATAAATCAAATGATTTGACTTACAAAACATTTTAAGATTAGGATTACTGAATCTAATCAGATTACCTTCTTTGAAAATTTTTTGAATTTCTATTTTTGATTTTAGACTAATATTTCTTTTTTTCATCAGAAACAGTTAATTTTATTCTTCCTTTTGCTCTTCGTCTTGCAAGAATAAGTCTTCCACCTTTGGTTTTCATTCTAGCTCTAAACCCAAATTTTCTATTTCTTTTAACCCGACTAGGCTGATAAGTCCTTTTCAAAACGCTCCTCCATTAAAAACAATTTCCCGCTACTAAGCTGCAAATTGAACACTACCATGGTATAGTATATAAATGCGATTGTCAATAATAATTACTTTACTAAAACCTTTATATCTATTATTTCAATCCCCGTTAATTCTTTTATTGACTTTATTATCTTTGACTTATTGTTCGATATGCTATACAAAATACTTGAATTACCTACTTCAAGAAAAAGAACCTGTCCATTTTTAAAATCTAAAAATTTCACATCATCTGATAAAGCCTGAAAGATCTGATTCCATTTATCAGCAATTAATAATTTTGAACCTATATTTTTATTAACAAGCAAATTAGATTCTAAATATTCTTCAAGAACATTGCCTATTTTTTTAAAAGTAGAATTATTCATAACAATTTTTATACCACAATTCAAAAAATAATATTAAAATAAACCTTAATAATTCACTTTAACCTAAAGACATCGGCATTATCAAGTGCGTAAAATTAAAATTTTCAGGCTCACTCAATTTTAATACATTTCCGGAATTAAACTGTATTTCTATCTTTGAAGTTTCAAAAACACTGATAGCTTCAATAAAATATGAAATATTAATAGCCATAATCTCATCTAATCCATCATACAGATAATTTGGATTTTTAATAAAAAATTCACCTTTTCTCCCGGTAATCAAATCTTCTCCAAGAAGTTTTAATTGGAGCTCAGAAAAAGCTAAAACTAGCTTTTTTGACTTGTCAACATATAAATTAACTCTTGCAAGCCTGTCTTTTAAAATGACTAGCGAAACCAAAGATCTATTTTTCTGCTCCTTAGGTACAATGCTTTTATAATCAGGATAATTACCATTAATTAAACTACAAGCTATTTTATAATTGTCAAATTCAACATAAAATTTTTTATCTGAAGATTTTATTTTAATCGTACCTTCTCCTGACATAAGATGTTTTAAAAAATTAAATATTTTTACAGGAACTATAAAATTTACATCTTCTTCAACTAGAACTTCTGCTTTACAAATAGACATTCTGTGTCCATTAGTAGAAACGAGCAATAATTTGGAATCTTCATCTTTTGTAAAATACACACCATTTAATACATTTTTGGATTCATCAAAATGAGCTGAAAAAGCTATTCTGTTTATTACTTTTTTAAAAGTTTTTTGCTTTATTTCAATTTCAAATGTATAATCTTCATTAATCATATCATAATTGTAATTTTCTATTTCTTCGTATGAAAAGGTAGGCTCTTTTAAATGATCTTCATATTCTTCTTTCTTATCTTTCGATTCTCCCATAATTTCCAATTTATTGTTATTCTCATCAAAAATTATTTTAATCTCCTTGTATAGACTAAATGCTTTTACTGCATCATAAAAATTTGAAGCATTAATTAATACTTTAAAATCTGTTTTTGAAACAATTGGAATTGTACTTTCAAAAAATATATTTCTATCTGTTGATTTAATTATAAGCTTAGATTCTTTTACTTCGATTAGTAATGCGCTCCAAATATCATTCATATTTCTGTTTAGTATTATTCCTTTTGCTTTTTCTATCTCACTTGTAATTTGATTTGTTTCACAAATAAAAAATGTGTTATTTATCATAATGCCTCCTTATATATTTTATTACATTTTATTTTTGCAAACTTTTGTGGTTTTTTATTTTTAATTTTTTTATATATATAATAATAATAGTAGTAAGTCACTGTTTGATTGTTTAATTGTATTTAATATTATATAATATAAAGAAATAAATCGTTAAATTTAGGTCATTTTTTGTTGTAATTTTGATAAATTATTTGTTTCGATTGTTTAAAAGAATTTGTTATTTTTTAATTAAGTTTAATTTTTTTTTATTTTGTTCATAAGCTCTGTGATTAAATTGTTGATTTCTTTGTCATTATTTCTATCTCTATCTATTTTATTTATCGAATAAAGCACTGTTGAATGGGTTTTCCCTCCAATAATTTTTCCGATTTCAACTGTTGATAATTCTGTAAAATTTCTCAAAAGGTATGCATAAATATGCCTGGCTTTTGTTATCTCTGGTTTTTTACTATGCCCCTCAATGTCTTTATGTGCAATTTTAAGCTCTCTTAAAAGTATTTTTTTTATATTTTCGATATTAATTTTATTGTTTGATTTATTGATTGTTTCTTTTTCATAAATTATTATTTCTTTGATTATCTTTTCAACAATATCAATGTCAATTTCTATGTTGTCTAAATCTATATATGCTTTTAGTTTTGTTACAGCAGCTTCAAGGTCTCTTATATTTGTTGTAACTTTTTGGGCAACCAAATTCAATATATTTTTAGGGACTTTTATACCATCCTCTTCTGCTTTTTTTTCAATAATAGCTACCCTGAGTTCAAAATTGGGTTTTGATATATCAACATTTAGTCCTCTTGTGAATCTGCTTTTTAGTCGATCTGTAAAATTTGTAAGTTCAGAAGGAGATCGGTCACATGTAAATACTAATTGTTTATTGTCTTCATAAAGAGCATTAAATGTATGAAAAAGCTCTTCTTGTATGCCTTCTTTTTTTTGTAAATCGTGGATATCATCTATAAGCAACATATCTAAGTATCTATATTTTTTTTTAAATTTTTTTGTTTCGTGTGTTTTTATGCTTTCTACAAACTCATTTAAAAAATTTTCAGCAGTAACGTATAATATTTTAAGGTTATAGTGTAATTCTTCTGTTTTGTTTCCTATGCTTTGAAGCAAATGTGTTTTTCCAAGTCCAACTCCACCGTAAATTAAACACGGATTATATTTTTTCCCAGGATTTTTTGAGATTGCCAAGCTGGCATTGTATGCAAGTTTATTATTTGGCCCTATAATAAAATTTTCAAATGTATATCTTTTTTTAAGAAAGGGGTTTTTAAAATTTGTAGGCTCTTCTTCTTTTTTAATATACATTTTTATATGATCTTTTATATTCTTAATTGGCTCTTTAGATGGCTCTTTAGAGGGTTTATTTTCTTTAAGTTTCCCAAAATTTGGAAAATTGTCATTTAAAGCCGTTTGTTTGCTAAGATAGCTCTTAGGTGGTTGATTTGTAAATTCAATGACTACAGTATTGTAGCCATTTTTTGTAAGAATTTCTTTGATTTTTTTTGTAAATCTTTTTTCTATTTGATTTTTGTGAAATAAATTTGGAGTAGATATTTGGATATTGTTACCCATTGATTCTAAAAAGTACAAATTTTCAAACCAAACATAAAATTCTTCTTCTGAGAGTTCTTTTTTTATTTCTGTCAAAATCAAGCTCCATATATTTTTTGATTTTTCCATTATTTTGTCCTTATTGGTTTTAGCACTATACTTTTAACATTATATAGTATAATGTTAAATTAGGATTCTATCTAAACCGTTTAAAAATTTTTGGGACTTTGTATGTAATAGATATTATTTTTTTTTTAATGTAGAATTTATCTGTATCTAGATTTTGATTAAATGTATGGAAGGTTTATGAATTATGTTGCTAGTAACATTCAGGTCTTAAAAGGACTTGAGGCTGTTAGGAAAAGACCTGGCATGTATATAGGCTCTGTTTCTGTTAATGGGTTACACCATTTGGTTTATGAGGTGGTTGACAATAGCATTGACGAAGCTTTAGCTGGGTTTTGTAATAGAATAGATGTTATTATTAATTTAGATAATACCATAACTGTAGTTGATAATGGGAGAGGAATTCCTACTGATATTCATGAAGAGGAAGGAATTAGCGCTCTTGAACTTGTTTTAACGAAATTACATTCTGGTGGGAAGTTTAATAAAGGTACTTATAAAGTTTCTGGAGGATTGCATGGTGTTGGAATTTCGGTTGTAAATGCCTTGTCTTCGTTTTTAGAGGTTTATATTAATAGGGATGGAAAAATTTTTAGGCAAACTTTTTCAAAAGGCATTCCAACTTCTAAAGTAGAAGTTGTAGGAGAATCTTCTACAACCGGTACTAAAGTTACTTTTTTAGCAGATTCTGAAATTTTTGAAACTTTAGATTATAATTTCGATGTTCTTGAAAAAAGGCTTAAAGAGCTTGCCTTTTTAAATGATAGAATATTTATTTCAATTGAAGATAAAAGATTTGGTAAAGAAAAATCTTCGAGATTTTATTTTGAAGGCGGGATAAAATCTTTTGTAGATGATTTAACTAATGACAGTAAAGCTTTTCAATCGGAACCTTATTATATTGATGGTTTTATTAATGATATTATTGTTAATGTGGGGCTTAAATGGACTGAAAGCTATTCTGATAATATTCTTTCTTTTGTTAATAATATTAATACAAGAGAAGGGGGGACCCATGTTATGGGCTTTAGAAGTGGCCTTACTAAGGCTATGAACGAAGCTTTTAAAAATTCAAAAATAAGTAAAAAAGATATTCCAAATCTTACAGGAGATGATTTTAAAGAGGGACTTACAGCTGTTATTTCTGTGAAAGTTCCAGAACCTCAATTTGAAGGTCAAACAAAGAGTAAGCTTGGTAATTCTGAGATAAAAAAAATAGTTGAGCTTATTGTATATGAGCATTTATTGAAAATTATTAATTTAAATCCTTTAGAGATAGATACTATTCTTGGAAAAGCAATAAAAGCTGCTCGAGCTCGTGAAGCTGCAAGAAAAGCAAGAGAATCGGAAAGAAAAAAAAATGCATTTGAAAGTTTGGCATTGCCGGGGAAATTGGCTGATTGTACTTCTAAAAATCCCTTGGAGAGAGAAATCTATATTGTAGAAGGTGATTCTGCTGGAGGAAGTGCTAAAATGGGCAGAAATAGATTTTTTCAGGCCATTTTGCCATTATGGGGAAAAATGCTTAATGTTGAGAAAACAAGAGAAGATAAGGTAATTACCAATGACAAGCTTATTCCTATAATTGCATCTCTTGGTGCAGGAGTTGGAAAAACTTTTGACATTAGAAAACTTCGTTACCACAAAGTCATTATTATGGCAGATGCTGATGTTGATGGATCTCATATTAGAACGTTGCTTTTAGCTTTTTTCTTTAGATATATGAGGGATTTAATTGAAAATGGTTATATATATATAGCAATGCCCCCTCTTTATAAAATAAAGTATGAGAATCGTGTTTATTATTTTTATGACGAGAAAGAAAAAGAAAAATTTTTAGATTCTATTGAAACTAAAAATCGCAATAGCATTTTCCTTCAAAGATATAAAGGGCTTGGGGAGATGAATCCAACGCAGCTTTGGGAAACGACTATGGATCCTGCTAGAAGAAAAATGAGATTGATAAATATAGATGATGCTGTTGCGGCTGAAAAAATTTTTGTTACTCTTATGGGAGATTTAGTTGAGCCTAGAAAAGAATTTATCGAACAGAATGCACTTAATGTAATTAATCTTGATGTGTAATTGGAGTGGTAATGGCAGTTGGAGAAAATAAAGAACAAATCTTAAATATTAAAATAGAGGATGAAATAAAAACTTCTTATTTGAATTATGCTATGTCAGTTATTGTGTCCAGGGCTCTTCCAGATGTAAGAGACGGTCTTAAACCAGTTCACAGGAGAATTCTTTATTCTATGTATGAGATGGGACTTCGTTCTGATAAAGCTTTTAAAAAATCTGGAAGAATAGTAGGGGATGTTCTTGGAAAATATCATCCTCATGGAGATCAATCAATTTATGATGCGCTTGTAAGACTTGCTCAAGATTTTTCACTTAGATATCCTGTAATACGGGGACAGGGAAATTTTGGATCTATTGACGGAGATCCTCCTGCTGCTATGCGATATACTGAAGCTAAAATGGAAAGAATAGCAGAATATATTGTTAAAGATATAGACAAAGAGACTGTTAATTTTAAGTCTAATTATGACGATTCTTTAAGTGAACCTGAGATTATGCCCTCATCATTTCCATTTCTTTTGGTAAATGGCTCTAGTGGGATTGCTGTTGGAATGGCTACTAACATGGCACCACATAATTTAAGAGAAATTTGTGATGCTATTGTTTATATGTTGGATAATGAAAATGCTTCTATATTTGATTTGATCAAGATAGTTAAAGGCCCTGATTTTCCAACTT
The DNA here is from genome assembly GCF_030439285.2 of [Borrelia] turdi. NCBI lineage: Bacteria > Pseudomonadati > Spirochaetota > Spirochaetia > Spirochaetales > Borreliaceae > Borreliella > [Borrelia] turdi. The sequence goes on along the minus strand of NZ_CP124018.1, from coordinate 454,286 downwards.
TTGGGGAGATTGTTTATAATGATAATTTAATTAGAGCATATAAAACTGGCAAGGGAAGTGTTGTTATTAGGGCAAGGTATCATATTGAAGAAAGAACAGAAGATAGAAATGCTATAATTGTTACAGAAATACCTTATACAGTAAATAAATCTGTACTTCTTATGAAAGTTGCTTTTTTGGCAAAAGAAGAAAAGCTAGAAGGGCTTTTAGATATAAGAGATGAGTCTGATAGAGAAGGCATTAGAATAGTTCTTGAAGTTAAAAGAGGATTTGATCCTCATGTTATTATGAATTTGCTTTATGAATATACTGAATTTAAAAAGCATTTTAGTATAAATAATTTGGCTCTTGTTGATGGTATTCCTAAACAGTTGAATTTAGAAGAATTATTATTTGAATTTATTGAGCATAGAAAAAATATCATCAAAAGACGTATTGAATTTGACTTGAAAAAGGCAAAAGAGAAGGCACATGTTCTTGAAGGATTAAATATTGCTCTAAATAATATAGATGAGGTTATTAAGATTATTAAATCATCTAAATTAGCAAAAGATGCAAAGGAAAAACTCGTTGTGAATTTTAGCCTTTCAGAGATTCAAGCCAATTCAGTCCTTGATATAAAGTTGCAAAAACTTACAACTCTTGAGCTTTTTAAGCTTGAAGAGGAGCTTAATGTACTTTTAAGCTTAATAAAAGATTATGAAGATGTTCTCTTGAATCCAGCAAGGATTATTAATATTATAAGAGAAGAAACTATAAATTTAGGTTTAAAATTTGGCGATGAACGTCGAACTAAAATAATTTATGATGAGGAGGTTTTAAAAACTAGTATGTCGGATTTAATGCAAAAAGAAAATATTGTTGTTATGCTTACAAAGAAAGGTTTCCTTAAAAGACTTTCACAAAATGAGTATAAATTGCAAGGTGCTGGAGGAAAAGGTCTCAGTTCTTTTGATCTTAATGACGGAGATGAGATTGTTATTGCTTTGTGTGTTAATACTCATGATTATTTGTTTATGATTTCAAATGAGGGAAAGCTTTATTTAATAAATGCTTATGAAATAAAAGATTCTTCAAGAGCTTCAAAAGGGCAAAATATTAGTGAGCTTATTAATTTAGGAGATCAGGAAGAAATATTAACTATTAAAAATAGTAAGGATTTTACTAATGATTCCTATTTATTACTTACAACTGCAAGTGGAAAAATAGCTAGATTTGAATCTACAGATTTTAAAACAGTAAAGTCGCGCGGTGTTATTGTTATTAAACTTAATGATAAAGATTTTGTTACAAGTGCAGAGATTGTTTTTAAGGATGAAAAAGTCATTTGTCTTTCTAAAAAGGGTAGTGCATTTATATTTAATTCAAGTGATGTTAGGCTTACTAATAGGGGTACTCAGGGTGTTTGTGGAATGAAATTAAAAGAAGGCGATTTGTTTGTTAAGGTTTTGGCAGTTAGAGAAAATCCTTATCTTTTGATCATTTCTGAAAATGGATATGGAAAAAGATTGAGTGTTTCTAAAATATCTGAGCTTAAAAGAGGAGCCACTGGCTATACTAGTTATAAAAAATCTGATAAAAAAGCGGGTAGTGTTGTTGATGCTATAGCAGTTTCAGAGGATGATGAAATCTTACTTGTAAGTAAACGTTCAAAAGCTTTAAGAACAGTAGCTGGAAAAGTATCTGAACAAGGTAAAGATGCTAGAGGAATTCAAGTATTATTTCTTGATAATGACAGCTTGATTTCTGTTTCAAAATTTATTAAATAAAGAATTGGTTTTTCTTATTTAAGAATGTTCCACGTGGAACATTCTTTTTTTTTATTCTTAAATTGTAATTCAATATTATAACCTGGTAAAATTTTGTGTTGTAGGAGGGTTTAATAAATATGGATGGAGCTTTTAAAATGATAGATATTCAACTTTTAGATATTGATAATGATCAGCCAAGGAAATCTGTTGGTCTTGTTGAATTAGAAGAGTTAAGTATCTCCATAAAGGAAAATGGAATTTTGCAACCCATAATTGTTTGTAAAGCAAATGAGAGATATAAAATAATAGTAGGAGAAAGAAGGTTTAGGGCCGCTAAACTTATTCAGATGACAAGTGTTCCTGTTATTGAGGTTAATATAAAAGAATCTTGTAGGGATTTTATGCCTTTGGTTGAAAATATTCAAAGAGAAAATTTTACGCCTGTTGAAGAGGCCTATGCCTATAAAAATGTAATGAATAAATATTCTTTAACTCAAAAGGATTTGTCTGAAAAAATTGGTAAAAGTAGGGCCTATATTTCAAATTTAGTTAGAATTTTAGATCTTGAACAAGAAATATTAAATGCAGTGCATAGGAAAGAAATTTCTTTTGGACATGCTAAAGTTATTTTATCTTTAAAAGATAAACAAGATAGGTATAATCTTTATTTAATAATACTGAAAAAAAAAATTTCTGTAAGAGACGCAGAAAAATATGTTAAAAATTTTTATAAATCTATAGCAAAAAAAAAGAAACTTGAACAAGATCCTTTTTTGCACAGTATAAAAGAATTTTTATTTGATAAAATTCAAACAAAAATAGATATTAAAGGTAATCAAGATAAGGGAAAAATAGAAATAGAGTATTTTACATCGGGTGATTTAAGAAGAATTGTTTCTTTTTTTGGCCATATTAGTTAAATTTTTTGTATGATTTAAAGATTGTAAAATATTTTTTCTTAATTTCATGATAGTTTTGATTTTTTAGGTATTTATTACAATGCGTAAATTTTTTAAGCTTGTTTTTGAATTATTTAGTTGTTATAAAGAAATCTTGACCTTAAATAAAGCTTAAAATTTATATTTTGTTATTTTTATTGAAATTTAAAATTTAAAAACAATCTTTTATTTTGTAAAATAAACAATAATAATATATATTTTCTTTATATTTATTATTGTAGTTTTAAATTTAGATGGAACTATTTTTAATATATTTTATTTTTTTCTTTATTTCCAAAATAGAATGAAAAAATAATTTTAAGTTTTCTTGGTTTAATTTGTTAAATTCAATATTTTTAAATTCTTTTATATGCTTTAATATAAAATCTAATGTTTCTTTTATATCGTTTTCATATTTTTTATCTTTTTTAATTGATGATTTGTATATATTCTTTAATTGGAAATTTTTTTTATAAATAATTTTAAATTCTTTTAAAGAATTTATTTTACCATTTAAAACTTCGGCTTTTAAAATAGAGGGGCAAGATTTTTTAGATATTTCATATGATAATGATAATGGTAATTTTTCTATAATGAGCTGCTTGTCGGAATTTTCGATAAGCAGATTATACCTTGATATTAAAGCATAAACCTTGTCTTTTTTAAATCCCATACTTTTAAACCATTGATAAAAAAGTCCGTTATATTGATTATTCCCTTTTAATTTGTCTTGAGTGTCTTTGAGTATCTTTCCAATTTTTGTATAAGTGTTATTAAAAATATTGAAAATTTCATATTTCTTTTTTTTTAAAAAATCAGAAATGTCTTTATCTAGCTTATTGTAGTCAAAAGTTCTTTTTTCAATTGAAATAATTTCTTTTTTTTCGGTATTTTCCAAATTATTTGAAGATGTTTCTAATTTTTTCCCCATTAAAAACATTAAAGTTTCTAAATTGTCAGACATAGCTATTCCTCAATTTTGTTTAGTATCTCTTTTGAAAGTTCTAAGAAATCTTTTGCAGCATTGCTTTCTTTGTCATATTCATATACAGGCATTTTTGCTTCTTGAGATTTTGAAATGGTTATATTTTTTCTTATTTTTGTATTTAGAAGCTTTTCTTTAAAAACTTTTTTTAATGAGATTACATATTTTTCTTTACTTTTGTTTCTTATGTCGTATTTGTTTATAAAAACACCCGCAATATCTAAATTTTTATTTATTTGCTTTATGGTATTTATTGTGTCTATTAGTTGATTTATACCTTCAAATGCAAAAAATTCTGTTTCAATTGGTATTAACAAGTAATTGCTTGCAATAAGGGCATTTATAGTCAATATTGAGAGTGTAGGAGGGCAATCGATAATAATGAAATCATATTTATCTTTTTCATACAGTGTTAATGCATTTTTTAAAAAATTTTCTCTTGAAAGTTCATTTATCAATTCTTTTTCGAGTAAGGCTAATTTAATGCTAGATGGAATTATATCTAATCTAAAATGACTTAAAGGCTTGACCTTTATTTTTTTATTAATAAGTTCATAGCTTGAGTTTTCGGGAATATATTCTGAGGTATTTGTTCCGCTAGTAGAGTTTCCTTGTGAATCAATATCTATTAGAAGAATTTTTTTATTAAGCAGAATCATTGAATAAGAAATGTTAATGGCGCTTGTAGTTTTTCCTACGCCTCCTTTTTGATTGATTACAGATATTATTTTCATATAAATTATTCTCTTTTTATTTGGTTTTGTTTTTATATTTTAAAACAAAAATGGTAAAAATAATAATACTTTAAAGTATTATTATTTAATATGTATATTATTCTTTATGAAGCTTGAAAATTTCCTGAATTAAACCATTTTTTATAAAAAATTCTGATATTTTTTGTTTATGTTTTGTTTTAAATTTAATTGAAGTGTTTATTTTGTTTAAAAAGTTTGAATCTATTATTTCTATTTCAAGTTTATTTTTCATTTTTAATAGTGAATTATATTGGTTATAATTTAAATTTAAACTTAGAATTTCTAATTCTTCTTTTTCTATTAGGGGAGCATTCTTAATAACTTCTTTGGCAGACTTGTAGTATGCTTTGATTAATCCTCCTCTACCAAGCAAAGTACCTCCAAAATATCTCAATGTGATTATTAGGGTATCAGTTAAATTATTATGTATTATGGCATCTAATGTGGGCTTTCCAGCCGTTAGATTAGGCTCCCTGTCATCACTCATTCCATTTAGAAATGAGTTCTTGTTCCCAATTCTAAATCCATAAACTATATGTGTAGCATTTTTAAATTTTATTTTATATTTTTTAATAGTTTTATTTATATCTTCTTTTTTTTCAATATTAAAAATATATGAAACAAAGATTGATTTTTTTATTTCAATTTTAGAATTACTATTGTTTTTTGGTATTAATATCATATGGCGTAAGTATACCATCTTTTTAGATATTGCAGTATTTATTGTTTATGTATATTATTAATATTGTTTGTTTTTATTATTGATTATTATAAAGTATGGTCAAAAAAAAGGGGTTTTAAATGATATCAGGATTGAATCCAACATTAAGGTTATTTAAAGATCATAAAATACTTTATTCTAACATGGAAAGGGGATTAAAGCCTCTTTTGGAAGTAGATAATTTTATTAATAAGTATATTCAGAATAAAGAAGGGCTTGAAATTTATGATAAAGTTGTAGGCAAAGCGGCGGCTATTATTATTTATAATATAGGGCTTCAAAATGTTCAGGCTGGGGTTGTTTCTCAGCCGGCAAAGGATTTTTTAGAAAGTAGAGGAATTAAAGTAGTTTATAAAAAATTGGTGGAAAAAATAAATGACAAGGCAGAAAGCTTGATTGAAAGTCTGGAAAATCCCGAAGAGGTTTATAAGTATATGATTAAAAGAGGCATTATAGTTAATAATATGTAAATTATTAAAATAATTAAGTTGTTTTTTAGCTAGCTATGTGACTTTGAATATACGGTGATAATTAGGGCGATGTTGTATATCAATATTATTAAATTTCCCCAATTTAGATAAAAATTGCTTTTATCATGGTTAAAGATCCAAATTCCAGCATAAACACCTAAAAATCCTCCTATAGAAGATGTAAACATAATTAAATTAGGTTCTATTGTATGTTGATTAATTTTGTTTTGATTCTCTTTGGTATCAGATTGTTCAGTAAATTTGCTGTCAATAAAAATCATGGCAAAACCTGCAAGAGTAATGCATAGAAAATAAATTGTAAATATTTTTCTAATTAATGCAAACATAAATTTTCCCTTTCTTTTGACTTCTTAATCATTAATACTTAATGATATAACTAAATGTAATACAAAAGCAAGTATTTTGATAGGCATATAAAATATAGCTTTTAGTTTACTTTGTATTTGGTTATTTAGTGAGCAAAGTATTTTAGATTTTTCTTCTTAAGAAAGATGCTTTTAATATATTCTCAATATATTAATTTTTAGGTTTTGGAGGAATTAAAAGGAGCTATGTTATATATTATTGGTACGCCAATAGGCAATTTAGAAGATATTACTTATAGGGCGATTGATGTTTTAAAATCGGTAAATGTTATCTTTGCAGAAGATACAAGAGTTACTAGTAAGCTTTTGTCGCGATATAAAATTAATAAAAAAATGATTTCTTGCAATTCTGTAACAGAAAATAAGAAGATAAGCTTACTATTGGACTATTTGGCAAAAGGTGATTCTGTTGCTTTTGTTAGTGACGCAGGTACTCCGGGACTTAGTGATCCTGGTAGTCTGTTGGTTGCTGCTGCTTTTAGAGAGGGATACAAAGTTTGTCCAGTTCCTGGAGCAAGTTCTTTTAATGCGATTGTAAGTGTTAATCCTTTTAGAGATAAATCAGTGCTTTTTGAAGGATTTTTACCTAACAAGGGGCTTAAAAGATTTAAAAGAATTTCTGAGCTATATAAAAGAGGTGATGCATTTGTATTGCTTGAATCTGGTCATAGGCTTTTGAAACTGCTTGTTGAAATTTCTTCTGTTAGTTTAGATGCGAAGATTCTTATTGGCCGAGAGATGACAAAAATTTATGAAGAATATCAAATTGGTAATCCTTTAGAATTAAAAAAATATTTTGAATCTAGCAAGGAGAAGATTAAAGGAGAATTTACTATTTTGGTCAGCAGAAGTCGTTTATAGCAAATTTTTTCTATTCAGATTTCAAACTTTATTTATTGTTTGTTTTACCCGATTGATTTATTGTGTTATACTTAAGTTTTAATAGGGGTTTTTATGAAAATTTATTTAGCTTCTCCATTTTTTAACGAAGAGCAAATTAAACTGAGGGATGAGGTTTTGAAATTTCTTGAAGAGTTCAATTTAGATGTATTTTCTCCAGAACATCATGCTGTCAAAAAGATGGGATTACTTGAAAAGGTTGATTATAAATTTGCAAATAGAGACATAAGAGAAAAAGTAAGAGAAATAGATCTAAAAGAGTTGGTTAGCAGCGATATTATTTTAGCCTTGGTTAATTATGTTGATGCAGGTACTGCTTATGAGAGAGGATTTGCTTTTGCTAAGAAAATACCAAGTATAGATTTTTTTAAATATAAACAAGATTCTGATTTTTATAATTTAATGTATAGTGATTGTAATGCGTCTTTTTCTAATTACGAGGATCTTAGAGAGGGAATTTTAACGTTTAAAGAGTTGTGGATTAAATTCAAAGGAGATAATGAAAATTTTAGAACTTTCTTTGATTATTTAAAAGCTAAATTAGGAGATAAGTTAAAAAAAATTCTTACAACTTTGCCTGTTAATGAAAGATGTGGTTGTTAATGTTTTTATCACGGTTAATTGGTGAAATTTATTTTTTTATATTTTGTGTTAATAAAATTAATGCAAAGGTATTGACAATATGATTCTTCTTTTGTTAGAGTATTAAATGTTGAAATGATTATTGGAAGATGAGAGAAGGGAAGAGTTAAGTAAGGTTGAAAGCCAAGCAAAAGAATAAACAAAACTTGTTGATTTTTTAAAATAAAAAGTAAGAATAACGAAGAGTTTGATCCTGGCTTAGAACTAACGCTGGCAGTGCGTCTTAAGCATGCAAGTCAAACGGGATGTAGTAATACATTCAGTGGCGAACGGGTGAGTAACGCGTGGATGATCTACCTATGAGATGGGGATAACTATTAGAAATAGTAGCTAATACCGAATAAGGTCAATTAATTTGTTAATTGATGAAAGGAAGCCTTAAAGCTTCGCTTGTAGATGAGTCTGCGTCTTATTAGTTAGTTGGTGGGGTAAATGCCTACCAAGGCGATGATAAGTAACCGGCCTGAGAGGGTGAACGGTCACACTGGAACTGAGATACGGTCCAGACTCCTACGGGAGGCAGCAGCTAAGAATCTTCCGCAATGGGCGAAAGCCTGACGGAGCGACACTGCGTGAATGAAGAAGGTCGAAAGATTGTAAAATTCTTTTATAAATGAGGAATAAGCTTTGTAGGAAATGACAAGGTGATGACGTTAATTTATGAATAAGCCCCGGCTAATTACGTGCCAGCAGCCGCGGTAATACGTAAGGGGCGAGCGTTGTTCGGGATTATTGGGCGTAAAGGGTGAGTAGGCGGATGTATAAGTCTATGCATAAAATACCACGGCTCAACTGTGGAGCTATGTTGGAAACTATATGTCTAGAGTCTGATAGAGGAAGTTAGAATTCCTGGTGTAAGGGTGGAATCTGTTGATATCAGGAAGAATACCGGAGGCGAAGGCGAACTTCTGGGTCAAGACTGACGCTGAGTCACGAAAGCGTAGGGAGCAAACAGGATTAGATACCCTGGTAGTCTACGCTGTAAACGATGCACACTTGGTGTTAACTAAAAGTTAGTACCGAAGCTAACGTGTTAAGTGTGCCGCCTGGGGAGTATGCTCGCAAGAGTGAAACTCAAAGGAATTGACGGGGGCCCGCACAAGCGGTGGAGCATGTGGTTTAATTCGATGATACGCGAGGAACCTTACCAGGGCTTGACATATATAGGATATAGTTAGAGATAATTATTCCCCGTTTGGGGCCTATATACAGGTGCTGCATGGTTGTCGTCAGCTCGTGCTGTGAGGTGTTGGGTTAAGTCCCGCAACGAGCGCAACCCTTGTTATCTGTTACCAGCATGTAATGGTGGGGACTCAGATAAGACTGCCGGTGATAAGTCGGAGGAAGGTGAGGATGACGTCAAATCATCATGGCCCTTATGTCCTGGGCTACACACGTGCTACAATGGCCTGTACAAAGCGAAGCGAAACAGTGATGTGAAGCAAAACGCATAAAGCAGGTCTCAGTCCGGATTGAAGTCTGAAACTCGACTTCATGAAGTTGGAATCGCTAGTAATCGTATATCAGAATGATACGGTGAATACGTTCTCGGGCCTTGTACACACCGCCCGTCACACCACCCGAGTTGAGGATACCCGAAGCTATTATTCTAACCCGTAAGGGAGGAAGGTATTTAAGGTATGTTTAGTGAGGGGGGTGAAGTCGTAACAAGGTAGCCGTACTGGAAAGTGCGGCTGGATCACCTCCTTTCTAAGAGAAAGGTAGATTAAGGCTAATTCCATTAACTCTTCTCTACTCTTTTCTTTTTATAAAAGAGTTTTTGAAACTAGAATTATTTTCATAAGTTTAAGATAAATTTTTGCATTTAGTTTTTTATTAATGATATTAAAGGATTTTATTTAACTTAAGCTTCAATTTAGATTGATTGGGGGTTTAGCTCAGTTGGCTAGAGCATCGGCTTTGCAAGCCGAGGGTCAAGGGTTCGAGTCCCTTAACCTCCATTAGGCATCTTATTTAGATTAAGGTTAAGTGGGTTACGGGATAGGTTTTTTAAAGGTTAAAATAATTATTAGAAGAGCCAAGACAGAATAAAAGAGTTAGGTAGAATTAGAGATCAAACAAAAGAGTAAGTAAGGACTGTTTATTTTTTAAATAAAAACAATGAAGAGTTTAGTTTTGTGGCAGAGTTAACTTTATTAGTTTATTAAAGCATATAAAGCAACAGGATTTAGTAGATAATGGGCGATTTATTTATGAAATGGGAATAGTTACTAAAAATAGTAGTCGATATTAAGTAAGTTCAATTAGCTGGATTTATTAATCGATGAAAGGAAGCCGTTAAAGTTTTGTCTGTAAATGAGTTTATATCTATTAGGTGCTTAGCTAAGTAATAGTTTACTAAGGTTATGATGGAATTGATACACGATTCGGACAGATTTCTATGGGAAGCAGAAGCTAAGAATCTTTTAAAATGGGTGAAATTTTGATAGAGTGGCGTTGTGTAAATGTAGAGGGCCTACTCGTAAAGTTTTTTATAAATAAGGAATAAGTTTTGTAGGAAATAATAAAGTGATGATGTTAATTCATGAATAAGCTCTAGCTAATTACGTGCCATCAGCCGCGGAGATACTTGGGGCAGGCCTTGTTTGGGATTATTGAGTGTAAAGGATAAGTGGTCAGACATATAAGTCGAAGCATAAAATGCTAAAGCTCAACTGTTTTGCTATGTTAAAAATTATATATCTAGAACTTGATAGAGAAAGTTGTAATTTTTTGTGTAGGGGGGAGAAATCTGTTGATATCAGGAAGAATGTCAGAGGCTAATGCGTAGGAAGCAAATAAGATTAAATTTCTCCTGTAGTTTGCGCTGTAGGCGATGCACATTTTTTGTTAATTAAAAGTTAGTGTCAAGCCTGACGTGTTAAGTGTGCCGCCTGGGCAGTATACTTGCAAGAGTATAGCCTAAAAGGAATTGACCGGGGGAGCTGACTTCTCTGCAATTTGTAGAGCATGAGGTTTAATTCGAGGATGTGTCAGGAATATTGTCACAGCTAGGTATATATAAGATATAGTTGGGGATAATTATTTCCTGTTTTTGGTCTACATACAAGTGCTGCATGGTTGTTGCCTGCTTATGTTTGGAGGTTTTCTAGTTTAAGTTCTCGCAACGGGGAGTTCTATCCTTGTTATTTGTTGCCAGTATGTAATGGCTGGGCTTTATATAAGGTTGCTTGTGATAAGTCGAAGTATATTTTAATGACTTCAAATTAACACGCCTTTTATGTTCTAGGCTGGGCTAAATACATGTCACAATGGTCTGTGCAAATCGAAGTAAAACAGAGATGTGAAGTAAAATGCATAAAGCGGGTCTTAGTTTGGATTAAATTTAGGCCCAACTTTATGAAGTTGGGATTGTTATTAATTGCATATCAGAATGATACGGGGAATATATTCTTGGGCTTTGTGCGCTTTTGCCACACCATCTGAGTTTATGGTATGCTTAAGGCTATTATTCTAATCCGTAAGGGGGGAGGAAAGTCTTTAAGATGTGTTTATTGAGGAGGAGTGAGGGTTGTAACAAGGTGGAGTCGTATTGGAAAGTGCTGTTAGAGCTCTTCCTTTTTAATCGAAAAAAATAAATTAAAGTCAATAATACTTGACTTTAATTTATTTTTTTCGATTAAAAAGTTTTTGGAATCAAAATAAAAATATAGTTTGAGTTTTATAAAAAATAAATATTTAGTAAGTGCTTGGGATTATATAGTTTTAAATTAAAATTATATTAGAAATATGTCTCAATTTAAAATGAACCAAATGTTTTGTTGTTCTTACTAATTATAGCTTAAGGTGGCATTGCAACATTTATAATAACAGAATACATTGGGACCAGGATGAGTTGAACATCCGACCTCAGGTTTATCAGACCTGCGCTCTAACCACCTGAGCTATGATCCCTTAAGTACATTAATTCTTTACAAATTTTATTTTAATCTTTTGACTTTGTCAATATCTCTTATGTCTTTTTAAGATGTAAGAGATATTGTATATAGTTTGCAATTTTTTATATATTTATCAATATTTGCTATTTTACATATGTGTTTTATAAGATTTTGTGATTTTATTTTGATTATTTAAAAGATTATTGCAAATTAATATCAGGTTTTTATATTGAAATTGTAGTATTTTATTGCTTTGTTATTGGGAGCAAATTTTAATTTTTTTTAAATCTTAATATTTTTTCTTTATTCTACTTTTCCAAAAAATTTAAATAAAGAAAAAATACTACTTTTGTTTTAGAGGCTTTCAGAATCATCTTGGGAGATATATTTAAAAGGCAAAAATATTTTTTATTAATCGATAGATCAGTTTAATAAATTTTTTATAAAATATATTTTATTTTTGCTGATTGGATATTTTAGATTAATATTTTTATATAAGCCTATTTAAGTCTGATCAGTTCAACTTTTTAATCCGATTTTTCAAAAAATGCAAAACATTTTATTAGTAGGTATTTGTAATTGGAAAAATCTATAAAAACATACTTCAAGAATTAATTTTTATTAATAGATGGTAATTAGACCTTTTAGCTAATTTTATATTATCAATTAATCTTTTTAAGAATTTATTATTGAAAGTTTTTCATATAAGTAGGTCTAAAAAATATGATTTTATGTAATTTTTAATTTTTTGTTCTTTAATAAAGAGAATTTATTAACTAGCTAAGAATTTGATTAAGATATTTATTTATCGGGTAAGTCATTTTAGTTTTTATTATTATTATCTTGTTTTAAAATGGGGTTTATGGATCGATATTTTTTTTTACAAGATGCTATTACTGTTGCAAAATTATTGCTTGGCAATTTATTGATCAGAAAGATTAATAAAAAGGAAATAGTTGTCAGAATTGTTGAAACGGAAGCTTATATGGGAGTAATAGATAGCGCCTGTCATTCTTATGGCGGCAAGAGAACAAATCGCACAAATGCTATGTATAGCATGGGAGGATATTCTTATGTGTATATAATATATGGCATGCACCATATGTTTAACATTGTGACTGCGGATAAAAATAATCCCCAAGCCGTTTTAATTAGGAGTGTAGAGCCTATTTCTCCATTATTAGAGAATAAAAGCATTCTTACTAATGGTCCTGGCAAACTTACAAAATTTTTAAACATTGATTTAGCCTTTAATGAAGTTGATCTTATTGGAAATAGTGAGCTTTTTTTACAAAGAGGTTTGAATCTAGATTTTAATATAGTTTGTTCAAAAAGAATAAATATTAATTATGCGCAAGAGGTTGATATAAACAAGCTTTGGAGATTTTATATTAAAGATAATAAATTTGTTTCAAGGCATTAATTTCCATTTAAATAATGTTTTTAAAAAATTTCAAAAAACATATTGTTATTAAACTCGATTATTGTATGATTAAGATCAATTTATTGAGAATAAATTGTTTATGATGTTATATCATACAAGAGAGATTTATATATGAATTCTAATTATAAAAAATATAAAATGCTAGTTTTTGATCTTGATGGCACTTTATTGAATAATAGTCATGAGATTAGTTTTCTGACACTTGAGGTTCTTTTCACCTTAGGAAAAGATTTTAAAATAGTTATTGCAACTGGTAGAAGGTTGATTGAGTTTAGGAATATCAGGAATCAATTAAAAGAAAGCAATATTAGCGAAAATTATCTTGTAACGGCTAATGGAGCTGAAGTGTTTTTGAAAGAAAATTTAATTTTTAGATATGCAATGAGTTATGACTTAGTAAAAGAAATTCTCAAGATACAAAAAGACAATGTTGATGTTAATCTTTATGCTTTTGATACTTGGTATTCTGATTCAGATGTTAGAAGCCCTATTATGAAACATTTTGTTAAGGATTTGGGTTTAAATGTTGTGATTAGAGATTTGACTAAATTAGATGTTGATTCTATTTCTAAAATTGTTTATCATTGCAACGATTTGGCAACTCTTAATAAACTTGATAATGAAATTAGGGGCAAAGATTTTCAAGACATAAGAGTGTTTTTTTCTTTTAAGGATTTATTAGAAGTTACCAATATTAATGCTAATAAATATAATGCTATTAAAAATATTGCTTTTCTTGAAAACATTTCATTGTGTGATGTTTTAGCCTTTGGAGACAATAACAATGATTATGAGATGCTTAAAAATCTTGGCAAGGGGATTTTAATGAAAAATGCCAATGAATTTCTTAAAATTAATTTAGCAAATAATGAAATAACAAAATTTAGTAATAATGAGGATGGTGTTGCTAGATTTTTAATTGATTTTTTTGAGCTTGATATTAAATATAAATAATTTATATCTGAATGTTTAGTGTATTTGGTTTTTATCAAAATTTTCTATTTAAAATAGAAAATTATTTATTAAAGTTTTAGTAAAGTATTGACATAGATTAAACAAAAATATATATTATTCTATGTTGCATAAACAAATTGGCAAAGTAGAGATGGAAGATAAAAATATGGTCAAAGTAATAAGAGTCTATGGTGGATGCCTAGGAGCTTTAAGGCGAAGAAGGTCGTGGTAAGCTGCGAAAAGCTTGGGGGAGAAGCAAACATTTATTGATCCCAAGATTACCGAATGGAGTAATCCAGCTAGCAAGATGCTAGTTATCTATTATCTAAATAATAGAGGCGATACCAGGGGAAGTGAACCATCTAAGTACCCTGAGGAAAAGAAATCAAAGAGATTCCCTTAGTAGTGGCGAGCGAAAAGGGAGTAGCCCAAACTTTAAATGTGTCAAGCCGCAGAGCGTTGCATTTATGGGGTTGTAGGACGTTTAAGCTTAGTCTGTGATAAGCAAAAAAGTTACAAAATATTTATATAGAAGAATAATCTGGAAAGTTTAACCAAAGAAGGTGATAGTCCTGTAATTTAAATGTAAATATCTTTTTAAAATGTTCCTGAGTAGGACGAGGCACGAGAAACCTTGTTTGAAGCTGGGGAGACCACTCTCCAAGGCTAAATACTAAAAAGCTACCGATAGAGAAGAGTACCGTGAGGGAAAGGTGAAAAGAACCCCGGGAGGGGAGTGAAATAGAACTGAAACCGTAGACTTACAAGCAGTCAAAGCCGCGATTTATTGCGGTGATGGCGTGCCTTTTGCATAATGAACCTGCGAGTTATCATGTCTAGCAAGATTAAAGCATAGAAGTGTTGGAGTCGAAGCGAAAGCGAGTCTTAAAAGGGCGATTTAGTTAGATGTGGTAGACCCGAAGCCGAGTGATCTATTTATGGCCAGGCTGAAGCTTGGGTAAAACCAAGTGGAGGGCCGAACTCTAGTCTGTTTAAAAAGGCAGGGATGAGCTGTGAATAGGAGTGAAAGGCTAAACAAACTCGGAGATAGCTGGTTCTCCCCGAAATGGATTTAAGTTCAGCCTTATTTTAGTTTAATAGAGGTAGAGCACTAATTGAGCTAGGGCCTGTCAAAGGGTACCAAACTCAGTTAAACTCCGAATGCTATTAAATGGTGAATAGGAGTGAGGCTATGGGCGATAAGGTTCATAGCCGAGAGGGAAACAACCCAGATCAACAGCTAAGGTCTCAAAAATGTGTTAAGTGGAAAAGGAGGTTTAGGTACGTAAACAGCCAGGAGGTTGGCTTAGAAGCAGCCATACCTTTAAAGAGTGCGTAATAGCTCACTGGTCGAGTACTTAAGCGCCGATAATGTAACGGGGCTAAACACATTACCGAAGCTTTGGATCTTAACGCAAGTTAAGATGGTAGGGGAGCGTTCTGTAAGCCGGTGAAGTTAAACTGTAAAGTTTGATTGAGGTATCAGAAGTGAGAATGCAGGTATGAGTAACGAAAAAATGGGTGAGATCCCCATTCGCCGAAAACCTAAGGTTTCCTGGGTAAAGGTCGTCTTCCCAGGGTTAGTCGGCCCCTAAGGCAAAATTGAAAAGTGTAGTCGATGGGAAACGGGTTAATATTCCCGTACCTCTTATAGTTTCGATGGAGTGACGCATGAGGTTAACTACTGCTAGGCGATGGTTGTCCTAGTTTAAGCATTAAGGTGATGATCTTAATAGGAAAATCCGTTAAGAGAGCTAAGATGTGATGATGAGTGTTATTTAGGTAACATGAAATGTAGGTAGTCAAGGTGCCAAGAAATAGCTTCTAAGGTTAGGCTATAAGGGACCGTACCGCAAACCGACACAGGTAGGTGGGATGAAAATTCTAAGGCGCGCGAGAGAATCCACGTTAAGGAACTCTGCAAAATACATACGTAACTTCGGGATAAGTATGACCTAAGCAATTAGGTAGCATAAAAATGGTCCAAACGACTGTTTACCAAAAACACAGGTCTCTGCAAATCTGTAAAGAGAAGTATAGGGACTGACACCTGCCCGGTGCTGGAAGGTTAAGAGGAGATGTTAGTTTGTTCGAAGCATTGAATTTAAGCCCCAGTAAACGGCGGCCGTAACTATAACGGTCCTAAGGTAGCGAAATTCCTTGTCGGGTAAGTTCCGACCCGCACGAATGGTGTAACGATTTGGACGCTGTCTCAACGTGGAGCTCGGTGAAATTGAAGTATCGGTGAAGATGCCGATTACTTGTGGTTAGACGGAAAGACCCCGTGAACCTTTACTATAGCTTGGTATTGAGATTTGATTAAATATGTGTAGGATAGGTGGGAGACTTTGAAGCTATCTCGTTAGGGGTAGTGGAGTCAATCTTGAAATACCACCCTTGTTTAATTAGGTTTCTAACTTATAAAAATATGAGGAGAGTGCCAGGTGGGTAGTTTGACTGGGGCGGTCGCCTCCTAAAAAGTAACGGAGGTGCGCAAAGGTTACCTTAGAGTGGTTGGAAATCACTTTGTAAGTGTAAAGGCATAAGGTAGCTTAACTGTAAGACTGACAAGTCGAACAGATACGAAAGTAGGTCTTAGTGATCTGGCGGTAGCGAGTGGAAGCGCCGTCACTTAACGAATAAAAGGTACTCCGGGGATAACAGGCTTATCCTTCCCAAGAGTTCACATCGACGGAAGGGTTTGGCACCTCGATGTCGGCTCATCGCATCCTAGGGCTGAAGCAGGTCCTAAGGGTATGGCTGTTCGCCATTTAAAGCGGTACGCGAGCTGGGTTCAGAACGTCGTGAGACAGTTTGGTCCCTATCTGCCACAAGCGTTGGATATTTGAGAGGAGCTATCTTTAGTACGAGAGGACCGAGATGGACGAACCTCTAGTTTACCAGTTATCCTGCCAAGGGTAAGTGCTGGGTAGCTACGTTCGGAAAGGATAACCGCTGAAAGCATCTAAGTGGGAAGCCTTCCTCAAGATGAGATATCCTTTAAGGGTCCTGGAAGAATACCAGGTTGATAGGTTAGAAGTGTAAGTATAGTAATATATTAAGCTGACTAATACTAATTACCCGTATCTTTGGCCATATTTTTGTCTTCCTTATAAAAACCCTGGTGGTTAAAGAAAAGAGGAAACACCTGTTATCATTCCGAACACAGAAGTTAAGCTCTTATTCGCTGATGGTACTGCGAGTTCGCGGGAGAGTAAGTTATTGCCAGGGTTTTTATTTTATACTTTAAGCTCTTAATTTATTTTTTATGTTTTTTAAATGTTCATTTTTTTAATATTTAAAAAACATAAAAAATAAATTAGATATTGACATAGATTAAACAAAAATATATATTATTCTATGTTGCATAAACAAATTGGCAAAGTAGAGATGGAAGATAAAAATATGGTCAAAGTAATAAGAGTCTATGGTGGATGCCTAGGAGCTTTAAGGCGAAGAAGGTCGTGGTAAGCTGCGAAAAGCTTGGGGGAGAAGCAAACATTTATTGATCCCAAGATTACCGAATGGAGTAATCCAGCTAGCAAGATGCTAGTTATCTATTATCTAAATAATAGAGGCGATACCAGGGGAAGTGAACCATCTAAGTACCCTGAGGAAAAGAAATCAAAGAGATTCCCTTAGTAGTGGCGAGCGAAAAGGGAGTAGCCCAAACTTTAAATGTGTCAAGCCGCAGAGCGTTGCATTTATGGGGTTGTAGGACGTTTAAGCTTAGTCTGTGATAAGCAAAAAAGTTACAAAATATTTATATAGAAGAATAATCTGGAAAGTTTAACCAAAGAAGGTGATAGTCCTGTAATTTAAATGTAAATATCTTTTTAAAATGTTCCTGAGTAGGACGAGGCACGAGAAACCTTGTTTGAAGCTGGGGAGACCACTCTCCAAGGCTAAATACTAAAAAGCTACCGATAGAGAAGAGTACCGTGAGGGAAAGGTGAAAAGAACCCCGGGAGGGGAGTGAAATAGAACTGAAACCGTAGACTTACAAGCAGTCAAAGCCGCGATTTATTGCGGTGATGGCGTGCCTTTTGCATAATGAACCTGCGAGTTATCATGTCTAGCAAGATTAAAGCATAGAAGTGCTGGAGTCGAAGCGAAAGCGAGTCTTAAAAGGGCGATTTAGTTAGATGTGGTAGACCCGAAGCCGAGTGATCTATTTATGGCCAGGCTGAAGCTTGGGTAAAACCAAGTGGAGGGCCGAACTCTAGTCTGTTTAAAAAGGCAGGGATGAGCTGTGAATAGGAGTGAAAGGCTAAACAAACTCGGAGATAGCTGGTTCTCCCCGAAATGGATTTAAGTTCAGCCTTATTTTAGTTTAATAGAGGTAGAGCACTAATTGAGCTAGGGCCTGTCAAAGGGTACCAAACTCAGTTAAACTCCGAATGCTATTAAATGGTGAATAGGAGTGAGGCTATGGGCGATAAGGTTCATAGCCGAGAGGGAAACAACCCAGATCAACAGCTAAGGTCTCAAAAATGTGTTAAGTGGAAAAGGAGGTTTAGGTACGTAAACAGCCAGGAGGTTGGCTTAGAAGCAGCCATACCTTTAAAGAGTGCGTAATAGCTCACTGGTCGAGTACTTAAGCGCCGATAATGTAACGGGGCTAAACACATTACCGAAGCTTTGGATCTTAACGCAAGTTAAGATGGTAGGGGAGCGTTCTGTAAGCCGGTGAAGTTAAACTGTAAAGTTTGATTGAGGTATCAGAAGTGAGAATGCAGGTATGAGTAACGAAAAAATGGGTGAGATCCCCATTCGCCGAAAACCTAAGGTTTCCTGGGTAAAGGTCGTCTTCCCAGGGTTAGTCGGCCCCTAAGGCAAAATTGAAAAGTGTAGTCGATGGGAAACGGGTTAATATTCCCGTACCTCTTATAGTTTCGATGGAGTGACGCATGAGGTTAACTACTGCTAGGCGATGGTTGTCCTAGTTTAAGCATTAAGGTGATGATCTTAATAGGAAAATCCGTTAAGAGAGCTAAGATGTGATGATGAGTGTTATTTAGGTAACATGAAATGTAGGTAGTCAAGGTGCCAAGAAATAGCTTCTAAGGTTAGGCTATAAGGGACCGTACCGCAAACCGACACAGGTAGGTGGGATGAAAATTCTAAGGCGCGCGAGAGAATCCACGTTAAGGAACTCTGCAAAATACATACGTAACTTCGGGATAAGTATGACCTAAGCAATTAGGTAGCATAAAAATGGTCCAAACGACTGTTTACCAAAAACACAGGTCTCTGCAAATCTGTAAAGAGAAGTATAGGGGCTGACACCTGCCCGGTGCTGGAAGGTTAAGAGGAGATGTTAGTTTGTTCGAAGCATTGAATTTAAGCCCCAGTAAACGGCGGCCGTAACTATAACGGTCCTAAGGTAGCGAAATTCCTTGTCGGGTAAGTTCCGACCCGCACGAATGGTGTAACGATTTGGACGCTGTCTCAACGTGGAGCTCGGTGAAATTGAAGTATCGGTGAAGATGCCGATTACTTGTGGTTAGACGGAAAGACCCCGTGAACCTTTACTATAGCTTGGTATTGAGATTTGATTAAATATGTGTAGGATAGGTGGGAGACTTTGAAGCTATCTCGTTAGGGGTAGTGGAGTCAATCTTGAAATACCACCCTTGTTTAATTAGGTTTCTAACTTATAAAAATATGAGGAGAGTGCCAGGTGGGTAGTTTGACTGGGGCGGTCGCCTCCTAAAAAGTAACGGAGGTGCGCAAAGGTTACCTTAGAGTGGTTGGAAATCACTTTGTAAGTGTAAAGGCATAAGGTAGCTTAACTGTAAGACTGACAAGTCGAACAGATACGAAAGTAGGTCTTAGTGATCTGGCGGTAGCGAGTGGAAGCGCCGTCACTTAACGAATAAAAGGTACTCCGGGGATAACAGGCTTATCCTTCCCAAGAGTTCACATCGACGGAAGGGTTTGGCACCTCGATGTCGGCTCATCGCATCCTAGGGCTGAAGCAGGTCCTAAGGGTATGGCTGTTCGCCATTTAAAGCGGTACGCGAGCTGGGTTCAGAACGTCGTGAGACAGTTTGGTCCCTATCTGCCACAAGCGTTGGATATTTGAGAGGAGCTATCTTTAGTACGAGAGGACCGAGATGGACGAACCTCTAGTGTACCAGTTATCCTGCCAAGGGTAAGTGCTGGGTAGCTACGTTCGGAAAGGATAACCGCTGAAAGCATCTAAGTGGGAAGCCTTCCTCAAGATGAGATATCCTTTAAGGGTCCTGGAAGAATACCAGGTTGATAGGTTAGAAGTGTAAGTATAGTAATATATTAAGCTGACTAATACTAATTACCCGTATCTTTGGCCATATTTTTGTCTTCCTTATAAAAACCCTGGTGGTTAAAGAAAAGAGGAAACACCTGTTATCATTCCGAACACAGAAGTTAAGCTCTTATTCGCTGATGGTACTGCGAGTTCGCGGGAGAGTAAGTTATTGCCAGGGTTTTTATTTTATACTTTAAGCTCTTGATTTATCGTGTATACTTATTTTGCACATTAGTAAAATTGTTATATTTTAATAAGGAAATTTTAAAATAACATGAAAAAAGCAAGCTTTTTAAGTATTAATTTTTTAATTTTGCTTTTGGTTTGCTTTGTCAATGCCAATTTATTTTCTAAAGATACTTTTAAGTTTAAGTTTGTAGGTCAATATTTTCCTTTTTACTATAAAAATAATAAAGGAGAATATGTCGGGCTTATTTTTTCTATTTTAGATAAATGGGCAAAAGATAATAATGTTGATATTAGAATTGAACCTGTTGATAATTTAAATGAAGGGAAAATCGAAGACGAAGCAATATATTTAGGATTAACTTATAATTCAAAATTAAATGATTTTTTTTACTTTAAAAGTGAGCTTGCTAGGAGTATTTCAATTTTATTTTCTAAAAGCCCTAATAAAAAATATAAAGATATTCATTCAGCCTATTTATCTAACTTTAATATAGGAGTTGTTAAAAATACAATATATGAAGATATCTTGAGACTAAGAGGTGTTAACACCATTTTTTTGGTTGACAATGTTCAAGAGCTAGTATTAGCTTTAAAAAATGATAAAGTTGATTATATATATGGCGATTGTAAGACTTTAGCTTATATTGCAAAGGGTGTTTTAGGTGAAGATCTTGCAATTTTTAATGGAGATGTTTTTTATAGTGTCAAGAATAGAGTGGCTATTAGTAGAAATGCTCCTGAGATAATAAAGAATTTGAATTTAGATTTGTTTTCGTATTTGATGAAAATTCCTGATGAATATGTTGTTTCTTTTTTAGACAGTACTTCTAAGGGTAATTTTATTGATGTTGGGTTATATAATGATTATCCACCTTTAAGTTTTATTAATTCAAAGGGAAAGTTGTCTGGTATTTTAGTAGATTTGTGGAATCTTATTTCAAGGCAGCACATTTTTAAGCCCATTTTTAAAGGATTTTCCAAAGAGGATATTAAGAAGTCATTAGATGGAAAATCAGTGGGCATTTTTGGAGGAATTATTAGCAATGATAGTGTGTTTGAAAATGTTAATTATGTAGTAAGTAAGCCAATATATCCTCTTAATTTTAAATTTTATTCTAAAGGTTTAAATAATAATATCGGTCCAATAAATTCTCAGTTTATTGATTTTGATTTTAATAATATCCAATTAAATAAGAATCAAGATATTGTTAATAACTTTATAGATATTGTTAATAATTCATATGGGTTTATAGAAAATTCAATAACAACAAAATATTTATTAAAATTAAATGGATATAACGGCAGATTAAAATCTTACGATTCGATTTTTAATAAAAATAGGTTTTTAGTATTAGCCATTGATAACAGGGTTTATAAGGTTATTAGATATATTCTTAACTCTATATTTGATGATATTTCATTTGAATCTTTGCTTCAAATAGATAAAAATTGGTTGGATAAAGAAGAGATTAATAGCTCTCGAATAAATAGTTATAAAATTATGAATAAGGCTAAATTTAATATAGAAGAAAAAATTTGGCTATTAAAAAATAATAAATTAAATCTTGCTGTTAAAAATTGGTATCCAATAGATTATGTTGAAGCAAATAGTTACAAAGGAATAAATCAATTTTTGCTTGATAAGATTAGAATGTTTTCGGGTTTAGAATTTAACGTAATTGAAGCGCGCAGTATTTTGGATCTCAAAAAATTAATCAAATCTGGAAAAATTGATATGCTAAATACTAATGCGCTCGATTCAGATTTAGATAATGTTTTTAATATAGAATTAAATTCTAGAATTCCACTTTTTATTTTTTCAAATAAAAAAAGGGTGCTTCCATCTAGATCTTTAAAGGGGTTTGCTATACTTAATTTTTTATATAGTAAAAATTTGGTTTCTAACATTAAATCAAAGCTTATTCTGGTAGGTAGTTTTAAAGAAGCCCTACTTCTTCTTTATAAGGGAAAGATAGATGGGATTATTAGCGATGAGTATACAGCTACTGCTGTTTTTGAAGAATTAAATATTGTCGATGTTGAAAAACTTCCTACTTTTAGAGATTTGGTTTTTGATTTGAGTCTTGCTATTTATAATCAGGATTATATCTTAAAAGAAATTATTCAAAAAGTTGTTATGCGCTCGAATGCTGATAGTCAGATATATTTAAATGATTGGAAATTTGATGTTTATTATAAATCTAAAGGTAGTAGATTTAAAAATCTCAAATTTTTGGTTTTAACAGTCATTATATTTTATTTTACTTTTTTAGGGTTTGTAATAATTTTTCTGTTCAGGTTATCATTTGAACAGAAAAGAGAATATTCTTTTATAATGAATAAAAAAAAGATTGCAGAAGCTGCTAATACTGCTAAAACTATTTTTATAGCAAACATTAGTCATGATATTCGTACGCCCATTAATGGAATAATGGCAGCTACGGAGCTTTTGGACACCACTATTCTTACGGATGTTCAAAAAGACTATGTTAGGATGATAAATTATTCATCTGATTCTTTACTCTCTTTAATTGATGATATATTGTATTTGTCTCAAATAGATGTCAATGAGTTACATATTGATAGTCAAGAGATTGATTTAGAGAGTGAAATGGAAACGGTTTTAAAAACCTTTCAATCTCAATGTGCAAAGAAAAATATTGATTTATTCTCTTATTCTAAATCTATTTTTAATAATTATATAAAAGGTGATATTGTAAAAATTAAACAAGTTTTAATTAATTTAATAGGCAATGCTTTTAAGTTTACAGATGATGGTGTTATTGTTTTGAACTACGAAGAAGTATATAGAATAAGAGTTGATGGTAATAGGGTATTGGTTACAGTTGAATTTAAAGTAATAGATACAGGTAAGGGTATTAAAAGAGAGAATCTTTCTAAGATATTTGAAATATTCAAACAAGAGGATGATTCTTCTTCAAGGGTTCATGAGGGTGCGGGATTAGGATTGTCAATATCTAAAGAACTTATAAGGCTAATGGGTGGACTTGGTATTGCTGTTGATAGCAAGGTGGGTGAGGGTACAACTTTTTCATTTATGTTGCCGTTTTTTTTGGGTGGTGAGCTTAAAAGTAAAAATTTATCAATCAATAGATTTCAATCAATGGATAGCAATAATAAAGTGTTGAATGTGCTCTTGAGTCAAAAATCTATTAAAATTTTTGAGGATTGTTCGGCTTTGTTAGGCTATTCTTCTAATTTACACTATGTGGCGTCTTTTAAGGATGCTTATAAATTTTTTAAGGAATACTCTTTTTATAATTTTGTTTGTATAAATGTAAATAACGATACTATTGAAGATAGTATTCGATTTGCTAATGATATTGAAAGATTAAACTCTAATATACAAATTGTTTTTTTATTTTATTATTTGGATAATAAAGCGTTAAAAAATTTAAAATATATTCATGTTAAAAAGCCTTTAATGGGGCTTAGCATATCTTCTATTCTTTCTAAAAAAGAGTTTAAAACAGAAATAGATTTTGAAGATTTAGTTCCAATAGATAGTGCTTTTAAGATAAAAGATCCTATTAATGTGTTAATAGCTGAAGATAATCAAGTAAATCAAAAAGTGTTGAAAGATATTCTTGTTGTAATAGGTATTAATGAAAATTTTATTGATATTGTAGATGATGGGGTAAAGGCTTTACAATCTTTAAAAGATAAAAAATATGATATTGCTTTTATTGATATACGAATGCCCAAATATGATGGATTTTCGGTGGCTAAAGAAATCAGAAAATTTGAAAAGGCAAAGAATTTAAAGGCATGTGTTTTGGTTGCTGTAACAGCGCATGCTTTGAAAGAGTATAAAGAGAAGTGTTTTGAAAGTGGGATGGATGATTATATCTCAAAGCCAATACACATAAGTTCAATTAAAATTATATTAAAAAAATATTTAGAGCTTGAAGTTGATGATATTTGGGAGAATAAAGATTTAAATAAACTTGTTAGGTTTCCCAATTTAGATGTTAATAGGGCTTTAAAAGAATTAAATCTTTCATATGCATCATATTCTGAATTATGTAGGGGACTTGTTGATTTTATCTCTATTAATATTGTTGATTTAGAAAAAGCTTTTGATGATGAAAATTTATCTTTAATTAGGGACATATCTCATTCAATATCTGGAGCTCTTTCTAATATGCGTAGCAAATTGTATAAAGATTTTAAAAAAATTGAAACAAGCAAAGATTCAATTTATGAACTTAAGAAAATGTATTCTTTTGTAAAAAATGATTTATTGCAACTAATAAGCGACATAAAGGAGAATGTTTTGTTTGAGCCTGAGATTGTTAGCGAGAATAAGCTATACTTTAAAAATAATGATCAATTTTTAAACCTTCTCAATAAACTTTTAATTGGTATTAAAACTAGAAAGCCAAGAGAATATAAAGAAATTCTTAAGAGCATTGAAAAGTATGTTTTAGATGATAATATTCAAGTATTATTTAGTGATCTTCGCAGGAACTTAAGATTATATAAATTTGTTGAGAGCTCTAAAATTCTTAAAGAGATTATTGAGATGTTTAGCAATAAGAGATATTAGTAAGAGATATTAGTAGTGGAAATGATAATTAAAGATAAAGCTTTTGAAGTAGAAAATCAAAAGCTTTTAATTGTGGATGATTCTCCAACCAATTTAGATTTATTGGTAAATATATTACAAGATTCTTATGAGGTTGAAGTTGCAACAAACGGACTTGATGCTTTAAAGCAGGTTGAAAAAGATAGTCCTGATCTTGTACTCCTTGATATAGGCCTTCCAGATATTAATGGCTATGAAGTATGTAGAAAGCTAAAAAGCGATCCTGATACTAAAGATATTCCTGTAATTTTCATTAGCTCAAGAAGTTCTACAGATGCTCAACTTGAAGGATTTAACGTTGGCGGAGTAGATTATATCTTAAAGCCTTTTAATAGTCGAATAATTGACGCTAGGGTTAAAACTCATCTTGAATTAAAACGATTAAGAGATTATTTTAAAAGCTTATCTAGAATTGATGGGCTTACTCAAATTCCAAACAGAAGATTTTTTATGGATAAATTTTCTAAGTCGTGGATTAAAGCCTTAGATAATAAAGAAATAATAATTGTTGGGATGTTAGATATTGATAATTTTAAAAATTACAATGATAATTATGGCCATACCAATGGTGATGAGTGTCTTAAATTGATTGCTAAAGCCTTATATAGGGTTTCTTTAAAATATAAAATAGACGTTGCTCGATACGGAGGAGAAGAATTTATTTTTTTTTCTGTTAATAAGAGTCTAGATGAAATGATTAGTATTATTAAAACAATGATTAATGATATAAAGTGCTTAAGAATAGTTCATGAGTATAGTAGTATTTCTAGCATTGTAACTGTTTCAATTGGGCTTGCTCAAGAAATTCCTATTGATAATAATTTTACTAATATCATAAAGCTTGCTGACAGCAAGCTTTATGAGGCTAAAGTTTCTGGAAGAAATCAGTTTAGATATTAAAATTTTTATATTTATTAGACTTTAGTATTTATAAGTTACAGAGATTCCAATAGAATCGTAGTAAAAGTAAGAATTACCAGTTGCTATTCTTTTTGAAATATCAGCTAGTCCTGCTGTATTGCCTGTATATATTGGATTTGTAGATAATTTTAATTGAAGGCCAATTGTTAAAGATTTGACAACTTCAAAATTAGCAATAATAGAAATATTGTGATAAAAAATGTCGCTTCCCCAACCTTTGTTTTTCCACGAGCTTATGTTTCTTTCTTTGCCAATTTGTGTTTTCCCTTCATAAAGTAGACCTATGGTGTTAAGGGGTATTGGCATTTTGTAAGCTAAAAGAGCATAAGGCTTTATTAGCATTCCATTTATATTTTTACCATCGTCTGCTTTATATTTCCAAAGTTGATCTTTATTTGCATGAGGATTGATTAAGTATGTAAAATCATTGCCAATAACCGTAATAATATGTGTCCATTTTTCTTGAAAAATAGCGGTTAAATCAAATTGGAATCGCCCCCCGGCTGTTATTTCTGAATAAAATTCAATAGTATTTGAATATTTCCCGTTTTTAATGTGTACACCAATTCCCTTAAATCCAAAAGCTTCCCAACCCATACCAATTTCGTTTGATGCATATAAATTTAAAAAAGCAATAGGAGTAAAACTTAGTATGCTTTTAAATGAGATGCTTACAGGAGACAATCCAATATTTAAGTCAACGTCTATGCCATTGTTTTTAAAAAACATAGAATTAGGATTGTGTAAGGCTTTAAAATTTTTATAGTATCCTAAGTATGATATTAATTTTATTCCTCCCCAATAATTTTCTGTAATTTTTAAAATTGGTTCAATATTTTGGAAGTTAGGATGTCTAAAGCTTTGTGAGAAGTTTCCCCCATTTGTTCCTAGCTCGTGAGGAGGATAATAAGCAGCTTGAAAATTAAAGTAAAAATATTCATTATTGAATTCTAAGTCTTGATCTTGGGCAAGAATTATTCCTGCTTGTAAAAATAATAAGCAAAAGTATTTTTTTTTTAAACAACATTTTCATTTTAAATACCCTTTCCATTTAATTTTTTCTAAACATTATTCTAATTATCTTTTTTCTGATTTCATCAATTTTAACAGATGCATCAATATTATTAATTCTAGAGCATTTTGAGTAAAATTCTATTAGTGGTTTTGTTTGCAATTTATATTCTTTAAGTCTTGTTTTTAGGCATTCTTCTTTATCGTCTTCTCGTTGGTAAAGATCACCTCCGCAAACGTCGCAAATGTTATTGGTTTTTGTAGCTAGGGTATATATATTGAAAATATTATTACAAGATTTACAGATTCTTCTTCCCGAGAGTCTTTTTATTATTAATTCTTCATTAATTAAAAAGTTTATTATTTTTACATTTGGCAAAAATTTGTCAAGAGCTCTTGCTTGACAAATATTACGCGGGAATCCATCTAAAATAAAATTTTTGTTTTTTTCAATAGCTTTAATTTTGTCTTCTACTATTTTGATTGTAATTAGGTCGGGGACCAGTTCTCCTTTTTCAACAATTTTTTTTATTTCTTTTCCAAGAGCTGTAGAATTTAAAATGTTTTCTCTAAATAAATCTCCTGTTGAAATGTGATGGTATTTAAATTCGTTAGAAATAATTTTTGAAATAGTTCCCTTTCCAGAACCTGGAGGACCTAAAAATACAAGTCCCATATATGTACTCCTGTTTATATATTTATTATTTTAAGGGTTTATTTGAAAACATTTAATAAAAATTTAAGCCCCACAATTGTTCCAACTGTAGATCCAAGGTTTACAAAGAGTACTATTAATAGAATTCTTGTAACTTTGTTTTTGAAATATCCTTTTGTTGTTGATAGTTCTTCTTGCAGGTTCTCAAAATCTTTGACCTTTGGTTTATTTATGTAAGCTTCAACAAGTCCTGCTACCATACCTGTTCCTACAAATGGTATTAAGGAGAATATTGGAGAACCTATAATAGCTGTTAAAATTGTTAAAGGGTGAGATTTTAATAAGATGGATGCAATACCTGAAAAAAAAGAGTTAGATATTATCCAAAGCTTTAAATTTTTAAAAGCAAAATCAAATCCTTTAAAGTAAAAAGAGCTTACTATTAGTAAAATTATTGAAATTGCAATCAAATAAGATAGCGCTTTGCTAAATGAAAAATGTTTTTTAGGTATTCTGTCGAGCTCTTCAATATTTATTATTTTTTTATTTTGGCTTATGTCTTTTAGATTTCTCATTATTCCGTTGACGTGGCCTGCGCCTACAATAGCCAGAATAATGCCGTTTCCTTCAAGTATTTTATTTGTAATAAATTCGTCTCTTTCATCAATTAAAACTTTTTTTACTTTTGGGATTTCTTTGGAAAGTTCTTCCATTACTTTTGAAAGAGCGTCTTGTTCTTTAAGTTTTTCAATTTCATCTTTTGTAATTTTTGTATCTGTTAGGGAAAAAAGGCTTGAGATTATTTTTATTTTTTCAAATATTGGAATAGATATCCAGGCTCTTTTTAGAGTTGTTTCAATTTTTCTGTCAGAAAGAATTAGTGGAATATTATGCTCTTTAGCTTTTAAAATAGCTGTTTTCATTTCTTCTCCAGGGTTTATTCCCTGTTCTTTTGCTAATTTTTTTTGAAAATTAGAAAGAATTATATTTATTATGAGAAAGAAAGCTTTTCCTTGTTTTAATGCTTTATCTATATCTAAGTTTCTCCATTTTTCATTTTCATCGGTGTTTAAGATTGAATGATAGCGAGCTTCATCAAGTTCAACGGCAATATAGTTTGGTTTTAAGATTTCTATTAAATTTGCAGTATCTTCTGAGCTTTTTTTTGACACGTGAGCAGTTCCAAGTATATATATTGTCTTATTTTGTATATTAAATTTACTTACATGGGAAAAGCAGTCTTTCGTCTTGGTGTTTTCTTTTTTGTTATCCAAAAAAATATTCCTTGTTTAAAAAATTTAGCTATTAGTTAGTATAGCTTTTAATAATTTTACCATATGGTTTAGTGGAACTATATAGTCTATATTGTTTTCTTTTATCGCTATTTTTGGCATTCCAAAAACCATAGAACTTTCTTTATCTTGCGCAATAGTTAGTCCGCCAGCTTTTTTAATATCGCCAATTTCTCTTGATCCGTCATTTCCCATTCCAGTCATTATTAAGGCAATTGCTTTTTCTTTTGCGATCTCTGCAATAGATTGAAATAATACCCCAATAGATGGTTTGTGGCCATTTATATGTTTACCATCGAAGGTTTGTATTTGATAATTTCCATCTATTTTTTTGATTTTCGTATGATATCCACCCGAGCTTATGTATGCATGCCCTTGCTTTAATATTTCTTTATTGGTGGTTTCTTTTACGCATATTTTGCAAAGATTATTAAGATTTTTTGCAAATTCCTCTGTAAATCCTTTAGGCATATGTTGAACAATTATTATTGGTGGAAAGCTTTCAGGTATTTCTGGCAATATTGATTTCAAGGCCACAGGCCCCCCTGCTGATACTCCAATTGCTATTATGTCAAATTTTCTCAGTTTAAGTTTTTTTATTTCTTTTTCATTTAATATTTTTTCTTTTGTATATTCTTCGACTTGAGTTAATGAGAAAATGTCATTTTTGTGATTTAGAAAAAAGTTAGCTCTTTCATAGTTACTTGTTTTTATACCCTTATTGCAGACAATTTTGTTTTTTATAGATATTGATCCGTAGGTCAAAAGAGAATTAATAATTTGTTCTTTTTTATTTTCATGTGATTTTTTATTTTTAGATACTAGTATAAGATCATCAGCGCCCTTTAAAGCTGCAATATTTATTAGGTTTTGATTTGAAGATGTGACGACAATTGGTATTGTTTTGTTTATATTGTTTTTTTTCTCCAAAAAGAGAATATCTTTAATATTGTTTTCTTCTAAATTCATTAATATTACTTCAGGGTTATGTTTTTTAAGTTTATTTGTTGCGAATTTACCATTAGAAGCAGTTGCAATGACTTGAAGTTTAGGAGACGAATTAATAAGGTCTGATATAAGCTTTCTCTTTACAGCAAAGTATTCTATGATGAGTACAGAAATTTTTGTTTCCACTGTTACTTTTTCCCTATTTAACTCTTGTTAAATTATAACTTATATTTATTTTGTAATTTAAATTTTTCTTTTTGGCAGCTAGTATCTTTTTTTTCATATATTATTGCCCATGGTGTTTTTAAAAATTTAAAGGGAAGGTTAAGTCCAAAAAGTGATTCTGAATGTCCTATAAACAAATAACCGTTTTTAGACATGTTATTGTAGAATTTTTTAAGAACTTTAATTTTTGATTTTTCATCAAAGTATATTAATACATTTCTACAAAAAATAACATCAATTTGTGAAAAATTACTTTCAAAGTTTAGGTTATGATAATCAAATCTTATGTGATTTTTGATTTCATTTTTAATTTTATATCCATTTGAGTAAGAATATATATAGTGTCGGTATTCTTTAGGAATATTTTCACATTTATTTGATGAGTAATATCCTTCTTTTGCTATCATTAAAGACTTTAAACTTAAATCAGAAGCAATAATGACAAAATCTATTTCTTTTGGAAGTTTTGATTTGAGTACAAATGCTAATGAATAAGGCTCTTCTCCTGTTGAGCATCCTGCAGACCAGACAACGATTCTATTTTTTTTTTCTATGGTTTTAATATTAATTAAATTAGGAATTACAAATTTTTCAAAAGTTTGAAAATGGAGTGAATTTCTAAAAAATCTTGTTAAATTAGTTGTTACTAAATCTAAAAAATATTCTTTTTTAAATTTTTCACTAATTATTAAATCGTAAAGTTGTGATGGACTTTCAAGAGCAAGTTCTCGTACTGCGTCATTAATTCTGCTTTGAAGAACAAATTTATTTTTTTCGTCAAAACGCATTCCGCTGTTGTTGTATATAAAGTTACAAAATTTTAAAAATAGTTTATTTTCAATTTCCAGCATTCTTGGGAACCCGCTTAATTATTCTCTTTATAATAAGTATTGCCTATTTATAATAAATCTCTAGGTAAGAATATTTTTTTTAAAAAAAATTGTAAAATTAATATAAATAATTTTATTATAAGACTTAGATTTATAAAAAGGTTTTTGTGTATTTTAATTTATTTCCACTAGTAAATAAGAAATTGATAGGTGCTGGAAAAAATTTTACAAATGCCAATTAATATAAAGATTGAATGATGTTTAATGGGCTTAAAAGAACAATCTTTAGAGAAGATGTTAAGTATGAAATTTTTAGAAAATTTTTTCATATTTCCAGTTTAATATTTTTATTTTTTTATGGAATGAATTTTTGGATAGGATTTGTTTTTAATATATTTTTTATGATTTTATATTTAAGTTCTGAAGTTTTTAGAATTACAAAAAAAAAACTATTTTTCTTTAAAAATATTTCAGACATAATATTAAAATCAAGGAAAATATTGCCCAATAAAATATCTTTTTCTCCTGTTTTTTTGTTTTTAAGTATATTGATATCATATTGTTTTATTATGGAGCCCTTTAATTATATTGGAATATTCTCAGTATGTCTTGGTGATGGATTTGCAAGTCTTGCTGGAAAGTTAATCCCTTCTTTTAGGCTTGTAAACGATAAAACGATTTCTGGCAGCCTTGTAGTATTTTGTGCTACTTTTTTTTCATATTATTATTTTTTTCCTTATTTAACAACAGCTTTAATTCTTGGAATTTTAGCAGTATTTGTAGAACTTTTTGATGCCGCTAATTATGATAATTTATTTTTACCACTTGCTGTTTCAACTTCTTCTTATTTTTTGACTTTCTTTTTTTATAGCCAGTAAAAGAAAATTTTTCCTGATTTTTTTAAGTAGATTGGTATCCCAATTGAAATTGGGATAAAAGCGTAAGGTATTTTTAGCAAATTTAAGTAAATTCCACTTAATATTAAAAGCATTGAAACAAAAAGTAAAAAATAGTCAAAGTTTTTTTTTCTTAAAAAGGCTACCATGAAGTTTATTAAAATAAGCAACAAAAATGCATCTATGTAAAATTTTATACTTTCGATTTTAAAAATGCCGTAGTTTTGACTATTTTCGTACGAATTAATAGGCATTGTGTAGCTATATATGCATGCAAAGGTCATAATAATATAAATTGTATAATGTATTGATTTTATTTTGAAATCGCATATATATAGACTTAGAAAAAATAAATTTAATAATGAAAAAGTATTTACAAAAAGGATAAATTTTGTAAATAAGTAATAACTTGAATTTAAGTTATTACTTAAAAAAAAATCTTCAGAGATCAAAATAGGCTCTAATGTATATGAACTAATAAAACAATAGAAAAGTATAAATTGTATATTATTAGTTCTTTTGTAGTTAATATATGACCATAGTGAGCCTATTATTCCAGCAATAAAGATGGCGAATTTATTAATCAATATTATAAAATTATTATTGTAAATTTCTAGAAAATAATTTTGATAATTTTCATTATATTTTATTTTATAATAGAAAATCAGGATAACTAGTGTTGCTAAAAGAAAAATTATAAAGAGAAAAAGATTAATAGAAGCGTTTAATTTTGTAAATATTTTTTTCATTTAAACCCCCAAGAGTGCGTGTTTTGTATTTTTTTGATCTTTTTTTTAATTTTTGAATCAAGTTTTTCAAAAAAATCTATTTTTGTTTTTTTCTCAATTGAATCTACGTTAACAACGTAATTTTTCAAATTCAAGTCTTTTGCTTTTTCATTTGGGATAATAAAAGAGATTATGTCATAAAAATTGTTATTATTAATTGCTAATACTATTTTATAAAAATTTTTAGGTATCAAAATTTTGTTTTTACCGATAAATCCTTTATTTTCCATTAAAATTCCGGCACTAATGATATATATATATCCTTTTGAGATTGCCCATTCTCTTACTAGTTTTTCAAGTTTTAGCCAAATTCCAGAATTAAATTCGCTTTTTTGAGGTGATATATTTGATAAAAAATATGTATCTTTCATTGCATTTTCAGAAAAAGACATGTCCGCAGAACTTACTATATGCCCTCTGTCATAACCGCTTTTAAAGTAATCTTCAAGTTTTGGAAAGGTACCTTTAATGTTGATATCTTCAAAAAATTTAAGACTTCTTTTTATTTTTTTTGATTTTAACAAAGTCAATGCTAGCTCTACCATTTCTCTTTTAAGCGGATAAGCAGCCCATTCGGATTGTCTTGCGCTTTCAGCATATCCCAAGGTATAGTGTTTTTTGTTTATTATTTGGGTAGTAAGATATCCTTTTGGAATTAATTGGGATTCTTTTATTGGAATAACTTTTGTAATGTCAATATATTTATTTTCTATTATCTCTAAATAGTCATAAATTTTGTGTTTGATTTGTTTTAGGAGTTTTGGATTTAAGAAAAAAAATAAAAATCCTGTTAGACATAAAATATAACAATATAGAAAAAATTTTGATCTTTTTTTCATGTTTTTATCTCTTTTTTGTCCTTAAAATTATATCTAATGGTGAAATTAAAAGAAATGTTAAATGTATCTAAAAATAAAAAATCAATTTTAAAGTCTAATTCCATTAAAGGGATTGCATTTTTTGTAGAAATTTCAATAAACATATAAGGCTCTATTACATAAGGCAATTTTTCATAAAATTGGATGTCTCCTATAAAGTTTGTAGACAAGTAAAAACGACTGCCTATGCCAATAGTAGAAGAAAAATATTTTGTTTTTTTAATTAAGTTTGCAATGTGCCAGTTTATTCCTCCCCCAATATAAGATTTAAAGTATTGCATTTTTTGAAGAATATTAAGATTTTCTTTTGTTAATATCATAGCAACTATTAAAAAATCAAAAGTATTATTAGAGAATATGTAGTAAGGTCTAAAAATAAGATGTTTAATATTTGAGTTTAGGAAAAATCCAATTCCAATTCCAATCCCTGTTGAATATGTAAACCCTCTTTCTGGGCTAAAAAAATTAGAGCTTTGTTCGGAGTGGTTATTTTTTTCATTAGTATTACTTTCTTCATTGGCTATCACATTTAAAGTGGAAATGATGAGTAGTGTTAAGGAAATACAGATGTTTGGATTTTTTTTCATAAACAGATTGTTTTAAATGATATAAAAATCGCGCTGTCTTTTCAATATTACAATATGTATGTGGTGAAAATTTTACTGTTTGGTATAAAAAAATTTTTATATTAGGTGTCTGTAATATGCTATTTTATTGTATATTATACAATATGTTTAATTGCTAGGAGACGACATTTATGTTTTTTAATTTTTTAAAAAAAGATCTTGTATTTATTTTGCCAGAAATAAATACAAAAGAAGATGTAATTGATTTTTTAGTTGAAAAAATCAATGATAAAGGATATGTAGATAGTAAAAAAGAGTTTCTTAAAGGAATTCTTGATAGAGAGAAAATAGGCGATACTTCTTGGGAAAATGGGGTTGCAATTCCTCATTTTATAGGAGATGTTGTTAAGACCAGTTTTATTTCATTGCTTTACATTAAAGGTCCTGGAGTTAAGTGGTCTGAAGATAACCCCCCTGTTAATTTGATATTTTTGATTTGTATGTCAAAAAAACAACAAGGTAATGAACATCTTAAGGCGATTGCGTTTATAGCTAAACTTTTTGAAGATAATGCTTTTCAAAAGGCTTTAAGTGGGATCGTTACTGCTGATGACATTTATTATTATATGGAGAATATTCAGAGAAAAGTCAAAGAAGAGGTTTCTAGAGCTACAAAAACAGAGAATATAGTGGCTGTAACTGCTTGTCCTGTTGGAGTTGCTCATACATATATTGCAGCAAAGAAAATTGAAAATGAAGCTAAAAAGCAGGGTTACAACATTAAAGTTGAAACCCAAGGATCTATTGGTATTGAAAATGCCTTAACAGAAAAAGAAATTAGGAATGCGGCTATTGTAATACTTGCTGTTGATAAGGATGTTGATGAAAAGAGATTTGAAGGTAAGAGAGTTTATAAAGTTTCAACTGTAAAAGCGATAAACAATACGGAGAATATTATTAAGGAGGCGTTTAATGCTCCGGTATTTTTTTGTAAAGACTCTAGTGTTAATAGCAGTTCTAAAGGTTCGATTGCAACAGGCAAAGGTAGTTTTTATAAATATTTAATGAGTGGAGTATCTCCAATGATTCCTGTTGTTGCGACAGGGGGGATTTTAATTGCCCTTAGTATTGCCTTTGTTGGGATTGGACCCGATGGGCCAAATTTTTCTGAGTATCCATTTTATAAGCAAATCTCAGATATTGGTTCTGTGGCCTTTGGAATGATGTTGCCCGTGCTTGCTGGTTTTATTTCAATGGCAATTGCCGATAAGCCTGGTCTTGCGCCCGGTCTTGTTGGTGGAGTAATGTCTGGAAATGTAAAAGCAGGTTTCTTAGGTGCAATATTTGCAGGATTTCTTGCAGGCTATGTTGCAAGGGTTTTAGCAAAAAGGTCTGTTCCTGAATGGTTGAGGCCTGTTATGCCTATATTTGTGATTCCATTAATAAGCACTATTGTTGTAGGCTTTTTTATGTTGTATGTCGGTGTTTATATTGGAGAATTTATGGGGGTGCTTGAGGGTGGGCTTAAATCTTTGCAGAATAATTCAGAAACTTTTGGCGTGTTGGGTAAAATTTTTTTAGGTTTAGTATTAGGTTCAATGATTACTGTTGATATGGGTGGGCCTTTTAATAAGGTGGCATTTCTTTTTGGTGTGGGTCTAATCCCTCAAGTGCCAGAAATAATGGGGATGGTAGCAGTAGCAATTCCTGTCCCTCCTATGGCCATGGGGCTTGCAACTTTTTTAGCGCCTAAATTATTTGAAAATGAAGAAAAAGAATCTGGCAAAATAGCCTTTTTAATTTCATTTATTGGTATTAGCGAAGGCGCTATCCCTTTTGCTGCTAGTGATCCTGGAAGGGTAATTCCTTCGATAGTAGCGGGAGGAGCCGCGTCAAGCATTATTGCTGCTTTTTTAGGCGTTGCTAATCATGCTCCACACGGAGGGCCAATAGTGCTTCCTGTTGTTGATAATAAATTTGAGTTTATTATTGCAATTGCTGTTGGAGTTGCAGTTGCAACAGCTTTGGTAATTTTTTTGAAATCTTTAAAATCAAAGGAATCTGAATGAATGAATGAAGATAATATTTATTTAATGCAAAATAATATTAAAGAATATGATTGGGGAGGGATTAGTTTTATTCCCAATCTTTTGGGCAATAAGATTGATGGAAGGCCTAAGGCTGAAATGTGGCTTGGAGCACACAAGACATTTTCTAGTAAGATTTTACATAATAATGAATATGTGTTTTTAAGTGATTTTTTAGAAGAGCATAAAGAGCTTTTGGGCAGTAGTGACGAATTTCCTTTTTTATTTAAAGTATTATCTGCAAATAAGCCTTTATCTATTCAAATTCATCCTTCTAAAGATATTGCCTTAAAAGGATATGAATTAGAGAATAATAAAGGAATAGATATTGATGATCCTAGAAGAATATATAAAGACAAAAATCCCAAAATTGAACTTATTTATGCTTTGAGCGATTTTTATGCACTTAAAGGCTTTTTGCCTTTGAGTGAGATTAAAAAAATTTGTGAAATTCTGAAATTAAATTTCGACTTTCAATCGCATAAAGACTTTGTAAAGACTATTTTTGATTTGCAAACCCACGAACTTGAGAGGAGTATTAAAAAAATTTTAAAAAATTTGAATCTTATTGATAGTTTTAGAGGTTATTGGTTTAATGAAATTTACAATATTTATGGTGTGGATGTGGGTCTTTTGGTATTTTTGGGCATGAATATTTTAAAACTAAGACCAGGAGAAGTTGTTTATACGAATAGCCAAGAGGTGCATGCATATCTTAAGGGAGACTGTATTGAGCTTATGACCAATTCAGATAATGTTATTAGAGCTGGACTTACTAGTAAGTATATTGATAAAGAAGAGATGTTAAGAGTTGGTCAATTCGAGGAAGGAAAGGTGTCATTTTTAAATCCAGATTTTCAAAATGTTTTTACTGTATTTAGACTTCCAAATACTAATTTGAAACTAATTCAAAAAAAAATAAATGAGAGCATTTGTATAAATAGAAATAGTGCAATGGTCTTGCTAGTTTTAGATGGGCGCGTGAGCATAAATAAATCTTTAGATCTTAACAAGGGTGAGAGCATTTTTATAGGCAGAAAATCTGGAAACTTATTTATTAATGGGAATGGTCAAGCTTTTATTGTTGGTTTTGATTAAAATTAAGCTTACTTATGTGAGCTTAATTTTAATACCAATTTAATTATTTGGTTAATTAAATGCAAATTTTATGAATCCAAATCCAAAAAAATTGAATTTAATTCCTTCAAATAAAATTTTTGGCTTTGTTAGTAAGATTGTTGGTCCTAGTGCGGGGTAAATTTTGAATCCTATGTATAAATTTTTTGCAAAGTTATATTCCATTACAAAAGGAATTCTTATAACAGTGCCTATTCTTTCATAATCAGTTTCTTTTTCTTCATTGGGAGGTATAAGAGATGTTTTTGACCAATCAGCGCCTATTCCAATGCCGCCTCCGATTCTCATGTATTGTCCAATTTGTTTTTTAAAAACAATATCTATTGCTCCATTTAGATAATTTTCAAAATTGTTTGATTTAAGGCCAATAAAACCCCCATATCCAAAATCAATGTTTACATAAGGAATTGTAACTATAATGTTTGCAATAGGATTACCTATTCCAATGCCCATTGAGAATAGATCGTAACTTTTTTTTTCTTTTACACCTTTAAGCTTTGCAATACAGGTGGTTGAATCTTCTTCTTTGCTGCATCTGACCATATAATTGTCAGATGCAAAAGAAAGTTGTAATACACCTAATACTAATGTTAAGATATATATTTTTTTAAAATTTTTTATCATTTATTCTCCATTATATATATATTTTTATAAAGCCCGTGCCCAAGAAATTGAATCTAGCTCCTTCAAATGACAGTGGGTTGCCAAATAGCATAGTTGTTCCAATAGTAGCAACAGCTTTAAATCCAATCACAATATTTTTAAGAAAACTGTATTCTATTACCAAGGGTAGTCTTATTACAACTCCTATTCTATTTTGAAGAGAAGCCGCTTGTTGAGTTTCATTTTCTTCTTCTTCTTCAATATTTGATTTCTCAGGACTTCCTTTTGACCAATCTGCGCCTATTCCAATACCTCCGGAAATCATAGTGTTTTTATGTATTTCATCTTTAAATAAAAGATCTATTCCCACCACAACATAGGGCATGAAATTGTTGGGTTTAAGCCCTATGAATCCTCCGTAGCCAAGGTCTATGTCTACATATGGAACAGATATTGTAATGTTTGTAAGCGGATGTCCAACCCCAAAGCCTATGCCAAATAAATGACGCACAGACTCTTCTTTTGTAAGAAGTTTCTCAAAATCAAAGTCATCTTCGATCATAGATTTGCTTTTTGATTGAGCAGTTAATAAACCTGTTGTTAATATAAATATTATTATTGCTAATAGCATTCTCATTGAAATTCTCCTTTTTTATATCCAATAATTTTAGATATTATCTTTACAATATTTTTAATAAAGCATAAAAAATTAAAAATATTAATATTTATTTGTTTATTTTGATAGCAAAACTTTATTGTTAAACTTTTTATTGTTTTGTTTGTCAAAGTTTTGCTTGTCAAAAAATTTTTAATTACAAATACAGATATTATTATACTACTTGATTGTATGTTGATGTTAATCTTGTTTGTTTGCATAAGGGTTTGGTCTTTAAAAAAAATATAAATTGATAAATTGGTAATAAATAGCTTTTATTGTAATGCTTTATTTTAAAACGCTTGCAATAAAACTTCATTTGCTTGAAAGTTTTTAAAGTTAATTTTAGGCTATCATTCTTTTTGTTCAAAAATTTATCCCAAAAATTTGAATATTAAGTTTTTAATCTATAAACAAATAATATATCAAAGTTTTGAATTTGAAATGCTGTTTGATATTATTTTAATTAAGACTAAATCAGTTATACTAAGTTTGGTATATGATTTGTTGTTATTAAACTTATATAAAGCTTATGATTAAACTGTATATCGTTTTTTTTTATTTTTTTTCTTTTTTATTGGGATTTTCAGAAAATATTTTTTTTAAAAATTTAGGATTCTCTAGTAATGATCAGTATTTTATGTTTGGTGAATACGGATTTGAAAATGGATATTATTATTCTGCTGTGTACTTTGTTGATGTTATTAAAAATAATTTTGCAAATTCCGGAGCGCATTCTAGGATTTTTAAGGAGCATATTGAGTATTCAGACAGCTATGATAAAAGTCTTTATGAACTTTTAAAGATGATTAATTTTAAAGTTAAAGAATTTAAAATTAATCATTTAAGAAGAGGACGAGAAATTTATTTTTATATTAAAAGTGAAATTCCAGAAACAGATTTTTTAAATTTTGTTGATTTTAAAACAGGAAACGAATATCAAGTTTTTGTAAATAAGGATATTAATTCTCAAGAACTTTCTTCTTCTTTTAATATTTTTTTATCTGTTAGATATTGTAATTCAACTCTAGAAAAACATTTGACTGTTGGAAGAGGGAATTTTTATAGAAAGAATGTTATTGATTATAAAATAAGGGAGATTTTTTTATTTCCAGATGAAGATGGAATTGTTTTTGTTTTAGAAAAAATCATGTTAAATTCTTATGGGAATAAGTATAAACGGTTTATGGTTGAAGTTAAAAAATATTGAATATAATTATTTAGTCTTTTAAAGAAGTGTAATGCTTTAAAAAGGATAATGTATGAATGATTTTATAGCATCAAAAGAAGATGATTATTCTAAGTGGTATTTAGATATAGTTCAAAAAGCAAAACTTGCTGATTATAGTCCTGTAAAAGGGTGTATGGTTATTATGCCTTATGGATATTCTATTTGGAGCAAAATTCAGAGTATACTTGATGAAAAATTTAAAGAGA
Source organism: [Borrelia] turdi (assembly GCF_030439285.2). Classification (NCBI taxonomy): domain Bacteria; kingdom Pseudomonadati; phylum Spirochaetota; class Spirochaetia; order Spirochaetales; family Borreliaceae; genus Borreliella; species [Borrelia] turdi. The sequence goes on along the minus strand of NZ_CP124018.1, from coordinate 414,422 downwards.
CAGGGCATGAGAATGCCTATTTTCCAATGCTTATTCCTTATGGGTTTTTAGAAAAAGAAAAGGATCATATTGATGGATTTTCGCCTGAGTTTGCTATTATTAAGGATGCTGGCGGAGAGATCTTGGCGGAGCCTTTGGTTTTAAGGCCCACTTCTGAAACAATTATTTGGAATATGTATAGCAAGTGGATTAAGTCTTACAGAGATCTTCCTCTTAAAATTAATCAATGGGCAAATGTTATTCGCTGGGAAAAGAGAACAAGGCCTTTTTTGCGCACTACTGAATTTCTATGGCAAGAAGGACATACCGCGCATGCTACTGAAGAGGAGGCAATCGAAGAAACTTTGCTTATTTTAAATTTATATAAAAGATTTATGGAAGATTATTTAGCCATTCCAGTTTTTTGTGGTAAAAAATCTGAAAAGGAAAAATTTGCAGGGGCTGTTTCTACTTATTCTATTGAGGCATTAATGCAAGATAAAAAAGCGCTTCAAGCCGCCACATCTCATTATTTAGGTTTAAATTTTGCAAAAGCATTTGATGTAAAATTTCAAGACAAAGATGGCAAGATGAGACATGTATTTGCTAGTAGTTGGGGTGTTTCTACTAGATTGATTGGTGCTTTAATTATGGTTCATTCTGATGAGAAAGGCTTGATTTTGCCGCCTCGCATTGCTCCTATAGAAATCATTGTTATTCCTATTTTTAAAAAAGAAGATGAGATTAATAAAAAAATTTTGGATTATTCTGATTGTATTGTGTGTACTTTAAAAAAAGCAGAATTTAGAGTTGAAATTGATAAGGATATTAAAAGTTCTCCAGGATTTAGATTTTCTGCTGCTGAGTTTAAAGGCATTCCAATACGTCTTGAAGTAGGAATAAATGATATCCTTTTAAATTCTGTTACTCTTGTAAGAAGAGATAAAGACAGAAAATTTAAGTATCAAATATTGCTTAATTCTCTTGTTAGTAAGGTTAAGGTAGAACTTGATTCTATGCAAAATGATTTATTTAAAAAAGCATTGAATTTTAGGAACCTAAACACTAAAGAGATTTTTAGAAATGGTAAGGATAGTTATAAGCTATTCAAAGCTTATCTGAATGATTATTCTGGATTTGTGCTTTCTTGTTGGTGTGGTTGTTTGAATTGTGAAAATATCATTAAAAATGAAACTAAAGCTACAATAAGATGTATTCCTGATGATTTTAAGGCTAAAGATTTAACAGGCATGACTTGTATTTATTGTTCTTCTAGGGCTAAATACTTTGTTTTATTTGCCAAATCTTATTAATTTGTTTGACTTTAATTGATTTTTTATTAATCTTTTAATTCTTTAAAGTTTATTATGTGAATGATTGCAATGTTAAAGGCAAAGTCGATTAGCAAGGCTAAAGAGATTAATACTGGAAGCATTGGCGTTATGTTAGAAACATTTAGCTCTATTCCTTTTGTATAAGTAGAGCAAAGCATTGTAATTATATAAATTAAGCTGCTTGGTATATGAGGAAATGCAAGAACAAAAAAAAATGATAAAGTGCTCATGTAGCTTATTTCGTAGATAGAAATAGGTAGGCTAGAATATGATTTTAAAATTATAAAAAATGATATTACTGAAACAAAAATAGTTCCAAATTTAGAAACAAAATTTATTAGGGGTATGTTTATAATTATAGATTTTTTTATATTTATTCTTTCATTTTTAATATCTTCTATTAATATCACATAAGGAGAGTAAGAATCTTTTGATAGTCCTGAAAATATTATGTTTTGAAATGATACAAAAATCCCTTTATATATCATTTTAAAATTTTTTGTTAATCTATAACTAATTATTGGCAATATTACGAATAAAATGATAATCGTCCATGTCAAAAAGAATGTTATACTATTTATATAATTTTGGTAGTCTTTAAAGCTTTTCAAGCTTGTAATATAATCTGCTGCTATAAAAATGATTCCTATATTTAATATATTTGCAATAAATCCATTGGCATGGTAAAAAAGATTGGATGCGCTTAGCATAAGTTCTCTAGCTATTCTACCTTTTTGTTTTGCATAATAAAAACTGGTGCCTATTATTATTGAAATCATATAGATGCTCAGTAGATTTGGATTGCTAGATGTAAATATTTTGAAAATATTTTTTGGGAAAAATGTTTCTAATAAAGCTTCTTTTTCAAAAAAATGTGTATTTTGTATTGTTTTTTCTAGTATTGGAATTCTTTGTGGAAGATATATTATTGCAGCTATTATTGATATAGCAACTCCAGATAGGTTGGTTAAAATTCCATAATAAATTGTTTTACTAAAGAGTTTCTTAAAGTTTTTATTTTCAATAATATTTTCAATTCCTAATGGGATTGAAAATATTAAAAAAGGAATAAGAGATAAGTATGATAATCTTATAAAAGCATGAGATAAAGAGCTGTAAATTCCAAGGGGGAAAAATAATCCCAAAAAGATTCCAATAGATAGAGTGAAAAAAAAATTGATTTTTATATTCATACGATTTTTCCTTTCAGAGATTTAAGATACATTGTGTATAATAAATAGTACTAAATTTTTTTGTAAATATAAACTTTAGAGTTACAATTGTACTTGTGTTGCTTGTGGGTGTTTTGGGGGTTTTTTGTATAAATATCCTGATTCTGTAGATACAGATTTAGATTCAAGATTACCAAATATTTTAACTTTAGAAGAGCATGATAAGCAATTTTTTACTAAAGATTTTTATAAGAATCTTATTTCAAGTAGTAAAGAGATTGGTCTCAAACTTCATAAAGTTTTAGTAGATTATTTAAATCCGAAGTCAGAAGAGGTTGATAGGGTTTTAAAATATAATCAAGTGATTAACATGTATTGGTCTTTTCTCAGATCAATTGCAAAAAATATTTCAAAATTGACCATAGAGCAGAAAATTTTATTTAGATTTGCTGCTCTTATTCCAAATGCACTTGGATCTGAAATTCAGTTATTAATTTCAAAAACTATTTGGGACAATCGCTATAATGAGTCTTTTATTTATTTTGATGAATGGCTTTATGGGGTTAATAGTTTTAAGCTTAGTAGATTAGCAACTGATTTGCCGATGGATAATTTTAAAGAAGAAGATATGGAAAAAATTTTACTTAACAAAAAAGAAAAGCTTTTGGCAAATATTGATTTTGCAAAGAGTAGTCTCAAGAGAGCTGATAAGATCAGAGAAGAAGCTCTTTGTAAGTTAAAAAGTATGTTTGAATTTTTATTTTCAAATAATAGCCAAAACGATTTAACTTATATGTCTGAATACGGAGTACGAAATCCTTATGCTAATTCGATTTTAAAGCCTTTAAATTTTGCTGGTGATTATGTTGATGATCTTATTAAATCAAATCGAGATATCAATGTTTTTATCAATAAAATTGAAAATGCTAACAGGGAGCTTTTTGAAATTCAAAATAAAATGAATAATATTGGAATGTCTGATGAATCAACTATTGCATATGATGAAGTTGAAGTTATAAGAAGTGCTAATAAGCTTGCAATAGGGCCAAGGGGTAATCATTTCCCCATTCTTTTGAAAAATAATGTAGTTCCTAATCCTCAATTTTTCGGCAGCAGGGAAAGAATTATGCAGCTTGTTTGGGAAATTGAAGATATTCAGCCCAGGCTTTTTCAAAAAGCGTATAGAGGAGATTTGCTCAGAGTGGTTCCTTATTTTATATTAATACCTTCTTATGGTGATAAAGGAATTTGTTGGGAATCAATTGATGTTAAAAATAGAGCAAATGGAAGGGGTAAAATATTAATCCCCATGTATGCTAAGAACTTAAAAAAAGCGGTTATTTTAGGTATTGGTGATTTTGTTTGGGAACTTGCAAAAGAACAAGCTTCTTATAGATGGATGGAAACAGGAATTACAGGTCAATATTATGATTATTATGTTAAATTTATTAAAAAAGGAAATATTAAAAATTTTTTTCTAGAAGATTATTTTATTTGGATAGAAAAGGAAAGTAAAGGAATTCAAAAACTTGAGAAATTGGTGCGCGGCATAATGTGGAGAAATTTACCCTTTTCTAAAAATTTAAAAGAGTCACTTGCTAAAAAATCCTTTATATACAAAGATCTTATTGATAAAGATAAAAATATTCAAGTATCTGATGGGTATTAAATTTATTTTCTATTTTACCAGAATTCTAATTATTTCTTTGTTTTTCAGCGATTTAATTTCTTTTTTGTAATTGTCGTCAATGTAAATTTTTTTCTTTTCTAGAGATTTAATTAATTTAATGTTTTCTGTTTCTATTGCGGCTTGCATCGGTGTTTTTCTATTTTCAAGTGTAGAGCTTAAATCGGCTCCGTTTTCTTTTAAAAATTCAAATGCTTTTTCGTTATTAGTATATATTGCCCAAAATATTGGGGAATGACCGGTATTATCTATTTGATTAAGGCTTATCCCATAATCCACCAATATTTTTATAATTTCAAATTCATTATTTATTATCGAAATTGAAATTGGAGATATTTTATGTTTAAGGTTTATTTCTGCCCCAAGATTTAGTGCGATTAAAACCCCCTTTTTATTGCTGAAAAAAACAGATATTATAAAAAGATCATTTTTGATTTTTTCTAGATTTTGTAAGGTTTTTTTGTCGTTTATATTTATTGAATTTACAAATTTATTTAAAGTGTCTTTATTTTTTTGATATTCTTTGCTATTGAAAACATACAAATTTTTTTGCAATTCTTTTATTATTGAAATATTTGTATTGGCAGTTGTTGAATTTAAATTCATTATTATTTGGAATAACAGTAAAGGTATAATGAATTCTTTTTTCATGTTTTGTAAGTTTTACATTCCTTTAATAAAGTATTTAACTTTAGATGATTGCTTTTTTAATAAAAGTATTAGATTAATATTTATTATAGGTTATTATAAGATTGTTTTTCAATGTTTTTTGTATTGGCTGGTATTAATAAAAATGTGGGTATATTAAGTTAATATTTATAAAAATTTTGACAATTTTAAAATTGAGTTGGTATTTTATTATGTGTAGTTTATATTGTAAAATACTCTTATGAGCCTGTTTATTAAAGTTGCTAAATTCATTTTGATTTTGTTTTTATTTACTTCTTGCAAACAAAAACAAAGTGAAATTCAAAATCTTACCTATCTTTTAAAATCTTCTAATAAGAATAGATTAGATAAATTTCTTATTGTTGATAGGGTTGTTAATATATATATTGCAAATAAAAATTATGAAAATGCTTTAGAAATTGTAAATAGTGGAATTATTGATGATGAATCTAGAGAATATTATCCTTTGTATCTTTATTTAATGGGCAATATTTATAATTCTATGGGAGAAGATTTTGTAGCTTTTAGCATTTACAAGCACATTGTTGATAATTTTGATGATTATATTTATGAAAACTGTTCAGTAAAAACAAGAGTAGCTAAAAAGATTGTCAATTTAAATATTGATTCAATCGATAAGATCAATTATTACAAATTTATATTAAATACAGGGATTGATAATTTAAATAATGCGGAAAAGGGTAATTATTTTTATAATCTTGCATTAAGTTTGGAAGATGTTCAAGATTATGATGAATCTTATTTTTACTATAAAAAATTTCTTTCAATTCCAAGGTCAAATTTAAAAATAGATTCTAGAGACTATTTTAATGTTGTTACAAAAATTAATTACTTTAATAATCCAGAGTTTGTTGTTTATAGAAATTTAGGAGATTTAATCCAGGATGTTAAAAATTTTGTTCTCTCTGGAGAAACTTCTAAATTGCTTAATATAAGAGATAAAAATAATTTTTTTATTCAAAGTTGGGATCAAAAGGGCGGAAAAAGTAATTCTATTAATACTAACAGCTTTTTAACCACGATGATTAGGCTTGGAGGGAGAAGAAAAAACGGAATACAATTTGCAAAGCAGCTTGAAGCGGATTCTAGCGATGATATATCTTACCTTGAATCAAGCGGATGGGATCATATTAGGGAATGGTATTTTGTTTTTAAAAGAATTGTTTATCCTAAAGATCCAGAAATCAATAATGGTTGGACTTGGATAGGTGTTTATTTAGGCAAAAAATAATAGGAAGGAGATAATGCATTTTTTTAAGTTTCTTTTTAGTTATTTATTTCTACTTTATTCGAATGTTTCTATAATAAAAAATGAAGTTACCGAGACAAGTGTATATAGAATAATTGATTGGGATAAGAAGGTTATTTGTTTTGACATCGTTAAGGAAATTAATGAAAATGAATTTAGGCCAGTAGGTTTAAATACGGCTTCTAAATTAATAGCAACTATTAATGACTTTAAAGATACTTTAATAAGAGAGTCTCTTTTTAAGATAATTATGGATTCTGAAAATACTTTTAAAAATTATTTTGATCTGAATCCGAGCTTAATACTTAATTTTTCAGGTCCCAATAGTATTTTGAAAAGATCTTATATAAAATATTCAGAAGATTTAAGAAGCTTAACTGTTAGGTATGAGCTTAGTCTTTTTCCCGATTTTATAAATTTATTTTTTTCGCATGAAAAGCCTTATAAAGCTTTTTATCCATTGATAAATGCTGATATTGATAAGACCGATTATACAGGAATTGTGATTTATGTAGGTGAAGTCTACAATAATACTTTTGGTTCTAAAAAATTGGAAGACTCTTTTTTTATCAAAATTTATGATGAAAACATTAGGCCATATTTTGATAAGAGAATGGTTTCTTCGGAAGCTTTGAGAAAATGGGGAATGCTTGAGTATAGTAATGATGTTCTTTATAATAATAAAAATAGGGTTGGGCATCGTCCTTTAAAATTAGTTGCCAAAGGCATTTATGGTAAAAATAATACAGATATTATACTTGATGAGCATTCTATTAATAAATTGTTTTCAAATAGTAATAACATTAAACTTTTGCAAGACGGAAAACTTGTTGTAATAAAGTAAGAAAATTAATATCCGTACTTGTTTTTTTTCAAACAATCAACTAAGATAATAAAGAGTTTTATAAGGAATTAATGCCCTTATAGCTCAGTTGGTAGAGCACCACCATGGTAAGGTGGGGGTCGTCGGTTCAAGTCCGATTGGGGGCTTTTATTGGTAGTTAGGAGTTTTGTTGTATGGGTAAAAAGAAGGGAAAAGGAGCCGTTGAGCTTATATCTTTGATTTGTGAAGAGACAGGGATTAGGAATTATACCACTACTAAGAATAGACGTAATAAGCAAGATAAGTTAGAATTGATGAAATATTGTCCAAAATTGCGCAAACACACTCTTCATAAGGAAGGAAAAATAAAATAATAAATAATAGGTCAGTAGTTCCAACGGTAGAACGACAGTCTCCAAAACTGTATGCTGGGGGTTCGAATCCCTCCTGACCTGTTGTTAGAATTAAAGTGAGGCTTTAATGTTTAGGTTTATAAAAGATAGTATTTTGGAACTTAAGAAGGTAACGTGGCCTAAGTATAATGAAGTAGTTGAAAATGGAAAACAAGTTTTTTGGTTAATATTATTTGTTTCAATTTTCCTGGGTATAGTCGATTATCTTATGTTTCTTGTTGTAACTTATGTATTTTAGTTTTATTGTAAGAAGGGTAAATTATGTCTAGAGCTTGGTATGTAGTTCAAACTTATTCTCAATATGAGAAAAAGATAGAGCAAGACATAAAACTTTTAATAGGCGAAGGTGTTTTTGGTAGTGTAGTATTAGACGTTAAGGCTCCTATTGAAAAAGTAGAAGAGATAAGAAATGGCAAGAAAAGAATAAAAGAAAGAAAAATTTGGCCAGGTTATATTCTTATTGAGCTAGACCTTCCAGAAGTAGGCTGGAAAGATATTGTTGCTAATATTATTAAAGTTCAAGGTGTTATTAATTTTGTTGGTGTTAGTAAGGGTCAAAGGCCTATCCCTATTAATGATGAAGAAGTAAAAAGCGTTTTTATGCTTACTGGTGAAATTAAAGCAAATAAATCTATTTTTATGCTTTATGACTTTGAAGAAGGAGAAAGGGTTAGAATTAAAGGTGGACCTTTTGACTCTTTTGAAGGGCTTATTAGCTCTATTGATTACGAAAGAAAGAAATTAAAAGTTGCAGTTCAAATTTTTGGAAGGTCAACTCCCGTTGAAGTTGATTTCCAGCATATAGAAAAGATTTAAAAATTTGATACTAATGGGAGCTTTGTAAGCGTTATTACCATAAGGAGATAATATGGCAAAAAAAAAAGCAATTTCTTGGATTAAATTACAGGTTCCAGCTGCTCAAGCAGCTCCAGGAGCCAAGATAGGGCAAGCGCTTGGACCTCATGGAGTTAGCGGCCCCCAGTTTGTAAAGGAATTTAATGAGAGAACCGCAAAAATGGATCCCGGCATTGTGGTTCCTGTCATCATTACTGTTTATAGCGACAAAAGTTTTTCTTTTATTGTAAAAACCCCCCCAGCTTCGATTTTAATTAAAAAGGCTATTGGGATAGAATCAGGATCTAAAAAATCCAATACAGACAAAGTTGGAACTATATCAAAAGAAAAGCTAATGGAGATAGTAAAAATTAAAATGCCTGATTTAAACGCAAAATCAGAATCAGCAGCGTTTAAAATTATTTCAGGAAGTGCTCGTTCAATGGGTGTTGAGGTAGAGAAATAATGTCAAAAAAGGGTAAAAAATATACTGCGGCTTTTTTAAAAGTAGATAAAAGTAAACTTTATAGCATTGAAGATGCAATTTCACTGTTAAAAGAAATTAAATTTGTTAAATTTGATGAAACCATAGATATATCCATTAACCTTAATTTAAAAAAAAATCATACTGTTAGAGATACTATAGTTTTGCCAAATCAGTTTATGAAGCCAAAAAGAATACTTGTTTTTGCAAAAGGCGAACGAGCAGATGAAGCTAGAGCTTTTGGTGCAACTTATGTTGGAGATGATGATCTTATAAATAAGATTAAAAGCGGTTGGGATGAATTTGACGTTGTTGTTGCAACTCCTGATATGATGAAGGATGTTGGAAGACTTGGTCCTATTTTAGGGAAAAGAGGCTTAATGCCTAATCCAAAGGCCCAAACGGTCACAAATAATCTTAAGGATGCAATCAATAGCCTTAAAAAGGGGCGAACAGAATTTAGAGCAAATAAAAATGGTGTAATAAGTTTTTCTTTTGGTAAATCCTCTATGGACAATGAAAAGATAAAAGAAAATTATGAGGAATTTATCAAGGAAGTTGTTAAAAAAAGACCTAGCGACTTAAAGGGAGCTTTTATAGATAGTATTTATATTTCATCTACTATGGGGCCTTCTATAAAAGTTAATTTTGTTTGGAGGTGACATTATGAGCGTAAAGATAAATTCTAAGAAGTTGGAAATGTTTGATTTATTGAAAAAATTTATAGACAACAAGCAAAATCTTTTTTTCTTAGATTATAGAGGTTTGAGCGTGTCTCAGTTAACAGATCTTCGCAATAAAATAGAAGGCGAACATGGAGCTTTAAAAGTTGTTAAAAACAATATAATGAAGATGGTTTTAAAAGAAAAGAATATTAATGTTGTTGATTCTTGTTTGGTTGGCCCTACGGTAGTTGTTGCTGCATTAGAAGAGGCTAATGTAGTAGCAAAAATTTTTTATGATTTTGTAAAAAGTAGTACTTTAAAAGTAAAGGGCGGTTTTGTTTTGGGAGAGTTTTATGATGAGGCTAAAGTTCAAGCTTATAGTAAGCTCCCTACCAAAAAAGAGTCTATTTCTTTATTTGCTAGCGTGTTAAAAGCACCAGTTTCTAAGCTTGCAAGAACATTGAAAGCTTTGGCTGATATTAAAAATTAACATGGCAGTGTTAGTCTTAATTTTTGAGTGCATGCTATCACTGTAAAATGAAAATATATAAGGAGTTAATATGGCACTAAATAAAGAAGATATTTTGACCTGGCTTGAGGGTGCAAAAACTATGGAAGTTGTTGACCTTGTAACAGCCATTGAGGAAAAGTTTGGAGTAACTACTGCTGTTGCCGTTGGTGGGGGAGGCGCTGTTTCAACAGGTGTAACTGATTCTGAAGAACAAACCGAATTTGATGTAATTCTTATGTCTTTTGGTGATAGCAAAATAAATGTTATAAAAGAGGTTAGAAGTATTACAGGTCTTGGTCTTGGAGAAGCTAAGGCCTTAGTTGAATCTGCTCCTAAAGCTATTAAAGAAGGTCTTTCTAAGTCAGATGCTGAGGAATTAAAAAAGAAACTTGAGGCAGTTGGCGCAAAAGTTGAAGTTAAATAAAAAATTAAAAATATATCAAAGTTGTTATTCCGCATGTCGTTATGATGTGCGGCTTGTTATGTCTTAAAAAAGGAGTCTTTTAATGATAAAAAGAGTTCATCTGGGACAAGGAAGAGCTGATGAAATTTTAGACTTACCTAACCTGATAGAAATACAATTAAATTCTTATGAAAAATTTTTACAACTTGATAAATTAAAAAATAAAGAACCTTTACTTAATGAGGGCCTTGAGTCTGTTTTTAGAAATGTATTTCCCATAAAAAGTGGAAATGGCGATGTTGCTCTTGAGTATGAAAGATACTATATAGAAAATGATTCTCTTAATTTTACAGAAAAAGAATGCAAAAGAAAGGGGCAAAGTTATGAAGCTGTTTTAAAAGTAAGGCTAAATTTGCAATTTTTGACTACTGGGGAAATAAGGCAAAAAGACGTATACATGGGAACTATTCCTTTAATGACAGAAAGGGGGACTTTTATTATTAATGGGGCTGAGAGGGTTGTTGTTTCTCAGATTCACAGATCCCCAGGAGTTGTTTTTTATAAAGAAAAAGATTTGTATTCTGCTAGAATAATTCCTTATCGTGGTTCTTGGTTAGAATTTGAGATTGATTCTAAAAAAGATTATCTTTATGTAAAGATAGATAGGAAAAAAAGAATACTCATAACTCTTTTTTTAAGAGCTTTAGGTTTTGATACAAGAGAAAAAATAATAGAAACTTTTTACAATACTAAAAGAATTAAAGTTGAAGACGGTACAAAAAGAGATCTTCCGGGTCAATATTTAGCCAAAAGTATTAACATAAGAGAGAATATGTATTATCGAGCAGGAGATAAGATTACCCTACAAGATGTTGAAGATTTTTTACAAAATGGAATAAATGAAATAGAGCTTGTTGATTTTGATGGTTATGATGATATTCCTGGAAAGCACTTTGTGAGCTCTAATGTTATTTTAAATTGTCTTGAAAAAGAAGATGCTTTTTTTGCCTTAAAGGATGGCTCTAAAGAGCTTCCAAAAGAATCAGTTATGCTTGCTGTTTATGGTTCTCTTTTTCCTGGTGAGCCAATATCGATTGATAATGCTGAAAATGATTTAAAAACTATATTCTTTTCTGAAAGAAGATATGATCTTGGACGTGTGGGGCGCTATAAACTTTCTAAAAAATTTGGATTTGATGATTTAAGTACATCGGTTTTAACTATGGATGATATTGTTAACACAATATCTCATCTTTTGAGAATATACGAAGGTCATGATATTCTTGATGATATTGACCATTTAGGAAATAGAAGAGTGCGTTCTGTTGGAGAGCTTCTTACTAATATATATAAAGGTGCGATGTCAAGAGTTGAAAAAATTGCAAAAGACAGAATGTCTAACAAGGAAGTTTTTAATCTAAAGCCCCAAGAATTAATAAGCGTTAAGCCTATTGTATCTGCTGTTAAAGAATTTTTTGCAACTAGTCAGCTTTCGCAGTTCATGGATCAGGTTAATCCTTTAGCCGAACTTACTCACAAAAGACGTCTTAATGCTCTTGGGCCAGGGGGACTTTCAAGAGATAGAGCGGGATTTGAAGTAAGAGACGTACATTATACCCATTATGGCAGAATGTGCCCTATTGAAACTCCTGAAGGGCCAAATATTGGACTTATAGTTTCTTTGGCTACTTATTCTAGAGTTAATGATTATGGTTTTTTAGAAACTCCCTACAGGAAAGTTGTTAATGGAGAAGTAACTGATGAATTAGAGTATTTGTCCGCTATTGATGAAGAGAAAAAGTGTATTGCGCAGGCTAATGCTGCTTTTAATTCTAGCGGAAAGTATCTTGAAGATTTAGTTTCTGTTAGAATCTCTGGTGATTATACCACAACAAGCCCTAAAAATATAGACTATATGGATGTTTCTCCTAGGCAGTTAATTTCAGTATCTTCAGCATTAATTCCTTTTCTTGAGCACAATGATGCAAATAGAGCTCTTATGGGTTCTAATATGCAAAGACAAGCAGTACCCCTTCTTTTTCCTAAACCTCCGATTGTTGGTACGGGCATGGAAAGTGTTGTTGCAAAGGATTCAGGAGTAGTAGTTAAGGCTAAAAGAAGTGGAGAAGTTATTCTTGCAACAAGTAGTAAAATAGTTGTCAAGCCTTTTGAATCAGAGAATGCTAAAGATTTAGATGAATATCATATTGTTAAGTATGAAAGAACAAATCAAGATACTTGCTTTAATCAATCCGTTTTGGTTAAAGAGGGTCAAAAGGTTGAAAGGGGTGAGATAATAGCTGATGGCCCTGCTACTAGATATGGGGAGCTTGCTCTTGGCAATAATTTATTGCTAGGAGTTATTCCTTGGAATGGATTTAATTATGAAGATGCTATATTGATTTCTGATAGAATTGTAAAAGAAGATCTTTATACATCTATTCATATTAAAGAATTTAGTATAGAAGTAAGAGAAACTAAACTTGGTCCTGAGAAGGTTACGGGAGATATACCGAATGTTAGCGAAAAGATATTAAACAAATTAGATGAAAATGGGATTATACGTATAGGAACTTATGTAAAGCCAGGCGATATTCTTGTTGGTAAGGTTACTCCAAAGTCAGAAGGAGATATTACTCCTGAATTTAGACTTTTAACTTCCATTTTTGGAGAAAAAGCAAAAGATGTTAAAAATAATTCTTTAAAAGTTCCTCATGGTACTGAAGGCACTGTTATTGATGTTCAAAGAATTACTAAAGAGGATGTTGGCAATCTTTCTCCTGGGGTTGAAGAGATACTTAAGGTTTATGTTGCTAAAAAAAGGAAGCTTAAAGAGGGTGATAAAATGGCTGGACGACATGGTAATAAGGGTGTTGTTGCAAAAATTCTTCCTGTTGAAGATATGCCTTATCTTGCAGACGGAACTCCTCTTGACATATGTTTAAATCCTTTGGGAGTCCCATCTAGAATGAATATTGGGCAGTTAATGGAATCTCAATTGGGCCTTGCTGGCAAATATCTTGGTGAATCTTATAATGTTCCTGTTTTTGAATCTGCTACAAATGAACAAATTCAAGAAAAATTAAAAAAAGCCGGATTTAATCCAACTTCTAAAGAAATTTTATATGATGGTTATACAGGAGAGCCGTTCGAAAATGAAGTAATGGTTGGGGTTATTTATATGCTTAAGCTGCATCACCTTGTTGACGATAAAATGCATGCAAGATCAACCGGTCCATATTCTCTTGTTTCTCAACAACCTCTTGGAGGGAAAGCCCAATTTGGTGGGCAAAGACTTGGAGAAATGGAGGTTTGGGCTCTTGAAGCTTATGGTGCGGCGCATACTCTTCAAGAACTTTTAACAGTTAAATCTGATGATATGTCGGGTAGAGTTAAGATATATGAAAATATAGTAAAAGGTATTCCTACTAATGTATCAGGTATCCCCGAGTCTTTTAATGTGTTAATGCAAGAGCTTAGAGGGCTTGGACTTGATTTGTCAATTTACGATGATAATGGGAATCAGGTTCCTTTGACAGAAAAAGAAGAAGAATTGATTAATAAAAGTTAGGTTTTTGGAGTTTTTATGAAAGAGATAAAAGATTTTGAAAAAATAAAAATTAAGATAGCATCTCCTGACCAAATTAGAAATTGGTCTTATGGAGAGGTTAAAAAGTCTGAGACTATTAATTATAGAACTTTGAGACCCGAGAAGGATGGGCTTTTTTGTGAAAGAATTTTTGGTACTACAAAGGAATGGGAATGCTATTGCGGTAAATTCAAGTCAGTTAGATATAAGGGTATTATTTGTGATCGTTGTAATGTAGAGGTTACTCATTTTAAGGTGAGACGTGAAAGAATGGGGCATATTGAACTAGCAGCTCCAGTTGCTCATATTTGGTATTACAAATATATACCCTCTAGAATTGGTCTTTTGCTTGACATTACAGCATCTAGTTTAAATTCTATTCTTTATTATGAAAAATATGTAGTAATTGAACCAGGTGATACTGATCTTAAAAAAATGCAACTTTTAAATGAAGATGAGTATACAGAGGCTAGAGAGCGATATGGAATGTCTTTTAATGCTTCGATGGGAGCTGAAGCTGTTAAAACTCTTCTTGAAAATCTTGATCTTGATGGGCTTTCATCTAAGCTTAGGGTTCAAATGATAGACAAAGATGATAAAACTGATAAAAAACTCTTAAGACGTCTTGAAATTATTGAAAATTTTAAAATTTCTGGGAATAAGCCAGAATGGATGATTATGGAAGTTCTCCCTGTTATTCCCCCTGAGATTAGGCCAATGGTTCAGCTTGATGGAGGGCGCTTTGCAACATCTGATCTTAATGATCTTTATAGAAGAGTTATAAACAGGAATAATCGTTTAAGGAAGTTGCTTCTTCTTAATGCGCCAGAGATTATTGTGAGAAACGAAAAAAGAATGCTTCAAGAATCGGTGGATTCTCTTTTTGACAATTCACATAAACGAAAGGTTGTCAAAGGATCATCGAGTAGGCCCCTCAAGTCGCTTTCTGATGTTTTAAAAGGTAAGCAAGGAAGGTTTAGACAAAATCTTCTTGGTAAAAGAGTGGATTATTCTGGTCGTTCTGTGATTGTTGTTGGACCTGAGTTAAAGCTCCATCAATGTGGATTGCCTGCAAAAATGGCTCTTGAGCTTTTTAAGCCTTTTGTGATAAGAAGGTTAATTGAAAGTGAGGCTGTGTTTAATATCAAAAGAGCAAAGAATTTAATCGAACAAGAAGTTGACGAGGTATGGCAAATTTTAGATCTTGTTATCAAAGAGCATCCTATTCTTTTAAATAGAGCACCTACTCTTCATAGACTTGGAATACAAGCTTTTGAGCCCGTGTTAGTTGAGGGTAAGGCAATAAAATTACATCCTCTTGTTTGTCATGCATATAATGCTGATTTTGATGGTGATCAAATGGCAGTGCATGTGCCTCTTACTCCATCAGCGCAAGCTGAAAGCTGGGCTTTAATGCTTTCAACAAATAATCTTTTAAATCCTGCTAATGGACATCCTATTGTTTTTCCATCTCAAGATATTGTTTTGGGCCTATATTATTTAACAATGGAAAAAAAGAATACTGCTGGAGAAGGTAAAAAGTTTTTAAACTTTAGCAATGTTATTCTTGCTATAAATAATAGAAGTCTAGATTATAATGCTTCTATTTATGTAAAAATTGATGGTGAATACAAAAAAACTACAGCCGGTAGGGTTGTATTTAATGAAGCTTTGCCTAATGGAATTGAATTTGTAAACAAAACTCTTAGTGATTTGGAACTACAAATTTTAATATCAAAAGTTTATGTAGTTCATGGTTCTTCTACTGTAATTGAAATGCTTGATATTATTAAGGAGCTTGGGTTTAGGTACGCTACTAAGTTTGGATGTACAATTAGTATGAGTGATATTATTGTTCCTGATGAAAAAAAAGCTTATGTGGATAGGGCTAATAAAGAGATTGCTAAAATTCAAAATGATTATGCCAAAGGTGTTATTACTGGTGAAGAGCGTTATAATAATGTAGTTTCTGTTTGGTTAAAGACAAACGAAGAACTTACTAATAAAATGATGGAAATTTTAAAGAAGGATAGAGATGGATTTAATGTTATATATATGATGGCAGATTCTGGTGCTAGGGGCAGTAGAAATCAAATAAGGCAACTTGCTGGTATGAGAGGATTGATGGCAAAAACTTCTGGGGATATTATTGAGCTTCCAATTATTTCCAACTTTAAAGAAGGTCTTTCTGTAATAGAGTTTTTTATATCTACAAATGGAGCTAGAAAGGGCCTAGCAGATACTGCGCTTAAGACAGCTGATGCTGGATATTTAACCCGAAGATTAGTAGATATTGCTCAAGATGTTGTTGTTAGAATAGAAGATTGTGGGACTATAAACGGAATAAAAGTTGAAACTGTAAAAAATGGCGAAGAAATATTGGAATCTTTAAAAGAAAAAGCTGTTGGGAGTTATTCTATTGAAAGAATAAAAAATCCAATTACTGGTGAGATTGTTTTAGATGCAAATGAAGAAATATCAGAAGCTAAAATAGAATTATTAGAAAAAATTGGTATTGGAAAACTTGTGATTAGATCTGTTTTAACATGTGAAGCTGAACATGGTGTTTGTCAAAAATGTTATGGTAGAGACTTTTCAAAGAACAAACCTGTTAACATTGGTGAGGCTGTAGGAATAATTGCTGCTCAGTCTATAGGCCAACCAGGTACTCAATTGACCATGAGAACTTTTCACATTGGTGGGGTTGCTCAGGCTGGTAGTGAAGATGATAAAATATCTTTAAAGAATGCTTTTATACTTAATAGCATAGAAGGTTTTAATGTTAATGTTGACAATGGAATTCTTTTTACAAGAAAGGGAACTTTAAAAATAATTAATGTTTTTTATGAGGAAAAAATTAAGAACATAAAAGAAATTAAAGTTTTAGATTCTCAAAGGGTAATCAAAGGGATTCTTTTGTTTGTTAATAAAAAGGGTGTAGAGATTTTCTCTTCTTATATTGGGTATATTAAATTAAGAGACGATAAATTTTTAATAGTATCAGAAGAGCAAGAAGTTATCTTGAAAGCTGGTACAAAGCTTGAAATAGGGGTTGGTGATTATGTTGAATCTGGCAAGGTTATTGGTACATTTGATCCATTTGCAGAGCCTATTATTGCAGAGGTTAGGGGTAAAATTAAATTTAAGGATATTATTTTAGGAACCACTCTTAAAGAGGAAATAAACACTGAAACAGGTAATATTGAGAAAAGAATTACGGATAATGTTTTTGAATCTCTTGATCCTAGAATTTTTATTATTGATAGTAGTGGTATGGAGGTCGCATCTTATGTATTACCAGGTGATGCTTATCTTCAAGTTGAAGATGGTCAGAATATTAATATAGGAGATGTTATTGCTAAACTTTCTAAAGGCTCTGAAAAAACTCAAGATATTACAGGGGGATTGCCTCGTGTTAATGATCTTTTTGAAACAAGAATTCCTAAGAATTTAACTGAAATGGCTAAAGTAAGTGGGATTGTGCAATTTAAATCAATTCAAAAAGGTAAAAGACTTATTAATATTTTAGATGAGTACGGGGTTGAGCATAAGCATTATATTCCGGCCGGTAAGCATCTTTTGGTTAGAGATGGAGATATTGTTAAGGCAGGCGATATGCTTTGTGATGGTAGAATTAATCCTCATGATGTGCTTGAAATTCTAGGTGGGATTAGTTTGCAAGAGTTTTTGTTGGCAGAAATTCAGGATGTTTATCGAAAACAGGGTGTTAGTATTAATGACAAACATATTGGTGTGATAATTAAACAAATGATGAAAAAGGTTAAAATTGTAGCAGTTGGTGATACTAATTTTGTTTATGGGCAAAAGGTAGATAAGCATACTTTTTATGAGCAAAATAGAAAAGTAATCGAACAAGGTGGTGAGCCAGCAATAGCAAGTCCAATTCTTATAGGAGTAACTAAAACGTCCCTTAATATAGATTCTTTTATTTCCGCGGCTTCTTTCCAGGAAACAACTAAAGTATTAACAGATGCTTCTATTGCCGGAAAAGTAGATGATCTTAGGGGATTGAAAGAAAATGTTGTAATTGGACATTTAATTCCTACTGGAACTGGTATGGGACTTTATAAAAAAATTAAAGTTAGCGAAAATATCGATTCTGAAGTTTAACTTGAAAATAAGCGATATATTTGTTACCATTTTACTAATAATTTCAAGAAAAGGAGAGCGTTGATAAATGCCCACAATTAATCAATTAATTAGAAAGCCTAGAAAGAGTCAAACGGAGAAGACCGCGTCTCCTGCGCTTCAAAATTGCCCTCAAAGAAGAGGAATTTGTACACGTGTAATGACCATAACCCCTAAAAAGCCTAATTCAGCTTTAAGAAAAGTAGCACGTGTTAGACTTTCAAATGGATTTGAAGTAACAGCATATATTCCAGGAATTGGTCATAATTTACAAGAACACTCTGTGGTTCTAATTAGAGGTGGTCGAGTTAAAGATTTGCCCGGAGTAAGGTACCACATTGTTCGAGGAGCCAAGGATACTCTTGGAGTTAACAATAGAAAAAAGGGTAGATCTAAATATGGAACAAAAAAACCTAAAGCTTAACTAAAAGGTAGGTTAATATTAAATATGTCAAGAAAAAATAAAAAAATAAAAAAGAAAATTTTTGTTGATACTAGGTACAATTCTAGAATTGTTGCAAAGTTTGCGAACAGAATGATGTACGATGGAAAAAAATCAATAAGCGAGAGTATACTTTATAGTTCGATTGATTTGCTAGCTGATAAGCTTGAAGATAGTGACAAGATGGCTGTTTTTTGCAAAGCTTTAGATAATATTAAGCCATTAGTAGAAGTAAGAAGCAGACGAGTAGGTGGTGCTACCTATCAAGTTCCTGTTGAAGTTAGAGAAGAGAGAAGAGAGGCTTTAGCTATGAAGTGGATTATTTTTGCTGCCAGAAAGGCTAGTGGTAAGTCTATGAAGGAAAAGTTGTCAAACGAACTTTTAAATGCATATAATTCTACTGGAGTTGCTTTTAAAAAGAAAGAGGATACTCATAGAATGGCTGAGGCAAATAAAGCTTTTACTCATTATAGATGGTAAAAAAAACACCTTTTTTAAGGTGTTTTTTTTATTTATATGTTGTGGTATTACTAGAGCTATTTGTATTTTTTTTATTAAAGTATTAAATAAGGGGGTTTTTGTGTTAAAAAAAGTTTATTGTTTTTTAATTTTTTTATTTATTGTTGCTTGTTCTGGCTCTGATGAGAAGAAGTCAGGTTCAAAAACAATTTCGCTTATAGTTGACGGCACTTTTGATGATAAAGGATTTAATGAAAGTTCTTCTAAGGCAATAAGAAAATTGAAGTCAGACTTTGATATAAATATAATTGAAAAAGCATCTACAGGCAATTCTCATTTGGGAGATATTACAACTCTAGAAGATGGTGATTCAGATTTGATTTGGGGAGTTGGATTTAGATTGTCAGATGTTCTTTTGCAAAGAGCTAGCGAGAATGTTTCTGTTAGTTATGCAATCATAGAAGGGGTTTATAATGAAATTCAAATGCCCAAAAATCTTCTTAATGTTCATTTTAGATCCGAAGAGGTAGCTTTTTTAGCAGGATATTTTGCGTCCAAAGCGTCTAAAACCGGTAAGATCGGATTTATTGGAGGAGTGAGAGGAAAAATTTTAGAATCTTTTATGTATGGATACGAAGCTGGTGCTAAGTATGCAAATTCCAATATTAAAGTTGTATCTCAATATGTTGGCACATTTGGAGACTTTGGACTTGGTCGCTCAACAGCATCCAATATGTATCGAGATGGAGTTGATATTATATTTGCAGCAGCAGGACTTTCTGGCATAGGAGTAATTGAGGCTGCAAAAGAATTGGGACCCGATCATTATATTATTGGAGTAGATCAGGACCAATCATATCTTGCTCCTAATAATGTTCTTGTTTCGGCTGTAAAGAAAGTTGACTCATTGATGTATAGCTTAACAAAAAAGTATTTAGAAACTGGAATTTGGGATGGAGGAAAGAATATTTTCTTTGGACTTAAGGAAGATGGACTTGGCTTGGTTTTAAATGAAAACTTAAAATCAAATTATTCTAAGATTTATAACAGATCGTTGAAAATTGGGCAAAGTATAATGAATGGTATAATAAGAGTGCCTTATGACAAGGTATCTTATGATAACTTTGTTTTACAAATAGCAAATTAACTTGATTTGTATGGAATTGGTTTGTGAGAAATGTTTTTAGGCTTTTTAAAGAGATTTTAGAAAATCTTTTAATTGTTGTAATTTTAAATTCAGATCAATCTTGCAAAAGAGTTTAAATTTAGATATTATGGTGATGATAGGAAAAATTATTTATTCTATCATCATATTTTTACTAATGCTAGAAGTTTTTTAAAAAAAGGTTTGTTGAAGTTTTTATTTTATAAATAAGGAATTTTACTTATTAGTAAAATAAAGTTAATGTTTTTATTTTTGAAAATTCTAAATTTTTTAAATAAGCTTTATAAGGAGAGGATTGATTTTGTTTAAAAGGTTTATTTTTATTGTTTTGTCTTTATTTGTATTGGCTTGTTTTAGACCTAATGGGAAGTCTGTTAAATCTGAGAAAGTTGTTATAGGTGTTTTGGCTAATGGTAGCTTTCACGATAAAGGCTATAATCAAAGTGTTCATGAGGGCGTTGTAAAACTTAGAGATGATTTTGGAGTAAAACTTATAACTAAATCTTTAAGGCCTTACCCTATTGAGGGTAAAAGACTTCTTACTATTAATGAGGCAATGACAGAGGATGCTTATGAGGTGCAAAAAAATCCTTTAAATATTTTTTGGTTGATTGGATATCAATTTTCCAATTTATCAGTTAAGCTTTCTTATGAACGGCCAGATATTTGTTATGGGATTATAGATGCTTTTGATTATGGTGATATTCAAGTTCCTAAGAATTCCTTAGCTATTAAGTTTAGAAATGAAGAGGCTGCATTTTTAGCTGGATATATTGCTGCTAAGATGAGTAGAAAGGGAAAGATTGGATTTTTAACAGGTCCCGAAAGTGAATCTTTAAATGATTTTAAGTTTGGTTTTAAGGCTGGAATTTTTTATGCTAATCCCAAATTAAGATTAGTTTCAAAAAAAGCGCCGTCTCTTTTCGATAAAGAGAAAGGCAAAGAAATGGCTAAGTTCATGTATAAAGAGGATAAAGTAGGCGTTATTTTTCCAATAGCTGGCATAACTGGTCTTGGGGTTTATGATGCTGCTAAGGAACTTGGATCTAGATATTATGTTATTGGTTTAAATCAAGATCAATCATATATTGCACCTCAAAATGTTATTACTTCAATACTTAAGGATATTGGTAAGGTTATTTATTCTATTTCATCAGATTATATTAAAAATAAAGCTTTTAAAGGCGGGGTTGTTATTGATCGAGGGTTAAAAGAAGGAGTAATAGAAATTGTTAAAGATCCTGATGTTTTAAATGATAGGTTAGTTAATGAGATTGTTGATCTAGAAAATAAAATAATAAGTGGAGAAATTATTGTTCCTGATAGTGAATATGCATTTGATTTATTTAAATCAAAGTTATAAACTACTTAGGTATAGCTTTATTTGAAAAGAGGAACAGTTTATGAATAAATTATTATTATTGATTTTACTTGAAGGTGTTATTTTTTTATCTTGTAGTGGCAAGGGCAGTCTTGAGAGTGGAATTTCCAAGATAGCTGTAATAGTTGGTGGAACTTTTGATGATAAATCTTTTAATGAAAGCGCTTTAAATGGTATAAAAAAAGTTAAAGAGGAATTTAAGATTGAGCTTCTCTTAAAAGAATCCTCAACAAGTTCTCATTTATCTGATCTTGAAGGGCTTAAAGATGCGGGTTCAAATTTAATTTGGCTTGTTGGATATAGATTTAGCGATGTGGCCAAGGCTGTTTCTTTACAAAATCCCGAGGTAAAATATGCGATTATTGATCCTGTTTATTCTAACGAGCCTATTCCTTCAAATTTAGTAGGCATGACTTTTAGAGCCCAAGAAGGCGCGTTTTTGACAGGTTATATTGCTTCAAAAGTTTCTAAAACAGGTAAAATTGGATTTTTAGGAGGAATAAAGAGCGAGATAGTAGATGCTTTCAAGTATGGGTATGAGGCTGGTGCTAAGTATGCCAATAAAGATATAAAGATATTTACCCAGTATATTGGCAGCTTTGATGATCTTGAAGCTGGTAGAAGCATTGCAACTAAAATGTATTCTGATGGGATAGATATTATTCATCATGCTGCAGGTCTTGGAGGAATTGGGGCTATTGAGGTTGCAAAAGAACTTGGTCCTGGGCATTACATTATTGGAGTTGATGAGGATCAATCATATCTTGCTCCTGATAATGTTATTACATCTTCAACGAAAGATGTTGGTAGATCTTTAAATATTTTTACATCTAATTATTTAAAAACTAATACTTTCGAAGGCGGAAAATTAATAAATTATGGCCTTAAAGAAGGAGTTATAGGGTTTGTAAGAAATCCCAAAATGATTCCATTTGAACTTGAAAAAGAAATTGATATTCTTTCTAGCAAAATAATCAATAAAGAAATTATTGTTCCTTGTAATGAAGAAAGTTATAAAAAATTTCTTAAAGAATTTATTTAAATAAAGAGTCAATTTATATTTTTTATTTTTAATAATTTAGGTATAAAAACACATTAGTTTTGTTTAAATAATAGAAATGGAGAATCTTTCTGTATGAGTATTGTAATTTTTATATTTGGAATTTTGTTGACTTCTTGCTTTAGTAAGAATGGAGCTGAATCTGGTTCAAGTAAAATTAAGATATCTATGTTGGTAGATGGTGTTCTTGATGACAAATCTTTTAATTCTAGCGCTAATAGGGCGTTATTGCGTTTAGAAAAAGATTTTCCAGAAAGTATTGAAAAAGTTTTTTCTAGTGCTGTCTCTGGAGTTTATTCCAGTTATGTTTCAGATCTTGATAATTTTAAAATGAATGGTTCAGGTTTGATTTGGCTTATAGGGTACATGCTTACGGATGTTTCTTTATCGGCTTCATTAGAGAATCCAGAAATTAGGTATGGAATAATCGATCCTATTTATGGCGATGATGTTCAAATTCCTAAAAATTTGATTGGCGTTGTTTTTAAAATAGAGCAAGGTGCTTTTTTAGCTGGCTATATTGCAGCTAAAAAAAGTAGTTCTGGCAAAATAGGTTTTATAGGCGGAGTTAAGAGCGGTGTAGTAGATGCATTTCGTTATGGCTATGAAGCTGGTGCAAAGTATGCTAATAAAGGCATAACGATTATAAGTGAATACACCAATTCTTTTTCTGATGTTAATATTGGTAGAATTATGGCTAATAAAATGTATTCTAAAGGTATAGATATAATTCATTTTGCAGCCGGGTTATCAGGATTTGGTGTTATTGAGGCTGCAAAAAAACTTGGTGATGGTTACTATCTCATTGGAGCCGATCAAGATCAGTCGCATCTTGCTCCCAAAAATTTTATTACTTCTGTTATAAAAAACGTTGGTGATGCATTGTATTTGGTTACTAGCGAATATCTTAAAAATAATAATGTTTGGGAAGGTGGAAAAATTATTCAAATGGGGTTAAGAGATGGTGTTGTTGGCTTATCTAATGCGAATGAATTTGAATACATAAAAGTCCTTGAAAATAAAATAATCAGCAAAGAGATTATTGTTCCTTGCAATCAGGAAGGGTATGAAATTTTTATAAAACAAATATTAAAGTTATAGATTTTTCAAGTAAAAAGATTTTAATTTTCTAATTTTGAATTTTTTAATTATGTTATATTTATTGTGTTATAATAAATAGAAGTACATTTCTATTTATTAGAGGATTTAGCATTGAATAAAAAGATGTTTCCTAAAATTTACTATTATGATCAAGACTTTATTGATATTTATAATAAAAGTTTATCTTGGATTCAAGACAAGGTTGTTTTACAAAAAGTTGCTGATAAGGGCAAAAAAGATAAAAATTATTATTCTGAAAATTGTAATTATATAGACCAGATGCAAGCTTGTATGTCAAGCTTTTTTCTTGTCTATAGTAATGGGGAATATTCATCTACATCTGCAATTGATAAATTTTATCAATTGCAGGAAGAATCTGGTGCAATCAGAGCTAGATATGACAATAACAATGCTATTATTGATCTTGATGATAATGAAGAGAATATTGGATTTCCTATTTTTGCATGGGCTGAATATAATTTATATCACAAAACGGGAAATAAAAAGAGAATTTCTGAAGTTTTGCCAATTCTTGATAAGT
This sequence comes from [Borrelia] turdi, assembly GCF_030439285.2. NCBI lineage: Bacteria > Pseudomonadati > Spirochaetota > Spirochaetia > Spirochaetales > Borreliaceae > Borreliella > [Borrelia] turdi. The sequence continues at coordinate 390,291 of NZ_CP124018.1, read as the reverse complement.
ATTATAAGTGGATAGAGAATAAATTTTTAAAGGAAAATGGTCTTTATTCAATTGATGTAAATAAAATTTTTTATAAAAACTCTCCAAGAGTAGGTGCATACTATCCTATAGATTTTAATTCATTACAAGTTCATAGTGCATATTGTATTTCTAAATTAGCAGACATTTTAAATGATAAAAATTTGTCACTTGAATACAAAAAACGATTTTTTTCTCTTAAGGTCAAAATTAATTCTTTAATGTGGAGTGAAAAAGATGGATTTTATTATGATCTTGATGTTAATGAAAATATTCTTGAAATTAAGACAATAGCAGGGTTTTTTCCAATGCTTTCTGAGATTCCCAGCGAGGATAGAATAGAAAGAATGATTTTTTATTTAAAAAGTACTAAGCATTTTGGGACTCCAAATCCTTTCCCAACTCTTGCTGTTAGTGAGCCTGGTTTTAGTGAGGATGGTAATGGATATTATGGCTCGGTTTATACTTATATAAATTTTTTTGTGATCAAAGGCCTTGAATATTGTGGTCGTGCAAATATTGCAAGAGAATTCACCATAAGGCATTTATATTATATATTAGATACTTTAATGCCGCTTAATAAAATTAAAGGGCACATTTGGGAAGCTTACAAGCCTATGCAAGAAGGGCCTGCATATTTTGATTCTAATAAAAAAACTTATACTGAGAAAGATCTTATTTGTTATCTTGCTCTTTTTAGCATTAGCTTGATGATAGAAAATATTATTGGGCTTACAATTAGTTTGCCCGATAAAACTGTATATTGGAACATACCAACTCTTGAGATTATGGGGATAGAAAGCTTATCTCTTAAAAAGAATCAAACTACAATAATTTGTAATAAAGGGAAAAGAGGCTGGGAAATAAAAATGGAATCTGAAAAACTTTATTATTTTACAATAAATATATTAAATAAAAAAGAAAAAACCCTTCCCATTCCTTCAGGAAGGTGTTCTATGTTGTTAGATAAGCTTTGATGAATTGGTGGATTCATTAAATGTCTTGTGAAATTTAAATTTTTGGAGGCCTTTTAATGATAGATATTGATGAATTGAGAATTTTTCTTAAAGAGAAGAGTTATTCTAAAATTAAAGAAAAATTTTTAAAGCATGATTCTTTTGACATTGCTGAGGCTCTTAAAAGACTTAATGGATCTGAACTGATTTTACTCTACAGATTTTTGCCAAAAAAAATAGCAGTTGAAACTTTTTCTAATTTTGATCAATCTACAAAAAACAAATTAGCAAATTCTTTTACAAATAAAGAAATAAGTGAAATGATTGATGAGCTAAATCTTGATGATGTTATTGATCTTTTAGAAGAGGTTCCTGCAAATGTTGTTCAAAGATTTTTAGCAAGTTCTACAGAAGAGAATAGAGAAATTATTAATAAATTTTTGTCCTACAGTGATGATTCTGCAGGTTCGATTGTAACAATTGAGTATGTTGAACTTAAAGAAGATTTCACAGTTGGCAAAGCTCTTGACTATATTAGAAGGGTAGCTAAAACCAAAGAAGATATTTACACTTATTATATTACAGATGATGAAAAACATTTAAAAGGAGTTATAAAAATTGAGGATTTAATCTTAGCTCAAGATGATGTCATTTTGTCATCAATAATGAGAAGTAGTGGGTTTTATATTGTGGGGGTTAATGATGAGAAAGAAGATGTTGCGCTTCTTTTCCAAAAGTATGATATTACTAGCGTTCCTGTTGTTGACAATGAAGGGAGAATGATAGGGGTTATTATTATCGATGATATTTTAGATGTTATTCAATCTGTAAATACTGAAGATTTTCAAATGATTGCGGCTGTTAAGCCCCTAGATACGTCTTATCTTGATACTTCTATTTTGGTTATGACAAAAAATAGGATAATTTGGCTTTTAATCCTTATGGTATCTTCTACTTTTACAGCGACAATCATTTCAAATTATCAAAACTTAATGTTGTCTTTAGTACTTTTGGCTAGTTTTATTCCCCTTTTAATGGATACTTCAGGCAATGCTGGCTCTCAGGCATCTGCTTTAATAATTCGTGAGCTTGCTCTTGGTACTGTCAAGGTAAAAGATTTTTTTAAAGTTTTTTTAAAGGAAATATGTGTTAGTATTCTAGTGGGAGTAATTCTTGCTAGTGTTAATTTTTTAAGAATTGTATTTTTTGTAGCTCCGCAGCATTCTGATAAGCTGAAAATAGCGTTTGTAGTTTCAGCCTGCCTGATGGTAAGTTTGACAGTAGCAAAGATATTGGGGGGTCTTTTACCTATTGTTGCTAAAATTTTCAAGCTGGATCCAGCGCTTATGGCAGGCCCTTTAATTACTACGATTGCAGATGTTATTACTTTGATAGCTTATTTTAATATAGCAAAATGGGTTTTGGTTAGTTATGCTGTTTAAGTTTCATTTAAATATATTGATTGTTATTTTTTTTATAATAGGATATTTTAATGTATAATTGTATTTTTTGTAAAATAGTAAATAAAGAGCTTCCTAGTTATAAAGTTTATGAGGATGATTTAGTTTTAGCATTTTTGGACATTAATCCTTTGGCTGTTGGGCATATTCTTGTTATTCCTAAAGAACATAGTGAAAATTTATTGAATATGGATGATAAATTTAACGAGAGAATTTTAAGTGTATGTAAAAAAATTTCTAATGCTTTAAAGAAAATAAATTTAGGCATTTATGGTGGAATAAATATTTATTCTTCTTTGGGAGCTGTTGCAGGGCAAGAGGTTTTTCACACCCATTTTCATATAATTCCAAGATTTAAAAATGATGGGCTTGGTTTTAAGAGAGGCAATAAAATTGATCTTGAGGTTGAAAAATTTAAAGAGTTGTCTATACAAATAGGTATGAATATTTAATTTTATTTTGCCAAAAAGGATTCTTTATGAGAAGAAACTTTATTTTCTTTTTTGTTTTTATGTTTAATGTATTGAGAGTTTATTCAGGAATTCCTGGCTATCTTAATGTATACAATGGAATTGGGGTTGGTGTTGATAATTTTACTAAAGATTTATTCTTCTACGAAAGACTTAGGTATCAATTTTTCAGCGGACTTGGTATTAATGTTTCTCAAAATTTTGCATTTGGTGGGGAATTTAATTTAGATATTAAATTGTTGCCAAGCCATACTCCTTATACTAAAGAAATTATGTTTATGTTGGATGATCAAATACATTTAAAGCATTCTCTAAATTATTTTATAGTAAAAGATATTACATTCTCAATGAGAATATATGGCAATTATTATTTTTTGCCTTATACTCCAATGTTTAGTTTAATCTTTTTTACAGGGTTAAAATTTTCATATATTGGTGCAAAAATTTGTTTTGAAGGTTCGCATGATTGGGCATTATTTAATAATGTCATTTTAGGGGTAGACATTGGAGCTAGAATTAATATGGATGTTATTTTTTTGGAATATTCAATTTCTCCAATTTTTTATAACAAGTCTTTGCTTTTAAATCAAATGCATAAAATAACTTTAGGCTTTATTTTTCAGCTTGATGTAGCAACAAAAAATGACAGCGAGATACTTTCTATTTTGTAAGCTTTATAAGCTAGGGATATTTTAAATTTTCTTCTTTGATATTGTTTAATATTTGTAAGTATTTAGAAGATTCATATTTAGCCATATCAAGGTTATGTTCTTTGTAATTCCCGCATTCTTTATCGCTTGCTCCTGGAATAGGTTCTGAAAAATTTACAATTTCGTAAAAAAGCCATGATATTAAGTCAATAAGATCTTTGCTTTCATAGTTTCCAAAAACTATTAAGTAAAAACCAGTTCTGCACCCCATGGGACCAAAATATACTATTTTTTCGGCCCAAACTTCGTTATTTCTAAGCAAAGTAGCTCCTATGTGCTCTATTGTGTGTATTGCTGCGTTTTCAATTATTGGCTCAATGTTGGGAGCTTTAATTCTAATGTCTATTGTAGTAAATATCACATTTTCAAAGGTATCTTTTCTTGAGACATATATTCCAGGGTTTAATTTTGTATGGTCTATTGTAAAGCTTGTTATTTTTTTCATTTTTTTAGTACCGTTTGTATTTTTTTTACAAAATCTAATTTTTCCCATTCAAATTCATTTTTTCCAAAATGACCATAAGTACAAGTTTTAAGATATATGGGTTGTTTTAGGTTTAATTTTTTAATTATACCATTGGGAGTTAAATCGAAGTTATTGACAATGAAATTTAATATTTTGTTTGCGTATTTAGGATCATTTATTCCTGAAGTTATTTGAATAGATATTGGGTTTTCAATTCCAATTGCATATGCAAGTTGTAGCTCGAATTCTTTAGAAATACCGGCTGCTACCATATTTTTTGCGATATATCTTGCCATGTAGGCAGCTGATCTGTCTACTTTTGTGGCATCTTTTCCGCTATATGCTCCTCCTCCATGTCTTGCAAATCCTCCATAACTATCGGCAATAATTTTTCTTCCCGTAAGGCCCGTGTCTCCTGTAGGACCGCCAATTACAAAATTTCCAGAAGGATTAATGCAATAAGTAGTATTGTCATTAAGTATTGATTTGTCTTGAATGGTGGGCTTAATAATTTCTTCAATTATTGTTTGTCTTATTAGCTTTTGGGAGATATTTGGATGATGTTGGTGAGAGACTATAATATTTTTTATTTTGATAGGCCTTCTGTTTTTATCGTATTCTATAGTAACTTGAGATTTTGAGTCGGGCCGCAACCATTCTATTGCTCCTGATTTTCTAAGATTGCTAGCTTTTTTTAAAATTGAGTTGGCGAGTTCATAAGGAGCAGGTAAAAAATTTGTTGTTTCATCGCAAGCATATCCAAATATTATTCCCTGATCACCTGCTCCAAGGGTATTAGATCTTTTTTTTTCAATTGCGTTTATAATATCACGTGATTGATTGCCAATGGTGTCTATTACCGTTATTGTTTTATAATCAAGTCCATAATCAATATTTGTATAGCCTATATCTTTAATAATTTTTTTAGCAATTTCTTTTATATTTATGTGTTTTTTTTCAGGACTATTTATTTCTCCTGCTATTACTACTAAATTTTGTGTAATTATGACTTCGCAAGCTACTTTTGCATTCTTATCTACTTTTAGCATTTCGTCAAGGATGGCATCAGAGATTTGATCTGCAATTTTATCTGGATGTCCTTCAGATACAGCCTCAGAAGTTAAAGTTTGGTTAGCTGCTATTATTTTATTCATATTAGCCTAATAAGTTCCTTTGTCATTTTGCTTGAATTTATTGATGATGTTTTTAAAAATTTATTAAAGTCTATATGGTTGTCGTTATTGTTTGGTAAATCAGAAATTGAACGAATTATTATGAATGGTATTTTAAATATGTGTGCCACTTGAGCTATTGCAGCTCCTTCCATATCTACGGCTAAAGCATCTTTGAAATTTTTTTTAATTGTCTCAAGATTTTTTTCATTGTCAACAAATTGATCTCCTGTTAGTATTAGGCCGATATGGATATCAATGTTTAAAAGTTTGTTGTCAATAATATTGGTTACTTTTTTCAATAGCTCTTTGTCTGCTTTAAACTTTTGTGGTAAATTAGGGACTTGTCCTATTTTGTGTCCAAACTTGGTTAAGTTAAAGTCATAGTATGCTGTTTCTGAGGATACTATGATATCTAATATTTTAAGGTTAGAGCTTTCTTTTATTCCTCCAGAACTTCCAGAGTTTATTATATGAGTGATTTTATATTTAGATATAATTTGATTGCTCCAAGTAGCTGCGTTAACTTTTCCAATTCCTGTAGTTAAAGATATTACATCTTTTCCTAAGATTTTTCCTTTATAAATTTTTTTATTTTCTAGGTAGCTATTTAATACAATCTCTTCTTTCTCATTAATCATTTTATTTATTTCTTCTGATTCTTCTTGCATAGCTGCTACGATCAAAATCATGCTTTTTCTCCTTTTAAGTGTTTTATATGTTATCTGATAAAGAATGTTTATTTTTAATTAGTTCTATTTCATTTTGATTGAGTATTTTTTTTATTCCTGTATTTGTGTTTGGTATAGCCTGAACGCTAACTTGCTCACTTTCGTCTACAACTTTTCCATTTTTTATTATGTAGTTTATGTATGGAAGTTTTGGGTTAGAATCGTCTATGTCTACTATTTTGGCTATAGAATTGTCATTAAGTTCTACAATAAAGTCTAAAGGGCAAGAAGATATTGCATTGATTATTAACTTTAAAACTCTTTTGTCAAATTTTTTGTCAGCATCTTTAATTAATTCAATAATAGATGCTCCAGAATTAAAAGATTTTTTGTATGCCTTGTCTAAAATGATAGCAGAATAGGCGCTAGCAGCGCCTATTATATTTGATTCTATGCTTATGTTTTCACTTGTTAGTCCTTTAGGATAACCTGTTCCGTCTAAATTTTCCTTATGTGTTAAAAGCGTTAAACATATTGATCGTGACAAATTGCTTGTTGAGGCTACTTTATAATTGATTATGGGATATTTTTTTATTATTTCTAGTTCTTCGTCAGTTAATGCTTCTTTTTTTTCGCTGATTTTTGATGGGATAAACAGGAATCCTATTTTATGTAAAAGAGCAATACTACAAAGTTCTACTGTTTTATAGTTATTTAGTCCCATTTCATTCCCAAGGGCCACTGTTAAGATAGCTGTATTTACTGAATGAATAATGTGGTAGTTTGCAGAAAGCTTGGGAATTCTAAAATATTTGATAAAAATTTTTTTCTGTTTCTTATAAAATTCTATTACTTTTTTTACAGTAGGCATAATGTCTTGGTAATATATTTTTTTATTTCTTTTGCAATTTTCATAAATTTCTTCTAAATTGCTTATTATTACATGATAACTAGAAATAGCCTCGTCATTGAATTTTTTGTGTATTTCTTCATATTCTTTTTTAACAGAATCATCACTGAAAAAATTTGCTCTCTCTTTAATGTATGATTTTAAGTTCCATTTTTCGATAAGCTCAATATTTTTGTCTTCAATAAATGCATTCTTAGGCCAAACCAAAAATTCCTTGTCTATTAAATATGATGAATTTTTTATGTTTTTGATAATGCTTTCAAAATTTTGCATTTATTTCCTTGGAATTAAGCTCTATTAACCATGTATATCATATTATTTATTAATTGTCTATCTATTAGTATAATGTATTTATTATATCTCAATTTTTGAATTAAGCTTCTTTTGAAGAGATTTTTATGGTAGAAAAAATACGCTTAGGCTTTAATATTGTATTTCTTGGATTATTTATTTATTTTCTTGCAATTTTAAGATTTCAAATGAAATTAAGCTTTATTTTGTTTAATTGCCAATTTATTGTAATTTATTTTTTACTAGTGGTTGTTTTTAATGTTATTTATTCTCAATATTTTTCTTCAAGATTGTATTTTATTTTAAATGGGATAGAAGATACATTTACTTTTTTAAAGCTTAAAATGGTTCGTAAAAAGCTTAAAAGTGTTTTTGAAATATCTATTTTTCTTAGGCTTATTTTAATAAAACAAGATAAAAAAAGCCTTGACGAGCTTTATTTGTATTTAAAAGACAATAAATTAAAGCATAAGACAATAGTAGAGCTTTATTCTGTTCTTATTAGCTTTAGAGAGAAAGAAAAGGCTTCTAGTTTAATTTTAAATCATAAGAGCAATAGAAATAAGTGGGTGAAATACTGTGAGGCTCTTAGCATGTTGTCATTTGAAGAGCATTTAAAGTTAAAAGAGTTAGTGAATTTTTTAAGTAAGTTTTTTTTAAAAAATGATATTTTTACTATTTATTTCTATTATTTATTGCGAAAATCGAAAATATCTTTTGATTTGCTTGAAATCAGGAAAATTGAGATTAGAAATCGATATTTTAAATTTAAAAATAGAATAGATTCTAAGCATACAAGGCTACTTAGTTCGAATTTATTTTTTGTTGTTTTTTATTATATTTATGATTTTTCTAAAAAAGATGTTTTTTATTGAAGGAGTTGTGTTTTGAGTATAAGAGTTCGTTATGCGCCTTCTCCAACGGGTTTGCAACATATTGGGGGGATTAGAACAGCTTTGTTTAATTATTTTTTTGCAAGGTCTTGTGGGGGTAAGTTTTTACTTAGAATTGAGGATACAGATCAGAGCAGATATTTCTCAGAAGCTGAAAATGATCTTTATTCAAGTCTTAAATGGCTTGGCATTTCTTTTGATGAAGGCCCTGTTGTAGGAGGCGATTATGCACCTTATGTTCAGTCTCAAAGAAGTGCAATATATAAGCAGTATGCTAAATATTTAATTGAATCTGGGCATGCGTATTATTGTTATTGTAGTCCTGAAAGGCTGGAAAGAATTAAAAAAATTCAAAATATTAATAAGATGTCACCCGGATATGATAGACATTGTAGAAATTTAAGTGATGACGAATTTAAGAATGCGTTAATTAAAAAAATCAAGCCTGTTGTTAGATTTAAAATTCCTTTAGAAGGAGATACTAGCTTTGATGATATTTTGCTTGGAAAGATTACATGGTCAAATAAAGACATTAGTCCTGATCCTGTAATCCTTAAGTCAGATGGACTGCCTACTTACCATCTTGCAAATGTTGTTGATGATTATTTAATGAAAATTACTCATGTATTAAGGGCGCAAGAATGGGTTTCTTCAGGCCCGTTGCACACGCTTCTTTATGAAGCTTTTAAATGGAAGCCACCTATTTATTGTCATCTTCCAATGGTTATGGGAAATGATGGTCAAAAATTAAGCAAAAGACATGGGGCAACAGCCTTAAGGCAGTTTATTGAAGATGGGTATCTCCCAGAAGCTATTATTAATTATGTTACTTTGCTTGGTTGGTCTTACGATGATAAAAGAGAATTTTTTTCAAAAACTGATCTTGAGCAATTTTTTTCAATTGAGAAGATCAATAAGTCGCCTGCGATTTTTGATTATCATAAGTTGGATTTTTTCAATAGCTACTATATTAGAGGGAAAAAAAATGAAGATTTATTTAATCTTTTACTGCCTTTTTTCCAAAAAAAAGGGTATGTTTCTAAGCCTAGTACTCCAGAAGAGAGCCAAAAATTAAAATTATTAATTCCTCTTATAAAGGGTAGAATTAAAAAACTAAGCGATGCTTTAAATATGACCAAATTTTTTTATGAAGATATTAAATCTTGGAATTTAGATGAGTTTTTAAGTAGAAAAAAAACAGCTAAAGAGATTTGTTCTATTTTAGAATTAGTAAAGCCTGTTTTAGAAGGATTTGAAAAAAGATCTTCAGAGGAAAATGATAAAATTTTTTATGATTTTGCTGAGAATAATGGTTTTAAATTGGGAGAAATTCTTCTTCCTATTAGAATTGCAGTACTTGGCAGCAAAGTCTCTCCGCCGCTTTTTGACTCTTTAAAATTAATAGGCAAGTCTAAGGTCTTTGAAAGAATAAAATTGGCACAGGAATTTTTAAGAATAAATTAATAGCTATTAAGGATATTTTTATGGTTAGAATGGAAGATATTATTTCTCTTGCAAAAAGAAAAGGTTTTGTATTTCAGTCCTCAGAAGTTTATGGGGGTCTGTCAGGAGCTTGGGATTATGGTCCTTTGGGAGTTGAACTTAAAAAAAATATAAAAAAAGAGTGGTGGAAGAGCATGGTGTATTTACACGAGAATATTGTAGGATTAGATAGTGCTATTTTTATGCGACCTGAAGTTTGGAGAGCATCTGGGCATATTGACGGTTTTTCAGATTCTATGATTGATTGCAAAGATTGTAAAAGTAGATTTAGAGCTGATTTTGTTGATTTGTCAAAAAATTGTCCGAATTGTAAAGTTGGAAATAATTTTACTTCTCCAAGAAGTTTTAATTTAATGTTTAAGACTCATATTGGAGTAGTTGAGGATAGTTCTAGTGAGATTTATTTAAGGCCCGAGACAGCGCAAGGAATTTTTATTAATTTTAGGAATATTTTAGATTCTTCAAGGCTTAAGATACCTTTTGGAATTGCTCAGGTGGGCAAAGCGTTTAGAAATGAAATAGTTACTAAAAATTTTATATTTAGAACTTGTGAGTTTGAGCAAATGGAAATGCAGTTTTTTGTTCATCCCAAGCAAATAGATGAATGGTTTAGTTATTGGCAACAAAATAGAATGAATTTTTTTGTAGAAACTCTTAAAATTAGGCCTGATAGATTAAGATTTAAAGCTCATGATTCAACACAGCTTGCTCATTATGCAAAATCTGCATTTGATATTGAGTATGAATTCCCATTTGGATTTCAAGAAGTAGAAGGTATTCATAACAGGGGTAATTATGATTTAACACAGCATTCTAAATTCTCTAATAATCCTAAAATATTTGAATATTATGATTTGTTAACAAAAGAAAGATATGTGCCTTATGTTATTGAAACTTCTGCTGGGCTTACAAGGTCTGTTTTGATGTCCCTTTGTGATGCTTATTCTGAGGAAGAGCTCTCAGATGGGGATAAGCGTATTGTTTTACGATTACATCCCAAGTTGGCTCCCTATAAGATTGCTATATTTCCTCTTGTTAAAAAAGTTGAGCTTGTTGAGATTGCTAGAAGGATTTATGTAGAGCTTTGTGATGATTTTCATATATTTTATGATGATAGTGGAACAATAGGTAAAAGGTATAGACGTCAAGATGAAATAGGGACTCCTTATTGTGTAACAGTAGACTATGACACTATTGAGGATAAAACAGTTACTATTAGGGAGAGAAATAATATGACTCAGAAGAGAATTTTTATTAATGATTTATATTCATACATTAAAACAGATATTTTAAATTATAAAGGGGATTTTAATAAATGAATCTTGCTTTAAATCTTTTACATAGGCGTGGATTTTTAAAGCAATGTACATCTTTGAAAGTTTTAAGTGATTTAATGGACAGAGAAAAGATAGTTTTTTATGCAGGAGTTGATGCAACATCTAGCTCTCTTCATATTGGTCATTTGATTCCTTTTTTAGCAATGATGCATCTCAGACAACATGGTCACATGCCAATTGTTTTGATTGGAGATTCTACAACAAAAATAGGTGATCCTTCTGGAAAAAGCGAGCTGAGAAAGATTTTATCTTCAAAAGAGATTAGTAATAATGCTTTGTCGATAAAAAATCAACTTCAAAGAATAACTAAGTTTAGTTCAAGATGCTTTATTCATAATTCAAATTGGTTAGATAGTCTCAATTATATTGAATTTTTAAGAGATATTGGCATCCATTTTTCTGTTAATCGTATGTTAAGTTTTGAAACTTATAAAAGAAGGCTAGATTTTGGACTTTCATTTATTGAGTTTAATTATCAGCTTTTGCAGTCTTATGATTATTATATGCTTAATAAAATTAAAAATTGCCGACTTCAAATTGGTGGTGATGATCAATGGGCCAATATTATTTCAGGTGTTGACCTGATTAGGAGAAAAAATAGAGTAGAAGCTTTTGGGCTTACTTTTCCATTAATTACAAGAAGTGATGGAAAAAAAATGGGTAAATCAGAAAAAGGTGCTGTTTATCTTGATTCTAGTCTTTACAGTATTTATGATTTTTATCAGTATTTTAGAAATACCGCAGATTCTGATGTTAAAACTTTTTTATACCTTTTTACTTTTTTAGAAGAAGATGAGATTGAATTACTTTCAAATTTTAAGGGAAATTCTTTAAATAGAGCCAAAGAGATTTTAGCTTTTGAGATAACTAAAATTGTTCATGGAGAAGCAGAAGCCTTGAAGGTTCAAGAGGCATCTTTTGCTGCATTTAGGGGTAGTGGAGATAGAAGTAATATTCCATTTTTTAAGTTTAGCTTTTCTAGTGTAGAAGAAGAGGTGTTATTGGTTAATTTAATGCTAGATTCAAAAATTGTGCTTAGTAAGTCAGAAGGTAGAAGATTAATTAATTCTGGAGGAGTATATATTAATGGTAAAAGGGTAGAAAATCAGAATCATTGTCTTACTAAAGAGGATTTTAATAATAATGAAATTGAATTAAGAGTAGGTAAAAAAAAATTTTTACGAATTGTTTTATAGTTGATTTTTAATGTATGACAGAAGAGCTTTAAATTGTTTGTTTTTTAACACATTTTTGTTTTTCATGGAGTCTAAGCATCTTGTTTTTACAGAAGAGCACATTTTTTATGGGTTGATTAAAAGTGATAAAATTAAAGAGCTACTTAATTTTTGTACAATTGACTTTTATAAACTTAATAAACAGTTAGAAGAATTTTTTAGTAAACTTCCCTTAAGAGACAATTATATCCCAGATAATGTTTCTAGTATTGATTATTTGTACGAAGATATAATTAGTATTCTTTTTTTTTATAAAAAACCTTATAAAATACAAGAAAAAGATTTATTGTGGGTGCTTGTTAAAAAAAGAAAAAATAGCATTTTAGATGCGTTACTTAACTCAGGCTTTAACTTAACTATTTTTGACAAACTCATTGAAGTTCATGATTATTTGGCTTTAAATACTAAATCTGCTTCAGGTTATGATGGCGAATTAATTGCAGAATATATTCATAATAATGCACCAAAAGGTAAAGGAGGCTTTCATATTTTTAATGATAATCGAAGTAAGTTAGATCAAAATAATATTTTCTTAGAAAATAAAGATTCCATTGGCAATTTTTTAACAAACGTTATTGATTCTTTAGATTTAAAGCACAATCCTTTAATTGGCAGAAAGCAAGAATTATTTCGGTTAATTCAGATAATACTTAGGAAGCATAAAAGTAATCCTATTCTATTTGGAGAACCTGGTGTTGGCAAAACAGTACTAATCCAAGGTCTTGCATATAAAATAAAAACAGAGAATGTTCCAAAGGATTTAATAGGGTATGAAATCTATTCTCTTGATATTGGTAGGCTTATTTCTGGTACTAAATATAGGGGAGATCTTGAGAGCAGAATTAACAGGGTTTTAGATTTTTTAAACTCAAGAAAGAAAGTTATTCTTTTTATTGATGAGATTCATATGATAGTGGGGGCAGGAGCTACTTCATTTGGCAGTATGGATATTTCTAATTTATTGAAGCCTATTCTTACTTTGGGAAAAATTAAATTTATTGGGGCTACTACTGAGTGTGAATATAGAAAATTTTTTTTAAAAGATAAGGCTTTAATGAGAAGGTTTCAGAGTATAGAGCTCAAAGAGCCAAATTTTGATGACACCTATAATATTTTGCAAGAGATTAAAAAAGATTATGAGAGATATCATAATGTAGAATATACTGAGGAGGCAATACAAGCTTGCATTGTCATGTCTCAAAAGTATATTAAAGATAGATTTCTTCCAGACAAAGCTTTTGATATTTTAGATGAATTAGGTTCTAAGTTTAAACTTGAAAACATAAAAAGGATCATAACAAAAGATGATGTTTGTGATTTGATTAAGTCTCTTATTGGTTCTAATATTTTTAATTTTGAAGAGTACAATAGTGAATTGTTGATTAATTTAGAAAATAGAATAAAAAAAGAACTTATTATAAATGATAGTTTGGCATCTGATTTAATATTAAATATTAAATTATTAAAATTTAATATACTTGCTAATAGAAGTACTATTGGTATATTTGCTTTTATTGGTGCTTCTGGAGCCGGAAAATGCAAATTGGTGGATATTTTGTCAGAAGAGCTTAAAATTCCAAAATTTACTCTTAATATGAGTGAGTATGGCGATTTTAATTCTCTTGATAGATTAATTGGGCCTGTTTTAAGTAATGAGGGGTATTATGAATCTACTAGATTTTTCAAATTTTTGAATAAATTTTCTAATTCTATTGTTTTCCTGTCAGATCTTGATAAATGTAATAAAAGGGTTTTGGATTTTTTTTTAGAGGGGTTTAAAACAGGTAAACTTTTTGATGGTCTTGGGAGAAAGGCAAGTTTATCAGAAAGTTTAATAGTAATAAGTGTCAATGCAGAGAATAATGAGCTTAATAGCATTGGCTTTAAAAATAAAATGGCAGGAGAAAATGATTTTAATCTTATATTAGAGAAGAGGTTTCCCAATGAATTTTTAGAGTTAATAGATTATGTGTTTTTATTTAAATTTATTGATGAGTTAGATTTTGAAAAAATTATTTTTAATGAGCTTAATCGTTTTGCAAGGATATTAAGAGATAAAAAATTTGATATTTTTTTTGAAAAAAGTGTTGTTGATTATATTCGGGAAAAGGTTTATGGGAAAGGTTATGGATTAAGAAGTGTTAAAAAATTTATATTCAAAGAAGTGGGGAAACTTTTAATAGATGAAATTCTTTTTAAGAAAATTGAAAATTCTGGTAAAATAAAAATCTATTTAGATGAAACAATAATAAAATATGAGTTTTTATAAGGTTATAGGGAGTATTTATGAAAGTGTCAGTAATAGGAGCGGGGGCTTGGGGGACAGCTATTGCTAAGTCTTTGGCAGATAAATTTGATTTTAATATTTTTTTATGGTCTTTTGAAGAAGATGTTAAGAATGGTATTAATAATAATAATGTTAATGGCAAATATTTAAAGGGAATTAAATTGCCAAAAAATTTAGTTGCAAGTTCAGATTTATTTGAAGTTGCAGCTATGTCTGATTATATTTTAATTGCAACGCCTTCTCTTTTTACTGTTAATATTTTAAAAAAATTGGATCAATTTTTTAATTCTTTAAAGATAAAGCCAAAATTAGCAATACTTACAAAAGGGTTTATTACTTTTAATGGAAAAACTCAGCCCGTTGTTGAAGCTGCTGAGAGAGTTATGAAAGGATATAAAGATGAAATTACCTATATTGTTGGCCCAAGTCATGCTGAGGAAGTTGGACTTGGTGTTATAACAGGCCTTGTTGCGGCTAGTAACAACAGGGAAAATGCATATTTGTTTATTAATTTATTTGGGAAAACCCCAATTTCTTTGTTTTATAGTAATGATATTTTTGGGGTGCAAATAGCAGCAGCTTTAAAAAATGTGTTTGCAATTGCATTTGGAATTTTAGATGCATATAAATTAAATTATCCCAATTTAATAGGTAATAATACAGAATCATTTTTATTTTCAATATCCTTAAATAATATGAAAGATATTGCAATTGAGCTTGGGGGAAAAAATATTGAAACGTTTTTATTTTTGTCTGGTTCTGGTGATTTAGATGTTACTTGTAGAAGCATATTGGGAAGAAATAGACGATTTGGTAATGAAATTGTTAGCAAAAACATTTTAGAAAACTTTTTTAGTCTAGATGATTTGATAAGCAATATTGAAAAAATTGGATATTTGCCAGAAGGAGTTTTGGCGGCCAAATCGATTTTTTCCCTTTTAAAAGAATTAAATCGCGATCTCAATCCTAATAGCTTGTTAAGTGTTATATATAAAATTTTGAATAAAGAGTTAGGGCCTGAATCTGTTATTGAGTATATGAGGGATATTAAACAATAAAATAAAGCCTCTGTGGAGGCTTTATTGTTTTTGATCATTCATCATATATAAAATTTTGTTATAGACATCTTCTATTATTTCAAAATTCATTACAACTTCTGTAAGTTCATTAGATTTAATAGTTCCTATTATGTGTTCATTTTTTGTCAAATCATCTCTTTTTACTAAAGAATTACTGTCTACTAAAATTTTTATTCTTGTTATGTCTTTTTTTATATTTTTAATATTTTTGATTCCCCCAAAGCATTCTATAATATGCTCTGCTACTTTGATTTTATTTGTTTTTTCTAGGTCTGCCATAGCAATTTTATTCCTTGTAGAAAGCTTTATATGCTAAGTAAGCATTGTATAAGTCAAATTTGGAAGTTATTTCCATTGGAGAATGCATGCTTATAACAGCAGGTCCCATGTCTATTGTTCTTATTCCATAGCTAGCTAAGAATTTAGCAACAGTTCCTCCTCCGCCTTCTTCTACTTTTCCAAGCGTTGCTACTTGCCAGGCTATATTGTTTTTATTTAATAATTGCCTAATATAAGAAACAAGCTCGGCGTCAGCATCGCTAGCCATACTTTTTCCACCATGTCCTGTATATTTCATTATGGGTATGCCATAGCCAAGTTGAGGAGCATTTTGTTCGTCATGAACTGAGCTAAATAGTGGGTTTATTGCTGCACAAACATCAGCAGAAATGCTTTTTGAATTCCATAAAGCTTTTTGTACATGAAGGTTATTATATTCTGATTTTTTAATTTTAAAAATCATGTCAGAAACAAAATATTCAAGATATCTTGAGTCTAGTCCAGTTGAACCTGTTGAGCCAATTTCTTCTTTATCTACAAGAAAGCAAATAGCTGTTTTATTTGGAACCTCTTCAAGATCAAATATGGATTCTAGCGAAGTGTAGGCGCATATTTTGTCATCTTGTCCGTAAGCACCAATTAAAGCTTTATCAAGTCCAATGTCTTTTGCTGTTCCTGCAGGTACTATTTCAATTTCTGATGATACGAAATCTTCTTCTTCTATTTTGTATTGTTCTTTTATTAGTTGCAGAGTTGCCATTTTGACTTTATCTTTTTCTTTTGTTTCAATTGGCAGGCTTCCAATTAAAATTTTTAGATTTTCTCCCTCAATAATTTCATCTGATTTTCTATTTCTTTGTATTTTTCTGTCAAGATGAGGTAAAATGTCGGGAATTACAAATACAGGATCGTTTTCATTGTCGCCAATATTGATTTCAACCTTTTCTCCATTTTTTAAGAATACCACACCTCTTATTGAAAGGGGTGTAGATAACCATTGGTACTTTTTTATTCCCCCATAATAGTTAGTTTTAAGAAATGCAAGATTGTTTTCTTCAGAGATTGGCGAAGGTTTTGCATCAAGCCTTGGTGAATCCGTATGAGAAACAATTAAATTCATTCCATTTTCAATGGGATTTTTGCCAATAATAGCAAAAGCAACAGATTTTTCTCTACAGGTATAAAAAATTTTATCGCCTGGCATTAAATTTTTTTTCTCCTCAGCGTTAAGAAATCCCCTTCTTTTTGCTTTATCTAGAGCATAGGATGTAACTTCTCTTTCTGTTTTAAATTTACTTATAAATTTTTTGTAACTTTCAGAAAAATTGAAAATTTGATTTTTTTCTTCTTCGCTTAAAGATAGCCATGGATTTTGTTTTTTCATTAATAAGTCCTCCTGTTTAATTTTAGCATTTTAATTGTTTTTAAAGTGTATACAAAATAAATTATTTATTGTAAACTTACCTTTAATTTTAATATTATTAATTAATTAATTAATTATAAGGGAGAATTTTTTATGTATAAAAATGGTTTTTTAAAAAACTGTTTAATGGGGTTTTTGTTTTTTTTAATAATTGCGTGCACTTCAAAAGATACCTCAAATGAATATGTTGAGGAGCAAGAAATGGATAGCTCTTCTAAGCTTGATGATACTTCTAAAATAGATGAACATACTATTGGTCATGTTTTTCATGCTATGGGAGTAGTTCATTCAAAAAATGATCGAAAAAGTTTGGGGAAAAATATAAAGGTTTTTTATTTTTCTGAAAAAGATGGCTACTTTGAAACAATACCTTCAAAAGAGAACGCAAAGTTAATAGTTTATTTTTATGATAATATTTATGCAGGAGAAGCCCCAATTAGTATTTCTGGAAAAGAAGCGTTTATTTTTGTTGGGATTGACTCCGATTTTAAAAAGATTATAAATAGTAATTTGCACGGTGCTAAAAGTGATCTTATTAGTACTTTTAGAGATCTTAATATTAAAAATTTAAAATTAGAAATTACAGTTGATAAGAATAATTCAGATGCTAAGACTTTTTTTGAATCTATTAATTATATTATCAACGGTGTTGAGAAAGTTTCACCTATGATGATGAATTAATTTATATTTTTGATTTTTTAGGCTTTAATTTTAAATTAAAGCCTATTTTGAAATCAAATCCCCAAGTCCTTTTATTAAAATTTCTGCTGTTTTTATGTTGGTTGCAAGTGGTATTTTATGTACATCGCAAAGCCTAATAAGAGCTGACACATCTGGTTCGTGAGGCTGACTTGTTAGAGGATCTCTAAAAAAGAATATGGCCAAGACATTCCCTTCAGCTATTTCAGCTCCAATTTGTTGATCTCCGCCCATAGGGCCCGATTTATATTTGATAACCGTAAGATCAGTAGCTTGTTGAATTCTAGACCCTGTTGTTCCTGTTGCAATAAGCTTGAATTTGGATAAAAAGAGATGGTTTTGTTTGACAAAATTTACCAAATCATCCTTTTTTTTATCATGTGCAATTAATGCTATTTTTTTTTCCATTAATTTTATTCCTTTCCCAATGTAAAATATTTTTTTTGAAATTTAATAAAATTTAGTCATGAATATATTTTTAGATTTTACTGTTTTTAGAATTTATATTGGTTCTGGTTTGTGCCATAAAAATCCTTGTCCATAGTCTATTTCTAGTTCATTTATTTTTTTTAATATTTCTTCATTATATACAAATTCGGCAATAATTTTTATATTTTTTGTATCTGCTATTTTTTTAATTGATTCTATTATTACAAAATCTATTTCACTAGAGTTTATTGCTTTTATAAAAGATCCATCTATTTTGAGTAAGTCTATTGGTAGTGTTTTAATATATGAGAGTGATGTATGTCCGCTTCCAAAATCATCAAGCGCTAGTTTGATTCCAAAACTTTTTAATTCTTGAAAATATTTATTTATTATCTCAAAATTTTCAAGAATTCCAGTTTCTGTTATTTCTAGGCATATATTTTGAAGTGGGATTTGGCTTTTTAATAAAATATCTCTTAAAAATATTCGAAAGTTTTGAGATTTTAGCGAATAAGGAGATATGTTAATTGAGAAAACGTGTATCCCATTTTTTGATACAAAACTTTTATATTCCCTTAAAGCTTTTTTAACCACTAATTGATCAACTTCAACGGTTAAATTATATTTGTCTATTAAACTAAAAATTTGATCATTTGGAATTGGTTTTCCCATATGATCAAAAAGTCTTGTCAAGATTTCTATTTTGGGCTTTAAGTTCTTTTTAAGAGGATTTATTTTTTGATAATAAAGAGTAAAAAAATCATTTTTTATTGCTTTGAGTATATATTGAAAGATTTTGTTTTGATTTTTTAAAATTACCGCTTCTGGTAGCTCTTCTTTGTATATAATAGGATCAGATTCTTTGTATTCTGATGATATTTTTGTAGCCATCATTAATTTAGGGATTTTGAATTCTAAGTTTTCTCTTAAATTTACTTCTATTATTCCAATATTGAATTCGAATATAATAATATCTTCTTTTTTTAATGCTAGCGTAATTGTTTTTTTGATTTTTTGGGCAATTGCAATTATTTTTTTTTCATCGCCACTTGTACATATGATTACTATTAAATTGTTGTTTTTTAGCTTGAAAATATATTCAGAGTATAATGACATTATTTTTGAATACATTATTTTAAGTATTTTTATATTAAGTTTTTCTTTATTCTCTTTATATTTATATTCTGTTGTTAGAGATAGGTCTAAATTAAGCAAATATGTCCTTTTTTTTTTGTAAATATCTATATGGTTTACTAGTAATTTTTCAATTTCTTTGAAAGCTTGAATCTCGTCTTGTGAATCAACAATTTCTAGGTATTTATAGTTTTCTATGTTATTGGGGCTTGGTATTTCTTTTATTGTTATTAATTTGTCAATATTGTTTTGATCGATTATACTAATAAATACATCTACATGTAGTTTTTTATTATTTTTTAATGTTAAAAGACAATCAGTTATTAATATATTTTTAAATTCAGGAATAGAATTTGTATGCCAACTTAAATCTATTTTTTTTAACTTTTCCCAATCTCTAATATCTATGTCAGTTACTTTGATTGTGTTTCCAGAGGTTTTCATTGGAAGATTAAGATTTTTACTACCTTTTTCATTGATATAAATAATTTCATTTTCGGTATTTGTAATGATTACTATTTCTTTAATGAGTTCTGATAAATTTAAAAAGAAATCCAGAGCTGTGTTTTTATTGTCGCAAAATAGTTTTTTTTGGTGTATTAAACTTTGTTTATATTCTAATTCACTTATATCTTTTATTATTTCTATGTGATTAAGTTTTAAATATTCCTTATCAAATTTTTCATTGCTAATTATAATAGAGTGAATTTTGTTTGTTTTTTTTAATTCATTTGCAATATTTATTGAAAAATCTATTGGTTTTCCATAATTATAAATAATAGCGAATTTAATATTATTTTGTTTTACATATTCACTGTATAAAGCTTTTTCAGATTTTACGATTTGAATTAAGTTAAAAATTGATTTAAGTCTTATAAGATCTTTAATATTAATTTCTTTTTTAGAGATTACAATAGAATTTATATTTTGATAATTATTAACCTCTTGCATTTTTTTGGCTTGCTCTTATTTTAATTTTTGTATGCCAGGTTATTATTATTTTTTATTTTTTTATCTGCTATTTTTTTAGTTACTATTATCCAGATTAAACCTGAGAGCATTAGTGCTAGTGATAGAATTTGTCCCATTGATATGTTTAAAAAAGAAAATTCGGACAGACTTTTAATTGGCTTGTAGTTTATTATAAATCCAAGTTCTTTGTCAGGTTCTCTTAAATATTCAATAAAGAATCTGAAAAAAGCGTAAAGCATTATATATATACCAAAAATAAATCCATCATATTTTTTGATTTTTCTAAATAAAAACCATAGTAACATAAAAGTTACAGGTCCTTCGAAAAATCCTTCAATAAGCTGAGAAGGTATTCTTGGAAGGTTGATTACTAGGTCATGAGGCAGAATTTCAAGCCCTACGGATGATGCAAATTCTTTTACACCTGGTATATTTGTGTCAAATGGTTCTGCATTAGGGAATATTATTCCTCCTTTTATTACTCTTCCATAAAGTTCTGCATTTGCGAAATTAGCAAGTCTTCCAAGTATGTATCCAGAAGAAAAAGCTATTGATCCATAATCTGTTAGTTTTAGAAAATATTTTTTAACATTTGTGTTTTTAAGTTTTGTATTTATTGTGATTAGAGGAGCAATTATTGCGCCTAAAAAACCACCATGGATGGCCATGCCTCTAAAGCCTGTAAAATTCCAATTTTGATCGAATGGCAAAAGGATTAACCAAGGATGAGAATAATAAATCCCTGATTTGTCGTAAACTAAGGTAGATGCTAATCTGCCTCCCAAAATTGCTCCAAGTACAAGTGAGAACATAAATGTTTCAAAATCTTCTTTCTTAATATCAATTCTGTCTGATTGTAGTTGATACCAAATAAACTTATAAGAGATTGTTATTATAAAAATGTAAGATAGGCTATACCATGTAATTGGTATGCCTTGAATTACTTCAGGATGTAACCAACTTGGATAATTTATATAATTTGGCATTAGACCTCCTTAGTCTTTTCAAACTTTTCAAAAAGCTTTTTTTTAAATAATATATTTTGCTTTCTTAATGTTTCGATTTCTCTTTTCTGAGATTTTATTATATCAATAATTTCACTACTTTCTATTGTTTTGTTTTTTATTAGTGATTCAAGGTATTCAATTTTTTCAATATATTCTTCTTGAGCTTCTCTTAACACGAAATCGTAACTTTCATTTAAATCTTCTTCGTTTAAAAGCTCAGCATCATTTGTTAAATCTTCAATTTCAATCAATTTTTTGGCAATTTTTTTTATACTTTTAGAGGTTGAGCTTGTAGGTTTGTATATAGTGATAGGGATTTTGCTGTTTAAGGCTTGATCAACTATTTCATCTTTATAGATTGCTCCAATACTTTGTAAATTTATGCTTAAATAGTTTTTTGCTGATTTTATTATTTTTTCAGTTTTTTCAATGTCATTGGGAGTTTTGAGCATATTAAATATCATAAAAGGGCTAATTGATTTAAACAATTTGTTAAATTTGGAGTAATTTTCAGGATCTTCGCTTTCTAGTTTTAACAGTAAATTAGGTATATACACCTTTTGAAGATCGATTGAGTTTTGTTTTATTGCCCTGAGAATTTCATTTCCTTTTGTTCCTCTTTTAAAGACGCTTGACAACAGCCTAAATATTATATTTTTAAGAAATAAATATGCATTCATTGTAGCTGTTACTGTTGGTGTTGTTACTATTACTCCTCTTTTTGACATTAAAAAAAAGTCAATAATATTAAAAGTTGTTCCTGCTCCCAGATCAATCACCAGGTAATTATATTTTAAAGATTTTAAATTTTTTATTATAGTTTTTTTTTGAGAAGTGGCTATATTGGCAAGTTCTGGTATGTCAGAATCCCCCGCAATGAAGTTTAGATTTTTAATTCCAGATTTAATAATAATGTCTGAAAAATTAATCTTTGTTTTTAAAAACGTGCCGAGACTTTTTTTTGGTATAATGTTTAGCATTGAATGCAAATTAGATGCTCCAAGGTCAAGATCAACAAGCAAAACACTTTTTCCTTCATTTGCTAGGCAAATTGCTATGTTTACCGAAAAAAGGGATTTGCCAACTCCCCCTTTACCACTAGCTACAGGAATAGTAATCAAGCTTTACTCCATTGTTTTTCTTTTTGAGTTAATTAGTGCTAAAATTATTATATTAAATACTAGATAAACTGCTGTAATCCCTAAAAGGATAGCCAGAGAGGTTTGATAGATGTACATTTTAAAAGTAAACCCCAGAATAAATAATAATATTGTTAATATTATTTGGAACAATTTAGTTATTGCTATAATACTGTGAAGAATTTTAAATTTTTCGTAGATAAAATAATAGAGTGTTAAATTAGCCATGAAAAATTCAGGTGAGTATAAGATAAATGTGAGCATAAACTTTATGGAGTAATTATTAATAAAAATTAATCTATTAATGGCTTGGTATAGTAAGGCTAGAACTAAAAGACTCTCGAGTATTTGCAATGCAATAAGGCTTGCTCTTTTAAGGCTTTGGTTTTTTTTAGGATGTGAGTTTAACATAGTTTTAAAATATTATATTATGGAAATAAAATCAAGTTTTAATTTTTGCATTAGGAATGAATAAATGAAAAATAAATTTTTAATATGCTTGTATTTTTTGTTGACTCTAGGTATAAGCTCTTTAGTGATTGTTGAATCTATTTTTGCTGTTGATAAATCTAATAATAAGTTATCAAGATCTAGCTATGAGCAGATGATGATTCAAGCTTTTGAATTTGTAAAAGAAAATTATGTTGAACCTGTAAACGATGAGGTGATTTTTGAAGGTGCTTTAAAAGGGATATTTCAAGCTCTAGGCGATCCTTATTCTCAATATTTGACAAAAAAAGATTTAGAAGAAATTTCAAAAACAACAGTAGGAGATTATGTTGGTATTGGAATTTCTATAATAAAAAAAATGCATTCTCAAGATAAGCAAGACAAGATAAAAAATCTTGATCCTAATAGCGATAGCGCTTGTGTTTCTATTGTTACACCTTTTGAGGGAGGTCCGGCGTATAAGGCTGGAATTAAATCTGGAGATTGTATTACTGCTGTTGATGGTAAGAGTGTTTCTTCTATGGAAGTAGATCAAGTCGTTGATCTTTTAAAAGGTAAAGAGGGTACAAAAGTTAAAGTATCTATTCTTAGGGGAAAAAATTTAAAATTGGATTTTGAACTTACAAGAGAAAAGATAGAAATTCAAACAATCAAGTATGATGTTATTAATTCAGATATTGGTTATATAAGAATAGTAAGCTTTAATCCACATACTTCTGTAGATTTTAGCAAAGCTTTAGACAATCTTAAGAATAGAAATATTAAATCTTTAATTTTGGATTTAAGACTTAATACTGGTGGATATTTTCAGGCAGCTATAAAAATGGCGGATGATATTTTACCTAAAGGAACTATTGTTTCCACAAAATCAAGAAATTCTAGCAAGCCTATTGATTATAAGGCAAGCGCAAAACAAGTTTTGCCTTCAGATATAAAAATTGTTGCTTTAATAGATAGATCGTCAGCATCAGCATCAGAGGTTTTTGTAGGTGCTTTGAAAGACCATAAAAGAGCCTATATTATAGGCGAAAAGTCTTACGGCAAGGGGGTTATTCAACATGTAGTTCCTTTTTATACTGGTGGATTTAAAATTACAAGCTCAAAGTATTATACTCCATCTGGAAAGAGTATTCATAAGGTTGGGATTGAGCCTGATTTAGAAATAAAATCTCCAGATTTTTCTGAGGAAGAAGCAGCAATATATAAAGAAATTTTTGATAAAAAGCTAATAGAAGGCTTTTTGAAAGACAAAAAATCCATTACCGAACAAGAGATTGATGTTTTTGTTGAGAATCTTGTTAAAGAAAACCCAAAATATAAAATTGATAAAGAATTTTTGGGCAAGTATGTGTTTTTTAATTACTATCAAGATAATAATAAAGAATTGCCAATTTATAATCTACATTATGACAAGGCTTTAAAAGCAGCTTGTGAGTATTTATCTAAATTAGGCAATTAAATTGTGAAGCAAATTGTTTTGGATGCAAATTGTTTAGTAGGTGATTTTATTATTGTTAAAGATATGAGCGTATACCATTATCTTGTTAATGTAAGACGACTTAAAAAAGGTGACAAGCTGAACATTCTTTTAAAAGATAAGGAATTAAGAATGTCAGAAATAGTAAAAATTGGTACTAATTTTATTAGGTTTACTACCAATAAAATAGACAAAATTGAAAAAAATAATTTTGAAATAAGTATTTTTATTTCTAGTTTAAAGGGTAGAAAAATAGATTCGGTGTTAAGGCAGGTTGTTGAAATTGGAGTTTCAGAAATTAATATTATTAATGCAGATCATTCTGTGTCCAAAATAGATATAAGAAATACATCTGCCAAATTTTTAAGATTTTCAAAAATAATAGATGAGGCTTTAAAGCAAAGTGGCAATAAAATTGTTCCTAAAATTAATTTTTATAATAATTTTTTTTATTTACCTTATTCTTTAACTACTAGATATTATGTTGCTCATCAGAGTGGAATGCTTTTAAGCAAGAATGAACGTTTTGATAATTTAAGCAAAATTGGGATTATAATAGGTCCTGAAGGATGCTTTTCGAAGTCAGAAATAGCCTTTTTCAAGGGAAAAGGCTTTAATTTTGTAAGATTTAATACTTCGGTTTTAAGAGCGGATACGGCTATTATTTATTCACTTGCTTATTTTAAGGCATTATTAGGGGATTTTAATGGCTAATTTAAAAGACATATATTCAAAACCAGACAGATTTTATTTTTTAGGCGTACCTATAGATGTTTTTGATAGTCGCAGTAAGCTTATAAGCAGATTTGCTTATCTTTCAGGGCATCCTTATCATTCAATAGTAATTTTTATTGGGCTTAAAGCTTTCCTAAAGGTTTTGATTTTTAAAAAGTTTAGAAATCGCATTAAAAATTCTTCCCTTGTTTTTTTAAATTCTAAGATTGTAAGATTTTTTTGTAGGATTTTTAAAAGAGTTAATATTGATTGTTATGATTCAAATACAGTTCTTCTCATATTAATGGGAATACTAGAAAATGCCCATAAAACATGTTATATTATAGACAAGGATAAAGTAATTTCAAAGAAAAAATTTTTAAGATTGAAAGAATCTCATAAAGAAATTAGTTTTATTGGGTATTATGATTTAAAAGCTGTAAAGAGAAATAAAGAAATGTTTTTTGCAAATATCAATAAGCTTACTCCTAGTGTAATAATAAGTTTTTGTAATGATAGATATCTTGAAAATTTATTTTATGAAAATAAATCTAGTATTAGAACCAATTTAAGTGTTTTTTTATGATCCTTTAAATTTTAACTATCTATATTTTATGAGGTAAGTATGGCATTTTTGCTAAATCAATCAGTAGTTTATCCAATGCATGGAGTAGGTACGATTAAGGATATTAGGACTAAAGAGTTTAATGGTGAGATTATTGATTATTATGAAATACATTTTCCATTTAGCGATATGATTTTTATGGTTCCTGTTTCTAAAGTTGATGATTTTGGAATTAGAGCTTTGGTTAGCAGGGAAAAGGTAGAAGAAGTCTTTGATGTTATTAAAGACTTCGAAGGTCAAATAGATTCAAAAAAAATAAAAGATGGCGGTCATGAATTTTATAAAAAAAGCGATATTTTGGATACAGCAAAGTTGTATAAATTTTTATATAAAAAATCTACTCAAAAAGAACTTCCCTTTTACGAAAAAAGGATTTTGAATGATTTTGAGTTAATACTAGAGCACGAGATCAGCTTAGCTTTGCAAATTAGCTTTGAAGAAGCTAAGAAGAAGATTAAAAATATTTTGGTCGATAGCAAAAAGGCTTAAGGGTTCTCAATTTTTGAGGGGGAGGATTTGCTATGTTTGATTCTTTAAGATTGATCTTTTTAATAATTTATAGATTTATTTTAATATTTTGCCTTTTTTCCTTAATGTTTATCTGCACCTTTTATTTAAGATATAAGTTTTTGTATTTCAATTTTTCTATTTTTAGTTATAGCCTTTATTACAATGCCTATATTTATTCTTTCCCTTTGTCGCTTGTTGTTACTTTTATGCGGATGTCTCATCCTTTTTATGGAATGGTTTTAAAGCCGCCCAGAGAAACTTTTTATTTTTATTTTATTATCTTTATTCTTATTTTATTCTTTTCTTATTTGGGATTTTTGGTTAGCTATAGTTTTCATTCTTACTACATTAATGGCAATAGAAATAATAATTTTATCCTTAAAGACGAGGTTGTACATTTTTTAAATGGTAAAATAATATTTTCTAGCAATAGTCCTCCTAATGTTTATGGTTTTAATGGAGCTTTAATCGTTTCAGGGGATGACAAAAAGGATAAAAGTTTTTCTTACCAATCAAATCTTTTTAATTCTAGTAATATTGATTTTATTGGGAATAATTTTTTAGAGCAAAAGATTTTTAATAATTTTGTTGATTTTATTTTTAGAGATTTGAAAATTTTGAATAATTTTTTATTCTCACTCAATTATTTAAATTTAATTTTTAATATATTAGGAATTTCTTTGTTGTTATTTGCGTTTTTTTATGTTTTTAATCTTATTTTTTCAAATAGCTTTGCAATATTTCTTTATCCCATTTTTATTATACTTTTTTTAAAAATTTATAATGTCTATTCGATTGAGTTTCCCAAGATTTATAATGTAATAATAGGAAAGAGCATTATATCTGATTTTATTCCTTTTGTTTTTTGTGCTTTAACCTTTTTTTCCACTTATTTATTTGGCTTTGTTTCAGAATATATTAAAATAAGCAAAGATTTAGATGATAATTTATATAATGGTAATTAATTCTTAAAGTTTATGAAAAGAGAAATATATGCATTTTTGAGCAACTTTATTATTTTTTTGTGTTTTTTTATAGGTTTAATCTTTAGTTATTCTTATTTTTTTGGAGAAAATTTTTTAGAAAAGCATAGGTTAATAGCAGCTTTTTTTGATTCTATTTTGCTTTTTTACAAGTATTTTTATGGATTTTTTATTTTTATTATTTGTATTTACTTCGCTTTTTTTGTTCAACAAGAAATAAAGAGTTATTTAAAATCATATAATGGGTATTTATTTTCTAAACTTTATGCATTTTTACTATTATTTTTTATTATAGGGGTTTTTTTTACTTTTATATTTAATTTAATATTGCCTTATATAATTGCTCAGAGAAATGAGTATAAGTTTAGTTACGATAGATATAATCTTCTTGAAAGTGAAGCAAATGAAATATCTCTTAAAATTAAAAATATAGATATAGATTTGTCTTCAAATAGATTTTTTTTATCTTCTGATTTATTAAATTCAATGAAACAAAAGAGAAAACATCTTGAAAATTTGATTAGAATATATGATAAAATGCGAATTATTTATGTAAATAATGAAGAACTTTTAACAAATTATTATTTAGTGAAATCTGAATATAGTAAAATTCCAAGTTATGACGTTGATTCGGAAAAGGTTAAAAAAACTTTTTCAAGATATTCTTTGCAAAGCCTTAAAAAACAAGATTTTTTTAATATTGTCAATGAATTTATTTCTCAAAATGATTATTATACGGCCAATTACTTTGCTTATATTGCTTATGTTGCAACAAAAGACGATAATTTTGTTGCGCTTTTAGATTTGACTTTAAAGTTTATTAATGAAAATAGAAATTTTGAAAAAGAAAAAATGCAGCTAATCTCTGAAGAAAAGCAAAAAAATTTTTTGTATCTTAATACCGAGAAATTTAAATTAGCTTATTACGGGTTTTTAAATCTTCATAAACTATTGCCCAGTGATAATGAAATTTTGAATTATAAAAATAAATCACTTGAAAAGCTTAGAAAAAGATATCTTTTTTTTAATGAGATTGAAAAATATTTTGAATATTACGGAATAAACAATGTATTTTTATTGCAACCAGATTCTAATAGAGGCTTTTATGATTATATTTATATGCAAAAAGTTGTTGCCCTTAATAATCATTCTAAAATAATAAAAAATTTTGAGCTTATTAGATTTAACAAGACAGGAAATGTTATATTGCATATTAAAATTCCATTTGCTACCTTGAGAGGTAATTTTGTATATCAAAATGTTTTAGACAAAGATAATGAGCAGAGTGAAATTACTCTTACTAAAGTATTTGTGTCTATGGATAGTTTTGATACAAATACTTTAGAGGTTGTCAAGATTAATGAAAATGTAGAAAATTTAGCTTTATTTTCAAATTTTACTGAGGTTGGATTTTTTTTAAGAATTCAAAGTTTGTCAAGCGCTTTTCATAGGGTTGCCATATTAAATTTGAAATTAATTAATATTTTTTCTTTAAGTTTGGTTTTACTAATTTCTCCGATTTTGCTAGTTTTAATGGGGGTGTTTTTTATTTCTTTGTTTTCTAAAATAGAATTTAATTTCAATTCCAAGGTTATGATTTTCCTAATCTCACTAATGATAGCTATTTTTTCAGGAATTACTTGTCTTTTTCTAAATTATTTTTTAATTGTTTTTACCTCCCTTATTATATATGTTTTTAATAGTGTTTACACATCTTTGGCTATTCTTTCTACTTTATTGTTTTTTCTTATTTTTAAAATAATTATTGTAAATTATAGGGAAAGGTATAATTAATATTTAATTTTTTTTAGATTCTTAATTCTAGAAAAAAACCATTCATTTATTAGTAAATTTTCTTTTTCAATTGTTTTTTTGCTTAATGCATAAGAATAACTATTGATTTGAGTTTCGTCAATAATAAAAGGAGATATCCCATCAATTGAGTGTTTTATTTTTAAATTTAATTCTTTGTAGGGAGTAAAACCATTAGCAAATCCAAAACATATATTTGATTGGGATTGATTGCTAAATCCGATTAGTTTTTTTTGAGTTTTTTTATCTAAAATCCATTGGATAAACTTTTTAGTTAGAATAGACGTTTCTAAAATACCAATAAAATTTGGGCTTGATATAACAATTTCATTGTTGTTGTTGATTAAATATGAAAATTTTATTTGTGCTTTCTCTTGTTTGCTTAAGCTATTGTAGAAGGTTAGATCACTCAATCCTGTTATTAAAAGAGATTTTTTATTAAGCAATATTTTGTTTAGTTTAAGGTAGCCGTATTTATTAAAGAAATCTTTTTGTAACTCTATTTGTTTTGTATTTAAAAATGATGAGAAATATTCTAGCATTTCTAGAATTTTATTTTCATTGTAATTTAATTTATTCTTTTCAAAAGAAAATCTTGCATCGTTTATTTCAGAAATCACATAAAATAAATTTTCAGAAACATAGGGCGATATAAAAAATTTTCCATCTTTAATGAAATTTTCGTATTCTTCTTTTAAATATTTAGTGTTTATGTATTTTTTAATGTGGTATGTATTTTTATAGATTAAAATGGGAATGTCAAAGCTTAATGGAATAATTTTGTAGTTAAATTGCTTGAAAATATATTTTAAAATAGGATAATCTGGATTATAGTTGATTTTTATAGATTTAAAATGATTGGCAATATTTGTATTGCCAATGTTTTTAGAAATAATTATTTGTGCATTTTCTTTTTCTATTGTTTGTGGATCAATATTATTTCTAAACTTAATTATAAAATTGAGTTTATTTTCGATATTAAATTGATTTATATAAAATGGTATTGCTTTATTGTCAGTTAGTACAACTATATTCTTATTTGTTGAACAGCTGAGGTTAATCAGTAAAATTGCTATTAGTATTAAATTTTTTGTTCTCATAAAATTATTCAAGTTTTTTATTTTATTTTACAATAAATTATGTATAATTTTTATAGTTAATTATTGGCTTCTATGTTTAACTGCAAAATAGAGCAAGGGAATTGAAAAGTTTTTAGGGGGATGATGAATTTGGGGTTATTTGATTTTATACTTTCTATGTTTAGTATTAATAAAGAACTTACTTCTGAGCAAATAAAGCAAAAAAGGTTAAAAGAAGTTAAAATTAGTTTAAGCAGAGTAAGCAATTTTTTTAATGCTTCGAAAATTCAAGCTTTACCCCAATTTTCTAGGTTTCTTTATAATTTTTATAAAATTTTTTCTCCCTTAAGGCCATTTGCCCAAAGATATAAAAATTCTAACAAAATTGTTCATTTTGTTGTTGAAAAATATTTAAGTGAAAGCCAGAAGAAATCTTTAGATTATATTTATTCTTTTTCTGCAAGTGATAACATAAATTTTGATTCAGATCTTCCTAAAAAATTACATAATAATTTATCTTTTTTGTTTAAAAACATAACTCAAGAACAAATTAAATTGATAGATGAAACTTATGAAGCTTTGCATAATTTTTTTGATTTAGTTTTATATCAATACTATTTGGTTCTTAAAAATTTTGACAGTTTGCTTCCAGAAGATGATTTTGTATATAGGCCTAGATTTAGCTCTATAGGATGTGGGGTTATCATAGATGATCTTAAAGATTTATTAGAATGTATCTCTTGCATTAAGAATATTTCTATTTGGAAAAATCTTTATGACATTATTTTAGAAATTTATGGAAGCAAAGAAGATTTTCCTATTAAATCAAATGTCTGGATTAAGATTATTTCTTCTATTTTAGATATAAATAAGAGTAAAGAAATATTATATTTAATAAGATATGTTAGTGGGGATCCGGATTATTTTCCTATTTCTACTAGTCAAAAAATCAATCCAATAGCAAGAATATTTTTTAATGATCTTACCAAGCATGTTGCCACTGAAATTGAAAAGATTAAAGTTTTGCAAAAAAGTAGTAAATCCAAAATATTGGCTGAGCAACTTTTCCCAGGAGTATCTTTTTTAAATTTGGATAATTATAATGAAAAAATGAATGAAAAGATTTTATCTAAAATTATGAGCACTACAGGGTATATTTATTGTGAGCTTTTAGTTTATTTGAGAACATATACTATTCATTTTGTTAAAAAAGATCTTAATGATATTATTAATTTGCTTATTATTAAAGGCCAATGGAAGCTTATAGAGCTTTCAAGAGAAATGTCTAATGATATGCATGCCTTAATTAATATTTATGCAAGTCTTATTGATTTTGATTCTAGTTTAGGAGAGCAAGGCGGATATGGTAATAGAATAAATGCATTACTACACAGAGCTTCTGTGGGGGATAAATCTTCAGAGAAATTATTGTTAAACATTATAGCAGATGTTAATAAAAAGGCGTTTGCCATATCAAGTGAATATTATTCTAAAGTTTATTCTATTGAGCAGCGCTTGCAAGATTGTCTTTCAGATTATTCAAAGGTCTCTTTGGAAAGAGAGCTGATTTATAATTGGAAAGAGCTTGATATGGAACTTGCTAAAAGCTATGGAAACAATTTAAACTTTGGAGGTATAATGAAAAATATTTTAGGCAGTTTAGCTTTATTTTTAAAGTTAATGGATTTATATTTGGAGAAAAAATGAATAAATTAAAGGAGTGTTAAATGGCTAGGAAGTGTGAAATAACAGGGAAAAAGACCATGTTTGGAAACAATGTTCCAAGAAAAGGTCTTGCCAAAAAAAAAGGTGGAGCTGGGCAACATATTGGAGTAAAAACCAAAAGAACCTTTAAGGTTAATTTAATAAATAAAAAATTTTTTATTCCAGATCTTGGAAGAAGTGTTAACATTAAGGTTTCTGCTAATGCATTAAGAAGTATTTCAAAGTTAGGACTTGATGTTTTTTTAAAGAAAAACTGCAAAAAAGTAGAAGACTTTTTATAAACTTTAATTTTTGACAATTTTATTTTATTAGAATACTGCTTGATATTAAGTATTCTGGTGGATTGTGCGTTATTTTTGAGTCTGTAAATTCAAAATTTTTAAAAAGGCTTGAAATAGTCATGATCGCATTTATGTTTTCTGGAAATATTTTCTTTGATTTATAGCTTTCTAATATTAGATTGAGGCTAGGAGGCCTTTTTTCGAGGAATATGCGCTTTAAATTCTCTTCGAGCTTGAGAGCTTTTTTTATATTTGTAGATTTTGAAATAAAGTAAGATAGTAAAATAAATGAATTTTCTTCTTTATTTATAAAAGGTGTTAAAAACTCACAAAATCTTATTAAATGCTTATTGCAAGTTTTTCCAAAAATTATTGGAATTATTTTTATGTCTTTCTTTATATTGCTAATAAAATTCAATGTGATTTCAATTTTATGATCATTTTCGATTAGTTTATTGTCTATATTTATAAAATTTAAATTTTTTAATAATTTTAATATTTTTAGGTTTACTTTAATATGCTTATTAAATATTTTCCATATATGATGATTGGATATATTGATTAAAAAATTGCTTTTTGCTTCAGATATTATAAATACATTATTAGTTTGATTTGATATTATTTTTTTAAAAAAACATTCATTTTTTAAAAAAAACTCATAGTTTCCATAACTTGTTAGGATGGCTTTGTGAGTTTTTTTTTCTGACAACTTTAATGATAAGCTGTTTGTATTATTTGAATAAAATATGTTTTCAACCAAGGAGTTTCTAACTTGTTTTATATATTCCGCCCCTTGATTGCATCTTCTACTGTATTTATTTCCATAAATTCTGTTCCTTTGTCAATGTCTCTATTTGGGTTACCAGAAATGATTATTACAGTATCTTCGTCATTAACAATACCTTGTTCTTTTAATATTTTAAGAGAAGTTACTACAAATTCAGTAGTTCTTTTAAAATTATTGTCTACAAGATTAGAATAAACCCCGTAAGACAATGCCAATTCTCTTGCCAGCCTTTCACTATTTGTTGTAATAAATAATGGAACGCTTGCTCTGTAGGTTGCCATTATTCTTGCGGTTTTGCCCTTTAGAGAATCTACAATAATTGCTTTTATATCCAGAAGTTTTGTGGCATCGATTGCACATTTTATAATATAGTTTCTTGTAATGCTTTTATCGTAAAAAAGTTCATCTTTATATAAGGTCATTTTTCTATGTTTTTCAACTTTTTTAGCAATGTTTGTCATCATTTTTACAGCTTCAATTGGATATTTTCCATAAGCGGTTTCTCCAGATAGCATAATTGCATCTGTGCCGTTTAAAATAGCGTTAGCTATGTCAGATACTTCTGCTCTAGTAGGTCTTGGGTTTTCAATCATTGTATGAAGCATTTGAGTTGCTGTAATCACAGG
This sequence comes from [Borrelia] turdi, assembly GCF_030439285.2. Classification (NCBI taxonomy): domain Bacteria; kingdom Pseudomonadati; phylum Spirochaetota; class Spirochaetia; order Spirochaetales; family Borreliaceae; genus Borreliella; species [Borrelia] turdi. Next base: position 356,682 of record NZ_CP124018.1, on the reverse strand, counting down.
TATTCCATACTTTATGCAGGTTTGTGTTATTTTAAGTTGGGCAATAGGCACATCTTCTGCGGGAATTTCAACTCCCATATCTCCTCTTGCAACCATTATTCCATAAGATGCTTGTACAATTTCTTCAATATTGTCAATTCCTTCTTGATTTTCGATTTTGGATATGATTTTTACATCAGGATTTCCAGCAGCATTTAAAATTTTTTTAACATCTTGAACGTCTTTTGAATTTCTTACAAACGAATGGGCAATAAAATCAATATTATATTTTGCTGCAAGCTCAATAAATCCTTTGTCTTTTTCGGTTACTGATTGCAGTTTAAGAGAAATGCCAGGAGTATTGATTGATTTTTTATTTTTAATTTGGCCATCATTTTTAATTTCGCAAATTAATCGGTCAGATAGCTTGCTAACAACAGTCATTTCAAGCTCACCATCATCAATTAGCACTTTAGATCCTTGAGGCACTTCTTGAACAAATCCACCATAATTGGTTTGAAAGCTATTGGGTTCATTAATGGGCGAGGTTGAGATGATTACTTTGTTTCCAGTTTTTACAATAATAGGATTTTCAATGTTTGCTGTTCTAACTTCTGGCCCTTTTGTATCGATCATTAGAGCTATTTTATTTGAAATTTTTCTAACATTGTCTATTACTTTTATTGTATCTTCGTGTGATTGATGAGCAGTATTTAGCCTTATGACATTTACTCCTGCATCGTATAAATCTTTTATATGTTCTGGTTCGCATCTAAGATCAGATATTGTTGCTACAATTTTTGTTAACTTTGAAATCATAAAGTTCTTCCTCCACTTCTATAAATTTTATGCTTTTTGTCTTTGAATAACAATATTTTATAAAAAATTCAAAACTTTGCTTTACTATATAGCGGTATTTAGTTTTGATTTTTTAATTTTTTTATTAGGGTTTCATCTAGCTTAATATGTAAATTTTTTTCTGCTTTTGGAATTACAAGACCTAGCTTTCCGTTTTTAACTCTTCTTAAATTTTTAACTTGAGTATAGTAAAGATCCGCTTTTCCTGATTTTTTTGCTAATTTTGTATAAAATACACATAAATTACCAGCAGCTAAAAGGACGTCAAGGCAAGGAGTTTTATTTTTTTGACCTTTAATAAAGACATAAGCCCCAGGATAATCTCTTGTGTGAAGCCAATAGTCATTTCCTTTAACATAGTGTCTTAAAAGTTCATCGTTTTCTTTTGCGTTTCTTCCAATAATAATTTCAAATCCACGACAGGTAACCCGCAAGCCTATTTGTGGTGTTTTTTCTTTTTTTTTAATAGCAGTTTCTTCTTGATGATATTCTTCTTTTGGAATGAAATTTTCGATCTTTAACATGGTTATTTTTGATTGGATGAGATTAAATTTGTCTAGATTATCTTTTAATTGATTTTGTATTGTTTTAAAAGAATTTTTGTTTTTTTTATATATTTTAAAATATTGTAAAGCATTTTCTTTTAGTGATAATGCTTGGTTTAACGATATTTTTATTTTTTCTTCTTTGTAATTTAAGAGAGTTATTTCTTTAATCCCTTTTTGTATTTTGTTAATATTTAATAAAATCAACTCACCTTTTTCTTTTTCATTTTCAATGTTTGCAATTAGCTTGATTTGTTTTTTTAAAGATTCTATTCTTTTTTCTAAAACAATTAACTCTTTTTCATATTTTTGAATAAGCAGTTCTTTTATATTGGTTTTTTTAATTTGATTGCTGAGTGATTCATAGTAATTTTCAAGAAATTCAGAATAGGATGTATAACTTGCATTATTGTATTCTTCTTTTAGGCCCATAATTTTTTTATCAGATATTTTATTGCTTTCATGTATTTCTTTAGCTTTTAAAAAGATTTCACCCGTTGTTTCTTTTATTTTTGGCCTTCTATAATATACATCTAGTATTTTAAAATTTGGGGTTGTAGCTATTATATTTGGAGAGGATGGCCATAATTTGATAAATAAGATAATTATTTCCTTTTTTAAAATCTCAAGAGAAATTATTCTTTCATTTTTCATTTGGAAAGCTTTTATAATTTTTCCATTTTGAATTTTTGATTTTAAGAAGTCAGAAAATCTTAACTTTAAGGCATTATTTTTGAAATTTTTTTTTGTTATATGGAGTCTGGTAGTGCTTGGATTTAAAGAGATTAATATTTTAATTTTTTTTTTATCAATTTTATTATAAATCTCTAAAATCAAATTTTTGTAATCTGGTTGTATTATTTTTTTTATTAAAGAGTTTGTGAGAGGAATTTCTTTAATCAAAGTATTTATTTCAACGTAATTCAAAGACATTTTTGTCAAATCCTAATTCTTTAAAGATGTTTATACCTAAGTTTTAAATTTCTATTTTATGTATTAAACTATTACTATTAATAATAGTTTATTTCCATGATATGTAGTATTATGGAAATAAAGTTTATTGGCAATAAAATATTAAATGTGGTTTTGTTAATAGCTTAAGCTTAATAATAAGAGTTCATAGAATGGTAAAAACAATTCTTTTATTGGTTTTATATCCTGTTGTTGTGTTTGCTCAAATATCCGCAAATCAATACTTTGAAGGAATTTATGCTAAATATCAAAATATAGAGGATATGCAAGCGACAATTAATTTCACTTTAAAGGGGTTAAAGCAAACAGGTATTTTATTTTATAAGTTTCCAGACAAGTTTATTATTAATCTAGATTCAAATAATCAAGTTTTTGTAAGTGATGGTGAATTTTTGACTGTTTATGTTCCATCTCTTGGGACTTCGTTTAGTCAACAATTAATAAAAGGTAGCAGCGGGGGAGGTCTTATGAAAGTTTTAAATAGTGAGTACAGCGTGTCTTATACCAATTCTCCAAATCTAGAAGCTCTAGATTCATCTGAGTCTGGAAAATATATTAAATTAACCTTTTCTAGAAAGCTTTACAAGGGGGCCGCTACTATTAATTCTTTTATTATTGCTTTTACTTCGGATGGAATAATTAGAAGAATTACTGCTTATCCTACTAGTGGTGGACGTGAAATAGTTATTGATTTAATTGCCGTGAAGTTTAATATTGGGATTCTTGATAGCAAATTTAAGTATGATCCTCCAAAATCTTCGAATAAGGTAGATAATTTTTTATATGATATTAAAAAAAATTAAGGTTTAAATCTATGGAAGAAAATGATTTTATTAAATTTGGGAGCTATTTGAGAAAAGTTAGAAATGGTAAAAATTTGACTCTTGAAATGGTAGCTGATGATATTAAAATTTCTATTAAGTATCTTAAAGCTCTTGAAGATTCTAATATTGAAATTTTCCCAAATGAAGTTTTGGCAGTTGGATTTTTGAGAACTTATAGCGAATATTTAGATATTGATTCTAGGTTAATATCAACACTTTTTAAGGATTATAAAAGTAAGCTTAATAATAGTTATATTGGGATTAGATCTGAAGATAAAGTTTCAAATTTAGGATTTTTAGGCGATAATAAAGCGCTGGACAAAAAATTGGTTTTTTTTAATTTAGAGCCTTTAAATGTGTTTAAAATCCTGTTGGGAATTGTTGGTGTTGTTTTACTATTGTTTGTATTTTTTGCCTTTAGAGAAGTAGAAGTTTATTTTAAAAAATTTTTTAAGCTTAGCAAGGATGAGAAGATAATTTCAAATATTCATGAAGTATCTTTTGATAAAAAGAATTTTTGGAATCTTTCTCTTAAAGAGGGGGATTTTTTATCTTTAACGCATGGTGATAACATTGCAAAATATAGAGCATCTTTTATTAGTGATGATTTAGTTATTGTTGATGAGTCTAAAAAAAATAAAGATATTTTTAATTTAGGAGAGTTTAAAGAGATAAATCTTGATGATAATTTGAGAGTCAAAATTATTTATGAGAATTATTATTATGATAAGTCAAAAATAGCTAATGTAAGTCTAGAGTCTTTTGCTTTAAATATTAAATATGTATCTGAAACTAATATTGACAATAGATTTAATATTTTAAATTGGCAGTTTGATGTTAAGGGGGCTGAAAAATTACCAAGTAGTAATTATCTTACCCTATATTCTTCTCAAAAACTTTCAAATGTTGATTTAAAAATCGATTTTTTAAATGATACATTTTTTAGATATGCTGATGAAAACAATCTTTATGGTAAGTCTTTTTTTGCATCCAAAGGGATTCCTATTAATTTAGCTTTTGAAAAATCTTTGATACTATTTTTTTCAAGACTTTCTGATGTTAATATTATTCTCAATGATAGAGACATTACGCCTTTTTTAAAAGAGCAAGGAAAAGAAATTTTTGCGATTCAATTTTTTTGGGTAAAGACGCCTTCAGGATTTGATCTCAAGGTTTCTGAAGTTTATTAGTAATGGATAAAATAAAAAATTTTTTTTCTAGCTTAAATTTGTCTCAGGAAAAAATTGTTTTTAGCAAAAGTAAAGATCCAATTCTTGTTTTAGCGGGGCCTGGAAGTGGCAAAACTCGAGTTATAATTGCAAAAATTGTGTATTTAATAAAGCATATGAATATAAATCCTAATGAAATCTTAGCTTTAACTTTTACCAATAAAGCTGCAAGCGAAATGAATGATAGGATAAATGATCTTTTAAAATTTGACAAGAAGCTTCATATTCAAACTTTTCATTCTTTTGGGTCTTGGCTTTTGAGGGTTTACTATAAGGATTTTGATAAAAATTATGATTCAAATTTTACAATTTGGGATACTAATGATGTTGCTAGATTTGTCAAAGAAATTGATCTTGCTTCAAATCTTGAAATGGCAAAACATATTGCATCTTTGATTTTAAAAAATAAGGAAAATTTTTTCTTAGAAAAATTTATTGAATTTACAGAAAGGGAATATGAATATATCAAAATTTATGAGGAAGAGAAAGCTAAGAATAATGCTTTTGATTTTTCTGATCTTATTATTAAGCCTGTTTTAATGCTGAGGCAGTCTAAATCTATAAAAGAATCTGTTCAATCTAAATTTAAAGTTATTTTTGTAGATGAGTATCAAGATACGAATTATTCACAGTTTTTATTTTTGAAAGAACTTTATTCGGATGGTATGTATTTTATGGCTGTAGGAGATGAAGATCAGTCAATATATTCTTTTAGAGGAGCTAGAATTGAAAATATTCTTGAATTTGAAAAAACTTTTAGTAATGTTATTAAATTTTATTTAGTGCAAAATTATCGTTCAAATTTAAATATAGTGAATATTGCAAATGGGGTTATCTCAAAAAATAAAAATAGGCATGAGAAACAAATAACAACTCAAAATGGTTCTAGTAAAAAAATGAAATTTTTAGTTTTTCAAAGCACATCAGATGAAGCTGAATATTTTTCTAACTTGCTTGTTGCTAATGATATTGAGACAGCAATACTTTATAGATTCAATTCCCAATCTTTCCATTTTGAAACATTCTTTTTAAAGAAGAATATCCCATACAAGGTTTTAGGGTCAATTAAGTTTTATGAGAGAGAGGAAATAAAAGATATTATTTGCTTGCTTAGGCTTTTTATAAATAAGAAAGATAAAATAGCTTTTTTAAGAATGATAAATAAGCCTTCTAGAGGAATTGGAAAAACTGCTCTAGCCAAAATAATTAGTGCTTTAAACGATGATGATGTTAATTTTAATTTATTTTGTGCGAGCAAAAAGGCTTTGAGTTCACTTAAAAATAGAGCCAAAGAGTCTCTTTTATTGTTTATAAATATTTATGATGAGCTGGTTAAGAAATTTTCTAAAGACAATTATATCAATTTATCTGCTTTTATTGAGGATGTTGTAATTAAGTTTGGTCTTTTAGATTATTATAAAAAGTTTGATAAGGATGAAAAATTAAGAAATATTGATGAGCTTATTAATAGTGGAATTGAATATTCAGGTACATTTGAAGGTCTTGCTATTTTTTTAGAAAATTCTTCACTTTCCCCGTTAATTTCTGGAGATTTTAAGTCCAATATATTTTTGTCTTCAATTCATGGTGTTAAGGGGCTTGAATTTGATAGAGTTGTGATTTCTGGACTTGAAAAGGGTCTTTTGCCAGCTGAAATTGAAGAATTAACAGAAGATAGGCTTGAGGAAGAGAGAAGGCTTTTTTATGTTGCAATCACAAGAGCTAAATCAGAGCTTATTGTTACTTTAAATTTAAAGCGAGCTTTTAGAGGTTCTTTCAAAAGTACTGCACCTTCCATTTTTTTTCAAGATATTGACAAGAATTTTTATGACATTGTTTTTATACCCGAGTATTTAAAAGAGAATTTTAATAATTTTTTTATTGATAATAAAAGGGATATTAGATTTAATATTGGAGACCATATAATTTATAATGGAGAAAAGGGAATGATTATTGATAGCTGGTACCAAGGCAATTTCCAGTTTGTTAAAATTAGTTTGATAAATGGTAAGAAGGCCATTTTGAATTCTGAATATATTAAAAAAATTATCAAAGCGTAGAGGTTTATTTTGGAAGATATACATTTGGAAAATAGCTTAAAGTTAAGCTTAGTTAGGCTTAACAGAGAGAGTGAAGATAAATTTATTTTAAAATTTGAGAAAGTTATTAGATTGGTTAATGAAATTTCAAATTTTGATGTTCAAATTAATTTTGATGCTAATAAAAAAAAGGTTTCTACATTGCGTGAGGATAAAGCAAGATTTTCTCTTTCTATTGAATCAATTAAAAAGCTTAGTAACTCGTTTTTAGATGGATATTTTTCATCTCCTAAAATATTAGAATAAGGAGAAGGTCTTGGACTTAAGTAGTTTAACTTTAACCAAAATTCAAGAATTAGTTTTAACTAAAAAATGTAAAATTTATGATATTTTACTTGCTTATAAAAATAATTATGAATTAAATAAAGGTATTAATGGATATATTGAATTTTTTGATGATTCTTTAGAGATTGCAAAAAATTATGATGATTGTTTAAAAAATTGCGAATTAGAGGATTTGCCTTTAATTGGTATGCTTATTGCTGTTAAAGACAATATTTCAATTCAAGATAAATCTTTAACGTGTGCTTCTGAAATTTTAGAAGGATATATTTCTCCTTATGATGCGACTGTGATTAAAAGGCTTAAGGATAAAGGGGCAATTTTAATTGGTAGAACCAATATGGATGAATTTGCCATGGGCTCTACTTGTGAATTCTCCTATTATGGTGCAACCTTAAATCCTTTAAATAGAGAATATGTTATAGGGGGTAGTTCTGGAGGCTCTGCGGCTGTAGTTGCATCGTTTCAGGCGCCGTTTTCGCTTGGTAGTGATACTGGCGGCTCTGTTAGGCTTCCCGCATCTTTTTCAGGAATTTTAGGCTTCAAACCTTCTTATGGAGGTCTTTCTCGCTATGGGCTTGCATCTTATGCTTCATCTTTTGATCAAATAGGGTTTTTTTCTCATTCTATTGAAGATATTGCTTTAATATTAAAGCATACTTGTGGAGTTGATGAAATGGATTCTACTAGTGTAGATATCTTTGATGATTTTTATCCTCTAAAAATTGAGTCTTTGCAAGGTAAAAATTTAGCCGTAATTAAAGAACTTAACGAAGATCTAATGGACAAAAATGTTGCAAGTAGTTTTGTCAAATTTAAATTTGATCTTTTGTCCAAAGGTATTAATATAAAAGAAGTTTCAATAAAAGAGATTGATTTTATTTTATCAATTTATTATACAATTTCTCCTGTTGAAGCATCCTCCAATCTTTCTCGTTATACTGGACTTTGTTACGGCAAGAGAATATCAGAGAATTTGAGTCTTAATGATTTTTATTTTAAACATAGGAGTAATTTCTTGTCAGAAGAAGTTAAAAGGCGTGTTGTTCTTGGAAATTATTTATTATCAGAAGGTTATAATGCCAAATATTATACAAAGGCTTGTGAAATTCTTCAAAATTTAATTATTCCTAAATTTAACAAGCTTTTTACAAGTTGTGATTTTATTATTACTCCAACAAGTTTTGTTAAGCCTTTTAGAATTGGCTTAGATTTTGATGATCCTGTTAAAATGTATTATTCAGATATTTGTACTGTAATTGCAAATCTTATTGGAGCTCCTGCTATTTCGATTCCTTATGTTAAGGATGAGGAAGGATTATCGATTGGAATGCAAATTATTGGGCGCAGTAAGAAGGATTTTGAACTTTTAAGTTTTTCAAAAAATGTGATTAGGGAATTGGGATTGAATGGAATATAAATTAGTTATTGGATTAGAAATTCATATTCAGTTAGGTTTAAAAACAAAGGCTTTTTGTGGATGTAAGAATGAGTTTGGAGGAGTGCCTAATTCTCGCATTTGTCCAGTTTGTCTTGGATTGCCCGGTTCATTGCCAAGTGTGAACGTAGAGCTTATTAATAGCGCAATTTTAGCAGGACATGCTACAAATTCAAAAATTAGACATGTTGTTAAATTTGATAGAAAACATTATTATTATCCGGATTTGCCAAAAGGGTATCAAATCTCGCAAAATGATAAGCCGATTTGTGAAGGAGGAAGCTTATTAATTGAAGCTCCTTCGGGATTTAAAAAGATTAACATTATTAGAATTCATATGGAAGAAGATTCGGGCAAGAGTCTCCATTTGCTTGATGGTGAGAATCAAAGTTATATTGATTTTAATCGTTCAGGGGCTCCTTTACTTGAGATTGTTTCTGCTCCAGATATTAGTAGCGGAGATGAAGCGGTTGCTTTTTTAAGTTCTTTAAGAGAAATTTTTAGGTATCTTGATTTGTCAGAATGCAATATGGAGAATGGTTCTTTTAGATGTGACGTAAATGTTAATTTAATTATTAGAGAGAATGGTGTTGAGCATAAAACTCCTATAGCTGAAATAAAGAATTTAAATTCTTTTAAATCTATTAAAGCTGCCATTGAATATGAAGAATTAAGGCAGCAAGATGAGTGGATTAAATTTAGGAAAACTCTTGATAATTATGGTAAGCATACTAGAGGATTTGATGATAAAAGTGGGGCAACGGTAATTCAAAGGGATAAAGAGACAGTAGCTGATTATCGATATTTCCAAGAGCCCGATCTGCCTTTAATAGAAATTGATGATTTTTATATTGATAATATTAAAAAATTAAAGTTAATCGAACTTCCATTTGACGCAAGAGTTAGGCTTAAAAATCAATATGGGTTAAGTGATTTTGATGTTATTACTTTAACATCAGATAAGCACTTGCTTAGATATTTTGAAGAGGCTGCTATTAATGCAAGTGATCCTAAAAAAGTAGCCAATTGGATATTGTCTGAAGTTTTAAGCGTTCTTAATGATAAGGAGATTAGTGTTCTTGAATTTAATTTGCTTCCAAGCTATATTACAGAGCTTGTTGAATTTATTGTTGCTGGTAAAATAAGTGGCAAAATGGCTAAAAAGGTGTTTTTAGAAATGATGGCTAGAAAAGTTCCTGCTTCTGTTATTATAAGTGAAAATCAACTAGAGCAAATAAGTGATGAGCTTGTTATTAAAGAGATTGTGCTTGAAGTTTTAAATGAAAATCCTAAGTCAATTGAACTTTACAAAAAGGGCAAAGATCATGCTATTAAATTTATGATGGGGCAAATAATGAAAAAATCTTCAGGGAAAATTAATCCTATACTTGCAAATGAAATTCTTTTACAAAGTTTATCAAATGTATGATTTGTCATTAATAGATAATTTGCCAGTTATTAAAAGGGCAAGATTTTTTTATCTTTACGATATTTACGGTAAGAGGTATTTGGATTTATATCTAAATGGTGGAAAAAATTTTTTAGGTTATAGAGTTCAAGGATTAAATCGACTTTTTAAGCAGACTATGTCAAGGGGCTTGATATCTCCTTATCCTTCTGTTTTTAAAAATCAGTTTATAAATTTGGTATTTACTTTTTTTAAAGAGGCCGGATCTGTTTATATTTTTAAGCTAGAACAAGATGCAAAAGAGTTTTTATTTTCTTTAACTGGCAAGGATAAAGTTTTTATGCCTTGGGAAAAGGAAGAAGGAATATATGAGTTTAAAGTAGGATTTGGTGATATTAAATATCCTATGATTTTTAATATTCCTTTGCCTGATTTTATGTCTGTTAGTATTGTAGTTATAGATAATCTTTCTAGAAAAATAGAATTTAAAGATAATTTTGATGCTTTAACCTTGTCTTTGGCCAAACATATGTTAAGCAAGCTTATATTTTATAAAAAAAATCTCAATTTTGATTTTAATTCTTTTACTACATCTTTGTTTAGATTGACTGGTAGGTATATGTTTCCTCTTTATGATGCTTGTTATCATGCTGAAATTTTTAATAAATTTCTTAAACATGGGTATTTAATTAGTCCAAATTTTAGTATTCCATCTATTATTCCTTTGAAGTTTTCTAAAGGAGATCTGGATAATTTTAAAAAAATTTGTCTTGCCCTTAAGAATGAGTTTATTGATGGGCTTGACAGTAATCCTTACAAATAATACAATTAATAGGATTTATGCATAAAATTTTATGTAAGGGTAATGTGTTATTATGAACAAAATAACTAGTAATGTTACAATTTGGATCAAGCCAAAGACTGTTGAGAAAAAATGGTATGTAATTGATGCGGCAGATAGAGTTTTAGGTAAAGTTGCTGTAGATGTTGTTAAAATTTTAAGGGGGAAGCATAAAGCTTATTATGCTCCCCATCAAGATTTAGGTGACAATGTTATTATTATTAATGCTTCTAAGGTTAGACTGACGGGGAAAAAATATCAACAAAAACTTTACTATAGGCACTCAAGATATCCGGGAGGTCTTTATTCTGACACCTTTAGAACATTGTTAGAGAGAAAGCCTTGTGCGCCTCTCGAGATTGCTATTAAGGGGATGTTGCCAAAAGGCCCTTTGGGGCGCAATCTTTTTAGAAATTTAAAAGTCTTTTCTGGTTCAGAGCATACTCTTAAAGCTCAAAATCCTATAAAACTGGAAGCTAATTTAAGAGAGGTAAAATGAAGAAATCAAATTTTAGCAATGTTAATTTGTCAATGGGAACTGGTAGGAGAAAATCCTCTGTTGCTAGGGTTTATATTAGAGAGGGTAGTGGCAATATCAAAGTAAATAATAGAGACTTTGACTCTTACATTCAACTTGAAAATTTAAGGACAATGGCGCTATCGCCTTTAGTTATGACAAATACACTTGGGAAATATGATCTTTATATTAATGTTTATGGGGGAGGAATTTCAGGTCAATCCGGGGCAATAAGGCATGGCATCTCAAGGGCTCTTTTTGAGCTTGATGAATCTAATAAGATGGCTTTGAGATCTAATGGGTTTTTAACAAGAGATTCAAGGAAGGTTGAACGTAAAAAATTTGGGAAGAAAAAAGCGCGAAAAAGTTTTCAATTTTCCAAAAGATAATTTTATTTTTTATACATTTTGTATTTTTATTTAAGCAAAAAAATCCCTCTTCTAAAGGGATTTTTTTTGCTTAATGGAATAAAATACGTTTTTACCGTGGTATTCGGCAGTTGTTTCTAATTCTTCTTCTATTCTTATGAGTTGATTATATTTTGCTATTCTGTCTGTTCTTGAGAGTGAGCCTGTTTTAATTTGCCCTGTTCCAAGAGCTACAACAAGGTCAGCTATTGTAGTATCTTCTGTTTCTCCTGATCTGTGGGAAACTATTGCTGTATATCCTGCTTTTTTGGCCATTTCCACAGCTTCAAATGTTTCTGTTAGTGTGCCAATTTGGTTAACCTTGATAAGAATTGAATTAGCGACCCCCATTTCAATTCCTTTTTTAAGGAATGAGGTATTTGTTACAAATAAATCATCCCCAACAAGTTGAATTTTGTTTCCAATTTTGTCTGTAAGTTTTTTCCATCCATTCCAATCTTCTTCGGCCATGCCATCTTCAATTGAAATGATTGGATATTTCTCTACCCATTTTGACCAATATTCAACCATTTGTTCAGAAGTAAGCTCTTCTTTTGTTGACCATTTAAGTACATATTTTTTTGTTTTAGAATCATAAAGCTCAGATGTTGCTGGATCAAGAGCTATCGCTATGTCTTTTCCAGGTTCATATCCTGCTTTCTTTATTGCTTCTATAATCATCTCGCAGGCTTCTTCATTTGATTTTAAATTTGGAGCAAATCCGCCTTCATCCCCAACAGAAGTTGCATACCCTTTCCTATTTAGAATGCCTTTTAGTGTATGAAAAACCTCTACTGCCATTCTTATTGCTTCACTAAAAGTTTTTGCTCCTATTGGCATTATCATGAATTCTTGAAAGTCAACAGAGTTGTCAGAATGTGCACCACCATTAATAATATTGCACATAGGCGTAGGCAAAATGTTAGCTTTGTATGCTCCAAGATATTGATAAACCTTAAGTCCAAGGTAATTCGCAGCAGCTTTAGCTGTAGCCATTGAAACTGCTAAGATTGCATTAGCTCCAAGCTTTTCTTTTGTAGGGGTACCATCAAGTTCAAGCATTTTTCTGTCGATTGCAACCTGATTTAAGGCGCTCATACCTTCAAGTTCTGGGGCAATGATGTTTTTTATATTTTCAATTGCTTTTAAAACCCCTTTTCCCATATATACAGACTTATCACCATCTCTAAGCTCAACAGCTTCGTTAATTCCTGTTGATGCACCTGATGGTACTGCAGATCTTCCGCAAGTTCCATCCTCTAAAATGACATCAGCTTCAACTGTTGGATTCCCTCTGGAATCAATAATTTGTCTGGCTTTGATTTCATAAATGTGAAAATCCATTTTTCTACTCCTCGTATTATTTACTTTAATGTATGTTTTTAGTATAATGTTAAAAAGTTTAAATGTGTAGTCTTCTCTAAAAGAATTATTTATTGTGAGCTTTGTATATAATCTATGAAAGTAAGGTGTTTGTATTTATTTGTTTTTGTGGCTTTATGTGTTGACAATCTTTTCTCAGATGGTTATTTGATGTATAATTTTGATTTAAGCTTAAATGAATTTTTAGAAGTTTCAACAAGGAAAGACAACTTTGAGCCTGTGGTTGATTCCAAGCGTATATTATTGTTTTATCCTCCCAATAAGGAGATTAGAAAAATTTTTGCTGCTTTTGACTTTGATCAGTATTCTAAGAAATATTTATTTAAAAAAAATGAGTACGGAGTTTTTTTTGTTAAAGTTAATATTCCTCATGGCACAAGCAATATAAAGTATAGGCTTATTGTAGACGGTGTTTGGACTAATGATGAGTATAATAAAAATGTGGTTTATAATGAGGATTTAACCCCATTTTCTAAAATTGAGGTTACTAAAGAGAAGGCAAGTTATATTTCTTTGAGAAATCCAATACAATCGTATGATAATAATGAGGTTGAAATTTTTTATATAGGTCGCCCCGGACAAATAGTTACGATAGCTGGTAGTTTTAATAATTTTAATCCTTTTTTGAATAGGCTTGTTGAAAAAGAAGACAATAGAGGGATTTATACTATTAAGCTTAAAAATTTACCCAAGGATAGAATTTATTATTATTTTATTGATTCTGGTAACAAAGTAATAGATAAAAATAATGTTAATAGGATTAATTTATACTTTGTTGAAGGGATTGATAATAAAATAGATTTTGAAGTCTCCTATTTTGACCATAAATAAGCTTTTAAATTATTTGTTTATTCATCTCATCAAAAAGGTATTTAGATACAAAGTGATCTTTTTCTACTTCTTCAAATTTTGGGCACACTTGTGTTGATAAATGAATTTTTCTAATGTTTGCTAGAGTTTGTTCGTCTAGTTTTATATTTTTGTTGTTTCTTTTTTCAGGGTTGATTTCAGGAATTGATGCTATTAGCATTTTAGTATATGGATGAATTGGGTTTGAAAATAGCGTTTCTCTGGGCGCAAGCTCTAGAATAACCCCAAGGTACATTACAGCAATTTTGTCACTCATATATTTTACTACAGCAAGATCGTGAGAAATAAATAAATAAGACAAATTAAATTCTCTTTGTAGAGTTTTAAGCAGATTTAAAATTTGAGCTCTGATTGACACATCAAGGGCAGAAACAGCTTCGTCTAAAAGTAAAAGCTTGGGATTTAAAGCTAGTGCTCTAGCAATCCCTATTCTTTGTCTTTGTCCTCCTGAAAATTCATGAGGATATCTAGCTAGCATACTTTTATGTAGCCCAACAATATCTGTTAGTTCGTTTACTCTTTGTTCTATTTCTAGCTTTGTTTTTGGAAGAATTTTGTTTTCACTGTATATTTTTAGTGGTTCTGCTATTATTTCTTTTATTGTCATTCTTGGATCAAGTGAAGTATGAGGATCTTGGAATACCATTTGCATATCTTTTTTTGTTTTTAAGAGTTCTTTTTTTGAAAGTTTAGTTATGTTTTTTCCATTAAAGTAAATATTTCCAGAAGTTGGCGTGTAAAGCTGCATTATTGAGCGAAGAGTAGTAGACTTGCCACAACCAGATTCCCCGACAAGTCCTAAAGTTTTATTTTTTTCAACTTCAAAACTAACATTGTTTACTGCATTTACTTTTTGCTTGTTTTTCCAAAATAAAAAATCTTCTCCAGTTGTGAATGTTTGTATTAAGTTTTCTACTTTAAGAATTATTTCTTTTTTACTGTTCATTTAAAACTCCTCAATACTGGTTTTTGTGGTTTTAATAGAATTTTCTTTTATCGAATAAAGTTTTTTATTCGGATCTTGTTCTAGCGTAAGAATTGATTTTAAAAGCCCAATAGTGTAAGGATGTTTGGGATTATTAAATATTTCTTCTACTGTTCCTTCTTCTACAATTTTTCCTTGATACATAACAGATACTGTGTCACAAATTTCAGCAACAACTGCAAGATCATGAGTTATAAATATGGTAGAAGTATTGAATTTTTTAGATAGGTTTTTGATTAATAATAATATTTGTTCTTGAATTGTAACATCAAGGGCTGTTGTAGGTTCATCTGCTATTAATAAGGATGGATGACAGCTAAGCGCCATGGCGATCATGACTCTTTGTCTCATTCCTCCTGAAAATTGATGAGGGAAATGTTTTATTCTCTCTTCTGCATTTACAACACCAACAGTTTTTAACATTTCTATTGCTTTTTCTTTGGCTTCTTTTTTCCCTAATCCTTGGTGTAAGATTATTGTTTCTTCAAGTTGAGTTGATATTCTTAAAAATGGGTTTAATGAAGTCATTGGGTCTTGAAATATCATTGATATTTTATTCCCTCTAATTTTTAAAAGTTCTTTTTCGCTAAGTTTTAGCAGATCTTGATTTTCAAATAGTATTTCTCCACTTTTATATACTGTTGTAAGTTCTGGTAATAGTTTTAAAATAGCCATGCTTGTTACGGATTTTCCACTCCCAGATTCTCCAACAATAGCTTTAATTTCTCCTTTTTTTACAGATAGGTTAATATTGTTTACGGGATGAATTGTTGTATGTTTTAATCTAAATTCAATTGCTAAATTTTTTATTTCTAGTATATTTTCTTTTTCCATTCAATTTCTCCTTAGATACTATCTTTTGGATCAAATGCATCCCTTAGCCCGTCTCCTAAAAAGTTCATAAATAATAGAAATATTGTCATAACTATAGCTGGAATAAAAACTTTCCATGGATATTCAACAAATGTAGCAATTCCATTTTGCACTAATTCTCCCCAGCTTGTCATTGGAGCCGAAATTCCAAGTCCTAAAAAGGATAAAAATGCTTCAGCCATAATAAAGCTTGGAACTCTTATTGTTGTGAATATAACTATCATCCCAATACTATTAGGGATTAAGTGCTTTAAGATTATTCTTTGATTTGTTGCGCCAAAGGTCTTGGCTGCTTGTATGAATTCTGAACTTGATAGTGATTGTACTTGCCCTCTTACAACTCTGGCTACTGTTAACCACGATACAAATGCGAGCGCTATAAATAATCCTACTATACTTCTTTCCATTATTGCCATTAGTATTATCACAATAAGTAAATAGGGTAATACATAAAGAATTTCGACTGCTTTAGTGATTATTTTGTCAACCAATCCCCCAAAAAATCCTGCTATTGAGCCTAGAATAGTTCCTATTATCATAGACAAGAAAGCTCCAATAAATCCTACAGAAAGAGAGATTTGACTGCCCTGTATTAATCTTGCAAGCAAATCTCTGCCAAGATTGTCTGTGCCAAGCAAATACACTCTTTTATGTATTTTTACTTCCCTTTTATCTATTATTTGAACTTCATTTTCTATTTTTCTTTTTATGTCTTCGAGTTTTTTTAGTTCGTCTTCATTTATTTCTCTTTTTTCTTTTTTTGCTAATTTTTCAATAAATTTTTTTTCTTTCTTATACCATAGTTCTCCAGCAGCTTGGAAAGATGGTGGTAAATCGGAATGTTCTACTATTTGAGTATGGTATTTATATATTGGCAATATTGGTTGCAGAATGGCGATTAAGATATAAAACCCAATTACAAAAAGACTGCCAAATGCTAGTTTATTTTCTTTAAATCTTGACCAAGCTCTTCTTTCGGGTTTAGAATTGTTTTTTTCATTTTGTTTTTCAAGGCTATTCATTTTGATTTCCCCTTATACTCTTGGATCTAATATTTTATATATAATGTCTGATATTAATATGGAAATAAGCAGTATTATTGAATATAATAACAATCCTCCCATTAATACTGGATAATCTCTGTTTAGTGCAGATTCTGTTATAAACATTCCCATCCCAGCAATTCTAAATATTTTTTCAATAACCACGCTTCCAGATATTATAGCAGCAAATGCTGGGCCTATATAGCTTACTACGGGCAGCATTGCTCCTCTTAGCATGTGCTTTATAACTATCTTTTTGAAATTTAGCCCTTTTGCACGTGCAGTTCTTATAAAGTCACTCTGTATTATTTCTAGCATCGAGCCTCTGATTATTCTTGCAAAAATAGCTATATTAGGCATACTAAGAGTTATTATAGGTAGAATTAAATTTGAAAATCCCCCTCTTTCTGTAATCCATCCAGAGGTGTAAAGTAATCCCCATTTAATTGCAAAAAAGTATTGTAAAATTGGTCCTATTACGAATAATGGTATAGAAATCCCTAATATTGCTATTGATGTTATTATGTAATCTATATAAGTATTTTTATAAATAGCAGCCAATATTCCTATTGGTATTCCTATTGATAGCGATATGATTAAAGATATTACTCCGAGTGTAAGTGATTTTGGAAATCCTAATTTTATGTATTGATTAACCGTAAGGTCTTTCTTTTTTAAAGAAGGTCCCAGATCTCCTTTGAGAACGTTTGAAATATAATAAAAGGCTTGAATATAAAAAGGTTTGTCAAGATGATATTTTTCCATCAATCTTGCTTTTACTTGAGGATCAATAGGCTTTTCAGAATCAAATGGACTTCCAGGAGCCATTCTCATTACAAAAAAGCATAAAAAAATTATTGCTAGTAAAGTTGGTATCATTCCTATTATTTTTTTTAAAGTAAACCTTAACATTTTTGCTCCTTTGTAAATAGATATTGGCAACATTATGTATTAGTCAATTATATCATATCATATAGTATTTATTGTTTTTCAAGCTATAATTGATAATTTTTAATTTAATAGAAGTTTGTTTGCATTGTGATTAATAATTTAATTTTAATAAAAATATACTTTATCTTTTTTATTTAAAATTTTGTTATGCTAATTAGAGGAGGATTTATTTTTTGTTTAAAAATTCTAAGGTAATTTAGCCTTAGAATTTTTAAACAGGGCCCATGTATTTTTACTTTATATATAATAATATATAAAGTAAAAATTTTATTTAAGTCTAATATAACTTGTTTAAAGCCTTTTTAATAAAAAATTAATTAATTGCGTTTTGCATTCTTAATTGGCTTTAATTCAGATAAATAATAAACTTCTGATACATTGGGATTCCATCCAGACCATTTGTCGTTTCTGAAAAGATAATGTCCAGAATATATGTATATTGGTGCAGCAGGAAAATCTTTTTCAATAATTATTTCTTCTGCTTTTCTGAGTAATTTCTTTCTTTTTGTAGGATCTTTTTCATAATCTGATTCTCTGAGGAGTTTGTCAAATTCTAAGCTTGAATATCTGTATGATGCAAGTTGTGAATTTTCGCTTGTGAATATAGTGAAGTATGTGTGTGGATCCAAATATTCTCCAATGCGACCAATTCTTATTATTTCAAAATTGCCCGTATTTCTACTATTGGTAAGAACAGGCCAATTTTCATTAGTAAGCATAATGTTTATATTTAAAATTTTTTTCCATTGGTTTTGAATAAACGCAGCAACTTTTTTATGAGTTTCGTTTGTATTATATTTTAGTGTTAGCATTGGAAATCCTTTTCCATTAGGATATCCAGCTTTTGTTAAAAGCTTTTTAGATTTTTCAGGATCAAATAAGGCTAATTTTTTACCGTAATTGTAATTTTCAAGATTAGGAGTTATTTCTCTTGTGGGAACTGTGCCGTCATTGAGTACTTTGTAAGTTAAAGTTTCTCTGTCAATAGCTAATGTTAAAGCTTCTCTAACTCTAACATCATCAAGGGGTTTTATTTTTGTGTTAAACGAGTATAAATAAATTGCATTACTTTTGTGTTGATAGTAGTCGTTTTGTAGTTTTATTTCATTTACAATGTCTGGCGGAATGCTGTTAAAAATAGCATCAATTTCGTTGTTTTTGTACATATTGTATACAGTTAGATCATTGTCAGATGTAATGTAGACAAGCTCTTCGAGTTCTACTTCTTTTGAATTGTAATAGTGTTCGTTTTTTTCAAATATAATTTTTTCATTAGGTAATCTTTCTTTCAATTTAAAAGGACCACTGGTAACCATGTTTTCAGGGTTTGTCCAATTTTTCTTATATTTTTCAATAACATGAATAGGTACCGGCATGAATGCGTGATGTAGAAGTAATTCAAGAAAATAGGGTTTTGGAGATTTTAGCGTTATTTCTAATGTTTTGTTATCGATTGCCTTAATTCCAAGTTCAGAATCAGATACTTTTCCGTCAAAATACTCTTGTCCATTTTTTATTATTGATTTAAGCATGTCAACATGTATAGATTCTGTTGTTTTATTTAAAATTCTTAAAAAAGATTTTCTTATCCCTTCAGCAGTAATTGGTATTCCATCACTCCAAACAAGGTTGTCTCTTAGGTAAAATTGATATGTTTTTTTATCTTTTGAGGCTTCCCAATTTTTAGCAAGTCCAGGCTTAAGCTTTCCTGTTTTGGTGTTTAATGTCAAGAGTCCTAAAAATACTTGTTCTAAAATTCTTGCCCCAATTGTTTCATCCACTAAGTGTGGGTCAAGTGATGAAGGTGCTCCCCCTATATATACTTTAAATGTTAATTTTCCCTTTTCCGAATTATTGTTGCATGTAATTAAAGCCATGGTAAGTATAATTAGTGTTGTTATTTTAATTTTTTTATTGATTTTTTCAGTTTTATTAAAGCTCATTTTAACCTTTTCCCAAATAAAATTGTTTTATAAGCTTTAAGCTATCTTCTTTTTAGAAGAAAGTCAATAAAAATCGTCTATAAAAAATAAATTAATAGACGATTTTTAATTAATTAATTAATTAATTAAAAAAATAATTAATTAATTAATTTTAGTAGAGATAAATCAAATCTTTCTGAAATATTAGTATTCCAGCCCGTCCACTTGTCATTTCTGAAAAGGTAACTATTTCCATATATGTATATTGGAGCTATTGGAAAATCTTTTTCAATAATTATCTCTTCCGCTTGTCTTAGAATATCTTGTCTTTTTATTGGATCAAGTTCAAGATCGGATTTCTTAATAAGTTCGTTGTATTCTGGATTTGAGTAATTGTAAGATGAAAATTGTGTGTATCCTTGTGTAAATATATTTAAAAATGTTGAAGGATCAGCATAATCGCCTATCCATCCTGCTCTTGCTATTTCGTAATTTCCATTTGCTCTAGCGTTTAAGTAGGTTGTCCACTCTTCGTTTTCAAGTTCTACATCAATATTTAAATTTTTTTTCCATTGGTTTTGAATAAATTCACAAATTTTTTTATTTGATTCATTTGTATTGTATTTTAATTTTAAAATAGGAAATCCATTGCCATTAGGGTATCCAGCTTCAGCTAGAAGGGTTTTTGCAATTTCAGGATTAAATAATTCTAAATTTTTAGCATAAGAATATGAGCTAAAGTTAGGAGTTGCTCTTCTTGTAGGAGTAGTTCCGTTATCAAGAACTTTATACGTAAGCGTTTCTCTGTCAATAGCAAGAGTTAAGGCTTTTCTAATTTTAACATTGTCAAGCGGTTTAATGTGTGTGTTGAATGCGTAAAAGTATACGGCATTAATAGCTGATGAGTAATAATCGTTTCTTAATTTTAGATCTTTAATTAAATCGGGTGGTATAGCTGTAAAGATTGCATCTAATTCTTCATTTTCATACATTTTATATGCTGTTGAGTTGTCATTTGTTGTATAAAATATAATCTCTTGTACTTCTACTTGGTTTGAGTTGTAGTATTTATCATTTTTTTCGACCACATATTTTTCGTTAGGAATTCTTTCTTTTAATTTAAAAGGACCGCTAGTAACTATGTTCTCAGGACTTGTCCAGCTTTGTCCGTACTTTTCAGTAATATGAATTGGTACTGGAACAAATGATTGGTGTACTAACATATCAATAAAATAGGGTTTTGGAGATTCTAGTGTTATTTCTAATGTTTTTTCGTCAATCGTCTTAATTCCAAGTTCGGAGTCAGACACTTGTCCATCAAAATATTTTTGACCATTCTTAATCACTGATTTAACCATTTCAACATACTTTGAGCCAGTTTCTTTATTTAAAATTCTAAGATAAGATTTTCTGATTCCCTCCGCAGTGATTGCAACCCCATCACTCCAGGTTATGCTTTCTTTTAGAGTAAATGTGTAAACTGTTCCATCAGGAGAAATATCCCAACTTTTTGCAAGTCCTGGTTTGTTCCCCCCTGTGTTAGGATCGCCTGTAATAAGACCTCTAAACATTGTGTCTATCATTTTTGACCCTACATTATCTTCTGCTAATTGAGGATCAAGGCTGCTTGGTTCTGATCCTAAGCTTATTTTAAATGATACTATTTCTTTTTTTACCTCGTTAGTGGTACAGCAAAGAAAAGTTAGAAAAAATATTATTAAAAATAATGACTTTTGTAATTTCATAATTTTTTATACCTCCGTTTTAAAGCTAACTTTGATTTTATAATTGCTCTTCTATAGATATTAATTTTAAATCTTAATTTTTAAATTACTTATTTTATTATTTTTTAGTTTTAATATCTTCGTATAAATAGCTTTCTGCAATATTTGGCATCCATCCCGTCCATTTATCATTTCTGAAAAGGTAATGAGATTTGGGTATAAATAAGGGCGCCACGGGAAAATCTTTTTCTACTATTATTGCCTCAGCTTCTCTTAGGATGTCTTGTCTTTTTATTGGATCTAATTCTAAATTAGATTTTGCTATTAAAGCATCATACTCTTTATTAGAATATTTGTATGCTCCAAAAAAATGATTTTCTGTTGTAAATAAACTTTCTAAGAATGTTAAAGGGTCAAAATAGTCTCCTATCCATCCCACGCTTGAAATTTGGTAATTTCCAGTTCTTTTGCTTCCTAAAAATGTTGTCCATTCTTCATTCTCGATTTCTAAGTTGATGTTTAGTATTTTTTTAAATTGTTCTTGGAAGAATTCTGCTGTTGTTTTGTTTCCTCCCGAGATTTTATATTTTAATGTAGGAAATCCTTTTCCATCTGGATATCCAGCTTCAGCTAAAAGTTTTTTTGCATTCTCAGGATCGAATAATATTAAATTTTTTCCATAAGAATAATCGTCAAATTTTGGAGTTAAATTTCTTGTTGGATCTGAACTTCCTTTTAAAACTACTTTAGATAAAGTTTCTCTATCAATAGCAAGTGAGAGGGCTTGTCGAACTTTTGAATTGTTTAGTGGCTTTAAGGTTGTGTTAAATGTTACGTATGCCATTGCATTTTTTAATCCTGAATAATAATCATCTCTTGTTTTAATTTTCTCTAAATTGTTCTGTTCTACTGATTGCAGAAAATCAATTTCACCGTTTATGTACATGTTGTAAGCCACGTTGCCTTCTATTGGATAGAATATCACCGTATCAATTTCTACATTTTTTAGATTATAATATTTTTCATTTTTTTCTATTACGATTTTATCGTTAATTAATCTATCTTTGAGTTTGTATGCGCCGCTAACAACTATATTTTCAGGATTTGTCCAATTATCCCCATACTTTTCAACAATATGCATTGGAACTGGTATGTATGCTGGGTGTGTTAGCATATCAGGAAAATAAGGCTTTGGAGATATTAATGTTATTTCTAAAGTTTTGCTGTCAATAGCTTTTATGCCAAGCTCAGATTCAGGTATCATCTCATCAAAATATTCTTGTGCGTTTTTTATTGTAGATTTTATTAAATTAGCATACAATGCAGCTGTTTTTTTATTTAAAATTCTTAGATATGATTTTTTTATATCTTCAGCAGTAATTGCAACTCCATCGCTCCAAACTATATCTTCTCTTAGGCGAAATGTATAAATAGTTCCGTCATCAGAAATATTCCAACTTTTTGCAAGTCCTGGTTTATATTTTCCAGTTTGTGAATCTTTTACTGTTAGTCCTAAGAATAGGTTTATAATGATGCTGCTACTGTAATGATCTGTTGAGAGCTGGGGGTCAAGTGATGATGGTTCGCTTGTGTTTGACACCCTGAAAACTATTTTTTCTTTTTTGGTATTATTAATACAGGCTATTAAAGAGAAAATAGTTAGTATTAAAGCTGTTTTTATGTATTTCATTGGATTCTCCTTTTTTCAATAGTTTACATATTTGTTGTATTGATTTTTATTAGTTTTTTTAAATAAAGAATATTTATTTTGTTTTGCTTTTAAATATTAGCGTTTCTAGTGCTTTTATTCGTCTTATATTTAAATTTTACTTTAATTTTTGCAATAAAAAAAGTTTTGCAATAAAAAAGTCTATTAAATTAAATAGTTTTTAGTGCTATTTTGTCTATTGTTGTAAGTTAAATTTTTACTTTAACTTGTGTAATAAATAAGGTATAATGGGTATTAAATGTTTTTAAAAATGTATGCCTTTTTAATATTAGTTTTAGTTATTTATTGTTAGCTTTGTAAAATTGTTTATTTTTAATAAATAAAATGAGGTAACTAATAATTAAGTGGCAATATAAAATGCTTTAAAAGGTGCTAGTTTTATGTTTGTACAAAATGAAAGTTTTGATAAATATTTTAAAGACATGGAGAGCGACTTTGTAAGTCAATTTAAGTCTGCTGAAAATGTTAATTATTTAGATAAATCTTATCGTAATGCAGATTCTAATAGTAGAAAATTGGCAGATAGAATGATAGAGAGGCTTCTTGAGGGGGGATCTACCATTATTGGCATGCAAAATATTTTAGAGCTTTACCAAAAGGCCAAATCTGGCAAGTCTTCAATTATATTAATGGAGCATTATAGTAATTTTGATTTTCCTTGTTTCCAATTTTTACTTTATAAAATGGGTTATCATGATATTGCAGATCATATTATTCCAATAGCCGGAGTTAAGCTTTTCAGAGATAATTTATTTGTTAAAACTATTTCTTTGGGATATAATGCAATATTAGTGTATCCGCCGCACGCATTTGTTGGGGTTGGTATAGAGCATGCTAGGCAAAGACGAGTTTTTAATTCCAATTCTATGAAATATATTTATGAAAAGAAAAATAGTGGGTACATTATACTTATTTTTCCTACGGCTACTAGATATAGAAAAGGAAGGCCTGAAACAAAAAAAATAATTTTAGAAATTGGTAATTATTTTAAAATTTTTGATTATTATTTGATGATTGGAGTCAATGGAAATGTTTTAGAAGTGTCTGAAGATGGAGATATGTCTCATGATGTTTTTAAAAGAGATCGTCTTATATATAATGCTGATAAGGTTATAAGCATTGTTGAGTATAAGGAGAATCTTTTAAATACTTTAAAAGATTCTCAGACAGAAGTTACAAAGGAAGCTTTGGGATTAAAAATTGCTGAGGATTTGGAAAATAGCTTTAATGCGCTGCATGCAGAAGGGTTCGAAGTTTATAAAAAGAGTTTTTGATGAGCTAGGAACTTAAACAAATATGCCTGATATAGATAAGATAAAACAGTTTAAAAGAGACATATTAGATGATCTTTCTAATGAAAGATCATCTAAAGAAGCTTTTGGTGTTAGTATGGATGTTAAGCCTCCTGATCCTGGAGAGAATATTGTTCCTTGGGTAAGTGAAGATCTTACTTTAGAGGAAGATGATGATGAGCTTGATTTAAATTTTATGCTTGATGCTCTTGAGAGCGAGGATAGATTGCCTTACTCTGACATTCTTAATGACAATTTGCCTTTAAGCAGTTCTGATTTGAGAGTTGATATTGATTCAGAGCTTTCAACTTTGGATAACGATTTTGATGTTTCTTCTAGTAATTCTTTTGAAAATAATATTGACAAAGTTCTTGATGATAATTCTATTGATTTAGAAATCGCTTCTAAACTTGATTTTGATAAGTTAATCAATTCTTCAGAATTAAATTCTGAAGAATTGATTAACAATCAAGGCAATAATAATTTTTTTAAATCTAGTAATGATTCTTTTGTTTCGGTGGAAAATGATTTTTTAGAATCTAATAAATCTAACGAAGTTAATATTGATAATACTGTAAGCGACAAAAACCATAAAGATGAACAATCAGAGATGTTCGCCGGAGACAATTTAAATTTAAGTACTGATTATAATGATTTTGAAAATGTTGTAGATGATTTTAAGTTTTTAGAGTATGAGCAAAATGCAAATTCCAAACGCTTTGAATTTAAGGTTAATTATCCATTATTTTTAAAACATTTGAATTCCTATCCTAGAAATTTAAGAATTGCAATTGCTGAGGCTTTAACTAAGGAGAATATTTCAAGATATAAACTTGAAGCATTAATTGATCTTGTCGAAAAAAATAAAAAAGGGTTAAAATTTATTGCTAAATTTGCAGGGGATATTGTTGGTCGATCTATTAAATTGCCTTTAATTTATTTTAAGGCGGAAGAATTTAGTAAGCTTCAGCAGAAATTGAGCTACAGAGTCTCAAGGGCTTTACTGCCGTTAATAAAAATAGCTTCTCTTTTTGTTGTTTTAGTCTTAGTTTCTTTGTATTTTATAGTAGATGTAGTATTTTTTTATGTTGCTTCTGAGAGCAAGTATAAAGAGGGTATAGAATCTATATATGCAAATAAAAGAGAGCTTGCAAAAGCTATCTTTAGAGACGCTTATTATATTAGGCCTGATGATAAATGGTTTATAAATTACGCTAAAGCGTTTGAAGAAGTCAGAGATTTTGATAGTGCTGAAGAGAAGTATGAGGAATTGTTCACAATTGAGCCTTTTTCTAAAGATTCTAAGAGTAGAAGGCGAAAAAAGTTTAATAAGGAAGGATATATTGCGTATGCTTCTATGAAGATTGATCTTGGAGAATATTCTCAGGCCAATTCAATACTTGATGAGGTTATATCATACAATCTTTACGATTATGATGCCTTGGTATTAAAGGGAGATAATTATTTTAAATGGGCTAAGACAAATTCTAACTACTATAAAGATAGTATTAATAGCTATACGGTTGTTCTTTCTAAGTATGGTCAGAAAAAGAATATTTTATTTAAACTTTTCAATGCTTATATTGAGGCCGATTTAGATACTGAGTCTAATAACGTTAATAATTTTATCAAGTCAAACGAAATTCTAGATGTTGATGAAGTTGTTTACACAAAATATGCTAAAAGGCTGATAGACAAGTATATTTCTTTTGTGGCTTATAATCAGAGGGCAAATAATCTTGCTATAAACCTAAATTACCTTAATGGGCAAACAAATTTATTGAATAAGGAATTCTCTGATTTAAAAAGAAATGATGGCAGAACTATTTTTAAGCTTGACACGAATGTTAATATGAATTCTGAGATTGAATACATTCTCAAAAAAATATTGAATAAAAATCCCAATTACGATAAGGCACTTTTTGAAAGTGGAAGATATTCGTATTACATAGGAGATTTTAAGAAAGCCGAAATATATTTGCTTAAAGCATTAAATAGTTTTAGGCGGAAAAATTCAATTGAAGATGCTGGGGATAAGATATTAGCTTACAAAATTTTAGCAGGCATTTATGAAAAATCTAGAGACTCTCTTAGAGCTAGCAATATTATTGGTTTAGCCTTAAATGATTATTCTTTTTATAAAAAACATAATCTTATAAAAGGATCTAAGGAGATTTCTTCAATTTATGAAAAACAGGGCGATATTCTTAGATCTTTAAACGACTTTAAGTCTGCGATATCTTCTTACAAATTGGCAATAAATGAGGGGGTTGATTGTCCAGACGTTTACTATAAAGTTGGGTTACTTAGTTACAAAGAAAATAATTATGATGATGCATTAAAATATTTATTTAAAGTAGAGAGTATGGCGGGGTTTTCAAGTAGTAACGAAGTTTTGAATTCTATTGCTTTAACTCTTTATAAGATAGGTGATTTTTTAGCTTCCAGGAGTTATTATTTAAGGGTTATGCGGAATTTAGAGCTAGAGAAGGCCAATGTTTTGAATTTTAATCCTAAAGAAAATGATTATCATAGAATTCTTTTGCTAAAAGAAATTGAGACTTATAATAATCTTGGAGTTGTAGAAGTGATGGCTTCTTTTTCATCCATAAGAGATACTAAACTTTTTAATTCTGGGGTTAGTAATTTAAGCGAATCAGCTAAGATTTTTGATATATTAAATAGGGATGAAGATATGGTAAAAAGTGTTAAAAAAGATCTTGCTAGTTTGAATCTTAGGAATATTTTTAAGAATAGTTTTTCTAAATCGAATGTTTTGTTTTATGAAAATTTATCCGAAAAACTTTAATTATAGGTCTTATTGTTTCGTTTTTAGTGATTTATGAAGGCGGTTTTCTTATGAAGAAAATTTATTTATTTCTTTTTATTAGCTTTTGTTTGTTTGGATTTGAAGATAATTCTTTGAAAATTAGCATTGATGATGTTTATGTTGAGGCTCATGAAGAGGGATTTCATCTTTTTATTAGGAAAAAACCTTTAATCAAATCAGTAATATTGACAGAGTCTTTTGAAATTCCTGACAAGAAAAAAGATGTAGCTACTTATTCATTTCGTACATTAAGTTACAATAAGGTTAATGGAGATGAAATTCGAATTTTAAATGGAAGGGTTATTAAGAATAAAGAACTTTTGTCATTGACGTCTTCCACACCTGTTCCTAATAAGAAGTTCGGAGAAGCTTTTCATATATTGATTCCAAAAAAGTTAAAATATGGATTTCCAAATTTTTCAACAAGAAGCGGTGAGATTGATTTGGAAATATTGAAAAACAAAAAAGAGCCCTTTTGGTTTTCTATAAGATCTTTTGAGAAAAAATATAATGATTATTTAGGTAGATATCAAGACAATGCTTATGAATTGTTTTTCAAAGATACTCAAAATCAAGGAAAAATTGAATTTAATGAATTAAGGGATACTTTTACAAAGTTTTCGGATGAGGTTGTTATTGCTAATAATGGTATTGATATTGTTGATAAGATAAAAAAAATTTTAAAAGACTCAGAAGATTCAATCTATGATTTAGATTTAGTGCTTGTTATTGATGTTACTGATAGCATGAAAGGTAATATCGAGATTCTAAAAGAGCATTTATTTTCAATAATAGAGCCACAACTGCAAAAGTTTAAATCCTATAGAATAGGACTTGTTTTTTATAAAGACTATCTTGAAGATTTTTTAACCAAAGCTTTTGATTTTAATACTATTCCTTATTTAAATAATATTCTTAAACATGTTAATGTTGGTGGTGGTGGGGATTATCCAGAAGCTGTATTTGAGGGAATTGATGCTGCTGTAGCTCAGTTTGATTGGAGAGCAGAAAGAAGATTTGTTATTGTTATAGGGGACGCGCCTCCTCATGAGTATCCAAGAGGGCCTATTGTTTATAAAGATGTTATCAATTCTGCAAAGGAAAAAGATATTACAATTTATGGAATAATATTCCAGTAAAAATTTTTATTTTTTAATTTTTTTCTATTTTGTTTAATATTTTTTTAGCCAAAGGCTTGATCCATTTGGGCATTTCTGCCTTATTATCTATTAGTTCTTCAAATATTTTTTTTGCTTTTTCTGTCTTATTTATTGTGTAGTATATAAATGCAATTTCATATCTACCAGTAGCAACTATATTTGGATTGTGAGCGAAATTTTGAATCATTTTTTCATATGCTTTTAACGCAGAGTTGTAATCATTAACATTGATAGCCTTTTGAGCTTCTCTGAGATAAACCTCATAAGGAGTTTCTTTTGTTAACTTTTCTAAGTTAATTGTGTAGCATGAAATAAGTATTAAGTTTAATAATGCTAGTTTCTTCATTTTCTATCTCTTTTAGAATATTTTTACTATCTAATTTTATTAGATATAAAATAAGAAAGCAAGGCTTTAAAGCCTTGCTATGTGATTGTTTTTGCTTATTTGGCAGGAATTATTATTTTCCAGTTAGAACGAATCAGGTCTGGATTTTGTATTTTTTGTCTGTTAGCAAACCAAATTTTTGGCCATAAGTAAGGATCGCTGTATAATTTTTTAGAAATGCCCCACAATGTATTGCCTATTTTTATTACATAAAGCTCATTACTTGCATTGCTTTGATAGGCTTCTAGGTATCTTGCAGATTCTAAAAATAATTCATTGGCAAGTCTAAAGTTTTTGACATGTTTAGCCTCAACTCCTTTTTCCCATAACTTTCTAGATCTCTCAATAAGTTCTAGTGTTTTAAATTGTTCTTGAGATTTATAGTTTTTTGCTATTTCTACCTTTTCTTCATATGCTAGTACTATTGGAATTGGAGTTTTTGTTTTTCCAAGAAG
This sequence comes from [Borrelia] turdi, assembly GCF_030439285.2. Classification (NCBI taxonomy): domain Bacteria; kingdom Pseudomonadati; phylum Spirochaetota; class Spirochaetia; order Spirochaetales; family Borreliaceae; genus Borreliella; species [Borrelia] turdi. The sequence goes on along the minus strand of NZ_CP124018.1, from coordinate 327,681 downwards.
ATAGGTGTTTTCATTAATATTTAAAAAGTTTAAGTGGCTGTTTCTTTCTTTAATAAATGCTCTGCCATTCCATGGTGATGGCTTGATAAGCTTATTATTGCTATAAATTGGCAAGTTAGAAGCTGCTTCGAGTGCTTTTAATTGTTTATACATTCTCTCATCAGTTTCTTTTAAAGCTTTAGCTTCTTTAGCATTTTTTGCTGCCTGCTGTGCTCTGTTGAATGCTTTGCTATACATATCAAGGGCATCGTCAAGATCATAATTTTTATATTTCCTTGTTGCTTCAAAATACAAGTTGTTTACTTCGTCTATTTCCAGCGGAATCCATACGTATGCCTCATTCGCTTCTGCATCGTTTAGATACTTTTCGATATTTTCTTTAAGGTAATTTGTTTTTTCTTTTTTTTCTTTTGTTTCTTTTATTATTGTTTTGTACCTTTCAAGTACCTTTAGCGCAAGTTCATTTCCTTCTTTTAATTTTTTTTTAGAAAAATTTTGTCTCATTGCTTCTTCTAATTTTTCAGCGTCATTAAACTCTTTAGAATAAAAAAGATGACCTCTTTCTTTTATTAGTTCATTTTTAATGTCTTTTATATCTCTTAATTGAAAATTTTTATTATCTGTCTGTGCAATTTTAGCATTTTTATTCTCTCTTGCTTCTGGAGGCGTTTTGCATGCGATAAAAGAGATTACTGCTACAATGCACAGCATCAATATTAATTTATTCTTTATATTCATAAATACACCCTTCTAATAACTTAGCTTCTATTATCTCTTAGTAAGAACTTATAAATATTAGCATTCTTTTTTACTATTTTATTATTATAGCATGTCAGTAAAAACTTAATATTTTTAATTCTTAAGTTAAATTATAGTTCTTTTTCATCATTGTTCAAGTGTAATAATTTTATGTAAAACAAGGTATAATTAAGTTTATAAGTTTTTTAAATATTAGGATATTAGGAGAGCTATATTTTTAGAATATATCATTTTGTCCTTTTAATATTATTGTTACTTTCAAGTAATATGTTATTTTCTCAAGTGGCAGTTGTAAAAGAAATAGAAGGTAAAGTTGGTGTTTTTAGAAATACATTTCCTGTTAAGTTGGATTTAGATGACGAAATTTTTGAGTACGATTTTATAGAGGTTGGAGAAAATTCAAAGCTCAAAATAAATTTATACGACATAAATGGTATTTCTGCAGATTTAATTTTTTATTCCAATACAAATAGTTTTGTGTTTTATTCTTCTTTTAAAGATTCTCAAGATGCAAAAATATATTTATTTAAAGGAAGTGTTGATGCGGTAATTCATAAGATTGTTAAAGGATCTTCATTCTCTGTTATAGTAGATAATAACTTATTTAAAGCTGAAAATATTGCAAAATTTTATGCCAATAGTGATTATTTTAATAATTATTTTATTAATGTTTACAAAGGTAGTGTAAGATACATTAATAAAACTGAATATTTAATTTTTCCCAATACTAGTCTTTTGCTTTTTAATGGAAATTCTTTTTTACATAAAGTTAATGAAGGCACTCTAAAGGGCATTAATCAAAATTTTATAAGGATGGCTAAAGATAATTTCATGTCCTTAAATAAAGGTTTTTTATATTTTTTTATTTTAAAATATATTGAAGATAATTTTAGATTTAACTTTATGTATAATTATTTAATGAAAGATTTTAAATTTAACTCTATATATTCAAAATGGAGCTTGGAAGATAAAAATTATAAACTTGGGAACAGGGTTGATATGATTAAAAATATTAATTATCTAAAGGGTAGAATTGGTATACTTTTCAATAATTTTGTTGATTTGGCCAATAGGTTTTATTTTGTGGATGATGTTTTTAAATATTTTCCTACTTTTTTCGACAAGTCAATGACTGTTAAAAGCCCTATTGAAAAATTTTTAAAAGATTACAAAGCTAATAAAGATGTTTTAAAAAATAAGTTTTTTAAAACAATACATTCTCTAAAGATGTATTTAAGACGCTCAAATGATGATATTACTAGCAATTTAAATGTTAATGAATTGTATTTGTTGCGTCCTAGAGAGTTTTGATTTTTCATATATTTAGCTTTTTATGTTAAAGTTATTTGTTAGATAAAATGATATATTCCTTGAAAATTCACATTCAGAATTTGTTTAATATTTTGTTAAATTTGGATTCTGAATTTTTTTGCCAAAGTCTTATACCAAAATCTTATAATAAGGGGGAAAAATGTGTTCTTAGAATGTTTAGATAATTTTTTAATTGGTTTTAGCAGTTTTATTTTTATAGGTTATTATCGATTTTTTTATTTGACTTTCGTGGCATTAAGGTGAATTTAATAATATAGCAAAAGGATGTTTTATTGGTTATGAATAAAAATGTGTTTTTTAAAGGGTTTTGGATTTTATTTACTATATTCCATTTATATTTATTTGTTTATTTGATTTTTTTAAAGAAGCGAAAGGTTGATATTTCTAATAAAACGAATATTGCTTTATTTGTTCCAGGAGTTATCTCAGGGTCTCCATCTTATAAAGAAATGTATGATTCTTTGTTTGAATTTAAAAAAAAGCATGAAAATCTTGAAATTAAAGTTTTGGAAGCCGGATTTAATCAAAGCGAGTGGATAGAAATGCTTGAAAAATTATTAACTTCAAAAAAATATGATTTTTTAATAACTACCAATAATGCTATGCAAGATATTGTTGATAGTGTTTCGAGCAATTATCCTTACGCTAAGTTTCTCATTTTTGATTCTTTAGTTAAAAACACTAATAATCAAGTTTATTCAGTGTCTTATAATGTTGCAGAAGAGGCATATGTTTTAGGGTATTATGTAGGCCTTTTTTTAAAGGAATATAAATCTGGCCTTGGTAATGTTGCTCTTATTGCAGGTCAAGACTATCCTGTTATGAGGGATTATATTTATTCTTATTTCAAAAAAGGCATTTTTGACGTGGGCACACATTCTGAAGTTTATTATCGAACTTTGGGCAATTGGCATGATAGCAATTTAGCTAAATTGTTGTCAGACTCTTTAATTAAGGATTCGGGGACCTTGGTAATACTTCCTATTGTAGGGCCTGCTGTTGAAGGAGTACTTTCCTCTGTTAGAGAGAATAATATTTCTGCTGTTCTTTTCGATAGTGAAGATTATTTGGATAATAAAGAAAATATTATTGGTTCAGGAATTACAAATCAAAAATATTATGTTTCATATATTTTAGATAAGGCTCTTAAGTCAGAGATTAACTATGGAAAATCTGATATTTTTGGCATAAAGCACAAAGGAGTTTTGTTTAATTTTTTAAATGTTTTTTACTTAGAACAAACCAGTCAAAAGTTAAAAGAAGATCTTTTAAAGAAAATAGAAGAGGTTAGTGCAAATGGTATAAAAATTAATTTGGAACAAAATTAATGGTAGAGTTTAAAAATATAGTTAAGTATTTTCCAGACATTGATAAACCTATTTTAAACAGTATTAATTTAAAAATTGGAGAAGTTAAAATTTTTACAGTAGTTGGTAAAAATGGAGAAGGGAAAAGTACTCTAGCTAAAATTATTGCCGGGCTTGTTGAATTTGATAGTGGTGAGATATTGGTAAATGGCATTAAGCAGAAAAATTGGAATGTAGATAAAGCTAAAAATAATGGTATTTATCTTGTTTCTCAAGTTCCTAATTTGAAAATGAACTTAAGAGTATGGGAATACTTGAGTATCTATTGGTTTGGTTATGCATTTTTTATGCCAATGAATAAGTCTAAGACTTATAAATATTATAAATGGCTTATGCAATTTTATAATATTTCTTTTGATCTAGATAAGAAAATTAAAGATTTGAATATTAAAGAGATTTATTTTTTACTTATTATTGCCTCTCTTAAAGAGAATGCAAAAATAATTATTTTTGATGAGAGTGCTGCTTATTTTTCTCAAAAAGAAGCGCAAGCTTTTATAAAATTGCTTGTATTGCTTAAGAAATCAGGAATCGCTTCTCTTTTTATTACTCACAGTGAGATAGCAGATGCTGTAAAATTTAGTGATGAGTTTATTATTTTAAAAGATGGTAAGTGTTTCAGAACAATAAACAAAGAATCAATTTTGAGTAAACTTGATTCTTCTAGCGATAAAACATTTTTTGCAAATATTAATTTTAATAAATTTGAAAAAGATTCTATTAAAGTTAATTTGTTTTTTGAAGATTTTTGGAAGTACGATGTTAGTTTTTCTTTAAATAAAAGGGGTGTTTTAGGAATAATTGGCGAAGAAGCTACAATTAAAACTTGGGAAAAATTATTCTTAGGAGAGCTTATTTTTGTCGGGTGTATAAAAATTGATGGCATAAGATATGAGCGAGTAAATATTTTTGAGTGCAAAGCGGGATTTTTACCCCTAGGCATTGGTAATTTATTCCCCGATAATAGCAGTATATTAGATAATTTTTTAGCTAAATTTATGAATTTTGAAAATAAAATTTTTATTAAGCAATCTTATATTAGTAAGATTAAAGATTTTTTTAAAAAAAAAATGGAATTTTATAGTGAAGAGAAGATATATAGAATTCTTTATTCTAAATCTTTGGCATTTTCTGGAGGAACTTTGAAGAAGTTCGCTCTTTACAGAGAGATGTATATTGCAAAAAGTTTTTTAATTTGTTTTTCTCCTTTGAGTAATTTAGATCACAAAGTTTACAATGAAATGTCTATTGCTATTCGTAATTATTCAAAAGAAAAGCCAGTTCTTTTGATTACCTCCAATTTAGATGAATTATTTTTACTCTCTGATAACATTTTGGCAATGAAAATGGGAGAAGTTTTGTTAAACGTATCTAGAGAAAAGATTAGTAAAAAAAAATTAAAGGAATTGCTATTTTTATGACCATGTTTAAAAATAGCTTAATGGCATTAATTTTTTCTTTTTTGATATTAAGTATCAGCTATTTTTTTGGTGATTTTTTTCAATTTTCTTATATTAAGATGATATCTTGGCGCTTTGTTTTATTCTTAATCATGGCTACTGGCATTGTTACCTGCGCCAAGAGTAATTCATTAAATCTTGGGAATGAAGGTCAGGTTTATTTTGGAGCATTTTTCGTTTATATATTTTCAAGTTTTTTTGGATTAACTTATTTTAATTTTATATATTTGATATTTTTGAGTTCTTTTTTTGTAGGGCTTTTGGGACTTATTCCTTTTTTTATTACGTTTTTCTTTGGATTAAATAGAGCTTTAACAGGGCTTTTAATATCTTATGGAAATCAAAGGTTGGTAGATGGATTTATTTTAAATATGTTAAAAACAGGTAGTTTTTCTAATCAGACAAAAAGAATTAATGGTTTATTTTCTTTAGATTCATCGCTTATTTACTTATTTTTGTTTGGTATGTTAATTTGGCTTTTTTATGTTTTTATGCATAAAAAAACTATTTATGGGCTTCAGCTTGAAATATTAAGCAATAAAAAAAAGATAGATATTTTTTTCAATATAAATGAATTTAAATATAAGCTTTTTGCTGTATTTGGCAGTGCTTTTTTAAATGGTCTTGCAGGTTCTATGTTTGTATTATTTTTTAAACCATATTTGGTTTTAGGATTGACCTCGGGGCTTGGTTGGAGTAGTTTAATTGTTGCTGTAATTTCAGGATTTAATTATGTTTATGTATTATTTTTTAGCCTATTGTTTTCAATATTAATTGAATTTAATAATTTCCTTAATATAAACTATGACTTTAAGTATGAATTTATTGGTCTTTGTCAGTCAATTGCCATTTTTCTCTCTTTATTTTTAATTAAAGCTAGGAAAAAGTAGATGTTTGGTATTTTTGAGCAGGCTATTGTATTTTCGTATTTAGCGCTTGGAGTTCTTTATACAGAAAGAATAGGGCTTTTAAATGTATCTATTGAGGGTATTTCGTATCTTTCAATATTTTTAACATCTTTTTTTATTTATTTTGGATATGGAATTTTTATGTCTACCATTTTTACTCTTTTTATCAGTTTTTTGTTTGGATTTTTTTTATCTTTTATAGTAAAGAAAAATTATGATATTTTTATAGCAGGAATAGGCATTAATATTTTTTGTTATTTTTTTGTTGATTATTTAATGAAGAGTAATTTTAATTTCATTCCTGGTTTTACCTTAAATTTATCTGGAAATTTTGAGATTATTGTTTTTATTGCTATTTTTTTCATTTTTTTATTTATTACTGTTTATATTATAAGTTATTCAAGAATTAGGGCGGTTTTTGAATTTATTTCTTCAGAGAATTATGAAGACATTTTGGGTGAAAAAATAAGCACTCGTTTTAAATCTTTTGCAATTTTTGTATCAATTTTCACAGCAAGTCTTGCTGGTTCATTTGTTGCGGTAAATCTTAATGCTTATTCTTATAATTTGGGATTAAATAATGGTTGGCTTGCTATTTGCATTCTTTATATTGCATTTTCAAATCCTTTATTAATTTTTCCGATTTCTTTTTTGATAGTTTTTTTTGAATATCAATTTTTTCATACTCAAGAGTATATAAATTCTTACTTTTCTCTTTCTTTTTCATTTTATATGGCAATAATAATAAATATATTGGTTTCGTTTATTAAGAAAAAAGATAAATTTTAGTTTAAGCTTTGCACATTGTGTTTTGAATTGTTTTTAGGGTACTAATTTGTAGATATAACTCTTTTATTTTTTTCCTATTAAAATAATAGAAGGGTATTTGTTTTATTATTTCTAAATTATTTAAAAAAATTATAAATAAGGTGTCGTCATTGAGTGCTAATTGAAAAGTTGAGGTTAATATTGTATTAAATGTTGCATTTTCATTGTTTATAAAATGATAAATACTTTTTTTAAAAAGAGCATCAATTGCTATAAATATATTTTCTTTGAACAATTCTTTACCGCTTTGGAAAAATTTAATTATGTAGTCTATTGAATTTTCAATTTCTCCTATTAAAAAGTATGCCCAAGAGATATCTAAAAAGTTTTTTTTATCTTTAAAGTCTATTATTTTTAAGTAGTCTTGAGATTTAATAATCGCTTTCTTCCAGTTTTTATTTAAATATTCTAATTCTGAGAGCAAAAGATGAGCATCAACTTGATTTTGATCCATGTTAACTATTTTTTTTAAATTTGCTATAGCTTTGTTATATTTTTTTGAGTTTTTTAGTAGCATTGATTTTTGATAAAGTTTTTCTATTGTATGCTTGTTTGCTTGCTCATCGAGTTTTAGTTTTGATGTTATTGCAGCGCAAATATTTGTGATCAATCCACAAAAAAGCGCCATTAGTATTGTTTTTCTCATTATATTCCTTCTTTTATTTGATCAACAATATCTATTAGTAGATTTTTATATTTATTTGTTAATGGGTATAAATCAAGTTCAGTTTTAAATTCGTTTAAATATTTTAAGGCAATAATAGTTGAGTTTTTTATTGATTTTGATGAATTTATCATCTCTTTTAGTTTAAATATTTCTTTTTTTGCTGTAGTAAGTTTGGCGTGTTTTATTTTATTAAATTTTGAAATAATTTTTGGTTCAAGTTTTTTTTCTTGTAAAAAATAAATTATTGGCAAGCTTTTTTTTCCTTCAAGTAAATCGTCTCCGAATTCTTTACCATTAATTTTATTTTTGATATTTTTAATATCGTCTATTATTTGGAAATAAACACCAAGTTTTAAGAATGTACTGTAAATGTTTTTAGCTTTGTCCTCATTATTTGTGAGTATTGCAGCTATAAAGCTAGCCATTCCGAAAAGCGAAGCTGTTTTTAATTCTACTAAAGAAATGTATTCTTTAATGCTTGGAATGTATGATTCATTGTGAAATTTAATGTCAATTCCTTGTCCTAAATGGAGATTTGAAAGAGTTGTGAAGAAATTTTCATAAATTCGTAATTTTTGATGTTCTTTTAAATTTGATCTTTCTATTAATTTTACAGGTAAAAAATAAATTAAATTACCAGCATTTATACTATTATCTATTCCATAAATTAAATGTATTGCTGGCTTGCCTCGTCTTTTTATTGAATTGTCTTCAATGTCATCAATAATCAAACTTCCAGAATGAGGAAGTTCAAGCAGTAAACTTAATTTATATATCAATTTGGCATTTTTTTCTTTTAAACCCAATGCGTATGCCAAAAGAATCATTATCATTGGTCTTATTCGTTTTCCACCTCTATTAATAATTTCAATTGCTGGCGCTTTAATATAATCAAGGGTTTTCTTTTTTATTTTAAAAGTAAATTTTAAATCTTTATCTTTGAATAAATTTAGAAAATTAGTTGTTGAAAAGATATTATCAATATTTTTTTCAATATTATTTAAAAATAGTTTATTTTGCATAATAAGAATTATAATGAAAAAGTATAATAAAGTGTATTAAAAGGATTAATGTGTATCGCTTGGGTGATGAGTATTCTCAAAAGGCTAAAAGAGAAGGGTATTTGGCAAGATCTGTGTACAAGTTGATAGAAATTGATGAAAAATTTTCTTTATTTTCTTCTGGCAACATTTTGGATGTCGGCGCATCACCTGGCAGCTTTTCTCAATATGCTTATAAAAAGCTTAAAAGAGGCGTTCTTATATCTGTTGATATTAATGACATTGGTCTTAAGTATGTTGATAATTTTTATTTTGTAAAGGGAGATATATTCTCAGATGATACAGTTTTTAAAATTAATACTTTTAGACCTTATAGTCTTGTGATTAGCGATGTGGCCCCTAAAACTACCGGAAATAGACTTGTAGATACCAGTAATTCTTTTAATTTGGGTATGAGAATAATAGATTTATCGCTTGATGTTTTACTTAAAAAAGGAAATTTACTTATTAAAGTTTTTCAGGGGGGAGATGAGATGCAAATTTTTAAAAAGTTTGAAAAATATTTTAAATTTGTAAAAAAAATTAGGCCTAAAGCTGTAAGGAAAAATTCTTTTGAAATTTATTTTTTAGGTAAAGGTTTTGGCAAATAGTAATTTAATCAAATTGTTATAAGTATTAATTTAAAGGTATAAAATATGTTGAGAAAAGAAATATCTAAAGACAGAAAGTCACAGCTTCAAGTTGCAGGTTTTAAAATAGGCAAAGAAAGTTATGGAGTGTCAATAGAGCATATTAGAGAAATTATTAAAGTCCCATCAGAAGGAGTTTATGCCATTCCAAATGTTCCTGAATATATTATAGGGATTTATAATCTTAGAGGGAGTATTATTCCTTTAGTTAATTTAAATATTAAATTTGGGGTTCCTTCTATTTCAATAACAGAAGAAGATATGCTTTTGACAGGATACTTAATAGTTAAGATTAAAAATAAACTTTTGGGCATTTTTGTTGACAGGGTTCTTAAAGTTATTAGTTTTGATGATTCTAGAATTCAAATCCCCCCTGCTACCTTGCAAACTTTAGATAGAAAATATATATCTGGAGTTGTAAAGCTTGATGATGCTGATAATCTTGAGAGCGAATATTTAGTATTAATTGATATTGCAAAAATTTTTGATAAAGGAGAATTTGAGAATATTCCTTATAAAGATCAACATGAAGAATAAGGTTCTTTTTTGCATTAATACTTTAAAGTCGGGAGCTAATATTTTAGGCAATGATATTAAGGTTTATTTAGAAACTAAGTATTTTGTTGAGGTGGTGTTAATAGATGTTAGCAAACCTTTATTTGCTTTTCCAAAAGAAAATTTTCTTTTTTTGATAACTTTAGGAGGAGATGGTACGGTTCTTTTGGCTGTTAATTTGCTTCTTGAAAATCAAAATATTGATATTCCAATTATTTCAATTAATCTGGGGAAGGTGGGGTTTTTAGCAGATATTAAGATTGAAGATTTTAAAAAAGTCATAGATAGATTTTTTAACAATTCTTTAGTTATTAATAAAAAATTTTTACTTCATGTAACAATTTATCAGTGCGGTAAAGATTTAATTTCTAAATATGTTTTAAACGATATTATTATTCGTTCAAGCGTTCTTAATAAAATGATTTATGTAGATCTTAGGGTTAATTCTGAGAGTTTTTTATCATATAAAAGTGATGGGATAATTGTGGCTACTCCAACAGGTTCAACAGGATATTCTTTCTCAGCAGGGGGTCCTATTTTAGAAGCAGATCTTGAGGGATTTTTACTTACGCCTATTTCTCCCCATTCTGTTTATAACCGTTCTTTTGTGTTTTCTAAATTAAGCAAACTTTCTATTTCTTTTTCAAAGGAATATTTTATAGCAGCAGCATCAATTTTTTTAGATGGAATTAATTTTGGTTCTTTTGGAGTTGATGTTGTTTTTGAATTTGAAATTTCTTCTAAAAGCTTGAATTTTGTTTCATTTTGCACAGATACTTTTGTTAAGAGATTGAAAAACAAATTATTGTAAGTTTAATGCTTTTTCTAAGCAGTGTTCTTTTTGATAAATATTATTATTGCTTGTTGTTCAAATGTCTTATTTAATCTAGTCTTTAATAAGACTAAAGTATTTTTTATGTTTTAAGATTTGGACTACTTTTAAAAAGTAGTTAAAATTTTACATACTTTATTATAGGTATGTAAATATTTTGTTTATTTGCAGGTTAATATTTCAGAGGTATTTTTTATAAATTTATAACTTGTTAAAATATTTAATATATTTGTTGCTAAAATCAATATATTGGGGAGTTGATAAATCACCTTTTTTATAAGTTTTAGGCAGGTGTTTATGGATTTAATCGATAATGAAAATTATAAAAAAATACTATATATTAATAACCTTGTTTTAAGGACTTTAAATGATATAGCAACTATAAAAGAGACTAGTGAATTTACATCAAATTCTAAACTTTCATTTGATCTTATTGATTTCAATTTGAATGTTTTAAGCTATATCTCGTCTTTGAATTATTTTTATACTAGGCCTAGATTGAAAATAAATTATTCTATAAAAAAAATTTTGTCTGGATTGATTTCTGATTTTAGTTTAGTTATTAGCCCTGTTCTTAGTATTACTCCAAGAGAGTTAATTGAAATGCCTCAGTCTCTTGATTTAAATCCCGAAGAGAGATTTTTGATTGTTAAAAAATTGGGTTATTTAATTGATTTGGCTAAAAATTTTAGCAAAAAAGATTCTAAAACGCTTGTTTTTCTTGAGGATATGTATCTTAAATTTATTGTTTTTTCTAAAAATATTATTGATTTTAGAGATTTTTCTAAAAATTTAAAACCCGAGAGTCCTTATTATAAATTTCAAGTTGAACATCTAATGAAAGTGTTGGAGCTTTTAGAAGAAGGAGCCTTCATTTTAAGGAGCAAATATGAACTTAGTGGATCTCATGAATTTGGAGTGCATTCTCTTGGATATCTTGAGGCCGGAAGAGCTTTGGCTATTATAGCTTCTCAAAAAGAAGCTGCTGAAAAATTTTCAAGGTTTCATGGAGTTTGGTCTTCAAAGTTTAGTTCAGATTTAATTAAAGTAAAATAGATGGATTAAAGTTAGGGAAGGTAGTTATATTGAGTTTTAATATAGAAAAAGGCACAATTAAATTCAGAAAATTAAAAATTTTTTTGATCTTGAGCTTGTTTTTATTATTTATAATTTTAATTGATTTTTTTATAAGATCTACTATGAATGTATCTAATTTTTATGATTTTAAGAATTTTGAAAAAAAATCTGATTATAAAAATATAAATTTAAGCAAGAATGTTTTTGTATCAAATAAGGTTTTAAATCTTAATTTTAGAGAATCTTGTTATTTTATTTTAAGTGATAACTTAATAAGCTATTCAGACTATTATTATGTACTTTTTAAGTATGGCGAGGATTATTCCGTTTTTTCTGCTAAAGACAATAAATTTTTGTTTAAACTCGGGTTTAAAGATTTTGTTTTTGTAATAAACAATTTAATTTTTACTTTGAATAACTTGTATAAAACCTTAGAGGTTTACGATTCTAGTGGAAACAATATACTATTGCTCAATTTTTTATCCTCAATTTTAAGTGTGGATTATAATAATGAATTTTTAGTTTTGGGACTTTCTAATGGTGAGATTTATATATATAAACAAGGCAAAATAATTTATATGGAAAATTTTTTAGAAAAAAAATTTCCAACATGCTTTGTTAAATTAAGTTCTGATAATAAATATTTAGTTTCACTAAAAGGTAATTCCGAGTATTTTTTAGAAATAATTGATTTAGAAAATAATTATAAAAAAATTTTAGAGTTAAACAATTTAACTATTAATAGTTTTGAGACTTTTATAAAAATAGATAATTATCATAATTTGTTTATTGAAGGCAAAAATTCATTTATGGTGATAAATATTAAAAGTGGTAGAATATTTAAAGTTGAAAATAAAAATTCTATTTTAAGAGCATCATATGATTATTTCCAAAATATCTACAGAGTATATCTTTATTTTGAGAGTGAAAAAATTATTAATATAAAAACTTATTCTGCAAATTCTTTTAGGTTGCTTGATAATATCTTTATTAAAGATGAAATAAGCTCTTTTGTTGAATTTGGGAAGGGACTTTTGTATTTTAATAGTAATAATGATTTAAAATATTTGGGATTGGGGCAGTGATTTTAATTGTTTTTATATTTTTCTTTAATATTTTAGATTTATATCCATTTTTGGAATTCAGGAATGATGAAAAGTTTGCTTTAGTTAAAGATTTTGGTGTATTAGATAATAATAAATTAAATATTGGAGTAAGGCTAAGGCCCTTAGGAAAGACCGTATCTGTTTTTTCAAATAATTATAAAATCTTGTATTCAAAAAACAGGTTAGATAGGAATGGTAGCATTTTAATAATTTTTGACAACGATTTAAATTTGAATTTAGAGGTTTTAGGAGGGTTTTTATATAAATTTGGAAAGATTTTTTTAAAGGATGAAAAGAGTGTTATTGATTTAGTAGTTAATGATCCTAGTGCTAAAAAGATTATCAATCCTTTGTTTGTTATCAAGAATAGGAACAATATAGTTGCTGATACAGTCCATACCTTAGATAGAATTTTTTTAAAAGGAAAGGGTGATGATGAAAGATTAGAATTATCAAAAAATATGAATTTAAATGTCGATTCTGGTCAATATAGCCTTTTATTATATTTTCATGCTCAAAAAGTAGAATCTTTTGAAAATTCTCTTAAAGGAATTTATTATTTTGAAGCTATTTTGAATAATAAAAGTATTCTCCGTTCAGATTTTCAAAATATTTTTTTGATTAATAATACATATGCTTTAGCCCAAGAGAAAAATTATGGATTAGATATTTTGAATATTAAAAAAGATGGCGGATGTCTTAAAATAAATGATCTTAATTTTATTAAGGGCAAGAATGAGCTTAAAATAAAATATGGTGATGTTTATGGGAATGAAAAAAAAATAATTTATAGGTTTAAATTAAATGAATAATAATGCTTTTCATTTTCCAGTACTTCTTGATGCGATTTGTAAGCTTATAGAAGATTTGCCTACAAAAAGTGATCTAATATACATTGATTCTACTCTTGGGGAAGGTGTTCATGCAAAAGCGATTCTTGAAAAATATGACTTTTTAAGTTTGATTGGAATTGAAAGAGATACTCAAGTTTTAAAAAGAGCAAAACAGTTTCTTTTTGTTTTTGAAGAGAGAATTACATATTTTAATGATTGGTTTGACAATTTTTTTGCCAATTACCCTTTAAATGTCAAAGCTAATTTTATCTTAGTTGATCTTGGTGTTTCTATGTTTCATTACAAGGGCAGTAAAAAAGGATTTTCTTTTCTTGAAGATGAACCTTTGGATATGAGGCTTTGTTCTTCTTCTCGTAGTATTAGTGCGGCTGAGATTGTAAACACTTTTAGTAAATATGATCTTGAAAGTTTAATCTATGATTTAAGCAATGAGCATTATTCTAGAAAAATTTCTAAGGCCATTGTAGAATATCGAAAAATTAAAAAAATACAAACTACAAAAGAGTTGCAAGCTATAATAAGTAAAGTTTATCCTTTTTCAAAAGCTAAAATAAATCCAGCTACAAAAACTTTTCAAGCGTTAAGAATTTATGTAAATGATGAGCTTGCTAGGCTTAAAAGGAGTTTGCCTTTGTGGGTAGAAAATTTAGCCAAAGATGGAATTTTAGCTATTATTACGTTTCATTCAATAGAGGATCGTATTGTAAAAGATTTTTTTAGAAGTTTAAGTTGTGATTTGTATGCTAAGATTTCAAAAAAGCCTATTATTCCAAGTTTTGATGAGATTAAAAAAAACAAACCTTCAAGGAGTGCCAAGCTTAGAGCTTTAAAAAAAATATGAATAGTATAAGTAAGATTGAGTTTGAAGTTTATTGTATTTTAATTTTAATACTAACAGTTATAGTGTGTTTTAATATTTACTTAAATTTTAGATATGTTGTAAAGCTTAGAGAATTTAATCATTTAAACAATGAACAGGAAAATATTATTGATGATAATTTAAGATTGCTGACAGTAATATATGAACTTGAAAATATTAATAGGATAGAGAGTTTTTGTTTTGGAGAATTAAATTTGGAAAAAAAAGCTAATGAAGATATAAATATTTTTGTTGACTAAAAGATTTTAGAATGAGGTTTGAATGCGTATAAAGATTAAGGATATTTTAATCTCTTCTAAAGATGTGAAGTTTGTAGGAAATATAAAAAATATTGAAAAGGTAGTATCGTTTTACTCTTTAGATAGTCGTGAAATAAAGGATAATAATATCAATGCTAGTCTTTATTTTGCATATAAGGGGAATAAAGTAGATGGATTTTCTTTTGTTAAATATTTAATTGATTTGGGTGTTGAATGTTTCATATGCTCAAGAGAACACGAATCTGAGTGTATTGAATATTTAAATGATAATGAAGGGTTAGTTTTTTTGCTTACAAGCAATGTAATAAAACTTCTTCAAGCTTTAGCATCGTATTTAATTAAAAAGACAAGTTTTAAAAGAATTGCTATTACAGGTAGTAATGGTAAAACTACAACCAAAGAAATGCTTTATAGTATTCTTTCAAAAAAATATAAAACTTACAAAACTTGGGGCAATTTAAATTCTGACATTGGCCTTCCTCTTAGCATTTTAAGGGTAGAAGGTAATGAAGAATATGCTGTTTTTGAAGTTGGAGTTAGTTATGTTGGAGAAATGGATCTTTTATCCCAAATTTTAAAACCAGAAATTGTTATTATTACAAATATAAGTTATGCACATATTCAAGCTTTCAATGAGTTACAAGTTATTGCTTTTGAAAAGAGTAAGATAATTGGCGAAAACATTGAAATCTTTGTTGTAAATGAAATGAATGATTATTGTGTCTATCTTGAAAAAAGAGCAAAAATTGCGAATCCAAATGTTAAAATCGTTTATTTTGATTTTGAAAATCTTAATATTAAATCATTTTCTTTTCTTGAAGGGAAATTTTCTTATAATTTTGTTTACAAGGGGTTTGAATACTCTATTTTATTACCGGGCCGGCACAATGTTTTTAATGCAATAGGGTGTATTAATTTGGCCCTATTTTTAGGAATGAGAGAAAAAGAAATAAAAGAAGGCCTTATTGAAACTGATTTTCAAAAAGGTAGGGCAGAAATTTTGACAAAAAATGGATATTTAATTTTGAATGATTCTTATAATGGCAATATGGGTTCTTTTATGGCCTTAAAAAATATGATTTTAGATATTAATATTCAAGGCAAAAAATTTATAGTTCTGGGGTCTTTTAAAGAGCTTGGGAAATTTGCATGCAAAACCCACAAAGATTTAATTCAAGAGGCTGTTTCAATGAATTTTGATAAAATTTTTCTAATTGGTGAAGAATTTTTAGATGTTAGAGATTCTGAGAATTTAATTGAAAAGTGTTTGTATTATTTTAGCGAGTTTGATAAATTTATTGATTTTTTTTTAAAAAGCTTGGAGCCTTCAGTTTTTATTGTCATTAAAGGTTCAAGGTTTAATAGGTTAGAGAGAATTTTAAATTACATTTAAATGATAATGAGGTTATTATGTTTTGCTTTTTAGGTTTGCGTTTGCTCAAATATATTACCTTTAGAATGGCTTATGCTACAATTTTTGCATTTTTGCTTTCTTTGATTGTAGGGCCTCATATTATTTTAAAGCTAAAAAAATTAAGGGTCGATCAAATTTTAAGAGAAGACGGCCCTAAAAGACATTTGAGTGAAAAAACAGGAATCCCTACTATGGGAGGTATTCTTATTTTTTTTTGTGTTTTTATCTCTTTAGTGTTTTGGAGCAACATTTTAAATGTTTATTTTTTGATTATGGCTTTTGTTATGCTTGGATTTGCTTTCTTGGGATTTGTAGATGATTTTTTGAAAATTAAAAAGAAAACCTCAGATGGGCTTAAAGCACGATTTAAGGTTTATGGGCAAATAATATTTTCTTTTATCTCTGTTAGTATTTTGTATTATTTTGGAGGTGAGCATGTTAGTATGATCTATTTTCCCTTTATTAAGTCTTTTAAAATAGATTTAGGATTGTTTTATATTCCTTTTGGTATGCTTGTTTTAATTTCTGCTTCTAATTCTTTTAATTTAACAGATGGACTTGATGGACTTGCAATTGGATTGAGTATAGTTATAACAGGGGCTTTAATAATAATCGCCTATCTTACAAGCAGGGCTGATTTTGCAGCTTATTTATATATTCCAAATATTAAAGGTTCTGAAGAGCTTGCAATATTTCTTGGAGCCTTGCTTGGAGGTAGTTTTGGATTTTTATGGTTTAATGCCTATCCTGCTAAAATTATGATGGGAGATACAGGAAGTCTGGCCTTGGGCGCTATTCTTGGAATGGCCGCTTTGATTTTAAAAAGCGAAATACTTTTTTCAATTCTTGCAGGTGTTTTTATTATTGAAACCATGTCTGTAATTATTCAAGTCATAGTTTACAAAAAGACTAAAAAAAGAGTATTTAAAATGGCGCCACTTCATCATCATTTTGAAGAACTTGGTTGGTCTGAGATGCAAGTTGTTATTAGATTTTGGATAATAGGGTTAATATTTGCTATAATTGCTTTAAGTACTATAAAAATCAGATAATTTATTATGTTTGTAGAGATAAATTCACTTAGAATGTGTTATTTGCTTGTTTTGCTGCTATTAGTGGCTTACGGTCTTGTAGTTTTTTATACTTCTTCCTTTTTTCTAAGCCTAGAACTAACAGGTAATCCAAATTTTTTATTTTTTACAAGACTTAATTATCTTTTTTTGAGCTTTATAGCTTTTCTTGTTTTTGAAAGAATTTCTTTAAATTTTTTAAAAAAAACAATATTTCCTGTATTGAGCATAACTCTTTTTTTAATTATAGCAACTTTTTTATCCCCAAGTATTTCTGGCGCAAAGAGATGGATATTTTTTCAAGGTATTAGTATTCAGCCTTCTGAGATTTTTAAAATATCTTTTACTATTTATCTTTCAGTTTATTTAAGTAAGTTCGATTTAAGAAAAAATAATAGTATTTCGTACTGGTTAAAGCCAATGTTTATTTTTGCAATTTTTTGGGTGTTGATAATTTTGCAAAACGATTATTCAACAGCTATTTATTTTGCTATTCTTTTTTTTATTGTTTTATTTGTTTCTAATATGGCATTTAGTTATGTTTTTGCTATTGTGATTACTTTTTTGCCAGTTTCTGCTATATTTTTGATGCTTGAGCCTTATAGGGTTTCTAGAATTTTTGCCTTTCTCAATCCTTACGACGATCCTTCTGGTAAAGGGTACCAAATAATAGCATCTCTTAACGCTTTAAAAAGTGGGGGAATTTTAGGTAAAGGTCTTGGAATGGGTGAGGTAAAACTTGGAAAATTGCCAGAGGCTAATTCTGATTTTATTTTTGCAGTTCTTGGAGAGGAATTGGGATTTTTAGGTGTTTTGTTTGCCATAATTTTATTTTTTTTGCTTTTTTACTTTGGCTATTTTATAGCTATTAATTCTAATAGTAGGTTTAAATTTTATATTGCATTTATTTCAAGTCTTGCAATTTTTCTTCAAAGCATAATGAATATTTTAATTGCAATTGGTCTTTTACCCCCTACTGGAATAAATTTGCCGTTTTTTTCATCTGGAGGATCTTCTATTATTGTTAGTATGGCACTTTCTGGCCTTATTTCAAATGTTGCAAAAAACTTAAGTAATAATTGATTGGATTTTTCTAGTACGGTAAATTGGTTTATTTTATGATTTTTGGGAGAAAATTTTTAATTAGGTATATATATTTTTCGACGTCTTTAATTTTTTTTGAAATAATAATTATTATTTTTGTATCTCCTTATTTTTTAATTAGGTATATTAGTATCAATAATGATATTTCTCTTTCTAAAGAAGATATAATCAAGATTTCGGGAATTAAGCCTGATACATATTATCATAATGCTAATGTTAGAATGTATGAGGAGAATCTTAAAAGAGATTTAAGGATAAAAAATGTTAAAGTTGATCTTAAGTTTCCCAATAAAATTAATATTAGAATAGAAAAAAGAATACCCGTTGCCGTTGCTTTAGAAAACGCAAATGATAATATTACTTATTATTTTATTGCATCAGATGGTGTAGTTTTGGAAAAAAGTAAGTATTTACTTTATGATTTACCCGTAATTAGTGGATTAGTTTTAAATGATAATAATGTAGGAGATTTTTTAGAAGATAGAATGCTTAATGTTGTAAGAGGCCTTGATTATCTTAAAATAAATCAAAAATATTTGTATAATTTAATATCAGAGGTCAATTTTTTAAAATTGAATTTCTATGATTATAATGTAATTTTGTATATTAAAAGTATATATAATAAAATATTGATAACAGTTGATATGGATTTAATAGATGTGATGCATAAAGTGTTTCTTGCAGTGGATTTGCTTAAAGGGAAGCCTGGTGTTATAGATTTAAGAAGTGGTAATATCATTTTGTTAGGAGAAGACTAGTGTCTAGGAATTTGATAGTAGGTTTAGATGTTGGAACTTCAAAAATTTGTACTGTTGTTGCTGAGGTAAATTTAAATGATCAATTAGAGATAGTTGGAATAGGCACTAGTATATCAAGAGGAGTTAGAAAGGGGGTTTTAATAAATATTGAAGCGGCTCTTGATTCAATATCTAATTCTATTGAGGCCGCAGAGCTCATCTCAGGATGTGACATTACATCGCTTTCGGTTTCCATGTCTGGAAGTAGTGTTGAGGGAACTAATTCACGTGGCGTTGTTGCAATAAATTCAAGAACAAGAGAGATTAATGAAGAAGATGTTGATAGGGTAATTGAAGCAGCAAAGGCAATTGTTATTCCAATGGATAGAGAAATTCTTCATGTTATTCCCCAAGAATTTATTGTAGATGGAATACCTCATATAAAAAACCCAATAGACATGATGGGGATTCGTCTTGAAGGAGAAGTGCACATTATTACGGGGTCTAGCTCTTCTAGTCAGAATTTAGTCAGATGTGTAAATCGAGCCGGCTTTGCCGTTGATGAGGTTGTTCTTGGAAGTTTGGCTTCATCTTATGCAACTCTTTCTAAAGAAGAGCGTGAGATGGGTGTTTTGTTTATTGATATGGGTAAAGGAACAACGGATATTATTCTTTATATTGATGGTTCTCCCTATTATACAGGCGTAATTCCTATTGGTGTTAATAGAGTAACTCTTGATATTGCGCAAGTTTGGAAGGTTCCTGAGGATGTTGCTGAGAATATTAAAATAACAGCCGGAATTGCTCATCCGTCTATTTTAGAGAGTCAAATGGAAACTGTAATTATCCCAAATCTTGGAACTCGGCCTCCTCAGGAGAAAAGCAGGAAAGAGTTATCTGTAATAATTAATTCAAGATTGAGAGAAATTTTTGAAATGATGAGGGCAGAAGTATTTAAACGGGGACTTTATAATAAAATTAATGGTGGGATAGTTTTAACAGGTGGAGGAGCTTTATTTCCAGGTATTTCTAACTTGATAGAAGAGGTATTTAATTATCCTGCAAGAATAGGTTTGCCAATGAGTATTAATGGGATTGGTGAAGAGCATATAGATCCTAAGTTTTCTTCAGCCCTTGGTCTTGTTCTTTATAAGCATGAGCAACAAAAATTCAATAAATTAAAGAAGGTAAGCAGTAAAGTTAAAAGAAAAAATAAAATATCTTCAAAGTTGAAAGGTTGGTTTTTGAAAGAATGGTTTTGACCAATCGTGGAGGAAGCGTTAATGAAAGATTATAATATGATTGATAGCCATACAAGAAGATTCGATTCTACCACAAATCCTACAATTCTTAAGGTGATTGGTGCGGGAGGCGGAGGTAGTAATGCCGTTAATCGTATGATTGAATATGGAGTAAGAGATGTTGAATTTATTGTGGCCAATACTGATCTTCAGGCTCTCCAAACTTCTATTGCTCCTATAAAAATTGCTCTTGGAGCAAAAGTTACAGCAGGGCTTGGTGCTGGAGGAAAGCCCGAGATTGGACAAGCTGCAGCAGAGGAAGATATAGACGTTATACGAAATCATCTTTCCGGTGCCGATATGGTGTTTATTACTGCTGGTATGGGGGGTGGGACAGGAACCGGAGCAGCTCCTGTTATTGCGCAAGTTGCAAAAGAGCTTGGCATTTTAACAGTTGGAGTTGTAACAAAGCCTTTTAAGTTTGAAGGGCCTAAGAAGTTGAGACTTGCCGAGCAAGGAATAAATAATTTAAGGAAATCTGTAGATACATTGATTATTATTCCAAATCAAAAGCTTTTAACTGTTGTTGACAAAAGGACTACCATTAAAGATGCTTTTAAGCGTGCAGATGATGTTTTGAGAATGGGCGTTCAAGGTATTGCAGGGCTTATTATTGAACACGGAGAGGTTAATATTGATTTTGCTGATGTTAAAAGCATTATGCAAGGGCAAGGCGATGCTTTAATGGGAATCGGATATGGCAAGGGAGAAAACAGAGCTGTTGATGCTGCAACTTCTGCTATTAGCAATCCACTACTTGAAGAGGTTCGTATTGAAGGGTCTAAAGGTCTTCTTGTTAATGTTACTGGAGGGGATGATTTCTCATTGCTTGAGCTTGAAGAGATTATGGGAATAATTACTGTTAGTGTTGATGATGAGGCTACTGTTATATATGGTCATGCCATTAATTCAAATCTTGATGATGAGATTTATGTTACAGTTGTTGCTACAGGTTTTGCATCTAAAAAGCAAAAAGAAATATCAAATGCACCAGAAAACAATACTTTAAGTTCCAAAGAATTTGATACTTTAATGTCAGGCAATCAAAATATTCCTTCTGGATCTTATAAACATCAAGATTCTTCTTTTGCAGCAAAGTCCAAAGATGTTAATTATTTTGATGATGATATTGATGTTCCAACATTTCTTAGAAATTTAAATAAAAAAAGTAGCGATGATTAGATGAAAATTTTGTCGTTAATAATATTTATTGATTTATTTTTGTCTTGTGGTAGTGAATCTAAAGAAAAATTGAATCTTGGGCTTAGGTTAAGAGAATTGGAAATTGCAGGCGGTGGATCTGAATCTAAGATTGAACTTTATAAGGAATTTATCGAAAAAGAAGATAAAAACATTTTAAAAATAGTTAATTCTATTGATAAGAAGGCCAGATTTTTCAATTTGATTGGCCTTGAATTTTTTAAGCTTGGTCAGTACGGGCCTGCGATTGAGTATTTTGCTAAAAATTTAGAAATCAATTCTAATAATTATTTATCTCATTTTTATATAGGTGTTGCTTCTTATAATTTAGCTAAAAATTTAAGAGTAAAAGATGAAGTTGAAAAATACATAGTTCTTGCTGAAAATTCTTTTTTAAAATCACTGGCAATTAGGGATGATTTTAAAGAATCTCTTTTTGCTATTTCTAATATGTATGTATATGATCTTGACAAACAACTTGAAGCTAAAAATTATTTAAATAAACTTGATGATATGGGTGAAAATTATTTTGAGTTTTTCATGTTAAGAGGTGCAAATTATTATTCACTAGGTGATCTTGGTAATGCTATATTGTTTTATGACAAAGCTAGTAAAAACGCTTCAACTCAAGAACAAAAAGAAGGTGTTTCTAGGATTATGAGTAATTTGAAGTAATTATTTATGATGAAATTGCTTTATATTGATAATTTGAAATTTTTAAAAAGCAAGGAAAAATTAAAACTTTTTAATAATTTTGATTTTAATGATATTATTAAATTGACCCAAAAGGATATTGAGTCTTATATTTTAAGATCATTTAGAAGACCATTTAGGTTGCCCGGTTTAAAATTAGTAGAATTACAAGAAAAAGTTATTCGAAGGACAAAGGCTAAAATTGCTATTCTAGGGTCTAAACTTTATCCTAATAAGCTTGAAAGAATTTATGAGCCGCCTTTTGCTATCTACTATAAAGGCAATTTACCAAATTTTTCTTCATTGTCTTGGGCTGTTGTTGGTTCTAGGAAAATTAGCAAAATTCTTGCTGAGAGAACAAGAGAATTTTCCTCACATCTTGCAAAAAATGGCATAGAGATTATTTCTGGATTTGCAATTGGAGCTGATATTGAAGCTCATATAGCAGCAATAAATGAGAATAGTAGAACATTTGCTGTTATTCCAACAGATATTGATAATATTTACCCTAAGCAAAATCGAAAATATGTTTTTAAGCTTTTAGAACAAGGTGGAGGAATAATTACTGAGACTTTGCCATTTGATAAAATTCAAAATTATTTTTTTGCCAAAAGAAATAGATTAATCTCAGGTTTATCAGATGCTATTTTTATAACTTATGCTCCCTTAAAATCGGGGGCTTTGATTACAGCTGAACTTGGTCTTGACTTGGGACTTGACATTTATGTTTATGATTTAAATTTTTGTGGTGATGGAGGCGTAAAATTATATAGTTTTGGCGCTCAAGAGATAAAAACTGTTAAGGATCTTTATACTTTATTGAATATTAAATATGTGGATTCTACTAATATTGAAGATGATGATCTTAAAGAGTTTTGTGATTGTAAAAAAGTATCTGATGTTCTTATTGGAGAGCTTTTAAAAGAGATATATAAATAGGGGGTAATATGGGATTTAAAGGAACTACAGTTATCGCAATAAAAAAAAATGGGAAGACTGTGGTAGCAGCAGATGGGCAAGTAACTTTTGGGCATACTGTTTTAAAGCGTAATGCTATTAAAATACGGAAATTGCTTAATGGGAAAATTTTAGCAGGATTTGCAGGTTCAACGTCTGATGCAATCACTCTTTTTGAAAAATTTGAAGAAAAAATCAAGGCAAAAGGTGATGGTTTGATTGACATTAAAAGGGCGGCTGTTGACCTTGCAAAAGATTGGCGTTCTGATAAAATACTTCATAAGCTTGAAGCCATGATGCTTGTTGCTGATTCTAAGAATATTCTTTTGATTTCTGGCACTGGTGATGTTGTTGAACCCGAAGAGGATGTTATTTCGATTGGTAGTGGTGGTAATTATGCATATTCAGCAGCTCTTGCTTACATGGATAACAAAAAATTAAGTGCTTTTGAGGTTGCGCTTAGATCTTTGAAAATAGCAGCAAGAGTGTGCATATATACTAATTCTAATATTGTGCTTGAGGAGATTGAAAATGAATAAATTAGAAGAGCATTATATAGTTCCCAAAGATGTGGTTTCAGAACTTGATAAGTATATAATAGGGCAAGACGAAGCTAAAAAATTAGTATCAATTGCTCTTGTTAATAGATATATAAGGTCCAGACTTCCAAAAGAAATAAAAGACGAGGTAATGCCTAAAAACATTATTATGATTGGGTCAACTGGCATTGGAAAGACTGAAATTGCAAGACGACTTTCTAAGTTAATTAAGGCTCCTTTTATTAAAGTTGAAGCTACAAAATATACCGAGGTTGGTTATGTTGGTCGTGATGTTGAATCTATGGTTAGAGATTTAATGGGCATTGCAGTTAATATGGTAAAAGAAGAGATGTATAGCACCGTAAGAGATGATGCTTTAGTAAAAACAGAGGAGAGAATAGTTGAGAGCCTTTTTAAAGGATCTGGTAATTCTGAGAATATAGATCCAAATGAAATAAAAGCAGAAGAAAAGGTAAAAGAGAAACTTAGAAAAAAGCTTAGAGCAGGCGAGCTTGATGATACTACTATTGAAATACAAATTTCTAGCAAAATGCCATTTTCTACAATAGAAATATTTACAGGTGGTAATTTTGAAGAGATTGACATGGGAATTGGTGGGTTATTAGGTAATATTTTTGATAGAAAAAAGAAAAGAGAATTAAAGATTAAAAAGGCAAAGGAAATAATTTTATCAGAAGAGCTTGAGAAATTAGTCGATCATGAAAATATCTCAGATATTGCAAAATATAAAGTCGAAAATATGGGAATTATTTTTATTGATGAGATCGATAAAATAGCTGCTAAGAATAGGAGTGGCAATGATGTATCTAGAGAGGGTGTTCAAAGAGATATCTTGCCAATTATTGAAGGCTCTAAAGTTAATACAAAATATGGAATAGTTGATACTTCTCATATTTTATTTATTGCAGCAGGGGCATTTAATTTGGCTAAACCTTCTGATTTAATACCTGAGCTTCAAGGGAGATTTCCAATTAAGGTTGAGCTTAAGAGTTTAAGCATAGACGATTTGAAGAAAATTTTAAAACAAACAAAAAATTCTTTAATAAAGCAATATGTTGCAATGTTTAAGGTTTATAATTTAGATTTAAAGTTTAGCGAAGAGGCTATAGATAGAATTGCAGAGCTTACTTTTAATATGAATCTTGAGAATGAAAATCTTGGTGCCAGAAGACTTCACGGTGTTATGGAAAAATTGCTTGCAGATCTTTTTTTTGAGGTACCTGGTAGTAAGTTGAAAAAATTTGAAATAAACTTGGATTATGTTAATAAAAAAATACAAATTAACGAACAAAAAGATTTAAATTATTATATAATTTAGTTGAAAACGATTTTAACAGAGGGGGTTTTAATTTGAATGATTTTGAAAGATCTGTGGATTTTTCACATAGGTATTTAGATGTTCTAAGTTTAAGACAAAGTGTTATTTCTGATAATATATCAAATGTAGATACTCCAAATTTTAAAAGAAGTAAAATTTCTTTTGAGTCGGAGTTTGAAAAGGCTTTTTTAAATAAAGATAAAAATAATTTAAGCTTGATTAAGTCTAGCGATAGGCATTTGTCTGGGTTTAAAAATATGGAGTATTCAGATGTTAAGCCCCATAGGGTTCTTGACCATTTTTCAACTATGAATAATAATGGCAATAATGTTGATATTGATTCTGAGATTAAGGCACTTGTGCAAAATCAAATGATGTATCATCTTATGACTAATGTGCAGGCGCATTATTTTAAAAGTATAAATATTGTATTAAAATAAATTAATATCTTAAGGAATGTAAAATGGGATTATTTTCAAGCATTAATATAGCTTCAACGGGATTAACAGCACAAAGGTTGAGGATTGATGTTATTTCTAATAACATTGCAAATGTTTCTACTTCTAGAATTCCTGATGGTGGGCCTTATAGAAGGCAAAGGATTGTTTTTGCTCCAAGGATTAATAATCCTTATTGGAAAGGGCCTTTTATTCCAGATTATCTTGATAATGGTATTGGGCAAGGAGTTAGGGTTGCTAGTATTGAAAAAGATAAGTCCCCATTAAAATTAAAATATGATCCAAGTCATCCTGATTCAATAAGTTTTGGAGAGAAAAAAGGGTATGTGGAGCTTCCTAATGTTAATTTAGTTGAAGAAATGGTAGATATGATTTCAGCTTCTCGTGCTTATGAGGCAAATTCTACTGTTATCAATAGCAGTAAGTCTATGTTTAGAAGTGCGTTGGCTATACTTCAAAGCTAAAGGGGAGATCATTTGGTGAGAATAGATGCTTTTTTTACAGAGAATAATATTAATTTGGTTAAAAAAAATCCTTTGCATTTTGATGTAAATCTTTCTAGTTCTAAAGGCAGTACTAAAAACAATGATATTAAAACATTTAAGGATGTTTTAATAAATACGATTACTGATGTCAACAAAACCCAATTAAATGTTTCTAAAGTCATGGAACAGGCTATTCTTAGGCCGAATAGCATTGATGTTCATGATCTTGTAATAGCTATGTCTAAGGCTAATATGAATTTAAGCATTTTAAAGGCCGTTGTTGAGAGAGGTGTGAAGGCTTATCAAGATATAATCAATATTCGTTAAGGAGCTATAAGATTTTGAGCAAATTTTTTACTAATTTTTTTGTTTCAGCAAAAGGAATCTTCAAAAAAGCTAGTACGGTTCAGAAAATAGCCTTGGGATTGATTATTTTTTTTGTGATTCTCGCGCTTGTTTTTTTGGTAGGGTTTTCTACTAAAAGTCAAAGTATTGCTCTTTTTGGAGTTGAAATCAAAGATCAATATCTCTTAGATAGAATATCTCAAAGACTTGATAGAGAAAATGTTAAATATTTTTTGAGTTTTGATGGAAGAATTTATTTAGATGATGAAAAGCTTGCAAAAAAAATGAGAGCAATTCTTGTCAGAGAAGAACTTGTGCCTGTCCATATGGATCCATGGGCTTTGTTTGATATTGATAGATGGACTATTACTGATTTTGAAAGAAGCATTAATCTTAGAAGGTCTATTACAAGAGCGGTTGAACAGCATATTGTAGCTTTAGATGATGTTGATGCTGTTAGTGTAAATCTTGTTATGCCAGAGAAAGTTCTTTTTAAAGAAGCACAAGAGCCTGTCAAGGCATCTGTTAGGATTACTCCAAGGCCAGGTTCTGATATTATTACAAATAGAAAAAAAGTTGAAGGACTTGTTAAGCTTATTCAGTATGCCATTGAAGGTCTTGAATCTGATAATATTGCTATTGTTGATAATAGCGGAACGATTTTAAATGATTTTTCTAATTTAGATGGAATAGATAGAATCGACTTAGCAGAAAAAGAGCGTAAATTAAAGCTTAAGTATGAAGCTATGCTTAGAGGAGAAATCGACTCTGCATTAAGTAAGGTTTTATCTGTTGATAGATTTATGATAGCAAGAATAAATGTAAAACTTGATACTTCAAAAGAAACTACAGAATCTAAAGAGTATGCTCCTATTGAGCTTCAATCCCAAGATCCAAAAGCTTCTTATAACACTAGAAAAGTAAGTGATTCAACTATTATATCTTCTCAAACTCAAAAAAAAGAATATCAGGGTCAAGGATATAGTCCATGGGGGCCTCCTGGACAAGAAGGCAATACTCCCCCTGAATACCAGGATTTAAGCGATATTACTGGTAAATATAATGAGTCTCAAGAGATCAAAAATGTTGCTTTGAATGAAAAAAAATCTACAAGCGAAAAGGAGCCTGCTAGGATAGTAGGTGTTTCTCTTGGTATTTTCGTAGATGGTATTTGGAATTTTGTGTATGATGAGAAGGGAGATTTCGTAATAGAAAATGGAATGAGAAAAAGAGAATATAAGCCTATGGCATTAGAAGAAATAAAAAATATTGAAGATGTTTTGCAAAGTTCTTTTGAATATAAGCCAGAAAGAGGCGATTCAATAACGGTTAGAAATATATCTTTTGATCGTATGAATGAATTTAGAGAAATAGATGAAAATTATTTCTCAAGTGAAAGGTTTAAATATTTTTTATTTATTGCAAGTATAATATTTTCACTATTAATTATAGCATTTACAATATTTTTTGCTATTTCTAGAGAACTTGAAAGACGAAGGCGTCTTAGAGAAGAGGAATTGGCAAAGCAAGCACATTTAAGACGTCAACAAGCCTTAATGGATGGTAGTGACGACATTGGCGTTGATGATGTTGTTGGTGGGATTAGAGAAGGTGATGAGCTTCAAAATAATGCTGAGCTTTTAGCCAGAGAAAAGCCAGAAGATGTTGCTAAGCTTATAAGAACATGGCTTTTGAAAAACGCGTAGAAGGTAGTAATTGATATGGAAGAAAAAAAAGAAAAGGAGATTCTTGATGTTTCTGCTTTAACGGGTAAGCAAAAGGCTGCTATTTTATTGGTTTCAATAGGTTCTGAAATCTCTTCTAAAGTGTTTAAGTATCTTTCTCAAGAAGAGATAGAGTCTTTGACATTTGAGATAGCAAAGCTTGAGACAATTACTTCTGAGCTTAAAGACAATGTTCTTTTAGAGTTTAAAGAATTAATGATGGCTCAAGAATTTATTCAAAAGGGTGGAATTGATTATGCAAGAGAGCTTCTTGAGAAATCTCTTGGGACTCAAAAAGCAGTTGACATTATTAATAATTTGGGGTCCGCTTTACAGTCTAGGCCTTTTGAATTTGTAAGAAGAGCAGATCCTGCAAATATTTTAAACTTTATTCAACAAGAACATCCCCAGACTATTGCTTTAATTCTTTCATATCTTGATCCCCAAAAGGCTTCTTTTATTCTTTCTAGCTTACCTACAGAAGTGCAGACCAATGTTGCAAGGAGAATTGCATTAATGGATAGAACTTCTCCTGAGGTTGTAAGAGAGGTTGAGAGGGTTCTTGAGAAAAAGCTAGCTTCTCTTTCTTCAGAAGATTATACATCAGCAGGAGGAGTTGACAATGTTGTTGAGATAATTAATATGGCTGATAGAAAGACTGAGAAGTTTATTATTGAATCTCTTGAAGAAGAAGATCCAGAGCTTGCAGAAGAGATTAAGAAGAAAATGTTTGTATTTGAGGATATAGTTTTGCTTGATGACAGATCTATACAAAGGGTTTTAAGAGAGATAGATGGTCAAGAGTTAGCAAAAGCTTTAAAATCCGTAGACATTCCTGTCCAAGAAAAAATTTTCAAAAATATGTCAAAAAGAGCAGCTTCAATGCTTAAGGAGGATATGGAATTTTTGGGACCTACTAGGCGAAAAGATGTTGAGGAATCCCAGCAAAAAATTGTTTCTCTTATTAGAAAATTAGAAGAACAAGGAGAAATAGTTATTTCAAGAGGTGGTGAAGAAGATGTGCTTGTCTGATAAAGGAGTTTTGTTTGCCTAAGGTTTTATATAAATCATCAGAAGTTGATAATTCAGTAAAGTTTGAATTTGTTGAGATAGCAAAGCCTGTTTTTGAATCTTTGGAAATTAAGGAAAAGGAAGGCAAGGTTCATGACATAGAAAGTAAAATTGCTGATCTTAAAGAAGAATTGCAATTTTTAAGAGATGAAAAATTACGACTTGAAGAGGAGCTTGTTAAAAGGCAAGAACTTGCTAAAGAAGAGATCCAAATTGAATCTAAAAGGCTTATCGAAGAGGCTAAGGTAAAAGCCAATGAAGTATTAGAGGCAGCCAAGCAGGAGGCAGATCTTTTACAAAGGGAAGCTATTTATAAGAAGGAGTCTATTGAGGCTGAATCTAATGCTGAGATTGAAAGGCTGGCAAGAGAGTATGAAGGAAAATTAAAAACGGATCTTGAGATAGCAACAGCTAAAGGCAGAGAAGAAGGATATAGTAAGGGCTATGAAAGTGGCTTTGAGGATTTTGACAAAGTTATGAGGAAGTTGAATAGCATAATAGCATCTTTGATAGTCGAGAGGAAAAGTATTCTTGAATCCTCGGGTGGTCAAATAGTAAGTCTTGTTATGCAAATTGCAATTAGGGTTGTTAAGAGAATTACGGATTCTCAAAAAGATATTGTCTTAGAAAATGTTAATGAGGCGTTAAAAAGGGTAAAAGATAAAACACAGATTACCATTCGTGTAAATCTTGATGATTTAGATATTGTTAGACATAAAAAAAGCGATTTTATTTCTAGATTTGATGTTATAGAAAATTTAGAAATAATAGAAGATCCCAACATAGGTAAAGGTGGCTGTATAATTGAAACTAATTTTGGAGAAATTGATGCTCGTATTTCTTCTCAACTTGATAAAATAGAAGAAAAGTTTAAAAATTTTTCTTTATTAAGTTAAGTATCTAAAGGAATTTTAGTGAGCAATTTTTTTGAAAATTATTTAAGGCAATTAGATGATATTGAAACTGTCTCTTTTGTTGGCAGGGTGCAAAAAATAAAGGGTCTTTTAGTTGAAAGTTTGGGACCTCAGTGTGCTGTTGGAGATTTGTGTTTAATTGATCAAAGAAATAATAAAAAGGTATGTGCTGAGGTTTTAGGCTTTAATGGTCCTTATGTTAGTCTTATGGCTTATGAAGGATTTAGTGGGATTGAAGTTGGAAATAAAGTCTATTCTTTAAATAAAGGGCTAGAAATAAATCTTAGTGACGAGCTTTTAGGAAGAGTTATTGATTCTCTTGGTAGGCCTATTGATAATAAAGGGTCATTTTTAAACAATAGATATAAAGAGTTAATTTTTGAAAAAATTAACCCAATCAATAGAAGTATTTTTGAAGAGCAAATATTAACAGGAGTTAAAGTTCTTGATGGATTTTTGCCAGTTGCAAAAGGACAAAGAGTTGGTATTTTTTCTGGGGCTGGCGTTGGCAAATCTACTTTGCTTGGTATGATTGCAAAAAATTCAAATGCAGATGTAAATGTTATTGCTTTTATCGGAGAGAGAGGTCGAGAGCTTAATGAGTTTATTGAATATGAACTTGGTGAGGAGCGTTTAAAAAAAAGTGTTTTAGTTGTTTCAACTTCTGATGAATCGCCCATATCAAGGTATAAGGGAGCTTATGTTGCTACCATGATAGCAGAATACTTTAGGGAGCAAGGTAAAGATGTGGTTTTGCTTTTTGATTCTATTACTAGGTTTGCAAATGCTAAAAGGGAGATGTCTCTTTCTTTAGGAGAGCCTCCGGTGGCTAAAGGTTATCCGCCTTCTGTTTTTGTTGAAATTCCAATTTTACTTGAGAGATCAGGTTTTAATGGTAATGGAGGAAGCGTTACTGGATTTTATACTGTTCTTGTTGAGGGAGATGATTTTGCAGAACCCGTGGCTGACAATATTAAGGCTGTTTTGGATGGTCATATTATTTTAGACAGAGATTTGTTTGATAGAGGAATTTATCCTTCAATAAATATTCTTAGTTCAACTTCAAGATCTATTCATAGAATAATAAGTTTAGAAAAACAAAAATTAATAATGAAAGCTAGAAATTTATTGTCTGTTTATAAAGATTATGAAGATCTTGTTAGAACAGGAATTTATCTCAAAGGATCTAATAAGGATGTTGATTTTGCAATTTCTAGGTATTCTAAAATTATTGATTTTATTTCTCAAGGAATAAATGAAACATTTGATTTTGAAAATTTAGAAGATGAAATAAGGAAAATATTATCTTGAATGATTTAAACTTTAGAAAACAAAAGCTTAATAAAATATTGACCATTAGAACTTATTATCGAAAGTTAAGTGAGAGAGACTTAATGAATTTAAATAAAAAAATTTCAAAAATAAATCAATTTTCAGATGGGATTCCGAATCTTTTAAAAAGTATGAATAGCTTTGATAATCTTTCCATAAGAGGTTATATAGACTGTTTGAATTATAAAAAAAAACAAAATTTTAAAATTCTTGAAAAACTTAAAAAGTATCATAATGAGTGTTATGATGTTTATGTGGATAAATATAGGGATGAAAAAAAGATTAAGATATTAATAAAAACCTTAAATGATTCTATAATTAAAGATAGAGAAAAGAAGGAAAGCTTACTGCTAGATGAGCATATAAATTATAAAGTTTGTCAAAATCTGAGGATTGAAAGTGAATAATTTTTTATCTTTCTGCTTTAGGGCATTTTTTTTGTTATTTTTAATTGTTATTTTATTTTTCTTTATATTATTCTTTGTTGATTTTCTTGGGATGTATAATACTAAGAGATATTTCCCTGACTTTGTTAGAACTAAGTTTTTAGGAGAAACTTCTCTAGCTTTTAATCATAATTCTAATATCATTCTTGATGAAGCTAGACTTATTAAGGAAAGAGAGGCTATTGATATTAAGAATCAGGAGATTGAAAAGCTTAAAGAAGATCTAAAGTTGAAAGAAGACAGTTTAAATAAGCTTGAATTTGAGCTTAAGCAAAAGCAGAAAGATTTGGATTTGAAACAAAAGGTAATAGACGACATTATAAATAAATATAATGACGAGGAAGCAAATATTTTACAAACAGCTATATATTTAATGAATATGCCACCAGAAGATGCTGTTAAGCGACTTGAGGGTTTAAATCCTGAGCTTGCTATATCTTATATGCGGAAAATTGAAGAGGTTTCTAAAAAAGAAGGCCGGCTATCAATTGTTCCTTATTGGCTGTCTCTTATGGATTCTAAAAAAGCTGCTATATTGATTAGAAAAATGTCTGTTAGTTCATTGGAGTAGTGCTTATATGAGTAATTTATTAAATTTAAGTAAAGCTTATAACAATAAATTTAATCTTTTAAATACAGTTAAAGGGTTAAGTTTAAATGTATCTAAAGTAGAATCTATAGGGAATGCAAATTCTTTTTTAAATATTATTTCTTCTGAATCTAAAAAATTATCAAAGCTAAAACCAATGATATTTGATTTTTTAAATTTTTTTAAAGATAATGGGCTTATTTCTAAAAATTTAAAAAAATCGACTTTAAACAAATCCCTTTTTTTAAAAAAACTTGAAAATGAGGCTTTTGTTTCTGATCTGAAATTCTTGATTTCTAAAATGAATGTTTTTTCAGATTTTGAAGGGTTAAATAGCATTAAAGAAAATCTATCATTTAATTTTGATAATTTTGATTTTTTAAATAAAGAAAAATTTTTTGAAAAAATTGAAAGACTTTGTTTGGCGTTTAATGATTTAATTTCTTTTTTGGGTTTTAATTTTTCAACTTCCTTGATTAATGATTATTATAATCAGATAAGCTTGAATGATAAAAAGGAAGAAAAAAATGTTATTAACATTGATGTGAAAAATTTTAAGAAGAATAATAGTGATCATAATGATTTTGTTTTTTTAAAGTTTAGTTTAAATTCAATTGATGGTCAAAATTTTGTTGGCAAGTATAAGGTTAAAGAAATATCGGACGATTTTTTAAAAGGTTTTGTTGAAGAATTTGTTAATTATAACATAAAAAACTCTAAAGAGGTTGATAATTTTGATTTTGTTAGTAGTTTAAAGCCAGAGTGGAACCTTAAGATTAATAAAAATATTGTGGATAAAGCTAAAGTTGTGTTAAAATCGAATAATACAGGAGAGATCAAGTTGGTTTTAAAGCCCAAAGAGCTTGGTAGCATACGAATTAATTTAAACCTTGATTCTAATAATAATTTATTGGGAAAGATTGTGGTGGACAATCAAAATGTTAAAATGCTTTTTGACCAAAATATGCATTCATTAAATAAAATGCTTGGTGAGAGTGGTTTTAATGCTAGCTTGAATCTTTTTCTTGCAGGTGAAAATTTAAATTCTTTTTCTAAAAATTTTAAAGATGACTCTAAAGATCAAAATTTCCATTTTGGTTATAATAAATTTTTTCAAATTGAAGAAGAAGTTGAATTTTCTTTCAATTTGGATAAAAATGTTAATTTAATTGTTTAGAGGATGGAGCTTAATGAGTAAAATGAATAGCGTTGAAAATGTTTCTAATTTGACTATTAGTAGTAAAATTAAAAAAGAATCAGATTTTAAGGTTGACAATGTAGCTAATAAAGTTAATCTTGGCAAGGATGATTTTTTAAAGTTGCTCGTTACTCAACTTAGGTATCAAGATCCTACAAATCCAATGAAGGATAAAGAGTTTATTGCTCAAATGGCGCAATTTTCGGCTCTTGAGCAAATGACCAATATGAGCAAATCATTTGAAAAATTGTCATCTTCTTTAGAAGGAAGAAGAGATTTGGATTTATTGGGTAAAGTAATTAAATTTCAGCATATTGATGGGGAGATCGTTGAAGGTCGTGTTACAAGCATTAAGACCGGAGCAATACCCCAAGTTATGGTTAATGGTAATTATTATGTATATAAAAATATATTGTCGGTAGGTTTGGAGGACTAATTATATGATGAGATCTTTATATTCTGGTGTTTCTGGTCTCCAGAATCATCAAACAAGAATGGATGTTGTTGGAAATAACATCGCGAATGTAAATACAATTGGATTTAAAAAGGGAAGAGTAAATTTTCAGGATATGATATCTCAGTCTATTTCTGGAGCTTCTCGTCCTACTGATTCTCGTGGTGGGACTAATCCTAAGCAAGTTGGATTAGGCATGAATGTTGCCTCAATTGACACTATTCACACTCAAGGAGCTTTTCAAAGTACTCAAAAAGCATCTGATCTTGGGGTTAGTGGTAATGGATTTTTTATTTTAAAAGACGGTGATAATTGGTTTTATACAAGAGCTGGTGCTTTTGACGTAGATTCTGATCGACATCTTGTAAATCCTGCAAATGGAATGCGAATTCAAGGTTGGATGGCAAGAGATTTAGAAGGTGAAAAGGTTATCAATACAGCCTCTGATGTTGAAGATCTAATTATCCCTATTGGAGATAAAGAGGGGGCAAAATCTACCAAAAACATTACTTTTGCCTGCAATCTTGATAAGAGATTACCTGTAATTCAAGAAGGTGCAAGTTCAGCAGATATTGCACGCGGAACTTGGGTTGTCAATAAGTCATTGTATGATAGCTTTGGAAATGTTAGTGTTCTTGAACTTAGAATTGTAAAAGATCTAAATACTCCTAATTTATGGAATGCAACAGTGTTAATAAATGGTGAGCAAAATTCAAATTTTACACTTGGGTTTGACAATGAAGGAGCATTGGCATCTTTAAATGGGCAACCAAGTCAAAAAGGAGATATTCTCCAAATCCCCATAACATTTAATGTTTTAGGCGCAAATGTAGGAGAAGTTGGCGAGCAGCAAACTGTAAATTTGAAATTAGGAACAGTTGGAAGTTACACCGACTCAATCACTCAGTTTGCTGATTCTAGTACTACAAAGGCTATTATTCAAGATGGATATGGCATGGGATATATGGAAAATTACGAAATTGATCAAAATGGTGTTATAGTTGGTGTTTATTCAAATGGTATAAGGCGAGATCTTGGCAAGATTGCTCTTGCTTCTTTTATGAACCCCGGAGGACTTGCAAAATCAGGCGATACTAATTTTGTAGAAACAAGTAATTCAGGTCAGGTTAGAATAGGTGAAACTGGACTTGCTGGGCTTGGTGATATTAGATCTGGTGTTTTAGAAATGGCTAATGTTGATCTTGCAGAACAGTTTACAGATATGATAGTGACTCAAAGAGGGTTTCAGGCAAATGCCAAAACTATTACCACTTCTGATCAATTATTGCAAGAACTCGTAAGATTAAAAAATTAAGCTAAGATTATTTTTTAATATATGATTTTTGTAACTAAGCTTAATGGTTATGGATATTATTTAAATCCTTGTCATATTGAAAGTATTGAGGCTAATCCTGATACTACAATTCTTCTTATGAATGGCAAAAAGTTAATTGTAAAAGAAAAAGTTGAAGAGGTGGTCAATAGAATTAAGCTGTATAGGAAAGAGGTTGCTTCTTTTGAAAAAATCGTAGGAGGAGGAAATGGGGGAGTTGAATTATGAATTTAGCTAGTATAATTGGGTGGGGAGTTGGATTTGGAGCTATTTTAATTTCCATGGCATTTACTCCTACAGGACTTGGTGTTTTTTGGGATTTAAGCTCTGTTTTTATTACTGTTGTTGGATCTTTTTCTGCTCTTATGGCTTCTTCAGAAGTTATTGCTGTAAAAAAAATTCCAACGTATTTGGGATTTTTCTTTAGAAGGAATTCTTATGCTAAGATTTCTATTATAAAAATATTAGTAGAACTTTCAGAAAAGGCTAGAAAAGAAGGTCTTTTATCTCTTGATGATGAGCTTGAACAAATTAATGATCCATTTTTTAAGTCAGGAATGAGGCTTGTTGTTGATGGTGCAGATCCTGAGGTAATTAGGACTATGCTTTATTTAGAGCTTGATCAAATGCAAGAAAGGCATAAAGTTGGTTCAGAGCTTTTTAAGACTTGGGCAAAGCTTGCCCCGGCTTTTGGTATGACGGGGACTCTTATTGGACTTGTAGCTCTTCTTGGTAATTTAGAGGATAAGTCTGCGCTTGGTTCTTCTATGGCTGTTGCTCTTATTACAACTCTTTATGGAACTATAATGGCAAATTTAATGTTTATTCCTGTCCAACTTAAGTTGGAGAAAATTGATTCTGAGGAAGCTGCAGTAAAGACAATGATAATTGAGGGGGTTTTGTCAATTCAGTCCGGAGATAATCCTAGGATTTTAGAGCAAAAATTGATGACTTTTTTAACTCCCAAAGATCGTAGTCATCTTGGCAATAGCATTGGGGGTGAATAATGGCCTTGCGAACTAAAAAGCCTTTAAAATGTGATGAAGGATCACCAGATTATATGTTGACCTATGGAGATATGGTTACTTTGCTACTTGTATTTTTTGTTACAATGTTTTCATTAAATGATATTATTTTTCAAGAAAATGTAATAAGGATAATGTCTGCTTCTTTCACCGGTGCAGGATTTTTTAAAGGCGGTAAAACTTTAGATTTTAATAAATTATCTTATCTGAGCAATAGTTTTATGTCTTTACCTTCTACTGTACGCAATAAGCAAGCATCTCAGACTGCTAAAAATAAATCTATGATTGAATTTATTGAAAAAATCCAGTCTAAAAATATTATGGTTAGACAGGAAGAGAGAGGTATTGTTATATCTCTTGCAGCAGACGCATTTTTTGATTCTGCTAGTGCAGATGTTAAGCTTGAAGACAATAGAGATTCTATTCAAAAAATAGCATCTTTTATTGGGGTTTTAAGCTCTAGAGGATATAATTTTAAAATAGAAGGGCATACGGATAATATTAATACTGATGTAAATGGGCCTTGGAAAAGCAATTGGGATCTTTCGGTTGCAAGATCTGTTAATATGCTAGAACATATTTTAAACTATTTAGATGAATCTAATGTTAAAAGCATTGAAAATAAATTTGAAGTGTCTGGTTTTGGAGGAAGCAGACCTATTGCAACAGATGATACTCCTGAGGGCAGAGCTTATAATAGAAGAATTGATATATTGATTACTACGGATGCATCTTTAAGTTTTCCTAAGGAGATTAAGCAGTAATAATTCTTTTTAACTATAAATAAGAAATTAATAGGAGGGATTTTATTATGCCAAATAAGGATGATGAAAATTTAGACATAGGGGATTCTAATGTTAGTAGAAAAGGCGGTTTATTGCCTGATATTATAATAAAAATTTTGCAGATACTTGCGATAGGAATATTTACTGTTGCGATAATGATAATTGTTTCTTACTTTGTATCTAAAATGGTTGTAAGCCAAAGTGGAGCTCCTAGTGATTTTCCGGTTTTTTCTAATGAATACTTGGGAAAGCCGCCTATGCTTATATGGTATGAAAGTATAGACGAGATTAGAGGCAATACTTTAGATGTTCCTCCAAAAACTTTTGTTGTAAAGCTTGCTTTAGGATATGCAGAAAATAACGTTAATATTCTCAATGAGCTTGGAAGACAAAAAGTGCGCTTGAAAGATATTATTAGAGAATATTTTAGCCAAAGAACTGGTCAAGAAATAAAAAATGAAAGTCAAATAAAAGCAGAAATTAAGGCAAGAATTAATAGTATTCTTAGAAATGGAGAAATAAAAGAAATAGCATTAACCCAAATTGATATTTTCGATATGTAATAAATTTAAAGGAATTTTAAATGGCAAATAATCCAGGAGCTTTATCTCAAGATGATATAGATAGTCTTTTAGAGTCTATTAACTCATCTGAGAGTTTATCGTTAGACGAATCCCTTTCTAATGTTATATCTAGCCCTACAGGCAAAAAGCAAAAAGTTAAAATTTATGACTTTAAAAGGCCAGATAAATTTTCAAAAGAGCAGGTCAGAACGGTTTCAAGTTTTCATGAGGCATTTGCTAGGTACACTACTACCTCACTTTCTGCTCTTTTGAGAAAAATGGTTCATGTTCATGTGGCTTCAGTTGATCAATTAACCTATGAAGAGTTTATTAGGTCAATACCCAATCCCACAACTTTAGCAATAATAAATATGGATCCCCTTAAAGGATCTGCTATTTTTGAGGTTGATCCAACCATAGCATTTGCTATAGTAGATAGGCTTTTTGGGGGAGATGGAGATACGATTAAAGATAAAAGTAGAGATTTAACAGAAATTGAGCAGTCTGTCATGGAAAGCGTTATTATTCGTATACTTGCTAATATGAGAGAGGCTTGGTCTCAAGTAGTTGATCTAAGGCCAAGATTTGGGCATATTGAGGTCAATCCACAGTTTGCTCAGATAGTCCCCCCTACAGAAATGATTATTTTAGTAACTCTTGAGGTTAAAATAGGAAAAGTGGAAGGGCTTATGAATTTTTGTTTGCCCTATATTACTATAGAACCTATTGTTTCAAAATTGTCAACAAGATATTGGCATTCTTTGATTGGGGTCGGCACTACTAGTGAGAATCTTGATGCTTTGCGAGAAAAGCTGGAAAATACAGCTATGCCTTTGATAGCAGAAATAGGAGAAGTTAAACTTAAAGTAAGAGAAATTTTATCGCTTGATAAAGGGGATGTTTTAAATCTTGAATCTTCTCTAATAAATAAAGATTTAACTTTAAAAGTTGGGACTAAAGAAAAGTTTAAATGTAGAATGGGTTTAATGGGAAATAAAGTTTCAGTACAAATTACAGAAAAAATTGGAGATATAAAAGGTTTTGATTTGTTAAAAGAGCTTACAGAAGAGGTTGAGTGATAGTTATTTTTTTTATTATAGTTTAAATTATTAAGAGGTTAAATTATGAGTGTAGATGAAAAAAGTGATAGTGTAGAAAAGCCAGAAATAAAAGGGGTTAAACTTCCTGATTTAATTGATACTTTGCCAGAAGGAGTTGATCCTAGTAATTTTGGGCTTTTAATGGATGTTTCTATGCAGCTTACTGTAGAGCTTGGAAGAACAGAGCGCAAAATAAAGGATATACTTGGTATGTCTGAGGGTACGATTATTACTCTTGATAAACTTGCTGGTGAGCCCGTAGATATTTTAGTAAACGGCAAAATAGTTGCCAGGGGAGAAGTAGTTGTAATTGATGAGAATTTTGGAGTTAGAATTACTGAGATAATTAAAACTAAAAATGAATAATAGATTTTTATTTTTAGTTTTTTTGGCGTTTTCTAATTTTTTTACATATGCTAATTCACAAGAGCAAGTAAATTCAACATTTACTGATTTAGAAAATGAATCTAGCTTACCAATCTTTGAAGAGGATAAAACAAATCTTGCTAACAATAATAGCGTTCAGCCCGTTTCTCTTTTTAATGTTTTTGATTTGGTTAAGATAGTTTTGTTTTTGCTTATTGCTTTTTTTATATTTTTCTTATTTAAGAAGTTGGTTTTTTATTCAAAAAAAAGCAAATATGAACAAAATTCTGATTTAATTAAGGAGCTTGTTTTTTACG
The DNA here is from genome assembly GCF_030439285.2 of [Borrelia] turdi. NCBI lineage: Bacteria > Pseudomonadati > Spirochaetota > Spirochaetia > Spirochaetales > Borreliaceae > Borreliella > [Borrelia] turdi. The sequence continues at coordinate 288,247 of NZ_CP124018.1, read as the reverse complement.
AGATAGATGTCAAAAATTCAATAAGAATTATAAATATATTAGACAATGTTTACATATTTTTAGTTTCTAGCAATTCTTTTATTTTGCTTAAAGAAGTTAAATCTGAAGAAGAGCTAGAAGATTTAAAATTTAGGCTTAGCAAAACTAATAATTCTACTAAGAAAGATTCTTTTAAATCAATCTTTAAGAAAATGTTGCTCAAAAAAGAAGAGATTCCTTTTTCTGGGAATGATTATATTAAACTTGAGAAGAAAATTGAGACTTCGCTTAAGGATAAACAAGATAGATTAAAAAAATTTTAGAGGGTTTATTTTGAGAAAGTGTTTTAATTTTTTTTTATTTTTTAGTGTAACAAGTTTGTCTTTTGCTCAAACAAAATCTTTGCAAGCTACTAAAGGTCTTAGTTTCCCGTTTTTAAATTTTGAAAATATTGGCAATTCAGAGATAGCTTTTTCTTTACAACTTTTGATTCTGTTAACCATTATTACTCTTTCTCCAGCATTTTTAGTTTTAATGACTTCGTTTTTGCGAATATCCATAGTTTTGGATTTTATTAGGCGTGCCTTATCTCTTCAACAATCTCCTCCTACTCAGATAGTAATGGGATTAGCTTTATTTTTAACTATTTTTACTATGTGGCCAACTTTTAATGTTATATATAAGCAAGCTTATTTGCCCTTTAAAGAGTCAAAAATAAATTTTGATGAATTTTATAATAAAGGAATTGCTCCTCTTAGAATTTTTATGTACAAACAGATGTCTGATGGGCGTCATGAAGAGATTAGATTATTTATGAGTATTAGCAGTTATGATCGACCAAAAAATTTTAGCGAAGTGCCAACGCACGTATTAATTGCGGCTTTTATTTTGCACGAGCTTAAAGTGGCTTTTAAGATGGGAATTTTAATATTTTTACCTTTTATAGTTTTAGACATCATTGTTGCTTCTGTTTTAATGGCTATGGGTATGATAATGTTACCCCCTGTAATGATATCTTTGCCTTTTAAGTTGATTCTTTTTGTAATGGTAGATGGCTGGACTTTAATTACTAGTGGTCTTATTAAAAGTTTTATGTAAGGGGATGTAATGACTGCAGGACACATTCTTTATTTAATTAGAATTTCTATTGAAAACATTATTATTTTATCAGCTCCGATGTTGATTATAGCTCTTATAGTTGGTCTTTTGATTTCAATTTTTCAAGCCATTACTTCAATTCAAGATCAAACTTTAAGTTTTATTCCAAAAATTATTGTTATACTTTTAACTATTGTGATTTTTGGTCCTTGGATTTTGAATAAGCTTATGCAGTTTACTTATATGATTTTTAATCAATTGCAAAGTGTTTAATTTATGACTTAAAATGCATTATTTGGATGAAATTTTGAATTTGAATTTTTTAGTTTTAAAATCTTTTACAATTTTACCAGTGTTGGTTAGAATTTTTATGTTTTTAAAATTTTCTCCATTTTTTTCAACAATAAAAATTGGATATTTTAATTTTTTCTTTTCCTTAATTCTTTCTATAATTGTTGTTGAAAAGATTAAAATTATTTATCCTTTAGACAATATGTTTTCTTTTTCTCTGATTTTATTAGGGGAGGCTATTTTGGGTCTTATTCAGGCATTTTTTGTTAGTATAATTTTCAATGTTTTTCATTTAGTTGGATTTTTCTTTTCTAATCAAATTGGGCTTGCTTATGCAAATATTTTTGATGTTTTCTCAGAAGAAGATAGCATGATTATTTCGCAAATTTTTGCTTATTTATTTTTACTTTTGTTCTTATCAAGCGATTTTTTACTTCGTTTTTTTGTGATTGGTATATATGATTCTGTTTTGAATATTAGGGTTGAACATTTGGTTAATATTAGAAATTCAGAATTTATCAAGCTTTTGCTTATGTCTTTTGGATTTCTTTTTGAAAAAGCTTTATTAATTTCGTTTCCAATATTGGCGTTGCTTTTACTTTTTTATCTGGTATTAGGAATACTCTCAAAATCATCACCCCAGATTAATTTATTAATAATTAGCTTTTCAACTTCGCTATTTTTAGGGTTGTTAATTTTATATATTGGATTTTCAAGTTTAGCAATATCTTCAAAAAAAGTGATTGAACTTTCCTTAGATTCTCTTGCCGGTTTTTTAAAATTGTTTTCTAGAGTTTTAAAATAATGATAAAAGATGAGCTTTTAATTAAAAGTTGGTACATTCCTCTTGATTTTTTTTCTGCAGATGATGAGGGAAGAACCGAATTACCTACTGATCAGAAAAAGCAAAAAGCAAGAGAAGAAGGGCAGGTATTAAAGTCCACTGAAATTAATACTGCTGTTAGTCTTTTGTTATTATTGTCATTGTTTTTTTTTATGCTTTCTTATTTTGCTTTAGATTTAGTAGCTGTTTTTAAAGAGCAGGTTAGCAAGCTTCCTGAAGTTATGAGTATTAGTGTTTATGCTATGGGTTTTGCATATATTAGATCCGTTATGGGGTATGTCGTTTTATTTTTTATTGCATCCTTAGCTGTTAATTTTTTTGTTAATATTATTCAAGTAGGCTTTTTTATTACTTTTAAATCTTTGGAGCCAAGGTGGGATAAAATTAGTTTTAATTTTTCCAGATGGGCAAAAAATTCTTTTTTTTCATCAGGAGCTTTTTTCAATTTGTTTAAAAGTTTGTTAAAAGTTGTTATAATATGCTTGATATATTATTTTATTATAGAAAACAATATAGGCAAAATTTCTAAGCTTTCAGAGTATACTCTCCAGTCTGGGATTTCTATTGTGTTGGTGCTTGCCTATAAGATGTGTTTTTTCTCAGCGATGTTTTTGGCAATTGTCGGAGTGTTTGATTATTTGTTTCAAAGGTCTCAGTATATCGAGAGCCTTAAAATGACAAAAGAAGAGGTAAAGCAGGAAAGAAAGGAAATGGAAGGTGATCCTTTACTTCGATCTAGAATAAAAGAGAGAATGAGGGTTGTTTTAAACACTAATTTAAGAGTAGCCATTCCTCAAGCAGATGTGGTAATTACAAATCCAGAACATTTTGCAGTTGCTATTAAGTGGGATAGCGAAACGATGTTAGCTCCAAAGGTACTTGCAAAAGGCCAAGATGAAATAGCTCTTACAATTAAAAAAATTGCAAGAGAAAATAATATTCCTTTAATGGAAAATAAGCTGCTTGCAAGAGCGCTTTATGCTAATGTTAATGTTAACGAAGAGATTCCAAGAGAATATTGGGAGGTTGTTTCAAAAATTCTTGTGAGAGTATATTCTATTACTAAAAAGTTTAATTAGAGGTTCTATTTTTGGATGCTACAAAAAATTCTATATTAGGATATTTAGGACTTAATAATAAGTCTGATTTAATAATTTCGATTGGTTTAATATTTATTGTTGCTGGATTTATCTTACCCCTTCCAGCGGTTATTTTAGATGTTTTGATTACGATTAATTTAGTAATAAGTCTTTTAATTATTTTAATTGTTCTTTATTCTAAGAGATCTCTAGATTTTTCTGTTTTTCCCACCTTATTGCTTGTGATGACTATTTTTGGTCTTGTTCTTAATATTTCTTCTACGAGATTAATTTTAACTAAAGGTATAAATTTTGATGGGCAAATGATAAGAACATTTGGTACATTTGTTGTAGGTAGTTCTGGAATTCAAGGACTTGTTGTTGGATTTATAATATTTATAATAATTATTGCTGTTCAATTTATTGTAATTACCAAGGGAGCGACAAGGGTAGCTGAAGTTGCAGCTCGATTTGCTCTTGATGCGCTTCCCGGAAAGCAAATGGCTATTGATTCTGCTTATAGCTCTGGAAATTTGACAGAAGAAGAGGCTACAAGGCAAAAAAACGATTTACAATCTGAAGTCAATTTTTATGGCGCAATGGATGGAGCTTCTAAATTTGTATCAGGAAACGTTAAGGTTGGATTTTTAATAACTCTTATAAATATTCTTGGTGGTTTATTGGTAGGAATAACTTTACAAGGTCTTAACTTTAATGAAGCTCTTAATAATTATGTTTCATTAACAGTTGGCGATGGTCTTGTGTCTCAATTGCCGGCGCTTTTAATTTCAACGGCTACAGGCTTGATTGTTACCAGGTCAATTTCAAAAAATAGTTTTGGTGGCGAGATTTTTGAGCAATTCACAAATCATTTAGGAATTTATTGGATTGTTTCTGGGTTTTTGTTTTTTTTAGCTTTTCTTCCTGGATTTCCAACCTTAATTCTTATTTTTTTAAGTTTGCTGATTGCATTTTTAGCTTATTCTCTTTCAGGAATGAGGCGTAAAGAAGAAATTGCTGAAAAAATAAAACTAGAAGAAGAGCAAGCAGCAATTTATTCAGATAAAGATGTTGCGCCTGTTGTTCCTCTTGATCCATTGGCTCTTGAGATTGGGTATAATCTTGTTCCAATAGTTGATGATACAAAAACCTCTGAACTACTCGATCGCATTGTTAAGATAAGGCGCGAGATTGCATTTGAATTTGGAATAGTTGTTCCTAAGATTAGGATAGTTGACAATATGCGACTTCAGCCCAATGCTTATTCTTTCAAACTAAGAGGAGTTGAAGTTGGGCGGGGCGAGATTAAACTTGGTAAATTTTTAGTGATAAATGTTGGAATTGATTCTGGAATAGATGGGGATCTTGTTAAAGATCCTTCATTTGGACTTCCTTCTCTTTGGGTAAATGATGATGGGCGAGAAACCGCTGAAAAATTGGGATATACTGTTGTAGATCCCCCCTCGATTATTGCTACCCATATGACAGAGCTTATTAAAAGACATTCTTACGAAATTTTGACTCGCCAAGATGTTCAAAATACTCTTGATGTTTTTAAAAAAGATTATGGAGCTATTGTTGAAGAGGTTCTTAAGAATTTTTCAGTTGGCGAGATTCAAAGGGTTTTACAGGGACTTTTAAAAGAGCAGGTTTCAATTCGAAATTTGGTTACAATTTTTGAAACAATTGCAGATTTTACAAGTATCACTAAGGATATATTTTTCTTAATTGAAAAATGTAGACAATCAGTTGGAAGGCAAATAACTAGCGGGTATTTAGACTTAAATTCTGAGCTTAATGTAATAACTTTAAACCCTAGTTTTGAACAAATAATAATTGATTCTCGTGTAGAATCTAATCATGATCTTATAAGTTCAATTGATCCTAATTTAAAAGCTAAATTTATTTATGAACTTTTCAAAATTGTAAACGAGGTTCAAGCAGAAGGATTTTATCCAGTTGTTCTCTCAAGCGAATCGTCAAGACCTATAATAAAGGTGATAACAAGCAGGGAGATTCCAGAGCTTGTTGTTATGTCTGTTTTAGAGGTTCCCCAAAATATTAAAGTTAATGTTCTTAAAACAGTAGAGGTTGAAGAGTAGGATTATGGTTCAGTATTTTACAGAGAAAGGTCCAACTTATAATGAAGTTATAGAAATAATTAAGAAAAAATATGGTAAGAATGCTAGGGTTATGACCTATAAAACTATTCCTCATGGAGGGATTTTAGGTTTATTTAGCAAAGATTGGGTTGAAGTTTCAGGTTATGTTAGGTATGACATTGGTAATCAACAGATTAATGTTGAAGATGAAAAGCGGAAGATTCTTCAAAGCATTAAAAGAGAAGAAAATTCTTCAATTGAAGATGTTTTAAAAGAAGTTAAATCTCTTAAAACAGAACTTGCTAATAAAAAAGAAAATATTAATCATCCAACAATTACAAAAATTGAAGATATTTTAAGAGAAAATGATTTTTCTGAAAACTATATTAAAGACATTAATGAATTTATTAAGAGAGAATTCAGCTTGTCAGATCTTGATGATTATGAGAGAGTTAGAGAGGACGTTGTTTTATATATTGCAAAAACAATTAAATGTTCTGGATCTATTATCGATGATCTTAAAAAAAGGGTTTTTATTTTAGTTGGTCCAACAGGTGTTGGAAAAACTACCACAATTGCAAAACTTGCAGCAATTTATGGTATTAATGGAGAATCTAAGAGTTTGAATATTAAGATTATTACTATTGATAATTATCGTATTGGGGCTAAAAAACAAATTCAAACGTATGGTGATATTATGGGGATTCCAGTTAGAGCAATTGAGTCTTTTAAGGATTTAAAAGATGAAATTACCGATTCAAAGGATTTTGATCTTATACTTGTTGATACAATTGGTAAAAGTCCTAAAGATTTTATGAAGCTTGCTGAGATGAAAGAGCTTCTTAATGCTTGTGGAAGAGATGCTGAATTTCATTTGGCTGTGAGCTCTACTACAAAAACATCAGATGTTAAAGAAATATTTCATCAATTCTCTCCTTTTAATTATAAAACTGTGATTTTTACCAAAGTGGATGAAACCACTTGTGTTGGAAATTTGATAAGTTTGATTTATGAAACTAAGAAAGTAGTTTCTTATGTTACAGATGGGCAAATTGTTCCTCATAATATTAGCGTTGCAGAACCACTTACTTTTATTAGAAGAATAAATGGTTACAGAATAAGCGATGATGCAGAGTTTATTAAGAAGATAAAAAGTAAATCTTATTATTAAGGAAAGTTATAATGGAAGATCAAGCTCAAAGTTTAAGAGATATGATGAGATTAAATGGTAAATTTAATTTCTCAGTTGATGAGAAAGTTCAAAACAGTAAAACAAGATTTATTGCTGTTAGTAGCGGTAAAGGCGGTGTTGGAAAAAGCAATATTGCAATTGGACTTGCTCTTAAATATTCTGAGCTTGGCAAAAAGGTATTAATACTTGATGCTGACATTGGAATGGCCAATGTTAATATTTTACTTGGAGTTATTCCTAAGTATAGTATATATCATATGATTGCTCAAAGTCGTGACATTAGAGAAGTTATAACAAAGACAGAGTACAATATTGATCTTTTAGCTGGCGCTTCTGGTACGATGGAGCTTTTAGATCTTTCTGATGTTGATGTTAATAAATTTATAAAAGAATTATTAAAAATATATGAATATGATATAGTTGTAATAGACACTAGTGCTGGGATTTCAAGGCAAGTTATTTCATTTTTGCTTTCTAGTGACGATGTTGTTATTGTTACTACTCCAGAGCCCACTTCTATTACCGATGCTTATGGAATAATAAAGGTTTTGTCTTATAAAATGGAAAATTTAAAAAATTTAAGACTTATTGTCAATAGAGTATCCAATGTTAGCGAGGCTAAGGGAGTTGCCAAAAAGGTTATAGATATTTCAGGACAATTTTTAAATTTAAATATTGATTATTTGGGGTATATTTACGAGGATCAAAACATTAGAAGTTCTGTTTTCAAGCAAAAGCCTTTTGTTTTAGTAAACCCAAACAGTAAAGCTAGTTATTGTCTTGATTCTATTGTTGCCACTCTTGAGGAGGTTTCTCTAGATGGTAGAAAAAGAAGGGGTGTTATAGGCTTTATATTAAGATTTTTTGGTGTGGAATAGGGCGGCATTATGTTTGTAAATAGGGAATTAAAGTATATTTTATTGGCTAGTGTTTCAGCATTTTTTATTTCAGTAGTTTTGGGTTTATTTTGTAGCTTGCCATTTTTTACAATCCTGGTGAGATCTTTTTTTCAGTTTGCATTTTTTTTTGTTATTGGACTTTTAATTGAGTTTATCTATAAAAAATATTTATCGAATCTTTTTTATACAGAATTGTCTAATGATATGGAAAATAAATCTCAAGATGATAAGAGGGTTTATAATAATTTTAACGAAAATCTTGATTTTCAAAATAAAAATTCTTTTTATGAGAACTCCCAAAATAACAGTAGTAGTATGGATTTTATAGAAGAGGTCAAAAAGTATAAATTTGAGATTGAAGACATGAGCGAGAATAGTGGTAACATTAAAAAAATGTCATTTATTGAAGATAATGATCCAAAAGTTGTTGCAGATGCTATTAAAACTTTAATGAGCAAGAAGGAATGAATATGGATGACAGGGCTATAAATTTTTCTGAACTTTGTGATAAGATGCGATCTTATTTAGAAAGAGAAAGTTATGTTGATTTGATGGAAATAGAAGCAGATACTCTTGAAGAAGCTTTAAATAATGCTTCTTTAGAGCTTTCAGTGCCTTATAAAGAATTAGACTATGAGATTTTATTAAAAGGTAGCAATGGTATATTAGGATATGGAAGAAAAAAATGGAAAATAGTTGCCTATAGGAATTCTTCTAGCAAGCCGAAAGTCTCTTTTGATTCGAAAAATGATTTAGGAGAAGAAAAAACGATTTCATCTGATGGTGAATTTTTTATAAGAAAATCTTCTAAAGGCGTATTTCTAAAGGTGATATCATCCAAGGGACAAGGAGTTCCTATTAAGTATCAAGATGTTCTTTCTAAATTAGAATTACATGGCAATATTGAAAAGTTCAATAAAGACATTGTAAAAGGTATAGTTGAGAATGCTAGTGGATATTATGAAAAAATTGCTGATTTTGAATCAGACCCTTCTGAAAATGTCACTATGATGGTTCAAATATCAGAAAATTCAATGTCAGTTACTATTGAATTTACCGCGCCTGGAATTAATGGTGCTGAAATTTTTGCACAAGATATTTTTAATATTCTTAAAAAATATGGAGTAATAGATATTGCAATACTTAAGGATAAAGTGGCAAAATTTGTGGATTATCCTGTATATGGTGAGCCTATTGAACTTGCAAGGGGTCTAGAGCCAGTAAAGGGCAGGGATTCTTATATTGATTTTATTGTTGATGAAAACAATAGATTTGGTGAATATGAAGTTTCAAGCATAGGATTTAGGAATGTTATTGAAGGTGAGGAGTTGGCTAGAATTATCCCTTTTGGGAAAGGTGTAGATGGTTATACCGTTTTTGGTAAAGTGTTAAAATCAGAGAGCGGACAGGACATTAATTTTATTTTAGGTGAAAATACTTTTAGAGATGGTTATAAAATTCGTGCAAAATGCAATGGGTATATGTCTGTTTCAGATGGTGTGATATCTGTTCATAATATTTATTTAGTAAAGGGTGATGTTGGACCTGCTACTGGAGATATAGTAAATAATGGAATGGTTCTTGTTCAAGGTAGTGTTTTAGATGGATACAATATTATGGCTAAAAGTGGAATAGAAGTGAAAGGATTAGTAGGTCGGTGCAACTTAAAAACAGATGGGTCTATTATTTTCCATAGCGGTGTGAATGGTAAGGGTGATTCTAAGATTTATGCACGGGGCAATATTAGGGCTAAGTTTTTAGAAAATGTTACTTTAAATTGTGGTGGGGAAGTTGAGGTTTTAAGAGGCATTGTAAATTCTTCAGTTTTTTCTAAAAAGAGAGTTCTTTGCGTCGGTAAAAAATCAAAAATAGTTGGGTCTAATGTTTATGCTAAAGAAGAGGTTAGAGCTTATTCTATAGGCTCTGATAGAAGTTGTGAAACTTGCATTGATGTTGGCTATGATCCTGAAATTAAAAATTTACTAACTAGGTTTACTAGCCATCTTGAAAAGATTGAAAAGCGATTAGAGGTTTTAACCAAAGATATTGTTGCTTTAAAAAAGAGCATTGTGCTCATTACAGATAAGTCAGAGAAATCCTTAAAGATTGATAATTACAATGAATTTGTTAATGAGAGCAAAATTCTTAGAATGGAAATAAAAATGATAGAGGCTAAGCGAATTGATTTGCAAAATGAGCTTGAAAATACTAAGATAGAGGGGAAAGTTTCTGTTGAAAATATAGCTTGCTCAGGTGTTAAGCTTTATATTAAGAATGCTTTTTATGAGCTTTCAAAAGATTACAGCAATGTTACTTTTGTGGAAGATGATAATTATATTAAAGTTATGACCTATATTCCTTTTAAGTCTAGGTGAATGGTCTTTAATATAAGGATTTGAATATGGATACATTTGAAGTTTTTAAAATGTCTGTTGTTAGTTCTTTTAAGGCTAATCAACTTTTAAGCGAAGATAAAAAGCGCAAAAGATTACAAATTAATCAAAATGCTAGATTTAAATTTTTAAGAGATTATCATACTGATTCTGAGGTTAGTAATGTATGTTCAGTTAGTAAAGTTGAGGATAATTTTTTGCTTTCATTTCCAGTTAAAAAAAACAAGAATGAAGAGCAGGTAATGCTTGGTTTATATTCTGGTAAATTTGAAGATCCTAAAATTGGTAAAAATGTTAATATTAAGAGATAAAATTTTTTAGGACTTTTATATGTTTATTGTTTTTTATCTTATTTTAATTATATTTATTTTTATATATTTTCATGTGTATATTAATTTGAAAATAAAATCTAATATCATACTTAAGAAGTTTAAAAGTGAAGTGGATAAAACAATTGTTGAAATTAATCAAGCTACTGATAGAAATATAAATATTATTGAAATAAAAATTGAAAGTTTAAATAGAATTATTAAAGAGGTTGATGAGCGAATTGAAATTCTTGATCAGAGATTATTAGGGTTTAACAGCAGTTCTATTCCTGGGAGTAGTTCTTCTAATTTTGGATCTAAGAATGATGGAATTTATAAAAGCAATTTGGATTATTCTATGCCTACTATTGAAAAGAATATAATAAAAGAAAGTTATAATGTTCGCAATCAGATTATTTTACTTCATGAACAAGGTATGTCTTTTGAAGCTATTGCTAAAAAGTTCAAGTTAGATCTAGGTGAGGTTGAGTTAATTATTTCAATACATAGGGGAGGCATTCATGAAAAAATGGATAGGTATTGATCTTGGAACCACAAATACTGTAGCATCATATTTTGATGTTAGTTCTAAGATAATATTAAATGAAAGGGGTGAGCGAATGACCCCTTCTATTGTTTCTTTCTTAGATAAGGATGTTCTTGTTGGAAGTTCTGCTAAAAATCAAATATTAGTTAATCCTCAAAAAACATTCTATAATTTTAAGATCAATATAGGTTCTAATACTTTTTATAAAGTAGACGGTGAATTTTATAGAGCAGAATATATTTCAGCACATTTGCTTTCTAGTGTTAAAAAGAATGCTGAAAAATTTTTAGATGAAGAGATTGAAAATGCTGTAATAACAGTTCCTGCATATTTTTCTGAGATTCAAAGGAGAGGTGTTGTTGAAGCTGCAAATGTTGCTGGTTTGAATTGCAAAGCTATACTTAATGAACCAACTGCAGCTGCTATTGCTTATGCTTTTGAAAGACAGATTGATGGAATTTTTCTTATTTATGATCTTGGAGGCGGGACTTTTGATGTAACTCTTATGGAAAAACAAGGCGATACTTATACTGTTCTTTCAGTTAGAGGACAAAGCCGACTTGGGGGTAATGATTTTAATAAAGTCATCGAAAGTCATATTTTAAATAGCTTTAAAAATGAATATCCTGATTTTAATTTAGAAGATATTTTTCTTCTTGAACAGCTAAGAGAACGAATTGAAGAGGGTAAAAAAAATTTATCTGTTATGGAAGAGGTTGACATTGCTTTGCTTTTCATTGATGGCAATCATTTAAATTATAAACTTAAAAGGAATGAATTTAATTTAATGATAAGAGAATATGTTGATAAAACTATTCAATTGTCTATGGAATGTATTGCTGATTCTGGAGTTGATATTAATAGTGTTTCGAAGATCATACTTTCTGGCGGTTCAACAAGAATTCCTCTGATTCAAAAAGTTTTAAAGGAATCCTTTCCTTCTGTTTCGATTTTAGATGCCTTAAATCAAGATGAAGTTGTAGCTATTGGTGCGGGTATTCATGCTTTTAGCCTTTCTAGAAATGCTTCTGTTATTAAGTTTAAAGATGTGACTCCTTATTCTCTTGGGCTTGAGATAAGGGATAATGAATTTTTTACTTTAATAGAGAGAAATACTCCATTGCCGATTTCTAGGAGTAAGCTATTTACAACCACCAATGATTATCAAGATGAAATTGAGATACATATACTTCAAGGCGAATATAAAAAAGCTTCTTTGAATTACTCTATAGGTAGGTTTTCCTTTGGCAATATTCAAAAAGCTTTAAAAGGAATTCCTAAAATAGAGGTACTCTTTACTTTAAATGAAAGTGGTATTCTGAGTGTTAATGCTAAAGATTTGGAGACAAATTCTTCTAATTTTATTGAAATAAAAATTACAAGCTCATCTGAGGATGTAGCAAAAGAAAGCCTTTCAAATACTTTTACAAGCATTATTGATTAAGGGTTTAAGGGGATACTTTTTTTAAAAGTAATAAATTATTTTCCCCAATATGTTGTCAATTTTTATGAATCCGTAATCTCTTGAGTCTAATGAAGTCTTTTTATTTTCTCCTATAACTAAATAGTGATTATCAGGAATTTTTTCAGTATTTTTTTTTAAAATGTTTTCATCTATTTTAAAGTTTAAGGAATTTATGCATATTTTATTTTTTTCTATTTGTTTAAATTTTTCTCCTGGAATTGCAAAAATTTTTTTGATAGCAATTTTGTTAGTTATGGGGTCTTTAATGAGTACCATTTCATTTTTTTTAGGGTTTTTCCATAATAAAAGGTATTTTTGGTGATTTTGGATTCTAAGTCCATATGCAAATTTATGACTTACAATCCAATTTTTTTCAAATATTGTTGGGATCATTGATTCTCCTTTTACTATATAAAATGACAAGAACAACTTTACTAAGCTTATTAAAAATAAAGAAGCGGCTAAAATTGATGCTAATTCGCACTTGTAAGCTTTAAATATTCTCATAACTTTTAAACTATGCTTGCATTAAAATGCAATTTTTTATTGTATAATGAAATAGCATATTATGATTATACCAAAAAAAAAACAAAGGGTAGGAAAACGTAAAAAAAATTTTTTATTCAATAGTAAAAAAAATGTTAATTTTGAATTAAAAGATTTTGCCAATATTAGAAATATTGGCAAAAGAAAAAAAAAAGTTTTTAAATTTGAAAATTTTTTTAAAAAAGTTTCTTTTTTTTTCCATAAGCTTAAAATACAAAATATTAATCATTATGAATATAAATATTATTATCAGAGCTTGAGAGGGAAAGTTTTTGACATTTTTAGCGTAAAATTTGATTATAAGCTTGCATTTAAGCTTAATGCAATAATCTTTATTTTTATATTAATATTTTATATTAATATTTTTTCTTACTACGGCTCATATATTTTTTTAAATAGACTTACCTTTCCCAAGGATTATTTTATTGATACATTTTTATATTATGGTGATCAAGATATAGCTCAAATTAGCAGTTATTTACTTGAATCTAATGTTTCTGCAAATACTCCTGAATTTAAAAAAAATTTTGTATTAAAGGTATTTGAACATAAAATTAAGCCTGGAGAAACGCTTTCTCATATTGCAGCTAGATATCAAATAACTAGTGAAACTTTAATTTCTTTTAATGAAATTAAAGATGTAAGAAGTATTAAGCCAAATTCAGTTATTAAAGTTCCTAATATGAAAGGAATTGTTTATGTTGTTAAAAAAAATGACTCTATTTCGTCTATAGCTAGTGCTTATAATGTTCCCAAGGTGGATATTTTAGATTCTAATAATCTTGATAATGAAGTTTTGTTTTTAGGACAAAAATTGTTTATTCCTGGAGGAAGATTGCCCAAAGATTTTTTAAAAGAGGTATTAGGAGAAACTTTTATTTATCCCGTACAAGGCGTTATTACTTCAGGGTATGGTTATCGACCAGATCCGTTTACAAGAGTTATTAGTTTTCACAATGGAATAGATATTGCAAATTTAGCCAATACTCCTATTAAAGCCTCAAGAGAAGGCATTGTAGTAACTGTTGGATTTAATGCGGGAGGGTATGGGAAATATGTTGTTATTTCTCATAGTAATGGATTTCAAACTTTATATGCGCATTTGAATTCTTTTGCTGTTAAAGTTGGGGAAAAGGTTTCAAGGGGAGCGGTAATAGGCTATATGGGAAGTACTGGCTATAGTACAGGCAATCACTTGCATTTTACCATTTTTAAAAATGGTAAAACTGAAAATCCCATGAAATATTTAAGGTAAGTTTTTCATGTGTATTTGGATATGTTAATTTTTTTAAGTATTTGAGTTAGTTTTTTGCCTTCTACTAGATCAATAAGCCTTCCTTCAATCATTTGTTTAGCTTTTAAAGAGAATTTTGATGGAGCAATGCATAGTCCTTTTATTTTATTTTCTTTTATTTTTGAAATGAAATCTTTTAAGAATAATTCACCAAAAGTATCTTGTTCAGTTCTTACAAAGCGTACTATTAAATTTTCTTCCCATTGATTGTTAGCTAAGTGAAAGTTCATATCAATAAATTGCGATGTTATTTCGTTTATTTTAGAATCTCTTATTTGAAATTTATTTAAATATAGTTTTAAAATAATTTCATTTGCTATTTTTACAAAATTTTCTTTTGAACTGCGCAAATATATTCTTAGTGCTATGTTTTCATTTAATCTTTTACTAAATTCTAATTTTTCTTTAATTTTTTTGTAATTTGGATCAATATCTTCAACCTTGGTAAAAGCTTCTGTAGCTTTTTGATAATTTTCAACAGAGATTTGGAGTTCTCCAAGATTATAAAATAATTCAAGGAAAATTTTTTTAGGCAAGTCAGGTTTTACTTTTATTATTTCTTTAATATTTTGTTCTAATTTTTCTAAGTCTTTATTTTTTGAATGAATCTCAGATGTAATTAATAAAGCCTCATAAATCATTCCGTCTTTTTGTTTTATTTTGTTTGCAATCTCTAGTGCTAGATGATCTTGATTCATTTTTGACAAAGACTTAGCATATGCTAAAAGAGCGTCAGTGTCACCTTGTATGTGTTTTTTTATATTATTAAATATTCCAATAGCTTTTCTATAGCTTTCTAGTTTAAATAAAGTTATTCCTATGTGTTTTAGGATGTCTTTATTATTTTTATTAAATTTGTATACTTTTGTAAGATAGTATAGAGCTTCTTTGTACATTTCGTTTTTTAAGAATGCTATACCAAGATAATAATTTGCATCCTCATCTGTCTTTTTAATAAGGTAAGCTTTTTTTAAAAATTCTAAGGCTTCTCTGTTAAAATTTCTTTTAAGATTATAAAACCCATAGCTTAAAAAAGCTTTAAATGTATTTATTTCTTGGCTTATTGGGTTGTCCTCTATTAATTGGCATAATTTTTTTGCATATTTTATACCATTCTCATAGTCTTCATTTTTATAGTAGTAATTATTTAAAATTTCAAGGGCACCTATTTCGTTTGGATTTGTTTTTAATAGAGAAATTGCTCTTTCTATCAATTTTCGTGTTCTCTCGCCATCTTTTTTGATTTTTCCTTTAGTTTTGTCTATTGTAAGCTTTAATGCTATTTTAAAAAATAAAAATACTAAAATAAACACTATCAATGAAGAAATTACTATAAATAGCGACAACACTCGTATTGCTCCTAAACTCAAAATATCTCATTAATTTGCATTATCATATCTACTTTTAATAAAAGTTATTTACTTAAAATAAAAGTAATTTGTAAGTTGAACATCACATTATTTATATTATATTATAGTTATAATAATAATGATAACTATAATTATTATATAAGCTTGGTTTCAATAAAATAAAGCAAAGAGGTTGTAATTTTTGAAAGGGTTTTTAGCAATAAAATTATCCAATAATGAGTATTATTCGGTTTTAAGTTTAGATGATAGTTCTGTTAAGAGAATAATATTAGGCAAGATTGCAGGCGATACTAGTATTAAGTTGAATTTTTATGTTAGTGAATATGAAGATTTTTCAGATCCTTTTTTATTAGGTTCTTTTTTCTTGGATAATTTAAAAAAAGAAAGCTTGGGTGTAAATGTTTATTTTAAAGTTATAGATGACATACTCTATGTATATAGTGAATCTGATGGGATTCAAGATAAATCGAAGTTTGATTTAAGTCTTTTAGATTTTAACCGAACAACTTTTAAAAGATCTAATGGGGGTAGTCTTTTAAATGATTTTAAAAGCGGAATTGGTAATGATTTGTCTGTTGAAAATTTGGGTTCTGAGTTTGATTTGAATTTTGAAGAAGGAGATAATTTTGTCAAAAAAGATGTTTCTGATTCGAATACGCTCGCTATTAATTCTTTAGATCTTAAAATCGGAGAAGATCAAAAAATTGAGTCAAACGATTTAGATGAGTCAGATTTTGAAGGTTTTGATGATAATAATGAGAACTATTTTGATTCTAAAGAGCTTAGTTTGGAAAATAAAGAAGTTGAATATATTGATGAGGAGTCTTTAAATCTTGATGATAATTTTAGGTTTCAAAAATTAGAAGAATCTTCTTCAGAAGAAGATTTGCATGATTTAAGTGTTGAAGACATTATTGCAGATATTGACAAAGATTTAATAGATACTTCAGATGAAGACGTTGAGCTAGATCTTAGAGAAGATTTTGAGAATGATGCTGTGAAAAATAATTTTAAATTAAATTCAAGTGAGGGAATAGTTCATTCTCCTATGCTGTATTTGAGTCTTATTTCTCTTTTTCTTTTAATATTTTTTTCTTTGTTTTTAGTTTTTTCAAAAATTTTAAAGCCTAGAGATTTTGTCTCATATTACTTTGAATTTGGCAAAAAGAGAATTGAAAGATATGGAAAAGCTCAAGATGTTTAATAGAAATTCTTTTGTATTTCAGAATTTTATTTTTCTTTTTTTATTTTTAAGTTTATTTTCTTGCTTTGTAAAAAAGGAAATTTCAAGTAGTAATTTTATTAAGATGCATTCAAAAGAGTTTGATTTAAATAATTTGAATTGGTTATGGAATTTTGATTATTCAAAAAAAAATTTTGACAAGTATTTCAATATAGATCCAAGTTCTTATATATATATTGCTTATTTGTTTAAAAAAATAGGATTTGAAGAGAAGTTTGTAGAATATATGAAAAAGGCTATAGCTAATGGGGATAATATTGCATCCCAGTTTGCTGGAATTAAACTTATTGAATATTTTAATTCAATAAAAGATTATTTTTCTTCTGAATTGATTGGAGAGAAACTTTATAAAAAATACGAAAATAATAAATTCATTATACTGGGATATTTCAAAAGTCTTTATTGGCAAAAGAAAAACGATAAGGCACTTAGTCTTTTAAATAAGCTTGATAAGATGAAATTTTCTAATTATCAGGAAAATGAAAACATTTTATTAAAAGCAGCTCTTTATCTTAATCTTTCTAATGTAAGTGAGTCAAAAATTTATTTTAATAAACTTTTTGAGAACTTGCCTGCAAATTATTTGCATGTAAGAGCTTATGATTACTTTATTATTGAAAATAAGTCTAAGTACTTTGGTGCAAATTTTTTAAATCTTGTTAAGTTTAAGTATGAAGTGGCAAATGGCAATTTTAATAGTGCAGTAAATATATTAAATAAAAATGGTTTAAATAATTATTATGATAATATCATTGTTTTAGGAGATGTTTATAAGGCTTTTATTAATTCTGGCAAAATTTCAGATGCTTTAACATTTTTTAGTAAAATAAGGAGCAAATATAAGAATTATTATTTAGGTATTTTAAATCTTAGGCTAAAAAATAATTTGGGGCTTCTTCTTTTAAAAGAATCTCTTGAAGGTTTGAATTTTAATAATGAGATTAACAGGCTTGCTTTGCTTAATACGGCTTTTAGTAATTTAATTTTTACTAAAAATGCAAGAGATTATTTTGCTGAAAGTGTAGCCGAGTTTTATACTGAGGGCGATAAAAAAAATTCTACTTTTATTAAGATTTTAGAAGAGTATATTTTAGAATCAATTCAGCTTGAAGAGTATTGTAACCTTTACAAGCTTTATTCTAATGCTCAAAAAGTTATTTCTGATTCTGTTTTGTCTAAGCTTGCCTTTATTAATGCAAGGCTTATATATCATAAATTAATTAAACCTAATGTAAGCGGAGAATATAAGATTCTTTTGCATTCTGCTGTTAATTATGATAAATGGTCATATTCTTCATTTATGAGTAGATACTTATTAGATCAAAATATTGATGAATTTTTTACAAGTGGACATGATGTTAAATATGAGCAATCTGATTATGAGATTTTTTTGGAGGGGTTTTTAAAATTTAATCTTTGTCATTATGTTAGGGAGTTTATTTCTGAGGATTTTAGAAATGGATACAAATTTTCACTCGATTTTTATCGAAGAGTATACGATGAACTTTTAAAGAGTGAAAATTATTATGATGCAACTCTTGTGATTAATTATCTTGTAAATCAAGATGAATCTGCTTTAATGGAAAATGACTATAAAAGGCTTTATCCATATTTGTATGGATCTTTGGTAGAATATTGGGCTAAAAGGCGTGGGCTTGAAGCCAGTATTGTATTTTCTTTAATAAAAGCGGAGAGTAGTTTTGAGAAAAATGCTGTTTCAAAACCCGGCGCTGTTGGTCTTATGCAGGTTATGCCGTCAACAGCAAATGATATTTCTAAAGAACTTAAATATTTTGATTATGATTTAAAGATTCCAAAAGATAATATAATAATTGGGACATATTATTTAAAAAAAAGAATATCTACAACCGGCAGCCTTTATAAGGCTCTTGCATCTTACAATGGGGGTATTGGTAATGTTAGAAAGTGGGAAAAAAGTTATGGACATTTATCAAAAGAGCTTTTTATTGAGGCAATTCCTTTTAGTCAGACTAGAAATTATATTAAAAAAATATTAGTTTATTCGGTGTTTTATGATGCTTTGTATGAAAAGAAGGGAATAGATTCAGTAATAGTTAAAATTATGGGCGAATTTCCTAAAAATTAGTATTGGAACAGTTAATGATAAATATTTTAAGAGCAATCATTTTAGGTATTGTTCAAGGCATTGCAGAGTTTTTACCAATATCTAGCTCGGGACATTTATTGCTTTTTAGGCATTTTATGCATTTAAAGCTCCCAATAATATTTGATATTTATTTACACCTTGCAACAGTTTTAGTAATTATTATTTACTATCGTCAAAGGATTTTAGAGCTTTTTTTAACTTTTATTAGATTTTCTTTAAGAAAAACTGATAAATCTGATTTAACAAATTTAAAATTAATATTGCTATTATTAATAATAACTATTGTTACCGGAGTTGTTGGAACTTTTATTTCAAAATACGAGAGAATGCTTACATTACCTTTTATTTTAATTAATTTTATTATAACAGGGATTTTAATCTTGATGCTGGAATTTAATTTTTTCAAAATTGATTTTAAAGGCAATATTTTGTTAGTAGGAATTTTTATGGGGCTAATGCAAGGTTTAGGTGCGCTTCCAGGAATATCTCGTTCTGGAGTTACAATATTTTCTGCGGTAGCTATTGGATTTAATAGAAAAAGTGCATTTGAAATTTCATTTTTGTCTTTAATCCCAATAGTTTTTGGAGCGATTTTGCTAAAACATAAAGAATTTTATGATATTTTTATGGTTTTAAATTTTTTTGAAATAAACTTAGGAGCATTGGTTGCCTTTGTTGTTGGCATTTTTTCAATAAATTTATTTTTTAAAATGCTTAATAACAAAAAACTATATTGTTTTTCAATATATTTGTTTGTACTTTCAATTACAGTTTGTTATTTTTTATAGAATATGAAAGATTTTTACCAGTATTTTCAATTTTTGTTTTTTTTTATGCTTTCGGTTATTTCTTTTTCTCTTTTTGTAGCATTGACCCCTTTGAATAATATATTTATATTTTTTGCTTTCAATTTAATAGGACAAATACTTCTTAATGTTTTTTCATTCTTGTCATTTTATTTAGTAATTTATCCACTTGTTAATTGGTACGCTTATAAAAAACATATTTTTACTAAAAGGTTTATATTTAATTGGAATTATACCGTAATATTGTTTTTTACTTTAATATTTTTAATAAAAATTAATTCTAATGTTGAAAAATCTTATCTTATTAAGATTTTTCTTATTAATTTTGGTACGATACTTGGAAATTTTTTTATTTTTATTCTTTTGATTTTAGAATTTGTTGTTTGGATTTACTTGAATTTTGTTTTTTTCAAAAATGTTAATTTTATTTTAGATACTTTTAAATTTTTAGAGTTTAAGATCAAAATTTTGTTTGAAAATATATTAAGTTATTTCCCCTTTTCAAATTCATTAGATGTAAAAAAAGATATTAAAGTTTATGGGGATTGTGTAGAGGATTTAAAAGATTCTCAAGTTCTTGATGAGAAAAAGAATATTATTAATGATGAGGAATATCAAGCTTTATGGTCATTTAGTGCTTTTTTAAGAAATAATAAAAAACCTTCTGATGTTAATTTAGATAAAACTGTTTTTGAAAGCTCAGATTCCGAAGAAGCAAGTTTTGAAAATGAAGAGACTTTAAATGATAATGCTTTAAATGCAGATAAAATTGATGAGTCTTGTGAGTATAAATATTTTGATAATCTTGAAGATAATAAGCTAATTATTAGTGGAAAGGTTAAGGCTAGTGAAATAAGGACTAAAGGTATAATTAGTCAGGTTGCAATTCCTCATGTTTATAATGAAAATGTAGTTTTGAATAAAAAAAGTGATTCTTATGTTATTGATATTTCAGTTTTTGACCAGAAAGAAATTAAAAATGATGTAGAAGATATTGAATATGATAAAGAAATTCAAAAGCAATCAATTATTCTCCAGGAGACATTAAAAGAGTTTAATATTAATGCTAAATTAATTGATATTATTAAAGGCCCTGTTGTGACAATGTATGCTATTCGTCCAGATAAGGGAATTAAGCTTTCTAAGATTACTTCTATTTCTGATAATATTGCTTTAAGGCTTGCAGCTATTAGGGTTAGGATTATTGCTCCAATTCCCGGCAGAGAAGCTGTAGGAATTGAAATTCCTAATAAAAGACGTGAGTTTATTTTAATTTCAGAGATAATAGACAGCAAGGAATTCAGAGGTGATTTTAAAATTCCTTTTGCTCTTGGAAAGGAGATTAGTGGTGAAAATATTGTTTTTGACCTTGTTAATTCTCCACATCTATTAATAGCTGGTGCAACTGGGGCAGGTAAATCAGTTTGTGTGAATTCTTTAATTGCTTCAATTATTTTTTCAAAATCTCCAGATGATGTGAAATTAATTATGATAGATCCCAAAATAGTTGAGCTTAAGCTTTTCAATGATATTCCTCATTTATTAACTCCAGTTATTACAGATGTAAAAAGAGCTTTAGAAGCTCTTAGATGGTGTCTTGATGAAATGGAGAGAAGGTATGTGCTTCTTGATAATTTATTGGTAAGAGATATTTCTTCTTATAATAAAAAAATAAAAGATGATAATTTGAACTTAATGACCTTGCCATATCTTGTAATAATTATTGATGAATTTGCAGATCTTATTCTTTCTGCAAGAAAAGATTTGGAAAATTTAATTTCTAGGCTTGCTGCAATGGCTAGAGCTGTTGGAATTCATTTGGTTCTTGCGACCCAAAGACCCTCAGTTGACGTTATTACTGGGGTAATAAAAGCCAATTTTCCTTCAAGGATTTCTTTTATGGTAGCCAGCTCTATGGATTCAAGAATAATTCTTGGATCTTCTGGCGCTGAAAAGCTTTTAGGAAAGGGAGATATGCTTTATATTAGCTCTTTAAATCCTTTTCCTCAAAGAATTCAAGGTGGATTTTTAAAGGAAAAAGAAGTTTACAGGCTTGTTGAAGAGGTTAAAAAATTCGGTTTTCCAAATTATATTGATGATGAAATATTTATTGATAGTACAAAAGAGCCAGATTTAGTTGCTCTTGGACCTTCTGATGAGCCAATGTTTGATGAAGCTCTTGAGATTGTTAAAGCCACAAAAAAGGCATCGGCATCTTATCTTCAAAGAAGGTTAAAGATAGGCTACAATAGGGCAGCTAGAATTATTGAAATTATGGAAGATATGGGGTATGTAGGCCCTGTTAATGGATCAAAACCAAGAGAGGTATTAATTTAATTTAAAAGTAAAGAGATATCCATTTGAACATCTCTTGCTATCTATCTACTATTAGTTTTTTGTTTTAATTTTCTTACTTTTTTTGCTTGTTTTCTTTTAAAAGCTTTTTCCTTTTTTACTCGTATTGTGGATGGTTTTTCATAATATTCTCTTCTTTTCCATTCGCGAATAATTGCCTCTTTTTCAATCATTCTTTTAAAACGTTTTAATGCTTTTTCAAGATTTTCATTTTTGTCCACAGTGACTGTTACCAAAAAATTACCTCCTTTTACTCTATTCTTTTAATATTATTGATTATTTTATTTTTGTCAATAAGCATGCCATTTAAAAGAAAATCCGGGTTTATTGCTATGCCATTCATTCTTACTTCGAAATGTAAATGAGGCCCTGTTGAGAGGCCTGTATTTCCAGTATGTCCAATACATTCACCAGCATTAACTATTTTATTTTCACTTATTCCTAATTTTGAAAGGTGAAGATAAATTGTAAATATACCCGGCAGATGTTGTATTATAAGGGTATTGCCCGTTAGTTCTCTATTTTGCGCAAATACAACTTTTCCTTTCCCAGCAGCAAAAATTGGAGTATTTTCCCTTTTAAATGGTGCATAATCAATTCCATTGTGCATTGTATAATTTGAAATTTTTTTGTTACCTTGCATATAAAGCCTTAAATCTCCATATTGACTTGTTATGATGTATTGATCTTTTATTGGTTTAACTAAAGCGTCGTAGTGGTATATTGTTGTGTCTCCAATATTTCCAATAATATTCCATAATACCAAAGCTTGTTCTTGTTGTTTTATTGATTTTTTTTGGGTAATAAGTCTGGCTTTTTCTTTGTTAAAACTAATTTTTGTTCTTTTGAAGTTAAATTTTTTTATTTCTATTTCTTTGACATAGCTTTTATTTCGGAATTCTATTTTAATTTTTCTTTTTCCTTCTTTTATCATTGGTGTAATTCCTATAAATGCTATGTAGTAAGTTTTGCTTCCTACTGTAAATTTGAATGGAGAAGAACTTATTATTGGAGTTTTATTTATGCTTAAAAGTGACAACTTTTTAAAGTTATTATTACTTGCAAAGTATATGTAATCCCCTTGAAATGCCTCTTTTTTATATTGGACTTTAGGAATAGTATTTGTTATTTCTGAATTTATATTTTCTATTCCCAGAATTAAAAATATAAGTAATGTTTTTTGTATTTTATACATTGGCTTGAGCACTCTTTTTTATGTCTATGATTTTTAAAATTTTTTCTCTCGGGCAGTAGAAATCTTCAGCAACTGTAAAAATGATGTCTAAATATTGATCTTCTTTTATCTTTAATTCTTCTATTTTTTTTGTTCCGTTAAAAAAAATAGCTTTATAGTAATCTTTTTGTGATTTAATGCGCATATTTATATGTTTTGAGCTATGATTTTTGTCAATTATTTTTAGTTCTTCAAGGTAAACATTTTCCATCATTAATATTGGCTCTCTAAATTCATATCCATAAGGTTCAAGTATTTCTATTGTTTTAAAAAGAGAATCTTTTGTTAAATTCTTTGGAAGAATAGCATCTATTAATATTGATTCGTTTTTATCAGTATTTTCATATTCAACTTTTGTAGTTGCACGTTCTAATTCTTTAATAAAGTCTTCGAGTAAATTTTCATGCAATGTAAATCCAGCGGCAGCTTTATGTCCCCCTGAATTTATTACTAAATGAGAAGGTACTATTGATATTAGTTCTTTTGAATTGATTTTATTGTTTGACCTAATTGATCCTTTAATAATATTATCTTGCTTTGTTAAAAAAATAGCAACTTTTTGGTAGTAAGCAGAAAGTCTGGTTGCAATTCTGGAACTTATTCCTTTTGGGGTATTTTTATCATAGCAAACTATGAATTTATCGTTTTTTAAAATAATATTTTTATTATGCGAATTCCAAGCTTTTTCTTCTTTATATTTTCTTAGCTCGTTGATTTTTTTTATTTCTTGGAATTTATTTTCTATTTGGTTAATGTTGTTAGTTAGTAAAAAATTTATTGCAATATCTGCTTTTTCAAGTCTGCCTGTTGAGTTTAGTATTGGTGCAATTTTATATGCGATATCTATTGAAGTTATATTTGTTTTTGTTAATATGTTTGCATCTTTTAATAAATAATTAATAGACATTCTTTCTCTTAGTGCAATTTCTTTAAGACCTGCTTTTAGGATTATTCTGTTTTCATTAATAATAGGCATATTGTCTGCAATTGTTCCTATTGCAACAAAGCTAAGTTTTTTTAAACATTTTTGGAGTAAATTTTTGTTACTTTCGAAAAGTATATTGTAAAATATGTAGTAAAGTTTGTCTTTAATCTCGACTTTTTTATATTTAAAATATTTAGTTACTTGGATTATGTCTTTTAATGTTTTTTTTCTAAAATTTGGGTATTTTTTTATAAAATTTTCACTAATATCAATTGTGTTTATATTTATACTTCTTCCAAAGTATTTATTAAATAATTGCTCCTGATCTTCTTTGTTAAAGATTACTATGTATTTGTTTTGTACAAATTTTTCTAGTTTGTTTAAGTTAATTAAAGGGTCATTCTTATTATTTAATCTTAGATATTGTTTTAAAATATAGTTATTTATTTCTATTGCATGAATAATAATTTCATCTTTTGTTTTTTCTAAAAATAAAAATACAAGGTTTTTAGAATAAAGATCCGTAAAGGACATGCTAAGAGCAAGACAAGCTTTAAAACTAACACAACATCCTGCTATTTCTTTGAATGGATATTTGTCCTCTTTTAGATGAGGATTTATAACTATGCTTTCAGTTTTAAAATCTTCACTTGGAAGATGGTGGTCTGTGATTATTATTTCTATTCCTTTTGAATTTGCATAATCTATTTCTTCAATACTAGAGATGCCATTATCAACGGTTATTATTAAAGATATTTTTTGTTTTATGCTTTCGTTGATTAATTCGTTTGAAAGTCCATAAAATTCTCCATTTGAAGGTATTTTATAACTCACATTAAGTCCAAAATCTTTAAGAGTTTCATACATTATTATTGTTGCTGTAATTCCATCAGCATCTTTATCTCCAAATATTAATATGTTTTCATTTTCTTTGATTGCTTTATTAATTCTTTTTATAAATTTATCTATATTCTTTAATAAGAATGGGTTGTGTAATAAATTTACGCTGTCTTCAAGGAAAAACATGAAATCTTCTTCTTTGATTTCTCGTTTTATAAGCAAAGTCGCTTCAAAAAGATTGATATTATATTTCTTAGCAATGTGAGTTAATTCTTGGTTTTGTATATTAGTTTCTTTTTGTTTCCAAATTTTCATTTGTTTCTCTAGGATTGATTTTTTAATCGATTTTTCAAGGCTTCTTCTTTACTAGCTTTACCATAGATTAATTAATTTTAACTAATAGACATTGTGTTTGTTATTGAATGGAACAGTTTTAGTGGATTATAATTTTCACTATAATTCAAATTCATGTTCATAATTTTAACTTTACAAGTTCTCATTTCATTATTTTATAATAAAAAAAAATATTATTAAATGAATTTCCATAAAATATTTGTTTTGTTATAATTAGCCTAGGAGATTTCGAATTTTATGGATGAATTTAAAAAAGCTAAGTCAGGGGATAAAAAGAAGGAAAAAATTGTAGCTGGTATTTTGCCCCATTCTAATAAACCCGCAAGAGTGCCTTTAATAGCGGTTCCTTCCCATCCAGTTTTTCCAGGGATGTTTATTCCGATTGTTATAATTTCTGATTCTGATATGAAAGCAATCGATTATGCCATGAAAGGTAATGGAATCATTGCTTTGTTTGTTTTGAATGATAAATTTTTAGAAAAAAACAATAATAATGATCAACATAAATTAATTATTGATTATAGTAAAGATATTTATTCTGTTGGAGTTACTGGGAAGATAATAAAAAAAATTAATCTTCCAGATGGTGGTTATAACATATTTGTTTCAACTTTTGATAGGATTAAATTTGTTAAAGTTGTTCTTAACGACAAGTTTCCTATAATTGAGATTGACTATTTAAAGCAAATTCCAGTTAGAAAAGACGATATTCAATCAAAGGCAGTTTACAGTAGTATTTTGCTTAGAACTAAAGAGATATTCTCCCATAGAAAAATGCCAGAAGTTCAATTAAATATGGTTAATATTGAAGATAAAGGGAAATTATGTGATATTGTGGCTAGTACTATTTCATCTTCAAAAAGTGATCATCAAATAGTTCTTGAAACTTTAAGTGTAAAAGATAGGCTTAAAAAAGTTTTAGAGCTAATTTATGAAGAGCTTAATTTAATTGAAATTCAAAATAAAATTGCTAAAGGTATTCAGGAGAGATTAGAGAAGCAACAAAAAGAGTTCTTTTTAAAAGAGCAGCTTAAAGCTATTAAAGCTGAACTTGGCATAGGTGATAAAAAAAACAGTGATTTAGAAAAGCTTAAAACTAAGCTAAAGGCTTTAGATTTAAAAGGAGAGTCTTTGGAGGTAGTTGAAAAAGAGTTGGAAAAATTTTCACTTCTTGAAACAAGTTCGCCTGAATATATTGTTATTAGAAATTATCTTGAACTTATTACTGAGCTTCCTTGGCGAGATTTGAAAATTAACTTTGATAAATTAGATTTGCAAAAATCTAAAAAAATTTTAGATAAAACTCATTATGGGATGACCGAAGTTAAGGATAGAATTATTGAATATATTTCAATTCTTAAGTTAAGAAAGACCCAAAAAGGGGCTATTATTCTTTTGGTTGGACCCCCTGGTGTTGGTAAAACTTCTATTGGGGCAGCTATTGCAAAGGTTTTGCGAACCAAGTTTTTTAGATTTTCTGTTGGTGGAATGCGCGATGAATCAGAGATTAAGGGGCACAGAAGAACTTATGTTGGTGCTTTGCCTGGCAAAATTATTCAAGGATTAAGAATTACTAAGACAAATTCTCCTGTTTTTTTAATTGATGAGGTGGATAAAATTTCTGCTTCAAATTATGGGGATCCTTTTTCAGTTCTTCTTGAAGTTTTAGATCCCGAACAGAATGTTAAATTTAGAGATCATTATCTTGACCTTCCTTTTGATATTTCAAATGTATTTTTTATTTTAACCGCTAATTCTGTTGAAACAATACCAAGACCTTTGTTAAATAGAATGGAGGTTATTGAAATTTCTGGATATGTTGATAACGAAAAAATAGAGATTGCAAGAAAGTATTTAATTCCTAAAGTTTTAAGTGAAAATGGAGTTGATAAAGATTCTTTAAAATTTCAAAGTTCAGCTCTTGTTCAAATTGCTCAAGAGTATGCAAGAGATAATGGAGTGAGAAATTTTGAAAAATATTTGAACAAAATTGTACGAAAGGTTGCAAGAAAGCTTGTTGAAAACACTGAGGTTAAATCCTATCAAATTTCTAATGACAATCTAGAAGAATATGTTGGTGTACCTGTTTTCAGAAAGGAAAGTATGCCAAATGCTATGTATTCTGGGATGGTAATGGGTCTTGCTTGGACAAATTATGGAGGTTCGACCTTAATGATTGAAACTGTAAAGACGGAGTCCAAGGTGGGTGGGATTAAATTAACAGGCAGGCTTGGGGATATTATGAAGGAATCCGCTAATATTGCTTATACTTATGTTAATAGTATTAAAGAAGATTTAAATATTAGCAAATCTTTTTTTGAAAAAAATATTATCCATCTACATATTCCAGAAGGAGCTACCCCAAAAGATGGGCCTTCTGCAGGAATTACAATAGCTAGTGCTTTTATTTCTCTTGCTCTTAATAAGGTTGTGAGACCTCATTTGGCTATGACAGGAGAACTTTCTCTTACTGGAAATGTGATGATGATAGGGGGGCTTAGAGAAAAAATAATTGCAGCAAAGCGTAGCGGCGTGGAGCACATCATTATGCCTCAAGCAAATAGGGTCGACTTAGAAGAGATTCCTATTAACATTAAGAGTGGTATTAATTTTTATCTTGTAGATAATATGCGCGAGGTCATTAAATTATTGTTTTAATTTTTTTAAATTGCTATTTGAGGTTAGTTTTACTCTAGGTTTAAATAAATAAGTTAATAATGGAAGAAGAGTTAGTGATGCAAGAGATGTCGTTAGCATTGTAAAAGCAATTATTGCTCCAAGAGTTGATATTATTTTATAGGATGAAAATGTTAAGGTTAAAAATCCTATTCCTACAGAAATAGAATTTGCAAAGATTCCATTAAATACGCTGGGTATTGATTCAAGTAGTGCATTTTTGTAGATTTGACTTTTTCGGTATTTTAAAATAAACGTATTGAAAAAATGAATTGAATAATCTACTCCGACTCCCATGCTTACAGACGCAATTGTTGCTGTTGCAGGGTTTAAGGTTATTCCAAATAATCTCATTACGGCAAAGTTTAAAAACACGGACCATGCCACTGGGATTGCAATAATTATTCCGGTTTTTATAGATTTAAAGAAAAACATAAGCAACAGTGTTATTGATCCAAGAGTTGTTATAATGTTCGTAACCTGTTCTTTTACCATTGTTTTAGCTATTAGCACCTTATCATATACTCCTGAGAAATGATATTTATTATTTCTCATATGTTCATTAATTGTTTTAATAGCATATTTTTCAAATTTTTTTATTCCTTCGGTTGAGTTGTCTTCAATTCTTACCATGATAGATATTAATGACCAATTATCATTAATGTACATTTTTTTATTGTCTTTAGCCCAATCGCTTTTATCTACTAAATTTATTAGTTTGTTTAGTATGGTTTTATTTTCAGGCAGTTTGTACTCTAGTGGGGATTCTTTTTTAATTTTGAAATTTGTAAATTTTAAAATTCCATTAATAGAGCTGGATTGAGTTTTTGCAGAAAATGCATCAAGTTTATCTGTAATCAAATCTAAGATTTGCATTGCTTTAGCATTTTTAAATTCACCAGGATTGCCTTCAAGCTCTATTTTGAAAATCGATATTCCGCCCATTTCTTTTTGCATTAGGTTTAATGTTTTTTTTACACTTGTGCTTTCTTTAAAGTAATCTTTTTCATCAAAATTGATTTCTATTTTTAAAAGACCCGCAATCGAAATTCCCAGTATGATGACTACTATTATAGAGGATGTATATTTTCTTTTTAATATAGACTTTGTTATTTGTGTATTTATTTTGGCAAGCTTTTCAAGGAAAAATATTTTATGTGGTTTATTTTCTTTTTGTTTCGCAAGAGACTTTTTTTTTGCAAATGGGATTAATGTTATTATT
Organism: [Borrelia] turdi; assembly: GCF_030439285.2. Classification (NCBI taxonomy): domain Bacteria; kingdom Pseudomonadati; phylum Spirochaetota; class Spirochaetia; order Spirochaetales; family Borreliaceae; genus Borreliella; species [Borrelia] turdi. The sequence goes on along the minus strand of NZ_CP124018.1, from coordinate 259,057 downwards.
CCGGGTAAAACGGTTAATGAGATTGCCATTGAGATAATTACTCCAATTGACATGAAAATACCCATTGTTTTGTAAGCATTAATTGAAGAGGTTGTAAGAGATAAGAATCCAAATGCAGTTGTAAGAGATGTTAGTAGGATGGGTGTTTTAAGCTTTTTAATTGTTGTTTTTATTGATTCTTTTGAAAGCTGTTCTTTTTTTATTAATTTAAATATTCCATTTATTATGTGCACAGCATTAGCGCATCCGATTGAAATAAGTAAAACAATCATTGAAGTTTCTGGCACTGTAATGGGGGATTGTACAAGCCCTTTAATTCCAAAAGTCCAAATCAATGATAATAATGCAATAAAAATGGGAATTAATGCACCAATTAGATTTTTTATAATAAGATAAAGTGAAATTATTACCACAAAAGTAGCAAGAGGGCCTAAGATTTTGAAGTCTTCGACCATGTAGTTTAAAATTTTTTCTCTTACTATTAAATCTCCTGTAAGATACAATTTTAGATCTTTTGTTTCATATTTTTTAATTGTTTTTTCCATCGCATCAAGTTCAGTTTTTAAATTTCTACTGAAATTAATTTTGTCACTCTCTGATGGAATTATTATAAAGTATATTAAATTTTCTGAGTTGCCTAAGAATGTATTTTTTACAAATGGAGTTGACTTTATTTTATTTTTTATTTCTTCTATGTCTTTATCCGTGTAGATTTCTTTTTTAAATTGTGGAAAATAAGAAAATATGCTTGTTACGGCATTTGGAGATACTTCCAAAATTTTGGTTATTTCATTGATTACACTGTTTATTGTTTCAAAATTTTTCTTATTGAAAATATTTTTTTTATCTTGAAATATTACTATTGTAGATAAAAGTGAATTGCTTTTATCAATGTCTATCAAGCTTTCAGTTTCTTTAGTTTTGGGGATAAGTTTTAAGATGTTCGCATCAAATTTAAGATTTTTTAAAAAAAATCCTAAAAAAGTAGTAATTAATATAAATATTGTGAATATAATTCCTTTATATTTAATGCTTAGACTTGCAAAGTCCATATAATGCCTCTTCTTTACTTTATCACTATGTTGACAAGTTTGTTTTTAATTGCAATTATTTTGACAATTTTTCTATTTAATAAGTTTGATTTTATTTTGCTATTTTTCATTGCTATTTCTTTTAGCTCTTTTTCATCTATTTCTTTGTTTAGTAATATTTTATCTTTTATTTTTCCATTTATTTGCAAGACAATTTCTTTTCTGTTTTTAATAATAAGATTTTCATCGAATTTTGGCCATTTTGAATTTTTGAATAAACTGGGTGTTTCTCCAAGATATTCCCACAGTTCTTCGGCTAAATGGGGTGCATACGGGGATAAAATAATGACAAATGGTTTAAATATATCCAAATAATTTTTTTCATACTTTAGAAGCTCATTGACAAATATCATCATGGCAGAGATTGCTGTGTTGAAGTTTAGTTTTTCTGTGTCTTCTGTGACCTTTTTTATTACTTTATGTAGTTGAGATATTATTTCTTTTGGAGGATTGTCTTTTGATAGTTCTTTTTCTCTCAAATTCCAAATTTTGTTTAAAAATCGAAAAACACCAATAATGCCTTTAGTGTTCCAAGGTTTAGAATCTGTTAGTGGCCCCATAAACATTTCATAAATTCTTATTGAATCTGCTCCAAATTCTTTAATAATATCGTCCGGATTTATTACGTTCTTTAAAGATTTTGACATTTTGGCAATTACTTGGGTTACTTCTTTATTATCTTTTTTGTCAAAAAATTTATTATCTTTTTCTATAACCTGGTCATTAGGTATTAAAATCCCAGTTTCTTTTTGATAAGAAAATGCGGTTATTATGCCTTGATTTATAAGTTTTTTAAAAGGTTCTTTGGTATTTACATATCCTAGATCATAAAGAACCTTGTGCCAAAACCTTGAGTAAAGTAGGTGTAATACTGTATGTTCAGCCCCACCTATATATAGATCAACCGGCATCCAATATTCAATTTTTTTTTTATTTGCAAACTCTTTTGGGTTTTTAGGGTCAAGGTATCTCAAATAATACCAACAAGAACCTGCCCATTGAGGCATTGTGTTTGTTTCTCTTGTAAAGCCTGTATCTTTTACGTTTACCCAATCTTTAATCCTTGATAAAGGGGATTCTCCCATTTTAGAGGGCTTATAGTTTGCAATTTCTGGAAGCTTTAAGGGAAGGTCATTTTTTTCTAAAGGTATTGCATTTCCAAGCTTATCAAACAAAATGGGTATAGGTTCTCCCCAGTATCTTTGTCTTGAAAAAATCCAATCTCTAAGCTTGTAGGTAACTTTTTCTTCCCCTTTTTTATTTTTAGTAAGCCATTCTATTACCTTATCTTTTACTTCAGAATTTTTAAGATTATTAAACCCATTAGGAGAATTTATTGAAATTCCATCATTAATAAATGCTTTTTCTAATACTTCATTTTCCCCCGATTTTGATATTACGGGCAAAATTCTTAATTTATACTTTTTAGCAAATTGAAAGTCTCTCTCATCATGTGCTGGAACACCCATTACAGCTCCAGTGCCATAAGTTCCTAATACGTAGCTTCCAACCCAAATTGGAATTTTTTCATTTGTTATTGGATGAAGTGCATAAGATCCTGTAAAAACTCCCGATTTATCTTTTTCAAGAGAGGTTCTCTTAAGATCACTTTTGAGTTCTTCTTGTCTTACATATTTTAAGACATTTTTTTTGAAGTTGTTTTTTGTTATTTTTTCTATTAGTTTGTTTTCTGGTGCGATTACTAAATATGTGATACCAAAGATTGTGTCTGGCCTTGTTGTAAAGATCTTGATTTTATCATTGTATCCTTCAATTTCAAAGTCGATTTCAACCCCTGTTGATTTGCCAATCCAATTTCGTTGCATTTCTTTTACAGATTCAGGCCATTCTAATTCTTCAAGGTCGTTTAACAATCTCTCAGCATATTTTGTAATTTTTAAAACCCATTGTCTTAAATATTTTTTTTCGACGTTGTAAAATCCCCTCTCAGATTTTGGTCCATTTGGAGTTTGAATAATCTCTTCATTTGATAATACTGTTCCAAGTTCAGAACAGTACCATACAGGCATTTCTTTTTCATAAGCTAGGCCTTTTTTATATAATTGCAGGAAAATCCACTGTGTCCATTTATAGTAATTTTCGTCATGTGTTCTAATTTCTCGATCCCAATCATAGGCGAATCCCAAAGCTTTTATTTGTTTTTTAAACTTATTAATATTTTCTTCTGTACTTTTTTTAGGATGAGTTCCTGTTTGTATTGCATAATTTTCAGCAGGAAGTCCAAAGCTATCAAATCCTATTGGGTGAAGTACGTGAAATCCATTCAAAAGCTTGTATCTTCCAAATATGTCAGTAGCTGTGTATCCTTCTGGATGGCCAACATGAAGTCCGTTAGCAGAAGGATAGGGGAACATGTCAAGTATATATAATCTTTTTTCTTTGGGAATGCTTGGATCTTCTGTTACTTTGTACGTTTTGTTATTATCCCAAAATTCTTGCCATTTTTTTTCAATTTTTATGAATTCGTATTTAGACATTTGTCCTCTTAAAAATTAATCTGTAATTTATTCTCCAGCATTCCTCTAGAGTGCATTTTAGTTAATTTTATTTAACAAGCTACTAACAATTTAATGCTGTGAACTGGACTTGAACCAGCATGGGCTTACCGCCCACTAGCCCCTCAAGCTAGCGTGTCTACCACTTTCACCACCACAGCGCTATTAACCATTATATTTTTTATTTTAAATTTTTGTCAACTTTTTTATTTTTCTTAATTACGCATATTATTATTGCTGTTGATATTATGGCAATAAATATTGCAAAGATAATTACTTTTATTTTTGCAAATATTATTTCAAATGATTGTCCTAGTTTAAAGCTGAGAGTAAAATAAACCAGTATTGAGAGTAAAGTTGCAAAAAAGTCAGAAACAATAAATAGATTGGATTTCATATTTCCCATTCCCGCTGATATAAATATTGCGTTTCTAACTCCAAAGGGTATAAACCTTCCTATAAATAAAGTTAATACCCCATATTGACCATAGTAGTAATTTATTTTGTCAAGCAGGTTATTGTCTTTTTTATTTTTAAACAATTTATTTCCCATTAATTTCCCAATGTAAAAAGATATTATGTCTCCAAGATAGGCTCCCCAAAAAATTCCTAAAAATATTAATACAGTATATCCATTTTTTCGACTAGATAGAATTCCACCCATTAATACTATTGCATCTTCAGAAATAGGAATATTAAGCCCTGCTAAGATTAACAAAGAAAAAAATACTATTGGAGAATAAGCTATGTTTGAATCAATAGATTCTATTATTGTGTTTATATACATTGTTATCATTTATTTCTTGTTTTATAGGTTAAATATATGCTTGCTAAAGTTAAATATACAAAGTAAAGGATAAGAACTATTTTTGCTATTTTTAACGCTGTTGTAGATAATTTTGAAAATATTGATACAACAAATATTAGGCAGCTTATTATTGTTATTGGTATGGTAATTTTCCTTAATTCTTTAGTTTTTGACGGGTAAATAAATTTTATCGGGATGAAGCTTATAATAATGCATATTGATATCATAATAAGATTTGTTATTTGCTCTATTTTAAAGATTATGTTTGATATTACAAAGAGATTCCATAGAGAAGGAAATCCTCTAAAGTAGTTATCACTTGTTTTTGCATCTGTTCTTGAGAATTGGTATGCTGATGAGAGTAAAATCCCAATGCAAATGGCGACTTTATATTTTTCTGAAATGAATTCTCCTAAATAAAAAAATATAACGGGTATGAAGGTATAGTTTATGTAGTCTGTAATGTTATCAAGTAGAGCACCATCAATTTCAGGTATTAACTCTTTGACCTTAAGCTTTCTTGCCATAGTTCCATCAATTCCATCTATTATAAGTCCTATTACTATTAACTTTAAAAGAAGAGAATAATCACCATTTACAATTGAAATTATTGAGTAAAGTCCTACAATCAAACCAGATGCTGTAAAAATATGTACAAGCCAAGCTAAAATCAAATTGATATTTTTCACAGTAAATCTCCTTTTATTGGAATATTTGCTTTATCTCTTCAAGCCTACATTTGAAAATGTTAATAGTGTTTTTTATTGTTGCTTTTTTTGTTAAATCTACTCCAGTAATATTTAAGGAATCTAATGGATATTTAGAACCACCTGTTTTTAAAAATTTTATATAATTTACTACTGCATCTTTTTTATTCTCTTTAATGTCTTTGTATATTGATAGAGCAGCTGCAATGCCTGTAGCATACTGATATACGTAAAAGGGTGAATAAAAGTGGGGAATCCTAAGGCATTCAAGGGGGCTTAATTTATCAAATTTTAGACTAGGTCCGAAGTATTTTTTTAGCAAATTCATATAAGTTTCTGTTAGTGTTTCTTTTACTAGAGGCTCTTCATTGCTAATCATTTCATGAATGATGTACTCAAATTCAGCAAACATTGTTTGTCGAAAAAATGTTGAAATCATGTCGTCAATTTGTGTGAGTTTTATATATTTTATTTTTTTAATATCGGTTTCGTTTTTAAGTAAATATTCTGCTAATATTTGTTCGTTAATTATTGATGCTATTTCTGCTTCAAAAATTGAATAATTATAATGCGGGAATGGATTGTTTTTTATACTAAAGTAAGAGTGCATTGAATGTCCTGCTTCGTGCGCAAGCGTAAACATATCTCTTATTGATTCGTCTTTGTAATTAAGAAGTATATAAGGCTTTCCATTATATGATCCAGCGCTAAAAGCTCCTGATCTTTTCCCAGTATTTTCATATTTATCAACCCATCTTTCTTTTAAAAGGCCATTTCTTAAGATTTCTGTATATTCATTTCCCAATATCTTTAAAGATTTTAATATTTTCTCACAAGATTCTTCAAACGAATTTTTAAATGTTATTCCTTTTGTTAATGGTACGTAAACATCGTAATGATGTAGATATTCTTGGTTTAAAACTTTTTTTCTAAAATCATAATAGTCATGAAGCGCAGATAAATTTTCGTTGACAGTTTCAATTAAATTTGTATAAACTTTTTTGTTAATATTATTTGAAAAGAGTTGCATTGAAAAAGTATTTTGGAACTTTCTTGTCTTTGCAATGAAGTGATTTTTTTTAAGGTCTGAAATAATAAGATTTGCAAGTGTATTTTCATTGTTTTTGTATTTTTGATAAAATTTCAAAAAAGCTTCTTTTCTTATTTTTTGATCTTCGTTTTGTAAAAACAGTGTGTAGGTGGAATTGGTTAAAGGGTGTCCATTAATTTCTCCAAATTCCATATCAGCATTTGTTAATGCTGAGAATATCTTTTGATAAGATGAGTAAAGAGGGGTGTAATTGGCAAGTATTTCTTCTTCTTGTTCGCTTAAAATATGATTTTTTTCTCTTAGTATTTTTTCAATTGCAATTTTTTTATCCTTAAGCTCAGGTTCATTGATCCAAGTTTGAATTTTTTTTGCATCTTCTTTTAGTATTTTGGGTATGAAGAACGAGGTGGTATTAGATACTTTTGTAGTTAAATTAAGGGACATAGAATATATTTTATTTGAATCCTTATTGGTTACATCGGTCTCTAATTGAAGCATTGCATAGTAAGAGGTCTTCTCTAGATCTTCCATAATTTCATAGTATTTGTTTAAAGAAACTTTAAACAAATCAAAATTTAATTCCAATTTTTCATATTTTTTAAATTCTTTGATTTTAATTTCAATAGCATTGATTGCCTTTTTATATTCTTCTTCACTTGCAAACAGAAAAGATAAATCCCATTTATCATTCTCATTGATTTCATTTCTATTTATCATTAAACTTCCTCCTTCCTTTTTCCATTGTTTTTAGAAATAAATAATACATTGAAATTGTATAAACGTTGTGTTTTTATTTTACAATAAAGTCTAAACTTTATATATAAAAAGCCTTTAAGTTCAACTTTTGAATAAAGATTTTAATAAAAATTTTTTAAATTTTAAAAATGCTATTCCTCGATGGGATATTTTATTTTTTTCTTCAAGTGTTAGGTCGCTAAGCTTTTTATTATTCTTAGTTAAAAATATTGAATCATAACCAAATCCATGGTTTTTATCATTATTTAAACTTAAGGCAATTTTTCCCTTAATAATTCCTTCAAAATTTGATATTTGGCTATTTTTTGATATATAGCTTATGTTGCATATAAAATATGCTTGTCTATTTTTTTCATTTTTCATTAAATCTAAAATAAGCTGATTTTTTTCATTGGTGTTTAATTTTTTACTTAGCTTGTAAGTATCATATCTTTTAGAGTAAATTCCAGGTTCCAAGTTTAGTGCATTAATGCACAATCCAGAATCTTCTCCAAAAACATTTTGATTTTTATTTAAAATTTCAAATAGTGCTTTTGCTTTAAGCAAAGAGTTCTCTTTAAATGTTTTTCCTGTTTCTTTTATGTTAAAATTTTTAGGGACTATTAATTTTAAGTTGGGTATATCTAATATATTTTTTACTTCATTTATTTTATTTTCATTTGTTGTTGCAAAAAATAGTGTTTTCATTTATATAATAATAAAGTATTTGCGAGTTTAATTGTATAATTATATTGGTTTTTAAGTATTATTCTCTTTAATTATGTGTATTTATTAAATATTTTTGTACCAGGTTTTTATCGAAAAATTTGGATTTTTGTCTAAAGTTTTAAAATAAATTTTTAATTTTTTTGTTTGAGCGTGGTAATTTTTGGTAAGGTTTGTTATGAAGAAAAGAATTAAATTTAAAATTATTTCAGGCTTTAAAGGAATTCTTAAGTTTTTTTTGGTTATTTATAATTCTTTATTTATAACCCTTAAAGTTATACATTCTTTTTTTAAGCAAAATATTAGTTTTATGATTATTCCCCATGTTAAGGGAAATGTAAAAAATATTAAAATTTCTTTTTTGACTTTATTTTTCTTTTCTACGTTTTTTTTAGGCGGGTTTATAGGATTTGTTTTGCTTGCTGTCAACTATGTCACTCTCTCTTCAATTGTGAAATCTACAGAGAAAAATTATTCTTTAGCAGAATCTGAGATTGAAGATTTTAGAAATACAGTTGTAGAAATCAATTCTGTTGCTAAAAACTTTTCCAAAATTTTAGATGAACTTAAAACCTCTTTGAAAATTAATTCTAATAATATTGATTTAAATAAAAATAAACAAGATGGAGATCTTTCCGATTTTATTGATTTGCAAATTTTAGAAGCTAATTCAATAAAAGAGCTTAGTGATCTTAAAAATATTAAAAGTAAAATAGAAAGTTCAATTCCCCCCCTTAAAAGTATAGTTAAGGTTTTGCACGCTCAGGATAAGCTTTTAAATGATATTCCTTCTCTTTGGCCTCTTGCGGGTGGATCTGGAATTATTACTTTGCATTTTGGCCCCGCTATTGAACCTTTTACTAGGCAATGGTATATTCACAAAGGCATAGATCTTGGGGGGGTTAGAATTGGAACTCCTATTGTTGCAACTGCTGATGGGGAGGTTGTTAGGGCAAGCTATCAATCAGCAGGCTATGGCAATTTTGTTCAAATTAAGCATAAGTATGGACTTACGACTCTTTATGCACATATGTCGCGTCTTAATACTTCTAAAGGGTCTTATGTTAAAAAGGGGCAAATAATTGGATTTATGGGGCAGACAGGCTATGCAACAGGTCCGCATGTTCATTATGAAGTTCGTGTAGGTTCTCAAGTTATTAATCCTGATATGTATTTAAATTTAGCAACAGGAGCTTCGAAATAGATGTTAAATTTTTTGACTGTTAAAAAAGAAAAAAAAGAATCATCTGTGTTTATTTTTGATGAAATAAAAACAATAGTGGGTGTTGGTGATTTTTTTAAAGGAGATTTGGTTTCAAATAATTTTATTCGACTTGATGGCGATTTTATGGGTACTATTAGTTCTACAAAAAGAGTAATTATTGGAGAGAGTGGAAGGGTTAAGTCTAGTATTGATGCTAATGAGCTTGTTATTTCTGGAATGGTTGTGGGCAATATTTATGCTAAAAGCAAGATTAAAATATTTGCGTCAGGGTGTGTTATTGGCAATATTTCTTGCAAGTCAATTGAGGTTGAAGAAGGCGCTATTATTGATGGATATATGGATATTGGTGCTGAGTATCTTAGAGCTCCCGAAAGAAATACATTTTTTTATACTGGTTCTTATAAAGTTAATGAAGATCTTTTAATTGAAATCAATAAGGAGTATCAAGAAGAAAAAAAATCTTCTCAACCTTTAGAAGATGAAGATAATAAATATTTTTCAAGTGTTATGAGCAAAATAGATGAAAGTAAATAATTTGATTGCCAGGGCATTAAATCTTAATTCAAAAGATTGCAAAAAAGGTGGCAAAAAAGTATCTTTTGATAAGAGCAATGCTTTTTCTTCGGTATTTCAGATTGAAAGTGTTAAAGAGGATCAGAATTTTATTTTACTTGAAAATGGCGAATTTAATCTTGATTTGATTAAGAATATGTTAGATGGAATTAACGAGATTGGTGAGAGACTTTTGAGTGAGCCTTCTAGGCAAAATGTAATTTTTTACAAAAAAGTTATTTCAGAATTTATATCTATGATTATATCATCTTCTGTTTGTTTGAAAGAACAAAAAGGGGGTAGCTTAGGAGATCCTAAGCGTCCCAAGTATAGAATTATTAAGATTATTAACGACAAGTTGGATAGACTTGCCTATTCTGTTTTACAAAATCAAATGATCCAGATTAAACTTTTAGATAGCATTGAAGAGATTCAAGGTTTGCTTGTGAATTTGCTAATGTGAATTAGATTTAAAACATTGTAAATTAAAAAGGGATTGTTTGACAATCCCTTTGTTTAATGGTTAAAATTAATTTAATTTTTAATTAAATATTTTTTACTTATTTCTAAAAAGTCTTTTATTTGTTCATTTTTCCACTCTTCAGATTTATTTAATTTTTTCATCATTATTTCAGCAACTTTTGGAGCAGCTTCAATTGTGGCTTGAGGATTTAAGGGCAACGATCTTGTTCTTCTTGCTAGAACATCGTCAATAGTTTTGGCTTGCTCAAATTCAATTGAAAAAGTTATTTGAGCTTCATTTAAATCCAAGTTTTCGTGTATCTTTTTATCAAACCCTTCCATATTTTTTAGAATTTCAAAGTCACTACCATAAGCTTTAAAAGGTTCAGGAATTTTTATTACCTCTTCTTTTTTAAGGTAGCCATGTAGCTTTAAATCTTCTGTAGTTGGTGGGTAATTTGGTATTAAATTTTTTTCTATGGCCTTGAGCAAGGTTTTTTCTGCCATTTTTCTATATGTAGTATATTTTCCCCCTGCTATTGTAATAAGATTTGAATCCGAAATAAATATTTTTTCATTTCTTGAAATTTTTGAAGTGTTTCTTTCAGCTTTTGGATCCATTATTAATGGCCTTATTCCAGTATATACGCTTTTTATATCTGATTTTTCTATTTTAATATTTAAATAGTTGTTTAAATTATTTATTATAAAGTCAATCTCCTCATCAAATCTTTTAGGTTCTTCTTCTATCTCTTGTATTGGAATGTCGGTGCTTCCACAAACAACCCCATCATACCAAGGAACAGCAAATAAAATTCTATTATCACTAGTTTTGGGTATTAATATTGCATGATTTGGAGGGAATTTGTCTTTTTTGATTACTAAATGGCTACCTTGGGAAGGCTTGATAATGTTTAAAGATTTTTCATCATCTAGTCTTCTTATTTCATCTGAAAATATTCCTGTTGCGTTTATTATACATTTGCTTTTTAATGAAATTTGTTCTTTTGATAATTTATTTTGTATTGAAATTCCTGAAAGTTTTCCATTTTCCTTATTAAATTTTTTAAGCTCTGTGTAGTTAAGGGCAATGCCCCCTTTTTCGGTGAAGGTTCTTAATAATGTTATTGCCATTCTAGCATCATCGAATGAATCATCATAATATAAGACAGAGCATTTAAGGCCTTCTGTTTTAATATTAGGGGCTTTTTCAATGGTAGATTTTTTTGATAGTAATTTAGTTTTGTATTTAGTAGATTTTTCTTTACCCATGAGATTGTGGTAATAAGTTAATCCAAAATAATAATAGGGTATTTCTAAAATATTATAAATAGGAGTAATAAATGCACATTCGTTAATTAAATGGGGTGCATTTTTTTCAAGAACGGCTTTTTCGTGTAAAGCTTCTTTAACCAAAGAAATATTCCATTGAGCTAAATATCTTACCCCACCGTGAATTAATTTACTTGATCTAGAGGAAGTTCCTTTTGCGTAATCAAATTTTTCTATAAGTATTGCTTTATATCCCCTTGTGATTGCATCTACTGCGATTCCAAGACCTGTTGCGCCTCCCCCAATGATTATAAGATCAAATTCTTGATTTTCCAAATCTTTTAATTTTGTTTCTTTGTTATTATTCATGAAATTTAAATATTCCTCCATTTTAGTTAATTTCTCTTCTTTTTTAATCAAATGCTAGATTTGAGAAATTCGCAAAGACCATTTGTTTTAATTTTATTGAATAGCGTTATAAACCAATTGCATTAGTAAACTTTTTAATTTTTTGTGATTTTTATTTAATATTTTATTAAACATTTTTTGTATTTTCTTCAATGAATTGTGCCCTTTTTGCAAAGTATAGATAGGGTATTTCTTAGATCCGTATATGTATAGCGGATATAGATGAAAAAATTTAATTAATAGTTGTTCGTATAATCGATTTATTTGCCTACCATACATTTTTATTATATGTTGTTTTAGTTTTGAAAAATCAAATAAATTATTCATAATTTTGTCTCCAATATATTTTTGTTATAATTTTCAAAGTCTTGTTTTGAAAATTTATATACTATGAGAATTATGTATCCAGGATTTTGATCTTTTAATTGCTCTATTCCAATTCTCAAGAAGTTTTTCTTTTTGATTTTTTGGCATTGAAGGTTCAAATATCTTATCTACTTGCCAAAGACTTATTATTTCTTCAGCGCTTTGCCAATAACCTGATGCAAGTCCTGCAAGATAAGCAGCCCCAAGAGCGGTTGTTTCTGTTATTTTTGGTCTTACAACTTTACATCCTAAAAGATCAGCTTGAAATTGCATTAATAGATCGTTTTGACTTGCTCCCCCGTCTACTCTTAATTCTTGAATTTCAAAATTTGGAATAGATTTTTTTATAGTATCTAGTATATCAAAACTTTGAAATGCGATGCTCTCAAGAGCGGCTCTTGCAATGTGAGCTTTTGTTGATCCCCTTGTTATTCCAATGATTGTTCCTCTTGCATAAGAATCCCAATGAGGTGCACCAAGTCCAACAAATGCTGGTACAAAATAAACTCCCCCATTATCTGAGACAGAGTTTGCTAATAGTTCTGCGTCCGAGCTTTTTCTAAAAAATTCAAGACCATCTCTTAGCCACTGGATTACGGCTCCACCAATAAAAACACTTCCTTCAAGAACATAAGTTACAGTTTTTTTTCTTCCCCATGCAATTGAAGTTAAAAGCTTACTATCATAGTTAATAATCGGTTCTTTACCTATATTTACTGTTAAAAAGCAACCAGTTCCATATGTGTTTTTAGCCATGCCTTTTTTAAGGCATGCTTGTCCAAATGTTGCTGCAAATTGATCTCCGGAAATTCCTGCAATAGGAATTTCTGATCCAAATAGCGATTTGTCTGTTTTGCCATATATTGTAGAACTTTCTTTAAGTTCGGGCAAAATTGCTTTTGGAATATTTAATATTTTTAAAAGTTCATCATCCCATTCTAATGTTTTAATATTTAACAATAATGTTCTTGAAGCATTAGAGTAATCAGTCGCATGTACTTTTTTTTGAGTCAGATTCCACAATAGCCATGTATCTATTGTTCCAAAGCATAATTCACCATTTTCAGCTTTTTGTCTTGCCCCCTCTACATTATCCAAGATCCACATTATTTTTGTTCCACTAAAATAAGAATCTAGCACTAAGCCTGTTTTTTCTAAAATGATTTTATCTTTTCCTTCTTTCGTTAATTGGTCACAAATTTTTGAAGTTCTTCTGTCTTGCCATACTATTGCGTTATAAATAGGTTTTCCTGTATTTTTTTCCCATATAACCGTAGTTTCTCTTTGATTAGTTATTCCAATAGCATCAACTTCATTTGGTAAAATTCTTGAATTTGCAAGAGCTTCTATTATAACCCCAAGTTGGGATCCCCATATTTCGGCAGGATCATGCTCTACCCAGCTTGGTTGTGGATAAATTTGAGTAAATTCTTTTTGAGCAAGCCCTTTTATGTTTGCATTTTTATCAAATACTATTGCTCTTGAGCTAGTAGTACCCTGATCAATAGATAAAATATATTTCATAATTCTTCCTTTTTATTTTAACAAAGATAAACATCTTTTAACCTTTGTTGTTTTTTAGTGTAAATTCATAAATTGAAGCGCCCAAAATTGCTCCAATTATTGGGCCAATTATTGGTACAATAAATACACTTAGGTTGTTAAAGCCATGATTTTTAAATCCAGCAAATAAGAGTAAAATTCTTGCTCCCAGATCTCTTGCAGGGTTAATAGCATAGCCATTCATTCCCCCAAAACTTATTCCTATTGCCAAAACCACTGCTCCTGTAATGAATGGGAGGAATGGATTGTCGTTGTGTTTTTTTACAAAATCTCCAATAACAGAAATTAAAAACATTAGCAAAAAGGTTCCAAAAACTTGATCAATAAATCCAGGCAAAAATCCAGGAACAGCAGGGAAAGTTGCTAATATGCCTTGAGTATTTTCTAGAACAGGATCTATTTCTATCCATTTAGGATAAAATACGACTAGTGTCATTAATGCTCCTGTAAATGCTCCTAATATTTGTGCTAGAATGTAGTGTAAAAGTTTTGAAGCGGGAAATTTTCCAATACTTACTAATCCTATGCTAACAGCTGGGTTGAGGTGTGCTCCACTAATTCTTGCTGATGTATAAATACCAAATGTTACACCCATTCCCCATCCAAATACTATATTTGTATATCCCCCTTTGATTATTTCACCCGCTATTTCAGGGCTTGAGGGAAACAATACTGTCATTGCAACAGACCCAGTTCCTAAAGCTAATAGGATAAATGTTCCCAAAAATTCCGATATAAATTCTTGAAATTTTGTATAATTCATGTTTTATCTCCTTATTTTTATAATAATTTTATTTTTTTAAAAAAGTTTTAATTTTTGATTTTTAAATTCAAATATATTAAATTTTTCAATCGAATATTAGCGTGTTTTTACAAAATGGTTAGTATTTTTATACTTTAGTCTCTTTATTTCAAAAAAATCAATATTTTTAATTATATCTTTGTAATATTTATATTTAATATATTATTTTTAATTAAGATTAATGTCAATAATTTAAAAATTTTAATTATTAAATTATTGATTTCTTTTCCAAAATTTGTTTAAGGATTTTTTATTTTATATTAAAATTTTTACATTAGATTTTTTGTTTAATTAAGATTTTATGTTTTAGTAATTCTTTTTTTAGCTTATATGTTAAGTATTTAAGTTATTTTTGGAGGTAGACTTGGTGATTGTAATAGAGGGTTTAATTGGGGTAGGAAAAACTACGCTTGGAAATATTTTAGCAGAGGAATTGAAAGTTCCTTTTTACAGTGAACTGAATAATGATTTTACTTTGGCTGTATTAGATAAATTTTATAGGGATAAATCCAGATGGGCATTCCCAGTTCAAATTAATTTTCTTAATGAGAGATTTAAGCTAATAAAAGGCGTATTTAGAACAAAAGGAGGCATACTTGACAGATCTATTTATGGTGACTGTGTGTTTGCGTCTCTTTTAAATTGTGATGGTCATATCTCCGATGAGGAATATAAAATATATATTGATCTTCTTGATAATATGCTTGAACATTCTCAAAAACCAAGTTTGCTTATTTATTTGGATTGCAGTATTGATGAGGTTGAGCGCAGAATTAAAAATAGAAATAGAAGCTTTGAAATGAATATTCCTAGAGATTATCTTGAGGGTCTTAATAGAAAATATTTGAAGTGGTATGATGAATACAGCTTGTCTTCAAAGATAAAATTTTCTTACGATGATATAAATATTTTTAACGAAGAAGATAAGAATAAAGTGATTTCTTTAATTAGAGATAAACTTGTATTATAATTACTTGTAGTAGATTGACATTCTTTTGTTTTATTTTAAAAGTTGAGTGTTAATGGAGGTTCTTATGAGAAGATTGTTTCTTCTGTGTTTTTTATGTTCTTTTGTTTTTTTGAATTTGTTTGCTCAAGATAGTTCTTCTTATGTTGATAAGCAAAAAGAGCTTGCTATTTTGTATTATGAGGTTGGTCAAAGGTATATAAATGTTGGTAAAATTAAAAAGGGAAAGCTTTTCCAATCAAGAGCTTTAAAGATTTATCCAGATTTGAAAAAGGGGGTTGATATTAAGCTTGCAGTTAAGGAGCTTGATACTAAGATTAAGGATGACAATTCTAAGGTTGTTATGCTTGAGGATGTTAAGCTTGAGGAGATACCTGGAATAGTGCACGAAAAAATAGAAATCAATGATTTTACAAATGCTCCTAAAATAGAATATATTGCTCAAAGAGAGAGAAGCAAAAATCAAGATAAAATTATTAAGTTCCAATTTGGAAAGTTTGCAAGAGCTTTAATTTCTCAGAACTTTGATTTATTTGCCTCTGTTATTGCAGATAAAGTGAATGTTATGGGCCAATTTGAATCAAAAGATGATTTTATATCGGCTGTGTCAAGGGCTTCGTCTAAGGTTGATGCAGATGAGTTAGAATATTTATCAGTTGATGATTATTACGATTTAAAATCTTTGAAAATTTCAAAATCCAACGATAATTCCTTTTCTGTTAATGTGAATACCAAAAAAAATGATGTTACTAAAAATTTTCCATTTTGGAAAGAATATCAGACTTTAGTTTTTACTAAAGAGAATAATAATAATTGGTTTTTGTCTTCCATAAAGTAAAATTTTAGTGTTGTAATTAAAAACATTATCATTAGTAGATTTATAAACGAGTCTCCAATTTTTTCATAAATAGTTGTAAATGTTGGGGACAGTTTTACAGTTGACAATAAGTAGCCTTTTTTAAAAGTTTCTAGTTTTTCAATGACTTCTCCGTATTCATTGATGGTTGCAGTAATTCCTGAGTTTGTAGCTCTAATGGTTTTGATTCCATTTTCAATACTTCTAAATTTAGCTACAACAAAGTGTTGCCATTCTGCTGAATTTGTTTTTGACCAAGAGTCGTTTGAAAAATTTAACAATGTGTTAGCGCCTTGGATTTTATAAAACCTTGAAAGTTCTGGAAATGCATCATCATAACATATTAAAGGAGCGAATTTAAATTTTTTCAATTTCAATATTTCAATTTTATTTCCTTCAATTTGTCCCAAAATTCTAAAATTTTTTAAAAAAAATTTTCTTACAAATTCATATTCATAAAATGGAATTTTTTCTGCAAAAGGGACTAAGAATATTTTAGAGTATATGTTTGCAATATTAAGATTTGGTTCTATCATGTAAATAGAATTTTGCTGAATCCCTATAGTTTTATCGACATTTGAGGGAGCTCCGATTGCAAATGGGATTTTTCGTTCTTTTATAAAATTTCTCAACTCATTATGTAGGTCATAGTTTTTAAAGTACTGGTCTTCTTTGCTAAAAGGATAGGTTAGTACTCCTTCGCTCCAAATTACAAATTCTATTTTAGGATTCTCTTTTAAGGCTTGTTCTGTTATTGCAATAGAATCCATTATTCCTTTTTTGTCATTTCCAGGCAACCATGGGTCAGTGTTAAGCTGAATAGCTGCAATGTTTAGACTATCTATTTCTTTTGCAAATAAGCTTTTTAATTCTGTTTTTTTAAGCATTCCATAAATAAAAGATGTTGTTACCAGTAATATTGAAAATATTGTGTTTAGTAAATTTGTTTTGTTTTTATTGATTAAAAAGTCTGCAATTCCTGAGTTTAAAAAGTAGACTACAAATGATACAAAAAATACACCAAAAATGTCTGCCACTTGAATTAAATCGTTGAAGTTGTTTATGGTGAAAGCTGCAAGCCCCCAGGGATATGCTAAAAATCCAATTGATCTTGAGTAATCATAAAATGTAAAAAGCATTGTTATTGTCATTGCCTTATTTTTAAAGCTTTTCAAAGAGTAATAAAGAAAATAACCCAAAGTTAATGAATATGGGATGTATCCTATTATTACTCCTAGGAATGTAATCCATCCAAATGCATGAAAAAAACCAAGCCAAAAATTTTGCAAGCTATTAGCTATTATGAAATAAAATACTGTTAATCCTATTACTGTTTTTTTTTCTTCTAGCCTTCTTAAGGCTATAAAAAGTGGCACATAAGCAACAAACCCCAGGATTGAATATCCGGTTTCTTTAATTTCATTTGGAATTGCAAGTGTTGTAAGAATTCCTGAAAATGCGGCTAGGCAAAAGCATTTAGTTTTCATTTTTCCTCTTTTTTACTATTATTATTAGTGACATAATGATGTAATATATTTAACATTATCATTAATAATTTTATATGATAGCATTAAATTTTTTGTAGTATTTTTTGGAAAATTTATGCTTATAATAGGTCTTTAAAAAAGAGTAAAGGAAGTTATGTTGATTTTTGGTTTTATTGGCTTGTTTTTTTTAAGTCTTTTTAGTTTACATGCTCAAGGAATAGTTACCAATAAAGATGCTCAAGAAGAGTTTAAATGGGCTCTTAATTCCTATAATAATGGAATTTATGATGATGCTCTTTTGTCTTTTAAAAAAATTTTAAGCTTTGATCCTAATAACCTTGATTATCATTTTTGGACTGGCAATGTTTATTATAGGCTGGGATATGTCGAAGAAGCTTTAATGGAATGGAGAAATTTAAAAGATCAAGGGTATAAGGTGCCCTATCTGAGACATTTGATTTCTACTATTGAGCAAAGGAGAGGTGTTTTTTCAAATTATGAACTTAATTTAAAAAAACTTGTAAAAGTTGTTTCTCTTGATAATTCTATTTATAAAAGGCCACATGGGTATCAAATTACATCTTTGAGGGCTGATAAGTATGGCGGATATTATGCTGCTAACTTTTTAGGTAATGAAATATTGTATTTTGATGTTAATAATAATGTTAATGCTTTAGTTAAAGATGGATTTAGTTATTTAAAATCACCTTACGATGTTATTGAAGCTAATAATTTGCTTTATGTTACTCTTTATTCAAGTGACGAAATTGGTGTTTACGATAAAGCTCTTGGAGTTAAAAAGAAATCTATTGGGAAAAAAGGCACAAAAGACGGTGAATTACTTGCTCCTCAGTATATGACTATTGATAAGAGAAACTATATTTATGTAAGCGAATGGGGAAATAAAAGGGTAAGTAAATTTGGACTTGAGGGTGATTTTATTCTGCACTTTGGTTATAGAACTTTAGGTTACAAGGGGCTTTTAGGTCCCACTGGTATTACTTATTTGAATGAAAATATTTATGTTGCAGATTCTCTAAGAAATACTATTGAAGTTTTTGATACTAGTGGTAATCATTTGTATTCAGTTTTTACTTCTATTGAAGAAATAGAAGGGCTTAGTAGTGATTCTGCTGGCAACAATGTTATAATATCTTCGAAATATGGTGTTTATAAGTACAATATTGCTAAAAAAACAATTACAAAAATTTTAAAAGCAGATAAAGTTAATTCTAAAATTTCTTCATCTATTTTAGATGCTAATAATCAAATGATTGTTTCAGATTTTAATAATGCTAAGGTTTCAGTTTACAAAACCGATTCAAGTCTTTATGATAGTTTAAATGTTGATGTTAGAAGAATAGTTAGGCCTGGAGGGTCTAAAATTTATGTTGAGGTTAATGTTAGCAGTAAGAGTGGTTTGCCGGTTGTTGGGCTTAAAAGTGAAAATTTTTCAATTGCAAATGAAAATTATTACATTGTCAATCCCAGGGTAGCTTACAATGTAAATGCTTCAAAAGACATTAATATAGCACTTGTTTTTGATAAATCTTCTTATATGAAAAATTATGATCTAGATCAAATTGTAGGTCTAAATGCTTTAATAGAATCTTCAAAAAATAAAAATTTTAGCTTTATAAATGCAACAAGTGTTCCCATTATAGATAATATTGAAAGTTTGAAAAATAGCATTAAAAATACAAGTTCTCTTGGTCCTTATAGCACAGATACTGTAAAAACAGATGTTAGTTTAAAGTTAGCAGGTTCTGGGCTTATGTCAAAAAGCTCAAGAAGAGCAGTAGTTTATTTTAGTGGTGGTGTTTTAAATCGTAAAGCTTTTGAAAAGTATTCTTTAGATACAATAGTAAGTTATTATAAAAATAATGATATAAGGTTTTACTTAATATTATTTGGCAACGATCCTGTTAATAGCAAGCTTCAGTATTTAGTTAATGAAACAGGTGGTGCTATAATTCCTTTTTCATCTTATGAAGGAGTATCTAAAGTTTATGATTTAATTTTAGAACAAAAAACAGGTACTTATTTGTTAGAATATTATTATCCAGGCCCTCAAGAGCCTAATAAGTATTTTAATTTATCTGTTGAAGCAAATGTAAATCAACAAACAGGAAGAGGAGAGTTTGCATATTTTATTAATTAGATTGCTTTTTGATTTTATTAGGGGGGGGATAGGCTATGAGACTTAATGCAGGAATTGTGGGGCTTCCCAATGTGGGTAAATCTACTTTATTTTCATCTTTGACATCATCTAAGGTTGAGATTGCTAATTATCCTTTTTGTACTATTGAGCCAAATATAGGAATAGTAGAGATTCCTGATGAAAGGCTTTTAAAAATTGCAAAGTGTATTGTTTCACAGAAAATTATTCCTGCTGTTATGGAATTTGTAGATATTGCCGGCCTTGTCAAAGGAGCATCATCAGGCGAAGGGCTTGGTAATAAATTTTTAGCTAATATTCGCGAAGTTTCTCTTATTGTTCATGTTGTAAGATGTTTTGAAGAAAAAGAGGTTATTCATATTAATGATGATATTAATCCTGAGAAAGATATAACCACAATTAATGTTGAACTTTGTTTATCAGATCTTGAAACTGTTCAAAAAAGTATTCAAAAACAAGAAAAAAATGTTAAAAGCGCTGATAAAAAAATTAGTAAATCTTCTAAAGCAATTGTTTTAATGTTAAAAAGACTTGAAGATCATTTAAGCAATATGAATCCTGTTATTGAGTTTGAATTTGATGATTTTGAATACATCTTTATTAGATCGTTAAATCTTTTGACTTTTAAAAAAGTTTTGTATGTTTGCAATGTTGATGAAAATTCACTTAGTGGTAATAAATATACAGATATTGTAAAAAATATTGCCTTGAAAGAAGGGAATGATTTTTTAATCTTATGTGCCAAAATTGAAGCTGAGCTTTCTGAAATAAAGGATGTGTCTTATAAAAATGAAATGTTAAAATTATTTGGAATTAATGATAGTGGCCTTATCAATTTAATTAAAAAAGCCTATTATACTTTGGGGCTTAGAACTTATTTTACAGCAGGTTTGCAAGAAGTTAGAGCCTGGACATTTAAACAGGGTATGAAGGCCCCAAAAGCTGCCGGAATAATTCATAGTGATTTTGAGAGGGGTTTTATTAAAGCAGAAGTTTATTCTTGTGAGGATTTGTTTGAATTTCAAAGTGTTCAAAAACTAAAAGAGAAAGGACTCATTAGAATTGAAGGTAAAGAATATTTGGTAAGAGATGGAGATGTGATTTTTTTTAAATTTAATGTTTAGATTTATTTTATATTATGGGTAATTTATTTTTCAACAATATAAATCTAGCTTGTTTGTTTATTTTTAATATTGTAATTTGCTTGCTTTATTTGGTTTTACATGATACAAGTTTTTTTTACTTTGTTCTAGCACTTCTTTTTGTAAATTTTTTTATAATTCTTTTTTATTTAAGATATTTTTGCTCCATTTCTTTTAAGGGATCTGGAATTTATTATAAGGGCATTTTTTTAAGTTATAATTTTAATTTTGATGACATTATTTCGTTTGAAAAAAGATTATCAGACAATGTTTTGATTTTGAAATTAAAAAATAAAAAAAAAATTAAGATTTGTTTTTTAATAGGCAATGGTTTGAGTGAATTGTTCAAAGAGCTTAGATTTAAAAGAAAAGATTTGTTTGTCTCAAAATTAGAAGATTTTCCAATAAGATATTATTTGTCTTATTCCTATCTTTTTATGTTTTTAGCTCGTATTATGATTAGTTTATTTGTTTATTATATTTCGTTAAGCAATATATTTATTTTTTTATTTATTTGCTTTATTGATATTAAAGTTTTGTTAGGTGACTTTTTAGTTATTAGTAATGTAGTGTTGTTTTACGAATTTAGAAAAGATTCTATTTATGAAAGGAAAATCTTTAAAAGTAAAATTTATTTTTATGAATTTTTTGAAAAAATTTTTATTGCCAGAGAATTTGAATTTAATAATAAAAATTATTTATGCTTTTCTTATAAAGGAGATCATCCAACAAAAAAAGTATATATTTTGAATAAAAAAATTTCTTATTCTATGCAAAAGGTTTTTGAGTATATTAATCAGAACTATTATGCTGAATTAATTTAAGCTTTGATTGACTATATTTAAATTAGTTGATATATTAAAGTTATTGTTTAATAATATTAAGGAGTATCACTTGAGAAAAAATGCATCTGCATTGAAGCGCTCTCGGCAAAATTTAAAAAGAAAGATTAGAAATATAAGTGTAAAAAGTGAATTAAAAACAATAGAAAAGCGCTGTATCAACATGATTAAAGCGGGCAAGAAAGACGAAGCTATTGAATTTTTTAAGTTTGTTGCAAAAAAACTAGATACTGCTGCTAGAAAGCGAATAATTCATAAAAATAAAGCTGCTAGAAAAAAATCTCGTTTAAATGTTTTGCTTTTAAAGTAAGGAAATTAGTTTATGTCTTTTTCAAGAAGACCAAAGGTTACCAAGTCAGATATTGTTGATCAAATATCTTTGAGCATTAGAAATGATGATATAAAATTAGAAAAAAAATACATAAGGATTGTAATAGATGCTTTTTTTAAAGAGCTTAAAAGCAATCTTTGTTCGAATAATGTTATTGAGTTTAGATCTTTTGGTACATTTGAGGTTAGAAAAAGAAAGGGGCGTTTAAATGCTCGCAATCCTCAAACAGGAGAATATGTTAAGGTTTTAGATCATCATGTTGCTTATTTCCGTCCAGGCAAAGAGTTAAAAGAGAGAGTGTGGGGTATTAAAGGTTAAATGCCGGTTAATATGGTAGATTCTTATAAATGGGATTGTAAGCTGGATTCTAGTTTAACTTTTAGAGGAAAATTAAAATTTGAAGGAACTTTGTATCTTGATTCTTCTTTTGAGGGTGAAATATCTTCGACAGAGGGTGTGCTTTTTATTGGTAAGAACAGTAAAGTTATTACCAATGTTGTAATTTGTGATACATTAATAGTAGAAGGAATTTTGAAGGGCAATGTAAATGCTGCTAGTAAAGTTTATTTAAACAGCGGTTGTAAAATATATGGGGATGTAAAGACAAAAAAAATATTTATTAATGATAATATAATTTTTGATGGTAAGTGTGAAATGATAAAGTCTAATGAGATTGTAGATTTATTTTCTTTCACCGTTTCACAAATAAAAGATACTTTGCAATAAGATAAGATATGTGTTTTTTATTAATTAATAATAAGTAGATTTTTATAAAATCCTTTCTCAAAAATTTAATTCGTAGAGGAAATTATGGATAAAAAGAATGGTGAATTTGCTTTAGAAAGCAGCGAAATAAGGCGGTTGGATGTTTCTAAAGAGCTTAAGATTGAAGACAATTTGAAAAAAAAAGTGATTAAAGTTGTTGCTAAAAAGGATTCTGCGTCTAGTATGGCAAAATCTTTAGATTTATTAAGTAGCGCAAAGGATTCAAATGGCTTAGTATTTTCTGAATTTGATTATGATATTCCTGTTTCAGGTTTAGAAAATAACATTAAAACTTTAGAACAAAGTAATATCATCAAGTTTTTTAATGACAAAGATTATGTAGAGATTGAAAAACTTTATGATAAGCCAATTACAGAGGTTAGAAAAATTGTTGAAGGTCTTGGGACCAATCATACTATTGCTGTAACAATGAAAAAAACCGAATTAATATTTTTATTGGTAAAAATATTAAGTGAGAATAATATTAATGTTTTATTTACAGGTGTGCTTGACGTGCTTAGTGATGGTTATGGGTTTTTAAGAACCGCATCAAATTCTTATCTTTCAGGAGGCAATGATGTTTACGTTTCTCCTTCTCAGATTAGACTTTTTAATTTAAGAACAGGCGATATTTTACATGGTCAAATTAGATCGCCTAGAGATGGTGAGAGATTTTTTGCCATGGTTAAAATTAAATATATTAATAATCAAGATCCTACTTTTGCTCAAAACAGAATACCTTTTGATAATTTAACCCCGCTTTATCCCAACATTAAATTGGATCTTGAATATGAAAATTGCAATATTTCTACAAGGCTTATTAATCTTTTTTCACCTATAGGTAAGGGGCAAAGAGCTTTGATAGTTTCCCCTCCAAAAGCGGGAAAGACTACTTTACTTCAAAAAATAGCTAACGCAATAACTACTAATTATTCAGACGTTATTTTGATGATATTACTTATTGATGAGAGACCAGAAGAAGTTACAGATATGATTCGTAGTGTTAAAGGCGAGGTTATTGCATCTAATTTTGATGAGCAGGCTAGTAGACATGTTCAGGTAGCAGAGATGGTTATTGAAAAGGCAAAAAGGCTTGTTGAAAATAAAAAAGATGTTGTCATTTTGCTTGATTCTATCACAAGACTTGCAAGGGCATATAACCAAACTATGCCAACTTCTGGTAAAATTTTATCGGGCGGGGTAGATTCTAATGCTCTTCATAAGCCAAAGAGGTTTTTTGGATCTGCTAGAAATATTGAAGAAGGTGGAAGCTTGACTATTATAGCTACCGCTTTAGTTGATACTGGCAGCAAAATGGATGAAGTTATTTTTGAAGAATTTAAAAGTACTGGTAATATGGAATTAATTCTTGATAGAAGTTTAGCAGACAGAAGACTTTTCCCCGCTATTAATATTAAAAAGTCAGGTACCAGGAAAGAGGAGTTATTGCTCAGTGAGGAGGAGCGTTCTAAGATTTTACTTATTAGAAGAATACTGGGAGGCGTTGATGATTATGAGGGAGTTGAGGTTCTGATAGAAAAGATGAAAAAAAGCAAAAATAATGAGATCTTTTTAAAGACAATGAGCAATGGTAATTAAATAAATTGACATTATTTTTAATGTCAATTAAACTTTAGTGAAGGTTAAGAGGAAGGTTTTATGAGAAGAGGTATACATCCTAAAAATAATTTAGTGGTATTTAAAGACGGATCAAATGGAGCTATGTTTTTAACCAGATCTACTTTGAATTCAAAAGAAACTATTAAATATATTGATGGAAAGGAATATCCATTGATTACTGTGGAGATTACAAGCAAATCACATCCTTTTTATACTGGTCAACAAAAGTTTGTTGATTCAGCCGGGAGAATTGATAAATTTAATAAAAGGTATAAAAAATCCTAAAAGTTGGTTTTTTATATGAAATTTTGAGAGAAAGAATATTAATAAATTTTTTTTACGTTAAATTCTTTTCCTATTAATTTTTCCAGATTGTTTTTTTCTTTTTCGTATGTTTGGTTATTTACTAAAGATGTAATGCTATTTTGTTGTCTTATTTGTGTTAGAATCTTTCCAGATATTTCTTTAATATCTGGAGGTGTAATTGTAAAGTAGGCATTTCGAATAGATTGTCTTAAACTATCGCTAATATTTAATATTTTCCTTCTATAGCTTTGTAAAGCCTCTGCAGCTTTAGTTTTTACATAGATATTGGTTCCTATTAATCCTATTAAATAGGTATAAATCTCTTCATTTGTCATTTTATTATTAGCCAATTCTTCTAAAGAGTTTTCGAAAGCTTGGTACGTTTTAATGAAATTGGGGTCTCTGTAGGATGCAAAAGAAAAAATTCCGTTAGCGATTGATGCGCTTGCTCCGTATGCACCGCCTATTACCCTTATTTTTTCCCAAAAAATTCCACTTCTTAATATATGCTCTAAAAAACTTGCTTTTGGATAATTTTCATCGTTGATTTTGTAGCTAGGAAAACATATGGCATTGAAAGCCACTTTTGATTGGATAATTATTATTTCTTTTAATGTTTTGTTGTTTGTCTCAATATTGAGTAATCCATCGTAATAATTATTCTCTTTTAAGCTTTCTTTTAGATTAAACAATTCATTTTCCAAGTTTTTAAGAATGTCATCAGTGTTCCCCATTATTAGTACAGATAGATTGTTTTTCAAAATTATTTTATTTTTTAAATTGTCCAATTTATTTGCGATTTCTTTTAAAGACTCTTTATCGGTTTTTACTTTTTGCCAAAATTCTCTACCCGTTATTCCATTTTGTAATTCTTTTAAATACCCATTTAATTTTAGCTTTGATTTTGATCTTAATATTGCCAAAAGATGTCCTTTGGGGATTAATAAGGATTTAAAATCGTTTTTTAAGCTTAGCGTTATTTCTTTTAATCTCTCATAATCATGAAAGTTAATATTAATTAAAATTTCTTTAATCAGTTCAAATGATTCTTTAACTTTATGGTTAAAAGATTTAAAGCTAATATTAAACGAATTTAAAATGTTTCCATTAATATCCTCGTCGTAGCTTTCAGATATATTTATTTGTCCTAAAGTATTTTGGATTTTATTGTTAATATCTATGTAAGAATGGTTTTTTGTAGATAAATCTTGGAGAGCTCTTTTGAATAAAGATAGGTATATATAATCTTCTTTTTCTAAAAAATTTAGTTTAAAAAATAGATTTACATTAAAAATATTATTATTTTTAAATTTAAAAGAATGTAAATTCAGTTCTTTTATTTCATTAAGATCAAAACTTTTTTCTATTTGTTTTGGCAAATCTTCTATTTTTAGTAAAGGAAGTTTTGCTATATCTGCTTTAGAGTCTTTTTTATTTTGGTATTTTTTAAATTGATTATAGTCTTTTTTAAATTGTAGAAATTCTTCTGGATTTTGTTTAATTTCAATTTCTTTGGTCATTAATTTTTTTTCAATTTCTTCTTCCATTTCTTTTTCTGTATCATGTGATGGAATAAAGCTTATTAATGTATAATGATTGTTAAATATTAGATATTTTTCGATTAAATTTTCAAAGTAATAAATTCCTTTTTTTAATTTATTTGTAATTTCATTTACATAGTAGCTTGTTTGTAATGTTTTGATTGGATGCATGCCATTTAGCCATCCTTTGAAACTTTTTATCATTAGAGCAATGGGGAAATTTTGTCCTTTTTCTTCCTTTAAAGCGAATTCGTAGCCAAAAAGGATTCCTTTTATTAGCTCTTTTGGGATCTTATTTTTTACTAAATTTTTAAGTTCACTAAAAATTAAATTTTTAAATTCTTTTTCTTTTTTTTCAACAACATTTTGAAGTCCAAATGAAAAAACGGATTCTTTTAAATCTGTATTGATTCCGCTAATGTGAGCTATATCTTCGCCAATCCCGCTTTTTAAGATATTGATTATAAATGAACAAGAATCATTTAAGAGTATTTCTGAGAGAATTTCAAGACCAATACTGTCTTCAATATTGTTAATTTCTGTGCAAAGCCAATTTATTGTGTATACCCCAAGAGTATTATCGTTTTCTTTAGGAATTTTGTATATTAACTTTTTCCCTTTTTCCCATCTTTTAACTTTTTCTATATCAATATTAACATTGCTTTTTTCTTTTTTATAAGGTCTTATTATATATTTTTCAATGAAATTTAGATTTTTTTCAGTCTGAATGTTGCCACATAAAAATATTTTACAGTTTTCAAGTGTATAATATTTTTTATAAAAATCTAAAAAACTCTCATAGGTGAGATCAATAATATTTGTTGGGATTCCACCTGAATCATATTTATATGTTCCCTCTTCAAAAAGAGAGCTAATTGCTATTTCGTTGATTAGAGAATTTTTATTTGAGTAGTTACCCTTCATTTCATTAAATACAATTCCAGATACTTTAAAATCTTTTGGATTTATATTGTATCCTTCTTGCATAAATGACTCTTTTTTAAGTAATGGATGAAATATGGAATCGGCATAGATATTAAATAAATTAAAATAGTCTTTTTCAATTGTAGATGCTGCTGGGTAGATGGTTTTGTCTGGGAATGTCATTGCATTTAAAAATGTATTTAGACTTCCCTTTAATAGATAAAGAAATGGATCTTTTATTTTATACTTGTTAGAACCACAAAAGATTGTATGTTCTAAAACATGTGCAACTCCAGTATTGTTTGAAGGTATTGTCTTGAAAGCTATGCAAAATGCATGTTCTTTAAAAGAATCACTTTTTAATTGAAATACTTCAAGTCCGCTGGAGTGTTTAAAATAAGATCCTTCTGCATCATATTCTTCTAAATAAGTTTTTGAAATTAGTTTGAAAATTTTTTTCTTTTTCATTTATGGCTTTAATCCTTATTTTACAAATTGTGCTATTTCACTTTCATTAAATTCAAATATGTTTTGGAGCTCTTCTGTATCGTCTAGTTTAAATGTGTATTCAGGGAATTTAATAATAATTTTTTTGTTTTCAAAGTAAATTATTGCTTGCTGTAAATCGAATAATAATTCGTTAGGTAAAATTTTTTCTTTAATTTTTTTTATAAAAAATGGGAATGCTTCATCTGTTTTAATTATGTCGTCAATATTATGAATATAATTTCCTTTATCTTGAATGTAATAGCTTCTATAATTTGTAATAGGACTATCATGGATTTTTTGAGTTGCAATAACTATTATTGTATAAGTATTGTATCCATGGTAAATTTCATAGTCTATTTTTAAGCTGAATTTTTTATCCTCAGGTTTAAGCTCTTTGCTAACAATGTCAAGTCTTTCTACAATTTGGCTTACATATTCATTAAGCTCAGTATTCAATTCTTCAAGATTTCCTTTTTCTTTTCCTTCAATTATTAATTTAGGTATTCTAATATTGTATTCATAAAATTTTGATTCTTCTTTTGAACTTATTGAAGTTATTATTAAAGAATTCATTTTGTTGCTATTTGATCTAATATCTTTAAAATTTATTTTGGTTAATTTTTTTGTACATCCGTTAAAAATCATTAATGTAGATATTAACACAAAAGTTAATTTTATTTTTATTGGATTTAGCATGCGATTGTTTCTCCCTGCAATATTTATTCTAATCCTACTATAAGATATTATATAATAACCTTGATATGAATTAATATTATTTGTAATTTTGTTTAAAAATTTTACTTAAGACATATCTTAGGAGATAGGATGCTTGATTTGAAATTTATTAAAGATAATCTTGATCTTGTTAAGAAAAGTATTAAAGCAAGAGGTCTTGTTTTAGATATTGATAAGTTAATTTATCTTGACGATAAGAGAAAAAAAATAATTACCAAAATTGGTGAGATTAATGCAAAAAGAAATGAAAATTCCTTCAAAATGCGAGAGAATCTTGATAAGGGGTTGAAAAACTCTTTAATAGAAACTGGAAAGATTTTAAAAAAACAGCTTTTTAATCTAGAAGAAGAGCTTGAAAGAATATCTTTTGATTTTGATCTTGAAAATAAACGAGTACCCAATATTTTGTCGCCTGATGTGCCCATTGGTAATAGCGAGGAAGATAATTTTGAGATAAAAAAAGTAGGGGTTGTTACAAAGTTTAACTTTAAGCCAAAAGATCATTTAGAGCTTGGCAGAGATTTGGATCTTCTAGATTTTGACAGAGCGCGTGAGGTTAGCGGTAGTAAATTTTATTATCTTAAAAACGAAGCAGTTTTTTTAGAAATTGCTCTGATTAATTTCTCTTTAAATAAGTTAAGAGAAAAAGGTTTTGATGTTTTTATTACCCCTGATGTTGCAAGAGAGTTTATAGTTGATGGGATTGGTTTTAATCCTCGTGGCGACGAAAGCAATATTTACAAGATTGAAAGTACAGATAAATATCTTGTAGGTACTTCTGAAATTACTCTTGGTGGTTACTATTATAATAAAATAATAGATCTCACTTTGCCAATAAGAATGGCAGGATTTTCACATTGTTTTCGAAAAGAAGCTGGAGCTTATGGACAGCTTTCAAAGGGTCTTTATAGGGTTCATCAGTTTAGCAAGGTGGAGATGTTTTGTTTTTGTAAAGCAGAAGAATCTCAGGTTATTCATGACGAATTTTTGAGCATTCAAGAGCAAATTTTTACTGAGCTTGAGATTCCTTATAGGGTTTTAAATGTTTGCTCTTTTGATCTTGGCTCTCCAGCTTATAAAAAATATGATATTGAGGCATGGATGCCTGGAAGAGATGATGAGGGTAGCTATGGAGAGGTTACTTCAACGTCAAATTGTACAGATTATCAGTCAAGAAGGCTTAAGATTAGATATAAAGATCAAGATGGGCAAAATAAATTTGTACACATGGTAAATGGAACAGCAATAGCTACAACTAGAGTTATTATTTCTATACTTGAAAACTTTCAGGATGAAAGGGGCGGAGTTAGAATTCCAAAAAGTTTAGTTAAGTATACGGGTTTTGATTATATTCCTTTTAAGAATTAGAATTTAGTATTTTTTCTGGCAATGTTTCTATAGCTTTTAGCAATATTTCATGTTTTCTCAAGTTTTTTGGAAATGGTGCTGTTAAGTTTTGTCTAAATTTTTTAGCTCCTTCTTTGGAAAAGGTTATTCCCATAAGATGTTTAAATAATATATTTATTGACAAGCAATTTTCGCATTCTTTAATATATTCTACCATTTGCATCAATATGTCTTTTCTTGTGGGAATTTTATCAGTTTCGTTTAGAAATTCTCTTGAGGCGTTTGCAATAAAGTATGGATTTTCAAACGCACTTCTTCCAATCATGACAGAATCAACAACAGATAAGTGTTTTTTAATTTGTTCTGAGTTACTGATTCCTCCGTTTGTCTCAATAAACAAATTTTTATTTTCTTTTTTTAGATTATATACAAATTCATGTCTTAATTTAGGGATATTTCTATTATTTTTAGGAGAAAATCCTTTTAATATTGCAACCCTTGCATGTATAATAAAATTTTTGATACCAAAATCTGAAATTATTTTGACAAATCTTTTTAGCTCAGAGTAACTTTCATTTCTGTAATCACTAGATAAAAGCCTTATACCCAGTCTATGTTTGATTGAAATAGGCTTATTTGTATTTTCTTTCATTGTTTTTAAAATTTCACCTACTTGATTGGCATTGCTCATTAGACAAGCTCCACAATTTGCATTTTGGATTTTTAGAGATGGACATCCAACGTTAAGGTTATATTCATCAAAATTGAAGTGTTTTTCAAGAATTTGAATGGCTTTAAGAGCATCATTTTTAGAGTTTGTTGCTATTTGAATTGCAATTGGAGATTCTAGGGGAGTTTGCTTTACAATTTTTTTTACATCTCCCATAATTATTGACTTTGCAGAAATCATTGGGGTGTATAATGCAACTTTTTTTGATAAAAGTCGTATTAAATATCTGAAATGCTCATCTGTAATGTTTACCATTGGGGCTATTGATATTTTTCGATTCATTAACATTACATAATATGTTAGAATAAATGAGCTAATTTAACAATCATTTGTTCTTATATTTAGGAGGAATTGTTATTTGGTTGGGATAAAAGATTTATTTTTTTTTACTACTTTTGCTATCATTGTCAATGATAATTTCTTATAGAATAAAAAACATTAGCACTAAGAATGGTAATTCTTAGTGAATTTAAGAGTATAGGCGGAATAGAAATCCTTTTAATATTTTTGATTTGGAATTTACAATATGATTTTAATAGTGATACGGCTAATGGCAGCATTAACATGAATAATTTAAATTTATATAAGACTAAAATTGCATAAAAAATTGCATAAGATTGAAAACTTTTTTTATTAAATATGGATTTGATGAAGATCATATAAAATAGGATTTATGAATTTAATTAAATATGGATTTGATGAAGATCATATAAAATAGGATTTATGAATTTAATGAGTGGCGTTATAAAAATGCTTCATAGATACATCGTGTATATTTCTTTGATTGTCAATACAATTGATTTTGAGAAAATGAAAGCAGTAGGGAAAAATATTGTTATTAAGCTTTATAATCAACAGTTGTTAATTAGTAATAATGTAGGCTTAAGATATTTTTTTGATAAAATTAATGATATAAAGTCCGAAATGTTAAAAATTAAAAATGCAAATCAAGAATACTTTAAATTTTTTTCAGTTGATATAAGCCTTGACAACCAAAAGCTTTATTCTCAAAAAATTATGAAGAATTGTTGCAACTATTTTTTATTATTTAGATTAATATGTATTAAGGAAAATTAAATGGAGTTTTTATATTCTGATGAAGAGAATTATTTAAAAAATAAATTTTTTGATTTTTTTGATATGAATATAGATAAAGATAAATATACAAGCATTGGAATTTGTGGTGGTCGAAGCATAGTTACTTTTTTAAGTGTTTTTCTTAAACAAAATTTTTCTTTTAAAAGATCACATTTTTTTTTAGTTGATGAACGGTGTGTTCCATTAAATAACAAAAATAGTAATTATAATCTTTTAAATAAAAATTTTTTTTCCAAAATGGTTGATAAAAATTTAATAAGCATTTCCAAATTTCATGCTTTTATTTATAACGAAATAGATGAAACCACAGCTATTCATGACTATAATGTTGAATTTAATTCAAGGTTTAATATTTTTGATTTTATTTTAGTTTCTGCTGGTGAAGATGGCCACATTGCATCGCTTTTCCCTTCAAGAAAACTGTTGTTTTCAGATGTAGAAGGTTATCAGTATGAGTACAATTCTCCCAAATTTCCTAGTAAAAGAATAAGTTTAACGCCAAAATCTTTATTTAATGCAAAAGCCATTGTTTTGTTATTTATGGGTGTTGATAAAAAGCGAGCTTTAGAAAATTTTTTAGGTTTTAATAGTTCTATCAATGAATGTCCAGCTAGACTTCTTAAAGAGCATCCCAATTTATTGGTTCTTACAAACATTAAAAGAGATGAAGGTTATGCAGGATCCTAGGCTTTCTAAATATAAAAATACTAAAAATTTAAGCAAAAAAACTGTTGAAGAAATTGATACTTTGAGTTTAAATAAAAACTTTTCTGATTCAGAAATTCAAGGTTCTATGCTTAGATCTTGGATAAGTCTTATTAAGGGTAATAAAAACAAAGCATCTGTTGAGTCTAAATCCAATAATATTAATGATTTAAAGCCAGGATTTATTCGCAAAGAGAGTAAGGTTACAAAGATTGCAAAATATTTTTTGGCTATTGGGCTTGAAAAATCTGCAAAGATTATGTCTGAGCTTGATGATTCGGATATAATCTTAATTACCAGAGAAATTTCAAAGATTAGTTATATTTCTCCAGAAGAAAAAGATCATATTATTAAAGAATTTGAAGAGTTGCTAAGAAATGAAAAAAGATATGTTAAGGTTGATGATAACTTTGCTTATGAATTATTGAATAAAACGTTAGGAAAATCTAAAGCAAAATCAATTTATAAAAAAGTTACTGGTAATGATATTTTTATTCCTTTTGATTATTTATCTCAAATCGAACATGAACAACTTTGGGCATTAATTAAAGATGAGAATATTAAAACGCTTGTCATATTATATAATTATTTAAATAAAGATCAAAAAAAGTATGTTTTTTCAATGCTAGAAGAAGAAGATAGAAGAGAATTTATAAAAGATCTTGCCAGACCAAGGCAATTGAGTATGGAGACAATAGAGGCAATTTCAAATAAACTTAAGGATAGATTTAGGATGCAGGGGACTCTTAAGACAGATAAACTTGATGGATCTAAAATACTTGTTGATATTTTAAGCTATATGGATTCTAATGAAGAGAAAAATTTGCTTAATAAAATTAATATGAAGGATTTAAATCCTGTTGTGGACAGTGAAATTCGAGAAAAAATATTTGATATCAATGTAATATTGAGAATAATGGATAATGACTTGCATAATATTTTAAGAGAGTTTACAGATAAAGAGATTGCAATTATTATTAAAGATAAAACTGATGAGGTTAGAGATAAAATGCTTTCAAATGTTTCAAAAAGGCGTAAAGAAATTATTTTAGATGAAGAAGCTTTTTTGGGGAAAATAAGTAAAAAAAATTTAAAAGCCATGACACTATTTTTTATTAATTATATTAAAAATTTAACTTTAAAAGGCGATTTAGTAATATATAGAAAAAATGAGGAATTTATTTAATGACACTTGATAAGTTGCGTAAAAAATATATTGATTTTTTTAAATCAAAAAAACATTTTGAAATAATGGGTAAATCATTGGTTCCTGAAAATGATCCTACAGTTCTTTTTAATACAGCTGGCATGCAGCCCCTTATTCCTTATCTTCTTGGAGAAGCACATCCGTCAGGAGACATGCTTGTTAATGTGCAAAAATGTTTAAGAACAGGAGACATTGGTGAGGTTGGAGATTTAAGTCATTTAACTTTTTTTGAAATGCTTGGAAATTGGTCTCTTGGAGCTTATTTTAAAGAATATTCTGTAAAATGTAGTTTTGAATTTTTAACTTCTTCTGATTATTTAAATATTCCAAAAGATAGTCTTTATGTGAGTGTCTTTGAAGGCGATCAAGAAATTCCTCGTGATACAGAGACGGCTAGGGTTTGGGAAAGTTTGGGCATTCCCAAAGATAGAATATATTATCTTTCTAGAGAGCATAATTTTTGGGGGCCTGTTGGATCTAAAGGGCCTTGTGGACCAGATACTGAAATATATGTAGATACTGGAAAGGTTAAGTGCTCTTTTGATTGTAATATTACGTGTTCTTGTGGCAAGTATTTTGAAATTTGGAATAATGTTTTTATGCAATACAATAAAGATGAAAATGGTAATTACATAGAATTGGATCGAAAATGTGTCGATACGGGAATGGGGCTTGAGAGAACAATTGCTTTTATGCAGGGTAAATCTTCAGTTTATGAGACAGATGCATTTATACCCATAATAAAGAGAATAGAATTTATTTCTGGTAAAGTTTATGGACAAAAAGAAGACGATGATAGATACATTAGAATAATTTCCGATCATGTTAAAGCTGCTTGCTTTATTCTTGCTGATAGTTCTGTTGTTTTTCCCTCCAATTTGGGTCAAGGGTATGTTCTAAGAAGACTAATAAGGCGATCGGTTAGATATGCAAAGAAGCTTGGAATAAAATCCCATTTTTTAGCTGATCTTGTTGATTCTGTAGAGACTATTTATAAATCTTTTTATAATGAGTTAACAGAAAAGAAAAATTTTATCAAAAAGGAATTGAGCACAGAAGAAGAAAAGTTTTTTAAAACTTTATTTCAAGGTGAGCAAGAATTTATTAAAATAATACGAAATTTACCCTCTAAGACTATTCCTGGTGATATTGCTTTTAAACTTTATGATACTTATGGCTTTCCATATGAGTTAACAGAAGAGCTTGCTTTTGAATGTGGCTTTAATATTGATAAGCTGGGTTTTGATGAATATTTTAAAAAGCATCAAAAGATTTCAAAGAAAGGGGGTGACAAAGTTTTTAAAGGAGGGCTTGCTGATTATACTTATGAGACCACCAAGCTGCATACAGCAACTCACTTGCTTCATAAGGCACTTCAATTAGTACTAGGTGATCATGTTAGGCAAAAAGGAAGTAATATTACTGCTGAGCGATTAAGGTTTGATTTTGTTCATTCTAAAAAGATGACAGATGATGAGATAAAAAAAGTTGAAGAGATTGTTAATTTACAGATAAAGAATTCTTTATCTGTAAAAAAATCTATAATGGAATTAAGTGAGGCTCAAGAAAAAGGAGCTATGGCTCTTTTTGGAGAAAAATATGATAATTTGGTTAGTGTTTACGAGATAGATGGATTTTCACTTGAAGTTTGTGGAGGCCCCCATGTTGAGAATACCAATGAACTTGGTACTTTTAAAATACAAAAAGAACAATCCTCATCTTCGGGCGTAAGAAGAATAAAAGCTATTTTGGTTGATGAGTAAATTTTTTTATTATTTATTGATTTTATTTTAATAGGAGGTTTTATGACAAAATCAATTTTGGATTATTTATTGACTTTACATCCTGTATTATTAGGCCTTTTAGGCTCTACTTTTACTTGGTTTACCACAGCTTTTGGAGCAGCAGCGGTTTTTTTCTTTAGAAAGGTAGATAATAAAATAATGGACGCTATGCTTGGTTTCTCAGCAGGTATTATGATAGCGGCTAGTTTTTTTTCACTTATTCAGCCTGCTATAGAAAGAGCTGAGGAGCTTGGATACATTACTTGGGTACCGGCTGTTTTTGGATTTCTTGTTGGAGCATTTTTTATATATATTGTAGATGTATTTGTTCCAGATCTTGATAAACTTACTTTTATTGATGAAGATTTAACTAAACACGGAAAAAAAGATTTTTTACTCTTTACCGCTGTTACTTTACACAATTTCCCAGAAGGATTAGCTGTTGGAGTTGCTTTTGGAGCCTTGGCGTCTAATCCAGATATTCAAACTTTAGTTGGAGCTATGCTTCTTACGCTTGGTATTGGCATTCAAAATATTCCTGAAGGAGCGGCTATTTCTTTACCCTTAAGAAGAGGTGATGTTGCTTTGGCAAAATGCTTTAATTATGGCCAAATGTCAGGATTAGTAGAAATTGTAGGTGGTCTTATGGGGGCTTATGCAGTTTATTCTTTTACTCGAATTTTACCTTTTGCTTTAGCTTTCTCAGCAGGAGCTATGATTTATGTGTCCATTGAACAATTAATACCTGAAGCTAAGAGAAAAGACATTGATAATAAAGTGCCAAGTATATTTGGTGTTATTGGTTTTACATTAATGATGTTTCTTGATGTTTCATTAGGTTAAAGTTAGCCAAATTTTCCACTGATATATTCTTCAGTTTTAGGATTTTTAGGATTAAAGAATAGTTCATCAGTTGGGCTTTCTTCTTCAATGCATCCATTAAGGAAAAATGCGGTTCTATCAGATATTCTTCCGGCTTGTTGCATGTTATGAGTCACGATAATTATTGTGTAACTTTCTTTTAAGTTTATTATTAGTTCTTCAATTTTGCCTGTTGATATTGGGTCGAGTGCAGAGGTAGGTTCATCCATTAGTATTACATTTGGTTCTATTGCAAGAGTTCTTGCAATGCAGAGTCTTTGTTGTTGCCCTCCTGACAAACTTAAGGCATTTGTATTAAGTTTGTCTTTGACTTCGTCCCAGAGTGCAGATTTTTTTAGTGATTGTTCTACTATTTCATCTAGTTTTTTTTTGTCTTTTGTTCCGTGAATTTTTGGGCCATAGCTTATATTGTCGTAGATAGACATTAAAAATGGGTTAGGAGTTTGGAACACCATTCCTATTTTTCTTCTAAGTTCTAGGATATCAAAATTATTTGAATAAATGTTTTTCCCTTCATATATTACATTGCCTTCTATTTTAATGCCTTCTACAAGGTCATTCATTCTGTTGAGAGTTCTTAAGAATGTTGATTTGCCGCAGCCAGATGGACCTATTAAAGCAGTAATACTATTTTTTAGTATTTTAATATTTATTTCGTTTAAAGCCTTAAATTCTGTATAAAATAGATTTAGGTTTTCTGTTTTTATTATAATCTCATTTTTAGGGTTATCTTTTTCTTTTACCACTTATTTAATCCTATATAGTTTGTTTATTAAAAATTTAGATGTTAAATTTATTATGAGTACCATTATTACAAGTATTGAAGCTGTTCCAAATCCTTTGTCTAGGTGTCCTTCTTGAAATAACATTAATAGGTGTACAGTTAATGTTCTTGATGGTTCATTTAAATTTGTTGCAAGCCCCAAGTTTGTTCCCATTGTAAAAAGCAATACAGCCGTTTCTCCTAAAGCTCTTCCTATTGCAAGAACTATTCCTGTTAGTATCCCAGGAATAGCTGTTGGAACCATAATTTTAATTATAGTTTCTGTTTTGTTTGCTCCCAAGGCGAATGATGCATACTTGTATGATTTTGGTATTGTTTTAAATGTTTCTTCGGTTGTTTTAACAATCATTGGTAATATCATTAGGGAGCTTGTTATTGCTCCTGAGAGTATTCCCATTCCAAAAATTGGCACAAAAAATATCAGTCCGAAAAGTCCAAAAATTATTGCAGGAATTGAAGATAGGATGTCAACACTCATAGATAGTATTTTGTAAAATATCTTGTTAGAAGTATATTCGGCAAGCATTATGCCAGTTCCTATTCCAATGCATATTGAAATAGCGGTTGTTAATAATATTACATAAAAAGTATTTAAGATTAAGTAAGAAATTCCACCATATGCACCAGAATCTCTTGGAATAGATAATATGAAATTTAAATTTAAAGGACTACTTTTATCAAAGTAATGCATTTTGATAAAGGGGGCTTTAGTACTTTGAAAATAATGCCAGGGTACAATTGCTAGTGCCCCTTCTGTTTGTTCTATAGTTTGTATTATTTTTTCTTCTTGATCAAGATATTTTATTATTTTTAATTTAATATCCTTTGATATTAAATTAATCCATTTTTCTTTACCTTTAATAAGTTTTTCAACCTCATCAACACCTAGTGTATTGATTATTTCATTTTCATTTTTTGTTAAAGTTTTTTTACTTATTAAGATAGACATAGTTTTTATTTTTAAAGCTTTAATATTGGGATATAACTTAAAATCTAGGGATTCGAATTCTTCTTTTGCTAAATAACTTATAGAGCCTATTGTGCTGTTTATGGTTTGAAGTATTTTTTTAGTAGATGGTTCGATTTTTACGTATCTTTTATTAAATATATTGTTTTTGATTAGTGTTCTTAGAATAGCTTTGCTAGATATGCTATCAAGTGAATTGGCAATAGGTATAATATCAATTCCTTGATCTGAAATGCTTCCCCAGTGTGAAATTTTATTATTATATATGTTGTAAATGTCTTCTATTGAGATTTTATTTATATTGATATTTTTATTAACAATAAAAGCAATTTGCATTTCTTTGTTTTCTTCTGTTTTGAATGGTACAAAGTGTTGAGCTTTGCTTAAAAATAAAGTTTGTTTTTTTTTAAAATAAAACAAAGAGTTATACAATATATATGCGATGATAAAAATCAATAGAGCTGTTAAAAAATATGCAATAGAATTGATTATAAAGAAATAAAACTTGTTGATTAGTTTGTTTATTTGAGTTTTGGTCACTTTTTCTTTAACCCTTTATTTGAAGATAGTATAAAATTTTTGAGTAAATTTGTAATTATTGAAAATAGCAACAATACTAGAGCTGTAGAAAAGAGAGCTTCTCTGTGGGTGCCTGAAGCGTATCCCATGTCCATAGCAATATTTACTGTTAGTGTTCTAATAGGAGAAAACATATTTTTTATAAAAAGAGGAGAGCCTCCTCCAACCATTAATACTGCCACTGTTTCCCCAATAGCTCTTCCTATTGCCAATATTGTTCCTGCTAAAATGCCTCGACTAGCTGATGGTATTATTATTTTATATATTGTTTGCCAGTCTGTTGCTGCTAATGCAAGAGATGCAAATTTATATGATTTAGGAACAGCTTTAAGTGATGAATAGCAAACGCTAATTATTGTGGGAACTATCATTATGCTTAATATGAGTGATGAGCTTATTAAATTGTATCCCAAATTGTCTTCTCTTTGAAAAATGTTTTTTATTAAAGCAGCAATAAATGTGCTTCCAAAAAATCCGTAAACTACACTAGGGATTCCCGCCAAAAGCTCTATTATTGTTTGTAAAAATTGTTGATAAAATCCTTTTGCTTTTTCAAGTAAATATATTGCAAATCCTAATCCAATTGGTAAAGCTATTAAAATAGAAAAAAGTGTAGTTAAAAAGGAGTTAATAATGAATGATAAGATACCATAAGATTTTTGTAGATTATTAGTAGGATCCCAATTTGTGCTAAATAAAAAGTTTAAAATTTTAATTTTGTTATTAATAAATGGTGTTATTCCGGTTTTTAATATAAATGCACCTAAAAACATTATTGATAGGGAGCTTATTATTGCGGATATAAGAATAAAAGATTTGAAAATAATTCCAATTATCTTTCTTTTTGTCTTTAAGCTTAGATGCATTTTTTAAAAGAATCCCTTAAAGCTCATTTCAATGCTCAATTGTATTACTTGACTTAATATTAAGTCAAGTAATATTTTATTTAATTTAATTATGTTTTTATCCCTAAAAAGCCTTGTTCTTCAACGATATCTTGTCCGTTTGAGCTTGTCATAAAATCAATAAATTGAGTTACGCTTTTATCTTCGTATTTACTATTTGTAACTATTGTTAAATTTCTTTTAATGGTATATTTATTGCTATTTATTGTTTCTTTTGTAGGATATGTGCTGTTTACAGAAAGTATATTTAAACCCTTTTCTATTGAATTTTTTGCGTATCCAAGACCTATATATCCTATTGAGTGTGGAGTAAGGCTTGTTTTTTCAATTACCTCTCCATTAGATTTTACTACTATTCCGTCTTGTCTAAATTGAGATTCTTCATGAGTTTTAAAAATTTTATTAAGAAGTAAATCTTTTATAGAAGAATAAGAACCAGAAGAGGAGTCTCGATTAATAAAGTTGATTTTAGCATCAGGGCCTCCCACTTGTTTCCAATTTTGAATTTTACCATTTAGTATTTTAGCTAGATTTTCTTCTGTAATATTTGTAATTTTTATTTCAGGGCTTGTTATGAAAATTATAGCATCATAAGCAAATACAGTTTCTTTTGCTCCT
The DNA here is from genome assembly GCF_030439285.2 of [Borrelia] turdi. Lineage (NCBI taxonomy): Bacteria > Pseudomonadati > Spirochaetota > Spirochaetia > Spirochaetales > Borreliaceae > Borreliella > [Borrelia] turdi. Next base: position 218,983 of record NZ_CP124018.1, on the reverse strand, counting down.
TGTTCAATTTCTTCTTTTGTTAAATCTCTTGATGATATAGCTATTTTATATATTTTGTTAAATAGCCCGTTTATGCCAACACTACTTCCTTGTGCATCGTATGTTACTTTAGTATTATTGTTTATCTTACTATATTTTAAAATCATTTCATCTAGTATTGGACTTACAGTTGTAGATCCCCCAATTGATACAATTTTTTCATTGTCTTGATTTTTACAGTTGTATAACAAACTTGTTGATAGCATAAAAATTAAGATAATAATTTTTTTCATCAAGTAAACTCCTTCGTTTAAGTATATAATAGCATTACTTTAAAATAAGTCAATTATAAATTAGCTTTATTGATCAAGTTATAATTGGGGAATAATAGTAAATATTTTAATTTTTTGGTATAAATTACTACTAGATTTGTATATTAAGTTTTGCGAGGTATTTAAATGGCGGTAGTTAAATCTAGTGAGATTGAAAAAGGTTCTTTTTTGCTTATCAAAGGGACCCCTCATATTGTTCTTGAAAGAGAATTTTCAAAAACAGGTAGAGGAGGGGCAATAGTAAGATTAAAACTTAAGAACTTAAAAAACAAATTTGTCATTAGAGAAACTTTAAAAGGGGCAGATACTGCAGAAGCAATTGAAATTTACGAGGTTAGCGCCCAGTATTTATACAAAGATAAAGACGTTTTGGTTTTTATGGATTTAGAAACTTATGATCAGGTTAGTTTAGACTTAAAGGAAAGTGCCAATTTTCAAGATAAGGTTCCTTTTTTGCAGGAGTCAGAAATCTATTCTCTTATAATGTTTGATAATGTGGTTATTGATATTAAGTTGGCTCCAAAGATTGCTTTTGAAGTTGTAGAGGTTGAAGCAGCTGTTAAAGGTGATACTGTAACAAATGCAATGAAAAATATTACTCTTAATACGGGGCTTGTAGTTAAAGCTCCGCTTTTTATTAACGTTGGAGATAAAGTTTTAGTTAATTCTGAAACTAAAGAGTATGCAGAGCGGGTTAAAAGTTAAATTAATATTGGTTTTTTGTTATATTGTTTGTTCTTGCGAAATAAATTATCCTGAGATAAAAGAACTTGATTATAAGGTAAATTATTATTTTACTGAGAATCGTTTAGACTATTTTATGAGTTTTGATTTTGCAATTAAGGTTTTAAATTCAAAGGATGTTTTTAAATTGTCAATAGAGAATAAGGACACTAGTGAGTTTATTCAAGTGGTTAATGATAAGTATAGATCTTTTTTTATAGATTCTATTCTTGGCAAGGATATTTTATATTGTAGGGATTTGAGATTTAATTTTTTTGATGAAACTTTTTCTGATTTTACTTCATGTGTTCGTCTTTTTGATAAGGGTATGAGAGTTTACAATAGAGAGCTTGTTATTTCTTTAGGTATGTCAAAGTATGATTTAGATGACGTTCATAATTATGTATATAAGTCTAAGGATATGGCAATGTTAAATAAGTTAAGCAATTCTAAAGTATTTTTTGTTAAAACTTTTAAAGACAAATTATATCCTATTTCTTCAGTTGCTAGGATTGATTCAATAGATAACTTAGAGGTTGATAAAACATTGGATAATTACATAAGTTTTTATTATGTTGAAAAAAATTCAAATCTTTTTTTTAAGGTTAATTAAAAAAAAGATTTGAATTGGGCCCACCAGGACTTGAACCTGGGACCTACCGATTATGAGTCGGGTGCTCTAACCAACTGAGCTATGGGCCCTCCTTAGCTTTAATTTATTATATTTATTTTTTATTCATTGTCAAGTTCATTTTGAATAACTTCTATTTTAGAAGTTAATGCATCTAATTTGTTATTAATTTTGTCTTTTTCTTTTGTTAGGATTTGCATTTTTTGTTGAATGGTTTTTATTTCTTCCTGTTTTGTTATTTTTGTTAAATCATTACTTAAGTTTAATATTTTTTGGTTTGTTTTTTCGATTGTTTGGATTGCTGCGCTGATTGTATTGGTTTTAGTTGTGATTTTATCTTTTTTTGTGGTTTCAATAAATTCTTCAGCAATTTTTTTTAAAATATTTTCTTTGGTTTTTACAATAACATTGATTTTGTTTTTTATTAGATTCTTTTTGTATATTTTTTCTTTTTTGCTTTTATATATTATTTGTTTTATTTCTTCTTTTATGCTTTTTATATTTGTTTTGATTTCATTTATTGTTTTAAATTCTTTAATAATTATATTGTTTAATTTTTTATTTAATGAAAATTCATTTATTATGCTTTCAAAGTTTTCAGAAAGGTAATATTTTGTTAATATTTTTTTTTCAAATTCTTTTGATATTTTACATACATTTACCATATTTATAATATTGTTTATTGCTGAGTTGACTTTAAGTATTATTTTTTGTAAAGGATTTTTTGTTTTATAATCACTTGCTAATTCTATTTTTTTATATTTTTCAAGTTTTAATTTAGAAAAATTCATGTTGTATTTTGATATTAATTCTAGATTTTGAGGATAAATTTCAATTATTGCTTTAGCAATTTCTTTAAGTTTTTTTTTGTATGATTTACTAACAGATTTATGTTCTGTTTTAAGAATATAAATTTTTTTGTTTAAATTTTTTAATATGTTTTCATTTTCTTCTGATTTGCTTAAATTGCTTTTCATTTGGTACAATTCTTTTTCTGCTAATTTTAGATTAGGATAGTGGTTTAAATTTTTTAATTCTACTATATTATTATTTTTTAATATTTTTCCAAGTTCAATTAAACTTTTTTCTTTTTCTATCTTTAATAAGCTGATTTCGGATTTGATTTTCTTTATCATGGGAACTCTGATTTCATTTTATGCTCTGTCAACTTTTTTTTCAAGCTCAAATTTAGATATTTTGTAATAAATTTTTCGTCCATGAGGACAGTGTTTTATTTCTAGTTTGAAAAATTCATTTATTAAAAATTTGCTAAATTCAAGGCTTAATATGTCATTTGTTTTAACAGCTTTTCTACAGGCAATAGTTGCATATAAATCAGATTCAAGAGAATTTATTGTTCTACTTTTTCTTGATTGAAAAAAGTGAATAAGAGTATTTTCATATTGATTGCAAATATTAGGAATAGATTCAAGTTGATATTTTTTAGGGCCTATTTTAGAGATTATAATGTCCATTTTTTTGTATTCCTCGATTTCACTATCTATAATTTCTTCTATGTTTTTATCAATTATTGTGAATTCAATTGGTATTAGAAGTTTTTGAATAGTTTTTTTTGAATTTCTAAGTTTTTCATATATTATTTTTTCATGAACTGCGTGTTGGTCTATGAAGTAAATTTCATTTATTTTTTCAACGATCAAAAATTCAGAAAATATTTGCCCTATGTAGTTAAATTTTATTTCTTCTTTTTCATCTTTGTTTATTGGTTCTTCAAATTCTAAAAAGTTGTCAGAGAAAATGTTTGTAATATTTTCCTTAAATGATGGTCTGTTTTGTATAATTGAATTATATTTTTTAAGGCCAATATCGTTTTGTATTATGTTTTTGTTTAGTTCGTTTACATTATTTTCTGTTTCTAAATTTTTATTTTGGGGTATGTAATATGTGCTAGTTTTATTAAAGTTTTCTGGTTGGTTTATCATTTCTATTAAATTATCATCATTTGTTAATTGTCTTTTTATTATTATGTCGTTGTAGCTGTTTGTGTCTTTATCGAAAAAATTATTAATGTTATCAGAAATTAGCTTAAATAAAAATGGAAGATTGAAAAATCTTACTTCTTTTTTTTGAGGATGGACATTAAAGTCAATATATTCAGGGTTTATTTCTAAAAATAAATAGCATATTGGGAAGTTGCCAGGAGAAAGTATCCTACTGTGCCCATTAGTTATTGCTTCTAAGAGATCTTTTTGATCGATAGGTCTTCTGTTTACAAATGTTTTAATATGTCTTTTGCTTTTTTTAGAAAAATTAGCTGGTGCTAAAAATATTTCTGTTTTTATATTTTCATGTTCTTTTTTTAAGACCTTAAATTTATTATTTTCTATTACACTTCCATATACATTTTGCACTCTATCAATTAACGATTCTTTAAAGTAAATTTTTCTTAGTTTTTGATTTAAATTAATTTCGAAATTGATTTCGGGATGGGTTATTATTTTTTCTTCTAAAACTTTGAGACACATTTTTGTTTCAATGGGTTCTTGCTTTAAAAATCTTTTTCTTGCTGGAAAGTTGTGAAATATTTTTGTAACATCTACTATTGTTCCGTTTATTGCGGGTTGTTTTTTAAAGCATTTTTCAATTCCATTTTCTATTTCTATTTGATAGCTTTCATTTTTAGTTGTTGAGCTTGTTATTGAAATGTTAGAGCAAATTGCAATACTGGAGAGAGCCTCGCCTCTAAATCCTAGAGTTTCTATTTTTCTTAAATCTTCTTCTGAGGATATTTTTGAAGTGGTGTGTGGTAAATAGCAGATTTTTAAGTCCTCTTTACTTATTCCGCTTCCATTATCTATTATTAAGATTTTGTGAATTCCTCCTTCTTCAAGAAAGACCTCAATTTTAGTAGCCCCAGAATCTATTGAATTGTCTAGTAATTCTCTTAATATTGAACATGGCCTGTCTATTGATTCTCCCGCTGCTATTTTTTGAACCAAGTATTTATCTAAGAATCTTATTTTATTCATTACAATTTATATTCCTATTATTTTTTTAATATTTTCATTTTTTTTGTAATTTGGAAATTTTTTGACAAGCTCTCTTAATGTTTGATCATTATTATTCTCATTATATTCTATTATTCCTAGCGCATGTAATGCTTCTGGATTGTTTGGCTTTAATTTTGTATATTCCTTTAGAAGGTCTTTAGCTCTTGTGTTGTCATTGATTTCAATTAGAGTGGTTGCAAGATTGTATTTTGCTTCAATATCGGAATTGCTTATTGCTTTTTCAAAAATTTCAATTGCTTTTTGATAATTTTTTTGTTTTTTATAAAGTATTCCAAGATTGTTTAAAGCTAATTTATTATTTTTGTTTATTATCTTTTCAAGAGTTGAGATTGCTTGAGTTTTATTTCCCGATTTTTCGTATGCTTTTGCTAGATTTATGTAGGCTGAAATATTTTCAGGGTTTTTTTCAATTACTAAGCTGTAGAGCGATATGGCATTTTGGTAATTTTCGTTTTTAAGATTTATAGATGCTTTTAAATATAAATATTCACTTTTTTCTGGATTTAAATTGATGGCCTTGTTTATTATTTCAAGAGATTCTTTAAGTTTATTGTTTTCAAATTTTGCTATTGATAGGTTATAAATAGCAATTTCGTTGGGGGTTTTTGTATTATCATAAAAAAAACCCAAATATTCTTCACTTTTTTTGAAGTTACCCAAGTTGTTTGACACTATTCCGGCTTTTAATGCATAATTTAACTTTTTGTTGAGATTGTAGGCATTTTTAAAACTTTCAAATGCTTGCTGCATATTGCCATTTTTTTCTTCAGCTATTCCTTTTTGGTAGTAGGCAGTGTCATAATTTTTATCAATTTGTATTGCTTTCTCAAAAGATTCTATTGCTTTTTTGTTTTTATTTAACACCATTAAAGCTATTCCTTTGTTATTATGTGCTTTTTTATGTTTTGGATTGAGCCTTATTGTTTGATCAAATGACGCTATTGAATGTTCATACTTTTTAAGCTTGAATCTAATGATTCCAAGTTTATAGTAATCTTCTTGGGTGTTTGTGAGCTTAGTAATTTTTTCATATACATTTTCTGCTTTTAGTAAATCTCCATTGTTTTCATAAGCTTGAGCTAAAGTTTTAGAGGCATAGCTGTCATTAGGATTTATTGTTAAGAATTCGTTTAGATCCTTAATGGCTTGTTGACGAGTTTTTGGATTTTCAAGATCAGTGGGCTTTATTGAATAAACCTTAGATTTAAGATTTTCCAATTGTTGAATTTTATTAGCTTGGGCTAAAGTGTTAGAGGCATAGCTGTCATTAGGATTTATTGTTAAGAATTCGTTTAGATTCTTAATGGCTTGTTGACGAGTTTTTGGATTTTCAAGATCAGTGGGCTTTATTGAATAAACCTTAGATTTAAGATTTTCCAATTGTTGAATTTTATTAGCTTGGGCTAAAGTGTTAGAGGCATAGCTGTCATTAGGATTTATTGTTAAGAATTCGTTTAGATCTTTAATGGCTTGTTGACGGGTTTTTGGATTTTCAAGATCAGTAGGCTTTATTGAATAAACCTTAGATTTAAGATTTTCCAATTGTTGAATTTTATTAGCTTGGGTTAAAGTGTTAGAGGCATAGCTGTCATTAGGATTTATTGTTAAGAATTCGTTTAGATCCTTAATGGCTTGTTGACGAGTTTTTGGATTTTCAAGATCAGTGGGCTTTATTGAATAAACCTTAGATTTAAGATTTTCCAATTGTTGAATTTTATTAGCTTGGGCTAAAGTGTTAGAGGCATAGCTGTCATTAGGATTTATTGTTAAGAATTCGTTTAGATCTTTAATGGCTTGTTGACGGGTTTTTGGATTTTCAAGATCAGTAGGCTTTATTGAATAAACCCTAGATTTAAGATTTTCCAATTGTTGAATTTTATTGTCTTCTTTATTTAATTGGAAAATGTCTTTTTTGTAGGGATCTTTTGGTATATTAATTAAATTTGGTTCAATATCTTTTTTTATTAAGGTTAATAGTAAATGGGAAGCTTCTTTATTTTTTAAACTTTCAATCAACCCATTTACTTTTTGAAATTTGTTGCTTAACCCTTTTTTAATTAATTCTTTTAATCTGTTTTTCCCAAGTGTGATTTTACCGGTATTAATATTGTCTAATATTTCATAAAGCTCTTTTTTTATTAAATAGCTATATGGCCTATGAATTTTCCCCATTATTGTTTGAGTTTGACTGGATAGAGAAAAATCGTCTTCTTTTTTAGAATTTGGGGGAGGAGTAGCATTATCATTGTTTGAATATTTAATATTTGCTGGGGGTTTTAAAATATTTTCTGCATTTTTTTCTTTGGAAAAATTTGTGATTTGCTTATCATTTCCTATTTTTTGAGTGTCATTTAAATAATTTTCACTATTTGATTTTTCACTTATTTTTTTTTTTAGTTTTTCCAAATTAAATAAATTTTTTTCATCATTAACGTTTAATTTGGGATTTGAAGATTGTACTGCTTGATTTTCTTCTTTTGATATTGTATTTGGGTTTATTTTTTTTGGGATTTTGCTTTTTTTAAATTCAGATATGTCTTCATCTTCAATGCCAACGTCATCGTTTCTGTCGGAGTAATTTTCTGTTATTGCGCTGTCTTTAATGTATCTATTATTAAATGCGATATCAAAATTTTCGTTTGCATTTGTTTTTGAATTGTCTTGACCTTTAATCTTGTCTAAGATTTTATTTGCAGAATCTCTTTGTAAGTCGTTTGATTCAAAAGGACTGCTGTTTGCAATTTCTGCTAGTGTATTTGCAAGCATTGTAATGTCTTCATTTTGTGGGTATTTGTCTTGCAGAAGTTTTGCAACAGAGTATGCTTTTTTATAGTTTCGATCTATTACACTATTTTTAACTTCGTTTAGCATTATTTCTCGATTTTTGTCATTTAACTTGCTTTGATATATATAGTAACCAAAGCCCCCAAATGATAAGATAAGTAAGAAAATTAAAAGCAATAATACTGAAAAATTTGTATGTTTTTTATTCATCTATGTATAACTCCTCTTGCCAATTAAGTTTTTCTAGCTCAATTAAAGAATTTGTTTCTAGATTGTCTTTAAAACCATCTTTAAGTATTTGATTTTTATCTTCTTTAGCATATACAATATGCTCAGTTCGTCCCTTTAAACTTTTGTCAATTTTTTCAAGATTAATTTTTTCATTTCTTAAATAGCTTATTATAAGCAAAATGCTGTCTTTTTTTTCTGTTTTTGATCTAAGGGTAATAAATTGTGAGTAGTCGTGGATAGCCATAGTATATGAGTCCCAAGCCTTTTGATATTCTTTTTCTTTAGATGTTATTTTGCCCTGTTGAACATAAGCATTAGCTCTATTTAGCAGCGCGCTGTCATAATTGGGCTTGCTTTTAATAGAATTAGAATAATATTTTATTGCTAAGGGATAGTAACCCTCTCCTCTGTTAAACATTATGTTACCTAATTCATAATATAGTATGTAATCGATTTCACCGCCTACTGCAATTCCATCGAGTAAGGCTCCTTCTGCTTCTGTTAGTTGGTTATTTTCTCTATATGCTATTGATAAAAAATAGTAGCCGAGCTGTACTTTTGGATATTTTTTAATAGCATCGCTTAGTGTTTCGATTGCTTGAATGTAATTTTTATTTTTCATTTCTTCTTTGCCGATTCTAATTAGCCTTTGAGAATATGCTAATTTTGAATTAAATATTAAAATTAAAAATAAAATAAAAAATTTACAATTTTTACTTAATAATAATAAATAAATTCTCATTTTTTCCCATTTTATTTAATTTAGATTATATGCCTTTAGCTTTCATAAGCTCTTTTTTAAAATTTATTTTTTGCTTCAATTTTGTTTTGAAAAAAAGAAATAAATTCCAATAAACTACTTTTTTCATTAGATTTTATCTTTCTATTGTTTTTTAATTCTACCAGATTCTCACAATATATTAAATAGCATATTGCAGGTAATAATTTTTTCTCGTTTTCATCTTCCAGCTTTTCAATAAGATTAAATTTTATATTCTTTAGAAGAATTTTTAAAATTCTTGATCTTGTTTTTAGTGATTTTATTAAAAGATATGATCTTTGGTAATCTAGTTGGTTGGGATTTATTTTTTGCATTTTTATTATTTTTTTAGGTATTGTAATTTTATTTTCGTCAAGGTAAAGTAGCATATCTGATATAAATTTGAAATGCTTATTTTCAATATTAGGATAAAAAGATAGAAAATATATAAATATTTGATTTTGTATTTCAAAGGTTTTAGTTTTAAAAAATTCTTTCATTTGCTGACAAAAAATTTTTTTATTCTTATTGTCAGCATAAATATAAAATGAAATCCACCCATAAGTTTCTATATTTTGAGAGGTTTTTTCTATATAGTTCATAATGCTTTGTATGAATGCATTTTTAATGTATTTTTCTTTAAATATGGTTGAGCTTTCATAGGGGTTGAAATTTGTTTTATCAAAAGATGTAAAAAAATCCTCTGTTTGAAATTTCGCGCTTATAATTTCTTTAATTTTTTCTTTTATGTTGATTAATTTGTGTTTTTCAATGTATTCAAGCGCATTTATGAAAGATTCCCAATTATTTGATATTTTGTCCTTGAAAAACCAAGTTAAATATTTTTTTGTTATTGTTTTTTCAACTATATATAAATAACATTTTAATGTGTTTTGAAAATCCTTTGGAGTGTATTGTGTAAAATCACTGAAAAAATAATTAAAGTTAATATTTTTGCTTGAACCTTTATAAAAAATTTCATTAAGACTTAAAGTTTTTATTGCACGTAAGTAGTTTAAAATTTCATTGTATTTTAGCGCTAAAATTTCTTCTTCTAAGTATTTGTAATGTTTTATCAAAATTTTAATAAAAATGTTTTTACTCAAACACCCAACCGGCCAATATGTAAGTATTAGCATTCTTTTTAGTTTTATTAGCCTGTTTTCTTTATTAATTAAGCTTGATTTAAAAACTTTTTGATTTTCCGATTGATTTTTTAAATTTTTATTTAATATATTTAATATTTTGATTTTATTTTTGTTTCTTACAGCTATTAGAATGTCTACTGTTTGCTCTAAGTTATTAATGTTAATGTTGCTGGAAAAATTTAATATAATTTGCTTGTAAATATCTTTTTTTTCTTGAGAATAATAAGGGTTATTTTGTATTTCAATTAGTTTTAAAAAGTTGTTGGATTTTAGTTTATATGTTATTCCTAATTTTTTGGTGTTGAAATTAGCTTCTTTGCTTATTTGAGCGAAATTTTTACTTTTTACTATTTCTAATATCCATTTTTTAATTATTTCATTTTGAGTTTTTTTGTAGTAGTATTCCTCTAGTGAAGTGTTTAATCTATTTTGTTCTTTTTCATAATCATTGCTAATTTTTATAAGCTCGAGTATTTCGGGTTTTTCTAATTTATAAAGTTGGGAAGAAATATTGTATTTTAAGACTTTTTCTTCTATATGTTTGATTATGTACTTTTTTAATGTAGCAAGGGAATTATAAAATTCTGGATCCTTTTTAATCGTTTTCATGTATTCCTTTTTTTATAATTTCTATTAAATTTTTATCTTTTTTTGCAAAATTTATTATTGCTTCTAAATATCCTTCAAGAGTTCCTGTGTCAATTCTTTTGCCCGTAATATTTTTATATAATACTTTTTTTTGATTCATCAACTTTTTTAAAGCATAAATGTGATAGTATTCACCTTTTTGATGTATTTTAAATCCTTTTTCTAAATGTTCAAAAAACTCATAATTGTATAAAAATCTTCCAATAGATGCTTTATTGCTAGGCTCACTTCCAATTTTTGGTTTTTCAACAATGTTTTTTACATGGAGCTCATCTTTGTAGAGATCTATTACTCCGTATCTGTTTATATTTTCTGGATTTTCAATGATAGATATTATATTTTTTCCAGTTTTTTCATGAAGTTTGATCAATTGTAAGCTTAATGGTGGATTTCCAATGTGAATATCATCGGGGTAAGCCACAATTACAGGCTCTCTATTTATCCAAGGTTTTGCATAAAGCAGTGCATTTCCTGTGCCTAGCATTTCTTTTTGCCTTATGAAGCTTATGTTAATTTTTTTATTTTTAATCTTTTCTAATTCATTTTTTTTATTTTCTTTTAAAAAAATATTTTCAAGTTCAATTTCTCTGTCAAAATAATCTTCAAGAACTTTTTTCCGTCTTGAGCTTATTAATAAAATGTCTTTTATTCCTGAATCTATAAATTCTTGGATAATATAATCTATAGCTGGTTTGTTTAAAATCGGTAACATTTCTTTTGGAATTGTTTTTGTTATTGGTAAAAATCTTGTTCCATACCCAGCTGCTAGAATGATGCCTTTCATACTTTTCTCTCTTGAGATAAGATTATAGCAAAAATTTAATTTTATATATTCAATGTTTTTTAAAATTATTTTAAAATTTTTACTTATGTATGTAAGTTCGGGTAAATATAAAGGTAGAAAAATTTTATTTCCCAAGACTGGCGCTGTTCGCCCTGTGATGTCTCTTGTTAGAGAAGCTTTTTTTTCTATTATATTCAAGGATATTATTAACTCAAAATTTTTGGATGTTTTTGCGGGGACCGGTATAATGTCTGTTGAAGCTCTTAGTAGGGGAGCAAGTCTTGCACATCTTGTTGAATGTAATAAAAAAACTAAGATTACATTAGTAAAAAATTTTAGTTTTGTTGGGGAATTTTATAAATTCTTTTTTCAAAGAGCAGAGGATTTTTTGGGCAAAAAAGATCTTTTCTATGATTTTATTTATCTTGATCCCCCTTTTAATTATAAAAATAAGATTAATTTACTTGAGATTATTTTAAAAGGTAAAATTTTGAATGATAAAGTTAATATCATTATGCATTGTCCTTTTAGTGAAGATTTGAACATAGATACATCAAAGTTTTCAGTTTATAATTTAAAAAGGTATGGGGGATCAAAACTTATTTTTTTGAGAATACTGTAGGATTTGGTTTTCTTTCATAGTTAAAGAGAATGAGCCGAATTTCATTTTTATTTAATTCTGGAATGTTGTTTTGTATTACAAAATCGCCCACATTTTTTAGTGGATTTTTTTTGTAATTTCCATCTGTATCTTTTATTAAAATTTCCTTGTTTTCAAAATCCATTATTATTTCTTCTAGCTTGTAAGTCTGGTCTTTTTTGTTCATTATAGATAAATTTGGGACAATGCTCATTTTGTATTCAATAATAGCGGCTTGAAAAAGATTTTCATGATTGTTTTTTTTATTTATACTTACTATTTGGCCATAATCAAAAGGCGCAAGTATTGTTAAAAAATTTTCTAGCATCTTAATGTCAAATTTTTTGTTTTTTGTTTGCTCGTTTGGTTCTTTTTTGCTCCAATAGTATTGTCCGCTATTTTCCATTAAGAATTTAACAGCCTCTAAAGGGTTGGCGCTTTCTTTTATTATTATTGGATTTACCAATTCATCGTAAGTATCTATTATACAAAAAATTCTAACAAGTTCATGAATAAATTTATTGATTTTTAATTGTGGATATCCAGTAGCATCAAGGTAGTCTTTTTGTCCATTGATTATCATTTTCGTAATAGCTGAAATGTCTTCTCTTATTCTAAACAAATTCTTAGCAATGTTAATATTTTTTTCCAAGTATTCTATTTTTAATTTGTGTTGTTCTTTTGAATTTTTATTTTTAAGGCTTATTTTATTTCCTATATCTTCTAATATTGTTATATGCATCAATCCTATTGAGTGTAGCAATGATCCAAGAGCGGCTTGTAGTATCATGTCTTCTGCGTAAAAAAATTCCGTAAATTCGGTATATTCAGTTTTATCAAGAAAAAATTTAATAGTTGAACGAGGTGCATTTTGCAAAGATCTTATTTTGTTCAAATTTGCAATTGTAATTAGAAAATAGATTGTTGTGTCGACTGAATGTAGGAGTATTGAATCGCCTTCTGTTTTGATTTTTCCTTTAAAAAATTCGTAATCTCTTCTAGCAGAATATAAATATAATTTTTTTAAAGTTTTTTTATCTTTAAGGTTTTCTTTTGTTCTAAGCTTTTGAATATCAAAATAATGATATATTTCTAATAAAATTTTTTGCAAAGATATTATTTTATGCCTTGGAAGTATTTTAAAGCTTCCTTCCAATATTTCTTTCCAATAAATTTGATTGGGTTCAGGCTCCATTAATGTATTTATTTTCATGAGTGGTTTTTTCCCCTTGGTAAAAAATATTGGGTCGTCTTCTTTAAAGGGTTTATATACGTCTCTTAGATTATCTATTAGCTTTTCTCTTAAGTAGTTAAGCTCATCATTTAAAATTTCTTCATTTATTTTTTTTATCAGGTTCTCATATGACTCATCTTCTTCTTTTTTAAGTACAGGAATGTAAGGGGTATTGCCTTTAGAAAGTATTTTAATAATTTTTTCATTTACTCTTGTGCCAAGTTTTGATAAATTTCCTATTCTTGCAAAAATTACATCTTGTTCATTTAGATCTTTTATTTGCTTTATTTCTTTAAGTATCACTTTGAGATCCTTTTAATCTTTAAATAAATGTCGCCGAGGAGAATCGAACTCCTGACACAAGGATTTTCAGTCCTATGCTCTACCAACTGAGCTACAGCGACGACTGTATTTCAATTAAGATGCTGCCGAGGAGAATCGAACTCCTGACACAAGGATTTTCAGTCCTATGCTCTACCAACTGAGCTACAGCAGCGTTTTTATTTATAATACCTTAATTTTTTCATAAGTATATATGTTTGTCAACTCTTTTTAAATTTTAGCTTTTGAATTTAATTCTAAAAAAATAATTTATAGTAACAGTACCTTGGGATTTGTATTTTACAAATTTTTAATTTCTCTTGTGAAGATATTTAAAGAAGTCCATATCCGTTGAGAAAATTTTTCTTTTATCCTTTAATACTGCTTTATAGCTTTCTAATGCTTGCCAAAATTTGTAAAATTCAATATTCTTGCCATATGTGTTTGAATAAATTTTTGCGGCTTCTCGGTCTCCTTCAGCTTTGATTTTTGCAGCAGTGGCTTTTGCTTCGCTTAATAGGCTCAACTTTTCTTTCTCTATGCTTCCAAGAATTTCTGTTTTTTCAGCTAATCCTATGCTTCTTTGTTCTTCTGCTATTTGTTGTCTTTCTGAAATCATTCTGTTGTTTACAGAATCAATAAGGCTTGGATCATAAGTAACTTTTCTTATTAATACGTCTACAATTTCAATTCCAATATCTTTGGTATTGTTGTTTGCTATACGAATTATTTCTTTTTCGATTATTTTCCGCCCTTTTGTTATTTTATAAATACTGTTAATTTTTGTTTCTTGCGGAGTAAGTACTCCATTAGACAAACGTTGAATTGGGTCGTTTGAGCTTCTTATAATTTCAAGCAAAGGATATTTTGCGATAACTCCTCTAACAGCAGGTTCAATTGCCGCATCAATTCTGACGTAAGCTCTATTCATTGTTTTTATTGTTGTATAAAATTTATTTATGTCTGCAATTTTCCATCTAGCTGTTGTATCAATCCATATTAATTGCTTTTCTTCTCCGCCTGTTGGAATTCTTTGAGGTTCTCCATCCCATCTAAGAATGATTTTGGGAAATATTTGTACACTTTCAATTAATGGAATTTTATATTTAAGCCCAGCTAAACTTTCAGTTCTTTGAATTTTTCCAAGTCGAGTGGTTATTGAAATTTCATTTTCTTTTAAAATATAAATTGGTTGGAAAATAGACAAAATAGCCAAGCAAACTATTATTGTAAAAGTTATAATTTTTATAGTAGATAATAAAATATTTATTATAAATTTCATTTATTTTACCTCTTTAAATGGTAGAAAATTTTTTAAGTTTTTGTCAATTAATTCAATATTATCTTTGTTTTCAAGTATTTCTTTCATAGTTTCATTGTAAAGTCTTTCTTTTGTAATATCAGGATTTTTTAAATAAGCGTCTAGTATGGCATTAAAAATTTCTGTGTCTGCTAATGCATTATTTATTCTGCTTTCTTTGTATCCTCTGGCTTCTTCAATAATCTTTAATGCTTCCCCTTTAATTTTGGGAACTATTTGATTAAATTCTTTTTTCCCTTCGTTTATGTATTTATTTTTGTCTTGAATGGCAATGTTTACATCTTCAAAAGCCTCGTAAACTTTTCCTTTTGGGGGTAGGGCATTTCTAATTTGTACTTGCACTACATCAATGCCTAAATTATAATTATCTATTATTTCATTCATAGAAGATTTCACACCTTCTGTAACTCCTACTCTGTTATCGTTTATTATTTCAAAAATAGTATTGTCTCCAATTAATCTATTCATTGATGACTTTGCAATATCTTTAATTGTTGTCTCGGGGTCTTCCACTTTAAATTTAAATGAGTACGGATCTCTTATTTTGTATTGCACTAACCATTCAATATTTATGATATTTAAATCTCCTGTGATAATCATACTTTCATCGCTTGCATTATCATTTTCTCTAATATCATTTGGAGATATTATAAATCCAAATTTAATTTCTTGGACTATTTTTACGGGCACTATAAATTTTTCTTCAATTAATGGAATTTTAACATGTATTCCTGAATCAAGAGTTCTGTTAAGTTTTCCAAGACGAAGTACAATTGCTTCTTCTGATGGCCCGACTATAAATATATTTGCAATAATTATTATTAATATTAGTATTAAAGTAATAATAATTATTAAATATTCGTAAGTTTTATTAAAAATTTGTCTTATGTTAAACATTTGATTCTCCTCCATTTTTATTTTATAATCGAATTTATCGTTACTTTTTAGACTTGATAAAAGTTATTGTTTTTATTTTATTATTCTGAATTTCTTTAATAAAATATTCTCCATCAGTTGTTGTTACGGTTTCGTTTTTTTGTGGTATTTTATCAAGTAGATCTGTTAAGTATCCCCCGATTGTATTTGTATACTCTTTATGTTTAATAGATATTCCAATTATCTCTTCAATCTCGTCAAAAGTAGTTTCTCCAAGTATTGAGTAAGTATTGTTGTTGATTTGTGTAATCAGAGGTTTTTCCTCTTTAATGTCGTATTCGTCAGATATCGCTCCAAAAATTTTTTCTACTATGTCTTCTATTGTAAGTATTCCTGAAAAACCGCCATACTCGTCAATTACGATTGCCATTATTTTTTGCTTTTTTCTCATAATATCTAATATGTCTTTTATTTTTTTGTTTTGTTGTACAAATACGGCGGGTTTAATAAATTGAGAAACGCTTTTATTCATATCTTTTTTATTTATCTCTATGAGGTCTTTAGCTATTAAAATTCCAATTATCTGTTCTCTGCTTTGTCTTTTGTATATAGGAATTCTAGAGTATCCTTCCTCTTTGATCAATTTAATTACATCTTTTAGCTTTGATGAGCTTGAGAGTGAGAAAACTTCTGTTCTGTGAGTCATGATCTCAGAAGCTCTTACCAGATCGATATCTAACATTTTTTGCATAAATATTCTAGAATCGTTTTTTAAAATTCCTAAATTTCCCGCTAAAGAGAGCATATTTTTTATGCTCTCTTTAGTCATTTTATAGCTTGTTTTAATTTTAAAGAGATTTAATATTTTTTTTATTATTTTATTTATTATATATATTAGTGGAGTAAATATAAAAATCAATGTTTTTAAAAAAAATGAAGTGGATAGAGCAATGACTTCATTATTTAAAATTGCAATTTGTTTTGGAAGTATTTCTGCAAAAATTAGAACGATTATTGTTATTAGGCCTGTTGATATTGCAAGTGTGCTGTTTCCGTATTTTTCAAGTACAAACTTTGTTGTAAGTGTACTTGCAATTATATTTGATATATTGTTGCCGATAAGAATAGTAGTGATTAATTTTGAAGGAGATTGAACCAAGTTGTACACTGATATTCCAGATTTCCCCTTTTTTCTTATATCTTGTATCTGAAGTATACTTAAGGAAGTGTAAGCTGTTTCAGATGCTGAGAAAATAGCAGATAATATTATAAATAGTAGTATCACAGTTAATTCTAACATATGTATTATTTTAATTTATCTTCAACAAAAATGCTTTAATTTATTATATTCTTAAGCAACAAAAATATTTTTGACTTGACTTTAAAAGGCGCTGACCGGAATCGAACCGGCGAATCAAAGTTTTGCAGACTTCTCCCTTAGCCACTTGGGTACAGCGCCTTGTAACATTGATTAGTTTATTAAAAAAATAGAAAATTGTAAATATAACTTCTATTGAAGCATAATTTTCAAATTTCTTAGCTATTTTTATTAGTTTTATGTAAAATTTTAATATATGAATAAAAAACTTAATGACGTTTTATTAAAATTGGATCAAGATTTAATAAAATATATAAAAGGCTCTCTTGATTTAGAAATATCAGGAGTTACTTACAGTTCCAAATTAGTTTTGCCCGGGTTTGTATTTTTTGCTCTTCCAGGAATCCATTTTGATGGACATGATTTTATTGAAACCGCAATTCAAAAGGGTAGCAATGTTATTGTATATTCGCGAGATTTGGATTTTTACAATCCCAATGTTACTTATATTAAGGTAGATAGCTTTAGCATAAGAAAATTTATGTCTAATTTTTCAAATATTTTTTACGATGAGCCTTCAAAAAAATTAAAAGTTATTGGAGTCACTGGCACTGATGGTAAAAGTTCTGTTTGTTATTATATCTACCTGCTTTTAAAAAGCAAAGGCGTTAAAGTTGGTTTTGTATCGACGGTATTTTTTGATGATGGGAGTGGAAGTTTGATTAAAAATCCTTACAGACAGTCAACTCCTGAATCTACAGAAATACATTCATTTTTAAGCAATATGGTTAAAAATGGGGCTCAATATGCAATTCTTGAATCTACTTCTCATGGGCTTGACCTTGAAACAGCAAGACTTATTGATGTTAATTATTTTGCTGTTGTTTTTACTAATATTGGACATGAGCATCTTGAATTTCATGGTACAATTCAAAATTATTTGAATGTAAAGCTAAGCCTTTTCCAATCTGTGAGTGATGATGCTGGTTTCGGAGTTGTTAATCTTGATGACTTTTATTCTTCTGACTTTAAGAATGCTGTTAAAAAATCTTTTACTTATAGTTTAAAAAGCAATCAAGCAGATTTTTTTGTCAGCTTTATTGATGAGAAAACAGATTCTACCAGTTTTGAATTTTATCACAAAGGAGTTAAATACATTGCTAATGTTAGTCTGTTGGGGAGTTTTAATGTTGAAAATGTAATGGCTGCTCTTATTTTAGTTTCCAAAATTTTAAATAGTGATATTCAAGACATTGTTGAGAAGCTTATTTACATTAAAAGTCTTGATGGGCGTATGGATAATATTAATTTAGGGCAAAATTTTTCTGTAATCATTGATTATGCTCATACCCCTGGTGCTTTTTCTAAACTTTTTCCTATTTTTAAAAGATTTGCTAAAAATAGATTGATTTCTGTTTTTGGTTCTGCAGGAGAAAGAGATGTTGCAAAAAGATTTTTCCAAGGGCAAATTTCAGATATTTATTCTGATTTAATCGTACTTTGTGATGAAGATCCAAGAGGCGAGAATAGTATGTGTATAATTAAAGATATTGCAAAAGGAATTGTAAATAAAGTTGTAAATCAGAATTTGTTTTTTATTCCTGATAGAAAGCAAGCTATTGAAAAAGCAATAGGTTTTGCAAGGGCAGGAGACCTAGTTGTAGTTTTAGGAAAAGGACATGAAAGTTCAATAATTTATAAAAATACAGAAGCTTTTTGGAATGAACAAGAGGTGGTTCAAAATGCTATTTTAGGTTTAAAAAAAATCAGAAAAGGAGAAGTGATGTGAAAAAAAATCTTATGTTAATATTTGGCGGTGTTTCTTTTGAACATGAAATTTCTTGCAAATCCGCTTATAGCATTTATTTAGCCCTTTTAGATTTAAATAAATATAATATTTATCCTGTTTATATTGATAAGTGCACAGGTATTTGGTACTTATTAGATTCTGTTTCTGATCCTCCAAAGCCCATTAGTGTAGATGTTTTGCCCATTGTCAGCCTATTACCAGGACTTGGAATTTTTTCAAATAACAAAAATCTTGAGATTGATGTTGTTTTTCCTGTTGTTCATGGAAGAACCGGTGAGGATGGTGCTATTCAAGGGGTTTTAAAAGTTATGGACATTCCCTGTGTTGGTGTTGGCATTATAGGTAGTGCTATTGCTAGCAATAAGTATTTTTGCAAACTTTTGCTTAAAAGCTTTAATATCCCTTTAGTTCCTTTTATTGGATTTAGACAGTATGATTATTTTTTAGATAAAGAGGAAGTAAAAAGAAATGTAAAGGAGGTTTTAGGCTATCCTGTTATTGTTAAGCCTGCAGTACTAGGGTCTTCGATTGGGATAAATGTAGCTTACACTGAAAATCAGATTGAACCTTTTATTGAGAAAGCTTTAAATTATGATCTTACCATTGTAATAGAGAAATTTATTGAAGCTAGAGAGATAGAATGTTCTATTATTGGGAATGAAAAGATGAAAATATTTTCTCCTGGGGAAGTTATTGTGCAAGATTTTATATTTTATGATTATGATGCTAAATATTCTGTTATTCCCGGGAATTCTATTGTCTTTAATATTCCTGCACATCTTGAGACAAATCAGTTGTTAAGTATTAAGGAACATGCCTTTTTTGTTTATAAGAATTTAGAACTCAGAGGTATGGCAAGAATTGATTTTTTTGTTGAAAAAAAAACAGGAACAATTTATCTTAATGAAATAAACACTATTCCAGGATTTACCGATATATCTATGTTTGCTAAAATGTGTAGTCATGACGGTCTTCAGTTTAAAGACTTAGTGGACAGTTTGATTGATTATGCTTTTCAAAGTTTCATTAATAGGAAAAAAAGGATTAATTTTGAAGATTAATTTAATTTTAAAGTTTTTAGATTTTCAATCTCTTTATCATTTTTGAGCTTGAAGTATTCGAGATGTTTATATTTTTCTGCTTTGGGCAATATTCCTGAATATTTTATCTTGTAAGAATAATTTATTTTTATATTTTTTTCTTCTTTATTATTGGCTTTATTGTAGATTTTAATTTCATTTTTTTTAACATGTAGATTTGCAAATGCTTCATATTCTATGTCATCTTGAGATTTAAGAGTAAATGCAATTGTTGTTTTTTTAGAGCTAATGTTTTTAAGTGAAAAAATAATATTATTAGACAATATTTTATAAGGAGTATTGCTTTGGTAAATTATTAGTTTAGATGCATTTTTAAAATGCAGCTCGATTTGATTTGCAATTTTTTGAGTAACCAAATCGATGCTATAAACAGCTCTTTCTGCTATATCTGTTTTTTTAAAATCAATATTCATTAGCTCATCATCAGCTTTAATGCTAGTTTTTAATGTTTTTTTATTTGCTTGTAAAGTTAGGTTAAATTCATTTGAAATTATTTGGATAGGATTTTTATTGTCCTTTATATATTCAATTTTTATTTTATTTATTTTTTCTGGAAAGCTGGCTATTTGTTCTATTCGTATTATATGCCCTTTTTTATCGATATTTTTAGATATTATGATTGTGGTTACTAAAAAAAAAGTTATAAGGCCAAGTTTTTCGACTTTCTTTAAATTTTGTTTAATTTTTGATAGCTTGGATTTTAAATGCTCTGAGATATTAATAAATATGGTAGAAAAAAGACAAATTGAGATTAGATAGCTTAATGTAAGTGTATTTGTGATTGATGTAGTATTTTGTATTAATGTTATTAACATAAAATTGATTATCCAAATAATTATTACTAATATTTTTTGAATAATAGTATTTTTATTTGGTTTTATTAATAGCAAAATGCTTTTTATGATAATTATTAAGATAAATTCTACTTTAATAAACATTAATATTATTAGTTCAATAACGGAGGTTGATATTGCCAGATATTTAAGTTGTCTGTAATTTAAGTATATTGTGAAATTATATGTAAAAAGAGACAAAAGATTATGTATGAGCAAAGTTGTAAAAAAAATTATTAGATATTTTGGATTTGTTATACTGTAAATTGCTGTGTTTTCATTACTTACAAATATTTTATTTGTAAGTAATAAGGATAGATACGTGCTTAAAAAAAAAGTAAAAAACAATCTTACTAATTTGTAGTAATTATTTTTTACTTTCTTCATGACCAATCCAGCTTCTTTGAATTTTCTAATAAATACAATGATAATCAAGTTATAACAAATGTAAATTAACGCTATTAAAGCAATTTCATTAATTATTATTTTTTTAAAGGGCGTATCAATTACAATGTAGTGTATTTCATTAGTATTTTTACTTTTGTACTGGTTGGTTAATGCTTCTTCGATTGATTTGTAAATTTCAAAAATAGTATTTTTATTTTGAGCTAATATAGGATTTAAATTGTTATTTATTATTAAAAAGGGGATAGATTCTTCCCAGTATAAATTATATAAATTGTTTAATTTTTTTTCAGTTATTTTTGTTGTATTAAAATCAAGTTTATTTTTTTCAAAGGTTTTTATAATAGCTTTTAAAAATCCCAAATTTGTTTTTGAATTTGTTATTAAAGATTCATTTTCTAGGTAAAGTTTATTTTTTATTTTATTTTCGTTTAGCATTAAGTATATTGTATTTGTATTTTTTCCTAAATAATTGTTGCTAAGTAAAATTCTGCTGCTAATTATTGTGTTTTGTTCTAAAGAATCATCTTCAACAAAAAAAAAATTTATACTCTTTTCAGGGTTAGTATTTTTAAGTTTGTTCAAAAGTTCAATAGCAATCCCAATTGCTAAATTATTTTTTAAATTATTTAGTATTTTAATTGGAATGATTATATTATAAATAGCTGAGCTTTTTCCTTTGATTTTAGAATGTATTATTTTTTGAGAATACCCAATAAAGCCAATTTCTTGTAAAGAATATTCCATATATTTAATTTCATTTGTATTGAAATATTTTTTTATATAATTAAAAGTGTTTATTATTTTTTCTTGTTTTTTGCTTGGTTGATTAATTTTTTCAATGTGCATTTTTATGTTCTTTTCAGTTGTTATGTTTGCAATTTTATTGTTTGAATTAGGTATATTTTTTCCCATTTTATTTGGCACAATAGGGGCGCTTGTCAAAGCAATTAATAACAATGATAATAATATTTTAATTGTCATAATTTTTAATGTCTTCTTCTACTTGCATTATTTGTAAGATATTTGAGTTTTCTTTTAAAGCAGAAATAATTTTTTCTATATTTTTAGCATTTGACGAGACTATTATATTTGTTATTCCATGCCCATTTCCACAGTCTTCTATTTTTTCACTAATAAGTCTTACGTCATTGATTGTGAAAATGTTTTCAAGATAGCTAAATATCCCCTTCAATTCTTTTAAAAGCAAAATAATGTGATGTACTTTTCTAGTTGGTGTTGCCTCCCACTCAACTTCAATCAATTGATTTTTTTTATAGTACTTAAGTTTTTGACAATTTTCATTGTGCACTATTATTTCGTCTTTATGTATTATTCCAATAATATCTTCACCTGTTGTAGGATTGCATTCAGAGTCTATTGCAATTCTTTTTATTTTAGTTTTAGTATAGGCTTTGAATAAACTAAAAAGCCTTCTTTGTTCTTTGTTTGCTCCAACAAGATACGCAATAATATTGTTGTCTACAAAAATTGTATTGTCATTTTTGTTAAGCCACGATCTAATTTTTGATCGGGCTTTTTTTGTTCTTACACTATTTAGCCATATTACATCTGGTTTTGAGTCTTTTGATGTGAATATTTCTACAATTTGTTCGTTTTTAAGCGGTTTTGTGATTGAACTTATTTTTCCATTTATTTTTGCATAAAGAGCTTGGTCTCCAATATCTGTGTGTATTATGTATGCAAAATCAATTGAATTTGATCCAAAAGGAAGCTCTACTACTTCTCCTTCTGGGGTGTAGACATATATGAATGTATTTAACAACTCTTTGTGGATATCATTCATTGAATATTGACTTTTGTTAGCCGATTCTTGTTGCCATTTTTTTATTCGGTTTATAAATGAAAGATCATCAGCTTTAAGTGCAATTTGTTCTTTATATATCCAATGGGCTGCAACCCCATAATTAGCAATTCTATCCATTTCTTCTGTTCTAATTTGTATTTCAATAAGCTGATTGTCCTCAGGTATTCTTACGGTGGTGTGTAGTGATTGATATTTATTTTCTTTTGGACTTGCAATATAATCTTTAAGTCTTCCTGGAATTGGTTTCCATACTCTGTGAACAATTTCTAATATCTCATAACATTCTTTTTGTTTTTTACAAATTATTCTTATTCCTAGAGTATCAAAAATTTGAGTAAGCTTATTTGTTCTTGTTTGCATTTTTCTAAATATTGAATAAAAGTGCTTTGATCTTACTGTAATTTCTGCTTCAATTCCGCTTTTTTGAAGTTCTTTTTCTATTGATAATTTACCTTTGTATAGTTTTTTTTCTCTTTCTATTTTTGTTTCAGATAAAAAATTTTTTATCTCTTTATAATCTTTAGGATAAAGATGCTTAAACGAAAGATCTTCGAGATATGTTTTAAGAGATGAGATTCCAAGGCGCTCTGCTATTGGAACATAAGTTGAAAGGCAGTCTTTTGCAATCCTATCTTGCCTGTTTTTGGGTAAATAAGAGAGAGTTGTCATATTATGTAGTTTGTCTGCCAGTTTTATTATTATTATTCTAATGTCGTGTGTCATTGCAAAAAACATTTTTGAAATAGTATTAGCTTCTTTTATGCTTCTTGTTTTATTGTGTAAATCATGAATTTTGGTTACACCATCTATTAAGCTTAAGATTTCTTCATCAAATTCTTTTACTATTTCTTCTTTTTCGATATTTGTATCTTCAAGTACGTCATGGAGCAATCCAGCAATAGTTGCTTTAAAATCTAGTTGAAATTTGGCAAGAAATAATGAAACCATTATTGGATGAATAATATAGGGCTCTCCGCTTTCTCTGTATTGGCCATGGTGGAGCTGTTCTGCTATTTCTAGAGCTTTGAATATGCTTTTCTGTTCAAATTCATCTTTATAAGTATTCTCAACAGTTTTTTTGAAAATATTTTTAGCTTTTTCAAGATCATTTATTTTTATTAAGTGCGCAATTTCATATGCTTGTATCATATTCTTGTTCCAATACCAGCGCTCTTGCTCTTTTTTCAAGATCATAAATGGTTTTTAAATGTTTAAATCCCTTTTTGATTGCAAAGTCTTTTAAACTTTTTATTTGCCAAGGAGCCGATTCTATTATTATAAGTCCATTTGGATTAAGTTTTTCTTTTGATTGGCTTAATATTTTTCTAGAAATATTAAGGCCATCTTTTCCAAATCCTAAAAGAGCTTTTGCGGGTTCTTTTTTTATTTTATTTTTTATTTCTAATTCTTCTTTGTTTAAATAAGGAGGATTTGTAATTATTATATCAAACCTTTCCTTTATACAGCTTAGCAAATTAGAGCGGATTATTTCTACAAATTTTTCAAGTTTGAGCTTTTTTGTATTTTTTGCCGCCATTTTTAAAGCTTTTATTGAAATATCTGAGAGTATTACTTTTTTTTTCATGTAATAGGCAATAGAAAGCCCTATACATCCGCTGCCACAGCATAAGTCTAATATTTTTTTAAAGTCATTTTGTTGAATTTGAATTAAGGCTTCTTCTACTAAACATTCTGTATCAAATCTTGGAATTAAGACATGTTTGTTTAGGTTAAATTCAATGCCCATGAATTCTTTTTTTTGTAGTATGTAGTGAATAGGAGTTCCTTTTTTTATTTTATCTATTTGATTTAAAAAAAGTTTTTCTTCTCTTTTTGTTAACCTTTTTTTTGTATTTGCAATTATTAACTCTTTTCTGGTTTTTAAAATTAATTCAAGGATTAGTAGTGCTTCTATTGTATCTAAATTTTTATTTTTAGCATAATTTATAACTTCGTTTACATTCATTATTGTGTATTGTTGCTTTTTAATGTTTGTTCTTGAAGTTCTATAATCAAGGGATCAAGAAGCGGATCAAGTTCTCCTTGCATAAATTCTTCTAATTTATAAAGAGTTATGTTTGCTCTGTGATCTGTTATTCTATTTTGAGGGAAATTATATGTTCTAATTCTTTCAGATCTATCCCCTGAACCCACTTGTTGTTTTCTATTGCTTGATCTTTGCTCTTGTTTTTTAGAATCTTCAAATTCATAAAGCCTTGCTCTTAATATTTTCATTGCTTGGTCTTTGTTTTTATGTTGGCTTCTTTCATTTTGGCACTGCACAACAATCCCTGTTGGCAGGTGTGTTATTCTGACTGCAGAATCGGTTGTATTAACATGTTGTCCACCAGCTCCAGATGATCTGTAAACATCAATTCTTAAATCTTTTTCATTAATGTCAATTTCAGTTTCTTCAATGTTAGGTAGCACTGCTACTGTAGCAGCCGAGGTTTGAAGTCTTCCGTTAGACTCTGTTATAGGAATTCTTTGTACTCTGTGGACACCACTTTCATATTTTAATTTTTTAAATACATCTTTTCCTTTAATTTCAAAGATTATTTCTTTAAATCCCCCAAGTTCTGTTTCATTAAAGTTTATGATTTCTGTTTTCCATTTTTTTTTCTCTGAATATTTTATATACATGGTATAAAGATTGTTTGCAAAAAGGGCAGCTTCTTCTCCTCCTGTCCCAGCTCTAATTTCGATTATTATATTTTTGCTATCATTTTCATCTTGAGGTAAAAGTAATATTTTTATTTGATGTTCAAGATCTTCCCTTTTTTTGTCCAGATCAATTAGCTCTTGTTTTATTAGTTCTTTCATTTCTTGGTGCTCTTCTTTTTCTAAGATGTTTTTGTTATCATTGATTTGACTTAGTATTTTTTCGTATTCAATTTTTTTAGTATTTATTTTTTCTAAATATGTATATTCTTTTATTATTTTTGAATATTTTTTTTGATTTTTAATTAGATTTGTATCTTGCAATTTTTCTTCTATCGACTTAATCTTACTTGTCGCTGAATTTAATTTTTCTAAAAGCATTACGATTTCTCCTGAAAGATAGTAATAGTTTATATTAATTTTAGATTTTTTTGTTAGGCTTTTTAGTAAGTTTTGTGTTAAAATTCTATTTTTATGTTTTATTTTAACATTCTTTTTAAAAAACTGCTTTTATTTAACAAATAGAATAATCTTGAGCAAAAAAATCAATTATATTTTTTTATGTTTTTTTATATAATGAATGTTATTAAGTTGGATATTAAAGTTAGATTAGGTTTTGTTATATTTGTATATAAATTGAGCTTTGCGTATTCTTATTTGTGGTATGTTCAAGATAGTTAAAAGTTATATCTTTGATAAACCGATTTAAAAGGGGTATTTATGTTGAATGAAAAAATTTTGGATGTTTTAGAGAATCTCTCAAGCATTCCTGATGGTCAACTTCTTGATGTCACCGAAAAATCAAAAAGAGGATATCAGTTGATCAAAGAAGAAAGACTTTCTGAAGCAGAAAGCTTGTTTTCTGATATCCTTGAAAAGGATAATGAGAATAATTATGCTCTTGTTGGGCTTGGAGATATTGAAAGGAAGAAGAATAATTACAATAAAGCAATAGTTTATTATCAAAGATGTCTTGCAAAGCACCCAAACAATAATTATGCTCTTTTTGGGCTTGGAGATTGTTACAGAAGTTTGGATGATTATAAAAAAGCCACAGACATATGGGAAGAGTATTTAAAATATGATCCTGAGAATATAACGGTTTTAACAAGAGTTGCTTCATCTTACAGGAAACTAAAAAATTTTCAAAAGTCTAAGCAAACGTATCTTAAGGTAATGGAATTAATCCCTGAAAATGATTATGCGCTTGTAGGGATTGGTCATTTATATTACGACTTTAAAGAATATAAAGAGGCTTTAAAGTATTGGCTTAGAATATATGAGCTAAATCAATCCAAAGTTGATGTTAGGGTATTGACTTCAATTGGTAATTGTTATCGGAAGCTAAGGGAATTTACTAGAGGAATTTATTTTTTTAAAAAGGCTTTAGAAATATCCCCTAACAATTTTTATGCTCTTTTTGGGCTTGCTGATTGTTATAGGGGAAATAAAGAATATAAAGAGGCTTTAAAATATTGGCTTGATATTATTGAAAAAGATCCAAAAAATAATTTGGTTCTTACAAGGGTAGGAGATGCTTATCGCTATTTGAATGATTATGAAAATTCTCAGATTTATTATAAAAAAGCTCTTGATGTTGATTTTGATATGTTTGCTATACTTGGACTTGCTCTTATTCAAAAAGAACAAGGTAAATATAACGAAGCATTAATAGCTATTAAAAGTTTAATTAAAAATAATCCTAAAAATTCAGTATTATATGTTAGTGCTGCTGAATGTTATGAAGCATTAGGGCAGATTGAAAGTGCTGTTGATATTTTATCAAGTTTTTTGCATCTTGGTATGAAAAATATTGTTGTTATTGACTACCTTGCGGCTCTTAGGAAAAAAATGGAATGATGGAACGTTTACTTGAAACTGAAAAATCTATTTTTTTTGATAAATTAATAGACACACATGTTCATTTTTACGAATTAAAGAAAAGATCTTTAGATGTTAATTATATTATTAATGAATGTTTTAAAAACGGCTTTTCTTATTTTCTTGATGTTGGTTTACATCCTAGTGATTTTAATGATAGAAAAAATCTTTTAAGCTGTTATTCTAATGTGTTTTTAACAGCAGGTATTCATCCTTTAAATTTAGGTGATAATTTTAAAGATGATATTAAACATCTTGAAAAAATTTTGATTAGCGAAAATGTTGTTGCCATTGGTGAGATGGGTCTTGATTATTTGAAGGCAGATAACAAGGGATTTCAAATTAAAGCTTTTGAAGAGCAATTGTATTTGGCTGGTAGATATAAAAAGCCAGTTATTTTACATATAAGAGACGCCTATGATGATGCTTATAATATTGTAAGGTCTTTAAATTTTTTAAATAGGGGTATATTACATTGTTATTCAGGAACTTATGAGCATGCTAAAAAATTTATTGATTTAGGATTCAAAGTTTCTTTTTCAGGAAATATAACTTTTAAAAATGCAGAACCTTTAAGGATTGTTGTTAGCAAGTTAAATGCTAATGATATTTTAATAGAAACGGACAGTCCTTTTTTAGCTCCAGTGCCATTAAGAGGTAAAGTAAATTCGCCCTTGTTTTTAGGATATGTATGTCTTGAGATTGCAAGGATTAAAAATTGCTCTGTTAATGATATTGCTATTGCTGTATTTAATAGTTTTAAAGATATTTTATTGTTGCATTAAATTGTTTATTTATAGCTACTTTTTTACATGTTTTATTATTATTTGCAAATTTAATCATTTTTATTGTTTATAAATGTTAAACTCGTATTGAAAATTTTTTTCAACGCCTTTTACTATTTCTATTAAATCAGATTCTTTAAGGGTGATTACATATTTTAGCTTAATAATTTTTAAGTCTTTTCTTGTATTACCAATTAATACAAATTTTATATTTTTCAAAAAAGGCGAATTCGACATCTTTTTTAAAACAATAATATTATCTCTTAAAGAGAATAATATTATTGTTTTAATTTGGGGAGTAATAAATGTTTTTACATAGGATATGTTTTGGTCGTTTATTAGGATGATATTAATATTTTTTTCTTTACCCTTTTTTTCCAAGTATTCAAGGTCTTCATTATTCAGAGATTTGTCTCTAAATAGTAATGTTTTTTGGAGATCTATTGATTTTCCATCAAGCAGGAAATCAATAGATTTTTTTAAAGAAAATTTTATTTTTGATAGATGAAAAATTTTATCTTTTAGTATTTCGTTATTTAGTATTTCGTTATTTGATTTATGGGTTAATAGTATTTTTTTTATTGTTTTAAGTTTGTCTTTTACAATTTCTAAATTTTTGTCATTTATAAATAGTATTTTATTTTTTATAAATGGAGTTTTTTGAATTTCAAAAAAATATTCGGTTGCATCCGAGAAAATTATTGCATAATTAAATTGATTTTCAACAACGGAAGATTCTTTGCACCCTTGTGTTAAGATTGCTAAGAGCGCTATTATAACGAGTTTTTTTGGGGGAGATATACTATTTTTTAGCATACTTATTATTAATTGCTATAAATATTAAAGCTGATGTAAATATTATGAAGGCATAGAGGCTCATATTGGTTAGAATTAATGTTTTTAAGGTTGTAATAAATAATCCTAAAAATAAAATAGGAGAAAGAATAATTTTGTATGCTTTTGCTGAATATTTTTGGCCTTTTTCAATTTTCTTTTCAAAGATTATGGATGAAACTATTAGTTCTATTGCATTAAGTATTGGTAATTCAATATATTCATAGATTCCAAAAATTTTGCTATTTAGGATTGCTATTTCTAGGTTTTTAGAAAATATTAGTCCGAATGTAAAATATATAAGAATTGTTGAGTTTTTTTTAAATGAAGAATTTTCATTTAGGGTGAAAAAAAACATAAATATTAATAGGGGGAATATGTAGTAGTATAAATGCTCTTTTATAAATATTGTAATTCCTAGGCTTATTCTTGATGCGTAGTTTAAATCAAATGATCTGTATAAAATAAATTCTTGAGTTAAATAAAGAAAAGAAAAAATTGTTATTGCAAAAAATATTGCTAAAACATGGGCTTGAGTATTTTTTGTTTTACTTTCTTTTAGCTGAGTATTCATATATATTGTTAATATTAGCGGTAGACTAGTTAATAAAAATAAACTCATTGTAAGTATAATTCTACTTTTAAATATTTTTTAAATCAATGTTTTTTAAATCAATCGATTGACCAAATCTTAGAATTTACTTTTTAGTGAATGTATATTAAAATTAATTATTAATTAATTAATTAATTAATTAAGGAGTACATATTTTTTAGATGATAAATAGAAATGCCAATAGAGATAGGGATAGATCCAGATCAAATGACAAGGAATTGAAAATTAATTATAGAATTAAGGCTCGTGAGGTAAGAGTTATTTTCGAAAATGGAACACAAGAGGTTTTGTTAATTGAAGATGCCATTAAAAAGGCAAAAGAAGCTGGGCTTGATTTGGTTGAAGTTTCTCCTAATGTATCTCCCCCGGTTTGCAAGATTATTGACTATGGGAAATATAAATTTCATCAAGAAAAGCGTCAAAAAGAACAAAAAAAGAATCAAAAGGTAATTAAGCTTAAAGAAGTCAGAATGCAGCCTAAGATAGATACTCATGACCTTGATTTTAAATCAAAAAACATTTTAAGTTTTCTCAAAGATGGTAATAAGGTTAAAGTTACAATAAGATTTAGAGGTCGTGAACTTGCTCATACATATTTAGGATATGGTATTTTAAATAGTATTCTTGAAAAAGTAGGTGATATGAATTATGTTTTGGAGTCTGCGGCTAAAATGGAAGGCAAGACAATGTTTTTGATTGTAGCGCCGAAGTTTAAAAAATAAATATTAAATTAAAGGGGGTAAAATGGCAAACAAAATGAAAACGCGTAAAAGTGCAAAAAAAAGATATTCTTTTACTGTAAGTGGCAAAGTTAAGTATAAAAAACAAAATTTAAGGCATATTTTGACAAAAAAATCTTCTAAACGTAAGAGAAATTTAAGGAAATTGGGCAATCTTTCTTGTTTTGAAGTTAAAAGAATTAAAACTTTATTACCTTATGGTTAAAATAATTTTGGGAGATAGATATGGCTAGGGCTAAAAACGGCACAGTTCACGTTGCAAGGCGTAAGCGAATTTTAAAAAAGACAAAAGGGTTTTGGGGGACAAAAAAGAGTAATTATAAAAAAGCTAAGGATACTCTGAGAAAGGGCATGATGTATGCTACAAGAGATAGAAAGGCTAGAAAAAGAGATTTTAGACGCTTATGGATTTCAAGAATTTCTGCCGCTTTAAGTGGTACTGGGGTTAGTTATTCAAGATTTATTGAGGGTTTATTAAAGTCTAATATAAAAATTAATAGAAAAATTTTGTCTAATTTGGCGATTGAAGATGCTGAAGCTTTTAAAAAAATTGTTTTAGAAATAAGAAGATGAAAAATCAAAGCTCCTGGAGGGTTTAATTTTAAGAATTAGAGTTATTTTTTTGCGACATCTCATCAAATTTAGGAATTTGAGGATTTTTAGTCAATGATTAGTTAAAAGCAATTCAGAGGTTAAGAATAAAAATTCCGCCTTGAAAAATAGCGCTAAATAAAAGTATTCTTATGTTGGCTTTTTGGGAGTTTACTTTATTTTAAGGATTATTATTGTGCAGCTTATTTCTCTTAGTAATATTGAAAAGCAAGAGAGTTTTATTTATTACAGAAATGTATATTTTGCCGATGTTGTTTATAAGTATAACGACACCCTAGAGATCAAAAAAGTAAAGTTTGTAATTGAAGCTACGCCCTTAGGAGAAAAGCATGTCACTATTGATTTTATAGATCTTTTGAATTATCCTGTTTTAAAGTTAATGGTTGCAATTAAAAGACGTGTAATTGATTTGGATTTTAAAGGTAAGCTTCCTTGATTTTAGAATTTAAATCAGAAAAAAAAATGATAAATTTTTCTAAATCCTTTTTTTATCCTTTGCCAATTGGTAAAGTATTTGTTTTAAATGGTGATATGGGTTCTGGAAAAACTAGTTTTTTAAAGGGACTTGCCCTTAATCTTGGAATTTCTTATTTTACAAGTCCAACTTATAATATTGTTAATGTTTATGATTTTATAGATTTTAAGTTTTATCATATTGATTTATATAGGGTGTTTTCCTTGGAAGAATTTGAACTTATTGGAGGATTGGAAATACTTTTGGATCTTAACTCAATTATTGCTATCGAATGGCCACAAATTGCTTTAAGTGTTCTTCCAAAAGACAGATTATTTTTTTTAACTTTTAAAATAGTCGGTTCAGGTAGGGTTATAGAATTTGATGATTAATACGCTTGCATTTGAATTTTCATATAAAGCATTAATAGTTTATTGCAAAATTAACAATAAGGATTTTTCATTATTTGAACTTAAATCAAATTTTAATTTTAGTATTCCAAAAATTTTCAATGATTTTGTAACTAAAAATAATATTGATCTTAATCAAATCAAATTAATTATAAATTCCTATGGACCCGGTTCTTTTACTGGGCTTAGAATTAGTTTAAGCTTTGTCAAAGGTCTTGCTTTGGGCCTTTCTATTCCTTTTGTCAATATTTCTACATTAGATGTTTTTGCAAATTTAGCTAAAAACAGTTCCAGTGTAATTGTGTTAACTTTTACTGCTGGTAAATATTTTCTTGGGCATTATAAAAATTGTGAATTGATGGGAAAGATTTTGTGTTTTTCTAAGGAAGATTTGTTTGAGTATCTAAATCAGATTGATCCAGATTCAGTGCTTATTGGGAATAATCTGGAGAATGCTTTTGAGGAATTCAATTATAAATTTAAAATCATTGAAAATTTAAGTTCGTTTGGGAGAATTTTAACAGAACTTGGAATAGCTAAATACTTAAAAAATAGCAAAAGTGATGATATTTTATCGGGACCGCTTTATATAAGGCAAAGTGATGCAGAGGTTAATTTTCATTCTTAAAATAATGATTAAATAGACTTTTAATTTTGCTTATGTTGTGCCCGCCTTTTAGTATTGATTTTTTATTTTCTTCGATAATAAATTCATAAATTTCAGATCTAAATATTTTAATGTTTTCAGGAGCCTTGATTGCTATTTTAACAGTATCTTTTTTTATTTCTAATATTAAAACTTCAATATTAGAGTTTATTTTAATACTTTCATTTACTTTTCTTGATAATACTAGCATTTTTATTCCTTGAAAACTTTATGGCGTAGTGAATATTTTTCATTTGTGCATATAGCTTGTTTTCCGATTAATTTTTTTTTGTTGATTATGATTGGTGCTTTTAGGTTAGCTGTAATGTCTTTATAATTATTAACATGCATATTGATTATACATAGTATAATTTTTTCATTTTCTGTTTTTACTTTAATGTCCAACCAATCTTTTTTCTTGATATTTGGTAAGTATTCACTTAAAAAATTAAAAGGAGATGTCACTAAAAAACTTACGTCTTTATTAATGGATTGCATAATAGAAAAAGGCTTATATTTAGAGTCCTTTATTATAAATTTTTTAATGTTTTCAAATCCAAGTATTCCTTCAGGAAAATCAAACTCTATGCTTTTTTCATTTATCATTTTACTTTATAAAATCTAATAATGTTGTTTGCATTATTTTAGCAGAGATTCCTAAAGATACTTGATAAGCTAAGCTTGCCATATTTAAATTAGTTATTGCTTTTGTTACATCAATATCGGTGTATTGGACCATATCTTCTTTCATGTCTGCAGTCTCTTTACTTATTCTTTCGTAGCTTCTGTCAAGTCTATTTTCTTTTGCTCCAAGATCCGCAATGGATATAAACAGTCTTTTTAGGCTTCCATCAATTTCTGCTAGGCTTCTGCTTCCAATAAGCTCTTCTTTATTATTGTAAAGTGTGTCTCTAAGATCAATAAGCGCATCGAAAATAGATCTACTTCTAACTTCTGTACTGCTAGAAAGGTTATAAGGAGGTAGTTTAGTATCATTGTTTTTAGTAAGTATTCCAAGCGTTTGTAAAACATTTGATTCTTTTGCTTCTGTTATCCAAATTTGGTGTGGAGTTGTAGTTTTAATAGACAATGAGTTTAAAACGGGATCAATGCTTGCTTCAACAGGTGCTGAGGATTCATTGATTTTTGCAACAATATCAAGAGCAGTATCTCCTATTGTTAATCCTATTTCAATATTGTCAATATAAATTTTTGTATTTTCTTTTACGGCAAATCCATTAGTGTTTATTGATGAGATAATATTTTGGTTTTGCAAGAAAAATATTTTATTTCCAGGGTAATTATTTGACATATGTACTTCATTATATACTTCTGTTTTCTTTTCAGCTTGATTGCCGTTGTATTCTACTTTAATTATTTGCGGGCCTTCACCATCTTTGCTTATTTTGCTTATTTTGTTCTCTCTAGTTACTTTAAATGCTTCGCTATCAATTTTGGTTCCTGAAAATATACTGTATCCATCAGGTCCTTTAGCGTTTGCTATTGCAATGGCATCTTCGAGTAGGGCATTTACTTCTTTTGATATCATTTTTTTGTCATCTGCCTCGTAAGTTCCGCTTGCTCCTTGAATGGCAATTTCTTTAGCTCGTGTTAAAATATTTGCAAGAGATTGTAAGTATCCCTCTGCATATCTAAGGTTGCTTTTAGAAGTGCCAATATTTTTTATGTATACGTTTAGCTTAAATATGTCGCTATCTAGTCTTATTGCGTGAGTAACGCCTGTTGGATCGTTTCTTAGTTTTACAATTCTTTTGCCGCCTTTGTATAAGTTTTCTAAAAGTCTTGTAATCTTAGATTCTTGTTCTGCTGCAGAGGTTTTTAAATTTTCATATGTTAATGGATGGCTTACTCTATTTATCATGCTTATACTCCCATTTTATTTATTACTGTGTCTATTAGTTCAGTAGAAACAGCAATAAATTTACTTGCTGCAATAAATGCTTGTTGAAATTCAATCATGTTTGCAAGTTCTTCATCTTTATTTACCCCAGAAATAGACATTCTTAGATCTGTTAAATCTTTTAATATTTGAGATTGGCTTTCTTTTGTAATTTCCGATATTTGTCCTTTTATTGCTATGTTTGATGCTGTATTTGCAAAGTAATCATTTAGTGTTAAATTTTTGCCAATCATAATCTGAGTATTTCCAAAAGAGGAGATTCTCAGCGCTGCTTGGTTATCCCCAATAGATATTTCATTTGTTGGATTTTTGATTCCCGCTGCTATTTTTGAAGGATCTGAGTCTATTGTGTCTGCAACTTTTATCCATGCTGCAGGATTTTTTAGAGGTGAGATTGAATAAGTAGATTTAGGTGTTAATTTGTCTGTTGTGTCAATATTCTTATAATCATAAGCTCCCTCAGGCCCAGATGCATTTAATATTCCTGTATATTTTGTTAGAAATAATCCAGAATCTTCTATATGTTTGATTCTAAATGTTATGTTCTCATTTTCTTGTTCTTTGACCGCTTTGATTTCAAGCTTACCTTCTGAGTTAATTCTTGCTGTAACTTGTGCATTGGAATTGTTTATTCTATTTAGTACATCTCGAACTGTATCTGGAGCATTGTAAGGTATTTCTATAATCTCATTACCATTGGTAGCTTCAAATTTAAGAATTCCATAAAATCCCAATTTCTCTTCTGGGAATACTTCGTTTGTGCTATTAATTTTGAAGATATGAACGGAATCAAATTGGCCATTTCCGTTAGTATCATACCTACCACGATCATCAGTTAATTTTAATTCTTGAGAAAAAAAGCTTCTTCCGCTTTTTTTGTCCATTCCATGCCCTGTTTCATGTATTTCATTAACAAGCTCTACAATGTTGGCAGCCAAATTATTCAGTTCATCAATTTCATTTTTAATCTCTTTATCTCTTATGTTAAGCAAAGATCCCAGCTTTCCCGTTTTAAGGTAAACTTTATCATTATTTGCCCATAAAATGTTCCATCTAGTTCTAGTAGGTCCGTTTGTAGCTTCTAGTTTGAATTCATTAGCAATTGAACCTTGTACAATGTGCCTTCCTTCTGAGTGAATTAAAAATTCATTGGGATCCTGTTTATTTTCAATTGATATACTCATTAAATTGCCTAATTTTTCAACCATTAAGTCCCTTGCATCCATTAAATCATTTGGATTGTCTTTCATTGCTTGAGATTTTGCAATTTGTTTATTAAGATTTGCAATGTTTTTAATATAATTATTTGCCTCATCTGTTGTAATTTTTATTTCATCGTTTGCCATTACGTAAATTCTTTCAAGAGAATGGAATCTACTTCTCATTACTTCGCAAAAAGATTTACCTCTTTCTAGAATTATCTTTCTTTCTGCTAAACCTTGTGGTTGATTTGCTAGATCTTGCCAACTTTCCCAAAAATCATTTAATCTTTTTCTTATTGATTGATCTTCAGGTTCATTATAAACATCTTCTAGCATTGATATAAACTTATCTTGCGAAGTCCAGTATCCTAGTAGGTGTGATTCTTCAATGATCCTTGTGTTAAGTAGCTCGTCTTTTACTCTGTCTATAGATTGCACTACAATTCCTTGACCTAATTGCCCTTGTTTTTTAGCTCTGTTTATTTGTGGAGCATAAAGAGGAATTTCGGCTTTCATTGTTACTCTTTGTCTTGAATATCCAGGCTTTGTAGCATTGGATAAATTGTGCCCAACTGTATTCATTGCATCTTTATTTGCAAATAAGCTTCTTTTGCCAATTTCTATTCCTGAGAATGTTGAATCCACTCTAAACTCCTTTAAAGTTTTTTATTTATTAAAATGGAAGCTTCGTTTGAGCGTCCAATTTTTGGCCCGTAAGGGTTTTTGTAAGTTACATTTTCTACACTTTCTTGGATATCTTGAAATATTATTGCTAACATGTCAAGAGATGTGTTTACATAGTTTTGTATTATGCAGTTTAAATTTTTGATATTTAGTATTCCAATTTTCAATTTGTGTATATAGTCGTATATTTCTTTTTTATGAATTGTAGTTAATTTTTCTACAGCTTCGTAAGTTGATTTAAAGTTTTCATTTTTGGTAAATTTTTTCCAAATTTCGTCTCTTTTGCTTTCAATTTTTTTAAAACTTTCAAGTGATATTTTTGTTTCGTTTACGATCTCTTTAAGTTCTATTTCATTTTTATTGTCGATATTTTCTTTTATTTTTAAGTATGACTTATATACTTCTTCTACTAAGAGAAGTTCTTTTTTCAAGACATCTCTTAGTTCAATTTCAAGTTTTGCTTTCATTTTTATAAAATTAATTATAAGCCATTATAAATATATTTACAAATCAACTTTGTTTTTTTATTGTGTTATAATACATTAAGGTATGAGTAAGTTTTTTGAAAAAGATGATGACATTGTAGCTCTTGCAACTCCCCTTTTAAGTAGTGCCTTATGTGTGATACGTAGCAGTGGATCTTTTTCTATTTCTAAATTTTCTAAAATCTTTTCAAATCATGCAGCTCTTAATTCAGCATCTGGGAATACGATTCATTATGGTTATATATTAGATAATGAGAACAATTGCAAGGTAGACGAAGTTATTGTGTGTTTGTATCGAGCACCAAAGAGCTTTACGGGGCAAGATTCTATTGAAGTTATAGCTCATGGTTCTGTGATTGGAATTAAAAAGATTATAGATTTGTTTTTAAAAAGTGGGTTTAGGATGGCTGAGCCTGGTGAATTTACTTTACGCGCATTTCTTGCTAAAAAAATTGATCTTACAAGAGCAGAAGCAATTAATGAGATTGTTTTTGCCAAGACTAATAAAACTTATTCTCTTGCAGTTAATAAACTTTCTGGAGCTTTATTTGTTAAAATAGATGCAATAAAAAAATGTATTTTAAATTTTCTCTCGGCTATTAGTGTTTATCTTGATTATGAGGTTGATGATTACGAGATTAACATCCCTTTTGACTTAATTTTAAATAGCAAGGCTGAGCTTGAAAAATTAATTAATTCTTATAGAGTTTATGAAAAAATTGATTGTGGTGTTACCTTGGTTTTAGCAGGTTCTGTTAATGCTGGCAAGTCTTCGTTATTTAATTTGTTTCTCAAAAAAGATAGATCAATTGTCTCTTCAGATCCTGGTACTACAAGAGATTATATTGAAGCAAGTTTTGAGCTTGATGGTATTTTATTTAATCTTTTTGATACAGCGGGTCTTAGAGATGCTGATAATTTTGTTGAGAGATTAGGAATTGAAAAAAGTAATTCTTTAATAAAGGAAGCATCTTTAGTAATTTATGTTATTGATGTTAGTTCAGATTTAACAAGAGATGATTTTTTATTTATTGATTCAAACAAATCTAATATTAAAGTATTATTTGTTTTAAATAAGATAGATTTAAAGATAAATAAATCTACTGAGGAATTTGTTCGTTCGAGCGTGTTAAATTCTTCAAATTTAATAATGATTAGTACTAAAAATTTAGAAGGAATAGATATTCTCTATGACAAAATAAAGGAATTAATTTCTTATGAGAGAGTAGAGCTTGGTGTTGATGATGTAATAATATCGTCAAGACGGCAGATGCAACTTTTAGAGAAAGCTTATGCTTTAATTTTAGATTTATTGAGTAAAATTGAGCGTCAAGTGAGTTATGATATGTTAGCATTTGATGCTTATGAAGTTGTCAACTGTTTGGGTGAAATAACAGGAGAAATTAGTAGTGAAGATGTTCTTGACAATATGTTTAAGAATTTTTGTTTGGGGAAATAAATATGGATTTTGACGCAATTATTATTGGAGGAGGTCATGCGGGAATTGAAGCTGCGCTTGCTCTTTCAAGATTGAATTTTAAAACTTTAATGATTACTCAAAATTTAGATACAATCGGAAAGCTTTCTTGCAATCCCGCTATTGGTGGGCTTGCTAAGGGTAATATGGTTAGAGAAATCGATGCTCTTGGCGGAGAAATGGGTCGTATTATTGATTTTAGTATGATTCAGTTTAGAGTTTTAAACAAAAGTCGTGGTCCTGCAGTTCAAGCTCCACGCGCCCAAGCTGATAAATTAATGTACCAAACCAAGGCTAAAGAAACTTTAGAGCGTCAAGATAATCTTGATCTTTTCCAAGATACAGTTGTTGATTTTCTTCTTAATTCTATGAGAAATGAAATTGAAGGTGTTGTTACAGAGAGGGGTAATAAGTTTAAATCAAGAGTGGTTGTGCTTACAACAGGGACGTTTCTTCGAGGTAAAATATTTATTGGTGAGTATAGAGCTGATATGGGTAGGCTTGCTGAATTTTCTGCTTATGGGCTTGACAAAACTTTGCTTGGCCTTGGATTTGAAATGGGTAGGCTTAAAACAGGCACTCCAGCTAGAATTCATAAAAAAAGTGTGGATTTTTCAAAGACTGAGGTTCAATTTGGAGATTCAGACATCATACCTTTCTCTTTTTCAAATGGCAAGTTAGATAAATCTCAGCTCTCATGTTATGTAACTTATACTAATAAAAGAACTCACGAAATAATTAGTGAAAATATGCATTTATCACCTCTTTATTCTGGCGAGATTGTGGGTAATGGTCCAAGATATTGTCCTTCTATTGAGGATAAGATAGTAAAATTTAAAGATAAAGACAGACATCAAATTTTTATTGAGCCTGAAGGGTTTAATACGGAAGAAATGTATCTTAATGGCCTTAGTTCTTCTTTGCCTGAGAATATTCAACAAAAATTGATTAATAGCATTGAAGGTCTTGAGCATGCTATTATTACAAGGCCTGGTTATGCTGTTGAGTATGACTATATAAATCCAATTGAACTTTATCCAAATCTTGAGAGTAAAAGAGTTAAGGGGCTTTTTATAGCAGGTCAGACCAATGGCTCTTCAGGATATGAAGAAGCAGCAGCTCAAGGTTTAATGGCTGGAATTAATGCAGCTCTTAGACTTCAAAATAAAGAGCCAATGGTTTTAACAAGAACTAGTTCTTATATTGGAGTTCTTATTGATGATCTTGTTACTAAAGGTACTAAAGAGCCTTACAGAATGTTTACTTCTAGAGCTGAGCACAGACTTAATTTAAGGCACGATACTAGTGATAAGCGCTTGATTAAGATTGGATATGATCTTGGACTTGTTGATGAGGAGAGATATTCAAAGTATCTTTTTAAGAAAAGGAGAGTTGAAGAGATAAAAGAGCTTTTAAAGCAAAGGCGTCTTAGCTTAAAAGATGTTGTTGATGAACAATTAAAAAAACATGTTAGTAAAGATTTTTACCATATTTTAAAAGATCCTTCTATTAGTTTAGATAATTTGATAAAGATTGATCCAAGTTTAAGTGATTCAAAAGTAATTTTAGAGCAAGTTGAATTAGATATTAAATATGAAGGTTATATTAATAGGCAAAAAGATTTGATTAAAAAACTTCATAATCTTGAGCTTGTTAAGCTTCCATTGGATTTTAATTACGAGATTATTGAGGGTCTCTCAAGAGAAGCTAGAGAAAAATTTTCTAAGGTTCAACCAGCTACTCTTGCTCAAGCAAGTCGAATTCCTGGAATAAGAAATACGGATATTACTGTTTTGTTTATATATTTTTCAAATCCTAAAAATAAGGTAGTTTTAAATTTTTCTTTATGATAAGTAATATTAAATTTGCCTTATTAGAACATAATTTGCAATTTGCTTATAAGGATCTTCAGAAAATAAATTTATATATAAAGAGAATTTTACTTTTAAATACTAGATTTAATTTAATTTCAAAGAGCAATAGTAACTTCAATTCTATTCTTAATCTACATGTTATAGATTCTCTTTTAGGATTGCCCACTATTAAAGCGATTAATCCTTCTGAAATTCTTGATATTGGAAGTGGTGCTGGATTTCCAGGTATTATTTTGGCTATTTTTGATACTTCTAGAAAGTATTATCTTTTAGAGAGAAGTAAAAAAAAGTCTACTTTTTTGAAAATGATAAAATTAGAACTTGATTTAGAAAATGTAAAAATTTTAGAATATGAGATTGAAAGAGAAAAAAAGAAGTATGAATTTATTACAATTCGAGCTTTTAGAAGCATGAATGAATATGCGATAGTTTTAAAGAATCTTTTAAAGAATGGGGGCTTAATTATGGCATATAAAGGTAAATTTGATAAAATTAACCTTGAAGTCAATCAAATTAAAGACTTATTTAGTAAAATAGAAGTAAAATCTTTAAATTCAAAATTAAGCTTAGACAGAAATTTGGTTTTGCTTTACAGATAAACAGATAATATTATTATCTGTTTAGGTTCAATCTATATTTTAGAGTGATTTTGACTAGGAGTATTATGAAAAGTAGTTTTCAAATAGATTCAGAAGTAGAAAATGCATTACATTTGATAAATAAATTTAGAAGAGAGGTTGCAAGTAGGGTTCTTGGTCAAAAGGAGATGATTGATGCTATTTTAATGGGGCTTTTAACAGAAGGGCATGTTTTGCTTGAAGGGGTTCCAGGTCTTGCCAAGACTCTTGCAATTCAAACTGTATCTGATGTTCTTGATCTTGAGTTTAAGCGTATACAGTTTACCCCAGATCTTTTGCCATCCGATCTTACGGGTAATATGGTTTATAAAAGTGCTACAGGGACTTTTAAAGTTAGAAAAGGCCCAGTATTTTCAAATGTTATTTTAGCAGATGAAATTAATAGGGCTCCTGCAAAAGTTCAGTCTGCTCTTCTTGAGGCTATGGGAGAAAGACAAGTAACTCTTGGGGATGAAACTCATAGACTTCCAGATCCGTTTTTTGTTCTTGCTACTCAAAATCCAATAGAACAAGAAGGGACTTATAATTTGCCAGAATCTCAACTTGATAGATTTCTATTAAAAGTTAATGTTAATTATCCATCAGTGCAAGATGAAGTAAGGCTTTTGAAAATATTCTCAGTAGATGGGCGTCTTGAAAATATTAAAGTTGCAAAGGTTATGAATGCTTATTCGTTGGCTGACATTAAGAGAACGGTCGGCAGGGTAAAAGTTGATGACAAAATAATGCTTTATATTGTTACTTTAATTTCGGCATCTCGCGAGAGAGATAAAAAAACTTATCCGTTTGCTAAATATATTGAATTTGGTGCATCTCCCAGGGCTTCTCTTAGTTTATTAAAGTGTGCTCGTGTTAATGCTCTTTATGAGGGGCGAATATTTGTTTTACCAGAAGATGTTAAAGCTGTGGCTTACAGTGTATTAAGGCACAGAATTACTCCATCTTATGAGGCAGAAGTAGAGGAAATGAGTATTGACGATATTATTAGAATGCTTCTTTCTGCTGTAGCTCTTCCTTAGGAAATAATTTTTAAATGATGCAAGATAATGAGTTAAATAGTAGTACTAAAACCAGGATAAAATCTTTAAAGTTCTTTTCAAGGAAAATGCTTTCTGAGCTTAATTTTGGTGGCTATCGTTCAATTTTTAAAGGACTTGGTCTTGAGTTTCATGAATTTAGGCCTTATGAGGATTCTGATGATGCTAGATTTATTGATTGGAATGTGAGCTCAAAAGCCGATAGTATTTTTTCAAAGGTTTTCAAAGAAGACAGAGGAATAAATCTTCATCTTCTAGTTGATAATTCTCTTTCTATGAGCTTAGGAGATAAAGTAAATAAAAAGGATGTTCAGGATTTGTTGGTTTCTATTTTTGCACATATGGCATTTTTTAATAATGATAAAATAGGTGTTACTTTTTTTTCAAGCGGAACAGACAAGTTTATACCTTCTAGCAAAGGCCATTCACACTTGGGATTGATTTTAAGTGAAACAATCAATAGAAATCTTAAGCCGGGTAGCAGCCTAGCTTATATTTTTAAAAATACAGCAGAATATTATAAAAAAAGATCTTTAGTTATAATTATTTCTGATTTTAAGGCGAATGCTTATTTTAAATCTTTAAATGTTTTGAGTAAGAGACATAATGTTGTTGCTATAAGAATTTCAGATTTTTTTGATGAAAATTTTCCTAAAATTGGAACTTTGATTTGCGAGGACATTGAAACTGGAGAAAATTTTTTAGTTTCAGGGTTTAGCAAGTTAACATTAAGTGGTTATAAAAACTATTGGACACTTGATAAAATAAAATGGAAAAAAGAGTGTATTAAAAAAAATATTAGTTTTATTGAAATTGATACTAAAGAAGATGTTTTTAAGAAACTTAAAATTCTTCTTAAAAAGGGATAATAGATTTTGAAGAAAATTATTTCAAATCTTTTTCTTTTTTTAACTTTATTTTTACATTCTTATGAAATAAAGAATGAAATATTTATGCCAACTCGTTATTATGTGGGTGATTCTGTTGATTTTAAAGTTTCATTAATTTTAAATGATGATGAAGAGTTTTTTCCTATT
The DNA here is from genome assembly GCF_030439285.2 of [Borrelia] turdi. Classification (NCBI taxonomy): domain Bacteria; kingdom Pseudomonadati; phylum Spirochaetota; class Spirochaetia; order Spirochaetales; family Borreliaceae; genus Borreliella; species [Borrelia] turdi. The sequence goes on along the minus strand of NZ_CP124018.1, from coordinate 176,254 downwards.
GATTTTAAAGAGATTAAAGATGAATTTGTTGAAGTAAATTCAATTAGCTTTAATGATGTAACAAATGAAATAATAGTTAATTTTGTTTCTTTTTATATTGGAAGTAGTTCTCTTCCTTCTCTTTATATTGGGGATGTAATTAGCAATGGTAAGAAAAAAAAGGTTGTTTTAGAGAATATAAAAATCAATACAGATAAACTAGTATCTAATAATTCTGATTTTAAAATTAAAAATATAGAAGGCGTTTTATTTATTCCTGGAACAAGTGCTTATTTGTTTTTATTCATTTTTGTGTTGTTTTTGATTCCTTATTTGATTATTAAGCTTTTAAAGCTTTTAAATAGGCTTTTAATTTACTTGATAGTTAAGCATGGACTTAGAAAGCCTTATAAAGTATTGCAGAAACAGTTTGTTATTTTATCTAAATATGTTAAAGAAGGTGGAGATCAGAGTACATTTTATAATTTAATAAATTCTTCTTTAAGAGTTTATTTGTCTAAAAAAACAGGTTTTGATTTTAATGCGATTACTACAACAGAAATTTCTGTAATTTTGCAAGATCTTAAGGTTCCTTACGAGATTCGTTCAACTTTTATTAATACTTTAAGGCTTTCTGATTTTAGTAAATTTAGTGGCGTTGATTTAGTATTTGATAGTTTGTCGTTTGTTTTAGATGATTTAAGAACTGCAGCATCGAATTTTGAAGAATTTAATAGAGGTTCTAATGCTAACATTTAATGAGCCCTTGTATTTATTTTTATTAGTAATTTTTCCTTTAATAATTTATTTTAATCATTTTTTTAAAAATAGAGGGGGTAAGATAAAGTTTCCAATATCACTTTATGGTAATTTTAATTCTTTAAAGCTTAAGGATTATAAATTAAATTTGATGTATTTTTTTACTTATTCTTTTTTGTATTTAGCCGCAATGGCTATGGTGTTTGCTTTAGCAGGTCCTTCGGTTTCAAAAAAAAAGATGATACACCTTAGCGCTGGTGCTGACATTGTCATTGTTCTTGACATATCACCTAGTATGGGAGCTGTTGAGTTTTCTTCTAAGAATAGACTTGAGTTTTCAAAAGAATTGATTAAACGTTTTGTTTCTCAACGCGAAAATGATAATATTGGCTTGGTAGCTTTTGCAAAAGATGCTTCAATAGTAGTGCCTATAACAACGGATAGGGATTTTTTTAATAAAAAGCTAGATGATATTTATATTATGGATCTTGGCAATGGATCTGCTTTAGGATTGGGTATTTCTATTGCGTTGTCTCATTTAAAGCATTCTGAAGCCTTCAAAAGATCGATAGTGGTTTTAACAGATGGGGTTGTCAATTCAGATGAGATTTATAAAGATCAAGTGATTAACCTTGCTCAAGGTTTAAATATTAAGATTTATTCTATTGGTATTGGAAGTTCTGAAGAATTTAGTGTTGAGTTTAAATTAAGATCTGGAAAATTTTATCAAGGAAGTCTTAAAGAGGTTTATGATCCTAGTATGCTTGTTGAGATTTCAAATAAAACGGGAGGTCTTTTTTATTCGGTTAATGATGATTTTTCTTTTCAATTTGCAATTCAAGATTTTTCAAAAAAAGAAAGTTTAGAGAGAAAGATTAAAATAGCCGTGGACAATAAAGATATTTATAAAGAATTTTTAGTTTTAGCGTTTTGTTTATTGCTTATTTATTTTATTTTTTCAAAAATTTTCTTAAAAGAGATACTATGAGTATAAATAATTATAGTGCTTTATACTTTTTTTTAATTTTAATGTGGATTTTTTTTATATGTGTGTTTGATTTTAAACGAAATATTCCGTTTTTTAAAACCTTAAGCTTTATGTATAGAGACAATTCTTATATGCAAAATTACTACATTAAAAAAGTTCTCATGACAATGTTTTTTATTTTTAGCTTAATTTTTTTAATTTTATCTATATTGGATATTTCTTGGGGACAAAGAGCTGTTGAGGACGAAAGGAGTAAATTGAGAATTTCTTTTATTTTTGATATTTCTCGTAGTATGTTAAGTATAGATGAAGGTAAAATTATTAATAGACTTGAGAGTGCTAAAAATATGATTAGTTTAATTTTAAGTAATTTTGAGAATGCAGAATATTCTCTTACTATTTTTAAAGGCAAGTCTTTATTGGTTTTGCCTTTTTCTAAGGATAAGGCCAGTTTAAACAAGATGTTAAATTATATAGAGCCCGATTTAATAAGTTCTCCTGGAAGTTTTTTAGGAGATGCTGTTTTTAGTGTAATTTCTAATATACAGGATGATTCTTATTATAATTTTTTAGTTATTTTAACAGATGGTGATGATTGGGGAGAAAGTAATTATTATAGGTTTTCTAAATTTGTCAATAATTTAAAGTTGGAAAGTTTTATAGTTGGAATTGGGGGGAGTAATCCGGTTTTATTTGATCAAAACTCAGTTATTAAAGATAAAAATGGGAATACTGTTAAAACTGTAATAAATGAAGGAAATTTACTTCTTCTTACCTCTTCTCTTAAAGGATCATATTATAACTTATATTTAAAAGGGATCAACTTTGTTGTCGATGATATAAGAAATGGTATAATAAGAAAAACATCAAATGATATTATACTCGTTGATGTATCAAGGTATAAAATTTTTTTAGTTATTTCGTTGTTGTTTATTTTTATGTATTTATTTGTCAGGATTATAAAGTGGGACGAAACTTTTTAGCAGTTTTATATGCTTACTTTTTGTGTTTAGGTTTTTTGTCTTGTTCGAATGTTAAGTCTATGTCTTTAATGGCTATTGGGAATTACGAATATGTTAGAGGAAATTATCAAAATGCAATTTCAAATTATTATAATCTTGTAGAGGATAAAAAATATTCTGCTTGGGGATATTACAATCTTGGTATTGTATACTATTCTTTAGGCGAATATGAAAGTTCTCTTAGGATATTATCTTATGCAAAGAAGACTAATGATATTTTTTTAAATTTTAATGTCAATTATAACGAGGGGATAATATACTATAATCAAGGGCTTTATCATAAGGCCGAGATGGCTTTTAAGGAGGCTTTAAAAATTGATCCTAGTAGTTATAATGCTAAGTATAATCTTGAACTTACAATAATAAAAAAACGAACAGTGCGTGATAGTTTTAATTCTTTAAGTGTAGAAAAAAGTAAAAATTTCGTTGAAAGTAATGAAAATTTTTTAAGGTATATTGAAAATCTTGAGAGGGTTGTATGGTTGAGAAAAATAGACGAGAGCCTAGTTGTTTCAAAAGAAGATTGGTAATATTTTTTATTTATTTTTTTTCAATCGCAAGACTTTATTCACTTACGGGTATTGATTTTATTACTAATATTAAAGTTTTAAAGGGTGACAAATTTATTCAGATTGTAAAGCTTAACAATCCTTTACAAGATATTGATATAAGTTTGCTAAAAGTTGAAATAAATAAAGAAGTTAAATCCAATTCTAATGTTTTATCAATATCCAGGATAACTGATAATAATAACCTTTCTTTTGTTGAGATTAAAGTTGAATATCTTTTTGAGAGTCTAGGATTTATTAAGATTCCACCATTAAAAGTAATTTATAAAGGTGATTTTTATTTATCCTCAGAGGTTGAAGTTAGCGTGCTAAGAGCTGATGAAATAAATTCTTTTGGGTTGCCAGTTGATTTATATTGGGATTTTGATAAAAAAGAGGTTTATGAATATCAAAGTATTGGGCTTGTTTTGCGTTCAAATTGGTTTTCAGATAGTAATTCTAATGAAATGTCTGGATTTTTGCCTGCTATTAAGGATGCAATGATTGAAAAGATGCCTATATTTGGAGATATTAAATATAGAACTTTTCATAATAAAGAAATTCTAGATGTACCTTTTTATAACTTTGTACTAACTCCTCTTAAGGGTTCAAAAAGCGTTTTGATTCCCAGTTTTTCTTTTAATATTGATTCTGGCCTTGTTAGGGAGACCCCTGAGCTTTTATTAAAAGTTAAACCGATTCCCAAAGAGGTTAAATCTTTAGCGGTGGGAACTTTTAGAATTGATTATGAGACTCCGACTTATTCAGCAATTGAGCAAGATATATTTACTATTTTAATAAAGATTACAGGTCAGGGGAATTTCCCACATTTTTACTTTCCAGAGATTGAGACTTATAATTCTAAAATTCTTAATAAAAAGAAAAATTATAATTTTAAGCCTACTAAAAGCGGGTATAAGGGCAGTATTTCTCAAATTTATACAGTTAAGCCTGGTACTGAAGGCAGTGTATTTCTGAATATTGGCGATTTTAATTATTTAAATCCCGATAATGGGACAGTTTATACTCTTAAAGGAAAAAAATTGAAGTACGAATACTCGGGGGAGTTTAATAGCGTAAACAAAATTCAAAATAATGTAGATTCTGATGTTAAGCTGTTATCTTATTCTGATATTTTGAATTACAAAAATAAAACTTTTTTATTTTTTGTTCCATACTATTATTTACTTTTGATTCCAGGATTTTTATTATCTTTAGCCATTTTGATTAACTATAAAAAATTTTTTGCAGCATCAAGTTTTGGATTGGCTATTTTAATATTGGCTGCGGGCATTAGTTTAAATGCCGTAGATGATGGTTTATTGTCAGAAAGAAATATAAATGATATGATTGAAAACTATAATACTAAAAATTATGATGCTTCACTTATCAAGATTGATAATATTCTTAAAAAATATCCAAATTATTCAGGGCTTTGGCTAAATAGAGCTCTTGTTTTAAGTAAAATGGATAGAGATTTTGATGCTATTTATTCAGCTTATAAAGCATTTTTGGCTTCTCCAAATAATGACGCCCCCTATAAGGTTATTGATTTGATTGAAACTAAAAATGGAATTACGGATAATGTTCGTAACAATAGTTTTATCTTTTCTAATATTTTTTTTATTATTAGCTTATTTTTAATAAATTTTTTAGTCGTATCTATTTCTTATAGATTTTGGGCAAAAAATTTAAAAAAAATAATTATATTTTTACTTTTTTCTGCGGTTTGTTTTACTATATTTGAAACATACTATTTTTATTCTGAGCAACAATCTGAGGTAGGAATAATTAAAGGTGATTTAGTTTCTCTTTATAAAGTTCCTGACAATTTTTCAAGAAGTTGGAGATTTTTAAAAGGAAATGCTAGTGTTTATATCCTTGACAGCAAAGACAATTTTGTTCTTATTGAAACAAGCTACGGACTTCAAGGCTGGATTCATAAAAATTTTATTGTGTCATTAAAAGATGATTTAATTTAAAAATAAATATTTACAACGATTTTAATCTTTTTAAAGGGTTTAATTTTATTTTTCCCTGTATACTATTCTACCTTTTGTAAGATCATAAGGGGAAAGTTCAACTTTTACTTTATCGCCGGGAACTATTTTTATGAAATGTTTTCGCATCTTGCCAGATAGATGGGCAAGTACAATGTGTTTGTTTTTAAGTTCTACTCTAAACATGGTATTTGGAAGGGATTCTTTTACAACTCCTTCAGTTTCAATAGCTTCTTCTTTAATATTCAAGACAACCTCCGTATTTTCTCTAATAGGATAAATTTTACATGATTAAACATATCATTTCAATTGTTCTTTTTAAGAATAAAAGCATTATTGTTTGTTTACATTATAAGAAATTGTGTATATAATTACACGAAGTTTTTTAAAAATGTAATTTATAGGGAGGTATCATGCAAAAAGCTAGTTCTGAGCATGAATTTATTGAAGAGATAAAGAAATTTCTTTCAGCAGAAAAAAGAGAGATATTAGATTCTATTAAGTCTGTAGAAAATAGCAAAAAGGAAATAATCAATAATGATATGTATCCAAAGGATGTTGTTGATATTGCTTTTGATAATATGGATGGAAATAATCTTGAAGCATTAGGCTTTATTGAAAAGAGAAAGTTGAATTTAATAAATCAAGCTCTTTATAGAATTTCTCAAAATTCTTATGGTAAGTGCTTGGCTTGTGAAAAAGAAATTGCTAGGGAGAGACTTTTGGCAATTCCTTATGCTTTTTTATGTATTAGTTGTCAGACAAAAAAAGAAAAAAAGAGCAGAAGATGAGGCATTTTAAGTTAGTTATTTAATATTGTAATTTCTACGCGTCTATTTTTAGCCTTTAATGGGGATGATTTAGGATATTTTGGTTTTTGAGATCCCCATCCTTTAAATAGTATTTGGTCTTTATTTTTTACCTTCATTTTTATTAAATAATTTCCAATTGCACGAGCTCTTTTTTCAGAGAGTTCGTGCATCTCTTCTTCCAATCCAAATTGCTCAGTATGTCCTTCTATTAGTATGTTATTTTTTTTAAATTTTTCAAGAAGTTTAGCTATAAGGTCAAGTTTTTTGTATTCTTTTTGTAGTATTTGGAATGAGTCAGGATAAAATTCAATATCTAAGCTTAAATTAATGCCTTTATTATTTTTTTCAACACTAATAGTTTTTATTTTTTTTTCTTGTATGTAATTTTCAACTTCAGTTTCAATGAAATTATCATCTGGAAGCTCAATTGAAACTACTCTGCCAAAAGAGTTTCCAATCATTTTAAAATGTTGGTTATTGTTTTGCTTTATTTCAAATGTATATTCATCATTGTATTTATACGTATTGCCAATTTCATTGTCAAAATAAATTTTTTGGGTTACTTTTTGATAAAAAGATATGTTTTTTATATTGTATTGTGATTCATAATCCGAAAGGATTATGTGGTAATTTTTTCCGTTTTGCTCTTCTTTGCCTTTATATTCATAGTTAACATTAAATTTTACAATAAAATCTTTTATACTTTTGTCTATTTTTGAAGCTTCTATGTATTCTTCTGCAGGATATGTCCATTTTTTATTTATTTTAATAGGTGTTTTTGGAAATCTTGGTATGCCTCTAACAGAGGGTCTTTTTTGATTTGCTCCTATTATATATTCTCCTTGCTTATTTATGCTGAAAATTTCTTCAAACTCTTCATTTAATAGGTAAGGATCATTAATATTTTCTCTTTTTAAGATTCTAAAGAAAGCTTTAATGTTTGCAAATTTTTCTTTTATGTTTGTTATTTCGCTTGAAATTTGAATATTGGTTGTATAATTTGAATTATAATGTCCATTTAAATATATTTTTTGATTATCTATACCTTCTAGTCTAAACTTTGCGCCTTTAATATATTTAAATTCAAAGATTTCAGAAGACAAAGCTATACTTTGAACTAAAAATAATAGCAACAATATCATGGTTGCTTTGGTATTCATTAATAAATTTTATCATAAAAGTATTTAATTTTTAAATTTGTCTTCAAATTACTATTTGATATTTTGTTATAATCTGATATTGATTATAATTTATAGCACAGTGGGTAATTTTTTAAATTATTAATTAATAGGGGTTTTGTATGAAATATAGAAAAACAAGATTTAATTTAAATTTAAAAAGAAAAAGTGGTGTTTTGCTTAACATAAGTTCTTTGCCATCTAAATATGGTATTGGAGATTTGGGTAAAGGTGCTTATAAATTTATAGATTTTTTGTTTGCATCTTCACAGAGTTATTGGCAAATGTTTTCTTATTCTCCTGTTGATTTTACAAGATCTCCTCCCTATCCAATTTTTTCGGCTTTTGCTGGCAATGTTTATTATATTGATTTAGAAGCTATTGGCAAATTTATAGATTCAGATTTGAATCTATTAAAGGAAAATGAAACCAGGTACTTTGATTTAAAAAAAATAAGTTTTAAAGATAAATTCCTTAAAGAAGCTGCTTTAAATTTTATTAATAGAGCTTCGGTTAATGAGGTTAAAAGCTTTGAAAAGTTTAAAAAAAAGTCTTCTTATTGGCTTTTGGATTTTGCAAGTTTTGTTGCATTTAAAGAATATTTTTTTAAAGAATCAAAGGATGCTTTTAACGTTCTTTTTGATAGAGGAATTCTTAAAAGAAATGAAAAAGATTTATTTAAATTAAGAAATATCCTCTCAAAAGAGATTAAAGTTCAAGAGGTATTGCAGTATTTCTTTTTTTCACAGTTTCAAGCTTTAAAGCGTTATGCAAATGACAAGGGAATTGAGTTAGTTATGAACGTGCCTCTTTTTATAGATTATGATTCTGCTGATGTTTGGGCACATCAAAAATATTTTAAGTTGAGATTTGATGCAAGCAAAGATAAGGTCGCAGGAATTTCTCCAGATTATTTTTTAGAACAAGAGCAAGCTTGGGATAGCCCAGCTTATAGCTGGAATGTTTTGAAAAAATTTAAGTATGAATGGTGGGCAAAAAGGATTGAGATTTTAAGAAAGTATGTAGATGTAATTAAAATTGATCATTTCAGAGGTTTTGTTTCTACTTGGGAAGTTAGTGTGGATGAGGCTTATGCTTTTAATGGGTTGTGGGTAAAGTCACCAGGACGAGATTTTTTTAATTTTATTTTAAATGAAATTAAAGATTTAAAAATTTGGGTTGAAGATTTTCAAAACGATCTTGAAGATGTTTCAAGGTTAAAAGATTTTTTTAATTTTCCAGGAATGAGAATAATGAATCTTGCTTTTGATTTTGATTCAGGTAATCAGAATCTTCCTCATAATCATATTAAAAATTGTATAGTTTACACAGGAGTTGGTGATAATGGTACAATACGAGAATTTATTAACTCTTTAGACAATTTACATAAAAAGTATATTTTTGATTATTTAAATACAAATGAAGATTTTGTTGTTTGGGATATGATAAGAAGTGCTATGAGCAGTGTTTCTGATAATGTAATAGTTCCAATGCAAGATTATATTAATTTAGAAGATGAATTTAGGGCAAGTATTCCAAAAAGTACTTTAGATAATTGGATTTTTAGATTATTAGAAAGTGATTTAGATGATACTTTGAGTAAAAATATAGGTTTTATTACAAGGCTTTATGGTAGGGCGTAAGATTTTTAAGAAGAAGAGGAAATTTGCTATAATGTTTTGATATTTTTGAATTTAATTGAGATTCAATGTGTCAAATAAAAATCATTGTTATTTAATATTTTTTGATTTGCAAGTATTATTTATTAATGTATATGAAGCTTTTTATCTATTGGGCATTTATTTTCTTCTTTTTTGTTTTTAAAGTTTTTAGTATATATTCATTAACTGATGAAGATTTTTTTAAAAAATATAATTTATTTTTTGTTCATAAAGGATTTTTGAGTAAAAGTGTTAATGGAAAAATAACCAAAGTTCAAGTTAGCGGGATAGATTCCAGGTGGATTTACCCTTTTGATAAGCTTGTTCCCAGTCGAATTACCTCTATTTATGAAGATGTTTATTCTTCAAGTTCATTTTTGACCACAAGTGATAATCTTTACGTTTCTTATGATTATTCAAAAAATTTTAGAAAATTAGTTGGAATTAATAAATTTAACAGTAGTGCGTATATTACATCAAGCGCCTTTTCTCAAGGAGAGTATAAGCGTATTGCTATTGGAACTGCGATTCACGGCATTTATCTGAGTGTTAATGGAGCTGTTAGTTTTAAAAATTTAAATCGTTTAATGCCACAGATTTATCTAGGTACTGGGTATTACGACATTATTAGTGCTATTGAATTTTCAAAAGAAGATATAAATAATTTATATTTTTCTTCTGGGGTTTATGGAGATATTTTTTTAATTAGTCAAGAGAGTGGATTTATTAAAAAAATTTCTTTTCCTTTTAAAAAGCAAATAATACGTATTTTAGATTTATCTAACAAGAATGTAGAAAAAATTTTAGTTAAAACATATGACAATCATTTTTATTCTTATATTAATGGGAAATGGGTATTTATTGGAAAATTATCTTTGCAAGATCAGGATTTTGTTGAAAAATCACAAAGGATGCAGCTTGCTAAAAATAAAGGGTCTATTTATTTAACAGCATATACATTGCGTAATAACAAGGCAGTTGATGAAAGATTTAAATTTATTAAAGATTTAGGCATGAATGCTGTTGTAATTGATTTTAAAGATGATAATGGCAATTTAACTTATTCTAGTAAGCTTTCTTTGCCCAATAAGTTGAGATCTATTAAAAACTTGATTGATGTTTCTTATATTCTTAAAAAAGCTAGAGAACTTGGAATTTATGTTATTGCTAGATGTGTTGTATTTAAAGATGCAAAATTGTATCATTATAATAATTTTAAACATGCTCTTTGGAACAAAAGGGTTAATAAGCCCTGGGCTCATTTTATTAAAAAAGTTGATTCTGGAGGTCTTGTTAAATATTCGCAAGTAGAGCATTGGGTAGATATTTTTTCTCCTGCTACTTGGGAGTATAATATTTCTATTGCAAAAGAAATACAATCTTTTGGAGTTGATGAGATACAGTTTGATTATATTAGATTCCCATCAGATGGCCCTGTATCTCTTGCAGGTTCAAGAATGAATAAGTATGAGATGAGGCCTGTTGATGCTCTTGAATCTTTTTTGATTATGGCAAGAGCGCAGCTTTATATTCCTATTTCTGTTGATATTTATGGATACAACGGCTGGTTTCCTACTAATAGTATTGGTCAAAATATTGCAATGTTATCAGATTATGTTGATGTTATATCTCCTATGTTTTATCCCTCACATTATACTGATGATTTTTTGTCAAGCAATTCTTATTATACAAAAAGAGCTTATAAGATTTATAAAGAGGGAAGCGATAGAGCATTTATGTTCTCTTTGGATAGGGTTGTCATTAGGCCTTATGTTCAAGCTTTTTTGTTAGGGAAAGAAAGGGTTGTGGATGACGAGATTTATTTAAAATATTTAAAGTTTCAGCTTAAAGGAGTCAAAGAGTCATTTGGTAGTGGTTTTAGCCTTTGGAATGCATCTAATGTGTATTATATGGTTAAAAGCAGCTTAAAAGAGTATTTAGATTCTTTTTAATTTTTATTTCTTACAAAGGAGATTTATTTGGAACATTTAATTCAATTTTTTTATGTAGGATTTGGTATTTTTTTATTATATCTTGGCGGTAATTTACTTTTAAAAAGTTCAGTTAGCATTGCTACTTATTTGAAAGTTCCAACACTTTTAATAGGAGTTACAATAGTATCTTTTTCAACAAGCGCCCCAGAGCTTTTTACAAGTCTATTGGCAGCTTTTAAGGGTAAAAATGAAATTGTTGTTTCTAATGTTATTGGTAGCAATATTATTAATATGTTGCTTGCGCTACCTTTAGCGGGATTCTTTTTAAGAATTAAGGCGGATTTTAAAAGACTTAAGCTTTCTTTTATGTTTCTGTTTTTATTAATGTTTCTTCTTTTACTGCTTTCATTTGATTTTAGATCTTACTCTTTTTTTACAGCACCTTATAATCGTTTTAGCTCATTGAGCATCTTAATTTTGTTTTTATCCTATCTGCTATTCTTTTACAAAGAAGAAAAAGCGCATTTTAGATTAGAAAATTCTTCTCAAGAAGGTGTAAGTAATTTAAATCAGAGTTTAAATTTCATATTTTTTAATGTGTTAAGCTTTTTTATTAGCATGTATTTTCTTTATTTGGGATCGAAATTATTGGTAGATGGGGCTCTTTATATTGCCAATAATGTTTTTAATGTTAGTGAAAAGTTGATTGGAATTATAGTTGTGGCTTTTGGGACAAGTGTTCCTGAGCTTGTTGTATCTCTTTTTGCAATAATCAGAAAAGAATCAGACATTGCATTTGGGAATATTATTGGTAGCAATATTTTTAATATTGGCTTTATTTTAGCTAGTAGTAGTTTTTTAAGACCCATTTTGTTGCAAGATATTTATATTTTAGATTTTAGTATAATGGTGTTTATAACCTTAGTTTTATTTTTAGTGGTTAAATTTAAAGGGGTTTTTAGCAGGGGCATCTCTTTAATTTTTTTGCTTTTATATATTTTGTATAATTTAATGTTATTTAACTTTTATTGATTATGTAATTTTAATTTTAGATTGTTAATATATTTTTAATGTAATATGTTTTATTATTTTAATGTAATATAAGGGACAATATGAAAAAATTACCAGAAATTTTTTATATGAGTAGCAAAGAAGTAGATATTTTGATTTCTCAGCTAGGAATATCTTCTGATGCCCAAAAATTAATTTTGAAAACCATTTTATCTTATAAAAAGGATGCTATAGATTATGCTTCTTTTATAGAAGAGCATTCTGTAAGAATACGGGGTTTAAAAGGGGAGCTTGATTTTTTATTTCGCAAACTTTATGAAGTTAAAAGAGGAATAGTCACTAATAAAATAGCAACGGATGGAGAATTTTTACCAGATAGCATAATTTTAACTGATGAGGCCAGTTATGATTTTTATTATTATTCTATTGACGATTTATTTTTAAAAACTTATATAGGAATAGATCTTTTTAGTTCTTTGCTTACTGTTAAAAATATAGAATCTAGCTTGTTGGTTTTTCAGAATGAATTTATAGCTATTACAGATTCAAATATTAACTACAAATTTTTTGAAACAAAATCACAACTCAAAGAAATATTGGTTTGGAAATCATTGATAATTCCATCGAGCAGGGCTTTATACTTTATTGAGTTTGTTAAAAAAATATTTTTTAATATTGCTTCTAATAATATTGTAAAAGATGTTTTCGTTAGAGTAAAAGGATTAAAGCTTGGTGATTATGAGAGAGCCTTAGAAGAGGGTAAGAATATGATTGGAACTGTTTTCAAGATTCTCTCCGGCATCCTTGAAATTAAGGATGAAGTTTTTGGCAAGAAAGGAATCACTTTTTCAAAAAATTATTTTGTTTTTTTAGATTTCCTTAATCTTTTTATTAAAAATGAAAAAGATTTAGAAGAGCTTAAGGCTATAGAAGCTATTAAAATTGATGAATCTTTAAAAGCAATTGAAAAAACTTTGGAGTTTAAAAAAGGTGCAATTGATACAGAAGAGTTTTCTAGTATTCTAAAAGTTTATTCAGAGGGTCTAAACGATCCTGAAAATTTTTTATTAGTTGCTAATATGTACTTTTTTGAATCTAAAATTCAGGATATTTTGCCAAAAATATTTCAAGTAAAAGAAAATTTTTATTTGTACAAACCTTTTGCATATGAGCTTTTTTTAGAAGAATACGAAAAGGTTTTGCAATTTCTCAATAGTGAGTTGAGGACTAGTATATTTAAAATTCTTAGTTTTGGGGATGATCCTTCTTCTATTTTTACAGAAGAAGGTTTAGAAGAAGTTATCAATAGATTGGTGTCCTCTAGGTATATTATGAATGAGTATTGTTTAAAAAATAAAGTTAAATTTCTTGACCTTATTGTTTCTCATTATAGAAGAATTTATAAAACACAAAGTGTTCAAGTTCATCTTAAAGATTTGATTAAAGTTGAAGCGGCAAAATATTTTAAGAATAGTAATGAACTATTGCCTTTATATAAAATATATAAACTTGATTTGTATTCGCTTTTGAATGCTGCTTATAAAGATTTAAGCTTGTTTAAAAGAATTCTTTTATTTTTGACAGGCAAGCATCAAAGCTATAAAGAGGCTTTGTCTAGATTGGATTTTAGAGCTGGCTTGAATAAAAGTGGGGGCGGTCTTTTTGATTCAAACGAAAGAGTTAAAAGACAATTGGAAAAAATTAGAAAACAAAGAGAGGAAATAAAAGCCCAAGTTAGAAAATCTTTTCCTAAAAAGGGGACAACATCTAAGCAATCGGTAAATAAGAACTACACAAAACAAGAGCAAGATGAAGCATGGGTCAAATTTAGTGATAGGATACAAAAAAAATAGCATTATAAGTGAGTGGATTTATTTGTTAAAATAAATCCCTCGGCTTTCTTGCTGTATTTTTTGAAGTTTGACATTCTGCATAATGCCTTATTTTTCCATTTTCAAATTTTGATTTCATTACAATTTTTCCTCCCCAGCGGCTTATTAGTTCTTTTGAACCTACTCTTTGAGCGTTTTTAGAAATTTTTGCCATTTTAGCTCCTTTTGACAGATTTATTGTATAATAAAATCTATCAAAATAAGGTTGATTTATCAAGGAATTTATTCATGCTATTTATAATATTTTTTATGAGCGCTTCTCTTTTTTCAAAAGAAGTTTACTATAGGTTTGCAGATTATTCTGTTAATTACAACATAGTAGGTAAATATGAGATTACAAAAGAAGAGTCTGAGGAAGAGTATGGATATAAATTTACTTATGATCGCAATAATAATCTTATTTTGGTTGATTATATTGGTAAGCTTAGTATTTTAATACCTTCTTTTTTTAGTGCAAGTCAAATTAAAATAGAAAGAACCAAGCATAGTGAAAGGCGCATATTTCTAAATAGGGGACTTGCATTTAAAAATAATAATGGCGTTTACATTGAATATATAGAGTATATGAATGATGGTAGGATTAAAAATATTTTTAATTACAATAGATCTAATGAAATGGTTAGAGATAAATATAATGTTTCTTATTATCATTTTTTATACGATAATGAGAGAGATTTTAGTGTTTACAGATTTAATGAATCAGGGATTCAAATTAAAGATGTAAATAATGTATATTTTACAAAGATTAGCTATGATCATTCTAAATTTGTTAAAACGGTTTTGTATTACGATGAGAATGGTTATATTGTAAGATCAAAAAATGGTACTTGTGGATTTAGATTAACCTATGATGCTAATAATAATCTTATTAAAGAGGAATATCTTGATAAATCAGCTCATATTGTTTCAAATCCATTTTCTGTAGCTACTAAAATATATCATTATGATGTTGATGGAAAAGTTATTGAGATTTTAAATTATGATATTAATAATAATTTGACTCCTGATGAAAATAATGTAGCAATTTATCGTTATGAATATTATTTTAAAGAGAAAGATTGTCATTACAAAGAATATAGCTATGACAATAATAATAATTTAACAATCGGTCAAAATGGTTATGCTATGAAAAAGACCATTTTTTATATTCAAAATAATGAAAAAAGAATAATAAACTATAGTAATAAAATCAATAAAAACTATAATAGAGATATTCCGACTGTTTATGAGGAAAAGTATGAAATAGTGGATGATTTTAAAGGGATTGCTATTTATAGTTATAAATATGATGACAAGTTTTATTTAATAGAAAATATTTTTTTTGATAAAAATTTTAATTTGATAGCTGATGCTAAAGGTGTGATGATTTACAGATATTCTTACGACAAAGAGGGATTTTTAATTGCTCAAGAACATTTTGGTGGAGATTTTGTTAATCCAATAGACGATTTTGAAGGAGTTTCAAAGTATAAATTTAGTTATGATTCTAATGGCAATATGATTTCAAAGAAAAATTATTCCAAGGATGGAGTTTTGGTTGCTGATTGTAATTTTGTTTTTGAATATTTATATGAATATGATAAACAAAATAGGCTTATTTCTCAAAAAAATTTTGGCAGCTTAGGACAATTGCAGGACGATATTCATGGAGTTAGTGTTTATAAATATGAATACAATAAATTTGGGAAAATATCAAAACAGTCCAATCATGGTCCAGATTTAAGATTAAGAGATGATGTTGGAGGATTTTCAATTTATAAGTGGATTTACGATGCTAGAGGTAATTTAATAGATTTTCAAAAATTTGATTCTTTGGGTAATTTAATCTAAGTATTTTCTCTTTTCATATTTTCCTATATTACATAGTAATTCATAATGACTTCTTTTAGAAAATTCACTCATTTTATCTATACTTAATTTTTCTGATACAATTTCTACTTTTGAACCCGTTTTAATCTTTAAGTCTTTAGGAATTTCTATTATTGTTATATTCATACAAACCCTTCCCCTTATTTTACATTTTTTATTTTTTATTAAAAAATAAAAATTGTTATTTATATTTTGAGGTATTCCATCAAAATATCCAATTGGAATAATTCCTATTTTCATATCTTCTTTGGCTTGAAATGTGCCTGAATATGAAATTTTTTCACCCTTTTTTACATTTTTGATAAATATTACTTTTGAGAATAAATTTAATACAGGTTTAAAATTTAGGGTAGTTTTTTTGTTTTTTAGGGGGGAATAGTAACCGTAAAGAATAAGGCCCGGTCTTACCATATTAAATTGTGGGCTTAGTTTGTAGTTCATAATGTGTCCCGAATTAGAAATATGGACAAATTTTGGATTTATATTTTTTTGTTTAAGTGTTTCTAAAAAAGATAAGAATTGTTCTATTTGTTTTTGTGTGGTTTTAAAGTTTTCTATTGTTGGAAGATGTGAGCAGACCCCTTCTAGTTCTAGAAATTTTGAACTTTGAATATATGTGGCTATTTCAAGGGCATTATCTATTTTTATTCCATATCTATTCATTCCAATATCAATTTTTAAGTGGACTTTTATTTTTTTTTTTTGTAATGCACATTCTTTTTCTATTAAAAATAGATATTCAAAATCAGCAACAAATGGTAATAAATCGAGTTTAATCAAATTTTTAATTTCTTTTTTATCTACTTTAATGTACATCAATATTTTTATATTTTTATCAATCTTTTTAAGTGTTTTAGCATCTTCAATATTAGAAAGTCCAAAGTAATTTATTTTTTTTGCTTTAAAAAATTTAAAAATATTTATAAGTCCGTGACCATATGCGTCGCCTTTTAAGGTGGCTACTATTTCTTTTTCACCAATTTTTTTTTTAATTAAATTTAAGTTATGCTCTAAATTATTTAAATTTATTATTATTGTTTTATTACTGCCCATTGTTTTATTATCATATATTTAGCTCTTTTAGAGAAGTAAGAATCTTTTTTTTATTAATTTGTGATTTATTCTATAATGGGTATTGGGAATTTTTTTAATTTGTTGCCTTTAAAATGTAATCTCAAATTTTTTTGGAAATCATTATATATTTTAGGGTTAATTCTAATTTCATATCTTTTAGTTTCTTTATTTATATTATTTTCTACTGTTATTGCTGCTAAAATATAATGCCATTTGTTATTCTTGTAATATTCCGCAATCGTTTTTGAAAGAGATTCGGTTTTTAATGTGCCAAATGAATAAGCGTCTTTTGAAAGCTCTTTTTTTGATTGCTGCTTTCCACTAGTGAGGCTGCTTAGATTATTAATAAAATTTCCTTTATCTGGACTTAAAAATTCTAATTTTGTGATTTTGTATTTCTCAGAAGCTTCGTTTGATAGGTCAAACGAAATAATAGCAGAAGATCCAATTTTTGAAAATACATTTATAAATGAATAGCTGATTTCAGCAAGTTCTTTTATTGGTTCTCCATGCAAATCTACTAATTTTATGTAAGGCTGGGTAACGGCAATATCAACAGATGCAAGTAAAAAGCTTTGCTTTAGTTTTTTAATTTTTGTTTTTATATTTTCTTTTACAATATAATTGTTATCTTCGAAGATATTAATTTCGTTTTTAGAGAAAATATTTTCAGCTAAAGAAAGAATTATTACAGTTAAAATAAATTTTTTAAGGCTCATAAAATATTTCCTTTTATTTATATTTATTATAAATCTTCAAATAGATCTCCGTTTTTGTCTTTTAAAATAGAATTTTCTTTTAGTATTTCTTTTAAAAATTCAATAACTAATTTTGAATTAAGAGAAATTTTATAAATTTTAGATTCTTGAGCAAGTTTGTTTTTGACGGTTAAATTTGCAAGCATATAATTCCAATGACCATTTTGATATGTTGTCTTAAAAGCATCTTTAAGTTCCTTACTCATTAATATTCCAAATGGGTATGCAGTAATATATCCTTTTTCTTGTGAATTTTCAACAACTAAAAAAGGATTTTTAAGCTTTAAGTTAGAACCAGCTGTTATAAATTTAATATCTTCAATTTCATATTCTTTATCTCCATTGTTAGTTGTTTCAAAAAGTATCAATAGGGATGCTAGGCTACTATATTTATCGTCTATTTTTATAGGGGATAGTATATAAGAGTACCCAAATTTGTTTTTAAATTCTGGTATTGCTTTTCCATATTCATCTAGGATTGCCATTGTTTTTGTTTTTATCCAATTTACGTTGTGATTGCTATTTATGATTGGCAATTTTTTATTCAAAATTTTTCCTGATATTAAATGTAATTTTCCATCGTTTAAAGGCAAATTTTCGTCGTCTATTTCTTCGGTATTGCTGTCTTGTTGTGCAGATTGTGCTTTTTTTAAAAAAGGTAAATTTTCATCGCTTATTGGTTTTCCAATATCTCCGTCTTGTTGTACAGATTGCGGTTTTGTAAAAAAAGCGCAAGCTAACATTAACATAGGTATCGTCATTAATTTTAAATGTTTAAATGCTCTAAACATTATATCTTCTTCCTTTGTACCATTTATGGTTTTTATTGAGTGGTAATTAAAATCATGCAACGCTAAACCCTAATAGTATAGAATACTTATGTCAAAGTCAAGTTATGTTTTAGCAGTTTTATTTTTAATTCTTACAATAAAGGTATTTCTGCTGCTAAGAAATGAATTATTCCTATAATGATTGATATAATTCCAATTAACTGCTGATTATTCTCAAGTATTGATTGGAATTTTCCATATTTGTTATTATTTTGAATCTCTGTAGGTAGCTTTTGTTTTAAAAACAAGATAAATCCAATTAAAAACAAACTTATAGCTGGAATCAAATTTCCAATTATTGGTAATTTGTAAGGCTTAATTATTTCAAAAGCACTAGTTATTAAAAATAATAATCCAAAAATGCTTTTTACCTTTTTGTTATCGTTTATTAAATTTACAAAATCTTCAAAAATTTTAAAAAATTTTATTTTTTCTATTAACATTGGGAATGCAAGTATGATTCCCCCTAAGATGTTAAACAAAACAGACATAAAGTATATTTGCATCATATTTTATCCTCTAGGTTTTATTCTTTTGTTATAAAAAATATTATTATTATCACTGCTCTTTAGTATTATACTTAATAAGCTTTCATTTTGATAGATTATATTGGCATATGATGTAAAGTTTTTGCTGCTTATATAAAGCAGATTACTTTCTATCAATCTATTATCCAGATAAATATCTAGCTTAGCTTTTCCTAGGTTAGAGATTTTTTTTGTTTTTATGTTTATTTTTAGCAATAATTTGTTTTTTTCTTGTTTATAGCTTATTATCATTTTGATATTGTTTTTATTGTTTTTGTGATTTTGAATCTTTGGAATTAGTAAAATTTTAAAAAATAAAAGAATTATAACAAAGATTGTTCCAATAATGATATGTTTTTTCAATTTTTTTTGGTATTCAATTTCTAGTTGTTGATTGTAGTTAATCTTTTTCATTATTTTTACAAATTTAACCTTTTTATAATTATTATTTTAATAATGTATTTAAATTCCACCAGTAAACACTAACACCAGTTTTTCCGCCGTAAAGTATGCTAAGTATTCCGTCTTTAGATAGGCTCTCAGAGAGGAATGTTAAATTGGGGGGCTCAATTAAGGCTATTTGTTCTTTAATTGAGCCTTTGTTGTCTAATTTCCATATTAAATTGTTAGATAAATTTTTCATGTTCGTAGATGCTATTATTTTATCTTTTTGTATTTTTATAATGTTGATAAAGCTTTCTTGTTTATCATCTAATAAGTTTTTAGGAAGAGCAATTTTACTTATTACTTCAAATTCTTTGTTTTTTTTTAAACTCATTTTATAGATATATTGATCTTTAATTTTAATTCCAAGGTCGTTTATATTTTCATTGTCTCCAATGTTTTCATAGTAAGTGGTTTTTATATAAAGAATTTTTTTGTTAACTTTAAAAAAAACCTTGTCTATTGAAATGTTGTATTTTTTCTTTTGGTTGTCTACTATTTTTAATAGGTTTTTATTGACGTAAATTTTATAAAGTGGAGAAAATTCTTTATTAT
This sequence comes from [Borrelia] turdi, assembly GCF_030439285.2. Lineage (NCBI taxonomy): Bacteria > Pseudomonadati > Spirochaetota > Spirochaetia > Spirochaetales > Borreliaceae > Borreliella > [Borrelia] turdi. The sequence continues at coordinate 156,413 of NZ_CP124018.1, read as the reverse complement.
AAGAATATATTATATAGCCTTCGCTATATATTGATATTATTGCAATGTTGCCATTCTCATCAACGTTAACATCGTAAATTTGTGGAAATGGTGTGCCGTTTAAACCTTCTTGCCCTAAAATTTCTACAGTCGAGTTTTTATTTAATATTAGTATTCTCATAAAGTATGCAATATTTTCTTTTTGATTGAATGTTGATTTTTTATTATTTAGTTTATCTGCAACAATAATGTAATTTTTTAGTGGATATATTGCTTGAATCCCTTCAAAATCTATTTTTTTTATTTTTAAATCGGGATTTGTTTTAAATATTCCATTTTGATAAGTTTGTATTAGTTTTCCATATGAGTTAAAAATCATTAATTTATTTGTTTTTATTTCTGCAATGTACACCAGTCCATTATACGTTTTGATATCAAATTTTGAATTTGTAAATTTGTTATCTAAGGGCATTATTGCACCAGGAAGTGTTCCAAATGGTATTTTAAATTGTTCTTCTCCTAGTTCATTTAAAGTTTTAGTATTACATGATATAATTGCAAAAAGCAAGCTTAATATAGAAGCTTTATAGTGTTTTTTCATATTTTTATATTATCATTTAAAATGAAAAATGACTTTAAGTCAATTATTTAGGAGAATTAATACCTAGCATGTTAAAAGCGGTACTTGAGGCAACTATTGGCTCAAAAAGTAAAAGAGATTTAAAAGATTATCTTCCAACTTTAAGAAATATTAATAAGCTTGAGCGTTGGGCATTATCGTTAGCAGATGAAGATTTTTCAAAAGAGACACAAAAGTTTAAAGATGAATTAAAATCGGGCAATTCTTTAGAAGGTGTTTTAGAGCGAGCTTTTACTTTATCTAGAGAAGCTGCTAGAAGGCGTCTTAAAGAAAGGCCTTATGATGTGCAAATCATTGCGGGTCTTGCTCTACATAAAGGTAAAATAATAGAGATGAAAACAGGAGAAGGAAAAACCCTCTCGTCAGTTCAAGCAGCTTATTTGAATAGTTTGACAGAGGATGGGGTTATTATTGTTACTGTTAATGACTATCTTGCGGAGCGTGATTCTAATTGGATGAAGCCAGTTTTTGATCTTTTAGGTGTTAGTGTAGGGGTTGTTTTATCTAATATGGATTATGAGTTAAGAAAAGCTCAATATGCCAAAGATATTACTTATGTTACAAATAATGAACTTGGATTTGACTACTTAAGAGATAATATGCGTTATGACTTGAATGAAAAATCTTTAAGAAAATTCAATTATTGTATTATTGATGAGATCGATTCTATTTTGATTGATGAGGCAAGAACCCCCTTGATTATTTCAGGGCCTACTGAGGGCAATACAAATGCTTATCTTGAAGTTAATTCTCTTGTCTCTTTTTTAAAAGAATGTTCCAAGGATTCTAAAACAGGTGATTATCCTTTAGAAATAGATGATCTTGATGGTGATTATACTGTTGATGAAAAAGCCAAAAGAATTTCTTTTACTGCCAAAGGGCTTAATAATCTTGAACAGCTTTTAGTTTCTAAAGGCATTATTAATGGATCTATGTATACCGATTCAAATTTTAATTATGTTCATTATATGACTCAAGCCTTGAAAGCGCATTTGCTTTTTTTAAAAAATAGAGAATATATTGTTGGCGATTCTGGAGTTGAAATTGTAGATGAATTTACTGGTCGAGTTTTAATAGGACGAAGATATTCTGATGGACTTCATCAAGCTATTGAGGCTAAAGAAGGAGTTAGAGTTGCTAATGAAAATAAGACCATGGCAACCATTACTTTTCAAAATTTATTTAGAATGTTTGATAAAATTTCTGGTATGACAGGTACAGCTGATACAGAGGCTAAGGAATTTCATAAAATATATAATCTTGATGTAGTTGTGGTTCCAACAAATAGATTGTTGGCGAGAATAGATGAGGATGATACTATTTATTATACCGAAGAATTTAAGTTTAATGCGATTACAGATGAGGTTTATAAGACTTACAAGAAAGGGCAGCCAGTTTTAGTTGGGACTGTTTCTATTGAAAAATCTGAGATTTTATCAGCTATGTTTAAAAATAGAGGGATTAAGCATGAAGTTCTTAATGCAAAAAATCATTCTAGAGAAGCATTTATTATTGCTGAAGCTGGAGCAAAGCATGCAGTTACAATAGCAACAAATATGGCTGGTCGTGGTACAGATATTAAACTTGGGGGCAATATTGAACACAGGGTTAGAAAAAAAATTGGAACTAATGTAAGCCTTGAAGAATTTCAAGAGGCTGTTAAAAATGAAAGAGAAAATTACTTAAAAGACTATAATGAAGTTAAAAGTCTTGGTGGGCTTTATGTTATTGGTAGCGAACGTCACGAATCAAGGCGAATAGATAATCAGCTTCGTGGGCGTAGCGGAAGACAAGGTGATCCTGGGCGTTCAAGATTTTATGTGTCGCTTGAGGACGATTTAATGCGCCTTTTTGCCGGAGACAACCTAAGATCATTAATGGGTAAGCTTGGAATGGCAACAGGAGAGCCTATTACACATTCTCTTTTAACCAAATCTTTGATTAATGCCCAAAAAAGAGTAGAAGACAGGAATTTTGAGATTAGAAAGCATTTGTTAGAGTATGATGATGTTATTACAAAGCAGAGAGATTTTATTTATGCTCAGAGAAATTCTATTCTTGAAGATGCAGCTATTAAGGATCGTATTCTTATTGCTTTAGAAGAATATCTTAGTTTTTTGATTGAGGGAACAAAAAGTAACACAGTTTCAAATGTTTTTTTAAATGAAGTAAATTTAATTTTTGCCTATATGCTTGAGAGTCTTGGTTCTATTGAAAACATTAATTCTCTTGATTTAAAGGCTAAGTTAATGCAAATAGCAAAGACAAATTTAGATGAGAAGGAAAATTCGATAGGTAAGGATCTTTTTAATGGATTTTTAAGGTATGAATATTTAAAAAATATTGATTTTAAATTTCAAGAGCATCTTGCAAATTTAGACTCTTTAAGAGAAGCTGTTTATCTAAGGTCTTATGCTAATAAGAATCCAATTACGGAGTACAAAGAAGAGGGGTTTTTAATATTTAGCGAACTTATTAAAGATATTAAAGTTTCTACTATAAGGCGGGTTCTTCAGTTAAAATTAGATAGTAATTCTTCTGATTTTAGGTCATTAAAGAAGTCTAAAAATGTTAATTCAATTCATAAAGAACTTTCAGGAATTTTTATTAATGAGAATAAAAGCATTTCTAATGTTCAAGTGGTTAGAAGTTCTCCTAAAATAGGCAGAAATGAGCCTTGTTATTGTGGAAGTGGGAAGAAATATAAAAATTGTCATGGCAAAAGTTAGAATAGGAGGTTTTTATGTTTAAACTACCAGAACTTGGTTACAATTATGATGCTGTTGAGCCTTATATTGATGCTAAAACTATGGAAATTCATCATAGTAAGCATCATAATGGTTTTGTGATGAATTTGAATTCTATTTTTGAAAAAATGGGAAAAAGTCATTTAAAAGATGTGTCAAGCATATTAAAAAATATTCAGGATTTTCCAGATGAATTTCAAACTTTAATAAGAAATAATGCTGGGGGTTATTCAAACCATACTTTATATTTTAGAACTTTAAAACCAGGGAACAAGAGCAATCTTTTGGAAAATTTTAAAAATGATGTCAATATAGCTTTTGGAAGCCTAGATGTTCTTAAAGCTAACTTAAAAGATACTGCAATGAAAGTTTTTGGAAGTGGTTGGGCATGGTTAGTATTGTGTCCTGATAGTAAGCTTAAAGTCATTTCAATGCCTAATCAGGATAGCCCTTTAATGAAGTCTTATAAACCAATTTTAGGCATTGACGTTTGGGAGCATGCCTATTATCTTAAATATCAAAATAGAAGAATTGAATATGTTGATGCATTTTTAAAGGCTTTAAATTGGGAAGAAGTTTCAAAAATTTACAATGAAGCTAATAATTAGCTTTTATTTTATAAAGATAAAAATTTTTAATTTTAAAGCTAGTATTTTATTCTAAAATGTTAAGTAATTTATCTTAAATCATTATTGAAGTTTTCTCTTTCTATGTCGTTAAAGTATTCTACTGTTCCAACTTTTAATTCATAAGTTGCATTTTTGTCAGATACTATGATTGCATTTTTATGTAATTGAAGTGCACTAATTGTCCACATATGATTAACGCCTTTTTCAATAGCATGCTTTAATGCTCTTGCTTTATTGTGTCCGTTTACTATTATTAAAATTTCTTGTGAATCCATAATTGTTCCAACCCCAACAGTTAGAGCGCTTTTGGGAACTTTGTTCGGATTGCCTTCAAAAAATCTTGAATTAGCAATGATTGTATTTTGAGTTAAAGTTTTGATTCTTGTTCTTGATGTTAAGGAAGAGCCTGGTTCGTTAAAAGCAATGTGACCATCAGGGCCTATTCCACCTACAAAAAGCATTATTCCCCCAAAAGATTTGATTTTTTTTTCATATTCCTCACATTCTTTTTTAAGATTTAAAGCATTTCCATTTAGTATATTTATGTTTTCTTTTTTAATATCAATGTGAGAAAAAAAATTTTTCCACATAAATGAATGGTAGCTTTCAGGATGGCTTTTTTCAATTCCTATGTATTCATCCATGTTAAAAGTTATGACATTTTGAAATGAAATTTGTTTATTTTTATTTAATTTAATTAAATTCTTGTACATGCCGATTGGAGAGCTTCCTGTTGGAAGTCCAAGGATAAATGGCTTTTCTTTTGTTGGAGAAAATTCTTTAATTTTTTGTGCTACGTGATTGGCTGCCCACTTTGATATGTCTTCGTACGTAGGTCTGATTATTAATCTCATTGCAATCTCCTTAAAATGGGTTAAAGTTAAAGATTGTTAAAAATTATTCTAGATTCTATCATTGTTAACTTTAGATTAAAATCTTTATCCAAGACATTTATGTTTGCATCATATCCATGGCATATTAACCCCTTTTTATCAATATTAAGAATTCTTGTTGGATTGTAGGAACTTGCTTGAACGGCATCGCTTAAACTGTAGCCGAATTCTACTAAATTCCTAAGTCCTTGTATCATTGTAAGTGTTGATCCAGCTATGGTGTTACTTTTTACGCTATGGAATAATCCATCTTCTGCAATATAAACTTCATCTCCGTTTGCAATTAATTTTCCAGAAGTTTGAAAATTTGGAGTAAGTCCGTCAGTTACAAGGACTATTTTACTTATATCTTTAAGCTTTCTTAGCATTAAGACTAATTTTGGGTGTATATGATGACCATCTGCAATAATTTCACAAGAAACATCGCCATGTATTAATACTGCCCCAATTGCATTTGGATTTCTGTGGTCAAGTTTTGACATTGCGTTGAAAAAATGGGTTGTGTGAAGTATTCCGACTTGAAATCCTTCTATCATATTTTCATATTTTGCGTTTGTGTGTCCTGCTTGAAGGTTTATATTGTTTTCAAGGCAAAACATTGCAAGTTCTCTCATTCCTTTAAGTTCAGGGGCAACGGTCATTGTGCTTATATTTGTTTTTTTTTTACCGTTTGAGCCTGTAAATACCCCACCAGCCGCATCTATTAGTTTTTTCATAACTTCAATGCTAGGCTCGTGAAGATAGGAGACAGGGTGTGCTCCTCTTTTTTCAGGGGAGAAAAATGGCCCTTCAAGATGAAGTCCTAAAATTTTAGCTCCCTTTTCTTTACCAATTGCTGCTGTGCAAGCTTTTATTGTTTGAATCATTTCATCTATTGGTCTTGGATAAAGAGTTGGTAAAAATCCTACTACGCCGTATTGTGCTAAATACTCTGACATTTTAAGTATTGATTCTGTCGAACACTTGTCTGTCCCATGACCGTGAAATCCATGAATATGGCTGTCGTAAAGTCCAGGAGTTATATAATTGCCTTTTGTGTCAATCATTTGGTATTCTTTGAGATCCATTTTTTTAAGCCTATCAGATGTTACAATATCAAAAATTTTGTTGTTCTTAATTAGGACTGCTGAATTATCTAGTTTGTCGTTTCCAGTTAAAACGGATTTTGAATTAAATAAGCAAAAACTTGGCATTTTTATGCTCCTTTTAATTTATTTTACTATAAAAATTTATCTTTTTTAAAGTTTTTGCGTATTTATATTTTTTTATTTTAAAGCGTTTGGATGTTTAAAAGTTTATGTTTTAAAATTTATTATATTTTATTTTCAATTTTATTAATGATATAATACACTTTGGAGGGCGTTATTATGGCATCAGGATTTTTTGTTCCTGGACTTGAGAGTAAATATAATACTAAAGAAATTCGTGAGTCCATGCTTAAGCCCGATAAAGCTAAAATTGATTCTTCTTTTAAGAAACTTGAATCTTTAGAGCAAGAGAAAAGTGCTTGGCAGTTAATTAATAGAAAAATTTCTACTTTAAATTCTCTTGCAAAAGAAATTACGTCATTTAACAGTCCTTTTAATTTAATGTCAGGAAATTCTAGTAATAGTGAAATTTTGACTTTATCTACTCGATATGGATCTAAGAATGAGACTCACAAATTAATTGTTGATCAAATAGCATCAGCTGATGTGTTTTTGTCTTCAAGCTTTGATCCTAAAAAGGTTACAATTCCAGAAGGAGATTATATATTTTTAGTCGGGAAAAAAGAAATTAATGTAAAAAGTAATGGAAATATCGATTTACTTGTTAGAGATATTAATAACAAAGGAAAGGGGTTTTTATCTGCAAAAATAGTAAAAAGTGATAAAAATGGGAATAGTCGTTTTATCTTGCAATCTTTAAAGGAAGGCAAAGAAAATAAACTTGTTATCAAGGGAGAAGGATTGTCTTTTGCCAAGCAAATTGGCATTTTAAGTGAATTGAAGACCAATTTTAATCCTATCCTTTCAGATATTGTTTTAAATCAATCTAGTAACAATAATAGCCTTGCTTTTGAAAATAAAAATCTTGTTTTAAATCCGCTTTCAGAGGTGTCTATTGAAATTCCTGAAGATATTAAAATTACATCTAGGAGTAAAATTAAATTTGAAATTAAGTATTTTGATACAGGCTTAGAAGAGTCTGATAACAAAATTATTTTTAATCCCGGAGAAGCTACATTTAAGGATGCAAAAGTTGACAGTGAAGATAGTGTAGTTGATCTTGGATCTGATTTAAAAATTCCTTTAGAAAAAAAATATATTCAAATGAATATGGTTAAAATATCTAGCAAGGAGGGATCTTTAGAGCTTCCTTTAATAAATATTTCAAATAACTTTGAAGAAGTTGAAGTTGATATTGGATCTCTTTCTAATTTAGAAGAAATAAATATTGAAAATAAGGCAAATAATAAAGTAATTGTTATTACTAATGTCGAAGTTTTTGATCCAAAAAATAGAGATGGTCATTTGCCAATAAATGCTAAAAGTTTTGCTGAGAATGCAAAAATTAATTTTGATGGAGTAGATGTTGAAAGAGATTCAAATGTTATTAACGATTTAGTTCCAAATGTGACATTAAGTTTAAAAAAAGCTTCAAGTGATATTGTTGAGGCTAAAATTGAACCCGATTATGAGGGGATTAAGAGAGTTCTTTTAGATTTTATTGGTGCTTATAATGAGGTTCTGGCTGAGATTAACATTGTAAGTTCTAATGAAGATCAGCTTGGTAATCAAAAGTCTACTATAGTTGAAGAGTTGACTTACCTTAGCGAGTCTCAAAAAGAAGAGGCTTATAAAAATTTAGGCATTCTAAGGTCTGAATTTTTATTGAAAAATCTTAAATCCAGGCTAGAATCAATAATTTTTAAGCCTTATGTTACTAGTGATCCTAATTTTTCAATAATTAATCAGATGGGGGTGTTTACCAACTCCATTTCTTCTTCTGGAGGACTTTCTAGATATTTAAGGATTGATGAGAAAAAGTTTGATGAATCAATTCGCAACAACATTGATAATGTTAGAGAACTTTTTTTATTTGATTTTAATGGCGATAGAGTATATGATAATGGGATTGCCAAAATGCTAGGAGATTGTTTGTTGCCTCTTGTGACTTCTGGAGGAGTTATTTATAATAAAATAAAAAATTACGACTTGAAAATTGCTAATCAAAAAAATAAGGTTGAAGATTATAAAAAGAAGTATGATGATAGAGAGAGGAAAATAGAAGGCGAGTTGAATACTTTGGATTTTACAGTTAAGCGCATGAAAGATCAGGAAAATACATTAAAGGCTTTTGATTTTAATCAAAGAAATAGATAATAACAATTTATTTTTAATGCTTTGCTACCTACGTTTCTTTTTTTTAAATTTTTGTGCTATTCTTTTTAACAGGTAAAAGGATTTGCCAAAAATAAATAATTAAATTTTATCATGGAGGAATGATATATGATTATAAATCATAATACATCAGCTATTAATGCTTCAAGAAATAATGGCATTAATGCTGCTAATCTTAGCAAGACTCAAGAGAAGCTTTCTAGTGGTTACAGAATTAATAGAGCTTCTGATGATGCTGCTGGTATGGGAGTTTCTGGTAAGATTAATGCTCAAATAAGAGGCTTATCACAAGCTTCTAGAAACACTTCTAAGGCTATTAATTTTATTCAGACAACAGAAGGGAATTTAAATGAAGTAGAAAAAGTTTTAGTAAGAATGAAAGAATTAGCAGTTCAATCAGGTAACGGTACATATTCAGACGCAGACAGGGGTTCTATACAAATTGAAATAGAGCAACTTACAGACGAGATTAATAGAATTGCTGATCAAGCTCAATATAACCAAATGCACATGTTGTCAAACAAATCTTCTTCTCAAAATGTAAGAACAGCTGAAGAGCTTGGAATGCAACCTGCAAAAATTAATACACCAGCATCACTTTCAGGGTCTCAGGCTTCTTGGACCTTAAGAGTTCATGTGGGAGCAAATCAAGATGAAGCTATTGCTGTAAATATTTATGCAGCTAATGTTGCAAATCTATTTTCTGGCGAGGGAGCTCAATCTGCTCAGGCTGCACCTGTTCAAGAAGGTGTTCAACAAGAAGGAGCTCAACAGCCAGCACCTGCTACAGCGCCTTCTCAAGGTGGAGTTAATTCTCCTGTTAATGTTACAACTACAGTTGACGCTAATACATCTCTTGCTAAAATAGAAAATGCTATTAGAATGATAAGTGATCAAAGAGCAAATTTGGGTGCTTTCCAAAATAGGCTTGAATCTATAAAGGATAGCACTGAGTATGCTATTGAAAATTTAAAAGCATCTTATGCGCAAATAAAAGATGCTACAATGACCGATGAGGTTGTAGCAGCTACAACTAATAGTATTTTAACACAATCTGCAATGGCAATGATTGCACAGGCTAATCAAGTTCCCCAATATGTTTTGTCACTGCTTAGATAAAATTTTAAATCAATTAGTGCGAATTATTAACAAAAGATCCTTTAAGAGGATCTTTTGTTTTTTTATTTAGGATCGGCAAAAATTTAATAATTTTAGTATAATTTATAATAATGTGTTATTAAGTATAATGCAGGCTTATTGAGGAGTTTGCCTTGAGTAGGGTTACTGTTAAAATTAGGGATTGTTATAAAGCGTTTTCTTATTATGTTGACAAAAAACAGATAAGTCAAGCTATAAAAGATTATGAAGATGGTAAAGATAGAATGCAAATTTACAAAGAATCTTCTATCTTTATTGCAAATGCCAATATTAATCTTGATGTTTATGAAAATGAAATTTTAGTTATTATGGGTATGTCAGGTTGTGGTAAGTCTACTTTAGTTAGATGCTTAAATGGTATTTACAAGATAGATTCGGGATCTATTTTAGTAAATAACATGGAAATGAATGCTATAAATCGCAAAGATCTTTCTAATTTAAGAAAAGATAAATTTGCAATGGTTTTTCAAAACTTTGGACTTTTCCCCCATATGAATGTATTGAGAAACGTTACTTATGGACTTGAAGTCAAGCATATCCCTAGGAAAGTTAGAGAAGAACGTGCTATTGAGGTATTAAATCTTGTAGGACTTGAAGATTCAAAATATAAGTATATTGATGAACTTTCTGGAGGGATGAAGCAAAGGGTTGGAATAGCAAGAGCATTGGTAGTTAATCCAGATATTCTTTTAATGGATGAAGCTTTTTCGGCGCTTGATCCATTAATTAAAGGAGAAATGCAGGAAGAACTTTTAAGATTAGTAGCTAAGCTTAAAAAAACAGTTGTGTTTATTACTCACGATTTAATTGAGGCTTTTAAATTGGGACATAGAATTGCTTTTATGAAAGATGGAAATATTATCCAAGTTGGCAAACCTTTGGAAATTTTAGCCAATCCTAGTACGGATTTTATATCTCATTTTATTAAAAATTTGCCTGTTTTAAATATTTTAAAAATAAAAGATATTATAAGAGATGATTTTGATTTAAACTCTAGTAGTGATGATGGCTTAAATGTTGTTATTAAATATCAAGGTGAAAATTTTAGTTTATACGATAAAGTGCTTAATAAAAGATATGATAATCTTGTATCTTTAAATTTAGAGTTAGATGATGAGATAAAAAAAATTGTTGAATATTTGAATAAGCAAGACTATCTAATAATAAAAGAAAGAGGAGCTATTGTCGGATATATTAATTTAAATGAAATTTCCGACTTATTGTCAAGATAGGAATTTATGAATAAAGATTTTTTTATATCAAAAATAGATAATTTTTTTGATTTTTTAGTTGATAATTTTTCAATTTCTGATGGAATAGGTTTTTCTAAAAGTATAATTTTTTTATATGAAAATTTGAAAAATTTATTTCTTTTTGTTAATCCCATTATTTTTATTTTAATTGTATGCTTTCTAAGTTTTATTTTCTTAAAAAAGAGATTGGTATTTTTGATTTTGCCTGGGTTCTTTTTTATTTTGTATTTTAATCTTTGGGAAGCTTCAATGGATACAATAGCTATTATATTTGTTTCTGTATTTGTTTCTGTTATTTTGGGAATTCCTATAGGTATTTTTGGAGGATATTTTCCAAAATTTTATGTTTTTTTAAAACCCATTTTAGATTTAATGCAAGCTATGCCCCCGTTTATTTACTTGATTCCCGCTATTCCTTTTTTTGGAATGGGTACAGCTTCAGCTATTTTTGCTACAATAGTTTTTGCTATGCCTCCTGTTATTAGATATACAAGGTTAGGAATTGTTCAAGTTTCAGATGAAGTAATAGAAGCGGCCAAGTCTTTTGGCAGTAGTAATTTGCGCATTCTTTTACAGGTTCAGCTTCCTCTTTCTCTTCAGAGTATAATTGAAGGCATTAACCAGTCAATAATGATGGCGATATCTATGATAGTGATTGCTGCAATGGTTGGATCGTCTGGTTTGGGCAGAACTGTGATTTATTCTATAGAAAGATTAAATTTTGGTGAAGGGTTAATATCTGGATTAGCAGTTGTTATTATAGCTATTATTTTAGATAGGATTATGCAGTCTATCTTTATTAAATTTAGCTATTTGAATACGGACCATTATGGAGGAAAGAGAGAAAATAAATTTAAAAGATTTTTGGAAATGTATAATAAATAAATGGAAGGTATTTTATGAATTTTATGTATAAATTATTAATTAGATTTTGTATTTTTCTTATTTTTTTATCTTGCGATGAGAAAAAGAGTTTAAATAATTTGAAATCGGTAAAAATTGCATATGTGAATTGGGGTGGAGAAACAGCAGCTACAAATGTATTAAAAGTTGTTTTTGAGAAAATAGGTTACAATGCAGAAATATTTTCAGTTACTACATCCGTAATGTATCAATACTTGGCATCTGGCAAAGTAGATGGTACTGTATCTTCTTGGCTTCCCACAGCTGATAAATTTTATTACGAAAAATTGAAAGCAAAATTTGTTGATCTTGGCGCAAATTATGAAGGAACTATTCAGGGGTTTGTGGTGCCAAGCTATGTTCCAATTTCTAGTATTAGTGAGCTTAAAGGCAAAGGGTCTAAGTTTAAGAATAAGATGATTGGCATAGATGCTGGCGCCGGGACTCAGATTGTCACAGAACAAGCGCTAGATCATTATGGATTAAGTAAAGAGTATGAGCTAGTTCCTTCAAGTGAGAGTGTTATGCTTGCAAGTTTAGATTCTTCAATAAAGAGAAACGAATGGGTTTTGGTTCCTTTGTGGAAGCCCCATTGGGCTTTTTCTAGGTACGATATTAAATTGCTTGATGATCCTGATTTAATTATGGGAGGGATTGAGAGTGTGCACACTCTTGTTAGGCTTGGTCTTGAAAATGATGATCTTGATGCATATTATGTTTTTGATCATTTTTATTGGAATGATGATTTAATATTGCCTTTGATGGATAGAAATGATAAAGAGCCAGGTAAAGAGTATCGCAATGCAGTCGAATTTGTTGAAAAGAATAAAGAAATTGTAAAGATGTGGGTTCCAGAAAAATATAAGACCTTATTTGATTAATCTTTTTTGAAATTCTTTTAAAGATGTTGAGATGGGATTGCATTTAGGAATAAAATCGCATCCCCCTTTAAATAATGCATTACATCTTATTATTCTTAATGTCATTAATGTTAAGGCCGTTGGAAGATTGTATTTTTTAAGGCATTCAATTGAATATTTTGAGCAAGTAGGGTTGTATATACATTGCAGTCCAAATACTTTAGAAAAAGTGTTTTGGTAAATTTTTATTAAAAAAATAATAATATAATTTAATATAAAGAAAATTTTGAGAATGTTCATATTTAGAATTGTATTATAATATAATGATTAATCAAGTGAATTAAAAATATTAATTAAGGTTAATAATTTTTATTAAGGGGGCTTTGAATTAAAAAAATTTTTTTAATTTTTATGACTGTCTCTTTTTCTTTTGCTGAAATTATTCAAATATCACCAAAACAAGCTGTAAATATGGCTTTAAGAAGTAGCTTAGATTCGGAAAATGCTAGGTACAAGGAAAACATAAAAAAACTTTATAAAAATAATGCATGGAATGTTTTTGTTCCAAATGTTAACCTTAGCTCTACGTTTAGTAGAAATCCTTCTGTTTCGAGTGAGCTTGAGAGAGATTATTGGGGCTTGGGGTTTGGAGTCTCTGTTAGTCTTTCTTTGTCGCCTTCTGTTTTAAAGAAGATTGAACTTATTATGTTGGAGTATGATAATGCAAAAATAGAAAGGGAGAGTGCTATTCGTAATATTAAGTTAAATGTTCTTAAGTCTTACAATCAATTAATAGCTTTAAAGAGTATTTTAAAGGTTTTTGAAAGCCAGATACAAAATAGTAAACTTAAATTTGAACAAGCTAGAATTGCTTATAATAATGGACTAATATCAGAAATAGATTTCCTTGATGCGCAGCTTAAGTATAAAAAGTCTCAACCAGATTTAGATGGTCAGATTATTAATTTTGAAAAATCAAAAGAAATTTTCAAATTATTAATAGGATTAGATCCTGATCAAGATTTTGAGATTATTGGAGAATTGCCAGATGAGACAATAGATTTTTCTTTATTTAATGAAGTGTTAAATTTTAATGAATCATTAGAGATTAAGAAATTAAATATGCGCTTAAAAATGACAGAGCAGCTTATTAGTTCGATTTGGCTAGATACTTTTTTACCAAGTCTTTTGCTCTCATTTTCTTACTCCCCTTATAGATCATTTCATGAAAATTCTAAAGGTTTTTCAAGTGGGTTTTCAGCGTCTTTTAGCTTAAATTATGGTTTAACCGAAATATTTCCATTTTCAAAGAGTTTTACAAAAATACAAGATAACAACTATCAACTAAAAATATTGCAAAACAATATTGAGGATAAAATTAGAAATTTAAAATCTAGCATTGTGCAAAAAAGAAAAGATATTAGAAGATATAAATCGATTCTTGATGCTTCTAAAATTAATGTAGAATTAGCTAATAAAAATTATCAAATGGCATTTAATGCTTTTAATTCCGGGATCATAGATCTTTCCAAGCTAAATGATATTGAATTTGTTTATAAACAGAGCGATTTAAAGCTTGTTGAAGATAAATTGAATTATTCTAATTCTATACTTGAATATAAGGATTTAATAAATTCATTAGATTAAGAGGTATTTTTATGAATTTGATTTTTAATATTAATTTATATTTTAAAAAATATTTATTAGTCTTAGTCGTCTTAGTTGGATGTGTGGGCAATAACAAGTTAGATGAAAATATTAATGAAGGAAAAGAAAGTCCTTATAGATTTCCAGTAATTGCCATAAAAGTTAAAAAGGGAATCCTGAGTGATTATTTATCTTTAAATGGAGATATAGATACAAAAGTTAAGGCAGATATTTTCCCAGATACTACAGGTAAAATAACTTCCTTGAAAATAAAGCTTGGAGCTTATGTTCAAAAGGGACAAATAGTTGCAACTCTTGATCCTTCAAAGCCTGGTTCTGTATATTTGAAAAATCCAGTAAGAGCGCCAATCTCAGGATATATTTTAAATATTAGAAAAAGAATTGGTGAGACAGTCAATCCTCAGTCTAGCATAGCAGTAGTAGGAAGAATGGATACAAAGCAAATTTTAACTTATGTGTCTGAGAAATATATTTCAAATGTTAAGGTTGGAAATGATGCTATTGTTGAGGTTAGAGCTTATCCTAATGAAAAGTTTAAAGCTAAAGTTTCAGAGATATCTCCTGTTTTAGATTCTAAAAGTCGTACTATCGAAGTATATCTTACACCTATTGGTAATAATTTAGATAAACTGATTATTGGTATGTTTTCTAAAATCAAACTTATTACTAAACGCTTTAAAGATGTAATTAAGATTCCAAGAGGGGCTATTGTTGAGAGAGAGGGTAAAAAGTTTGTATTTAAGCTTGATTTAGAGGGCAAAATTGTTCAAATGCTACCTGTTACAGTACTTTTTGAAATAGATGACATTGTGGCTCTTTCGGGAGAGGTTCAGGAGAATGATCTAGTTGTAGTAGAAGGCATGTCTACTCTTTCTAATGGAACTCCAATAAATTTGGTGGATACAAAAGAGAGTCTTTCAGCTGAAAGCAATATTTAATTTATTGGGAGATGTTTTATGTTGGTAAAGAGAATCGTTGGCAAACCAATAACAATGTTGATTTTATTTTCATTGTTAATGATGATAAGTTTATATACCTTTTCAAGATTAAAGGTAGACCTTTTGCCTGGAATTGATATCCCTCAAATAAGTATTTATACTGTTTATCCCGGTGCTTCTCCTAAGGAAGTCGAAGAGAGTGTTTCTAGAGTTCTTGAGAGTGGTTTGAGTTCTGTAAAAAATTTGAAAAATATATATAGTACTTCTTCTAAAGAAAGTAGCACTGTTTCACTTGAATTTTATCATGGGACCGATTTAGATTTGGTTTTAAATGAAATTCGAGATGCTCTTGAATTGGTAAAATCTTCATTGCCTAGTAAGTCGCAGACTCCCAGAATTTTTAGATACAATCTTAAAAATATTCCTGTAATGAAAATTCTTATTAATTCTGTAAGGCCAGTTTCTGAGCTTAAAAGATATGCCGATGAGATTATTAAACCCGGACTTGAAAGGCTTGATGGAGTTGCAATTGTTAATGTTAATGGTGGAAGTAAAAAACGTGTTTTAATTGAAGTTTCTCAAAATAGATTAGAGTCTTATGGGCTTTCTTTATCAAGAATATCTTCGATTATAGCATCTCAAAATTTGGAACTTTCAGCTGGGAATATATTGGAGAACAACTTAGAATATTTAGTTCAAGTATCTGGAAAATTTAAATCGATTGAAGAGATAGGCAATGTGGTTATAGCTTATAAGATGCCCGATATTTCTTCTGGCATAAATTCATCTGTTATTGAGATAAAACTTAAAGATATTGCTAATATTAAAACCGATTTTGAAGATTTGTTAGAATATGTTGAATATAATGGCTTGCCTTCAATCTCTTTATCGGTTCAAAAGCGTAGTGATGCCAATTCTATTGCAGTTTCTAATGTTATTAAGAGCGAAATAGAAAAATTGAAATTATCTATGCCTAAAGATATAAGATTAGAAATTGTTTCTGATAGTACCGATTTTATTAAAGCGTCCATTTCAACGGTTGTAGATTCAGCCTACTTTGGAGCTATGCTTGCAATATTTGTGATTTTTTTCTTTTTAAGAAGCTTTAGGGCTACAATAATCATTGCAATTTCTATTCCAATAGCAATTGTTTTGACCTTTTGTTTAATGTATTTTGTAAATGTTTCTCTTAATATTATGAGTCTTGCAGGTCTTGCGCTTGGGATTGGAATGGTTGTTGACTGTTCAATTGTTGTAATAGACAATATATACAAATATAGGCAAAAAGGAGCAAAGCTTATTTCATCTTCTATCCTAGGAGCCCAAGAAATGATGCTGCCTATTACATCTTCAACTCTTACTTCTATTTGCGTTTTTGGTCCATTTCTTATTTTTAAATCAGAACTTGGGATATATGGATATTTTTTTAAAGACTTTTCATTTACGATTGTTATTTCTTTAGGGGTTTCTCTTTTAGTTGCGATTTTTTTAGTTCCTGTTTTATCAAGTCATTATGTTGGTTTATACACGAGCTTTCAAAAAAATATTAAGGGTGCTTTTATTAGGAAAATTGATGCCTTTTTTTCTAGTATTTATTATTTTTTAGAATTTTTTTATATCAATTTATTAAATATAGTTTTAAATCACAAATTGATTTTTGGATTAATTGTTTTTTCTAGTTTTATTGGTAGCTTGTTTTTAGGATCATTGCTAGATGTGACAACTTTTAGCAGAGGGAAAGAGAATTCCATTATTATTAATTTAAATTTTCCTCATAAAACTAATTTAGAATATGCAAAATTTTATTCTAATAAATTTTTAGAAATTGTAAAAAGCGAGGCTAAAGGATATAAAAGCATTATTTCTACCTTGAGCGCTGACAGAATAACTTTCAATATATTGTTTCCTCTTAAAGAAGAAGTAAAAGATAATTTGATTGAAAGTATAGATTATGATGCTATTAAATATAAAATTATGAATCGCATTGGGAATCTTTATCCTGAATATAATATTGAGCCTTCTGGTGGCAATGCTTTAGGTGGCGAAGATTCTATTAAAATTAAAATTTCAGGGAATGATTTTGAATATATAAAAGATTATGGAAAAGTTTTAGTTTCTATGTTAAGAAAGGAAATTCCTGAACTTGTAAATCCAAGACTTAATATAAATGATTTTCAACTTCAAATTAGCGTTGAGATAGACAGAGCGTTAGCTTATAATTATGGCGTTGATATGAATACCATTTTAAATGAATTGAAGGCCAATATTAATGGTGTTATTGCTGGACAATATGTAGAGAATGGGCTTAATTATGATATTGTTCTTAAGCTTGATAGAATGGATGTTAAAAATTTAAAAGACTTAGAAAAAATATTTATTACAAATTCATCTGGAATTAAAATTCCTTTTTCATCAATAGCTACTTTTGAAAAAACTAATAAAGCCGAAGCCATTTATAGAGAAAATCAAGCTTTAACTATTTATCTTAGTGCATCTATTTCTCCAAATAGTAATTTAACTCAAGTAACCGCAAAAGTCATAGATTTTATTAACAATAAGGTGCCTCATAAAGAGGGCATAGTGCTTAAGGTTGAAGGAGAGTATAATGAATTTTCAAATATTATGGATCAGTTTAAAATAATTATTATGATGGCCATTATTGTTGTCTTTGGTATTATGGCTTCTCAATTTGAATCTTTTTTAAAACCCTTTATTATTATTTTTACAATTCCTTTGACGGCAATAGGAGTTGTACTCATACATTTTCTTGTAGGAGAAAAACTTTCTATTTTTGCCGCAATTGGAATGCTTATGCTTGTTGGTGTTGTGGTAAATACTGGAATTGTTCTTGTAGATTATACTGGTTTATTGATTAAGAGGGGGTTTGGTCTAAGAGAAGCAATTATTGAGTCTTGTCGTTCAAGGTTTAGACCAATTTTAATGTCTTCTTTAACTTCAATAATAGGGCTTATTCCGATGGCATTTTCTAGTGGGAGTGGGAATGAACTTTTAAAGCCAATTGCATTCACTTTTATTGGCGGAATGACAGCAAGTACATTTCTTACTCTGCTTTTTATTCCCCTGCTTTTTGATATTTTTTCTAATATTGTTTCAAGTATTAAATCTAGGTTAAAAAGAGTGGTTCTTAGTGGAGATGTTGAAAAATCATTCAAAATTAATAATTCAACTAAAAGTAGTTATGATAATTTATTTGAAGAAGATGGAGATTAATATGACTAAATTTTATAGATATAGGATTGAAATAATTTCCAATTTATCTTTAGAGCTCGATATTTTTGAATGTATAGGAAAAATAGAGCGAGAGTTTGGGGAGCCTATATATTATTCTAAGATAGAAAATGTTTATGGAAAAGGCAAGAAGGGGGAAAAGCATGGTAACGGTGTTTGGCCTGAAGAAAATTTTATTCTGATTATTTATACTTCCAACCAATCTATTGTTAATAAATTAAAGGACATTGTAGATAATTTGAATCGTTCTTACCCTACAGAGGGAGTTAATTTTTTTATTTTGAGAAATTAATGCTTGGGAGTAGGATTTTGATTGCTGCTTTGGGTAATAAATTTTTGAATAATAAGAATTATGTTTTAAAATTAGGGTTTAAAATATACCTTAAAGAAGGTTGATATTCGTTGCTAAGTTTTCAAAACTTTCACTCAATAAAATATTTTAAAAGAAACTTAGACTGTTACAGTCAGGCGATTAAATTTATGTTAATGGTCTTGCGGAGATTTTATTTTAAATGAATAAATATTTATTACAAAAAAACTATATTCCTTTTTTAAAAGAAATATAAGGATCCTTCTTAGAAAAGGTGATTGATTATTTTAAAGGTAATAAAATGGATCTTAATAATGTTGTTTTTATACTTGTGAAAGTAATTTGATGATGTTTGATGTTTTATATATTTTGAGAAAAATATTACTTGCTAAAATATTAAAACGGAAATTTATTTTTAGCTTTTAAGCTATTTTTTAAACTTAGTTTTGATTTTTTAGGTTTTTATTCTTATTAGCTTTTTGTGTATTTTTTATAATAGTGGGAAAGCTTTATAAAAATTTTTTATGAATTTATGGTTAATAATGATATAATAAACCATATTAATTTTGTTAAAAGGAGGATTATATGTCAATAGCAAAGGCATTCTTTGAAGTGGCTGATCAACAAAAGGACAAAATTGCTCAAATATATAAAATTTGCAATGGATATGCCCGCGTTACTTATGGCGACTTAAAAAACAATGTTTTAAAGCTTGCTTCCTTTTTAAAGTCAATCAATGTTAAGTATCAAGATAAAATATTTATTTGCTCTGAGAATAGGTCCGAGTGGTCTGTTATAGATTTTGCAATTTTATCTTTGGGTGCTGTTGATGTTCCAAAAGGCTCTGATATTACTCTTTTTGAAGCTGAAATTATTTTTAACTCTATTCTTCCAGGTGTAGTTATTTTAGAAAATTTAAGTCTTCTTGATATGTTTGTTCAAATTCAATTTACAATAAAGCCAATATTTATTATCATTGAAAATTTGAGCAAAGAAGATAGGCTAAAGTATAGTGATTTTGAAATTCATACTTATAGCGATTGTATTTTATTGGGAGATAGTTTAAGAAAAGATATAGAAATTATTGAGATTGCAAGTAAAGTTGATTCTAATGATATGGCAACAATAATATATACTTCTGGAACAACGGGCCATCCAAAGGGGGTTATGCTCAGTCATGCTAACCTTCTTTATCAGGTTTCTAGTTTTAGTTTAATGGTTGATACACAAGTGGGACAAATATTTATGTGTATTTTGCCAATTTGGCATTCCTTTCAAAGATCTTTTTCTTACAATATTTTTCTCAAGGGTATGGTTTGTTTATTTTCTACCATTGTTCCAAGGGCAATGCTTGATGACATTAGAAATATTAATCCCCATTATATTGCAGCTGTTCCTAGGCTTTGGATTGCAATAAGACAAAATATTTACAAAGAAGTTTCCAAAAGGTCGTTTATTTCTAGAATAATTTTTCATTTTTTTATAAAATTAGCTTTTCTTAGCGATATTTGCTATAGGATGGTAATGGGACTTTATCCGGACAATGGGTTTAATTTATTTTTCCCTATAAAGAAAATTTTAGGAATATTTGGGTTAATCTGCATATTTCCTTTTAAAGCTTTGGGAAATATTTTGATTTTTAATAAAATAAATAAAATTTTAGGCAATAATTTTGTTGTTGGAATTACTGGTGGTGGGAGTATGCCTTTGTCTGTTGTTAGATTTTTTAATTCAATTGGTATTGAATTAGCTAATGCTTATGGATTGACAGAAACTTCGCCAGGAGTAGCTTCTAATAAGCATAAAAAAGTGATCATTGGTACTTGTGGGAAAATTTTACCCGGAACTGTTGCTGAGATTAGAGATTCTGATGGGAATAAGCTTAAAAAACCCGGAAAAGGAATTTTATTTGTAAAAGGGCCTCAAGTAATGCTTGGATATTACAAGGACAGAGTAGCAACTTATAAGATTATTGGTTCTGATGGGTTTTTAAATACAGGTGATATTGTAAAATTGTCTAAAGACAATGTTGTTCAAATTATTGGTCGAGAAAAAGATACAATTGTTTTGAATAATGGAGAGAATGTTGAGCCTGCTCCAATTGAGATTAAGCTTGAAGAATCAATCTTAATAGAAAAAGCGGTTGTTGTAGGGCAGGATCAAAAATTTTTAGGCGCTCTTATTCTCCCAAATTTTGAAGAAATAAATAAATATTTAGAAAGTGTTGGGCAAAAGATTTTTGATGCTAATAATAGGCGTCAAATTATTTCAAATAATATTGTTCTTAAGGCTATAAATGATGAAATAAAAAAATTAATCAATAGAGCTAATGGATTTAAGCCTTTTGAACAGATATTGAAGTTTGCTCTTTTAGAAAAGCCATTTGAAGTTGGTAAGGAAATATCGATTAAAATGGATATTAAGCGAAGTTATATTTTAAATTTTTATAAAAATGAAATTAAAAATTTATTTGCCTGATTATTTTAAATACAGTTCAAGCTTTACTATATCTTCTAATTTTGTATTGGGGGGTATGTTTTGCTTATAAACAAATCCTTTGCCATTTATTTTTATTTTTATATTGCTTTTATAGTGTTTTAGCATGTCTATTGCTTCTCTTTTAGAAAGGTTGATAAAATTTGGCAAGTATGCTTTGTTTTTATAATTGGTAGCTATTTTAGGTATTTTGATTTTTGATGGTATTTTGATTTTGTTATATGTGCTTGTATTTTGTTGGTATTCAATAAATTCTATTATTTCTTTTGCCATTGGGGCTGCTATTCTTGTTCCATATATTATTTTTTTTGGGTATCTGTATACAATATAAATAATGTATTTTGGTTGTTCTGTAGGATATATTGCCAAGATAGAAGATGTATAGTCTTCTTCTGAGTATTTGCCGGTTTTTCTATCAATAGCTTGAGATGTTCCGCTTTTTGCAGAAATGTCAAGATTTTTAATTTTAAGATTAGGAATTCCACCTTTATTTACAACTTCTCTCATCATTTTTAAAACTTTTTGTGCTGAATTCTTAGATATTACTCTTTTTATTTCTTCTTTATCAAATTCTTTAATATTTTCTCCTTTATCGTTACTTATTTTTTTTATTATTCTGGGTTTTAACATTATTCCATTGTTGCTTAGTATGCTTGCAGCTTGTAATATTTGAACTGCTGACACCCCTATTTCTTGTCCAAATCCAATTGTAGCTTTACTTCGTCCTGACCATTTTAAATAATGATTTAGAAGACCTTTTGTCTCTCCAGGAAATGGAAATCCAACTTTTTTCCCAAATCCAAAATCTAAGAGTTTTTTATAAAAGTATTCATTGCTAACTTTCTCAGTAATATAAGCTATTCCTACATTTGATGAATAGATTAAAATCTCTGTAGAATCGATATATTTATAGGGAGGATTTAAGGTTTTGATTGTAATTTTCTCTCCTGATGGAAATTGTTTTTGATATATTCCATTGTCTAAAAATTTTTCTCCCAAATTTAATTTTCCACTTTCTAAAATTATTGCAACTGTAAAAATTTTATTAATGCTTCCAGGCTCATAGGCTAGCGATGAAGAAAGGTTTTTTCGTATTTCTTCAGGATATTCAGAATAAAAGTTCGCATCATATTGGGGGAATTGAACCATAGAGAGTATTTCTCCATTTTGGGAGTTCATTACTAAAGCAATCAAACTTTCAGGATTATTTTCTTTAAAGTATTTTTTAGCGATTTTGCTAACACCCTGTTGTATATTCATGTCTATTGTTAAGTAGATGTTATTTGTTTCTAATTCTTCGTTTAAAAATTGTTGTCTGGTTTTATCTTTTCCCAATATGCTGTTTAGAGAAAATTCAATGCCCTCAAGGCCAAGATTATCTGTTCCTACAAAGCCAGTAATATTGCTTGTGATATGTCTAAAAGGGTAAATTCTTGTGTAATCAGGATATAAAGCAATGTTTGAGAGTCTGCCTTCAGCTTGAATTCTTTTAATCAAATCCGATTCTTCTCTTTTTATTTTTCTTTTTATATATAAAAATTCTTTATTTGAAGAAAGCTTTTCCTTTAGAATTTTTGAATCAATTTGGAGTATTGCACCAAGAGTTTCAGATGTGCTGACAATGTTTTCTATTTTTTGAGGATTTGTTCCGATTGAGTATGACTTTGAAGAGAATGCTATTGGTTTTCCATTTCTATCGTAAATTGTTCCTCTTTTGACAATATCATTTGATTTTAAAGGTGTTGTGTTGTTTGGGCTGTTATTAAAGACCATTAGTATGAAGTATTTGTAAATAGTTAGCAAAGTTATTCCTAAAAATATTGTTAATACCATCTTTATTCGATACTTATTATTAAGTATTTTTTTGGTCATGAATTTTGGACCTCTTAAATTATTTTATGACTATGTGAAATAAAAAATTATTCATTTTTTTTGTATCTACATTATTATATGTTATTATATTCTGAAAAAGTAGATTACTATATATCAGAGGGTATAATATAATGGATATTAAAACTTTAAAAGGCTTTAAAGATTATTTGCCTAAGGATTCTTTGATTCGAATTCATATTGTTAGGCAGATATTTAGTATTCTTAATTCTTATAATTTTGACTTAATAGATACTCCAGTTCTTGAATATTCAGAGATGCTTTTAAAAAAGAGTGGGGATGAGACCGAAAAGCAAATTTATAGGTTTAAAGATAATGGAGGCAGAGATGTTTCCATGCGATTTGATTTGACTGTTCCTTTTGCCAGATTTGTTGCTACAAATATTTCTGATTTGAAATTTCCTTTCAGACGCTCTCAATTTGGAAAAGTTTTTAGAGGAGAAAATTCTCAAAAGGGTAGATACAGAGAATTTATGCAATTCGACTTTGATATAGTTGGGGAGGATAGTTTTAGAGGTGATGCCGAGATTCTTTCTGTTGTGTATTATGGACTTGAAGAGATTTTTTTGAATTTTATAGAAGGTATTAATAAAAAATTTATTATCCATTATTCTCATCTTGGTATATTAAATTCTTTTTTTGAAAAGTTAGGAATTAAAGAGAAATCCCTTTTTATTTTAAGGAATATTGATAAAATAGATAAAATAGGAATTGAGAAGGTTGAAGAGGCTTTGCTTCTTGAGGTCGAAAAAGAAGCAGTAGATTCAATCTTAAGTTTAGTGAGCTTGCAAGGCTCTTTTAAAGACAAAATACAAGCCTTAAAAGGTATTTTGGGCGATAATGAGTCTGTTAAGAGAGTAGAAGCCGTTTATCAGCATCTTAGTTTATTGAAAATTCAGGATTCTTTTAACTTAAATCTTAAAATATCTCGTGGGCTTGATTATTATACAGGAATTGTTTTTGAAGCTGAAGTGTTTGGTAGTAATATGGGTAGTGTTTGTAGTGGGGGAAGATATGACAATTTGGTTTCTTCGTTCTCAGGCTCTATTCAAAAAATTTCAGGAGTTGGGGGATCTTTTGGTGTTGACAGAATAAAGGATATAATTGATCTTGAAAAGTTTAGTTATATTAAAATATTTGTCACTAAAGCTAGATCTAAGGTTTTAATTGTAAACCTAGATAGTGCTTTGCAAAATTATTATTATGAACTTGCTACTAGGTTTAGAAATCACGATTATTCTAAGGTTAAAAATATTTCTTGTGAAGTCTATTTGAAAAATAAAAATGGTAAAAATATTAAAGAACAAATAGCGTATGCTTTAAGCAAAGAGATAAGATTTTTAATTTTTGTTGGTCAAGAAGAATACAAAGAAAATAAAATGAAAGTAAGAGATTTGACAAAAAAGGAGGAGTTGCTGCTTTCTTTTGAAGAATCAATAAATCTTATTAAATGCAATGAAAAGTTACTGTGCACCCCTTTTTAATCTTAAACATTGATTATTCTAAAAAGTTTTGGCACAGATATTAAGGTTGATTTGCATTTTTATCTATTTTCCTAATTGTGATTGCATTTAGGGTAAGTTTTTTATTTTTATATTCTATTTGTCCAAGTATTTCAACACTGTCTTTAAAATCAATATCAATATCAAAGGTTGTTTTTGCTGGAATAATTCCAGAGAGTACATTTTTGTTGTATCCAACATAAAAGTCAAACTGTATTATATTGTCTTTTTTTTCAATATTATTTACTACTCCTTCCCATTTTACATATACGTTTGAATAGATGAATGGATCTTTTTTAATATCTTTTAAGTTTAGATGTTCATTAAAGCTAATAAAATCTGGCCTTGAAATAAAACTTGCAAGATTTTTGGCTTTTAGCTTTATGGATTCTGATGCGTTTGAATTTAATATTTTATTTATCTCTACTCTTGCAAAATTATCTTTTCCTGTTTTTAAATAAATTTTGATTTTTTCGAAAGAATTTTTAATTTCGTCGTTGGTTAGTATTAATATAAATTGGCCTTCTTCATTTTTTATTTTTTCTTTGTTGTTTATTTTAATGTTGTCAATATAAGCAGCAATGTTGTTTAAATTTTTGTTTATTTCTGCTTTTCGATTTGTGTATATTGTTATTTTTTGTTCATAAAAAATAAAATAGATTATTAACATTAAAATAAATACAATTGTCCCAATAGTCATTATTATGACTAACTTTGTTAAATTTTTATCAGGCATTGCTTTAATTATTGGAAATAATTTCTCATATAAGTTGCTATTTTTAAAAAAAACAGATCCTTTGATAGGATTTTTTCTAATAATTTCAAGAGACAGCTCCGATCGATCTACTTCTTGATTTTCTTCTATCATTTTAAGCCATATCTGAATAGCTTTTTCTTCTTTACCCTGACTTACTAAAAGTATAGCAATAGCTTGCTTTATATTTGATTCGCCAGGATTTAAGGTATAAGCTTTTTTAAGATATGTTTGAGCATTGCCAAGGTTTCCAATGCGAAGATAAGACATTCCTAAGACATAGTGATATAAATAGTAATTTTTGTAGAAAAAAATTTCTTTTTCTAGGAGCTTTATTGCTTGTGAATATTTTTTTGAATTATAGTAATAAATAGCCTTATTAATAATTTTATTAGGTTCCATATAGCTATAATTTGACTCCACAATTTTCTTTTTAATATTATAATATAAGATTTTGTTTTAAAAGAATAATAAATAGAATATTGTTATTTTGCCTTAATTTCTTGTTTGACTAAAAATTGATAAATGATATAATTATATAAAGTTTAATGGGGGGTTTTGTATATTTTTAAAATGGTGGGGATGTGTCATCAGATAGAATCGCCGAATTGATTAAAGAAATTTATTTGGATTTTAGAAAAGGCAATTTCAAGGAAGCTTTATTAAAATCTGAAGAAGCCCATTCTCTTGATTTTGATAATATTGAAATTTTAACAGCTTTAAAAAGCGCTGTGTATTGGAATGGTCAAGTTGAAAGCCTTGATAGAATAGGGCAGGATTATGAAAAGGCAGAATTTTTAATAAGAGAGTGGAATAATTTTGCAGGACGATATTTGAAAAAGATGGGTTGTAATTTTTTGCAAGGTCGTAATTCTATAAAATATTTTGTTTTTCAGACTTGTCTTTATATATATAAAAATATATATAAACTTCATCCAGAGAATTTGGATCTTTTAATAAAAATTGCTAAGTCTTATAAAGGTATGGGGAATTACGAGAGAGCAATTAATGTCTTTTTGCAAATATTAGGAGAGGCTAAGGAAAATTCAGATGTTGTTGCAGAGCTTGCTGATTCTTATGCGTTGGTTGATGAAATTAAAGAGGCTAAGGTCTTATTCAGAGAGGCTTTTTTTATTAATCCTCAAAAGATAGATATATATTCTCTTGAGTCTGATATGATTTTAAGATTAATAGATCTTATTAGATCTGACAAAAACATTTCAGATGATCTTATAAAAGAATGGATTCCTGTTTATGGCTCTCTTAATGGTGTTTTTAACGTTAAAAGAGAATTAAGACCTATAGAGCTTGGACAGCTGAAGCAGTCTGTTTACAGTTTGCGTAATGAGCTTAAAGAAAAGTCTTATAGATCAATAAATGAAAGCATATTGCTTCCAAGGCTTATTAATAAGTATTTTTGGCTTATTGATCATTATGTAAGGATAAAAGAGGATAGAGCACGTATTGATGAGATTTTGTTATACATAAAAGAAATAGACTTGGGAATTTATCAACAGTATGTAAATTAGTTGCTTGATGCTAAAAATCGATGTTAGGAGAGTTTGATGTCTAATGTTACCATAGAAAAATTAGATAGTATTTTGCAAGAAGATAAGTGGACAAGAATAGTTGTTAATAATTATTCTCTTGCCAAAATAAAAGAATTGGATGATTTGATAGATAATATAATTGATGAGGGTTTAACAGAGGATGTGCTTGATATTTGCGGCAGGCATTTAAAAGATGTTAAAAAAAGCATAGCAGGTCTTTATATTTCTGGAATGCTTATATATAGTAGGCGGCCTTTAAATGATATGAATTTACTTGCTGTTATTGATTTATTCTCTCAAAACTTAAAATGGACCCTTGTTGAACATATTTGCAATGAAATGCTTTTTATTTCTGAGAATAAGCATGCTCTTTATACTCTTGCAAAAATATATGCCCAAAACAATGAAAATGATAAGCTTCCAGGTATTTGGACTAGAATTGTTGAAGCAGATATTGATGATACTGTGTTTGTAAGACAGCTTGCTACTTATTACGAAACTATTGATTTGCAAAAATCAATTTTTTATTTTAGAAAGGCTATTTATCGCTTTATTGATAAAAAACAAATGTCAGGAATAAGGGAAGTATGGGCAAAACTTATTCATTATGTTTCAGATGATTTTGATTCTTTTTTGCTTATTTTACAAAAAATTGAAAAAGATCTTGGATTTAAAAAGGCTATAGTTCTTTATGAAGATTTGTTTGATCATTATTCTTTGACCGATAATATTGATGAGACAATAGAAATTCTAAAAGGTATTTTAAAACTTGACAATAAAAATCATAAAGCAAGAGAAAATTTAGTTAAATTTTTAAGAGAAAGATATAAAGATGTAAAGGATATTGAGAATTATCTTACAAAGTCTGATATTGAAAACTTAGATAAAAATTTTATTGATGTATATTCAGATTTTGAAAAATATTTGTTTTTTGCAAAGGGGAATTTTGTTTATCATCAGACTTGGTCTGTTGGAATAGTAAAGGATGTAAATGATCATGGCATTACGGTTGATTTTATTGCTAAAAGAGGCCATTTTATTGGCTTTGATATGGCAATGTCGGCTCTTTCTCCTCTTAGTAGAGAGGATATTAGAGTATTAAAGGCTGTAACGCCCAAAGAAGAACTTGCAGATAGAGTAAAAAAAGATATTGAGTGGGCTATAAAAGTTATTATAAAAAGTTATAAAGCTATTGATTTAAAGGGAATAAAAAAAGAGTTAGTACCAAGTTTGATGACTCAAAGTTCATGGAATTCTTGGAGTTTGAAAGCAAAGCAAATCTTAAAGGATAATCCCCATTTTGTCATAGACTCTGGTAAGCTTGATTATTATATATATAATGAGAGATCTTCCAATTTGAATGAAAAAATGTATGATAAATTTAAAATTGAGAAAGATTTTTATAAAAGATATGAGATATTTATAAACTATTGCAATGTTAAAGGAGTTGTTAAAGATTTACATATTGAAGAAGAGATGCTCAACTATTTTTTAATTTATGTTAACAATTTTACAAAGGTTGATCATCATGTTATAAGTTCTTACGTTATTCTTAAATCTTTAGATAATTTTTCTGAAGAATTGTCATCAAAAGTTAATATAGAAAAAGATGTTAATTTAGAATCTCTTTTAAAGGAGTACTCAAAAGGAATAGTAGATCTTTTTGATTCAATTTTGAATGCAGAAATTAAAAAAGAATTGGTTGTTTTAATTAAAAGAGAACTTAGCAATTGGATTTTATACTATAAGGAGCTTTTTCCCCATTCTGTTAATAAGAAATTGATTGAATCTCTTTATAAAGAAGATCCCAAGGAAGTGGAAAAATTATTTAATTATGTTATAAAAAATTATAAGGTCTATAAAGATGCTTATATTTGGATTTTAAAGCACTGTAAAACCTACTCTATTGAACTGAGTTATTCAGATTCAGATCTTTTAGCCAATTTGATTAAAATTTTAACAGATAGTGTTATTAAAATTAATAATAAAAATAATTCTGTTGCAAGTAAAAGAATTTATAAAATGGTAATGAATCTTTTAGTTAAAGATGGATATCTTAAGTCGGTTTTAGAGTGCATGAGAGATGAAGAGCTTGCAAAGAGAGTCTATATGACTTGTTTTTATGTAAAAGATTTTCCTCCCAAAGATCTTTTAGAGATAAAATCTATAATAAGACAATTATTTGATTCGGTTGAATTTGAAGATGAAAAGATGCAACTTACAGGTGAGAGAATGGAAGTTGGATTTTTAACTATATTAAGCTCTTTAAATAAAAAGCAAAAAGAGCTTAAACATTTAAAGGAAGTTGAAATTCCAGAAAATTCAAAAGAAATTGGGAAAGCTCGTGAGCTTGGTGATTTAAAAGAAAATGCTGAATATCATTCTGCTAGGGAAAAACAACAGTTTTTGACCAAAAGATTAAATTCCTTAATGTTGGAAATAGAGAATGCAAAGGTTGTAGATACTAAAGATCTTCAAAGTTCTGTTGTTGGTTTTGGGACTAAGGTTGTCATTTTAAATGAAGTTACGGGTAAAGATGAATCTTATTTGATACTTGGACCTTGGGAATCAAACCCTGATGAAGGCATTATTTCATATAAATCACCTTTTGGAGAAAATTTGCTTAATTCTAAGGAGGGAGATAGTCTTAATTTTATTATAAATAATACTAATTTTAAATATTTTGTAAAGAAAATAGAACCCATAAAATTTAGTTAGGAAAAATTTAAGAATGTCAAAGTTAAAGGAAAAAAGAGAAAAAGTTGTTGTTAGTATGGAAAGAGCGAGCAAAGAGGAAGCTGTTGAGCTTGCAAGAGTTCAAATAGAAAAAACTTTTGGAAAAGGAAGTCTTATTAAGATGGGAGAATCTCCTGTCGGAAAGGGTGTAAAGAGCATGTCAAGCGGGTCTATTATATTAGATGAAGCTCTTGGCATTGGTGGGTATCCCAGAGGTCGAATAATAGAAATCTTTGGACCTGAATCGTCTGGCAAGACTACTTTGACTCTTCATGCAATTGCTGAGGTGCAAAAAGAAGGAGGCATAGCTGCTTTTATTGATGCTGAGCATGCTCTTGATCCTGTTTATGCAAAAGCTTTAGGAGTTAATGTTGCGGAACTTTGGCTTAGTCAACCTGATACCGGAGAGCAAGCTCTTGAGATCGCTGAGCATTTAATCAGAAGTGGTGGCATTGATTTGATTGTAGTTGATTCTGTGGCAGCTTTAACTCCTAAATTAGAGATAGATGGAGAAATGGGAGATTCTCAGATTGGTCTTCAAGCTAGACTAATGAGCAAAGCTCTTAGAAAGATTACGGGGATACTTTCTAAGTCTAATACTTGTATTATGTTTATTAATCAAATAAGAATGAGAATTGGTATTATGTTTGGCAATCCCGAGACCACTGCTGGCGGGAATGCTTTGAAGTTTTATGCATCTCTTAGGCTTGAGGTTCGAAAAATTGAACAAGTAACTAGATCGGGCTCAAGTGGTGATGTTATTGGTAATAAGATTAGAGTTAAGGTTGTGAAGAACAAGGTTGCTCCACCCTTTCGTAAAGTAGAATTGGTAATTTATTTTGGAAAAGGTATTTCCAGAGAAGCCGGTATTTTAGATGTTGCTATTAAGTATAATTTAATACAAAAAACAGGTTCTTGGTATTCATTGGGAGATAGTAAGTTAGGTCAGGGAAGAGAGACTGTTATTGAATATCTTAGTAAAGAAGTAGAACTTGCAAATGATTTGGATAAGAAGCTTAGAAAAATAATTTTTAATAATTTTGATCAAGAGGATGTTAATTTTATTGAATTTAAGGAAGATGAATGTGAATAGTGGAGAAAGCTTAAGTGTCAGAATTAGGTAGTTACTCTATCAGGCTTGATAATTTTACAGGAGGAATAGAGCTTTTTTTTGAATATGTCAGTATGAATAGGCACATTTTAAGAACTTTGAATTTAAATCAAATAATTGAAGAATTTATAGTTGTTTCAAGTGACCTTGATATAAGTATTAAGGGATTGATCGATTTTTTTTATTTTGCTAATAATTTGTTTTATTGGAAAACTCAAATTTTATTTCCATTGAGGCTTGAATACAAAGATAAAACAGATCGCAAAGTTGTGGAAAGGCTACTAGGATATAGCAAGAATAGAGAAAATGATAAATTTCAATTAAATCAAATAAAGAATTTTAAATTCTATGATCCAAAAATGATTGAAGATCTTATTTTTAGCAGTGGTGTTAATTTTATTAAAAGCATTAACACTATTACTAAAAATAACAATAGAAAGAAAAATTTAAAGAGTAAGTCTGGTATATTGAAGAAAAAAGCTGTTAATAAAGATTCTTTGTGTAATAAAAAATCCGAAGTTATTTGTAATAAGTACGAATTGAAAATTTTTGAGAAAAAGATGAAAATTATTTCTATCCTGAATAAGGAGAATAGCATAACTTTTGATTCTCTTCTAGATTTTAATGCCGATAATTATTCTTTTGAGAGATTTTCTTATTTTTTGGTATCTCTTGAGTGCAAGATGCTTAATATTGTAA
Organism: [Borrelia] turdi; assembly: GCF_030439285.2. NCBI lineage: Bacteria > Pseudomonadati > Spirochaetota > Spirochaetia > Spirochaetales > Borreliaceae > Borreliella > [Borrelia] turdi. The sequence goes on along the minus strand of NZ_CP124018.1, from coordinate 125,065 downwards.
ATTTAGGATATCTGAATGATAAATTAGTATTATATCGAGGTTGTAAAATTAATGATTGCACTTAAGCACCCCAGAGTTCACGTGTTTTTAGCTGAAAAGGGAGTAGGGTCAAGAAGATTTTGCGAAGAATTGATAAAAAAGAAGCTTGTAAGAGTTAATGGGTCTATTGCTAAGCTTGGGGATAAGGTGGCTTTAGGGGACAGAGTAATTTATAAGAAACAGATTTATGTTTTTAAAGATTTTCAAAGTAATAACAGAATTTATCTAGCTCTTAACAAGCCTAGAAATTATTTATGTTCCAATTTTGATATTAATGGAAGAAAGTTAGCAATATCTTTGGTTCAGCCGCTATTTAAAGAGCGTGTATTTTCAATTGGTAGGCTTGATTTTAAAAGTTCTGGACTTTTATTATTTACTAATGATGGGAAATTTGCAAATGATATTATTCATCCAAGGCAAAAAGTTGAAAGAGAATATGTTATTGAATCAAAAAGAGATATTGATGAAAATTTGCTTATTTCTTTTAAATCGGGCATAAAGGTAAAAGAGGAGTTTTTTAAATTAAAATCTTATGAAATTTTAAATAAAAATTCTGCTAGATTGATTTTAGACGAAGGAAAAAATAGAGAAATAAGAAAAGTGTTTTTAAGTAAAAATGTTTTTTTAAAAAAAATTCATAGAATTAGAATTGGTAATATTAATTTGGATAGCTTAAAGGAAGGTCAAGTAAAAATTATTCCTTTGATTAAGATAAATAGGTTGAAATCTAGGCTGGAGAAGGCAAATGATAATAGCAATTGATGGCCCTTCAGCATCGGGAAAAAGTTCAATTGCAAGAGAGCTTGGTGTAAAACTGGGTTATAAATTTATTAGTTCTGGGTATCTTTATAGGATAATAACTTTAATTGCCCAAAGATCTCTTATGAGTAGTTGCAATTTTATTAGCGAGAATAGACTTTTAAATTTAATTTTTGAGAATGATATAAGTTTTAATGATTCTGGCTTTTTGCTTAATGGAGAGAATGTTGAAAGTCAAATTTTAAACGATAAGATTGATTTTCAAGTTTCTTTTTATTCTTCTTATGTTGGAGTAAGAGACATTGTGAATAAAAAATTAAGAGAAGTTGTTAAATTTAGCGATGATAATTATATAATAGAAGGTAGAGATATTACTACTATTGTTTTTCCAGAATCTGAATTCAAAATATATCTTGATGCTTCTATTAAAGTACGAGCTTTGAGGCGATATAAGCAAAGAAATGGGAATGATACTTTAGAAGAATTAGAGCGTGCTCTTAAAATAAGAGATGATGTTGACAAAAGAAAACAATATGGTAAGTTAAAATTATCAAAAGGGGTTTTTTACCTTGATACAAGCTATAAAGGATTAGACGATGTATGTAATATTATAATAGAAAAGTTTAATTTGAAAAAAGTAAGAGAGAGGTGAGAATGGAAAATCAAAAAGATTTACAAGAAAATTATTTGAAAGTGCTTGAAAGAGTAGAGCTTGGAAGTCGTGTTTCTGGTACGATTGTTAATATTATGAAGGATTATGTTTTAGTAGATATTGGTTATAAATCCGAAGGCTTTATCAAGATTGAAGAATTTGAAAATGTTCCCAAAATTGGTGATAAACTTGAAGCAATTGTTGTAAGAATAGGTGGAGAATTAGGGCTGATTTTAAGCGTTGAAAAGCTTGATTCTTTAAATTTTCAAGACAAAGTATATGAATATATTCAAAATAAAAAAGGAATTAAAGGGAAAGTGTTGGCCGAGCTTCCAAATGGCTATAAGATTCAAATTAATGAAAATGTTTCTGGCTTTATGCCTTTTTATTTAAGCGCTAAATCTAAGGATGAGAAATTAAAAAGGGGATCTATTGTTGAATTTTATATTCTTGAAGCAAGCGAAGTAGACGGTTTAAAACTTATTCTTGATAGGCGCACTTTAGAAAGAGAAAAAGATCTTGCTAAGAGAATAGAGCTAGTAAGTTCTTACAATGAAGAAGATGTGGTTGATGGTGTGGTTGATCGTATTACAGAATATGGTGCTATTGTAAAAATTAAAAATTTTGTTACAGGAATTTTGCATAAAAGAAATATTGCCTTTAGTCAGGTTGAAAATATTGAAGATTTTGTTAGAGTTGGCGATAAATTAAAGTTGAAAATCATTAAGATAAATCCGCAAACAGGCAAAATGGAATTATCCCTTAAGGCTTTAAAAGCAAATCCTTGGGATTCTGTAGATATTAAATATAAAATTGATAGCATTGTAAAAGGGAAAGTTGTAAAAATTTTGCCCTTTGGAGCTGTTATAGAGCTTGACAGTGAATTGTCGGGGTTTTTACATATAAGTAATTTTTCTTGGATAAGGGTAATAAAGAGTCCTCAAGAATTAATAAAGCTTGGTCAGATGGTAGAAGTTAAGATTTTAGAGATAGACAAAGAAAATCAAAAAATATCGCTAGGTATTAAACAGATTAATGAGAATCCTTGGGAGAAATTAACTGAAAAATATCCTATTGGAAGGGTTATTCAAGGAGTTGTTACTAATATCACAAAAACAGGTGCTTTTGTAAACATTGAAGAAGGCATAGATGCTTATGTGAGTAAGTTTGACATTTCTTGGCTTGAAGAGGTTGATCCTGAAAAATATTTCAAGATAGGCGATTTAGTGAATGGGAAAGTGCTAGAGGTTGATAAACGAAAGAGAAATGTTAGATTAGGAATTAAGCAGTTAGAAGAGAGTCCTTGGGAAGATTTTTCTAAAAGTTATAAAAAAGGTGATGCTATTGAGGTCGAGATTGTAGAGAAAAAGTCAAAAGGCTTTCAAGTAAGAGTTTATAATAAAATAATGGGATTTATTAGCAAAATTCAATTAGGAGATACAAAGGAATCTAGTTTAGAGACTTTTGAAAAATTAAACATTGGAGATAAGCTTAAGGTGGTAATAACAAGTATTGATTCTAAAGACAAATCGGTGCTACTCTCTTATAGGGAGTATGAAAATCAAAGATCAAGAGAAGAAATTTCTTCTTATTTATTTAAGGGTAATGATGAGGAATCTTATAAGCCATTTGAAAATTTACTAAAGAGGGATGAATAATGGCTAAAAATAATCTTTTAGTTTTCTTTATTGCTGTTATTTTTGTGTTTGCATCTGTTATTGTTGTTTTTTATAATTCTTTAAGTAAAGATTATGTAAAGAGTGGTGGAGAAATAGTAGAAAATCTTGAAAAGGATTTAAATGATTATTTAAAAGAAAATGATATTAAAGAGAGAGAAAAAATATCTATTAGGATAAAGGAGCTTATTTTAAGGGAAAAAGAAATTTCATCTTGCTTTATTTCAAGGTTTTATTTAGCTAGAGCTGTTTATTTGCAAAGTCAAGCGCAGTATGATGCGGCTATTAAGGATTTAGATATTGTTATTAAGGCAAAAGGTATTGAAAGCGAAATTGCTTTTATTAGTAAGGCTGCAGTTTATGAAAAAATGGGATTAAAAGAAGATGCTTTATTGGTTTATGAGAATCTTATTAAAAGTACTAGTTTAGATTTTTTAAAAGTAAGAGCCCTTTTGAGTAAAGCAATATTAATTGAGGAAAAAGATAAAGATCTTGCTGTTAAAATATATGAAGAGATTGTTAAGTTTCCATATGAAAATAATTTATATATAAATATAGCAAATAATAAAATTTTAGAACTTAAGCAAAATTAATTTGTATTTTTTGGGGGAGGTTTTATAATTTTTTTTATCTTATATTTTGTATTTTGTCTAGGAGTTTTTGGGTGTGGCCTTGACAATATTTTAATACTTCCTTCTCCAGAAAAGATTGACAATCGAATTTCAAGAGATTCTGTAGCGTTTTTTTTGCCAGCAGGTTATTTTTCTAATCAAGCAGCTGAAAAATTAAGAGGTTTTGATATATATTATAAGTTTTATCCAGAAGGTGCCAATTATCACATAAGCAGTTTCCGAAAAAGCGTGGAAAAAGATTTTGAAGCTTTAAGGGGTGTTTTTAACAATGTTGGTGAATTTAATAATAGAGGGTTTTATAAAATAAATTTGAGCGCTACTGTTTATTCAGGCAAGCCTGTTTTTAAATTAAATAAAGAATGGGTTGATAACAAATTGCCTTTATATTTTGAAATAAATTTTGGAGAATTAAGAAAAAATTTTCCCGGCGAAGCTTTTATTGTTGTAAAAAATGGAAATACTTCTTCGTCTCCTGTTATTCTTGAAAAGAAAAATATATATAGGTCCTATATTGAGAAAGGAGAATACATAGGTTTTTCAAAATCTATTAAAAAGTCCAATCTTTTAGACAAAGAAAAAAGACCAATTGATCTAAAGCATATAAATGACAATTTTTTTACAAAAGATATTGCCCCTAAATATAATTTGGCAATTTTTGTTATGGGTGTGGGCAGTATTGTTGACGATGCCTATAGTGTACTTATTAATCTTGGAGATTTGTCGGGATTTAGTTTATCTGACTAGTTGGTTTTAAGGAGAGTATGATAGTATTTTTTTATCATTTAATTTTGACAAACATTATTATTTCTTTTTTGGTAAGCTTTTTTGTTATGTTTTTGAATATATTAAATTTTAAGTTCTTAGTAGTTTATTTTATAAGTTTTTTAGGTGGCATTTTATTTTTGTTTTTTATTCCTTTTTTCTATTCTGATTATTACGAAAGGCGAATAGATCTTATTCTTTATTTATTTCCCATTTTGGGTTCAGTTATTTTCATAGGTTTGATTAAATTCTCTGAAAGAAATAAGAATGATTTATAAAAGAATAATTTTAAAAAGCTTTAGGTATCAGGTTAGCTTTTAATATTTTTTATTAACGCAATTTGTTAATAATTTTATTAAAGAGATGGTATTTATTTTTAATGTAGTGGACGTAGTGGACTTATTAATTAGATTGTTTTATTATATTCTTATAAAAGAAAGAATAATTTCCGCTATGTTTTGTCATAGTGAGTAAAAGAGAAGGACAATAGGAGGTTGATTTGGCAATTATTACGATGAAGAGCTTATTGGAGGCCGGGGTTCATTTTGGCCATCAGGTAAAAAGGCTTGATCCTAGGATGAAAAGATTTATTTTCTCTGAGAGAAATGAAATACATATTTTAGATCTTCAAAAAACTTTACAGGGTATTAAAGATTCTTATGAGCTTGTTCAAAGAGTGATAAAAGATGGTAAAAAGGTTCTTTTTGTTGGAACTAAAAAGCAAGCTAGCGAGATAATTGAACAAGAAGCAAGAAGAAGTGATATGCCGTATGTTAACAATAGATGGCTCGGGGGTATGCTTTCTAATTTTAATACGATTAGAAAATCTGTTCAAAAATTAAAAAAGCTAGAAAAGATGGAAGTTGATGGAACTTTTGATATGATAAGTAAGAAAGAGATTTCACAGCTTAATCGTGAAAAATTTAAATTGGCAAAAAATTTAACAGGTATTAAAGACATGGAAACATTTCCCGGTGCTATTTTTATTATTGATCCTAAGCGAGAGCAAATAGCTATTAATGAGGCTAGAAAATTAAAAATTCCTATTATTTCTGTAGTTGATACAAATTGTAACCCTGATGTTATTGATTGCCCAATCCCTGGTAATGATGATGCGATTCGTTCTGTTGCCTTGTTTACCAAAATAATATCTGATGCTATTTTAGAAAGCGATAAAGAGGTTGGTATTCAAATAATTGAAAATTTAAATGAAGAAGATTTGATGAAAGAAATTGAAATTAAAAATGATAAAAGTGATTCTATTGAAGAAGGAGTGAGTGATTTATGAGCATTATTAGTCCTCAAGATATAAAAAAGCTTCGGGAAGAAACTAATGCTGGTTTTGGAGATTGTAAAAAAGCTTTGTCTGCTGCTGGTGGAGACTTTGAATTGGCTAAAAAAAAACTTAGGGAAATGGGGATTGCATCTGCTGATAAAAGACTTGACCGAGATGCAAAAGAAGGTAGAGTATTCTCATATTCAAACAATATTCATGCCGGTCTTTTGCTGGTTTCTTGTGAAACAGATTTTGTTGCTTTAAATCATAGTTTTGTTGATTTAGGTAATTCTTTAATTAAGGAATTGGTAGAAAACGGAAGAAATTCTTTAACTATTTCTCAAGAATTAGAGCTTAAAAATTTAGCAGCTACTATAAAAGAAAATATTCAGATTAAAAAAATTTTTATTACCGAGATTCAAGCTAATGAATTTGTAAAAATTTATTTGCATGGTGAACAATCTAAGATAGGTGTTTTAGTTAAATTAAAAGTGGATGATTTTTCTAAAACTGAAGATAAAATGTTGCAAAATTTTGCTATGGATTTAGCTTTACATGTGGCCGCATTTGCTCCTATTTATTTGAAAAGTGATAATGTTTGTCCAAATTATATTAAAGAGCAAGAAGAGATATTTTCCAAACAATTAGAATTTAGTGGTAAGTCAGAAAGCATAATTAAAGGTATAGTTGCGGGGAAGATAAAAAAACATCTTGCTGAAATTTCTCTTCTTGAGCAAAGTTTTGTAAAAAATGATAAAATCACTGTCAGGGAAATGTTAGAAGAGATTTCAAAAGCAATTTTAAGCAAGATAGAAATAGTTGAGTTTAAGTATTTAAGAGTAGGGTAGATGGTATACTGCTTTTTATCAGCAAGGAGGAGTTTATATGGAAGATTATAAGGCTTTTCTAGATGAAAAGATGAGCAAAGTTCTTTTATCACTTGATAGTGAATATAAAACATTAAGAACAGGTAGAATTAGTAGTAATATTTTTGATAAAATTTTTATTCAATACCATGGTCAAAGAACCCCTATAACACAAGTGTCAAACATTAGAATTCCTGAAGCAAGGCTTGTTGTTATTCAACCTTGGGATAAGACCATCTTGAATAAGATAGAACAAGCCATACTTAATTCTGATCTTTCTATGAATCCTTCAAGTGATGGCTCTGTTATTAGAATTAAGGTTCCAGTTTTAACTAGTGAAAGGCGGCAAGATATCGTGAAGCATGCTAAAAAAATAGCAGAGGAGCATAAAATTTCAACTAGAAATATACGGCAGGATTTAAATAATAAGGTTAAAAAGCAAGAAAAAGAATCGGAAATCACAGAGGACAGTTTAAAAAGAATTTTAGACGATATTCAAAAATCCACAGATATTTATATTAAAAAGATAGATTCAATTTTAGAATCTAAAATTCAAGAAATAATGGAAGTTTAAAACCATGAATAAAAGTTCTCTTCCAAGTCATGTTGGAATTATCATGGATGGTAATAGAAGGTGGGCTTTAAGCAAGGGATTATCTTCTTTAGAAGGTTATAAAGAGGGTCTTAAAAGGGCAAAAGAAATAGTTAAGCATTCTTTAAAGGTAGGTATCAAATATTTATCCTTTTATGTATTTTCTACTGAGAATTGGAAAAGGGATGATTGTGAAATAGAAGAATTAATGTTTTTAATTTCTCATTATTTGAGAGCTGAATTTAATTTTTATAAAAAAAATGGAATAAAAATAATAGTTTCAGGAGATATTGAATCTTTAAGTAAAGAAGTAAGAAGTTCTATAAAAGATTCTATTAGCTTTTCTAAAAATTTTAACAACCTTATTTTAAATTTAGCAATCAATTATGGGGGTCGTAATGAAATACTTCTAGCTATTAGAAAATTTGTTTCAAGTAATTTTAATTTAGAGTTTTTAAATGAGAATACTTTTTCCAATTTTTTATACAATCCAGAGTTGCCCGATCTTGATCTTTTAATACGTACAGGTGGAAATATTAGAATAAGTAATTTTTTCTTATGGAGGATTGCTTATTCTGAATTAGTTTTTTCAAATGTTTTGTGGCCTGAATATTATGATAATAGGTATAGTAGGGATTTGGAATGTTTTCAATTTAGAAGAAGAAATTTTGGGAGATGATTTATTGAGTAAGGTTAAGAGATTCGCGTTTTTTGCAAGGTTGGGAACATTTCTATTTTTTGTTCCTTTGATTTTATTTTTAATATTTTTAGATTTTAAAAATTATTTATTTCTCAATATTTTAATTTTTATATTTAGTGGTTTTGCGGCAAAAGAAGTTAATAATTTATTAAAATTTAAATCTTCAGGCCTTTCGGGTATATTATCTTTTTTTTTAGGTTTTATTCCTCCAATTTTAACTTACATTCATTTTAATGTTTTTTATTTAGGTATGAATGTGACATATTACTTGGTTGTAGCATTAGTTTTTAGTAATTGGATTGTTAATTTAGTGTTTATTAAAGAGCATGAGATTGGAAACTTTTTATCTCAAGCAACGTCAATACTTTTTATACTTATATATCCTGGGGTATTAATGTCTTTTATAGTTTCTATTACAACTTTACCCAAGGCTCCGTTTTTAATGTTAATACTTTTTGCTATGGTAAGTGGAAACGATACTTTTGCATATCTTTTTGGTTATTTTTTAGGGAAAAACAGCTATCGTCCTACTATTATTAGTCCAAATAAAACATTAATGGGGTTTTTCGGGGGTATTTTGTTTTCTGTGTTTACTGCTATATTTGCAGTAATTTTTAGATTAATAAATTTGAGCTATGGAGAAGCTATTATTTTTGGCATTTTAATCGGAGTTTTTACTATTATTGGTGATTTGTTTGAATCTGGATTAAAACGAAGTGCTGGAGTAAAAGATTCTGGAAAAATCATTCCTGGTAGAGGTGGAGCTCTTGACTCGATTGATTCTTTTCTTTTGACAGGTCCAATATTTTATTTATATTTATCTTAGTAATTTTTGGAGGTAATTTTTATGTATATTCTTTTTAGTGTACTGGCTCTTAGTTTTATAATATTTATTCACGAGCTAGGACACTTTTTATTTGCCAAGCTTTTTAAAGTTAAGGTTGAGGTTTTTTCTGTAGGTATAGGTCCTAGCATATTAAAGTTTAAAATTAATAGTACTGAGTATAGACTTTCTCCAATCCTTCTAGGAGGATATTGTAAACTTAAAGGATTTGATCACTTGGAAAAGGAGCTTAAGGCAAATAAGGAATTAGAAGCAGATAAAGATTCTTTGTTTGGAATTTCACATTTTAAAAAAATTTTAATATATTTTGCAGGCCCTTTATTTAATTTGATTTTTTCATTTATTGTTTTTATTTTTATAAGTATGATGGGTATTATATATTTTGATTATTCTTCAAAGGTTAGTATTTTAAATAAAAATTCTTTTTTAAAAGATAAATTTAGAGATGGCGATGTTATATTAAAGGTTAATAATAAAAAAATTGAATATTTTTCTGATTTGAGAAATATTATTCCTCAAAAAAAATCCACAGTTACATTTAATATTTTAAGGGAAAAAGAAAATATTACTTTTGAAGAGGCTATTAGTTTGCAAGATTTTTTAAAAGAAATTGGCCCTTGGATTGATCTTGTGGTATCAGATGTAGTTTTAAATTCGCCTGCTAAGATTGCTGGAATTAGATCGGGTGACAAAATAATTAGCATTAATAATATTCTTTTGGAAAATAAAAGAGATTTAGATGATTTTCTTAAGAATTTAAATTCAGATATTGCAGAAATTAAGCTTGCTAGAAATGGAGAAATTTTTTCTTCAAAATTAGTATTTCAGGATAAAAAGAAAATGATTGGCGTATATTTTTCACCGCCTTTAAAAAGAATAATTAAAGTGGAAAATGTTTCAAGTGCCGTTAAAGAGTCTTTTTTTAAAGTTGTAAATGCTTTGCAAGATATTTTGCATTCTATTTTTTTATTGATAACAAATTTTTTAAATACTTCTAAGAGTGTATCAGGGCCTGTTGGAATTATAGGTATTCTCTCTTCATCTTATTCTTTGGGACTATTGTATTGGATTAATAGCATTTCTGTTTTAAGCTTAATTCTTGCTGGTATGAATTTGTTTTTTATTGTAATACCTGTTTTTGACGGAGGACAAATTTTTATTAGCTTTATTGAACTTTTGCGTGGAAAAAGATTTAAGGCTAAAACTATTTATTCTTTTTATAGCTTTGGTATTTTCTTAGCGCTATTTCTTTTTGGATTAGGACTTTTTAACGATCTAAAAGGCTTTTTGCATATATTAAATTAAAAATTAGAAATGTATTTTAGCATAAGCCAAAAGTGAGATACTGATGCGATTATTATTAATATATGAAATACATCATGCATTTTCATGTTAATTGTCGGATTGAATTTTTTACTTAATATGTACACTATTCCGCCTATTGTATATACGATTCCACCAAAAACTAGCCAAAAAAAGCCTTTTCCGCTAAGAGCTTTGTAAATGGGGTTAATTTTAAAAAGGATGATCCATCCCATAATTATAAATATAAGCCCATTAAACCAGCCAGGACTATTTGTAAATATTGCTTTGAAAATGATCCCGATTATAGCTAGGCTCCACACTATACATAAGATTATTAGTCCTGATTTGTTTGGTATAAGGATTGCACATGCAGGAGTATATGTTCCTGCTATTAGAATAAATATTGAAATGTGATCAAATTTCCTAAAGACTTTTTTTATCTTACTTCCTTTTGGAAATATGTGGTAAAGGGTACTCATTGCATATAATAGAGTCATTGAAAATCCGTAAATAAAAAATACAAGTATATGCAAATCTTTTTTCTTAAGAGCAGATATAGTAATAAGAATTGTTGTTCCAATTATAGACAAAATAATTCCAAAAAGATGCGATATAGAACTAAAGAGTTCATTTTTTGGTATTTCACTTGTATTAACATCGCTTAATGAGTACTTTTTAAGTTTGTTTTTTGTAAGCATAACTTTGCCCCCATTTGATCATTTATTTATAAAAAATATAAAATATATAATACATTACTTTAATTGTAAGTTTTTCTCAAGATTAAATTAAATCTTACTTGATTTATCTAATCTTATGGTTTATTTTGTTTTATAAAGTAAGGTGTTTTTTTGTAAAAAAAGCTTTATAATAAATAGTGTTTGTTTAAATTAGCATTGGAGAGGCTGAACATGATTAATTTTATTAAAATAATTAACTTTTCAAGTTTGCAAAAATTTTCTAAAGCACTAAGAGTGCCTATTTCTATTTTACCAGTTGCATGTTTATTGATTGGTATTGGATCTGTATTTTCAAATCCTTCTAATTTTGTTTATTTTGATAAATTCTTTTTTCAAGATGTTTTAGGTTTAATGAAAGCCATAGGCAATGCTATTCTTCTCAATATGCCTTTAATTTTTTCTATTGGAATTTCTATTGGAGTTGCAAGAATGGGACAGGGAACAGCTGCCTTAGGTGGGCTTATTGGTTATTTAACATTTAATATTGCTGAAAATTATTTTATTAAAACTTTCTCAGGACTTGTTGAAGCAGAGGCGATGTCTTCTGTGGGTCGTATAAATTTTCTTGGTGTTCAAACTTTAAATACAGGAATTGCAGGTTCTTTAGCGGTGGGGCTTTTGGTTGGCTATTTGCATAACAAATTTTATAATATGAAGTTGCCAAAGCCTTTTATTTTTTTTTCAGAGTGCCATTTTGTGCCTATAGTAATAATTTTACCTTTTTGTATTATTTTGGCAATATTTTTTTGTTTAGCTTGGTCAAGCGTTGATAAGTTAATTGCATCTTTAGGCATGTTTGTTTTTAGATTTGAATATTTTGGTAGTTTTCTTTATGGATTTTTAAATAGGCTTTTATTGCCTTTGGGATTGCATTCTATTTTATCTTTTCCTTTTGATTTTACTTCTTTAGGAGGAGTGGAGACAATTAATGGTAATATTTTTAGAGGTCTTAAGAATATATTTCATGCCCAGTTATTAGATCCATCACTTGTTAAATTTTCATCAGGTTTTGCTAAGATTAGTAGTGGATTTTATCTCTCTATTATGTTTGGACTGCCTGGAGCAGCATTAGGAGTTTATAAGGGTATTGTTCATGAGGATAAAAGCAAGGTTTCAGCTCTTCTTTTTTCTGGGGCTTTGACGGCTTTTTTGACTGGAATAACTGAACCTTTGGAATTTTTATTTATCTTTACAGCACCTTTGCTTTATTTTGTTCACACCATTTATTCAGGATTTGCATTATTGCTTGCTAATTTTTTTGATGTTACAATTGGCAATACTTTTTCTACCGGGTTTTTGGATTTTTTTATGTTTGGAATACTTCAAGGGAATTCTAAAACAAATTGGATTAGTGTAGTACCTTTAGGAGCAGTCTTTTTTGTTCTTTATTATTTTACTTTTAGTTGGCTTTATAGATATTTTGATTTTCAGATATTTGTTGTAGACGATCCATTTTTTGAAGGTCAAGAAGGCAAGCTAGAGAGTCTTGGGATTGCCCATCTTTTAATTCAAGGTCTTGGTGGATTCGATAATATTAAAAAGCTTAATGTTTGCTCTACAAGATTACATGTAGATGTTGTTAATACTGAGCTTGTTGATAATGATTTACTTAAAGAGGCTGGAGTTCTTAAGATAGGACTTGTTAATGGCAAAGTGCAGCTCTTTTATGGATCTAATGTATATTATATTAAAAAGGCTATTGACACCTATTCTCCAAGAAGTCTTTTTGAAGCTAGTGTTATGATTGCAGTTGATAATGTAAAAAAAGGTTTTAAGACTTATATTGAAATGAAAGAAGACAAAAAACTTGAAAAACAGGGTAAGTCGGGGAAAACTTATAAGCTTAGCGAATCAGAAGAAGATTGAAAGTTGAGATTATGTTTTAGTTAGCGTTTTTATGTTATAAATAAAATTTTTATTGTTGAAAAAAATCAATCTCTTTTATATACTAATTAAGTAGCCTTTGTTGCATATTTTGTAACACGATAGACCATAAGGAGTTTTAGTAATGATTAAAAGATATGAGGCGTGTTTTTTGTTTAAAAGTGAAGAAATTGAGTATAAAGGTTCTTTAGAAGAGGTTAAAAAATCTTTAGAGTTGTTTGGTGCAACTGATATTGTTAACAATTTTATTGGGGAGAGAGCCTTGGAATATCCTATCAAAAAGCAAGCTAGAGGTCGTTATGAAATAATAGAATTTAGTATGGAAGGTAGTAATTTAAAAGAACTTGAATCAAGGTTTAAGTTAATTAAAAACTTGCTTAGATATATGATTTTGGTTAAAGTAGTTAGAAAGATCAATACTAAAAAAATTAAAAGAAGAAATTTTAGAGAATTTAAAGACAGTATTGATAAAGACGGTTTTAAAGGTAGCTCTAAAATCGAAACACCAAGAGGGCCTGAAAGCACAGAGATTCAGGAAAGATAAGAGGATTTTGATGGCCGATATTAATTCATTAGTATTATCTGGTAGACTTACAAGAGATTCTGAGCTTTCTTATACAGATAGTGGTATGGCTATTCTTAGATTTTCTTTAGCTAATAATAGAAGAATGAAAAAAAATGATGAATGGATTGATTATCCACAATATTTTGATTGTGTTATTTTCTCAAAAAGAGCTGAAAGTCTCAATGAGTATCTGAAAAAGGGCAAGCAAGTTGTGGTAAGTGGATCTCTTAAATATGAAAGCTGGCAAGATAGGAATACAGGTGATAAGAAAAGTAAAGTGAATATATTTGTGGACAATTTGCAAATGTTTGGTTCAAGTTCTAATACTTTCCAAATGCAAGATTCAGATATTAATGGCTTGACAAGCCATAAAAGAGAAGATGCAATTAAGGATATTGATGCTGTTGATGATAAATTTAGCGAAGATATACCTTTTTAATGGAGTTTAAATTTATGTATAAAGATAGAGATGTAAATCAAAGAGACTCAAGATTTGAAAATCAGCAGGATGGCTTTAAAAAAAATTCAAATTTCAGATTTTTTAAGAGAAAGTCATGTAAATTTTGTGATTCTGGCAAACATCCTGATTATAAAGATTTTGATTTTCTTAAAAAGTTTATTACCGAGCAAGGTAAAATTTTACCTAAAAGAATTACGGGAACTTCTGCTAAGCATCAAAGGCGTTTGGCATTAGAAATTAAACGGGCAAGATATATGGCTTTGTTGCCTTTTGTAAAAAGATAGTTATTTTAGGGGTAATTATGAAAGTGATTTTAAGGGAAGATTTTATTAATCTCGGAAGAGAAGGGGATACCGTAGAAGTAAAAGATGGATTTGCAAGAAATTATTTGCTGCCCAAAGGTTTTGCGGTTTTTTCAAATAAACATAATATTGAGATTTTTAATCAAAAAAGAAGGTCAATATTAAAAAAGCAAGAAACAAAAAAACAGATTGCCAATGATTTGAAATCTAAGCTTGATCTTGTTAAATTAGAGTTTTTTATGAAATCCAATGATTCTGGAAAATTATTTCATAGCGTTAACAGTTTGAATATTGCTGATGAACTTTTTAAACTTGGTTTTGATATAGAGAGAAAAAAAATAGATATACATCATGGAACTTTAAAAACTTTTGGAACTTATGATGTGACAATTAAGCTTTATGAGGACATTAGTTCTATTATTAAAGTAGAGATAAAAAAAGAAGAAAAGCAAGAGGATAAAAAGTCTTTAAATAAAAATTTAAATAAAGTAAATGAGTAAACTAAGAGATGGAGTGTAGTTCGTGGCTTTAGCAGCTTTTTCAAATTCTGCACTTCTTTTTAATGATGGTGCAGAAAAAGCGGTAATTTCTAGTATATTTTATAATTCGGATAAGTTAGAGCAAATTGCTTTTCATGTAAGAGCTGATGATTTTTACAATGAAACTCACAAGTTGATTTTCAAAGCAATGGTTTCGCTTTATGAAAAAAGGGAAAATATTGATCCTATTACTGTTTTTGAAGAAGTATCTAAACATGTTTCAAAAACACAGCTTTTGATTAAAAAAGATTTAATCAATTTGCCGGACTATTTAGATTCACTGTCAGTTTATTTACCAACAGATAGAACTATAAATGTTTATGCAAAAATTGTAAAAGAACAGAGTGTTCGTAGAAGCATTTTAAATGTTTCTAAAGAACTTAATGATTATATAAATGATTCTACAAAAACTATTAATGAGGTTGTTGAAGAATCTCAGCAAAAGATTCTCTCAATTGAGTTAGATTATTCTAGTAAAAACCTCTATCATGCTAAAATTATTGCAGAACGTGTTCATAATGAGATATATGAACGTAGTATGAAGAAAAAGGAAGCAAATTTTGGCATTCCAAGTGGCTTTAGAAAAGTCGACTCTCTTATAGGGGGGTTTAGAAACAGTGATTTTATTATAGTTGGTGCTCGTCCTAGTATTGGTAAAACAGCATTTGCTTTAAATATTGCTTCTGCTATAGCTTTGAGAAAAGAAGGAAAGAAAAAAGTAGGGTTTTTTTCTCTTGAAATGACAGCGGATGCTTTAATAAAAAGAATAATATCGTCTCAATCTTGTATTGATAGCTTTAAGGTTCAAAATAGCATTTTATCTGGTCAAGAAATAAAGTTATTGAATGATATCGTAAATGAGATTAGTGATTCTGAGCTTTATATTGAAGATACTCCCAATATTAGTTTGCTAACTTTAGCAACTCAAGCTAGAAAGCTTAAGCGATTTTATGGCATAGATATAATATTTGTTGATTATATCAGTCTAATTTCTTTTGAAACAAAAAATCTTCCAAGGCACGAACAAGTTGCATCGATTAGCAAATCCCTTAAAGAGCTTGCTAGAGAGCTTGAAATTCCAATTATTGCATTATCTCAGCTTACAAGAGATACAGAAGGACGTGAACCCAATCTTGCTAGCCTAAGAGAATCAGGAGCATTAGAGCAAGACGCTGATATTGTAATTTTACTTCATAGGGATAAAGATTTTAAATTTGAGTCTTCTGCTGAGATGGAACCAATAGAAACTAAGGTTATTATAGCAAAACATAGAAATGGTCCTACAGGTAGGGCAGATATATTATTTTTACCGCACATTACCAAGTTTGTTAACAAAGATCATCATTATTAATTTAATATCCTTATTTAATGACTATTCCAATTCCTAAATAATTAAAGTTGATAGAATGTTTTTCTACTTTTTTTTCATCTATGTTATAAGCTAGAGGTACATAGCTGGCCTTTGAATATATTTTGAAAATATATTCAGTGTTGCGATATTTTAGCATTTTAAACAAAAGTCCCAATTCATTTTCAATTCCAACTTGAAGAATGTTTTTTATTCTTATTGGTCTGAAGATGCTTTTAATATTTTTGTTATTTTGATTATAGGCAAAAAATAATCCCGAAATGATGTAAGGATTGAATGTTTTTTGGGGTAAAAATTCATACATTATGCCTGATGATAATCGATTTGTAAAGCTATTATTTTCATTGTAATTGGTATAGTAATTTGTTGATATTGAGAAGTAATAGTTTATGTTTTCATTTATTTTGTAGAATATTAAATTTCTTACTTTAAGTGGGATCATAATATCAAATCCAAAATAAAAATTATTGCTTATAATATTAAATTCATTTTTCGGTTCTGATATTTTTATGCATTCTTCAGGTGTAATGATTATTCCAAATCCCCCAACGCTTAAGAAATTTTCTTTGCTTGAAAAATTTTTAATGTTTAAATTATTTGTTATGAAAAAATTGTTAGAGTAAAGTCGATAATTTATTCCAATTCCTGTTTCTGCTTCTTGTGTTTTTGAATATGTTTTAAGGCTTTTGATTTGATTTTGAGTTTGGGCGTAAAGTTTTATATTAAATCCAATATTTTCATTTTTCAAGGTGATTCCAATGCTGTTTTTGATAAAATAATCTGCAAAATAAGATAAATCTATATAATTTTCTAAATTTAAAAAATTCATGTAAGAGTAATTTAGAGCAAAGCTTAAAAATCCTCTGTAATTGTAGTTATCGTAGCTTTTTATACCCGGAATTGGACGTTTTTGATTTAAAATGAGATGAATTATGCTTTGTATTAAGTATCCCCCCCAGTCTCCAAATAATAAGTTTTTAATTCCAATGCCAAAGTCTATTTCTCCAAAATTTTTTCCATTAATTAGCAATACTATTGGAAAGTAATACATGAAACCTATCTCAATTAAGTCTGTTCTACTAATTAAAGATTTTGGTGAGTCTTCATAGCCTCTAAAAGTTAACATGTGTGCTTCTAAATTTATTATAAAATTGTATTTTGAAGTATAGGTAAAAATTAGAGATCCACTTCTCAAATCATCAAAAAAATCGCTTAATGAAAATCCAAATCCATCATTTAGTATTTCAAAATAGTATTTGTCAATACTTTCATTTTTGAATTGGATTGCATAATTGTAAGAATAAGCTTTTAGAGTAGAAATTATTAATATTATGAAAAATATTTTTTTAAAGTTCATTTTAAAATTATAGCATTTTAGCTTATTTATTAATTAATTCAGGTTAAATAGTTTATTTTTATTAAATAAACTTAGTTTTATAGTGGGCTATTTGTATTGTATAATTCAATGGAGTTGCTAAGACTTTAGGAGTAGTTTTGATGAAAAAGGTAGCTATTATTGATGGACTTAGAACGCCCAATACCAAGTTTGGAGGTTCTTTTAGGGGTTTGGATATTATTGATGAATCTTCAAAAGTTGTTAAAGCTTTACTTAAAAGAAATAAGTTGTGTGAAGTGGATGAGGTTATTATTGGAAACGTAATATCTTCAGGACTTGGTCAAAATATTGCAAGGCAAATTGCTTTGAAATCTAGTTTAGGTGACACTGTTCCCGCATTTAGTGTTAATAAAGTTTGCGGTTCTGGTCTTAAGGCTTTAGAGCTTGCATTTAATTCTATTGTTCTTGGAAATAATGATATTGTTTTAGCCGGAGGGGTAGAAGATCTAACTAATGCTCCTTATCTATTGCCCAGAAAGATTAGATTTGAAGGTCTTAAATTTGGTAATTTTGGACTTGAAGATTCAATCCAAAAAGATGCTTTGATAGATCCTCTAAATTTTATTTCCATGGGACTTACAGCAGAAAATCTTTCAGAAAAATATAAGATAACAAGAGAGATGCAAGATGAATTTGCATTTAATTCTCATTTAAAGGCGTTAAAAGCAAGAGAACTTGGATATTTTGAAAATGAAATTTATCCTTTGATTCTTTTTGATAAGAAGGCTAATTCTAGTAGGGTTGTCTCAAGTGATGAGGAAATAAGAGATAATTTAACTTTAAATAAGCTGGCATCTCTTAATCCTGTTTTTAAAGAATCAGGCACAATAACCGCTGGAAATTCTTCTAGTTTAAATGATGGGGCTTGTTTTTTAATTTTAGCAAGTGAGGAGAGAGTAAAAAGCTTAGGGATAAAACCATTAGCTTATATTGGGGGATTTAAAAGCGTGGGGCTTGATCCGCTTTATATGGGTTTTGGAGCTTATGCAGCTATTGAAGGCATTATTAGTAAATTAAGTTTAAACCCTAGAGAAATAGATTTTATTGAGGTTAATGAGGCGTTTGCTGCTCAAGCATTAAGCATTGAAAAGGCTTTGTTAAAAAAATACAATATAACTAGCGATATTATTAATGTAAATGGTGGTGCTATTGCTTTGGGACATCCATTTGCAGTTAGTGGTTCAAGAATTTTATTAACACTTTCTCGTACTATGAAAATGAAGAATAAAACAAAAGGAATAGCATCTATTTGTGTTGGCGGTGGACAGGGAATTTCTAGTTTTTTGTATAGATGAAAATATTTTATTAACTAGATTTAAATGTAAAATTTTGTTAAATTAGTGGGTAAGCGATTCTTTAATAAGAGGTTATGTTATGAAGAGTTTTTTATTTTTGGTAATATTGGGAACTGTGGGGATTAACTCTTTTGCTCAAAATACTCCTGTTGCTATTATTAATTTATATAAAAATGAAATTATTACTAAGACCAGTTTTGATTCTAAGGTTAATATATTTAAAAAGACCCAAGGCCGAGACTTAACTGATGCTGAGAAAAAGCAAGTTTTGCAAGTTTTAATAGCAGATGTTCTTTTTAGTCAAGAGGCTTCAAAACAAGGAATTAAAATTTCAGATGATGAGGTTATGCAAACAATTAGAACTCAATTTGGGCTTGTAAATCTTACTGATGAGCAAATCAAGCAGATGATAGAAAAACAAGGTACAAATTGGAGCGATCTTTTGTCTTCAATGAAAAGATCTTTATCTTCTCAAAGACTTGTCTTAAAACAAGCTCAACCTAAGTTTTCTGAAGTTAAAACTCCTAGTGAGAAAGAAATTGTTGAGTATTATGAGGCTAATAAAACTAAATTTGTAAATCCTGATATTTCAAGAGTTAGTCATGTATTTTTTTCTACTAAGGATAAAAAAAGATCAGATGTTTTAGATCAAGCAAAAAATATTTTAAGCCAAATAAGGTCAAAAAAAATTACCTTTGAAGAAGCTGTAAGAAAGTATTCAAATGATGAGTCTTCTAAAGCTAAAAATGGAGATCTTGGATTTTTGTCAAGGGATGATCAAAACGCTAAAAATCTTCTTGGAGCTGATTTTATAAAAGAGGTTTTTAATTTTAATAAGGGTGATATATCTGCGCCTATTGCTTCAAAGGAAGGGTTTCATATTGTTAAAGTTACAGAAAAATATGCCCAGAGATTTTTAGGCTTAAATGATAAAGTATCTCCTACTACAGATTTGATTGTCAAAGATGCAATAAGAAATAATATGGTTAATATTCAACAACAGCAAATTGTTGTTCAAGTGCAGCAAGATGTGTATGGTAAGCTTAACAAGTCTGCAAATATACAAATTTTGGACTCTAGTCTAAAATAAAGCATATTTTTATTTGTATAATTTTGGTATGGATTTAATGCATGAAGTTAGAATTTTGGCTTTTCAAAAGATTTATAGTATTGACATTAATCAAAGCGCAATGGACGATATTTTTGATATTTTTAATATTGAGGATAAAGGATTAGATATAGAAAATGAATCTATTAAGTCATTTTATTCTTCTTTAGTAACTGGTACTTTTAATAATTTGGAACATATTGACAGCTTGATTAGAGATATTTCCTGGAATTGGTCCTTAGATCGAATAGACAAGGTTGATCTTGCAATACTTAGAATGGGTGTTTATTCTTTGAAGTTCCAAAATTTTAGAAATTCAAAGCGCGCTGTAATTGATGAGTTGATTTTGATTGCCAAGAAATATGGTAGTAAAAACTCTTACAAATTTATAAATGGCATACTTGATGCTTTGCTTAAAAATATGGAGAATTGTATTGAAAAAAAATAAAACTTTAGTGTTCATTTTATTATTCTTATTATCGGTTTTTTCAGGAGGTTTTTATTTCTATTTCAATTTCAATCCCAATATTTTATATTTTTTAAAGGGTGAGAAAGATTTTAGCAAGCTTATTATGGGAATTGATTTTTATATCGATAAAAATCAATTTTCTGATGCAAAAAAAGCAATACGATTTTCATCATATTATGCTAATACTGAATTTAAATGGCTAGCTCTTATCAAAAGAGCTAAGGTTTGGGCTTTAAATACAGGCGACTACCATCTTATGGGAGATATTGTAAATCTTAGTGTTAAAGTTTTGCCAGGTAATTTGAAACTAAGAGCTTTAGAGGTTTATTCTAAGCTTAAAATTGGGTCTTTAAAAGATGCTTATAGAATTGCAAATCAATATCTTTTAAATAGCGAAGAGTATCAAAGTCTTTATGATGAAGTTTTTATAAAAAATTTAAGTTCAGATAATAATGTTTTAGATTTTAATAAATTTATTAATAAAATTTATAGAGAAAAGGATCCTCGTGTTTTTGAAGAGATAGGTTTAAATCTTAAAAATAATGCATTTTTAGTAAATGCAATGCTTTTGCATATAGAGAAAAAAAATATAGATGCTGCTAAGAGCATACTTTTTAAAATTAAAGAAGACAAAAATTTTTTAAAAGAGCTTGCGTATATTTCATACAATCTTAATGATTTAGATTTTACAATTTCCAATCTTAAGTTGCTTAAAAATGAAAATGACCCCACTTTACTTTTTTTGCTTGCCGATGCTTATTTTAAAAAAGGAGATATCAAGAGTGCTAAGAATGAGTATTTAAAGCTTTATACAAAATTTCCCGATTATAATGTTCTTGTTTATTTAAATCTTGCACTTATAGCTAATAATGAGAATGATTTTAAAAGAGCAATTTCTTATTTAAATAAAGCTAATGAGCTGTTTAAAGACAATAAAATAATAAATTATTATTTAGCAAACATATACTTTAAAATTAAAAATTATTTTAAAGCTAATGAAATTATAACTAATTACAAGGAAGATCCCTTATTTTTTAAAATTTATTTTGCGTTAAATTATGCAAATTCTGAGTATGAGGCAAAAAAGTCTTATTTGTGGCGATTATTTTACAAGACAGAGTACAATCCTATTATTGCTCAAGTTTTGGCTTGGAATTTGTTGATTTATTCAGATTTAAAGGATTTAGATTTATTTTTTAAAATTTATAATTTTTCTGAAAATAGACAAGATTGGTATAATTTTTATAAATTTTATTATTATTTTCTTAAAAAAGATTTTGCTGGCTCAAAAAGAGTAATTTTTGATAATAAATCTCAAAAATATATGTTTGGAATTTATTATAATCTTGGAGTTTTGAGCTTTTCTAAGAAAGATTATAAAGAAGCAGAAAGATATTTTAATAAAGGAATATCTTTATTGCCTAGTAGTTTTTATGATAAAGATGCTAGCACTCATTATGAGCGTGAGCTTGTATCAAAAATCTACTTAAAACAAGGAATTAATTATCTTTATTTGGGGAAAATGGAAAAAGGCAAAGAGTCTATTTTGGCTTCTTATTCTTTTTACAAAACTGATGAAGGAAGGCTTTATAAAAATATGATAGATACACTTAGAGAAAGGAAGTTAAATTTTGACTAAACTAAGATTAAAGTCCAAAGATGAAATTAAAAAAATAAAAGCTTCAGCGAATTTGTTAGCGCTTACTTTGTTAGAAGTAGAAAAAAATATTGCTCCTGGTATTAGCACCAAGGAACTTGATTTGATAGCCTATGATTTTATTATTAAAAATAAAGCTAAGCCCGCTTTTAAAGGATATCATGGGTTTAAGGGTACTATTTGTGCTTCTGTTAATGAAGAGGTTATTCATGGTATTCCTGGGAAAAGAAAACTAGCTGGTGGGGATATTATCAGTATTGATTGTGGGGTTATTCTTGATGGATTTTATAGTGATATGGCAAAAACTTTTAAAGTAGGAAGTGTAGACCCTAGTATCGATAAACTTTTAGAAGTTACAAATGCTTCTCTTTACAAAGGTATTGCTGAGATGAAAGTGGGAAATAGAATTTTAAATATATCAAAAGCAATAGAAGAGCATATAAAACCATTTGGTTTTGGAATAGTTAGGGAATATACGGGGCATGGTGTTGGATTCCAACTTCACGAAGAACCAAGTGTTCCAAATTATTATGCTCCTTTTTTTAAAAATATTAGAATTCAAGAAGGTATGGTTTTAGCTATTGAGCCTATGGTAAACTTAAAAGGGCATAAGATTTCAATAAAAAGTGATGGTTGGACTGTTTTTGCATCTGATCTTAGTTATTCTGCGCACTTTGAACATACTGTTGCTGTTGTTGACGGATTGCCTTTAATTTTAAGTGAAGTTTAAATTTTAAATTAATCAAATATTAAATATTTTATTTATAAAATAAAGTAATTATGTGGAGGTTGTAAAAGTGGAAAAAAAGTTTTTTTCTGGATTTATTCTAAGTTTTTTGGCCTTAGGTATTGGATTTTTTATTGGAATGCATTATCTAGATTATAATAAAAGTAATATTGTTTTTGCAGAAGAAAAGGACAATACAGTACAAGCCTTACAAGATTCTTTTAGAGAAGTTTCTAAAAAAATTTTACCATCGTCTGTAGAAGTTCATGCAACAGGGGTAATTAAGAAGAGTTTTCCTATTCCATTTTTCTTTTTCGATATGCCAGAATTTGATTCTGAGAGAAAAAGCAATTGGGCAGGGTCTGGAGTAATAATTGGTAGAGATTCTCAAAAAAAATCATTATTTTATGTGGTTACAAATAGTCACGTAGTAGATAAGGCAACTGAGCTTGAGGTTGTATCTTATGATAAAAAAAAGCATAAGGCTAAGTTAATTGGCAAAGATGAAAAAAAGGATATTGCTCTTATTAGCTTTGAAAGCAATGACGCAACTATTAAAGTAGCTGATCTTGGCGATAGCGATAAGCTTGAAATAGGTGATTGGGTTATGGCCGTGGGGAGTCCTTTTCAATTTAGTTTTACAGTTACAGCAGGTATTGTAAGTGGATTACAACGCTCTGCAAATCCTAATTTGCAATCAAGAAATTTATTTATTCAAACTGATGCTGCAATCAACAGAGGTAATTCAGGTGGCCCTCTTGTAAATATAAAAGGCGAAGTTATTGGGATTAATGCTTGGATAGCTTCAACTTCTGGTGGAAATATTGGGTTAGGTTTTGCAATTCCTGTTAACAATATTAAAAGTACTGTAGATTTTTTCCTTAAAGGTAAAAAAATTGAATCAGCATGGCTTGGAATTTCTTTTTACCCGCTAAGGACAAGAGATTCTGAAGTGCTAAAAAGCTTAGGGGTTGAGGGCAATGATGTTTCAGCAGCAATTATTGCTTCTCTTTATCCAGGTTCACCCGCTGTTAAGTCAGGGCTTAGAGCAGGAGACATTATTGCGAAGGTTAATGAGGTTCCCATGAGCGTTTTTCAAGACGTTACATCATATATTAGTGATTTTTATGCTGGTGAGAAAGTAAATGTAGAAATTTTAAGAGGTAATGTCAAAAAAAATATTGAGATTATTCTTGCTGTTAGACCTAAGGAAAAAGAACTTGCTTCTTTAAAAATGTTTCCAGGTTTTGTTGTATATCCATTAGTTGAGGATATTAAAGCTCAGCTTAATTTAAGAAATTGGATTAAAGGTGTTGTTGTTGACCATATCGATAAAAATTTAGCATCAAATATTAAGATGAAATCAGGAGATGTAATTCTTTCTGTAAATTCAAAAAGTGTTTCTAATTTAAGAGAATTTTATGATGCTCTTAAGATTGGTAAAAATACTTATAAAATTTTAAGAGGCAATGATTCTTTTAATGTTTCTTTTTAGTGAATTTTAGTTTTGGGTTAAGAGTTTATCTTAACCCTTTTTTGGTTTGCGTATAATTTGTTAAACTTCGTTTTAGATGGTGATATTTTTATTTTGAGTATCTATTTATAAGGTATTTTTACAGGCAGAATATTTTGATTAAACAAAATTTATTATTATTAAGAAGGAATAAGTTTAAATTATGAAAAAATATATTTCTTATGAAGAGATAAGAATTAATGGGTTTAAGCTTGCTTATAAAATTTATAAAGATGGATTTATTCCAGATATTATGTATGTCTCTTTGAGAGGGGGAGCCTATCTTGGTAATATTATTAGTGAATTTTTTAAATTTGTAAAAGTAGATAAACCCCTTTTATATGCCGCTGTTGTTGCTAGATCTTATGATATTTTTAATGAGCAAAAAAAGATAATGATAGATGGTTGGACTTATGATCCAAAATATTTAAGGGCAGGCGATAAAGTTTTATTTGTTGATGATATTTTTGATACGGGCCGTACTATTGTTTATTTAAGAGGTGAGGTTTTAAAAAAAGGTATAGAGAATAAAAATGTTAAAATAGCAGTTTACGATTATAAGGATCATGGATTTGTAGATTATATTCCTGATTATTATGTTAATAAATATTCTAGCCAAGAAGAATTAAATACTTGGATTCATTATGGAAATCATGAACTGACTGGATTGAATGAAAGTGAATATTTAAATAGTTTTGAATATATAGATGATGAGCTTAATGAGATTTTAAAATTTTTAGCAAAAAATAAATCTTAATTATTGTCTTCTATATATTCTATTAAAGAATATCCTTTTGTTTTTAACATTTTAATTATTATTCCTAAATTATCTTTTAATATTGGGCCGATTAAGACATGAGTTTTTTTGGTTCTAACTGGAAATTCATTAGTATTTTTAATTACTTCAAAGTTATCATTTTTATAGCTAGGGTAGACCTTAATATAATGATTTGTTGTGGAATTTCCAACATTTGCGGTGTTTTGATTGATGTTATTGCTTAAATTCCTGTTAGGATAATTAATTTTTTTTGATTTTTGTATGTATATATTGGAATTTATATTTTTTTTGCTGTTTTCATCTTTTTTTAAAATCGATTCTTTTCTAATTTTTTTGAGATTTGAGTTTGAATCGTAAGTCTTAATTTTTTTTTTTATTTTTGTTTCTATGTTTGAAAATAATTCTAATTTATTGTTTAATTTTTCATCTTTTACTGGAAATAATCTTAATACAAAAAGAAAGAGTAGCATTAATTTGTAGAGTTTTTTTAATCTCATTTCTTTGTTTCCTTTTTTTGATTAAAAATAAAGATTTTTAGGAGTCCTTGGGAATGGTATTGAATCTCTTATATTAGATACTCCCGTTGAGTATTGCACTAATCTTTCAAGTCCAAGCCCGAAACCAGAATGAGGAGTGGAGCCAAATCTTCTTAGATCAAGATACCAGTTTAGATGCTCAATGTTTAGATTTAATTCTTTTATTCTATTTTCTAATTTCTGTAAGTCATCTTCTCTTTCGCTTCCTCCTATAATCTCTCCAATTCTTGGAACAAGTATATCCATTCCTTTGACGGTTTTGTTATCTTTGTTTATTTTCATGTAAAATGCTTTAAAATTTTTTGGGTAATCAATAACCACTACTGGCTTTTTAAAAGTCTTTTCTGTTAAGAATCTCTCGTGATCTGTTTGCAAATCTATTCCCCAGTAAGGTTTTATTTCGAAATTTTTTCTTGAGCTTTCAAGAATTTCAATTGCTTTAGTATAGGTAATAACTTCAAAATTTGAGTTTATTACGTTTTCTAATTTTTTGATTAAACCTTTTTCGATGTAATTTTCTAAAAAATCCATATCTTGTGAGCATTCATTTAAAATTGAACTTAAAAGATATTTTAAGAGGTCTTCTGCTAGAGTAATGTTGTCGTTAAGTTTGTAAAAAGCCATTTCTGGTTCTATCATCCAGAATTCTGAAGCGTGGCGTGTAGTATTAGAATTTTCTGCTCGAAATGTTGGACCGAATGTGTATATTTTAGATAAAGCCATTGCATATGCTTCACCGTGCAATTGACCAGTAACAGATAGAAAAGCTTCTTTTCCAAAAAAATCATCTTTAAAATCAATATTACTAAGTGTATTGGTTGGTTTGTTGAATTTTAATGTGGAAACTCTAAATAGTTCCCCAGCGCCTTCTCCATCATTCGATGTAATTATTGGTGTATTAATATAGAAAAATCCATTTTTTTGGAAATATTCATGAATCTTGTATGAAATTTTATTTCTTACTCTAGCAATAGCTCCAAATGTGTTGGTTCTTATTCTTAAATGAGGTATTTCTCTTAAAAATTCAAAGGTATGTCTTTTTTTTTGCAGTGGGTAAGTTTTCGAATCTGTTTCTCCGATTACATTGAAACTATATGTTTTTATTTCATAATTTTGTCCTTTTGCAGGACTTTCCACTAATAGACCTGTTAACGATATGCTTGCTCCTGTTGTTAATTTTTTTAGATCTTTTTCAGCAAATTGACTTTCTTCTTCGTTTATTACAGCTTGAATTCCTTTAAGCGTTGAACCGTCATTAATTTCTATAAATCCAATCTTGCCATTACTTCTTTTGGTTCTAATCCAACCGTTTACTGTAACATTGCTGTTTAAAATTGGATTTTCTAAAATATTTTTAATGCTTGAAAACATTTTATTTATCACCTTAAAATTTATTAATATTGCTAAATCAATTTTATTATAGCTTAAAACCTTTTTTAAAAAAACATTCAAAACATTTTTTATTATTTTAATTCTTGAAATTAACTTGGTTAATATTTATACTATGATTTTTAGGAGTGATTATTATTTTGTAATGAAAAATTTCAAAGAAGTAATAATTGTTTTTGATTCAGGAGTAGGAGGGCTTTCTTATTTTAAGTATATTAAAAGTAAAATCAAGGGATGCCAATATGTTTATGTTGCCGATAATAAAAATTTTCCTTATGGAGAGAAGAGCCCAGAATATCTTTTAGAAGCAGTTTTGTGTTTAATTGAGAAATTTAAAAGAATCTATAATATTGGTGCATTAATTTTGGCTTGCAACACAATTTCTGTTAGTGTTTACAATAAATTAGATTTGGTTTTTCCAGTAGTCTATACTTTGCCAGAGATAAGTTCAGCTTCAGAGCTTGCTTTAAAAAGAGTTCTTTTGATTGCAACAAATACTACTCTTGAAAGCAAATTTGTTAAAGATCAAGTAAATATGCATTATGATTTGATTGTAAAATCTGCCGGAGAGCTTGTTAATTTTGTTGAATATGGAGAGAAGTTTAAAAAAGATGCTCGTAGCTGTTTAGAAGCTTTAAAATTTGAAGTTGCAAACACCGGTAGAGAAATTGTTTTTCTTGGATGCACGCATTATTTGCATATTAAGTCAATGATAGAAGATTTTTTAAAAATTCCTGTTTATGAGAATCGTGAATTAGTGGTACAAAATCTTATTAGGATAATGAATTTATCCGAACGTAAACGAAGCTATTATGAAAATGATATTCATTTTGTAGATGAATTTTATTTGACTAGAAACGAAAATTTGACTTTTTATCAAAATTTTTGCAAAAAATATAATCTCCACTTTAAAGGAACGATAGTTTGAATTATCTTAAATTTGAAGTTATTTGGGGAGTTAATAATATATATTCTATTTTAGAGCTTGGCAGTAAATTAATTTATGAGGGAATTTTTAAGGGCAAGGTATTAGAAACAGGTTGTAAGGAGTATAGCCCTTTAGTTCCAGGAGATGTAGTCTTGGGATATATTTATAGTTCTCGTAAGGTGTATATTGATAGGCGAATAAATAGAAAAAATATTCTTTGGCGCTATAACAGAAAAGCAGATCTCAGGCAGACAATTGTTTCTAATGTTGATAATGTTTTGATTGTAAATTCTGCTAACTTTCCTGAGATGAAAAATTTTTTTATTGACAGGGTTCTTGTTGTTGCAGAAGAGCAAAATATTGTTCCTGTTATTGTGATTAATAAAATTGATAAAGGAATAAGCCGGAAGGTTGAAGAATTTTCTGAAATTTATAAAAATCTAGGATACAAGGTTTTAAAAACTTCTGTTAAAACTTTTGAGGGCATCGAAGAAGTAAAAGAGATTTTGAGAAATTCAAGAACTTCTTTTATTGGTCAGTCTGGTGTTGGAAAATCTTCATTAATAAATTTGATTGATTCAAGAGCTTCTCAATCAGTAAATGAAATCTCACATAGGTATTCTAGAGGAAAACATACCACTGTTTATTCAATATCATTTCATTCTGAGAGCGGGATAATAGTTGATACTCCCGGAATAAAAGAGTTTGGAATTGAAACATTACCTTTTGAGAATCTTAAGTATTATTTTAAAGAGTTTGAAAATCTTGCTAGTTTTTGTAAATATAAATCCTGTTTACATGTTAGCGAACCTTGTTGTTTTGTTACAAGCTCTTTAGGTAATGGTATTTCCAAGCTTAGGTATGAAAGTTATTTAAAGATTTTATCAGAGCTTAAAAATTATAAAAATTATGCAAGATAAATATTTAAAAAATATTGATTTTTATGAAATTTTATCTTTAGTATCTAAGTATGTTTCTAGTCCAGACACTGTTAATTTACTAAATAATCAAGAAATATTAAAAACAAGAGAAAGTTTAGAGAAAATGTTTTCTTTTGTGAATCTCATTAAAATGCTTTTTGAGAGTTGTAAAGGATATCCAAACTCTTTTATAAATAGCTTAAAATATCCCATTTCATTATTAACAAAAGAAAATTCAAGAGTTTCTATTGAAAATTTGAAAGATATTATAGAGTTTTTAGATGAGGTTTTGCGAATAAATTTATTTTTACATAAAAATATCGATATCAAGCATTTTAATGTGCGGATTTTATTCGATTTATTATTTTTAAGTCCAGAGCTAAGAAATTTGCTTAGTGAATTAAAAGAATATATAGATGTTGATGCTCTTGAATTAAAAAGTGGTGTTGTAAAAGAATATGATTCGATTGAATTTGAGATTAAAAATTTGAATAGACGAGTTGAAAAACAGATAAAAAGAATAATTAGCTTGAATTTAGAATATTTGGCTTCTAATTTTGTTTATTATAAATCTAATAAATATACTCTTGCTCTTAAGTCTAATTTTAAAGGTAAAGTCAAGGGTAATGTTATTTCTGTTTCGTCATCAGGTGGAACATTTTATATTGAACCAAATGATATTGTAAATGATAACAATAGATTAAATTTTTTAAATTTAGAAAAAAAAAGAATAATTTTAAAAATTTTGCAGAACCTTTCTGATAAGGTTCATAGTAACATTGTTCTTTTAGATAATCTTTATAATAATTTTTTGTATTATGATTCTTTAAAGGCACGAGCGATTTATGGAATCAAAACTAAAGGGGTATTTCCTGAGATTTCAAATGCATTGAATATTTTTGATGCACACCATCCTTTGTTAAAGGATTCAAAGGCAATAACTTTTACTCCTGCTGAAAATCGTGTTGTAATTATTACCGGTCCTAATGCTGGTGGAAAAACGGTAACTTTAAAGACAATTGGACTGCTTAGTGCAATGTTCCAATTTGGGATCCCTATTCTTGTTAGTGAGGCTAGCACTTTTAAAATTTTTGATAACATTTTCATTGATATTGGTGATGAGCAGTCAATTTCTAATTCCCTTTCGACTTTTTCAAGCCATATGAGCAATATTTCTTATATTTTAAAACATAGTACAAAAAATAGTCTTGTAATATTTGATGAATTTTGCTCAGGAACAGACATTGATCAAGGACAGGCGCTTGCTATTTCAATTCTTGAATATCTAATTAATATTAATTCTTATGTTTTAATATCAACTCATTATAACGCTCTTAAATATTTTGCATATACTAATGAGGGGGTTATTAATGCTTCTATGCGTATGGATTTAGAGACAATGCAACCCAATTATAATTTAGTTTTTTCCATTCCTGGTGAAAGTTATGCGTTTAATGTTGCTAGTAGAGTTTTGATTGACAGTAGTATAATAATGCGTGCTAATGAGATTTATTTATCTCAAAAAACAGAAGTTAATAAAATTTTAGAAAGATTAATAGAAAAAGAGAAAGATTTGATTTTAATTAAAGAAAGCATGAATAAGAAATTAATCCAAATAGAATTACAAGAAAAAGAAGTGGAAAATATTTATCAAGATCTTTTATTAAAAGAAAAAAATATTGAGACAGAGCTTTTAAATGAGCAGAATGAATTTTTAAAAAATTCAAGAAAAGCTTTAGAAAATTTAGTTAGAGAAATAAAAGAAGGCAATGTTAATATTGCAAAAAATAAAGCTTTTATATCAGATTTAGAAAAAAATATAGACTTAAAGTTAAATAAAGTAAATTCTATTAACAATAAGGGAAATATATCAACAGATTTTAAAATAGGAGACGTGGTTAGAATAGTTAATTCTAATGCAAAAGGAAAAATAGTTGGGATTTCTAAAAAGAAGGTTACTGTTAATGTAGGTGCTTTTAATATTAGTGTTTCTAGTTCAGAGATATCTTTGGAAAACTTTATAGAGCAAAAAAAAGAAGGCAGTAAAAATTTTAGCTTTTCAATTGATTATAATAAGGAGAACTCGGTAAGTTTTACTATTGATATTAGAGGTATGAGGTCTGTTGATGCTCTAGACTTTTTGAATAAGAAAATAGATAATATTATATTAAATGGCATTAATAAATTTGAGATCATCCATGGAAAAGGGGAGGGTTATCTTATGAGGGAAGTTCATAATCTGTTAAAAGAGTTTAAGTTTGTTAAAAAATATTATTTTGCTCATCCCAGTGATGGAGGGGCTGGAAAAACTATAGTTGAGATTTAATTTAAGTGAATATAGCAAAATTTGATGAATTTGAAAATATATTGTTCCACATTTGTCTTGATGTTGATTTTGTGCTTGAAGATGAATTTGGAAATTCTTATGATATTCATCCCAATAGACCTTTTAGGGGCAAGGCTGCAAACGGTCTTTTGGATGGTCTTTTTAGCGTTACAACAACCTTTACATCAGGCTATGGATCTAGGTTTGGAAGAGGTTATTTGATTATTATTGAGATATTGACTTTAAATTTTGTTGATGGTGAGTTTTGGGATAAGATAAATAGAAGAGGTATTGAAATCTTCAGAGAAGAGCTTAAAAATAAATTTCCAAGCAAAAATCTTGAGATAGTGCTTGATGGCAATGTTTATAAAATTATTGGGCCATTTTTTTAATGGTTGTATTATTTCTAATAATTGAGAGTTAATATCTTCTTTAAAGAAGTATTTTTGTACTAATTTTAGTATGTCTTATTAATATTATAATGTTTTTAATATTAATAATTATTGTATACTTTTTAAAGTTTTATTTGCTAGTAAGCGTTGATTTGTTATTAAGTTGTTATTTTTATGTTTACGATATATAAGGAGTTTTAATGCAATTTGAAGTAAAGGATCTGATAAATAAAATTAAAAAAGATGGACTTGAAGAGGCTGAGAGGGTGTCTAACAATATTATTTCTAAAGCTAAAAAAGAAGCAAAAGAAATAGTTTCTAGAGCAGAAGAATCTGCTAGAGTATTAAAGGTAAAATTAGAAAAAGAAGTTGATGATTATAAACGTCATGCCCTTGAAGCTTCTCGTCAAGCAATCAGAGATTTAATTATTGGCGTTGAAAAGAATCTTAAATCTCTTTTTGAAAATACTTTAAAAGATAATGTGGCAGAAGTTTTTAGTGATAATAATTTCTTAGCAGAGCTTATAATTAAAATAACGGATTATTGGATTAAAGAAGAAAAATTAGTTGTTCAATTAAATGAATCTGATTTTTCTAACTTAGAGCAGATATTAAGATTAAAACTTGAAAATAAGCTTAAAGAAGGGATAGAGATTAAGCCTTTCAAAGGTATAAGCAAAGGTTTTAAGATTCAAAAGAAGAACGTTGGTTTGCAGTATGATTTTTCAGTGGAAACTATTGCAGACATTCTTTTTGATTATCTTAATCCAAGATTTAAGGAAGTTATAAAGGTGATCTAGGAGACTTTTGTGTTAAATTCATATTATTATGTTTTATCTTCTTTGCCTTTTATTGATTTAAAATCTTTAAAAAATTATAGTGTTTCAGATTTTTTAAATAATGTCGAAATTTCTTTAAGCAAAAAGGACTTTAATTTTTTAAAAGATTTGTTAGAATTTAAGGTAGATAGGGGTAAATCAAGAGTTGTTGATCTTTTTCTTGATTTTGAAGATACAATAAGGTATACACTTGCAGTTTTAAGAGCAGAAAAATTGGGATTGCCTAGGGATTTTTATTTGGAATCTGCTTATTTTTCTAGTTATTATTTAAATGTTTTGAGAAATATTTGTTTAAAAGAAAATTCTTTCGAAATAGAGTTAAGTTTTGACCTTCTTAAGTGGCAATTTTTGAATGATCTTGAGGTTGGATATGAATTTGATTTTGAGAAAGTAATAATTTACTTTTTAAAGCTAAGGTTATTTTTAAAACATAATTCATTTAAAGAAGAATTGGGTATTCAAAATTTTGACAATATTTGTCAAAATTTAATTGATAAAAGTAATGAAAAGGTTTAGAAAGGGAATTTTAATGAAGACAAAAGGAAAAGTTGTTGGAGTGAATGGAAATTTAGTTACTATTGAGGTAGAAGGTTCAGTTTCTATGAATGAAGTTTTATTTGTAAAAACAGGTGGTAGAAATTTAAAAGCGGAAGTGATTCGTGTTAGAGGCAATGAAGTTGATGCGCAAGTTTTTGAATTGACAAAAGGGATATCTGTTGGTGATGTGGTTGAATTTACAGATAGGCTTTTAACGGTTGAGTTGGGACCAGGTCTTTTAACTCAAGTATACGATGGGCTTCAAAATCCTTTACCTGATCTGGCTATTCAATGTGGGTTTTTTTTAGAAAGGGGAGTGTATTTAAGGCCTTTGAATAAAGATAAAAAATGGAGTTTTAAAAAAACCTCCAAAGTTGGGGACAGCGTTATTGCAGGAGATTTTTTAGGCTTTGTAATTGAAGGAACTGTTCACCACCA
The DNA here is from genome assembly GCF_030439285.2 of [Borrelia] turdi. Classification (NCBI taxonomy): domain Bacteria; kingdom Pseudomonadati; phylum Spirochaetota; class Spirochaetia; order Spirochaetales; family Borreliaceae; genus Borreliella; species [Borrelia] turdi. The sequence goes on along the minus strand of NZ_CP124018.1, from coordinate 91,858 downwards.
AATAATGATTCCATTTTATAAAAGAGATTCTTATAAAATTGTGGAGATTGCAAATGATGGTGACTATTCGATTGATGAGCAAATCGCTGTAATTGAAGATGATTCTGGCATGAGAGATAGTATTACAATGTCTTTTCATTGGCCTGTTAAAATTCCTATCACTAATTATAAGGAACGACTTATTCCTAGCGAGCCTATGTTGACCCAAACTAGAATTATAGATACATTTTTTCCAGTTGCTAAAGGAGGAACTTTTTGTATCCCAGGTCCTTTTGGAGCTGGAAAAACCGTTCTTCAGCAGGTTACAAGTAGGAATGCTGATGTTGATATAGTGATTATTGCAGCTTGTGGTGAACGAGCGGGAGAGGTGGTAGAAACTCTTAAGGAGTTTCCCGAGTTGATAGATCCAAAAACAGGTAAATCTTTAATGGATAGAACTTGCATTGTTTGTAATACATCTTCAATGCCAGTTGCAGCTAGAGAGGCTTCCGTTTATACTGCTATTACTATTGGGGAGTATTATAGGCAGATGGGCCTTGATATTCTTCTTTTGGCAGATTCAACTTCAAGATGGGCTCAAGCTATGAGAGAAATGTCTGGCCGTCTTGAAGAAATTCCTGGTGAGGAAGCTTTTCCAGCTTATCTTGAGTCTGTTATTGCTTCTTTTTATGAAAGGGCAGGCATTGTAGTCCTTAATAATGGTGATATTGGATCTGTAACAGTTGGTGGTTCTGTAAGCCCCGCTGGTGGTAATTTTGAAGAACCAGTTACTCAAGCAACTTTAAAGGTTGTAGGAGCATTCCACGGACTTACAAGAGAAAGGTCTGATGCTAGAAAATTTCCAGCTATTAGCCCTCTTGAATCTTGGAGTAAATATAAAGGTGTTATTGATTCTAAAAAGACAGAATATGCAAGATCTTTTTTAGTAAAAGGTAACGAAATTAATCAAATGATGAAAGTTGTTGGGGAAGAGGGCATAAGTAATGAGGATTTTTTAATTTATTTGAAGTCTGAACTTCTTGATTCATGCTATTTACAACAAAATTCATTTGATTCTGTTGATGCTGCTGTTAGTTCAGAGCGTCAAAATTATATGTTTGATATACTTTATAATATTCTTAAAACTAACTTTGAGTTTTCCGATAAGCTTCAAGCAAGAGATTTTATAAATGAATTAAGGCAAAATCTTTTAGACATGAATCTTTCTTATTTTAAAGATTATAAGTTTAATAAATTGGAGCACACTTTAAGTGAATTGGTAAATTTAAAAAAGGCAATTTAAGGGGTTTGGAGAAATATATATATGAAAAGAGTCTATAGTAAAATAGAGTCTATAGCAGGCAATGTGATAACTGTTACAGCTCAAGGTATTAAGTACGGTGAGCTTGCTATTGTGAAAGCAAAAGATACAAGCTCTCTAGCCGAAGTAATTAAACTTGATCGAGAAAAAGTTTCTCTTCAAGTTTATGGTGGTACAAGAGGCGTGTCCACATCAGATGAGATAAAGTTTTTAGGGCATTCAATGCAAGTTTCATTTTCTGACAATTTATTGGGCAGAATTTTTGATGGTTCTGGAAATCCTAGGGATGGAGGGCCTTCTCTTGATGATAATTTAATTGAAATTGAGGGACCTTCTGCAAATCCTGCAAAACGTATTGTTCCTAGAAATATGATAAGGACAGGTCTCCCAATGATAGATGTTTTTAACACTCTTGTTGAATCTCAAAAATTACCAATTTTTTCTGTTTCTGGTGAGCCTTATAATGAGCTTCTTGTTAGAATCGCACTTCAAGCAGAGGTTGATTTGATAATTCTTGGTGGAATGGGACTAAAGCACGATGATTATTTGACTTTTAAAGATTCTTTAGAAAAAGGAGGTGCTTTAAGTAGAACAATTTTTTTTGTTCATACCGCCAATGATTCTGTTGTTGAATCTTTAACTGTTCCTGATATTTCGCTTTCTGTTGCTGAAAAGTTTGCCCTTAAGGGTAAAAAAGTTTTAGTGCTTCTTACAGATATGACAAATTTTGCTGATGCTATGAAAGAAATATCTATTACAATGGAACAAGTGCCTTCTAACAGAGGTTATCCTGGAGATTTATATTCTCAGCTTGCATATCGTTATGAGAAAGCCATTGATTTTGAAGGTGCAGGATCGATTACGATACTGGCGGTTACAACTATGCCGGGGGATGATGTTACTCATCCTGTTCCTGATAATACTGGGTATATTACAGAGGGTCAGTATTATTTAAAAGGTGGTAGAATAGAACCTTTTGGATCGCTTTCAAGACTTAAACAAATGGTAAATGGTAAGACTAGAGACGATCACAGAACTATAATGGATACGATGATTAAACTTTATGCATCCTCAAAGGAGTCTGTAGAAAAGAAGGCTATGGGATTTAATATGACTAAGTGGGATGAAAAATTGCTAAAGTATAGCAACATGTTTGAAAGTAAGATGATGGATTTAACTGTTAATATTCCCTTAGAAGAGGCTTTAGATTTAGGTTGGGATATTCTTGCCAGCTGTTTTAGCCCAAAAGAAACGGGTATAAAAACGGATCTTGTTGAAAAATATTGGCCCAAAAAAGAGACCTGTTGATTATGTCTAAAATTAAATTAACTAAAAATGATCTTAAAGGGCAAAAAGATAAACTTAAGATGTTTAAGAGATATTTGCCTACCTTACAGCTTAAGAAACAACAGCTTTATATGGAAATTGTTAAAATTGAAGATTCTTACAGAATTAAAAATATTGAGCAACAAAAACTTAAAGGCAGTATTTCTAATTGGATTTCTCTTTTTAGCGAAAAATTTCCTTTTGAGAGTTGGATTCAAGTAAAAACAGTGATCAAGAAGTCTTTAAATATTGCAGGAGTTGCAATTCCTATATTCGATTCTATTGAATATGAAGATATAAAGCACGATTTACTTTTTACTCCTTATTGGGTAGATAAGGGGATTGAAATTCTTAAAATTGTGATTAAAATTGATATAGAGCTTAAAATCTTGAAAAAACAGATTGATTTGCTTTTAAAAGAGTTTCGAATAACGTCTCAGAGAGTTAATTTATTTGAGAAAGTTATGATACCAACAGCTAAGACTAATATAAAAAAAATTAATATATATCTTGGAGACCAGCAAACTGCGGCTGTTGTAAGAGGTAAAATCGCTAAGTCTAATTTGATTGATAAAAAAATAGGAACAAGCTTATGATTGTAAAAATGAAAAAAGTTTTACTTTTGACTTTATCAAAATATAAAAAAGAATCATTAGAGATTTTAAGAGATTTTGGAGCAGTTCATATTAACTCTTACAATAAAAATTCAGATGCTTTAAAAAAAAGCATTGATAATAGGCGAATTTTAATACAAGCTTTTTCTTTACTTAAAGAAGATGGAGGGGTTAAGGCCTTAAAATCTTCTAATGGAAATTTTTTAGATATTGCAAAAAGTATAGTCAATTTAGGTAATGAAATTAAAGAATTTCAAGATATTAAACGATCTTTATTGCATGAAAAGAATTTGATTTCTGTTTGGGGAAATTTTTCTTTAGAGTATATTGACAAATTAAAAGAATCTAAAATTTATATTCAATTTTTTAAAATCCAAAAAAGTGAATATAAAAATTTATTAAGAGATCCCAATGTTAATGTGCTTTTGATTAAAAATATAAAAAACACTTCTTATTTTGTGAGTGTTGGTGAGTTTGAACAAAAAATTGAAATTGCTGATGAGTTTGAGTTTAATTTTGATCTTAATTATATTAATAATAAATTAAAAGTTGTTGATGAGATTTTAGATCAAAAATTAACCCAAATTTCTCTTTTTAATAAATATATTGATATTTTAAGAGATGAGATAAAAAATTATGATCAAATCGTAGAGTTTGAGCAAGTTTTAGCTGATATGCAAACTGATTTTGAGGATTTTTCGTATATTACGGGATTTGTTCCAGCTGAAAGTCAAGAATCTCTTAAAAGCTCAGTTTTAAAAGCAGGTTTTGTAGTACAATTTGCAGATCCTGAAGAAAATGATATTATTCCAACCTATATAAAAAGAAAAGGAATTGCCAATTTAGCTTCACCTATTTTTAATATTTTAGAGACAATTCCTGGATATAGAGAAAGGGATATAAGTTTTATTTTTATGTTATTTTTCTTTGTGTTTTTTGGCATGATAATAGGCGATGCGGCTTATGGAGTGATATTTTTTTTAATAGGAATTTTGTTTAGTTTAAGCTTTATTCTTAAAGGTAAGCCTTTGACTCCAGTTCACGGATTAATATTTTACCTTAGTATGTCATCGATAATTTATGGTTCTATGACTGGTACTTGGTTTGGCAGTCCTTTAATTCTTGAAATGTTTCCTATTTTAAATTCATTTAAGGTTAGTTATTTAACAGAGAAAAATAGTGTACAAAATATTATCTTTATCTGCTTTTCAATAGGAGTGCTTCAAATTTCATTGGCTCATGCTTGGAATTTTTTAATACAAGTAAAAGAAAAACCCTACATTCATTCAATTGCACAGATTGGTTGGCTTATAGGTATAGCTGGCCTTTATTATCTTGTTTTGAATTTAATACTTAGTCAATCTAGATTTCCTATGTATAATGCTGTTTATAACATAATATATTTTGGTGTTGCGCTTGTATTTATCTTTGGCAAACAAGATGGTTCTAATTTTTTTAAGTGTATATTGAAAAGTTTTGGAGGCATTATAGAACAGTTTTTAACCACTGTGTCAGGGTTTGCAGATATAATATCTTATATTAGACTTTTTGCAGTGGGACTTGCAGGACTTTCAATCTCAGCAAGTTTTAATGCTATGTCAATACCTTTGTTAAAATCTTCTAACATTGGTCTAATAGCAGCTGGGATTATTGTTATACTTTTTGGGCATGTTTTAAATATAATGTTATCGTTACTTTCAGTAATTGTTCATGGAGTAAGGCTTAATATGCTTGAATTTTCAAACCATTTAGGGCAAGAATGGAGTGGATATGCTTATAAGCCTTTTAGAAAAATAAAAAATAAATAAAAAGGAGTAATTATGGATATAGGTTTAATAGGAGTTAATTCAGCTTTGACAATCTCAGCAATAGGTTCTGCGTTGGGAATGGGAGCAGCAGGTAGTGCTGCTATTGGGGCATGGAAAAGGTGTTATATGCAAGGAAAGCCGGCGCCATTTTTATTGATTGTTTTTGTCTCAGCACCATTGACCCAAATAATATATGGATATATTTTAATGAACACTTTATATGAAGTGATGACGCAGGCAAATCCATGGTTGTTACTTGGAGCTGGTCTTGGCGGTGGGTTTGCGATTGCTGTTTCTGGATTTGCTCAAGGTAAAGCGGCAGCAGGCGCTTGTGATGCTTTTTCTGAGACTGGGAAAGGATTTGCTACATACCTATTGGTTTTGGGATTAATAGAATCGGTTGCTCTTTTTGTAATGGTATTTTTGATGATATTTAAGTTTGTTTAATTTTGGCTTATTGTTTCTTTTGATATTAAATTTTCTCGTAATTTATGAGTTAATTTAATATATTTATTATTATGAGAAAATTGGTTTTATTGTTTTTTGCTTTGTCTTTTGGTATTTCTTTGAATTCTTCAAGTAATAAAAATTTTCCGTATTGGATTTTACTTGAAAAAGGTAGACAGTTGCTTTATTCAAAATCTGAATTTAGTAAGTCTAATCTTACACATGCTATTAATTATTTGCAGGAAGCTTTGCTTAGAAAAGGTGTTTATCCTGAGGCTAGTTATTATTTGTCAGTAGCTTATGGTATGTCTGGCAATGCTGTTCTTGAAAAATTAAACCTTTACAAGTCTTTTGAAGATAAAGATTATTTACTAGATGAATCTTTTGAAAAAAAAATACTTTTTTCTTTAGCCAAAATGGCCGAACTTGAGAATAATTATGTTGATACAATTGATTATTTAAATAATATATTAAATAAATTTTCAACCAAAAAAGATTATTATAGTTATCATTATTATTCTCAAGGCGAGAATAGTGCGCCAAATAAATTTAATATTTCATTTTATATGACTTCTTATTTAAAACAAGTAAGAGGAGCCTTTGGTATTGATTTTACTTTCAATCTTTACAGATTTAAGAACTACAATGTTGTTGATACTCATCAATTATTGTCAAAAGTTTATTTGCGGCTAAGGGCTTATGAACTTTCAATTACTCATGGACTTGTAGCTGCAGTAGGGATTTTAACAAGAATGTATGATTATGTTTGTTATTATGAACCTGTGTATCAGTTTAGAAATTTAAGGTCTTTTGTTCAAAAAATTAATGAGTATAAAGCAATAAAAAATGCTTTTGAATCTACAGATTTTTGGGAAATAGTTTATAATGTTGCTGTTGCTACTTATGCATATTCTAATGGTAATTATAAGTTTAGAGCAATAGATACTTGGAAGTTAATAGTGGATCTTGCACCAAGATTTTCTCCTTATATTGCTAAATCAAGAAGTCAAATTAAAAATTCTGTATTTAAAAAAAAGATAATTTTTTAAGTCTTGATTTGTATTCGGGGGGAGTAAGTATTAGTATTCGTAAGAAAAATTTTTGCATTATTGCACACATTGATCATGGTAAATCAACATTAGCTGATCGATTTATTCAAAAGGCTAAAATAATATCTGATCGCGATTTTAAAAGCCAAATGCTTGACAATATGGAGATTGAGCGAGAAAGAGGAATTACAATAAAAAGTCAAGCAGTAACAATTACTTATAAAAATAATGATGGTGATTTTTATGAGTTAAATTTTGTAGATACTCCAGGCCATGTTGATTTTTCTTATGAAGTATCAAGAGCAATTTCATCTTGTGAGGGTGCTCTTTTATTAATTGATGCAAGTCAGGGAATACAAGCGCAGACAGTTTCTAATTTTTATATGGCTTTTGAACATGATTTAAAAATTATTCCTGTTATTAATAAGATAGATCTTCCAAATGCTAATATTGATTTTGTAAAAAAGCAAATAAAAAATGATTTAGGACTAAATGAAGAAATTGCTATTTTAATTTCTGCTAAGAATGGAATAGGAATTGATGATTTGCTTGAAGCTATTTGTAAGTATGTGCCATCTCCTAGAGGAAGTACTAAAGATCCATTAAGGGCATTAATTTTTGATTCACATTATGATTCTTATAGGGGAGTTGTTGTTCACTTTAGGATTTTCGAAGGACAAATAAAAACAGGCGATAAGATTAGGTTAATGCATACTAATAGTGAGTATTTAATTGAGGAGATTGGAGTTTTTAAAATATTACTTGAAAGAAAAGACGGGTTAGAAGCAGGAGATGTTGGGTATTTTATTGCAGGAATAAAAAATATATCAGATGTGAAGATTGGAGATACAGTAACTCTTTGTGATTGTCCTGCATTATCTCCCCTTGAGGGATTTAAAGAGATTAAGCCTGTAGTATTTTCTTCGGTGTATCCTATTGATGCTAATCAATATGATGATCTTTTAAAGGCAATGGATCGATTAAAGCTTAATGATGCATCGTTAACATTTGAAAAAGATTCATCATCGGCTCTTGGACATGGTTTTAAGTGTGGGTTTCTTGGTCTTTTGCATTTAGAGGTTATTCAAGAACGCATTGAACGTGAATTTGATTTAAATGTGATATTGACTTCTCCTTCTGTTAGGTACAAAATAATTCCTAAAAAGGGAGAATCTTATTTTATTGAAAGTCCTGAACAATTCCCTGGAAATGAAGCTATTGAAAGTATTCTTGAGCCTTATATTAGAGCTAATATTATTGTTCCTACAGAATTTTTAGGAAATATTATGAGCGTGTGTTTGTTGAAAAGGGGAGTGCAGACAAGCTTAATTTATCTTGATACTAAGCGTGTTGAACTTATTTATAAAATGCCTCTTTCTGAAATCCTTTTTGATTTTTACGATAAGATTAAATCCGTGAGTCGTGGATATGCTTCTTTTGATTATGATCTTTTAGATTATGAATATACAGATTTAGTAAGATTAGATATATTAGTCAATGGGGATAGGGTTGATGCACTTTCTCAATTGGTTTTTAAAGATAGTGCAAGAGCTAAGGCTATTGGGATTTGTAAAAAGTTGAAAGATGAAATAGCAAGGCAACAATTTAAAATAGCTATTCAAGGTGCTATTGGATCTAACATTATTGCTCGAGAGACAATCTCTCCTGTTAGAAAAGATGTTACTGCTAAGTGTTATGGTGGTGATATTACTCGTAAGCGAAAACTTTTGGAAAAACAGAAAGAAGGTAAAAAGCGAATGAAGATGGTAGGAAATGTTGAGATTCCACAAAGTGTTTTTCTTGCAGTTTTGAAATCCAATGATAATTAGATATGTTTTCAATTTCAAAGGATATTTGATTGGCAAAGCCCTTGGAAATGCGATAAAATATTTTTATCATTACTTATTTAAAATTATTTGTATGTAATTTAATTTATTTATATGGAGTACTTTATGCTTAAGTCTAATAAAGTTGTTCTTATTGGAGCTGGTGGTGTTGGTTCAAGCTTTGCTTATGCTTTGACAATAGATAACTCGCTTGTACATGAACTTATAATTATTGATGTTAATGAAAATAAAGCAAAAGGTGAGGTTATGGACCTTAATCATGGCCAGATGTTTTTAAAGAAAAATATTAATGTATTGTATGGAACTTACAAAGATTGTTTTAACGCAGATATTGTTGTAATTACAGCAGGACTTAATCAAAAACCTGGTGAAACAAGGCTTGATTTGGTTGATAAAAATTCTAAAATCTTTAAAGATATTGTAACTAATGTTGTATCTAGTGGATTTAATGGTATTTTTGTCATTGCAAGTAATCCTGTAGACATTATGACTTATGTTACAATGAAATATTCTAAATTTCCTATTCATAAGGTTATTGGCACTGGTACTATTCTTGATACTTCAAGGCTTAGATATTTTTTAAGTGATCGTTTTAATGTAAACACTCAAAATATACATTCTTATATTATGGGTGAGCATGGTGATAGTTCTTTTGTTACTTGGGATGAAACAAAAATAGCAATGAAGCCTTTATCAGAATACCTTTCTGAAGGCAAAATAACTGAGTTGGAGCTTGATGAAATTCATAAAAAGGTTATTAATGCTGCTTATGAGGTGATTAAGCTCAAAGGTGCAACCTATTATGCTATTGGACTTGGAATTAAGAATATTGTAAATGCAATAATTGGAGATCAGAATATTATTCTGCCAATATCTTCTTATATTAATGGTCAATATGGCGGGGTAATTAAGGATATTTATATTGGAGCACCTGCCATAGTTTGTAAAGAAGGAGTTAAAGAAGTTCTAAACTTTAAAATAAGCCCCAAAGAGCTTGAGAGGTTTAATAGTTCTGCTAATCAGCTTAAAAGCTATATTGAAAAAATAGAATTTTAGTTTTGAGACCCCAATATTTTAGGGGTTTTTATTTTTCAAGCATATTTTCTCCGTTTTTTCTGTGTTCAATTGCTTCAAGTAAGGCTTCTCTTGAAATGTTTTTTTCTTCCTTTAAATCGGAGATTGTTCTTGCAATTTTTAGTATTGAATGCGTTGCTCTTGAAGATATGTTTAGTTTATTTAGGATGTAAATCAAATCATTTTTTAAGATTGCACTCAATTCGCAAAATTTTTCAATGTGATCGGAATTAAGATCGGAATTTTTATTTATGTTTGCAAGATTTTCGTATCTTATATTTTGAATGTTTCTTGCTTTTATTATTCTTTGCTTTATTTCGCTTGAACTTTCGCTTGTTTCGCTGAGTAATTTTTCATTATTAATTGCCCTTGTTGGAACCCTAATATCAATTCTATCAAGCATTGCAGCTCCAAGTTTTTTCCAATAATTTGAAATTTCTTGTTGTGAGCAAAAACAATCTATATTTTTTTTGCCAAGATTCCCGCAAGGGCAAAGATTCATTGCAAGCATTAGTTGGAAATTGGCGGGGTATTTGAATAATTTAGAACTTGCTCTTGAGATTGAAATTGCTTTATCTTCAATAGGTTCACGTAAAGATTGTAAGATAGATTTTTTAAATTCTAAAGCCTCATCTAGAAATAATATGCCGTTGTGGGCAAGAGATGCTTCTCCGGGTAAAGGATTAGGGCCCCCCCCAATTATTCCTTCTTTACTAGCAGTATGGTGAGGATTTCTAAAGGGTCTTTGTTTTATTATCTTACTGTCTATTAATTTTCCCGATATTGACCATATTCTATTTGTTTCTATAAGTTCTTTGTTTGTAAGTGGAGGAAGAATAGATTGAGCGCACTTAATACTAAGTGTTTTTCCGCTTCCAGGTGGACCAAATAACATGATGTTATGTCCACCAGCAATTGCTATTTCAATTGCTCTTTTTGCTCTTTGCTGTCCTTTTATATTTTTAAAGTCATATTCTACAATACAATCTTGTTCAATTGTTTTTTGTGCTTTAATATTTGTCCTTGGGGGAAGAATATTGCCGTTTAATTGTTCTACTATTTTTATAGTTTCTTTTAAATCTTTAACTCCCCAAATATTTAGCCCATCTATTAGGCAAGCTTCTTCTAAATTTTCAAAGGGAACTATTGCAAATTTTATTCCTTTCTCTTTGGCAAGAGCAATGGCTGGTAAGACCGCTTTTATTGATCTTATTTTACCATCTAATTGTAATTCTCCCAATATTAAGATTTCTAAATTTTTATTATTTTTGTTTTCCTGGATTTTAATGATGCTACTAGCTATCGAAAGGTCAAAAGCTGTTCCAAGTTTTTTAATTCCAGCCGGTGCAAGATTTATTAATATTCTATCTTTAGGAAAATGAAAATTTGAATTCTTAATAGCCGACTTTACCCTTTCTCTTGATTCTTTAATTTCGTTTCCAGCAAGCCCCACAATATCGATTCCTGAAGTTCCTTTTTTAAGGTCTATTTCAATCTCAATTAGTTCTCCTTCATATCCAATTGATGAGTGTGAATAGATTTTCATCTAATAGTTTCCCCCCTTAAAGGCTTATAATTTTCCAAACTATCTTTTAATGATTTATATGGCAGTAAAAAGCAGTCTTTTCTATTTGTATTTGTAAATGCGTTAAAAATTTTTAAACTTGTGTCAATTTCGTCTAGATCGACAAAATCAGTGTTTATTACTTTTTGCACTAAGTTTAGGATTTCGGATTTTGATTTATTATCGCACAATTTGTTTAATGCGTTGGCGCTTGCAAGTAAAATCATGCACCCAGATGCATGATGTTTTAAATTAAATTTTCCGTTATTTTCTTTTGTTATTTGAAATAAGATTTGATCTCCACATTTAGATCGGTGTTTGAAATTTTGGTTTGTTTCTATTTTATGTATTATGTAAGTATTTAATTTACTTAGATCTATTAATTTTCTTTTAGTTTTTTCAGTGAGCATAATTTAATTTTATTTTCTTTGAATTATTAAATCAATAATAAAAGATATTATGAATATTTTTAAAACTTTTTATTTAAAAATAAAGTTGAAATTGTTTTGAGATTTTTAAAGATTGAAATAATGCTTATTAATCCTTAAATTAAGTTAATTAAAAATCTTTATTTTTAATTAACTTAATTATGATATTTTTTTCTAAATTTTTATGAAAGCTCTTTTATTACTTTTTTTAACCCCAATATGAAACTATCAATTTCTTCTTGTGTGTTGTAAAAATAAAAGCTAATTCTTAAAAGATGGTTTTTATTTAAATTTTCTGGAAAAAATGCTACATAAGAACAAGCTTTTCCAGCTCTAGTTGCTATTCCCATTGTATCTAGATAGGTTTCAATATCGTGTGAGTGAATATTTTTTACTGTAAATGATATTATTGAATTTCTTTTAAGATTTGTATTTAATAAAAATTCAACCTCATCAAGCTCTTGTAATTTTTTTATTCCATATTCTATTAATTGATGATCATGTTCTAAAATAAAATCCATAGAAATATTATTGATATATTTTATTGCCTCTTTAAGTCCAATAATTCCTGCAATATTTGGAGTTCCTGATTCAAATTTATTGGGAGCATCAAGTGATTTAAATTTAATTTTTTTATTTTCTATGAATATTTCTTCTACAGTATTTCCTCCTAATTTTGAGCTATGAAGTTTTTCGGCCATATTATTTGAAATGTATAAAATTCCTATTCCTGTTGGAGCAAGCATTTTGTGTCCAGAAAATACCAAAAAATCACATCCAATTTTTTTAACATCTATTTTTATATGAGGTGCTGTTTGTGCAGCATCTATAAAAAGACTTATATTATATTTTTTTGCTATTTTCCCAATAGATTCCAAATCATTAACAGTTCCTAAGGTATTATTTATTCCTGAAATGCTAATGAGTTTTGTTTTTTCTGTAATAAGTTTTTCAATTTCTTCAGGGGTAATAATTCCCATTTCATTGAATTTAGCAAATTTAATTGTTAAATTAGCTAAATTTGCAAGATTTGCCCATGGCAGCAAATTACTATTATGCTCAAGAGTTGTAAGAATAATTTCATCTTTTTTTTTAAAGTATTTTGAGTACAAAAATGAGCTTGCAATGGTATTAATTCCATCTGTAGTTCCAGAAGTAAATATTATATTTTTTGTAGATTCTGCATTAATGAAATTTTTTACAAGTTCTCTTGTTTTTTCTATTTTTATGCTAGATTGAATTGCAAATTTGTGACCACTTCTGTGTACATTTGCGTTGCAATTTTCATAATATTCAATACTAGAATAAATTACTTTTTTAGGCTTTTGAGAGGTTGCCGCATTGTCAAAATAAATTATTTGCTTATTGTCAAACTGTTTATTTAAAATAGGAAAATCTTTTCTTAAAAACTTGACTTTTTCTGCATTGCTTTTTATTTGTTTGAAATCCATAATTTCTTACAAGTTCCTTTGTTTTGATTTTTAGTTTTTAATTATTATAGCATTATTTTTTATTTCATAAAAAAAGTTTAAAATGATTATTAATTAATAATCATTTTTGTTAAATTGAAATTTATTTTTTTGTATAAATTTTGTTTATTGGCTATGTTTTTTGATTATGATATACTCGTTTATATGAAAGAAGTAATTTATAGGTTTGAAAAAGCCGAAGATTATAAGTTAGTTCCTGTTAATAATATTTATGGGAATGTAACTAATACGGGAGAGATTTTTTGTGATCTTGTTTTCGAGTCTGCAGAGATTTCCGAAGAGATTGCTTACACAAAAACTAAAGAAGGTGTTTTAGAAGAGGCTTCAAAAGAATTAAAAAGTGGAGAAGAGAGCAAAATAGTATTAATTAACTCTTTTATAGGAATTTCTATTACAAAGACTACTGCTAGAAATATTGCTTATTGGCTTTTAAAAAAAGTTGATGAATTAGAAGATAATGAATAGTAAAACATCTGAAGATAGAATTAGGCTTATTGGCTTTTAAAAAAAAGTTGATGAATTAGAAGATAATGAATAGTAAAACATCTGAAGATAGAATTAGGATTTATTTATCAAAACTTAGGAAGTATAAAAATAAAATTTTAAGCAAAAAGAGTATTAAAAATATTATTGAAATATCAGATATTTCTGATAATGATATTGAAAATATGGGATTTTATTTTAGAAGATCTTATTCGAGAGCCAAAAGATTTGTTGATATGGGTAAGATAGATGTTGCTTTTAGAGAGCTTGAATCTGTCTATTTTTATTCCCTTCACGATAAATCAATCTTTAGTTTATTTTTTTTTCTTTTTAAAGAGATTGTTGATAAGGTAAATACTAAAGAATCCAAGAAAAAAATGATTCATGTAAGTTTACAAGCAAAAGAATTCGGAATAAGAAATGATTTAGATTTAATTGGCTATTATGAGTCTAAAAAATCTAAGAGTAGAATGTTAATATTGGCTTTAAGTTCTATTTTGATATTTTTTATTTCTTTGATTACTTACAGATCTTTTCAGAGTTTTATTGGTGTAAATGGAAATGGTAAAACGGTTTTAAAAGAAAAATTTACTCCTATTTTAATATCGAAAGGTCTTCCTCCTATTACTATGGCTACGGATTTGGTAGTTGAAACTGTTAATCTTATTTCAAACTCCAAAGATTTCTATTACATAGAAATAGAAGATGCTAAGGTTTTAGTATTTGAAGATGCGCATTTGTATCAGCTTAAAGCGGGAGTTGTTTCAACAACGCACCCTGTTAAAAAGATTTCCTACAGAGTTACAGTTTACGACGATCTTGGCAAATCTGTGTTTAATCAGGTTTTTGAAAAAGAAAGTGATTTTTATGCAAAATGGGGTAAAAATGTTTATATTCCAATTGATGTTATATCAAGTATACCAAGAGCTATTGATGTTAATCCTAAAAAAATAGTATTAGATATTATTGAAGTTGATTTTTTTAAGAATGTTGATGATAAAATTGGTGTAAGCCTTGATGCAGATTCCTTTATATTGAAATTTAAATATATTGGAAATTATTTTAAAAAGTCTTTTGGGATTTGTAGGGCAAATACTGTGATAGAAGTTTTCAATTCTTCAAAAGATGTCATTAAAAATTTGGAGATTGAAATTGATTATATTGATAAGGAAGGTAGAATCATTAGGTCTTTGAGACGCAAATTAATTTCTTCTGCCAATTCTTTTTTAAAATCTAAATCTAAACAGAGTTTCACAATTAGTACTATTTTTCCAAATGAGATTTATCCCACAATTGAAAAGGATTTTTCATCTATTAAAATTTATAATGTGATGATTAGGTAGGCTTTAAGCTATCTCAAGATTTCTTTTTCTTTTAGATTTGAGATAATGTTAAGCGGAATTAGTGTAGTTAAAATGTTTATTAACATATATAATCCAAGAATTGTTAAGTTAAAGCTTAAGCTTAAATTTATTTGAAATTCAGATACGTAATAATCTGAGTTTAATATTTCGGAATTTTCTTCTCCAAATATTTTTAAAAAAAAGTTTAAAACATTATCAACAAAGTTTATTAAATAAGATATTTTAAGCGTTAAATAATTTCCAATTATTATTCCAATTCCACAAAAGGTGGTACTTAATGTGCTCGATATCAGAAGAAATATTATTTTTATGTTTAAATTATTCATTCCAATTGATTTTAGTATTGCAATTTTCTTTTTGTTTTCAAAAATAAGCATTGAAAGGGATGAAGATATATTAATGCTTGCAAATATTATAATTAGAGCCATAATGAATATTAAAAGTTTTTTACTTATATCTAGATTATTATATTTATTTAAGTAAAGTTCATAGAATGTTTTTATTTGGAATTCTTGAAATTCAGTTTCTAAATTCTGTTTTAAGAGTTCATTGTTTTTTATGGAATTGAAATTTGTTTTAAGCCCAATTATGCTTTTTGAAAACTTTTTTGACATTAGATTTTCATTTTCAAAAGAAATTAATACCAAATTATTGTCAATATCTTTTAGCCCAGTTTCAATTATTCCTGAGATATTAAACTTTTTTATTCTGGGTATTATTTTATTGTTTTTTGTATTTGGAATTACAATGTCAATTTTTTCATTGAGATTTAGATTAAGCTTATTTTTTATTTGGTTTGAAATTAGGATAGAATCCTTTTTTAAATTTTTAGTACCTTTTATCAATTTTATTGATTTGTTTCCCAATATAAATTTATTTTCTATTGCTCTTATTAATACGCCTTGTTTTTTATTATTTCCAATAATTCCATAAGTTCGTTTTTCAAAAAAATAATTCAAATTTTTGTAATTATATTTTTTTTTAAATGAGCTTAATCTGTCTTTTAGAGAATTAGTTTTATTTGTGTCGTTGTATTCTATTTGCGTAGAAAATCCCTCACTTTCAATGTATTTGTTAATAGTAGAAGTCATAATATTGCTAGACATATAGTAAACAATAATTAATGGAATCATTACTAAACTTAATGATATTCCAGAACCTATTAAAGCTATTTTATTTGTTGAATTTTTAAAAATTAAATATGCAATTTTTGTAATTTCTGTTACTTTTAAAAGTATCATAGTTTTTTTAATGTCTTATCCTTGAATTCATATTTTGAATCTGCTTTATTTGCAAATTGAGGGTTATGACTAACTAGTATTAAGGTTTTTTTAAAATTTTTAGCTGTATTGATAAGTAGATTTTCAACAGTTTTAGCTGTGCTTAGGTCTAAATTTCCCGTAGGTTCATCACATAAGATGATATTAGGTTCATTGATTAACGCTCTAGCAATAGCAACTCTTTGTGATTCGCCTCCTGAGAGTTCTGAAGGGTAATGCTTTGCTCTGTCTTCTATTTTTAATATTTTCATTAGATCTAGAGCTTTTTTATTTATTGTTTCTTTTGTTTCTTGGCCCGAGATGATTTTGGGTAAAATTATATTTTCAATTACATTAAACTCATTTATTAAATTATAATTTTGGAATACTAAGCCTATTTGTCTGTTTTTATATAAACTTAATGTTTTTTCATTTGCATTTTTTAAGAATATTTCGCAAGATATTATCTCTCCAGAATCCATTTTATCAATTCCTGAAATCATATTAAAAAGAGTTGATTTCCCGCAACCACTTTTTCCTTGAATTGAAATAAATTCACCCTTTTTTACAGTTAAGTTTAAATTTTCTATTACTTGAATTTTTGTTTTATTTTTTTTGTATGCTTTGCAAAGATTTTTTATAATTAATATATTTCCCATTTTATGATCCATTTATAGTTTCAATGTTTTTTTGACTTTCAATTTTTTTTGTTGCTTTTACACTTGAATATATTGTAGAAAAGCATGCAAAACAGAAAGTAAATACTAAATCGTTTAAAAATAATTTAGGAGTAATTGTGTTTTTTACTATTTGTATTTTAATGTTATCTATTTCAAAGGCAAATATTTGATTTAAAAAATTTATTGAAGTGTTTACCAGATTGTCAATTATTTTTAAAATTTCATTTATATTTAAGGAAATTAAAATTCCCAGTATCAAGCCAAGAAGTCCCCCCGTAGTGCAAATTATTATTGAGTGAGTAAAAAAAATTTGCTTTAATTTTTTTATTCTAAGTCCCATGGCCAATAGTATTAAAATAGCTTTATTTTTGTTTATTGTTATTCTTTTTTGTAGATAATATGTATTAACTGCGATAACAATGAAAATGCTTGCTAAAATGATTAACATTGTATTTCGTTCTATTTTCAAAGCTTTATAGAATTCTTTATTATATTCATTCCAAGTTTTTACTTTAATTTTTGGATTAATAGCTTTGATCTTTTCAATTAATTTGTTACTTGGATTTAAATTTTTTGTTTTTACTTGGTAATTAATACTAAAATTATTTAAAATTTTGTTTTTAATGAAATAGTCTATATTCATAAAAATTAAAGTTTCGTTTGTTTTTGCATAATTACTTTTAAAAATTGATTTTATTTTAAAAAACTTTATGTCATTTTCTAATGATATTAAGTTTTTTATTTCATCGGCAATTATCAATCCCAGGAGGTCATTTTCGAATAAGTTGAAATTGTAGGAGAGTACATTTCCAATAATAATTTCATTATCCTTAAGATCAAGTTCGGCTTTTTCAAGTCCTGTAAATGAAATGAAATTTTGATCTTTTTTGAGATCTTTAATATCAACGGCAATAATATTTAAAATAGTTGGATAATAATAATTTTGAATTCCAATGCCTTGAGTTTCATATATTTTATTTATATGCTTTATTCCTTTAATATTTTTAATTTTTTTGATTTCTTCTTGGGTAAGTTCATTTTCTATTTTTAAATTTCCACTTTCGATATTTGTAATGCTAAGGAAAAAATCGTTTTGAAAACCATTCATGATTGATATTGTTAGGATAATTATTATTTCACCTAAGGCAATGCTTAATATTATTACAATTGTGAGGGCCAAACTATTTTTTTCTTCTAGTATTAATCTTTTAAGCAAAAAATTTCTTATATCCATTTAATTTCCTATTGGTTCTTCTTCGGTGACTTTTCCATCCTTGTGTTTTATTTTAAGAGCGGGGCTTTGATTATAGTATATTTCTTCTTCATATTCATTATCATTGTAGTATTTGGTTTTTAGATAAATTATATCGTTTTCATAAATTTTTTTGCTTTTTAATTGATTGTCTTGGTTATATTCGTATTCAATTTTAGTATTGGTGTATTGGTCTTTATCCTTTTCTTTAGTATTTTGAAGAATCATCATATCAGATGAGTTGTATTGAAAATCATTTATTTTTATAAGTTCATTATTTTTGTATGTTTCTTCTTTTACTAGGTTGTTTCCTTGATAGGTAGATATGATTTTTGTATTTTCTTCTTCAAAGGTGTTTACTGTTTTTTGTTCATCTAGATATTGGTTTTTTTCTTTGGATTTTATTTTATTATTAACAATTATTGTACTGTTTAAATTTCTTTTTTTATCATCATATTTTATTACTTTTGTTGTTGATTTTTTGATGTCAAAATATGTGGATTTTATGTCGCCATTAATTCCATAGTTCCAAATTTGAAAATTTGATCCTGTTATTTTTAGCAACTTGCCATTTTCGTCCCTAGAGTAATATATTAATTTTGGTTTTTGGTTTATTGTTTTTAAATTTTTGGATATTAAGTTCCCATTTTCATAAAAGTAATTTACTGTTTCAAGAATTTTTCCTTTGTTGTCATATTCAATTTCTTGTATTTTGTTATTTAAATTGTCGTAAATTTCTTCTTTTCTTTTTGTATCTTTTGTATCATAATATGTGATTTTTCTTGTATTTTCTATGATTTGAATTGTTTTGTATTTTATTAAATTAGTTTCTTTATATAAGTAGAGTTTTTCAGTTTCATCAATAAAATAGTACTCAATGTAAAACCCAGTTTTTGGTTTTTCGTTTAATTTTTGGTATTTGTTGAAAAATGCATCAGATGCAAAATAGCTTTTTGCATGAATAATTTGTGGTATAAATAGAAGAAGTATTAATTGTTTTTTTTTCATAGCAATTTATTAAGATATTCATTAATATCAAATTCTTTAATGTCTTTTAGTTTTTCTCCAAATGTAGTAAAGTATATGGGTTTTTTAAGAGTTTTTGAAATATTAATTATTGCACCCGCTCTTGAAGATGAATCAAGTTTGGTGATTATTATTCCGTCTATCTCTATTGCTTTATTAAAAATTTCTGCTTGGCTATTTGTATTTTTTCCAATAGTAGAATCTATTACAAGTATTTTTTGATAATTGATGTTAGTGTTTTTTATTTGCTTTAATATTACATTGTTTATTTTTTGAAGCTCTTTTATTAAATTTTCTTTATTTTGTAATCTTCCGGCTGTGTCAATAATTAAGGCATCGTAATTTTTAAGCTTAGCGCTTGAAATACTGTCAAATATCACAGCTGATGGATCGCTTCCTTGATTTTGAGATATTACTCTGATTCCGATTTGTTCGCCATAAATCTTCATTTGTTCAATTGCAGCTGCTCTGAATGTATCAGCAGCTGATATTAATATATTTTTGCCTTCATTTTTTAATTTATTTGCAAGTTTTGCTATGCTTGATGTTTTGCCAATTCCATTTATGCCAACTATTAATAAAATGTTTAATTTGTTATTTTCTAGAGCAAATGTTTTTGTGTTAACATAATTACTCAAAAGTTCTTTTAATTCTTCAATAATAGTTTTTTCGTTTTTATTTTTTTCTTGTCTTAATTTATTGATTATTTCTATTACAATTTCATTATTAATGTCTGATTCTAATAGAATGTCTTTTAAGTTTTCAATAACATTTTCTTGTTGTTTGTTTTTAAATAAATTTTTTATTTTTTCTAAAATGCCCAAAAGCTTGGTCTCCTGTTTTATTGTTAATTGTTAAATCTATTCTCCTAGATTTGCTTCTTTAATATATTCTACTAAATGAGTTATTAATGCAATAAAGCTACCAATGGTTAAAGTTATGCCTGCTCCAAATAAAAATGTTGCAGTCATTTGTTCTGCTTTTGCCATATAAACATCCTCAGCTGTTAATTTTTTATTGATAAAGTGATTGCCAGTTATTTTATAAAGTACTTCTGCATTGTTAAGTAATGTTCCTGCAAAAATGCTTCCTATTGTACTTAATGTAAAAACAGCCAGATTAACATAAAATTTATCTCTTGCGTTGCTCAGTCTATTTTTACTAGTTTTTATCATTTCTATTTCTACTTGATTTTCTTTTTTATTTATCAACTTGAATCTATCTTTATATCCTTCAGATTTAAGTAAGATGATATCTTGATTTTCTGGTTTTTCAATTTCAATTGGAGTTTCTCCCATAAATATGCCCTTTTTAAAAACTTTAGATTTTACGGTGCTTGTAATTTCTACTTTTTCAGAGATTGTTCTTTTTAAGTCAATATTTAATATTATTGAATCTGCATTTTTTATCTTTCTTTTAATAAAATAGTTTTCGAAATTTGTACTTGTGATTTGTATTTCAATTTCTTTGTTTGGGATTTTGGAAATGTCAAAAATATTATCGTAATAGATTCCTTTTGAAACAAATTTTTCATTTATATAGATCTTTGCATCTGGGTTGTTTCTAACGTTAATATTGATTTTTAGAAATTCTCTACCCAATATTTCTTTTAAACTATGTTTTATTATTTCATTTGCAATTTCATTAACAGAAGATGAGGTTTTAAATACTGCTTTTTTAGTTTCAATTTTTTCAGGAGTGATGTTGCTAATTTCTAGCAAATAATAATTTTCTATTTTTTTTAGATCAATATAGTTAATAAAAAATAATTCTTCTCTTATGAAAAATTCTTTATTTAAATTTGAAATGTTTGTTTGTTCTTCGATTTTTTTATATTTTACTTTTAGTTTTTTTAAATTGTTAAAATATTCTTCAAATTTTTTTTTGTTGTTGTTAATATTTAGAATAGCTTTTTTAAGCTCATCAATTTTGGCTTTGGTGTTATGTTTTTCTTTTGCGTTTATTATGTTTTGAAGTTTTTTTTTATCCATTTCTTTTTTTAATTTGCTAATTTCAAGTTCTGTTTTTATTATATCTTGATTTATATAAATATCTTCAATGATATTCTTGTCATCATTTTTTATGATATGTTCTGTTATTTGTTCGTAAATTTTATTTAATTGTTTTTCAATTCCTTTTTTAAGGTCAATATTTTCCTTTTTTGTATTAATGATATAGGAAAAGTTGTACTCGATATTGCCTTGAGAGTGTATTTTATATATCGCAGATATTAGCAATGGTATTACTAGTGTTAACTTAGACTTTTCCATTTTAAATACTCTTCTATGAAATTGTCTATATTGCCGTCCATAACCGAAGCGGTGTTTGAATTTTCAAATTTTGTTCTGTGATCTTTTACCAAATTGTAAGGTTGAAATACGTAAGATCTTATTTGGTTGCCCCAAGAAATTTCTTTTTTTGCGTCTTGCTTGGATTTATTTTTTTCATCTTCTTTATTTTTATAGTATTCGTAAAGTCTTGATTTTAAAACTTTCATTGCCATATCTTTGTTTTTGTGTTGACTTCGATCGCTTTGAGATTGAGTTACTATTCCTGTTTCAATGTGAGTTATTCTTACAGCAGAAGATGTTTTGTTAACGTGTTGTCCTCCGGCTCCCGACGCTCTGTATGTATCAATTCTTATATCTTCTGGTTTTATTATTATTTCTATTTTTTCATCAATAACAGGGTCAACAAATACTGATGCAAAAGATGTATGTCTTTTTTTAGCAGCATCAAATGGAGAAATTCTTATAAGGCGATGTATTCCGACTTCACTTTTTAAAAGCCCATAAGCATAAGCACCTTTGATTTCTATTGTAACAGATTTGATTCCACCTTCTGCTTCGAGTAAATCAACAAGTTCTGTTTTGTATTTTTTTCTCTCAGCATATCTTGAGTACATTCTGTAAAGCATTGAAACCCAGTCACATGCTTCAGTACCCCCAGCACCAGAATGAATAGTTAAAAAAGCATCGTTTGCGTCAATCTCTTTTTTAAAGTAAGAAATTGTTAGTAAATCTTTGTACTGTTTTTCAAGTACATTAAATTCAATTTCTAAGCTGTTAGTATCTTTTTCATTTTCAATAATTTCGCACAGATCGCTTAAGTCTTTGATTTTTTTGATTAGTTCTTCCCAAGGATCAATTTTGCTTTTTAAGATACTTTGGGCCTTAATAACTTCTTGGGCTCTTTTGGGATCATTCCAAAAATTTCTCTGGTTTATTTCTTTTTCGTATTTTTCGATTTTAGCTTGAATTTCTTTTTTGTCAAAGCTTCCTCCAGATGTCTTCGGCTTGTTTAAACAGTGTATTTATTTTTTCTTTCATTTTTATTTCTCGCTATTATTGATTGTATATTAATATAATTATATTTGGAATTAAAGATATAATAAACATTATAAAAAAATATATTGGTTCGTTTTCCAATATATTTTTTTTAGGGTTTTTATCAAAATTTTTTTTTATTGATATTATTGACATTAAAGCTATTAATATGCCAAGTGCAGATAGAATAATTATTTCTAATCCTTCAAAAAATCCGTTGTTCTTATCAAGTGCAAAAAATGTTATTGCAATTAAGCTGCTATTTGAAAGCATGAAATCATTTGAATAATTTGATTTTTTATTGTAAACAATAAAAATATCATTTAATGCTTTAAAGAATAATATCAACATGTAAATTAACATTACATAAAAAATTGGCATTAAGAACAATAAATTGTTCTTTGTAAATAGGTTATAAAAATAAAATGATGTTGAATATATTAATAAAGAGGTAATTGTTATTATGATGTATTTTTTTATTAAGATCGCATTATTTTTTATTTTTATATCCTCAAATCCAACAAAGTGTATTAAAGTTAAATTATTAATAATCAAATATGTAATCAAATCACTAGTCATAATTTTATTATATCCTTTTCATTCTCAAGAGAGGTTTTGAGTGCTTTTTCTTTGTTTGTTTTCAAAAAATGTATCATTTTTTTAATTTTGAAGGTTAAACTATATTTTTTTATTAAGTTTGAGCTTGCTTGTAAGATAAAAATAGATATTATGATTGATAAAGTTTCAAAAGGAATATAGCTTAATGTTAAAAAGTATATAAATGCTAATACTAATCCATAGAGTATTTGCTCAAATTTGAAGTGAGGTGTTATTTGCACTTCTGTTGCCATTGTAAATATTAATAGCATTGGTATTGGGGAGATAAGCAATGTTAACATATCTGAGCTGATGTGGCTTAGCATTCCTATATTGTTTGTTATGTATGAAATTGTCATCAAACTTATGTAAAATGACAATGGTATTAATTTGTTAATTATATATTTACCAACTATTAATACGAGTCCAAAATAAAGCAAAATTGGAGATATTTTTTTTTCATTATTCACCCCCAAAAGACTTTCAATATGAAATCTTGTGATAATTATATTGAAAACGGAAAAAATGTTTTTATTTACAAAATTTTCAATTGCATCGATTTTTTTGTTTTCATATCTTGTGAAGGTATTCAAACTTTTTAAATTTTTTATGTTTGGATTTGTGTTAATTATTTTATTCCAGGTTGGAATTATTGGCGGTGAGTTTTTAAGCTCTTCTTGATAGGTTTGCTTTAAACTTATTGGAAAATTTAATACAAAAAACATAAAAGAAATTAATATAGGATTTGTTAAAAATGATGATAGTCTGAAAAAGTAAAAGAATACTAAAAAAGTAAATAATAAGGAAGTTATTTTTAGTGTAATTTCTAAATTTAAAGGCAATATAATACTTATAATTAAGGCATTGTAAACAAAAAAAGACAAACATTTATAATTAATTTTTAGCATTATTGGTATGTAGATTGCCACGCTAATAAATATTAGCAGTAAAGTGTCTGTCATGAATTTTGTGTTATTTATAAAAGAAAATATTAGACTAGGCAATAATGATAGTATGATAGTAAAGTATATATCTTTTAAATTGTTTTCAGTGTATATTATCTCATTTATTAGATTTTCATTTAGAATCTTGCCTTTAATTTCTTTTTGAACCTTATGTATTTCTTCTTCTATTTCTTTTTCTGTATATTTAAATATTTTTAATTTACCGGTATTATTTATTTTTTCATTTTTCAAATATGAAAAAATAATATTTTCCATTTGTAATGGCGAAAAACTCGAGATAAACAATGCTCTAATTTTGTCATATATTGATTTTTTCTTTAATATGGTGAGGCTATAAATATCTCTTGTTATTGGTATGTTTAATGTTTCAATTTTTATTTTGTTGGCTGGATTGTTTAAGAAAATTTCATATTTTTTTGTATCAATTTTTTCATTTATTATTTGGCTGAAAGAAGTTCCAATTTTTACTTTGAGTATTCTACTTTTTATTTTTTTATTTCCATTTATAGCTACAAATTTTTCTTTATAAGGATTGTTGCTTTTTATAACAAGATTTGTATTATATAGATCTTCAATGTTTGCTAATAAAATATTGTTGTGTGGGTTTATATCATCTTTTGTATTTTTGCTATTGTATAAAAAGCGCATTATCATTTCATGATTTGTATAAGGATATGCATTTTCCAAAGATTTAATTTTTATTTTTCTGTTTTTAAAAATGTTCAATTTTTCGAATTCTTTTTTTAGCTTGTCTTTATTTGATATTATTGTTATTTCTTTGAATTTAAATATTTTGTCTATTATTTGGAATCCTGAAAGAATTTCTTCTAATTTTTCTGCCATTAGTGCTTCTGAAATATTTGTAAACTCATCTTTTCCGTTTGTTAATAAAATCATTTTGTCTATTTTTTTACATTTATTTATGAATTGAAATAAAGAATTTTCGTTGAACCAAGGAATTCCTAGTTGAATTAATTTTGCCAAAGTTTTTTCTCTTGAGATTTCATCTTCAATTGTGTTTTTTTCGGTTTTTATTTTTCCTTGAAATTTGATTAATGCTGATTTTAATTTTTTTCCATCTGGAAAGGTGGCTGTGTATATTTTTTCTACTATTCCAGATATTGGAGAGTAGGTGTATAGTTCTATGTTTGAATTTTTTGATAGAATTTGATTTTCTTCTATTTTTTGTTTTTCAATTATATATATTATAGATTTTGAATTTTCTGTTTCAAGGGGTATTAGGGCGTACTCAGGTATTTGAATCTCGTCAATGCTTACCTCGTATTTATTAAATTTTTTAAGAATTGTTTTTACTTTTTCTAAGTCTAGCATTAGCTGTTTATCCTTGAATATATTTTTTTATAGGTTTTTTCATTTATGTTTAAAAGAATTGTAAATCTTATTGCTTTAAATAAGAATAGCAATAAGAAGAAAGGCAAAGAGAGCAAGAATAGTATTTTGTTATTTTTTTTATCTATGTCGATATTATTTTTTTTTTCTTTATATATTAAGATTGGGGTTTTATTTTTTAAAAATAGGCTTGCAAGCTCTTTGTTAAGAGCTTCATCAATAAATGATTTGTCTAATTTGTAAACAGTTTTAGGATTAATCTTTATCTTGTCAGTTTTTATTTCAAAGTAATTTTCTTTTATATTTTTAGGAATTTTTCCATATTTAGCTGTAATGTTGTATTTTAGTTCGTTTTGATAAAGAATGTGCGATAGGTATCCTATAATATTGGGGATATCTTTGTTATATCCTAGCATTATATAAATATTATTAGGATTTAAATAATCAAAATAATTTAATTTTTTACTGTAAAGGTAGTTGATGTTTTTATAAGAATTTAGCATGTAGCTTGAATAAGCGAATGGCATTAATGAGAGCGTAAATAGTAGTAAATGTATTGCTATTTTTAATTTTAAAGTTTTTTTTTCTTCTTTTCTTTTCTCTTTAATTTCGATTGGGAATAAGAATGTATCTTTAAAATTGCTTTCTGTTTTGATCCAGCTAAAAATTAGGAAAATGCAAAGGGTTGTTGTTGCAACAAAGGCAATAAAAGTGGGATCAATATTTGTAGTAAAAAAGGTTATGATTGTAATGAAATATAGAGTTGTGAATATAAAGAAAAATAATAAGTGTTTTATTTTTGTTATTAGTGTTAAAAAATTGATTTCTTTTAAATATATTTTATTATATTTTTTGTTAAAATTATTGATTATTGAAAATAACAAATAAAAGAGAATTGTAAATGGATAAAAATATATTATTTCTTTGCTTATTATAAAAGTAAGGGATGAGATTAATAGAAAAATTAAAGTAAATATAGAGTTTGCTGGGTCTAAAAAAATTAATAAAATTGCTATGATTAGAAATATTATGCTTGAAATAAAATTAATTTTTGTTTTGTAGTCAAGAGAATGCATTTCAACATTAATGTTGAGTTCTTTTTTTAGTTTTTTTAAATTTATAGCTTTGAATCTGTTTTCAACATAAAGAAGTTTTTTATTTTCTATGTTGAAAAGATTGGGGAGTTTTTTTAAAAATATATTTTTCCTTAGGTCAAGATTGTTAAGTTTATTTGTTTCATTTATTGTGATTTTTTTATTTTCGGGAAAATCTAAAATGTCGATTTTTGTTGTGTATTCTGAGATTGTTTTGTATCCTAGTGAACTTATATACTCATGGGCAGTTTTTAGCTCGGTCTCATTTGTAAAGTATAAGGGCCTGTAATCTCCAAATTGAGCTACATCGCAGGAATTGATAAGTGGCATTATTGCAATTAAACATAAAAAACTTAAAAAGCGCACCATTTATTTTTCCCTATGCTTATAAATAGCACACAATATATGCAGAGACTATTCCTATTATTATGCCTGTTAGAACCTCTTTTTTTTTATGTCCTTTGACTACTTTTATTTTTGTTGTGTCAATTTTTATTTCTTTTTTTAATTTTTCTGATAGTGCATTCAAATATTCTGCCTGAACCCCAGACATATATCTTACTCCGAAAGAATCCCTTATTGTAATAAGGGCAAAAGCAAGAGCTATTATAAAATTTGTACCTATCCCTTCAGTTATTGCAATTGAGGTTGAAAGAGCAGTGACTGTTGATGAATGGCTGCTTGGCATGCCACCTGTTTCTAGGAAAATTTTTTTTAAAAGATGTGCTGGAGTTAGTTTTAACTTTCTTGTTTTTACGGTTTGGATACCATATTTAATTACTTGAGCAGAAATTCCTGATACAAGACAAGATAAAAAAAGATCATTGGTAAGCAATGCCTCTATCATTATTGAACCTCCTTTTTATATTGCGAATTTTCCAGCTTTTATTATCATGTATTCTTTTCCATTTTTGTCTACACCAATG
This sequence comes from [Borrelia] turdi, assembly GCF_030439285.2. Lineage (NCBI taxonomy): Bacteria > Pseudomonadati > Spirochaetota > Spirochaetia > Spirochaetales > Borreliaceae > Borreliella > [Borrelia] turdi. Next base: position 64,589 of record NZ_CP124018.1, on the reverse strand, counting down.
ACATTTAAGTCATCGCTTCCAATCATTAAATCTGTATGTATTAACGAGACGTTGCATCCATAAGTTAGTTTGTCTGTGTCGGTTTTCAAATCTTTTTCATTACTCAAACAAGATGGATATGCAGCTCCCAGAGCTATGTGGCAACTTGCATTTTCATCGTATAATGTGCTGTAAAAAATAAGATTGCTTTGATAAATAGGGGAGCTATTGTCAACCAGTGCTACTTCTCCTATATATTTTGCTTGAATATCGGTTTCGATGTGCGATTTTAATATTTCTTTTTGCTTCTCATCATTACAGCCAAAGTCAACAACTTTTCCATTTTCAAATTTTAACCATATTCCATATATTAATGTTCCAAGCACCATGACAGGGCGGGTGGCATACACAATTCCTTTTGTTTTTTTATAGTTTGGAGTTGTAAATACTTCTTCTGTTGGCATATTTGCATTGAATTCTATTTCTGTTCCTTTGACTTTTTCGCTTCCGCCTGTCCATAGGGAAGTTTCAAGTAGATATACCTCTAGGTTTGTTTTTTCAGTTTTAAAAATTACCTTTTCTAGGTTGAGGGTATTTAATATTTTGCATCTTTTGTGAAGTTTTTCTCCATGGGATTCCCATTCTTTTATTGGATTTTCTCTATCAAGTAGCAATATTTCCTTTTGTATTTTGAAAAATTCTTCTAAGGTTTTATTTTCTTCTTTTTTATTTAAAACTTTGGAAGCCCATTTTGGGCCTGGCGAACAAACAACACACCAAGCTATTTCATTGCTCATTATTGCTTGAGATAAGGTTTTGCTTGCTAGATTTAAAGCTTTTTGATAAATTGACATTTTTTGACCAATTTTATCTTTTAAGTCTTCAAAATTTTCTGTATCATCAACGTTTATTCTTGCCCATTTATCTTGAACCATTTCTTCTAAAAAGCTTTTTTCTGAATTTGGAATAAATTCTAAGCTTTGCTCTTGTGAGAATTTTAATCTTGATTTTAAAATGTCAGTGTCTTTAATATTTAGCTTGACATACTTAGCCCCATGTTCATAAGCTTTTTTTGCTAATATTTTCAAAAAATTGTAATTTTCGATTGAACCCTGAATTAAAACACATTGATTTTTTTGTAAATTAATTCCCTTTAAAATTATAAGTTCTGCATATTTTATTAAATCTTTCTCCATTTATTCCTCCTGAATAGGGCTTTCTAAAATGTTCTCATTAATGTAATTTGCAACAGCTTCTTCATCATTTGTTCCTATTACTTCTAAGTAAGGCAGCATTTCTTTTAATCTATAATTTGCATTTCCCATTAGTAATCCCTTTTTTACATTTTCTAGCATATCAGTATCATTAAATCCATCGCCAAAAGCCACGGTTTCGCTTAAATCAATATTTATAGTTTTAAGAACTTCTTTTAATGCATTTCCTTTTGAGACTTTATGATCTACAATTTCTAGTGAGTTTGGAGTAGAAAGATACGCATTTATTTCTCCTTTGTATTTATCTAAAATCATTGCCTCATATTCTATTAGGCTTTCTTCTTTACCGGCTAATATTATTTTTGCAACATTTTCAAAATTTTCAAGTTCACTAAAGTCTTTAATTTCTTGGATTTTATTGGCTGGACTGACTATTTCATGTCTGAAAAAATCGGATTCTTTTCTAGATTTTTGGCATTGATCGATTGCAATTTTAGTCTTCATGTCAATATTTAATTGGTCGTCGTATTGATCTGCTTTATGTAAAAAATGAGGTATATGACTAAATTTATTATCTCTTAATTTTAAAATCTTTTTTACTACTTTAGGAGATAAATTATGACTTTTTATTAATTTCCATTCTTGATTGTAAACTTTTGCTCCGTTTAATGTAATGAAAAATGAAACTTGCAATCGATCTATTTTTTTTGTAATTTGGATGATTTCATTCTTGCTTCTTCCTGTTGCTATTATGAATTTCTTTTTTTCTTTTGTTAATTTTTTAATTACAAGTTCTGTAAAGGCTCCTATATAGCTTTTTGATAGCAAAAGAGTTCCATCAAGATCAGAAGCAACCGCTTTAATATTTTTCATATTTTATCCTTTAGGAGTTAGTTTCAAGCTAAATTATATCATATATCAAATAAAAATTTTTTTTAAATTGATAATTATTTGGTATACTGGTATTAATGAGGTTATATAAAGGGGATTGATTTTGGATATTAATAAAAGATTGGCTTTACTTAGAGATCATATGAGGGAAAATGGAGTTGATGCTTATTTGGTATCAGGTTATGATCCTCATTTTAGTGAATATTCTCATGAAAGGTATAGTACTCGTAAGTTTATTACAGGCTTTTCTGGTAGCTTTGGCACAGTAATAGTAACATTATCCAAGGCTGTTCTTTTCACGGATGGCAGATATTTTTTACAAGCTGATCAAGAACTTAAGGGGAGTGAAGTTGCATTAATAAAGCTTGGAATAAAAGGATATCCTGATGTTTTTACGTATATAAATTTAAATCTTCAAGGATTAAAGCTTGGAATTTACTCTGATGAGATTACTATAAAGTTTTATAAAGAGTTGTGTGAAAAATGCAAAAATACACATATCAAGATTTTAAATCAAGATTTAATTGATTTAATTTGGGAATTTAGGCCTCAGCTTGAGTTTGGAAATATAGTTGAATTGATTGATGCTGAGAAGAATAATAAAAGAGCTGAAAAAATTAAATCTATTTATTTAACCTTAGAGAAGAATTTAGCAGATTTTTATGTTATTACTGCTCTTGATGAGATTGCCTGGATCTTGAATTTAAGAGGATCAGACGTTAAAAAGTCAGCATTATTTTATTCGTTTCTTTTAATATCTAGGAATAAAGGTCGAAAAAATGTTCTTTTTATTGATACAAGAAAACTTGATTCAAGCGTTAAAGAAGCACTTGAAATGGAAAATTTTGAAATAGAGCCTTACGATAATTTTTATTGTTTTCTGGGGCAAATAAAACATGAAGGTAAATTTTTTGTTTCATTTTATACCAATGCTAGGGTTTTAAAAGTTCTTGGTGAGAAGAATATCATTTTTGGAGAGAGTATTATAGGTGATTTTAAGGCAGTAAAAACCGATTATGAACTTCTTAAAATTAAAGAAGCGCATGTTATTGATGCTATTGGCTTGATTAAATTTTTATGTAAATTCAAAAGTTTAAGCAAGGATGAACTGGCTAAATTAGATGAAATAGATATTGCTGATATGCTTTTGCATTTTAGGAAATTGAATAAAGATTTTTTTGATTCTAGTTTTGACTCAATAGTTGGTTTTAGGGAAAATGGAGCTCTTCCGCATTATAAGCCCAAAAGAGGTAAAAAAATAAATACAAAGGGTCTTCTTTTGATTGATTCTGGGGGTTCATATTTTGGACTTGGAACTACAGACGTTACAAGAGTTTTTTTAATAGGTGATGCTTCTAGTGAAGAAAGGTATGACTATACTTTGGTTATTAAGGCCTTCATTAGCCTTGCTTCTTTAAAATTTCCATATGGATCTTCGGGAGCTTTTCTTGATGGAATTTGTAGATTGCCTCTTTTAAAGAATGAATTGAATTTTATTCATGGTACTGGGCATGGTGTTGGGTTTTTTCTTAATGTTCATGAACTTCCAGTTTCGATTAGTCCTAATTCTAGATATCCTTTTAAAGGATCTGAAGTGGTTTCAATTGAGCCCGGTCTTTATCGAACATCTAGTCATGGGATAAGGATTGAAAATTTAGTTTTTGTAAAGCAAGCTTTTGCAAATGACTTTGGAGCTTTTTTGGAGTTTGAGAATTTAACCCTTGTTCCTTTTGAAAAAGAATTAATAGCAAAAGAAATGCTCTCAGAAGATGAGTTAAATTATATTAATAATTATCATGAATTTGTATTTTCAGCTTTAAAAGAGCATTTTGATAGTGAAAAGGAGTTAGAATTTTTAGCAAAGCTGACAAGTAAAATATGAGATTTATAATTGTATTTTTAATGATTTTAAATCAAGGATTTTTAGATCTGTTTTCTTTGTCTGAAGATATTATTTTTGAGAGTTCTTATGAGATTGCAATTAAAAAAGCTCAAAAATTAAATAAAAATGTTTTAATTTTGGTTGGTAAAGATATTAAAGAAAATCTAATAAAAGCTTTTTTAAATTCTTTTAGAGATGATGAAATTATTCACACAATAACTAAGAAAAATGTTTTTTTGGTTATCGATAAGGATAATGAAATTTTTAATAAAATTAATCTGCAAAAAAGTCCAACTATTTTTTTTGTTGATTCTAAGAATGAACAAATAAGGGCGGCTTATGTGGGAACTGTTTTAAATAGTATTCAATTTGATAAAGATTTTTTAAACTATGTTATGGGGACTATAAAATCAACAAGTGCTTTAAAAAAGAAAAAAAGTTATGAAATTAACACTATTGATGAGGGGACCTTTTTTTATAAAACATTAAAAGGAGATTGGCGATTGAAGCTTAATGGTAAAGACAGGAAGCTTGTTCTTTTTGATACAGATCTTAAAGAATTTCTAGTTTTTAAAGATATTGATGAAAACAAGCTTTATGCTATTCCCAAGTCTAGAATTGGTAATATTTATTTTTCATTATTGGGAAATGAGGAGTGGAAGCTTTTTGGAAAAATAAAATAAGTCTTTTTTTGTTTGAAAGGGGAATGAAATTTTTATGGAAATGGTATTTTATCCTAATGATTTGCTTCGCGTTAAGACAAAACAAATTGCTAATATTGATAGCAAGATTAGAGATTATGCAAAAAAGATGATAAAATTAATGGATATTAGTGGTGGAGTTGGACTTGCTGCTCCCCAGGTAGGCCTTGATTTGTCACTTTTTGTAGTTAGAGAGAATAAAATGGCAAGGCCCTTGGTTTTTATTAATCCTTTAATCACAGAGACTTCTTATGAGCTTAGCTCTTACAAAGAAGGATGTTTAAGTATTCCGGGAGTTTATTATGATTTAATGAGGCCTAAAGCTATTGTGATAAGTTTTTATGACGAGAATGGAAAATCTTTTACTATAGAAAATTCCGATTTTTTGGCAAGAATTATTCAACATGAAATGGACCATTTAAATGGAATTCTTTTTATTGATTATTACGAAGAAAAAATAAAAAATAAATTGTTAAAACCTTATATGAGGGAAAGAGGGCTTAAGGCGAAATGAAAATATTTTTTGCAAGTTCTTCTTCTATTGCCTTAGAAGTTTTTAAAGAGATTGTAAAGCATTATGAGGTGGTGGGAGTTTTGACCTTGCCTGATAAGCCTAAAGGCAGGGGTCAAAAGTTAAGTCAAAATGTAATAAAGGTGCAAGCTATTGCTAAAAATATTAAAGTTTTTGACCCCTTGATTCTTGATGACAATATTTTAAATTCAATTAGAGATTTGAATCCAGATTTAATGTTAGTTTTTTCTTATGGCAAGATATTTAAAAAAGAATTTTTAGATATTTTCCCAAAGGGGTGTATTAATGTTCATCCTTCTCTTTTGCCCAAATATAGAGGTGTTTCTCCGATTCAATCTGCAATTTTAAATGGTGATTGTGTTAGCGGTATTACTATTCAGAGTATGGCCTTGGAAATGGATAGTGGCAATATTTTAGTGCAAAGAAATTTTAAAATAAGATCTTGCGATACAAGTTATGATATTTCAAATCTTGTATCTAGCCTTAGTCCCGCTCTTGTTTTAGAGGCTTTGGAAAAAATTAGTAAGGGATTTTTGGGAATTCCTCAAAAAGCAAGTGAAGCCACTTTTTGTTCTTTTTTTAAAAAAGAATCGGGATTTATAGACTTTAATTTAAGTGCATTTGAGATTAAAAACAGAATTAATGCATGCAATCCTTGGCCACTTGTAAGGGCTAGTCTTGATTATAGCGACATTATTTTTCATCGTGCTGATTTTTTGAAAATAGATTTATATAAAGAAAAAAAAATAGGAGAAATTGTTGATTTTGATTCTAAAAGAGGATTATTTGTTAATACTGGGAAGGGGATTCTTTTACTTTTAGAAGTCCAAAGGCCTGGAAGAAGGGTTTTGGATTTTAAGTCTTTTTATAATGGGAGTAGACAACTAATAGGACAAGTGTTTTCTTCAATAGGGGGAATATATTAGTTTAAATAATAATGACAATTTGGAAAATAAATTTTCTAATAAAGAAGAATTGTTTAAAAATAAATTAGATTTGACTCAGAGTTGCAAAAATTGTAATAACGAAATATTAATTTTGCCAAAAGCTACAATCAGAGCATTGCTTTTAGTTATTTTTGGATCTTTAATTATTTCTTTTGCAATTTTTTTTATGGTTTTAGAAAATAAGGAGATTGTAGTTGTCCCAAATCTTTATTCTCTTACCCTTGAAGATGCTATTATTGAATTACAGAGAAAAGAATTAATTCCCCACATTGAGTTTAAATTTTCTTCAAGTGCTCTTGACAAAGGAAAAGTGATAGAGCAGGGGCCAAAACCAGGAACCGTTTTAAGACATAACAATAAGGTTATAATTTTTATTAGCAAAGGGGCTATAATAAACAGAGTTGATAGTTTTATTGGCAAAAACATTGACGATGTTTTAATTAATTTAAAGGCTAATTCTTTTAGCAATTCTAAATTACTTTACCACATTGTTAAACCTCTTGAGGTTGAGAGTGAATTGCCAAAAGGAATAATAATTCGCCAAAATCCATCACCAGGTAGTCAAATATCAAGTTTAACAGATCTCCAATTTTTAATTAGCAAGGGTAAAGATCGTTTGGGCAAACATGTTAAAAATTATATTGGGATTTATTATAAAGATGCGATTGCCTCTCTTTTAAATGATGGGATTAGTTTTGACATTAATTTGGTAAATACGGGCGATTTTGGAAATATTGTTTTTCAGTCTATTCCGCCTGAAACTAAAATAAATGAATCGGATAAGATTTTAATTACTATTGCAAAGCCCAAGGTTGACAATAAAATTGTTTTTGGAATTTTGACTTATAAATTAAGACAACATCCATCTTATGTTGATATATCTGTTAGGTTAAAAGGTTTGGATGGTGAAAATTCTCTGATTTATTCTTTTAAGTCAAAAGGAGGATTAATTAAGTTGCCCTATGAGGTTCACAAAGGATCTATGATTGAACTTTATATTTATGATAAGCTTATAAACCAAACAGTTATAAATTGATTATGTTTAAACGTATTGATTTAAATTAATAAAAAAATTTCTAACATAAAGTCATATATTAATTAGTTTCGATACAACAATAATGGATGCAGCTATTATTACTGTTTCTGTTCTTAGAATGTTTGAAGATGTGCTATAAGGGGAAAAATTATATTGCATTATTAATTGTTTTTCTTTTTCTGTAAATCCTCTTTCGGGTCCCACAATAATAGCCGCATTGTTTGCTTGTTCTATATCAATTAATTTTTTTTTGCTATTTTTTTCAAGTAATATTTTTATTTCAAAATTTTCTTGTTTAATATATTTAAGACTGTCTTTCAAATTTTTAATAATTTTTATTTTTGGCAAGTATGTTACTCCTCCTTGCATTGCTCCGGCTATTAAATATTTTTCGTAATCATTGTTTTTAAAGATTTTAGAATTTAAATATGATTTTTCAGTAAGTTCAGTGTTAAAAAAAATTATTTCGTATATTCCAATGCTAGCAAGTTCTTTTATAATTCTTTTGGCAACAATTGGTCTTATCATCCCAATTAGCACATTTAATTTTTTAAGCTTATTAGATTCTCCTATTTTAAAGATTTTCTTGAAAAATAGTTTTTTATCTTTTTTGTAAATGCAATGATAAATATTCTTTTTTCCAAGAATACCAAATTTAAATTTGTCGTTATCTTTTAATTTTAAGATTTTAACAAGATGTTCTGCTCTAGTGTCATTGAGTGAAATTCCTGTTTTAAATTCATTAGAAGTTATTAACATTAGATTCATTTTTTATAATTCCTTATTATTAATATTGTATTTGTGATATAATTTTAAGTCGATAGGGGGGCAATGTAGAATATATGGCTATTTCTTTAACCAAAGAAGATTTTGTTGCCAAAGTTTTTGATTATAAGAACAATATAGAATGGAGTTTTAAAGGTAAGAGGCCAGCAATAATTGATTTTTATGCCAATTGGTGTGGTCCATGTAAAATGCTTTCTCCAATTTTTGAAAAACTTTCTAAAAAGTACGAGAATAGTATTGATTTTTACAAAGTAGATACAGATAAAGAACAAGATATTTCTTCCGTTTTTGGAGTGAAAAGTCTTCCAACTATTCTTTTTATTCCTGTTGATGGCAAGCCAAAGGTTTCTGTTGGCTTTTTACAAGAAAATGCTTTTGAAAATATAATTAAGGATTTTTTTGGTTTTTAGTTTACTAAATAAAATAATTTAATTGCTATAGCAATTAATGCATATTTGTGAGTTGTATATGGGTTATTCGAAGGTATAGTTAATTTGTCCAAATCTGATTTGAATTTATTGGTAGAAAATATTAAATTTGAGCATTGCGGTGTTTTTTATGATTTTATTTTATCTGTTTTAAATACTCTTTCTATTAGTGATTTTGAACTTTCAGTTATTCTTTGTGATAATATTTATATACAAAAATTGAACAATAAATTTAGAAACAAGAACGAGCCAACCGATGTTCTTTCTTTTAATTATAATGATAATGAAGTTAACGAAGATTTTGTTGATAATAAAAATTATAAAATACAAGGAGACATTATAATATCTTTTGAATATTTAAAATTTAGTGCTCAAGAATTTAATGTTGAAATTTATGAAGAACTTCAACGTGTTACTATTCATGGAATTTTACATTTAATGGGATATAAGCATGAAACTAATGATTTTCAAAAGGAAAACATGTTGATTCTTCAAGAAAGTGTCTTAAGAAAAAATAAAAGGGTATTTTAGATGTTGGGATTTTTTAATTTTAAAAACAAAAAGAAGAAAAAAGGAAACCCAAAAAATGATCTTGAAGATAAGTCGAATATTGAAACTTCTTTGATAAAAAATTTCAATGCCCTTAAAGAGACTATTGTAAAAGAGATTATGATTCCCAGGATAGGGGTTATATTTGTTGATTATGCTAAGAGTAAGGATGAGCTTTTAAAGGTTGTGACATCTAGTAGTCATTCAAGATTTCCCGTTTATCATGGTACTATTGACAATATTATTGGAATAATTCATACAAGAGACGTGCTAGTGCATATGTGTAAAAAAGATTTCTACCAAATAGATTTAAAAGATATTATGCGAAAAGTTATGTTTGTTCCTGAAAGCAAAAAAACAGACTCTCTTTTAAAAGAATTTCAAGAAAATCATGTTCATATTGCAATTGTAGTTGATGAGTATGGCGGGGTTTCGGGGCTTGTAACTCTTGAGGATATTCTTGAAGAGATAGTGGGCGATATTCAGGATGAATTTGACAATGAGCTTGATGAAATAGTTCGCCTTGATGATGGGTCTTATCTTTGTGATGCAAGAATTTTAATAGAGGATTTAAATGAGAAGCTTAATTTAAATTTGCCAAATGGAGACTTTGATACTCTTGGGGGTTTCGTTTATGATCTTTTTGGGAGGATTCCTTTGAAAAATGAAAAGGTGGAATACAACAATTTGGTTTTTTCGATTAAAAATATGCATCAAAGAAATATTAAGGTAATAAAGATTTCCGAGAAGGAAGGTTTATGAATTTTAATCGATTTTTTATATTATTCCTTTTTAATTTTAGTGTTTTATTGGGCAGTGATACTACAGCATTGGGGCATTATCAAAAGGCTAATGAGTATTATTTATCTAAAAGGTATTATGATGCTATTGATGAGCTTTTTGAGGCTATAAAAATTAATCCCAATTATTATGAAGCTTATAAATTTATTGCATCAATTTATTATTCTCTTAAAATATATGCCCAAGCACAATTTTTCATAGAGAAAGCCTATAAAATGTCTAACGAAGACATTGAGTATAAAATTCTTTATGCAAATATATTATTAAAAAATAATAAAATTGATCAAGCAAAAAAAATATATTCTGAGGTTTTAGTTAAACAGAGAAATAATATTGATGCTTTGGTTGGACTTGCTTCAATTTTTGAAAAAAACGGATTATTCATAGCAGCTGCTAATTATTATTTATCCATTCTTGATTATAGTCAAAATAATTATAGCGCGTTTGAACATCTTATCGATATTTATCAAAGACTAGGGATGCATGATAAGATTAGGCATTTGATAAATAAAGTTAGGGTAAATTTTTTATCTTTTCCAGATTTTCATAAAAGAGTAGCTGAATTTTATATTAGTATTAATAACTTGGGTCTTGCTGAAAAGTATGCTTTAAATTATTTGGCTTTAATTGAAAGTTCTTATAAAGATTTTGGAGTTGTTGATGCATACCGATTGCTTGCGCTTGTTTATTTGCACGAATTTAAATATGAGGATGCAATAGAAGCATTACAGAAAGCTATTTTGGTTAATAAAGATTCTGATGAACTTTATTATTTATTAGGGTATTCTTACTTAAAATTTGGGAATGTTGAAAAGGCTATTTTAAATTTAGAGCGAGCTAAAAATCTTAAAAAAGATTTAGAATTTTATAATATTGCTCTTGATGAGAGTTTTTTTGTATCTAATTTTAGAAATTTTTTGAAAAACAATTCCAATGTTAAAATTTCTAAGCATTATGAAAATAAAGGGCTTAAAGCTTTTAAATCTTTAAATTTAAATAAAGCATTGTTTAATGCAAAAAATGCTGTTGATATTTGGCCTGATAATGATAGTGCTAGGTTTTTGCTTTCAAAAATATATAAGCTTATGAATTTAGATATTATGGCTTATGAGCAGCTTTTTTATTTAGTAAAACAGAGAAATTCTACGGATTCTAGAATTTTAGATTTTTATGATGTTGTGTCTTTTGATATTAGAAAATCTTTATTTTATAAATATGGATATAAAAGCATTTCCGATTTTAATAAACTTTATGATGACAGGATGGTTTATAGAATTGCTATTTTTACTCAAAGTGAGAATAAGCTTTTTGGAGCAAACGATTTGATATTAAGATACTCTGAAAGGGTACTTGAGCGTAATTTAAATATAGAAATAGTTAACTATAATTTTGATTATAATAAAAATAGAGACTATCTAATTAATAATTTTTCCGAAGGATTTTCTTACTCAAGAAATAATAATTTGGATTTATTTTTAATTTTTGATTTCAAGGTAGATATTTTGAAAAATACAGCTACTTTGTTAGTGAATGTTTTTTCGGGGAAAACAGGGATTAAGGTTGGTTCTTTTTCTTACAATGTGGGGGGTGTTAATTATTTAAGCAATGTTTTAAATTCCTTTTCTAAAGATTTTCATGATTATTTACCCAAAAAAGGAAAGATCCTTCAAATTAAAAATAATGATGTTCTTATTAATCTTGGCCAAGTGAACGGTGTTGTAAAAGGCGATGTTTTTTTGATTCTTAAAGAAGGTGCTTTAAACAGTGACAACACTAGAGATTCTTCTTTTATTGTTTACAAAAGATCAGATATTTTAGGAGAGATTTTAATTGAGGATATAAGTGATTATATTTCCAGAGGTATTATAAAATCTTCTATATTTTTAAAGGACTATATTCAAGAGGGAGTCACTGTGCTTGTAAAAAGATAGTTTGACACTTGTTGTTGATTTATGATTTAATAATTCTAGTAAGAATAAAATCAAAAAATTGGAGGATTTTGTATGAAATTGGCTATTAATGGTTTTGGTCGTATTGGTAGAAATGTTTTTAAGATTGCTTTTGAAAGAGGAATTGATGTTGTGGCAATAAATGATTTAACAGATCCTAAAACGCTTGCACATCTTTTAAAGTATGATTCTACTTTTGGAGTATATAATAAAAAAGTTGAATCAAGAGACGGTGCTATTGTTGTTGATGGAAGAGAAATAAAAATTATTGCAGAGAGAGATCCAAAAAATCTTCCTTGGGCAAAACTTGGAATTGATGTTGTAATTGAATCAACAGGTGTTTTTTCATCAGCAACTAGTGATAAAGGAGGATATCTTGATCATGTCAATTATGCTGGGGCTAAAAAAGTTATTTTAACAGTTCCTGCTAAGGATGAGATTAAAACAATAGTTCTTGGTGTAAATGATCACGATATTAATTCTGATTTAAAGGCCGTATCAAATGCTTCATGTACAACCAATTGCTTGGCTCCTCTTGCAAAAGTACTTCATGAATCATTTGGAATTGAACAAGGGCTTATGACAACTGTTCATGCTTATACTAATGATCAAAGAATTTTGGATCTTCCTCACTCTGACCTTAGACGAGCAAGGGCTGCTGCACTTTCTATTATTCCAACTTCAACTGGTGCTGCAAAAGCAGTTGGACTTGTTTTGCCTGAACTTAAAGGAAAGTTGAATGGGACTTCAATGAGAGTGCCTGTGCCAACAGGTTCAATTGTTGATTTTACAGTTCAACTCAAAAAAAAAGATGTTACAAAAGAAGAGATCAATTCTGTTCTCAAGAAGGCATCAGATACACCTGAGCTTAAAGGTATTTTGGGGTATACAGAAGATCCAATTGTATCTTCAGATATAAAGGGGAATTCTCATTCTTCTATTGTTGATGGTCTTGAGACAATGGTTCTTGGAAATGGGTTTGCAAAGGTGTTATCATGGTATGATAATGAGTTTGGATATTCTACAAGAGTAGTTGATCTTGCTCAAAAATTGGTAAAATAAGTAGGAATGCTTGTAAGGTAATAAAATGTCAATAAAAACAGTAAAAGACTTTAATAGTTTTGCAGGCAAGCGAGCCTTAGTAAGATGTGATTTTAATGTTCCCCTAAAAGAGGGGAGCATTAGTGATGATACTAGAATTAAGGCTGCATTGCCCACAATAGAGTATCTAAAAGAAAGAGGAGCTAAGATTGTGCTTATAAGTCATTTGGGTAGACCAGAGGGCAAAAAGAATCTTAAATATTCTCTTAAACCCGTTGCTAATAGATTGTCAGAGCTTTTAGGCCAGGATGTTAAGATGCTTTCTGATTGTATTGGAAGCGAAATTGTAAATAATACTTTGCAAATGAAAGATGGCGATGTTGTATTACTTGAAAATGTAAGGTTTTATTCAGAAGAGGAGAAAAACGATAAAAGTTTTGCAAAAAAACTTTCTGAGAATGGAGATGTTTTTGTAAATGATGCTTTTGGTGCAGCTCATAGGGCTCATGCTTCAACGGTAGGGATTTCCAATTATTTGCCATCTGTTGGTGGATTTTTAATGGAAAAAGAAGACAAATTTCTTGGAGAAGTATTAAAAAATCCTGAAAAGCCATTTGTTTCGATTATTGGTGGATCTAAGGTTTCTTCAAAGATTGCAGTACTGGAATCGCTTTTATCAAAGTCAAATGTAGTTGTGATTGGCGGTGGAATGGCCTATACTTTTTTGCATTCCAAAGGATATTCTATAGGTAAATCTCTTTTAGAAGTTGAATATGTTGATATAGCTTCTTCTTTTTTAAATAAAGCAAAGGAGTTAGGTGTTAAAGTGATTTTACCACTTGATCACATTGTAGCAGACTATTTTAATAAAAATTCTACTCCTGAGTATATTGATTCCTTTAATATTCCTGAAAACAAGATAGGTATGGATGTTGGAGCAAATACTTTAAATGAAATCGAAAAGGTTATAAAGCTTGCCAAAACTATAATTTGGAATGGCCCTCTTGGTGTATTTGAATTTGATTTATTTTCAAAAGGAACTGCAAAGGTTGCCGAAATGGTAGCATCTTGCTCAGCTTTAACTATTGTTGGTGGTGGAGATTCTGTGGCAGCTGTTAATAAATTTAATTTATCTGATAAGATCACGCATGTTTCAACAGGTGGTGGTGCGTCACTTGAATATCTTGAAGGTAGGATCTTGCCAGGCATTAAGGTTTTGGAGAAGTAAAGTGAGAAAAACATTTTTAGCGGGAAATTGGAAAATGCATTATACAAGTACAGAGGCTTGTATTGTTGCAAAAAAAATTGCTACTGAAGTTAAAACTTTAAAGAATAATTTTGTAATAATGATAACTCCTCCATTCACGGCGTTGTCTAAGGTTTCAGAATGTATTAAGGATAGTAATATTCTTCTTGGTGCTCAAAACATGTCTTATATGGAGAGTGGAGCAAGGACAGGTGAAATTTCACCTTTAATGCTTTTAGAATTTGGGGTAGAATATGTTATACTTGGTCATTCTGAATGTAGATTGTATTTAGCAGAAACAGATGAAATAATAAATAAAAAGATTCTTGCAGGGCTTAAACATCCTTTTAAGTATTTAATTCTTTGTGTTGGAGAAACTCTTGATGAGAGAAGCTCTGGAAAAACTTTAGATGTTGTTTTAGGTCAAGTTAAAAAGGGATTAAATGGCGTTTCTGAATCAGATATTAAAAGAATAATTTTAGCCTATGAGCCTGTTTGGGCTATTGGAACGGGTAAAACCGCAACTAAGGAAGAAGCAGAAGAAATTCATAAGGCAATTAGGCTTGAGATTATGAATCTTTATTCAAAGTCAGCTTCAGATAATATTATAATTCAATATGGAGGTTCTGTTAATTCTAGCAATGTAAAAGAACTTATGAATGAGCCCGATATTGATGGTGCGTTAATAGGTGGAGCATCTTTGAAGGCCGAATCTTTTTTATCTATAATTAATAACGTTCGTTAGTTAAAGAGGTTTGTTTTGGATTTAGTTAGATTTTTTATTTTTATAATTTTTGTTATTGTTTCAATTTTTATTATCCTTTTAATTTTAATTCAAGATGAGCAGGGTGATGGAATAGGCGGTGTTTTTGGAGGCGGTAGTTCTTCTATTTTTGGGGCAAAGTCTTCAAGTGTTGCTGTAAAAATTACTGGATTTTTTATAGCATTCTTTTTTATCTTTGTAGTTTTGTTGTCTTTTATGAATAGTAGAAGAGCAGATAGTAGCTTTTTAGATGATATAAAGACGGAAACTAAGAATAGTTCAACTTTTTGGGATAATGATAATAATAAATCAGATACTAATATTAATGAAGTTGAAGAAAAGAGTTTGAAAGAAAAATAATATTAAATTGATTACTGTTGTGCTAAGCTATTTACTTATGATAAGTATTTTACGTAGAGAGTTCCCTTTTTATGTGAAGTGATTTTAAATCATAGCTTGTCGATTTTATTGAAAGTTTATTTCATTTTTATTGTGTTTTTTTAAATAATGTAAAGCATTGCTAAAATGATTTGAGCCTAAAAATCCATTGTTTGCTGAATATGGAGATGGATGACTTGTTTCAAGAATTAGGTGCTTTGATGGATCAATGAGTTTTTTTTTACTTCTTGCTAGATTGCCCCAAAGCATGAATACAACGTTTTTCAAATTTTTAGAGATTATTTTTATTACTTCATCTGTGAAAATTTCCCATCCAATAGCTTTGTGAGAATAGGGTTTGCCTTCTTCGACTGTTAGGATTGTATTTATTAAAAATACACCCTGAATTGCCCATCTTTTTAAATCTCCGTTTGGAATGGTTTTTATTTTTAAACTTTTTTCTATTTCTTTAAATATGTTTTGCAAAGACGGGGGAATTTTAATTTCTGAATCTACAGAAAAAGCAAGTCCATTTGCTTGATTTTTTCCATGATATGGATCTTGTCCAATTATTACCACTTTTATGTCTTTAAATGGCAAAGAATTAAAAGCATTAAATATAAGTTTTGGAGGAGGAAATATTTTCTCTTTTTTTGTTTTATATTCATGTTTTATAAATTTCACAAGTTTTTTAAAGTATTCCTTGTTAAATTCATTGTTTAAAACTTTTTCCCAAGATTCTTCAATTTTTACTTTCATTTTTGTATTATATAAGAAATAGTTTGTATTTGAAATATATGAAGTACTGCTTTACTGTTTTAAAATTTGATTTTCATTATGGATGATGATGTATTAAAAAGAATAGATATTTTATCTAAATTTATTACAAATGAAAAAAAAGCTAGGATTGAGAGAGTATTAAGTAGTCGCACCAATTATTTAACATTTGTGCTTGAAGATATTTTTCAGCCTCAAAATGCAAGTGCTACCATTAGGACAGGTGAAATTTTAGGACTTAGCGATGTTCATATTATTAGTAAAAAAAATAAGCACACCTTAAATCCAGATGTTACTTTAGGGTCTTCGCAATGGATAAATTTAAATAAATACAATAATACTGAGTTTGCAATTGATAGATTAAAGTCTAATGGATATAGCATAGTGGCTACATCTTTGAATGAACAATCAATAAATCTTGAAAATTTTCCAATTAACAGTAAAATGGCAATATTTTTTGGGACAGAGTTAACAGGTCTTAGTGAAGGAGTCTTGAAAGCTGCCGATTTATATGTAAAAATACCCATGTATGGATTTACTCAAAGCTATAACATTTCTGTAGCTGTTGCGATAATTATGTATTCTTTATTGACTCGCCTAAGAAAAAGTGGTATTGATTACTTGTTAAATGATGCTGAGAAATTAAATTTGAGATTAAAATACTATAGACAAGTTGTTAAAAATTATCAATTTATTGAAAATCTTATTAATTCTTAAACTTCTCTTATTCTTTTCCAAGAATTTATAAATAGATAAAAAATGGTATCAATTGTAATTATTGTTAATGTAATAATTAGAGAACCTTTTGTAAGTTCGATATTTTTTGTTTCGGGGTAGAATTTAAATATTGTGTTTATAGATATTGAAACTAGTAAATTAGCCATATATCCAGAAATTAGCCTTGATAAAGGATGAATAATCCATAGAGATTTTATTTTTATTTGTTTAAAATAATTATACAGTGAGATATTTATATATTGAGATAGAAAAAACACATATGTTCCAATTAATATTGTTAGAATGTATGTAAAGTTATTGAACAATATTTTAAAATGAATATCCGAAGTGTCTAATTTATTATGATTAAATAATATCATAAAATTAATCATAATTGTAAAAGTTATGTTTAATAAAAGACTCAGTATTATGGAATTTGTTGCCTCTTTTTTGTTATATTTTTCTACTATTAAGTTTAAAGAGAATAATGCCGATAAAAAAGTAATACCTGATAAATTTAAAGATATTTCAAATGTTTTTAAATTTCTTAATATTATAATATTTGATATTGTTGAAATAATTGCATTGAAACAAAAAAGACCGGATTTTCCGAAAAATCTGTAAAGAATTCCCAATGTTATATATGTGAAGAGAAGCATCCCTATCCATAAGTTTAAATCAAACATATTCTGATTCATAGCATTTAATTTTACCAGATTAATTATTTTAGATAAAGTTTTTTATTTATATAAAATAACTTTTTTATTTTTGAAGTTTTATATATTTTGCAAAATATATAAAAGGTGTTCCTAAAATTGCCGCTAAACCTTTAATTAGGTATGTGGAAATTACTATATCTAGGAAAGCTTGCTTTGGAAATACCTTAAAATAAGTTGCTATACTTACAAAAATTATTGTATCTATTAAGCCGCTTATTAATGTTGATCCATTGGTTCTGAAAAATAAAAACCTAGGAAATTTTTTTTTAATAAACTGATATAGGTATACATCGTTTAATTGGGATACTAGGTATGCAACAAGAGAGGCTAATAGTAAAGTTGGGATTGAAGAGAAAATAGCTTCTAAGCTTTTAAAATTTTCTTGACCTCTATTTGACATAAAGTGAATTTGGGCATTTGTTAATACTGCAAAGACAATAAAACTAATAAATCCAATATAAACGGCTTTTTTTGAAGTTTTTTTCCCATAAAATTCTGAGAGAATATCTGTTGCAATGTATGACGAGGCATAAATAATGTTGCCCAATGTAGCATTAATTCCAAATATTGTAATTTGTTTTAAAACTTGAATGTTTGCTATAATAATTGCTACTGCAACCCATGCAAATAATCCGTTTTTTTTAAAAAAAAGGAATATAATAATCAAAAATGAATAAGTAGTAATTAGCATAACGAACCATAGAATTTCATTAAACATACAATTCTCTTTTAGTAATATTAGTAATATCAGATTTACTATTATAAAATTTTAGTTTAGTTTTTGCAAATAATGCAATATTGTTGTTTTCTTGAAACTATGGTAAAATGGCACTTGCATGGGGGGATGTTTTGGATTTGACTGAAAATGCTAATATTGTAAGTTGCAGGCAGAGGGAATCTCTTAAAACTTCTAAAATAAATGCAAAAAATAATAACTTTACAAGCTCAAACCTTGTAATGGCTGCTTAAGTTAGCAGAGAGTTTTGTTGAATTTGGCTTTGAGGTTCACTTATACTCTTTTTGACATCGAAGCTTGCTTAAAAATGTTTTCAGGTTGATTTTTAGGGACTTTTATACTTGAGAGCAATTTGGCGGTTTGCTAGTATTTCCAAACCATATTGCTTAATAAAATACTAGATAAGCTTGTAGAAGCTTATGGTATTGTTTTTAGGACGCGGGTTCAATTCCCGCCATCTCCATTTATTTTATTCTTTTGTATATCTTTTAAATATAAAAAGTATTGCTAAATTTAGAGGTTTTGTGATTATTATTTAAAGCGTCCTATCGGAATCGAACCGACATCATTAGCTTGGAAGGCTAAGGTAATAGCCATTATACGAAGGACGCAAGACAATACTTTACTTATATAAAAAAAATCAATTTATGTCAATAAGATTTATTGTAATGTTATTTTTGGCTAGTAATTTTTTTTTTAAATAAGTACAATTAATCTAACTTAAATGTAGTCAAGTACAAAAACTTGTGTGGAGGAAATTGATGGGAGAGAGAGGGGAAGTATACTCTGAGAAACTATTTACAGAGTCCGAGAGAACTTATTTTTTTAATGTCAAGGAAAATAGAAAAGGGGATTATTTTTTAAATATTGTAGAGAGCAAAAGAAGTCCAAGCGGAGATTTTGAAAGGCATTCTATTTTTGTATATGAAGAAAATATAAGTGAGTTTGAATCCAATTTGCTTAAGGCAATAGCTGTTATTAAGCAGAAAGTATCTAAAGAGTCTATTGGTTCTTCTATGAGGTATAATAAAGGTTATGATGAATATGAAGAGGGATCTAAATTAGACGATTCTAGATTTCATAAGAAATCTATTATATCAGGCGGTCGATTTAAAAAGAAGGATTATTAATTTTTATTTTTTTAAATTAGTTTAAAATTTTTTCTATGAAGGCTTAAAACCCCATATTTTTTTATTGCATTTTTATGTTCTTTTGTGGGGTATCCTTTATTTTTTTTGAGTAAATATAATGGATAAATTTTATCATATTCATCCATCAGTTTATCTCTTTTAACTTTAGCAATAATTGAAGCAGCTTTTATTTCATCTATTATTGAATCTCCTTTAATTATAGCTTTAACAGTTTTTGCTGGTATTTTTGGGATAAATTTGCCATCTACAAATACTAAACTGCAATTTAATTTTAGGTTTTCGTATGCAGTTTGCATTGAAAGAAGAGATGCGTTGTGAATATTTATTTTTTCTATTACTATATTTGAGACTTCAGCAAATGCATAATATGAGTTTTCAAGTATTAATGAAGATAGGTATTCCCTTTTTTCTTTTTTTAGTTTTTTAGAATCATTTAATTCTTTTATAAAGTTAGGTTTTTTTTTGAAAACTACAGCAGCGCTTAGAATAGGTCCAAAAATACAGCCTCTTCCAACTTCATCTATTCCGCAAATCATAATTAACCTTTTTATAAAAATATTTTTATTTATTATAATATGGAATTGTAGATTTATTAGTAATTAATTTTTAATTTTAATTAGGAGTTAGCTTGGTTTTGGAAAAAATAGTACTCTTGGGGTTTAAATCTTTTTTAAGCAGACAAGAGTTTGGAATAGGCAAAAATTTAAGTTTTATTGTGGGCCCTAATGGATGTGGGAAGAGCAATCTTATTGATGCTGTGCGTTTTTGTATGGGAGAAGATAATTTAAAATTTTTAAGGGTTGAAGATATTGCGGATTTAATTTCTGTTTCAAAATTCGGAAAATCAAATTTTGCAGAAATAACTCTTTTTTTTAGCAACATTGACGGTGAAAAATCGACTTTAAGAGAATTTGGGACGAATTTTTATATTCGCAGGCGTCTTTATAAGGATGGTTCGAGTGAATATTATTTTAATAATAAAATTTTAAATTTTCAAGATTATAATAGACTTTTGAACAGGTTTCAATTTAAAAAATCCCCTTATATGTTTATAACTCAAGGTAGAGTTGAAGACATTTCTTTGGGAAGAAATGTAAATCTTAAATCTTTAATTGAACAAGCAAGCGGAATAGATATTTTGAAAATTGAAGAAGAAGAGGCTCTTAAAAATTTTAAGCAGTCTAATCAAAATTTATCATCTTTGTTGGCCTTGCAAGAAAATTTAAGGCAAAAGTACGATAACATAAAAAATGTTTATTTTTTGAGGAAAAAACATCAAGATTTAAGTCAAAAATTAGAAGCTTTAGAAAAAAAAATCACATTAAAAAAGCTTTTCAATATTAATTTTGATATTAATGTTTTAAAAAGCGAATTAAATTTAGATGGTTTGAGTAAATTTTTGTCTTCTAGTTTTAAGGAAAAGTTAGAATTTTATTCATTTAGAGAAAAAAATGTTGTTAATAATATTCAAGCATTAGAAAAGGATCTTGAGCTTACGAAGTCTAAAATTCTTGGACTAGAGATTAAAATTCAAAAATTAGAACAAGAAAAGATGGTAAAGATGAATTTGGAAGATAAGTTTTTCAAGAGTAAATCTAAGTTTGAGGAGAAAAAAAATTCCATAAATAACGATTTATATCAATTAAATAGTTTGCTTAAAGAAAAGAAAAATGAATTTTTTTCTTTAAGCGACGAGATTAATAGATATACTAAAAGTTTTTTTGAACTTGTTGATTTAATTTTATCTGTATTAAAGAGTGCTAAATCAGAAGAGCTTGTTTTATTAAAAGAGAATATATTAGAGTCTCTTAAGCTTTTTGAAGAATCATTGAGTATAAAATATATTAAAGAAATTAGAATAAATTTAATAAGGTATATTAGCAAAGATGAAAATCTTTTGGCTTTATTGAAGGATAAGATTGAGCCTATTTTCGATCAAAACGTTAATTTAAAAAAATTTTTGCTTGAAAAAAATGCCTTAAAAGCAAATTTTGCTAAAGAGATAACAAATATTGAGAGATTGATAGAAGAAAAGACACTTCAATTAAATGATGTATTAGGAGAGCTTGAGTATATAGAGCTTTCTAAATTTAAAAATTTAGACGAAATCAAACTTATAGATGGTAATTTAGAATTTTTATTTGAATCTAAGAATAGTCTTGATGAAGAGCTTAAAGATTTGTATTTAAAGCTTGAAAATTCAAATTTAGAAAAGAGCGATATTCAGCTTGAGTTAAGCAATCTTATTGGTGTTTCAAAATCCAGCAATGAGTCTTTCAAAGAAAAGGATTTGAGTTCTTTAAAATTTTTAAATGATTTTAAAAAAACTAATTATTATGAATATATAAAAAAACAGACAGAGTACGAATTTCTTTTAAACTCTAATGCAAGCATTAAGAGTGAAATAGAGAATTTCAATATTTCTAATAAAATGTCTAATAAATTTGAATTAGAAGAAGATCTTTTAACCAAAGAGATACTTCATAAAGAGATCGCTGCAATCAATCTAGGTGATTATGTATTTTTCAATATTGATAAAGAATTTGATGAAACTAAGGATCGTTTTGAAAAAGTAAGTTTACAAGTAGAAGATTTAAAGCTTTCTAAATATTCATTACAAAAACTTCAAAAAAAAATAAAAAATGAGATTTCTAAAAAGTTTAGAGAATCATTCGATGAGATTAATAAAAATTTTTCTTACTTTTTTAAAAAAATTTTCAAAGGAACCGCTATTCTTTTTTATAATGAAAATACCGATAATGTTGAGATTAGAATGAATTTTTCAAACAAATTTGTAAAAAACAATAATATGCTTTCAGGAGGTGAGAGTACTTTAGTTAGTATGGCTTTTTTATTTGCGCTTTATTATTATTCTCCTGCTTGTTTTTGTATGCTTGATGAAATAGATGCAGCTCTTGATTTTGAGAACAGCAAAAAACTTTCTTTACTTTTAAAAGAATTAGGGAAAAAAATTCAGCTCTTAGTAATAACCCATAATGCATATGTTTCTGAGGGGGGTGAAAATTTGATAGGAATTACACTTGATAATGGTGAAAGCAAGGTGTTTAATATATAATTAAGTTATATTTAAGGGAATTAACATGCAAGATAGAAAGTTTAGTTTTAGAAAATATTTTTTAATTTTAATATTTTTAATTTTTATTGTCTCAGGCGTTACTTATTTCTATTCAAAGCAAATGTTAGAGAAATCTCAAAAGTCTGTTGAAGACAATTTAAACGCTAAAGTTAAATTAGTTGATATGGAAGATTTTTATTTTGATTTAAATGAATGCTTAAATATGGATGATTTTTTTATTCCTAGGCCTGATTTTTTAAATGGAAATTTAAATAAAAATTTAGCTGTTGATGGGTTGATTAAAAATAAATTTCTTGATGATAAATTTATTAAAGATCTTTGGATTAAAAAGGAAAATTTATTTAACATTGATATTGAAAAGGAGAATGAAAAATTAATAGATGAGATTTTAGAAATTTCCAAATGATTAAAAAATATTTGATTTATATAAGTTTGCTATTTGTTGTTTTTGAAGCTTGTCCTGAGCAGCCAGCTTTTATAGATCAAGGTAATTCATATGAGCTTGATTTTAGCAGTAAAGAAGTAGATATCAATGTGAATACCAATTCAAAGTTTAATCTTTCTTTCAAAGATGAGTCTTGGATTTATATAAAAAGTAATGAAAATGAGGCTTTTATTAAGTTAATCGGAGAATCTTATGAGAATGGTGCTGTTTTTACTTTTCAAACTTTTAAAAAAGAAGGCAAAATTAAGCTAATTTTCAGTTATCAAAATGTTAAAGATTCAAGTGAATTTAATAAAATAATTATTTTGAAAATTACAAAGAAGTTTGAAGTTGAAATTCCATATAGTGATGGTGGTTCTGACAAGAATAAGGACATTAGAAGCAATAATAATCTTGAGCTTAAAAGGGACAGCATTAATGGGGTGACCTCTTTAGAGGTCATTACTAGGGCTTTAAATTTATCTTACATAAATGATTACAAAGGAGCAATAGATTTACTTAATAAGTATAATTTTAATGACGATAAATATATTTTATTGAAGGCGGAAATTTATTATAAAAATAGGGATTATTTAAAATCTTATGAAAATTATTTAAAATTGAAGAACAGATGCTTTCAAAGCATTGTTTTTGATCTAATTAAGCTTGGCATAGAATTAAATATTAAAGAAGAGGTCTTAGAAAGCGCTAGATATTTAGTTGAAAAGAATATTGATTTTTCTGAGAGTATTTATCTTGAGATTTTTCAATTCTTAGTAATAAAGGGAGAGTATGAGTTTGCTTTAAATTTTAGCTCTCTTTACTTTCCCAAGTATATCAATTCAAGTTTTTTAGATAAATATAGTTATTTGTTGGGAAAACTTTATGAGTCTGAAAGCAAACATAAAGATTTTTTAAAGTCTTTATACTATTATAAATTAGTTATTGATAATTACCCTTTTAGTGATTATTATGAGAGAGCAAAGATAAGATATTTATTTTTAAAAAGGTTTTTTTAGGAGATATTATATGATACGGAGAAGGCTTACTAAACAACTTGAAATAATAAAAGATTATCTTTGGGATATGAAAGAATGTGTTCTTAAAATCATAGATGACTCTTTAATAGCCTTAGAATCTAAAGATAAGAGTTTGGCTAAAAAAATAATCAATGAAGATGAAAAAATAATAGATGATTATCAATACGATATTGAGGATTTGTGCGGAAGGATAATTGCAACTGAACATCCTGTTGCTACAGAGCTTAGAGAAATTTTAGCAATTATTAAAATAATAAGTTCTCTTGAAAGGATTGCAGATCATGCCACTAAGATTGTAAGAGTTGTTCTTCTTCTTGAATCAGATTTGGATGATTTTGATTTTCTTAATCTGTATTTTAAACCCTTAAGAGAAATGGCTGATACAGCTAAAGAGATGTTGTCTGATATTTTTGACGCATATTTTGATGGAGATTTTACTAAAATATTAAAGATAGTTAAGTATGACAATATAATAGATAAATTATTTTCAAAGCAAAAAAGTATTGTTATTGATGCAATGAAAAAAAATCCTGAAAATTTGGATTATCTTTTAAATATATTATTTTTGAATAGCTTCTTAGAAAGAGTGGGTGATCATGTGGCAACAATTGGTGAATTGCTCTATTTTATTAGAATAGGTGAGAAGGTAAACTTAACTTAAGAGTATCATTATTTTTAGATTTTTTAAGTTAAAAATTTTATATAATAGATGATTTTTTATAAAAAGAATTAATGATCATTGATCTTTTTATAAGTGGCAGGCATTATGTATTCAAGATTTTTGTTTCCTCTGATTGTTTCTGAATGTCCAATTAAAAGATAAGAATCATCTTTAAGATAGGAGTTGAATTTATTAGCAAGGTTGTTTCTAGTTTTTTCATCAAAATATATCATGACGTTTCTGCAAAATATCAGGTCAAATTTCTTGCTAAATGGAAATTTCTCATCCATTAGATTTAATTTTTTAAAGTAAACCATTTTTTTTAAAATTTCTTTAACTTGAAATTTATCATCTTGGAGTTGATTTAAATATTTATTTTTTAAATATTTGGGCAAATTAATTATACGATCTTCAGGATAAACCCCTTCATAAGCCTCGTGTAGAACGCTAATTGAAATGTCTGTTGCTAAGATTTTGACTTTAAAATTTACTTTATTATTTTCCATATATTCTCTTAGTATCATTGCAATTGTATAAGGCTCTTCACCGCTTGAGCAGCCAGCTGACCAGATTCTAATTTCTGGGTTTTCTGATTTTAATATTTTTTCAGTAAGTTTGGGCAATATTGTGTTATTTAAAAAATCAAAATGTTTGGATTCTCTGAAAAAATAGGTATGGTTTGTTGATATTTTGTCTACTAATTCAATTAATTGAATGTTACCAGTGCTTTTTTCTAAAAAGTTAATGTATTCAGTAAAATTTTTAAAACCTTTAACCTTAAGAAGAGATGATAATCTGCTTTCAATTAGCATCTTTTTTTTTTCGCTAAGATTGATTCCAAAATTGTTGTAAACTATTTTTATTAACCTTAAAAGTTCGTCCTTAGTTATATTGATATTAAGGTTGTATTTATTTTGATTCATATTTATATACCTTTGATTTCATTCTCCTTTTTTGATTCAGAATGATTTGTTTTTATACTAGAAATACGAAAATTTCTTTTTTAGTTTATAATATTTAAGCGTACAGCTTAAGTTAGATATTTCAATTGCAATAATTTTTCAATTGTGATAATTTAGTACTTAAATTATTAGTATGCTTACTTATTAAAGGTTGTTTTATGCGAAAAAGAAGTAGAAAAGTGAAAAATGATTTGGTTGTGCTTGAATCTAAAGAAAAAAAAGTTGGTATATGGGGTATTTTTGCTCTTATTTTAATTGTTTTTGGATTTATTGTTGCACCTTTACTTCCAGGGATATTTGATAATGCTCATTCATCTGGTTTAAAATTTGGCTCTTATAAAGGTCAACCTATTTACTATAAAAAAGATAGTAAGTTTGCCAAGTATGTTAATTATTATTCAAATCTTTATTCTAGCTTACAAGGGAATGCTAAAAATATTAATATAGATTATAATGTTTGGTATTTGGCATTTATGAAATATGTTGAGGATTTAGCTTTTTTTGACTTGATAAAAAAATATAATTTTTATATTTCTAAGGAAATGTTGAATAAAAATTTACTCAGATCTCCTGAGTATTTAGACTCTAGTGGAAATTTTAGCTCTAAAAGATATAATAAAGCTTCTGATTATCAAAAAGTTAAAATTTATGATGATATGGTAAAAAATATGTTGTTTTCTAATGTTAAATTTTTTTTAAATAGTCATTTGATATTTCCCGATTCTCTTTTTAATCTAATTAAAGATATGAGTACTGTAGAAAGGCATATTTCATATCTTTATCTTTCTTATCAAGATTTTTCTAATAAAGAGGCAATATTATATGCTGAGAAAAATTTAAATTTATTTAAACGTTTAGCGCTTGCATCTATTCGTTTTAAAAATATGAGTGATGCTAGGAGTGCTTATGATAAGCTATTAAACAAAACCCCATTTGAAGAGCTTGCCAAGCTTTATTCAGATGATATAGCTAATTTTAAAGGTGTTGTTTCTTCGGACAAGTATTATTTTGATTTAGATCTTAATGTTGAAAAGAAAGAAGATCTAAATTCCATTTTTTCTTTAAAAGAAGGTGAATTTAGCAGGCCTATTAAGACTAAAAATAAAAATGAATATCAAATATATAAGGCATTTGGCAATGTTCATGATTTTGATAAAAATTCAGATCATGATATTAGCTCTGTTAAAAATTATATTGAAACTTATAAACCAAGTATTATTGAAGGTTATTTAGAAAATAAGCTAAATGATTTTCTTAGCGATGTTAAGTTTAGCAGCTTAAGCCAAGCCCTTGAAAAAAATAGGTTTAGTTTAAAAGAAGAAATTATTAATTTATCTTATAACGTTAATATTTATCCTAATACTTTAAAAGAGTTGATTGAGTTTAATAATAGCAAGTCTTTTTACAATATTGTTTTTGGATTAAAAGAAAATTCCTGGTCTAAGCCTTTTGTGGCTAATAAAAAAGTTTATTTGTTTTTCCTTAAGTCAGCTAAAAAAAGATCTAACCAGTTCAAAGAAGAGATCAAAAATGAAAAACTCCTTGACAATTTTAACATTGCAAATAGCGGTTTGATTACAGATTTTTTATTGAATAAAAAAGATTTTGTTAATAATTTTAATGAGGCATTTTTTGCTTTGCAAAACTTTAGTCAGAATTGAGAAATGAATGTTGTGATAAAGGTTTTGGGGGTTAGTATAATTAATTTTATTAAAGAATTAGTTTGGTTTTATAATTCTTTTTATAGATATTTGTTTTTATTCTTTTTTTTTACATTGTTTGCTTGTTCCAAGGTAAGCAAAGATTTTATTGTTTTTAACAAGGATGTAAAATCAGCTTCCAAAATCGATAATCTAAACTCTAATGTTTTAGAAAACAACAAAATGGAAGACTTTTTTGGAGCTATTATAGATTTAAAAGGTTATAAAATTCTTGCAGTTCAGCAAGAAAATTTAAATTTAGATGTTTATTTTGAACAGGTGGTTTTAGCTCAAAATTTTTCAAATCTTAATGCATATTTATTTATTATTGGTTTTGATCCTAAAATTAAATCTGGAACGATTCTTTTTAAAACCCAAATAGATATTGATCCAAAAAATTCTTATAATATGTATCTTGAGGATATTACAGGCGATTACGATTTTAATATAGTTGTTCAGGGGTTTTTAAAAGATAAATCTGTTTTGTACGTTTTTCAAAAATCTGTTTTAAATGATGTATCTTCTTATAAACCCATATTTTTTGACAAAGTTAATGGTACTGTTCTTATCAATAAGTATGAAAGGTCTTCAGCTTATGAAGAAAATAGATCAAGGGAAAGCTATCCTATTTCTTTAGAAAAATATGAAAAAACGGGAGAAGATTTAATAATCAGTAAGATTGAAAAATATGAATATTCTCATGTTCAGGGTAAATATTATCTTTCTTCTGTAAGTGAAAAAGTTGGGAAGATTGATAATAATATTTATAAAACTTTAAAGAATTTAAGCAAAGATGAAGTTTATAGGTTTTTGCATGGAGTTTGGTACGATGTTTATGATTATAATAAAAGACAGAGCAAAGATATTGATGAAGTTTTATTTTTGTCTTTTGAGAGGCAATCAAGCGAAATTAATCTTTTTAGAAAAAATTCTCAAGAAGTTGCAAAGATTGAATATATTTCAAAACCGGCTTACAACACTCTTAATGTTAGTGCGAAATCTCTTTTTTCAGATTTGATAGTTTACAACTTTTGGATAAAAATTGTAGACAAAGAAAACATTGAAATCAAAATTGACACTAGTACAAATTCTTATGATAATAGTGGATTTTCAGGGGCATTTAAGAGATTTGATGAGAATGTCTTAAATGTAAAAAAAAAGGGTAATGGTATTTATTTTATTCCCAATGGAAATTACGTATATAAGGATAAAATTTATGATTTTTCTTACCCCCATTTAACATATATTGATGATAATAAAATTTATTATGGTATTTTTAATATTTTCTCGTTAAAAAATAATTTTGTTCTTGAATATGAAATTGATATGGGTAGTTATAAGCTTATTGAATCTTTTTTCCTTGAATATAGCGAGAGGGTTGTTCAAAAGCAAAAATTTTCTACAATCATTCTTAATCCTATTAAAATTTTAAAAGATGATGTAAGCTTAGTTAAAGGGCAAAAATTAAAGCTTGAGCGAATAGAAAAAATAGGATAATAGTTTTTATGAAAATATTGAGAAGTATTATAACTTATTTTAATGTTTTATTTTTCTTTTTAATTTTAATTTTTTTTTTATTTCCTTTTTACTTGGTTTTTAAAATTTTTTTACTTGAGCGTTATGTTGTTAGATTTAGTTTCATTATGATGCGAGCTTGCATTAAGATTGGTTTATGGCTTGCTGGAATTAAAATTATTGTTACAGGTTCTGAGAATATCCCCCAAAAAAGCAATGTAATAATACTGGGAAATCATATTGCTGCTATGGATCCTTTAATTTTTATTTACACTTTTGTTAATCCATTTGTAATATTGGCAAAACATTCTTTACTTAGGGTTCCTTTTTTAAATCTTGTTTTAATTGTTATGGGTGCTATTTTTGTTAATAGAAAAAGCGTAAGATCTGCTGCTGCTGCTGAGGCTAAGGCAATAGAGGTTATGAGAGAAGGTAGATCTATTGGAATTTTTCCTGAAGGTACTAGAAATAGAGGAGGGGATACTAAGGTTTTTAAAAAAGGTGCAATTAAGATGGCATTGAAGACGGGAACATCTATTCTTCCTGTTACTCTTTATAATACTAATAAATTTTTTATTAAAAATATTATTTTTAATTCTGGACTTTCTGTTTATATTCATGTTCATCCTTTGATAGATGTTTTAAAATTAAGCGAATATGAAAAAGAGAATCTTGCTAGTATTATTAGAGATCAGATAGTTAAAAAGCTTGAAACTATTAAAATTTAATTTATAAAGCAAGGATTTAGATGAAGACTCAAAATTATGATGAAAGCAAAATAATAACTTTATCTTCTCTTGAACACATTAGATTAAGATCCGGTATGTATATTGGACGTTTAGGAGATGGCTCTAATATTGATGACGGTATTTATATTTTAATTAAAGAGATAATAGACAATTCAATTGATGAATTTATTATGGGCTATGGAAATGAAATTTTTATAAAAAAAGAAAATAATCTTATTGCTATTAGGGATTATGGAAGGGGAATTCCTCTTGGAAAAGTTGTTGAGAGCGTTTCAGTTATTAATACTGGAGCCAAGTATAATGATGAGGTTTTTCAATTTTCTGTAGGACTTAATGGGGTTGGAACTAAGGCGGTTAATGCCTTAAGTTCAAAATTTTTAGTAAGATCAACAAGAAATGGCAAATCTTTTGAGGCTTTGTTTTCTAAGGGAAACTTATTGGAATCTAGAGAGATAGAATCTTCTGATAAAGACGGTACTTATGTTGAGTTTTTAGCAGATTCAGAGATATTCGGAAAATATTCTTACAGTGAAGATTTTCTTAAGAGAAGATTTTTCCATTATGCTTGTTTGAATAAAGGGCTTATAATAAACTATAATAATCAAATTTTTGAATCTAAAAATGGTCTTTTAGATTTTTTGAATTCAGAAATTAAAAGTGATGATTTGCTTTATGATATTGTTTATTATTCTAGTAAAACCTTAGAATTTGCTTTTTCTCATACAAATAATTATGGAGAGACTTATTTTTCATTTGTTAATGGGCAATATACTAACGATGGAGGTACCCATCAGACTGGTTTTAGAGAAGGCTTTGTAAGAGCTATTAACGATTTTCTTAAAAAAACATATTCATCAACAGATATTAGGGAAGGGCTTGTTGCAACTCTTTCTGTTAAGATTAAAGATCCAATATTTGAAAGCCAAACTAAGAATAAGCTGGGAAATATTGAAACTAGAGGTAATGTTGCAAGGGAAGTTCAAAAGATAATTTCTGAGATTTTATATAAAGATAAGATACTTGCAAAATTGATTGAGAAAAAAGTAGTTGACAATGAACGACTTAGAAAAGAATTAAGTAGTGTAAGAAAAGAAGCAAGAGAGAGAGCAAAAAAAATATCTTTTAAAATTCCTAAGCTTAAGGATTGTAAATTTCATTTTAATGATAGCAGTAAGCAGTCAGAACAAACTATGATATTCTTAACAGAAGGGGACTCTGCAACAGGTTCAATGGTGTCTTGTAGAGATGTTTATACTCAGGCTATATTTTCTCTTAGGGGAAAACCTCAAAATATGTTTGAAAAAAATAAATCTGAAATATATAAAAATGAAGAGCTTTATAATATGATGGTGGCCCTTGGCATTGAAGAATCAATTGAAAATTTGAGGTACAATAAGGTTGTAATAGCAACCGATGCAGATTTTGATGGATTTCATATTAGAAATTTGTTGTTAACTTTTTTCTTGACTTTTTTTGAAGATTTAATTTTAAATGGTCATATGTATATTTTAGAAACCCCTCTTTTTAGAGTTAGGAACAAAAAAATCACGATCTATTGTTATTCTGAGGAAGAAAAGCAAAAAGCTATTCTTCAACTTAAAGGAGTATGTGAAGTAACAAGGTTTAAAGGCCTTGGTGAAATTTCTCCAAATGAATTTAAAGGTTTTATTGATATTAATAGTATTAAACTTACAAAAGTGGATCTTTTTAATATTAAAGAAATAAAAGAGAAATTGGGTTTCTATATGGGGCAAAATACTCCTGAGAGGCGAAATTTTATTATGGAGAATTTGATTTAATGGATATTAGAACCGTACTTAAAGATAATTTTTTGCAATATTCATCTTATGTTATTAAAGATCGTGCCATTGCTAGTGTTGTTGATGGATTTAAACCGGTTCAAAGGAGAATCATACATTCTCTTTTTGAAATGCATGATGGTAATTTTCATAAAGTTGCAAATGTTGTTGGTAATACAATGAAATATCATCCTCATGGTGATACGTCAATCTATGAGGCCCTTGTTAATATTGCCAACAAGGATCTATTTATCGAAAAGCAGGGCAATTTTGGTAATTTGTTTACAGGTGACCCTGCTTCTGCTTCTCGATATATTGAATGTAGGTTAACCCCTTTAGCTTTTGATGTTCTTTACAGTAAAGAGATAACGGTTTATGAATCTTCTTATGATGGAAGAAATAATGAACCTTTGCTTTATCCTGCAAAAATTCCTGTTATTTTAATTCAGGGAAGTGAGGGAATTGCTGTTGGAATGGCAGCTAAAATATTGCCTCACAATTTTAATGAGATTTTAAATGCAGTAAAGAGTGAGCTTCTTGGAGAGACTTACGATGTTTATCCTGATTTTCCAACAGGAGGGATAGTTGATGTTAATGAATATGCTGATGGTAATGGTAAGGTTTTGGTTAGAGCTAAAATTGAAACTATAGATGAAAAAACAATTGTAATAAGGGAATTACCTTTTGGCGAGACTACTGAGAGCTTGATATCTTCGATTGAGAAAGCGATTAGAAAAAATTATATTAAAGTTTCAAGCATTAATGATTTTACTGCTGAGAATGTGGCCATAGAATTATCTTTGCCTCGGGGTATTTATGCAAGCGAAGTGATTGAAAAATTATATCATTATACAAATTGCCAGGTATCAATTTCTGTTAATTTATTACTACTTAGTGAGAGGTATCCTGTTGTTTATACGATTAAAGATCTTATTAAGTTTCATGCAGCCCATCTTCAAAAGATTTTAAAAATGGAACTTGAATTGCAAAAAAGCAAGATTCTTGAAAAAATATTTTATAAAACACTGGAACAAATTTTTATTGAAAAAAAGATTTATAAACTTCTTGAAACAATTTCTAAAGAAGAAAATATTATGAGTATAATATTGTCAGAGCTTTTAAAATATAAAGAATCTTTTTCAAGGGAATTTTTAAAAGAAGATGTTGAAAATTTGCTTAAGATTCCAATTAGAAAAATAAGTCTTTTTGATATTGATAAGAATTCCAAGGATATTAAAATTTTAAATAAAGAATTAAAGGATGTAAATAGTAATATTTCTTCAATAAGAGAATATTCAATAAGTTTTATTGATTTATTACTTGCAAAGTATTCTAAAGAGCATCAAAGAAAGACTGAAATTTCTTTAATCAAATCAAAGAATATAAAAGAGATAGCTACAAAGAATATGAAAGTTTATTTGAACTTGGCAGAAGGTTTTGTAGGAACTAGTCTTTTTGATGGTGAATTTATTGGTAATGCTAGTTATTATGATAAAATATTGGTTTTTAGGAAAAATAGTTATGTTCTTAAAAATATTGAAGACAAGGTGTTTATAGATAAAAAGAATATATGTGCTTTAGTTTATGATATAAATAATTCAAAGGAACAAATATTTTCAATAATTTATCTTAATAAACTTGATAATTTTTATTATATTAAAAGATTTAAAATAGATAAATTTATTACAGATAAAGTTTATGAATTTTTAGGAGAAAATGATGAATTTGTCGATTTTTCATTGAGTCCCAAATTTGTAGAATTTTCGACAAATAAAGACATTATTAAAAGAATTGAAATTACTAATTTTATGGTCAAATCAAGAAGTTCTATTGGGAAGCGAATTTCAAGTAACAATTTGAAAAAAGTTAAATTTAAATAGTTTTAAAAACCTTTTTTAAATTTCATTAATATGTTACCATAGTACCAGTTTTAATTAATAAAGAGGTTTTTATGAATAAATTTTTAATTTTTGTTGTTTTGGTAACCTTTTGTGCTTTTTCTAGCTTTGCTCAAACCTATGATTCTAAAAGCGCGTTTAATCCGGGTGCGGGAGCGGTAGAAAAACTTTTAGTTTATGAAACTAGCAAGAAAGATCCTATTGTGCCATTTTTATTGAACCTTCTTTTGGGGTTTGGTATAGGTTCTTTTGCTCAAGGAGATATTCTGGGAGGTTCTCTTATTCTTGGATTTGATGCGCTTGGAATAGGACTAATATTTACGGGGGCTTATTTAGATATCAAAGCTTCTGATAGCAATGCTCAGAAAGCTGATTTTAGCTGGACTTGGGGTAAGGGAATGATACTAGTAGGTGCAGTTACTATGGCTGTGACAAGATTGACAGAAATTGTTCTTCCATTTACATTTGCCAATAGTTATAATAGAAAACTGAAAAATAGCCTTAACATAGCTTTGGGAGGATTTGAACCTAGTTTTGATATTAACATGGGTCAAGCTAGTGCTCTTGGATTTGAGCTGTCTTTCAAAAAAAGTTATTAATTTTTATTTATTATGAAAATGAGTAATTGCAATTTTGTATTGTGATTACTCATTGTAATTTAAAATTAAAGCTTTTATTTATATTTTATTTCCCTACTAAGGTCTTTTTTTATACTTTTTTGTTTTAGTATTTCTCTTTTATCATACAATTTTTTCCCTTTACATATTCCAACTTCTACTTTAATTATCGATTTTTTTAAATAAAAACTAATAGGAATTAAAGTGTATCCCTCTTTTTCTTTAAATTTTTTTAGTCTTTGTAATTCCTGTTTTTTGATTAAAAGTTTTCTAGATCTTAATTCATCGTGATTGAAGATATTTCCTTCTTTATATTTCGATACGTGCAAGTTTTCAAGCCACAATTCTTCTTTTTTTATACTTGCAAAGCTATTAGTAAATGATATTTTTTTTGCCTTTATCGATTTTACTTCGGTTCCTTTCAGTACTATTCCGCAACTTATTTTCTCTTCAATAAAGTAATTGAATTTTGCCTTTTTGTTTTCAATAAGTAAAGTGTTTGTGTTCAAATCGATTCCTTTTATTCCTTTGATACAATTAATCTAAAACCAATATTTGGAGAACTCCAATTCTTTAAGAAAGAAGCCCTAGTTGATGGATTGATTAAATTATTATTTTGATGGGAGTATGTTCTAATTTCTGTTACTAATGAATAAAAATTTGAATTTTCGTTATAAAAATTTTTTTCATTTTTGAATATTGCAATGTCGTTAAAAGACGAATTTTGCATTAGGTTCCAAAATCCAACTTTTTTTGATATTTCATTGATATTTAATGGTTTTTGGGTTGGTTCTTTTTGATACAATTCCCATTCTTGGGATATGGGGAGTCTTGCTTTGAATCCTTTGGGAAGTTTTTTAGAGTACCATTTGGCATATTCTATTGCCGAGAAATAAGATATTCCCGTGATAGCTTCATTTAAACCTATTTGATTAACATTTTTGAGATAATTTTCATCTACAAGTTGTTCTTTTATTAAATTTTCTTTATTATTCAATGCCCATTTTGGATTTTCTTTTAAAAAATTTTGATATTCATATTTTGTAACATTTTGTTCTTGAATAAGAAATTCTTTTATACTGTAGGTAGACTTTAGTGAAATATTTTTTGAATCTAATTCATAATTTTGAATTTTTTCGATTTTATTTGAATTTATTTTTTTAAATCCAGCTAACTTTATATTAATTTTTTCATTTTTAGAAATTAATTGAATATTTTCATTGTCTAGAGTTTTGCTTAATGTTTTAACCCAAGGCTCATTCTTTGTTAGTGTTTTTAAATCTTTATCTAAATTTTCTAAAAACCAAAAGATAGCTCTATTTTCTAAATCAAAATTTGTTTTTAAAGAGTTCCATATTTCTTCTTGATTGCTGTTGCTTTGGTTTATTGAATATACTAGTTTGTATGAATTTAGGAAATCCTTAAACATTTCGATTGAATTTAAGTAGGGTATGGAATCTTTTAAAAATTTTTTAATGTATTTAGGATATTCTTTAAGCTCACTAGATACTAATGAAAATACAGGAATTAATTTTGTATGTTCATTAGTATTTTTTATTTTCACCATTATAGAGAGCTCTTTTTGTCTTTGTTTAATGATCTTTTCAGGATCAATCAGTTTTAAATTTATTTGT
Organism: [Borrelia] turdi; assembly: GCF_030439285.2. Lineage (NCBI taxonomy): Bacteria > Pseudomonadati > Spirochaetota > Spirochaetia > Spirochaetales > Borreliaceae > Borreliella > [Borrelia] turdi. The sequence goes on along the minus strand of NZ_CP124018.1, from coordinate 29,270 downwards.
AAATTATAGTTTCCAAAAAATTTGTTGTGAATTTTTATGTTTTGTTCGTGGGTTTCAAATCCCATCCTTTTTGCTTTAATGATTCCCTCAGTGGTATTTATATATTTGTTAAGTGGAGTCCTGCCGATATATTTTTCGTTTAAATAGATATAAGTGTTTGCAATATTAGAATTTATTTTTAAATATGCTCCTGGATTTTTAAATTTAGGTATGATAATTAAAATTGATATTAAACCTAAAAGCAATATTATTGTTGTAAGAAATACATAAATTTTTGGGGCTATTCCTATGATTGGCTTTAATTTAACTTCAAAAAGCTCATTATTTGAATTGTCGTCAATTTCCTTCATCTTTTAAAGTATAGAAAAGTATTTAAATAAGTGTCAATATTTTGTATGATTTAATTCTTGAGGTTAGATTATGTATTTAAGAAGATTGGATAAATTTGCGTCTTTTTTGGTATATTTTGTTGAGAAATACTTGACATACAGAAAAAGAAAGAAGTATTTTTGCAAATTGAGGGCGAAAAAACGAGGATTTTTGCTCAATTTTTTATTTGATTTTGTAGCGGCGGCAATTTTTGTACTGGTAATAAATCAATATTTTGTCCAAGCTTATAAAATACCATCAGGTTCAATGGAAAATACTCTTCAAGTAGGGGATTTTTTATTTGTAGATAAATTTTCTTACGGTCCTGAACTTTTACCAGGGCTATTTAAGATTAATGGTTTTAAAACTCCAGAAGAATCCGATGTTATTATTTTTGAAAATCCAGAGTATAAGTCAAAGGGTATTTTTTTTGATATTTTTCAAAGAATACTTTACATGTTAACGTTATCTTTTGTTGATCTTGATAGAGATGAATATGGCAATCCTAATGTTAGATTTCTCGTGAAACGAGGTGTATTTGCAGACGGTAAAATTATTAGATTTAACAGTGGTAAAGCTTACATTAAAAGAGAAGGCGAAGAAAATTTTATTTTAGAAGATTCTTATCGGGATTTGGTTGGTCAGAATTTTAATATTAAAAAAATTGTGGCAAATGAAGACTATGGAATTTATGGTGATTTTGCTATGTTTGTTGCTCTGAGCCAGTTAAATATAGATTTAAGTAGTACTCCTGATTTCTCATTTTTTAATACTAGAGTGATTGATAAGTTTGAGTTTGAAAGATTACAATACAAGTATTTATCTGCTTTTATGCCATATGTTGATTATTATATGGAAAAAGCTATAATAAGAGATTATGGAATTTATGTTCCTTATGGATATGTTTTGCCAATTGGAGACAATAGAGACAATTCTCATGATGGTAGATTTTTTGGAGTAATTAATAAGAATAAAGTGCTTGGAAGAACCCTTATAATATATTTTCCATTTTCTAGAGTAGGGTTTATTTAAAGTGGCTTCATATTTAACTTTTGAACAAAGGCTTTTGAGGAGAAAGCAAAGAAAAATTTTTTTAAAATATGTTTTAACATTTTTAATATTAAATTTTTTTTTCACAAAGTTTGTTTTGCAAATTTTTATGATTAAAGGTGATGAGATGTCGCCAACAATAACAAAAAATGCTAGTTTATTTTTTGTTGCAACATATATAACATCTTTTTTTATTCCTTTGAAAATGAACGACATTGTTCTTTATGAAGATTTTAGGCTAAGTGATAATCTTTTATTAACTTTAATAAAAGATTTCTTTTTTTTAAATAAAATTTTCAAAAGAGCAAGCTATAAAGTATCAAGAATAGCAGCTGTTCAGGGTGATTCTGTGTATGTTAGGGGTTTTAATGTTCTGGTAAATAAAAAGGATACAGATTTTTATTATTTGAATGGCAATTTGGTTAGCTATTACAAGTTAAATAATTTTTTTAATACAGATGAAGTGGTAAAGTGTTTTATTTTGAAAAAAAATGAAATTTTCTTATTAAATGACAATTTAAGTGTTTTGAATGATTCTAGAATATTTGGACCTATTAATAAAAATGCTATTGTTTCTTTTTTAGCTTTCAAGGTAGTGGACTATAAGATTGTTAAATAAAATTTTTGTTGATGCTGATTCTTGTAATTTTAAAATAATAAAATTTTTACAAAAATTTATATTGTACAAAAAATCAAAACTTATTGTAGTTTCTAATAAGTTTTTGAATTTAGAAAAAACTGAGAATTTTGTCTTAGAAGTGGTAGACAATGTTGATGCATTTATTTTGAATTTGGCAGATAAGTACAGTCTTGTGATTACTAGAGATATTTTTTTTGCCAAACTTCTTTTAGATTTTGAGGTTAAGGTTATGAATGATGAGGGTCAAATTTTTAATACAAATAATATAAATTATTTGTATTTTAGATCTAAAATTAATTTCAATTTGAAAATTAAGATTAAAAAATATTATGATGGAGATTTTAATAAATCTAGATATGATAAATTTATAACAAATTTTTATTCTTTATTCTTTAGTTAATTTTTTGTTTTCCAATTTCCACAAACCTTTACCTTGTGTTAATATGTAAATTGTGTTGTTTGATACAGGAATAATATCGTTAAGACCCGCTTTGCTTAGTTGAGAACCGTTATAGGATCCTGGTTCTACAGATTTTGAGGGCGCCTGTAAAGCAAAAACTCCTTCTTTATTTTTTGTAAATTCTGCAAATCCATTATTACTTCCGATTAATATCGCATCATTAAATTCTCTTGCAAAGTAGCCGCTAAATTCGCCCACTTCGTCTTGAGTAAATATTGGTGTTGTGTAATTATTTGCACTTGAATACACTTTAAATTTTGTGTCTAAATTATTATAGCCACCAGTCATTACTAAGATTTCAGAAAAACCTCTAATGCTTGTTTTAATAATAGGCATTATTTCTTTGGCTTGTTGGTAGTCTATGCTTGTGTATGTATTGCTATTTATTTGCCATATTTTAAGCGAATTTCCTGTGATTAATTTATCTTCATTTGACATTTGATAAAATTTGTCATTTTCAGTAGCTTGTGGTGGCGTTTTTTCAACTCCTTCTAGATCAAAAATTTTCTTTTTATTATTTTTGTCTATAGCTAAAATATATGCTTCTTTTACGCCATCGTTTCCTACAGATTTTAAGAATTTATATGCTTTTAGTGGTTTTTTAAATTTTAATGTCCAATCTTTTCCATTTAGCTGGCACACTTCTAGTTCTGAGTTTCTATTTTGCGCTAAAAGATAGGTTTTCCCAGATACATTTACAATGTCATTTATAAACTCATAAGAATTGCTTAAATCAATTTTTTCAATCTTACCGTTTTCTTTTTTAAATAAATGCATGGCTGCAATATAAAGAGTTTCTCCTACTAGAGAAATTCCTCTTGGGCTAGAACTACCCAAAATATTATATTCATGTTTTATTTTTTGTAGATTTCCTAGTTGGGAAAATATGGATTCGCTTGAGCATGCTAGTAGTAAAAATATTAATAGGTTTAAAATTAATCTTTTTTTAAAATAGTTCTCATATTTTTGTTTCATTTTTATCCTACAATTTATTTACATTTACTGTAACTGATAATGATACAAGTGCAAAATGCGCCATTTTAGCTGAATTCCCAAATTCAAACATCATCCACCAAGATGTTGTTGCTCCAAAAGACCATTTATAGTTAAAGTTCCATAAAATTCCAGATCCAAAAGAGATTGTAGGGAGTGCATCAAAAGTTCTTAAATTTGTAATATTATTATTTCTGTCTCCATATGTATTAAGAGAAAATCCTATATTTGTGAAAACTGGAATTTGGAATAATTCTCCTATATCAAATATGTAGTTTATTGAAAATGTAATAGGCACACTATAAAAAATTTTGCCTACACTTGAGTCTGGATTTAGTATATTAAAAGAATGGTTAATGTCAAAATTAAACATATATCTTAGTTCAAGCCCAATTGCTAAATTGTTTAAAATATGGTACTGATATTTTATTGCCCCAATTCCTCCTGGATATAAATTAGTAGGATAAGCTTTTGATAAATCATTGTAAAAAACAGGCATTCCAACGCTTAAGTCTATTCCTAGAGTAGAGTTTGTATGCCTATCAACATTAGCTGCGGCATCAATTTTTTTTATGTTTACACCAATTAGCAAGATTGCAACTAGTGTTATAAGAAGATACTTTTTCATTATTCTCCATTCTTTTAAAATTATTATCCTTGTTCATTATAGTTGAAAATAAATTTAATTACAATTTGAAATTTAGCAGTTTAGCTTTTCTTATATTGACAATCCAAGTATAATATTAGGGTAATCTTATTGGGTTTAAGGGGCATATTTTGAATATTGTGTTTAATGGGAAGGATTTTGCAAATAAGTATTATTTAATATTGAAAGAGTTTTTAAAGCAGCACGACTTGAGAGATAAAATTTCATTGAAAGTAGTTTTAGCAAATGATGATCCCGCAAGCAAGCTTTATGTTTCAATTAAGAGCCGAGTTGCAAAAGAGATTGGCTTAAATGTTGAAGTAATTGAATTTTCTATAAATTCTGTTCAAAGCGATATTTTAGAAGTAATTAATAGAGAAAACAAAAATTTAAGTACAGATGGAATTATTGTTCAATTACCTCTTTCGAAAGGTGTGGATTTAAACTCCATTTTAAATAGCATAGTTTATTCAAAAGATGTTGATGGCTTATCTTTTGTTAATTTGGGTAAAATGATTTTGGGAGATAAAAAAGGATTTATTCCTTGTACAGCTCTTGCTGTATTAAAGATTTTGCGAGATGAAGGGATAAAAACATCGGGGAAAACGGTTGTTGTAGTTGGCAGAAGTTCTCTTGTAGGAAGGCCTATTTCAATATTACTTTCATCAAAGCCTTATGATGCAACTGTTATTGTTTGTCACAGTAAAAGCATTTATTTGGATGTTTATTTAAGACAGGCCGATATTATTATTTCTGCTGTTGGTAAGCCTAAGTTGATAGATAAAAGTATGTTGTGTGGAAACCCTTATGTGATTGATATTGGCATTTCTGAGATTGAGGTTGATAACGGAAAAATTCTCTCAGGCGATACAGATTTTGAAAATATTAAAGATTGTGTTAAATTTATTACTCCTGTTAGGGGGGGAATAGGCCCTGTTACGGTTCTTATGTTAATGTTTAACACAATTAAAGCTCATTTAATTAATAATAATATGTTTGACATTTTAGATCAGTTGGAAAAATTGGTGGAGGTGTAAATGTCTGGTCACAGCAAATGGTCAACAATAAAGAGAAAAAAAGGTGCTATTGATGCAAAGCGCAATAAAATTTTTACAAAGCTAATAAGAGAAATAACTATTGCAGCTAAAATAGGAGGAGGAGATATTGAATCTAATCCTAGGCTAAGGGTCGCTGTTAATAAGGCTAAGGTTGCCAATATGCCAAAAGATAATATTGAGAAGGCAATAAAAAAGGGTATTGGCGACAATGAGGGTGTTGAATATTTTGAAATCACCTATGAGGCTTATGCTCCTTATGGCGTAGCTTTAATGGTTAAATGTTTGACAGATAATAAAAATAGAACCTCTAGTGATGTGAAAAGTGTTCTTGCAAAAGGTGGAGGATCTCTTGGCACTCCAGGCTCAGTCTCATATATGTTTTACAGAAAGGGGCTTATTGTTTACAATTTAGAAAAATATCTTGAGGATGAAATAATGGAATTTGCATTAGAAGCTGGTGCTGAAGACATTTTAGTTTCAAACAATGAAGCAGAAGTTATAACAAGTTCTGATAATTTTGACAAAGTTTTATCTTTTTTAAAAACTAAATTTAAAGAAGAGGTGGCAGAGATAGCTTTAATTCCTGAAAATAAAATTTCTTTAAACAAAGAGCAAGCAGAAAAAATAATTCTTCTTATTGAAAAGCTTGAAGACTTTGATGATGTTCAAGAAGTAATTCATAATTTGGAGATTCCAGAAGAATTAAGTTAATTTTACAGTTTTATTCAAATTTTTTGTAGTAGACTCTGTAGATTTTATTTCCAAAATCATCTGAAAAAAGAATTGAACCGTCATAATATGTGATTATATCAACGGGGCGTCCAAATTTGGAGTTATCGGGTTTTAAAAATCCATATAAAAAAACCTTATAATTTTTTGCTATTCTGTTTTTAGGATCAATGTCTAGTGTGGTTATTTTATAGCCAACAGGAGAAGATCTGTTCCATGAACCATGTTCTGCTATGAATAATTTATTTATATATTCTTTTGGGAAGTTATTGCCTTGGTAAAAGTGTATTCCAAGTGGAGCTACATGTGCAGGAAGCTCATAAATAGATGGACTAAACTTAGTGTTTTTGGGGGCTTTATTATAAAAATTGTAATTTCTTTGATTTTTCCCAAACATATAGGGAAATCCAAAATGTTCTTTATATTTAATTATTAGGTTTATTTCATCTGGGGGAATATTATCTCCCAATCCGTCTTGGCCATTGTCGCTAAAATATATTTCATTACTAATTGGATGAAAATCAAATCCAACTGAGTTTCTCACCCCATAAGCTATTATTTCTTCTTTTTTTGTTTCTAAATCAATGCTGAGAAGTATTGCTTCTTTTTTTGGTGGAACTTTAGCATTATATTGGGATCCTATGTTTACTATTAATTTGTTATTTTTAGGATCCACTTTAATATAACGCCCAGAATGCATTTTGGTAGTATTTTGGGGCAAAAGTGAAAAAATTTGCATTTTCCATTTATAATCTTTATTTGCTTTTATGCTTTTATTAATTTCTTCTTTTACATTTTCAACCACATATATTTTATCGACAGAAGATATATACAATTTATTATCCCAATAAGCAATACCAATAGGTTTTTTTAGTGTATTTGCTATGGTATAAATTTGTCTGTTTTTTGTTACAAGGTATGCAAAAGTACTTCCAGACCCTATGAATAGGTTGCCATTTTGATCGCTTGTAATTCCTCTTGGTTTTTTGATTATATTTTTTAAAAAAATTTCGACTTTAAATCCATTTGGAACTTTTAGTTCTTTTACTGTTTCTTTTGCTGCCATAGTTATAGATAAGATTAAAAAAATACTTGTAATGAATTGAAAGTAGATATTTAGCAATTGATTTTTCATTTATCGTCCTTTTATTTGAGGCTTTTGTTTTAAATTGGATGTTTCTGTGTAATATAATTTAATTATATGATAAATAAGATTCATGGTAAAGTTATAGAAAAAAAAGAATCCAGTTTGGTTTTAATGACTAATGTTTTTGAATTTGAGCTTTTAGTTAGTGCATTTTGCCTTGCTAATTTTAAGTTGTCAGACAAAGTTGAACTTTTTACCTATCTTTATTCAAGAGAAAATGAATTAAAACTTTTTGGGTTTTTAAATTCAGATGAAAGAGAGACTTTTAAAAGTCTTATTGGAGTAAGTGGGATAGGGCCAAGAGCCGCTTTAAGAGTGCTCTCTAATATAAGGTACAATGAGTTTAAGAACGCTATTGATAGAGAAGATGTTGAGCTTGTTTCTAAAATCAAAGGTATTGGCAAAAAAATGGCTGGTAAAATGTTTTTACATCTTCAGGGGAAGCTTTTGATTAATAATGAGCTTGAATCTAGTCTTTTTAGATTTAAAGAATTAGAAGAATCGATTGTTAGCATGGGGTTTGACAGAAAAATTGTAAATAGTAAGCTTAAGGAGGCTTGCAATCTAATTGAATTTTCAAATTTAAAAGACTCTGAAAAGGAGCAGTTTTTGTTTAAGGAGGTTTTAAAAAGAATGTCGAATTAATTATTAGCTTTTGGTAGCTATAAAATAGTCTTTAAGAGGTGTTTATGAAAGACGAAAATAGTATAAACTTTTTAAGTTCTAATGAAAATTATTTATATGATAAGAGTGAAAATGAGCTTAGACCTAAAGTTTTTGAAGATTTCAAAGGTCAGGTTAATGTGAAAGAAACCCTTAGTATTTTTATAAAAGCTTCTAAAGAGAGAGATGAAGCTTTAGATCATGTTTTTTTAAGTGGCCCACCAGGCCTTGGAAAAACTACTCTTGCAAGTATTATTGCCTTTGAGATGAATGCTTCGATTAAAATTACTTCAGCTCCGGCTTTTGACAAGCCTAAAGATATTATTGGAATTTTAACAGGTCTTGATGAGAAGGGTGTTTTATTTATTGATGAAATACATAGACTTAGGCCTATAATAGAAGAAATGCTTTGTATTGCTATGGAAGATTATGAGCTAGATTGGGTAATTGGGCAAGGAGCTAATGCAAGAACTGTTCGAATGCCACTTCCAAAATTCACATTGATTGGAGCTACCACTAAACCAGGAAAAGTGACATCTCCGCTTTATGCGAGATTTGGAATTACAGCAAGATTTGAACTTTATAGTGAAATAGAGCTTGTTGAGATAATAAAGAGAAATTCTCTTATTTTAAATATTGAAATAGAAGATGATGCTGCTTTTCTTCTTGCAAGAAGTTCAAGAGGGACTCCGCGCATAGCAAATAGATTGCTAAGACGAATAAGAGATATTGCTCAAGTAACTGGAAGCTTAGTCGTTACAAGTGACATTGTTGCAATTGGACTTGAAATGCTTAGGATTGACGGAGAAGGTCTTGATGAGCAAGATAGGAATATTTTAAGAAGTTTAATATTGAAATTTAATGGGGGGCCTGTAGGTGTTGATACTTTAGCTATTTCTGTGGGGGAGACGGCAGATTCTCTTGAAGACTTTTATGAACCTTATTTAATTATGAAAGGATTTATTAATAGAACTCACAGAGGTCGTAAAGCTACTGAGTTTGCGTATCTTCATTTAAACTTAGAGATGAAAGAGGATGATCCTAATGAAAACCAAAGAGTTTCATTTTAATTTACCCTATTCTTTAATAGCTCAATATCCGAGTGAAAAAAGAGGCTCTTCAAGATTAATGGTGCTAGATCCCAAATTGCAAAAAATTTACCATGAAAATTCTGTAAATAATATTTTAAAATATATAAACAGCGACACTTTTATTATTTTTAATAACTCAAAAGTTAGAAAATCGAGAATGTATGCAGAATCAGAGACGGGCGTTAATGTTGAATTTTTAATTTTGGATAGAATTGGGACTGATTTGTTTACTGCGCTTATTTCTAAGTCTAAAAAGCAAATTGTTGGCAATGCTTACAAATTTCCCGAAGGAGTAATAGGCAAAATTTTGTCAAAAAATAATAGTGAGATTGTTTTAAAATTTGATAATGATGTTTGGGAAGAGTATTTTGAAAAACATGGTTTTGTTCCTATACCTCCTTACATTAAAAGAGGTTATAATAAAATAGATGAAGATCGGTATCAAACTGTTTATTCTAAATACGTTGGATCTGCAGCTTCTGCAACCGCAGGGTTGCATTTTAGTAGAGATTTGTTTTCTGCTTTTGAAAAAAATAATATTGAATATGATTTTATTACTCTTCATGTGGGGCTTGGTACTTTTCTTCCTGTAAGATCAAAAAAGGTCGAAGAGCATAAGATGCATTTTGAAACTTTTTTAATAAAAGATTGTGTGGCCGATAGATTAGAGAATGCGAAATTTCTTGGTAAAAAAATTTTGTCAATTGGCACTACAACGCTTAGGGCTTTAGAGTCATCTTATGACAATAAACTTAATAAGTTTAAAACAGGGCATCAAAGTACAAATCTTTTTATTTATCCTGGCAAAAACTATTGTTTTAAGTTTGTTGACATGCTTTTTACAAATTTTCACACACCACAATCTACTCTTTTAATGCTGGTCTCTTCATTTGCAGGCAAAGATTTTGTGTTTAGCTCTTATGAAGAAGCTATAAATAAAGGGTATAAATTTTTTTCTTATGGTGATGCTATGTTAATTTTAAATCATATATAGATATTAGTTGTGAATTATTTTAATATTTAAGCTATGTAGAGTCTTAATTTATTAGGAGGAAAATTTATGAATACTTCTCTTTTTCAGCAAGAACGGAAAAAGTATATTCCCAAATTGCCAAATATTTTAAAAAAAGATTTTAAAAATATTAGTTTAGTTTATGGAGAAAAGACCGAAGCAACCCAAGATAAACAGGCTTTAAAGGAGTTTTTTAAGAATACTTATGGGTTGCCAATTGTAAGTTTTACCGAGGGTAAGTCCAATTTATCTTTTTCAAAAGCTTTAAATATTGGAATTATTCTTTCTGGAGGACCTGCTCCTGGGGGGCATAATGTTATATCTGGTATTTTTGATGCAATAAAAAAATTTAACGCAAATTCAAAACTTTTTGGATTTAAGGGGGGTCCTTTAGGCCTGTTAGAGAATGACAAAATTGAACTTACTGAGAGTTTAGTAAATTCTTACAGAAATACCGGAGGTTTTGATATTGTATCTTCTGGAAGAACAAAAATAGAAACAGAAGAACATTACAGCAAAGCTTTATTGGTTGCCAAAGAAAACAATCTTAATGCAATTGTTATTATTGGTGGTGATGATTCGAATACCAATGCTGCTATTCTTGCAGAGTATTTTAAAAAGAAGGGAGTGAATATTCAGGTTATTGGAGTTCCAAAGACAATTGATGCTGATCTTAAAAATGATCATATTGAAATTTCATTTGGGTTTGATTCTGCTACAAAGATTTATTCTGAAATGATAGGTAATTTATGTCGAGATGCTATGTCAACTAAAAAATATTGGCATTTTGTTAAACTTATGGGGAGGAGTGCATCTCATGTTGCTTTGGAATGTGCTTTAAAAACTCATCCAAACATTTGCATTGTATCTGAAGAGGTTTTAGCTAAAAAGAAAACTTTGTCTGAGATTGTTGATGAAATAGTGTTTGTTATTTTAAAGAGATCTTTGAATGGAGATAATTTTGGAATAGTTATAGTTCCTGAGGGTGTAATTGAGTTTATTCCAGAAGTTAAGTCTTTAATGATTGAATTATGTAATATTTTTGATAAAAATGAAATTGATTTTAAAGGGCTTAATGTTGAAAAAATGAGAGAAGTTTTTGTTGCTAAGCTTAGCGATTATATGAAGGGAGTTTATTTATCTTTGCCTTTGTTTATTCAATTTGAACTTGTAAATTCAATTTTAGAAAGAGATCCCCATGGGAATTTTAATGTTTCAAGAGTTCCTACTGAAAAATTATTTATTGAAATGGTTCAATCAAGGTTGAGTGATATGAAAAAAAAAGGAGAATATAAGGGAAGTTTTATTCCAGTTGATCATTTCTTTGGCTATGAAGGTAGAAGCGCTTTTCCTTCTAATTTTGATAGTGATTATTGCTACAGTTTGGGATACAATGCTGCTGTTCTCATTTTAAATGGTCTCACAGGCTATATTTCTTGTATAAAAAAATTAAATTCAAAACCAACGGATTGGATTGCAGGAGGAGTGCCTCTAACAATGTTGATGAACATGGAAGAAAGGTATGGAGTGCAAAAACCTGTTATAAAAAAAGCTTTAGTTAATTTAGAAGGAAGGCCATTTAAAGAGTTTGTTGAAAATCGTGATAAGTGGGCTTTGAATAATCTATATTTATACCCAGGTCCTGTACAGTATTTTGGTTCTTCTGAGATTGTTGATGAAATAACTGAGACTTTAAAGTTAGAATTATTAAAGTAGAAAATTTATGCTTATTGGAAGCTTATTGTTGTTTTTTAGTGTTTTGAATGTGTATTCAAATTTACCTGATTATTCTAAGCTGAATTTTAATTATTTAAAGTTAAGTATTGCCAAAGATTTGCCATTGCAAGATAAATTAATTTCCAGTGGCAATTTTGTTTCTCAAGAAAAAAATAATATGTCTGTTTCTGATAAGGACGATTCTTTTCTTTATAAAAATATTCAAGAAAATAAAGCTTTAAATCTTGAGAATGATCTTAAGTCAAAATCAGCAAAAGATTTGTTTAGGTTTTCAGCAATTAGTATTGGATCTTTTCCAATAGTTTTATTTTTGAGCTTGTTTTTTTTTGATGTAGGATACTATTTTTATAGCGGATTGAATGCAAGTTACATTCCATATCCTTTTTCAAGTGGTCCTAGTTTTTCAAAAGATGAAATTTATAAAAAATTTATTATTTCAGCTTCCATTGGGGCTGTAGCTGCCTTAACTATTGCTTTGATTGATTATTTTCTCCAGTGATATGATAAGACTTAAGAAAGAATTTACTGTCAAAGAAAATGCTTTAAGATTGGATCTTTACTTGTCAAACAATTTGGAAGTTTTTACTAGAAGTCAAATTAAAAGAAGAAATGTGGAAGCTTTTAAAAAGAGTAATGGAAAGTTTTTTAAGATAAAATTGTCTAAGCCTGTTTTTAAGGATGATGAAATGTTGATTGAATTTGACGAAGAGAGTAGTCAAATTGATTGTCTTAAGCCTAAGAATATACCCATTACTATTATTTATGAAGATTCTAATATTATTGTTTTGAATAAACCACAAGGAATTTTAAGTCATCCTGGAATATCGCATTGGGATGATACTGTTGTAAATTTTCTTTTATACCATATAAAGAGATTGAAAATTAATTTTAATGAAGAAAAAGTTAGACCCGGAATTGTTCATAGATTGGATAAAGATACTTCTGGGGTGCTGATTTGTGCAAAAAACATTAATACTTTAGGGTTTTTAGCTCAGCAATTTAAAGATAAAAGGACAAATAAAGTTTACATTGCAATTGTTAAGGGTAATTTTAATAGTTTTTTTGGAAGTATCGAATCTTTTATAGATAGAGATAAATATAATAGGAAAAAATTTAGTGTTTCTAAAGATAGGGGTAAAAAAGCATTAACAGAATATAGATTGTTGCTTAATTTTGAGGGATATTCTCTTTTAGCTTTAAAACCTAAAACCGGGCGTACGCATCAATTGAGAGTTCATATGAAATATCTTAATTTTCCAATATTGGGAGATGAGGTTTATGGCAGAGTAGATGGTAGTTTTAAAAAAATAACTTTAATGCTTCATTCTTATAAGCTTGAAATTGATGTTGGAAAAAATTCTTTCAAGAAGTTCATTTCTGAATTTCCCAAAAGATTTGTTATTTTTTTGTCAAATTTTTACAAGAGTGATGAATTAACTTTGCTTATTGATAATTTGGTCCTTTTTTTAAAAGATTTTTAATTTTAAATTTCTTGTTTTAATGAGACTGAATTGGTTATTATTCTGCCCCCAGTGATTTCATTAGTATTAATAACAGTAATGAAGCAATTTGGATCAACTTTTTGTGATATATACTTAATTCTTGACAGACGCATTATTGGAACTACTATGAATACTATGGTTTTTTCTGTTCCAGCCCAAGCTCCTTTTCCTTCCATTAATGTGGCGGCTAATTTTAACTTATTTGTAAGAAGATAAGCAATCTCTTTTCCTTTATCCGAAATGATTAATATCGCCTTTTGATTGCCAAATCCGGTGCTTGTTTTGTCTGTCATGATAGACGTTACGAATGATGCTATTAGTGTATAAAGAGCGATTTCAATATTAAAGAAAAAGGTCGCAAGTATTAATACCGCTAGATTAACTATGAAGTTTGTTGTTCCAATACTAATTGAATATTTTTCTTTAATGATCATTGCAATTATATCTGATCCCCCTGAAGATCCTTTACCTTTAAATATTAGTCCAAGCCCAAGTCCAGAAATAATTCCAGCTAGTATTGATACAAGCATCATATCATTAAGATGTATTTTAGTTTGTAAAAACTGGGAATAGTTTATGATAATAGAATATAAGCCCATTGAAATCCAGCTTTGAATGATAAATGTTATATTTAGGAATTTTATTCCAATAATAAATAATGGGATGTTTAATGCAAATATTGTCCATCCTAAATTGAAGCTTAGCAGGTAATGCAGCATTAATGAAATGCCTCCAATCCCTCCACTAAGAAGTCCATGAGGAATATATAAAACATTTGTTGAAATTGCCATTAGTGCAGAGCCTAAGGTTATTTGCATTGTGCTATCAAATATTAATTTAGGATTTTTAGCTATAGTTTTAAATTTTTTTGCTAGTATTATGGATAATAGCTTGAGTTTTTTTTTAATTCTGCGACAACTTATCTTTTTTTTCTTCTTCATTTTGACTCTAGAATTACTTTTAGGTTATATAAGTTAGCAATTTACTTGAATTCTATATTAATTTTGCAAAAAAAACAATTTTATTCCCTTTTTTTATTTTTTTTGATATTATGTTCATGAAAACTATGGCGATGAATTATACAAAATTTATAGTATTAGTAGTTCTGCTTTTTTTTTATGTTTGGGTTTTTGTCATTCTTAGGATGAAAAGGGTTAATCTGTTTTTGTTGGAAAAAATCAAAAACGGAGCAAAAATTTTGGATATTAGGTCCCCCAAAGAATATAGTAAGTCTCATTATTTGAAATCGATCAACATTCCTTTTAATAATTTATTTGCTAAAAAGGATAAATTGGGTGATTTTGAATCCCAAATAATTGTTTATGGTAAAAGTTTTAATAAGTCTTACGAGGCTAAAAAAGTTTTAAAAAGCATGGGATTTAAGAATGTGTTTGTAGCTGGCACTTTAAAAGATATGCCACAAACAGAAAAAAAAGAAGTTGGTTGATGGCTAAGATTATTGGGATATCTGGTGGTTCTGGAAGTGGAAAAACTACAGTTGTAAGCAAAATTAGTGAGTTTATTCCAGAGTTTGTCCTTATTTCTCAAGATAATTATTATAAGAGTGTAGGTGATTATGAATATGAGTTTTCTAAGGTAAATTTTGATCATCCCGATGCTTTTGATAATAATTTGTTTTATGAACATTTAAAAAATTTAAAAAAAAATAGCCCCATAGATATGCCTCTTTACGACTTTATTAATCATAAAAGGCGACTTAAAACCCTTTTGGTTGTTCCGACCCCTGTTATTATTGTTGAAGGTATTATGATTTTTGTTGAAGAGAGAGTAAGAAATTTAATAGATCTTAAAATATATATTGATACTCCAAATGATATTAGATTTATTAGACGTTTAAGGAGAGATATTTCTAAAAGAGGACGTACTTTAGAGTCGGTTATTGATCAATATTTGAGCACCACTAGATGGGGTTATTATAGGTTTATTGAGCCCACCAAAGAATATGCCGATCTTATTATTCCTGAGGGAGGTCACAATGATAAAGCGCTTTATGTGCTTTCAACGTTTCTCAAGTCTTTAAGTAAAGAAGGGTTAGATTTTATCTAAATTAATGATATTGGGTAATAATCTATTTCAATATAAACAGTGTTTGTTATTTTTATCTTTTCTCTTGTTTTGTTGACTAGTTCTTCGAGTAAGCTGTAGGATTTTGACAAGTATATTATATTATACCTGTAGTTTTTAGATATTTTTTTCATAATAGCTTCTGATGGGCCTAAGCATTCAATTCCTTCTTTCAAAAATTCTTTAGATTTTTCAAAAAATTCCCAACATTTTTTTTTAACAGATTCTTCATTTTTGCTTCTAAATATTATTCTAATAATTTTGTTAAACGGAGGATAGTTTAATTTTTTTCTTATATCTAGTTCTTGTTCGTAAAATTGTTTATATTGGTTCTTATAAGCATATTTTATAGCATAATAATCGGGATTTTTTGTTTGTACTATAATTGTGTTGTCATCTTTAAATCTTGCTACTCTTCCCATAATCTGCGAGAGTGTTGTAAAAATTCTTTCGCTGCTTCTAAAATCAGGTAATCCCATTCCAATGTCTGCGTTAATTATACCCAGTGTTTTTATATTTTCAAAATTGAATCCTTTTGCGATTATTTGTGTTCCGATAAGTATGTCTATTTCTTTGTTTTCAAACTTACTTATTGAATCTATATTTTCTATTTTTGTAAGATCAGAATCTATTCGTGCAATTTTAGCATTTGGCAAGAATTTTTTTAATTCTTTTTCAACAAGTTGAATTCCATAAGTTTTGTATTTAATGTCTTTTGATTCACATTGAGGGCAATGGTTTGCTATTTTTGTTTTATAGCTACAATAGTGACATAAAAGTTTGTTTTCCTTTTTATGATAAATCAGACCGAATGAGCAATTTGGGCAATAAATTGTATGCCCACATTCTCTGCATTCGAGATTTTTTAGGTATCCTCTTTTATTAATGAAAATTAAAGATTGTCTTTTTTCATTTAAACTTTTTTGTATACTGTACAATAGTTCTGATGAAATTGTACTAGGTTCTTTTTTCATATTTATTATTTTTATATCTTCTATTTTGCTTTGAGAAAATTTGTTTTGCATTATAATTTTTTTTATTTTGTTGTGTTTCATTGCATGATATGCTTCAAGAGAAGGCGTTGCACTTCCCATTATAAATTTAGCATTAAATTTTTTTTGTAAAAAAAATGATATGTGTCTTGAATGAAATTTTGGAATATTTTCAGATTTGTATGTAGTCTCGTGTTCTTCATCCATAATTATTAATTTTAATTTGGTAAAAGGTAGCATTAGCACACTTTTAATGCCAATAACAACTAGGCTTTCTCCATTTTTGACCTTATTCCATATTAAATTTTTATTAGAATTTGAAACTTTAGAGTTATATTCATAAATTTTATGGTGCATATTTAATCCATATTTTATTCTTTTTATTATTTGGTATCCCAATGATATTTCAGGAATCAAGAAAAGTACTTGTTGTTCTAGTGTTAAGTAGTATTCACACAATTTGATAAATATTTCAGTTTTTCCAGATCCAGGTATTCCAAAAAGGTAAAAAACATTAGTTTTTTCTGATTCAATAATTTCTTTGTAAATATTTTGTTGTTCGTTGTTTAATTGAAGGTGCTTTTTATGATCCGGATACAGATACTCATCATTTATTGAAGGCAATGTTTGATTTTTTTTAGATTTTGAATTTTTGGGCAATCCAAAGAATAAAGTTTCTCCAAATCCTGAAAATGTTTTTTTACTAATCCAATGTGCTAAAATAATGTTATGTTCTGTTATTATCTTAGTTTTATCTATTATTTTAATAATTTCTTTTATTTTGAATTCAAAATTTTCTTTAAATTCGTTTTCAGAATATTTTTTAATGATTATTCCAATTTTATTGGAGCCATTAAAATTAACCATTACTCTTATTCCAATTTCTAGATTCAAGTTGAACCTGTAAAAGAAAAGTTTATTTAAAGGAATATTTATTGCAATTTCATAGTAATAAGTTGAATGATAATGTTCAGCCATATTTTATTATGCCTTTTATTATTTTTAAATCTTGCCATATTTCTTTTTTTAATTCTGGATTTTTTATTTGATTTGCAGGAAGGTGTGTAAAAACTAATGGAATACCTTTAAATCTTAGTTCTATTCCTCTTACAATTTGAATTCTTAATGGTTTATTTAAGAAAAAATCTATTTCTTCGCAAGATAAAATTGCTTTAGGAATTTTATTACTGATTTCTAAGTTAAGTGATTCTATAGTATCTATTATTTTATAATTGTCTATGTTTATGCTTTTGCACCATTTTGTTATAGTATCTTTTGAAGGTTCGTTGAGATGGTTTTTGTTTACATATATTATGATGTAATTGTCGATACTTTTTTCTTGTAAGCTATTATTTGATAATAGGTTCGTTAAATTTTTGTTTTTAGCAGATACTTCTATAGGTTTTCTATTTTCATTTTTTTGAAAAATTGCAACATTTTTAGCTTTTTCTATTTTTTGTTTAATTTCATTATCTATTTTTTCAAAATTTTCTGTAATTTTGCCTTCGATATTATTTTTCAATATTTTAAGTAAAAAGAGTTTTTTAGTTAAAATATTGTTATTCATAGTAAACCTTATCTAAAAATAAAGCATTTGCGGGTGCGGTTGTTCTTGCAAGGGTTCTATTTTTTGATTTTAGTATTGTTTCAAAAGTAGAAATTGATTCGTTTTTTATTTCAATATCTAGCATTGTGCCTATTATTGATCTTACCATTTTCCATAAAAAAGAAGATCCTATTATTTCAAAAATAATATATTTCCCTCTTTTTTTAAATTTAGCAAAATATATATACCTAAATTTGGATTTGCTTTTATCTTTTATGCATGAAAATGTGGTAAAATCATGGTTTCCAATTAATACTTTAGCCATTTGGTTTAAATTATTTATGTTTAGTTTTTTATTTACATGGTGAGCTTGATAGCCTTCCCAGGGATAGTAGTTATTACTGTTTAATATACAGTAACTGTATTTTCTTTTTTGGGCGTTAAAACGTGGATGAAATGAATTTTTAACAACATGCTTGAGTTTTAGTATTTTTATACTGTTTTTTAATAAAATTGCATTTAAAGCTCTTTTTAGATTATTTAGCCGAATATTGATATTCATGTCAAAAGTTATTATTTGTCTTTTTGCATGAACTCCTTTATCTGTTCTTCCAGATGAATGAATCTTTACTTTTTTTTTGTTAATTTTCATTAGAGCTTTTTCAATTTCTCCTTGAATTGTGGGTTTTATTGGTTGTATTTGAAATCCATGGTATATAGATCCGTCATAAGCTATTTCGGCTAATATTTTTTTCATTTATTTAATATTTTTAATTTCCTTTGATATTTTAAAGTAAACTTCTTTGATTTTATCTAAAAGTATCGAAGGCTTTTCTTTTGAAGATTTGCCCATTCCTGCTATTTTAGAAAGAGTGGTTTTTATATCGTTTAATTGCTTGTATCTATATTCTTTATTATCTTTATTTCCGTAAAAGTATTCTAGAAGACCTGATAAGTAGAGAACACTATCATAGCCATAATTTTTATCTGTATCTGGACCAAATATGGTTGATGCGCTAACAGGTTCTGAATTGTCTTTATCTTTTTCGATAACTAGTTTATAAAGATATGCAGCTTTGTGGTAGAATATCTTTTGAAGATAATTATAGTTTTT
Source organism: [Borrelia] turdi (assembly GCF_030439285.2). Classification (NCBI taxonomy): domain Bacteria; kingdom Pseudomonadati; phylum Spirochaetota; class Spirochaetia; order Spirochaetales; family Borreliaceae; genus Borreliella; species [Borrelia] turdi. Next base: position 10,436 of record NZ_CP124018.1, on the reverse strand, counting down.
CCCCGGTTCTTCTTTTTCAAGGTCTTCAAATGTCCAGGCAGCTCTTATTGCTGATTTTGCTTGATTTAACGTTGGGTTATGATTCTTTTCAAGATGTTCATAACATAGCATAGCAAGAATATAACTTGCAGCTCCTTCTTTTAATGTTCTAGATTTGTTGAAGTTAATCATATCATCAAAAATTGCATTTATTTTTCTTCTTTCAGATTTTTTATTTTGCAAAATTTCTTTTTTGTTTTTAGAGATTGAATTAAATTCGCTTGGGAATGTTGCAAAGTAGCATTTTGGACATACTGTTACAGAATATATTCTAGGATAAATATTGCCATATTTGGCATTTTTTGTATATTCTCTTTTTAGATCAATTTTTAACTCTCCAGCTATTAATCTACTACTCCCAGTCAAAAGTTCTTCTTTCTGAAATTTAAAAGAGCATATAGGGCATTCAATTTTTTCTTTTGTAAAAAATGATATTTTTTTCATGAATTAATTTTCTACTATTACAAATGCAATAGCGTACTCCTTTTCATGGGATATTGTTAGGTATAGCTTTAAATTCATTTTTATTGCAAATTTTTCAATTTCATTATGCAAATAAAACTTTGCATTCCCTTTTAAAGATTTTATTACTTCAATATCTTTAAGACTATAAGGTATTTTATGTTGCAACAGTGGGCTTAATGCTTTAATTAAAGATTCTTTAGCTGCAAATTTTCCAGCTAAACTTTCTATAATGTTTTTCCCTTTTAATTTAAAATTTTCAATTTCTTTATGCGTAAAGAATCTCTCCATTTTTTTTTTATTTTCCAAAAAATTTTTAAATCTTTCAACTTTTATTATATCACACCCTATTGACTTCATTGCTTGATCTCCGAGCTTTCAATTATTTCTAGTTTTATTTTCTTGGGCTCATAATCATATATTTCTGTTTCATTGATATTTTCTTTAAGAATTATATTTGTGGGAATGTTATAAATTCCAGGGGTTTTTATATTTGCCAAATCAAAAGCAAGGCTTATATTTTGATTGTTTATATGGGTTTTAATTTGTTTTTCAGAAAGCCTTGTTTTTATTTTTATAAACATTTTGTTTTCTGAGTTTATTATTTTTTCTTTATCTTTAATCGCAAGACTATTTTTTAGATTATTAAAAATAAGATTAGGAGATTTTATTGTTGTATTTGAATATTTTTTGTTTAAATAAATATTGATCACCACATGACTTTTTTCAAGCATAACTAGAGGATTTGGAGAAACTACTTCAAGATAATCCGATACAAATAAGGTTCTCGTATCAAATTCTTTTACGTTGGTTTGAATAGTATTTATTTTTTTGAGTTCTTGTTCGGGTCCACATACTAATAAATGTTCAGGCAATATATTGTATTTTGCAATAAAATATTCGCCTTTGCCATCTTTTTCTATAAGTTTAAACTTAGGTTCTATTTTAACTAATTTAGAGATTTTGCTATCAAGACTTAAGAATACATTTGTTTTTGAAAGTTTATATTCTGAAATGTGTATTGAGTTAAGATTTTTTATTTTTATTGGTAGCTTATATTTTCCAGGAATCTTTATTTTTGATGCTTCAATAAATAATATTATTTTATTAAGATCAAGGTATTTTAAGTCATCTTTGTTAACTTTTATTGTGACCTTGACCTTGCTAAAGTCGGGAATTTTCCCAAGAGCTATTTGATCATTTAAGATGATTTTAAATTCTTTTTCAGTTGTTATTGATTCTATTTTATTGAAATGAAATGCTACAAACATTAAAATAGCTATTAAAATAGAAATGGCTTTATTTTGCCAATCATCAAATAGTAACTTTATTATATTTGTTATTTTTTTGCTTATTTTCATTATTTTACTCTATTAGCTCGAGATTTAATTTATTTCTAATTTCGTTTAAACTTAAGTTGTATTCCAATTTTGCATTGATTGTAATAGAGATAGATCCGGTCTCTTCGGAGGTTATTATTGTTATTGCATCAGAATTTTCAGAAATCCCAAGTCCTGCTCTATGCCTTGTTCCAAATGCTTTGCTAATAGAATCAACATTAGATAACGGTAAAAATGAGCCCGCATATTTTAATTTGTTTTTACTAATTATTACAGCTCCGTCGTGAAGAGGGGTTTCGCGTTCAAATAGTGATATTAGCAGCTCACTAGAGATTAGCGCATCAATTTTAGTTCCTTTGTTTATTATTTGCTCCAGTTGTATTTTTTTTTCAATGCATATTAGGCTGCCAGATTTGTTTTCAGATAAGTGTTTAACTGCTTTTAGGATTTCAGAAATGACTTTTAAAGTTTCTTCTTTTTTATTTGAAAGCTTAAAAGCTAAATTGAAATTTCCAATTTGCATTATTATTTTTTTTATTTCTTGATTGAAAAGTATTACTATTGCTATTGGTAATATATTGGCTATATAATTTAACAGCCAACTAATGGTATAAAGATTTAAATAATACGAGATAATTCCTATAGAGATGATGATTAATATTCCTTTTAGTAGATTCGTGGAATAAGAATTGATTACGTTTTTATATATGTAGTATACCAGAATGCTAATTAAGCTTAGATCTAAAACTCTCGAAAAAGTATCTTTTATTTGATTTAAATCATTTATGTCTATCACGAATTTTCTACTCAATGTTAAAACACTGTACTTATTAATCTATATTAGTATAATATAAAATATATAAATAAGCACAGTTTACAATTATTAAATTAAATTGTTTTTAAATTTATGAATGAAAAAGAAAATATTATAACTTTAATATTCGATTTTGATAGTACTTTTATTTATGGTAATCTGCAGCAAGTGCATCATGAAAATGATAGTAATGCAAAAAAATTAGTTTTATGAGAATAGAATGGGAGATTTTGTTGAAGCTAATTATAGTAAGGGCACTAAGCTATATAATTGGATAATGAAAAAAATTGCTTGAGCGTATTAATTCATTAATTTATTTTTGTTTATGTTTGGTTGATAAAAGCAGTAAAAAACGAAAAGAGGGAGTATGTTTAAAGATTTAAATACAAATCAAGGGCTAAGGCCTTGGAGAGTAGAATCCGTTTTTTATTTTATTGTTATAGTTTTAATATTTATTGGGGTTTTTAAAATAGCAGAAACTGTATTTAAACCTTTAGCTATTTCCATAGTGTTGGGATTTTTAGTTTATCCCGTTTATACTTTTTTGGCAAGATTCAAAGTTCCAAAATTTTTAATAGTTTTTATTATATTTTTTTTATTATTTTCTTTTTCTTATTTGATTTTTAGTTTTGTTTATTATAGTGTTACTGTTTTAATGAGGCAATTGCCCTACTATCAAAATCAATTGGCATTTATTATGAAAGATGTGCTTAGTCGATATAAAGTTGATAGCTCTGTTATTAATGATATGAATTTCTCTGGTTACATTTATTCGTTTTTAACAAGAGCTTCTAATGAGATTATTGGATTTACAAGTAGCTTAGTAGTAGTATTTTTATTGTTGTATTTTTTGCTTTCAGAAATACATGTTTTTGGAATGAAACTAGATAAAGCTTTTAAAAAGCGAGTATCTACTAGATTTATTGGGGCTCTAGATACGATTAATAATCAAATTGGCAAATATTTAGGGATAAAAATTCTTATGAGCTGCTTAACAGGTATTTTAGTGTTTATTGGATTAACTTTGTTTGGACAAGATTTCCCTCTTGTTTGGGCAGTTATTACCTTTGTTTTCAATTTTATTCCCAGCATTGGATCAATATTAGCTGTGTTTTTTATTGTAATAACATCTTTAATCCAATTTTATCCAAATTTAAACATAGTGCTTTATATTTTTATATACAATACTTCTGTTCAAATGTTGATTGGGAATATTCTTGAGCCAAAAATGCAGGGAAAAAGACTTGATATTTCACCATTTTTGCTTTTATGTTTTTTGTTTTTTTGGGGATGGCTTTGGGGTATTGTGGGTCTTTTAATAGCCTATCCTTTTACTGTGATTGTAAAGGTAATAGTTGATAATGTAAGTTGGTTAAAGTCTTTTTCTGTATTTTTAGGTGGTTCTGAGATTTTAAACAATATTAGCCATATTTCAGGCAATGATGAGGAGATTTGATTTTGAAAAGAAAGGTTATGCTTACGGGAGATAGACCCACTGGTGCTCTTCATTTAGGACACTATGTAGGATCTGTGGTAAATCGTTTGAAATTTCAAGAAGAGTATGAAACATATTTTATTATAGCTGATTTACACACCTTAACTACAAAACCCGATTTGAAAAGCATCAATACAATACCTTCTAATGTTAGAGAGATGGTTTTAGATTATCTTGCTTGTGGAATTAATCCTAATAAGGTTAATATATATTTGCAATCAGCTATACCCGAGCTCTTTGAGCTTTATTTAATATTTTCAATGATTGTTACTGTTGCTCGTTTGCAAAGGATTCCAAGTATAAAGGACATGAGCATTGCGGCTGGACTTAAAGAGATTCCTTACGGTCTTTTAGGATATCCTGTTCTTATGAGTGCAGATATTCTAATGGCAAAAGCAAATTTAGTCCCTGTTGGGCGTGATAATGAATCTCATATTGAATTTGCAAGAGAACTTGCAAGAAGGTTTAACCATTTGTACAAAAATAATTTTTTTCCAATACCCGAATCTGTTTTCACGGATTCTCGTCCTTTGGTGGGTATTTATGGTAAGAATAAAATGAGCAAGAGCCTTAATAACGCAATTTTTTTAAACGATAATGAAAATTTGTTAGAAAAAAAAGTTATGTCTATGTATACAGATCCAAATAGAATAAGAGCAGATATTCCAGGTAATGTTGAAGATAATCCCGTTTTTATTTATCACAATATTTTTAATACTAATCATGAAGAAGTTGAAGATCTTAAAAGTAGGTATAAAAAGGGTAAAGTAGGCGATGTTGAGGTTAAAAAGAAATTATTTTTAGCTTTGAATGCTTTTTTAAAGCCAATCAGAGATAAAAGAAGTTTTTATGAAGGCAAGAAAAAAGATTTTATTGATGAGATTATTTTTGATGGTACTAGCAAAGCAAGGTTTATTGCAAATAAAGTGGTAAAAGATGTTAAGGATTTAATAGGACTTTCAAAAACTTGGAATGGAATAAAATATGGTACTGAAAAGAATAAAAAATGAAGAATTCCAAGTATTGTAAAAGTATTGATTTATACTAGATTTATAGTAATAATTAACCCATTATTATTTAAATCAAACAATATTAATTATTATAGTAGATTGGCCCTTTTTATTAAGCTTTTATTAAATTCTAGTAATTTGAGCAAAATGTTTCTTTTTTCATAAATAACCTCGCTAAGCACTCTTGTTACTGGCTCTGTTTTTGAGATTCTCATCCACAAGGTTGCAATAATTTCCTTATTAGTTTTTAACAATACCTTTAATCCACCCGATGAATCTCCTGTCCTAATCTTGGATTGTCTTTTGCCTTCATAGTTAATGATCTCATAATCAACTATTGATAATTCTTGAAATAACTTATTGCTTTTTATTTCTTTAATCAATAGATTTTCATAGTTTCTTTTTAAAATTTCTTGATTTTTTATTTTGAGATTTGTTAAATTGGCTTTCTTGGATGATACTATTACATTGCTGTAAAAATTTGTTGTATTTAAAATATCTTTTAAGTTATATTTTTCTTTATAGCAGTTTTTAGACAACTTGCACCATATTTGATAAAGTTCTTTCATTTTTAATAATTTTACGATACTAAGTAGGGTAGTAATTGGGTCTCTTACTCTTGAGGGATATATTATGCAACCTCCATTTGATCCTTCCCCGGAGATTTTTACAATCATTCCTTGGGCCCTTAAATCATCTGCCATTTCTGTTAGATTGGCTTCTCCAACTTCTACTCTATAAACTTTGGCGTTGAAAAAATTTGCAATTTTTTCAATATTCAGAGATGTTGCATCATTGATTACTATTGCTATGTTATTTTTTATTCCTGTATAATAAAGATAGCTAAGCTCTGAAATTACTACAAGTGCAAATATTTTTTGCGCTTCGATGATATTTGCAGTGTTTGTGACTTTGTCTATAAATATCAGATTTCCCCTATCTCCATCACAATCCGGTACATATCCTAGCTCAAAAGAATTGTCTTTTATATATTTCTTTTGTAGTAGTTTTTTACATTCATTTAAAGATTTTCCTTCAGGAATAATATCATGCTTAAAAATACCTATTTTGTCATTATATAATTCTATTTTCAATCCCAAAGATTCTATCAATTCTTTATCTATTGAATTGATTCTAGAGCTCCCATTCATTTCTGCTATTATTCCAATTGGATTTTTTAGTATTCTTTTCTTTAAAATTTCTATATTTTTATTGTTAATATCGTTTTCACATGCTATTTCGTGTATTAATGATTTATATTCTTCGTAAGATTGGTTTTTATTTTTTCTTTCTAATTTTATTGTTTTGTTATAGTCCTCTAAATAGGATTTGTCTTCATCAAATTTGTTTAGAGTATTAATTAAATGCTTTATTAACTGTTCATTTTGTCTATTATTTTTAATTTGTTTTATTATTTCATTCGTTTTTGCAGAATTTAGTACGCCACCATCGTTTAATCCTATTTTTATTCCATTGTATCCTGTTGGATTATGGCTTGCAGATATGTAAATGAAACCTTTTGAATCCTTAGTGTTTTTCGTACAAGCTAAAATTTCAGTTATTGGAAGTATGCCAAAAAACTTAATTTTTTCTTTGTTTGTTATTAATATTTTTATTGCTATTTCTGCAATAATGTTACCAGTTGGTCTTGAGTCTAATCCTAATCCAATATAGGGCTTGGATTCATTTTTAAAATAATTTGATATTGTGAAGATTATTAGTGCTATTAGTACTTTATCTTCATTATCTATTTCATTTTCTGTTGAATCTTCATTTTTTGATTTTGCAAAAATTTTTCTAAATCCAGAAGGAGAAAATATCATCTTATCAAAAGCTTTTTTAAAATTTTTCATGTTAAGTGTATATTGTTTAAGCATGTAAATTTCTTTCCATTGATATTCTAGTCATATTATTGCTATAATTATTAATAATATGGGCACTTATATTATTATACTTAAAAATTTGTTTTTTTGCTTGTAATTAATAAGTTTTATCTTAAGGGTTTTAGTTTTTGCTGATGAATGCTAAAGTTGATAAAATTTTTTCTGAAATGATACTAAAAAAACTTAATTCTGGTGAGATAGGAATTAATAATTTTGAATCTATTAAGTACTTTCCTTGTGATGGCCATAAAAATATTTTTGATATTTCGGATAAAATTTTGAGATTTAAGTTTAACAAAGGGTTGGTTGAGGATAATTTAAAAAAATATTTTTATGATTTTTCTAAATTCTTGTATTTAGAAGAAGATAATTGTTATATTTTTTCTTCTTCTGATCTTGAAAATTTGGGATTAATTCTTTTCCCATATCTTTCTTTTGGAATTTTAAATGGAGGCTCTGCAACAAGTTATTTTGATTTAGTTAAAAATAGAGGATTTAATGAAGATTTATATATGCTATATAAATCTAAAATACTTGAATTTAAAGAAAAATTTGGAGAATTCCCAAAGGGCATGACCCCAGCTTATATTAACAAAGACGGTAGTTTTGGGTTTTCATTTTTGGCTTTGAAAATTAGGCATCTTTTAATGGTTGCCAAAAGATATGAATCTTTTTCTGGTGGAAGAATTAAGCCTTCTATATTTCAAATGACTAGTTGTAAAACGGATGAATCTATTTCCAAATTTTTGGATGATTTATTTGCAGACGATTTGATTAAAAGTGTAAATTTTTGCAATTTAAAAAAAGAAGATGTTTTTACAGCTGTACAACCTTTAGTTTATTGTTATGAAAAGCTGAATGGCTCTAATTATCGATATTTTACTTTTAAGAATAATAAAAATGATAATTCTCTTTTAGCTTTGCCTGCCGGTCATGGTCAAAATTTTAAAATTTTAAAAGATATTTATTTACAGCTTTATGAATCTGGGAAGAGATTTGTATACATTGGTAATGTTGATAATATGGGCTTTACAGTTAATTTTAAAGCACTTGCTTTAATGGCTTTGACCAATTGTTCTGCCGGATTTGAATTTAGTTTTAAAAGCAAGACAGATTTTAAGGGGGGGGTATTGGCAGTAAATGCCGAGGATCGTTTAATTTGTGTTGATATTGGTGGAGGTATTTCTTCAGAGATTATACAAGAATTTGAGAGTAAAGGAAACAGGCTGTTATTTAATTGTGCTACCGGGCTGTTTAATTTAGAGTATTTGATAAAAAATATTGATGAGATAATAGAAAAAATGCCCATTAGAATTATAGAACAAGATAAAGAATTCGGTAAATATATTTCGGTTGAGCAAATAACCTGGGAAGTGTTAAAATTAATGGAAAATCCATTAATTTTAACTGTTGATAGAAGCAAAAGATTCCTTCCCGCAAAGTTATTTGTTGATATGTTGTTTAATAGTAATTATCTTGAAGATAGGTATCATGGATATTTTTATAGTAAGAGATCTGATGGTTCTGATGCTACTAAAGATTTGGATTGTTCTCTTGCTGCTTTGTTATCAAAAGATTATGGTTTGTTGCGTGGATGTTATAGATGGACTTTTTAAAAGCTTTATTTTTTATCTTTTGTTGTTTAAATTTATTTGCAATAGAAGAATATTTGCCAGGAATAGATTATGAATATTTTAACAAGGATAAATCAGATCTTGTAGATTTTATGGAATTTTTGGGTGAATTCGATTTTCAAACTATTTTAAAAGATAGAAACTTATTTATTGGAATTAGAAACTTAGGAAATTTTAAGAATGTTCAAGAACCTAATACTGATGATATTAATAGAATAAAAAAGATTAACCCAATTGGTATAATTTTGTTTAGAGAAAATTTAAAAGATGCTGAACAGACAAAAAGATTGATTAGTACAATAAAAAGCCATATTGGACATGATATTTTTATTGCTATTGATGAAGAGGGAGGAATAGTTACTAGAGCTAGTGAAAATAAAAAAATGGGGGTTTATAATTTTCCAGCTATGGAGTATATAGGAGGTGTTAACGATTTGCATCTTATTTATAAAATTGGTGAAGTTCTTGCTAAACAATTGCGTAGATTAGGCATTAATTTAAATATGGCTCCAGTTGCCGACATAAAATTTGCACCACATACCCCTTTATTAAATAGAACGTTTGGAGGATATTCTGCTTATAATATTGGACTTATGGTAGAAGCTTTTATTGATGGTATGCAGAATCATGGGGTATTCTCGGCAATTAAGCATTTTCCTGGATTAGGGGGAACAACCATAGACACACATAAATATTTGGCATTTTTGCCTTATAGTAGAAGCTTCTTAATGTTAAATAATTTTGTGCCGTTTGTTTTTGGTAGAGCTGCTAAATTTATCATGATTGGCCATGTAAATGCTCCCAAAATTTCTAAAGATATAACTAGCATGTCCAAAGGTATTGTTAATATTATAAGAGAAAATTTAAATATTGCTAGCATTATGATTACAGATTCTTATGATATGGGGGCAATTACAAGAAGTTTTTCTAATATTGAAAATGCTATTAAAAAGTCTTTAAGTTCAGGTATTAATATAGTCCTTATTCCTTAGTAAAATTGGTTTTTATTAAATTCGTTTTTTAGTCTTTGTTATTTATGTTGAGATGGTTGGATAATCTCTTGTTAAAATTTTTATGGTATCAATATGGATATTCCTAAATCCAAAAGAATAGCTTCTTTAAAAGAAGTTGATAATTTAGAGTAAATGCTGTAGTTGTTAGGTATAAAATCAATTTCAAATTTTAAGGTAATTAGGGGAAGAATTGGGTAGAGAAATGCATTAGTTGTTTTTCCTATAAATATAGTAGTTCTTAGAGTCAAATCGATTTGGGTTCCAATAAAGAATTTTATAGTAAGTGTATCAGCTAAAATTGAATATTTAGCAATGTAAATAGTGAAAGCTAAATTGAAATAAGCATTTGAAATAAAATCCTTATTTGTTGGGATAGTAAAAAAATTTATGGGGCTGAATTGTATTTCAATCCATTCATTATAAGATGTCAATATCCCGATAAAGGCAATGTATTTATAGTTTTCATCATAAAAGATAGGATTTATATAATTATGGTAAAATGTACCTATTTTTAGTTTTTTTTCAAAAATATCCCCTTTAGGGAATTCCCATCGAGAAGTAGTTAATTTATTTTTAAAACAGAATAAATTAACAGTACATATTAATAACAAGATTGATAATATTGTAGCATATTGCATTTCAGTTAGTTTATATATAATATATTATATATAAATAGGCTTAGTTTTTTCAACTATTTATATTGATTTGATTTTTCAAATCTTTTGTATACTATTAAATTAAATTAT